>NZ_BATP01000028.1 GCF_000739615.1 Haloferula sp. BvORR071
GCTCTTTCAGCGTAGAGGTTTGGCTGAAACCAACCGCTATTCCCGCGGCGGGTGCGCTGATCTGCCCGATCGCCTCCTGGCGTGAGAATACCGACACCTTCGGGCGCGAGGGCTGGCTCATTTATCAGGGCGACGCGGCTACCGGGTTCAATTTCCGCACTTACAACAAGAACGCGGCGACCATCGCAGCAAGCATCACCTCGGGAGCCGGGGTGACCGCCGGTGCCTGGCACCACGTGGTGGCGACTTGGGACAACAGCGCCTCGGTCGCCAAGATCTACGTGAATGGTGTGCTGAAGACGACCAGCGCGGTGATCGCACCTGGCGGCACGAACAACCGGGCCTTTGATCCGAACACCAGCATGCCCCTCACCTTGGGCTCGCGTTCCGACAATGCCTTTGCCTGGCAGGGCGGTATAGATGAGCCGGCCTATTACACCTCCGTGCTGAGCGATGCGCAGGTTCTGGCGCACTACAACAACGGCATCAATCCCGCCCCCCCGACCTCCTACGACACGGTGGTAGCGGCAAACTCGCCGGTGGGCTACTGGCGCCTGAACGAGGCGGTTTTCGTGCCGCGGACCCCGCCGCCGGCGGACAACCTTGGCACCTTGGGCAGCGCGGCCGATGGCGGCTACGTGGCCGGAGCGAAGAATTCGACCACTGGTCCGGCGACGGGCTCCGGGTTCTCCGGCTTCGGTGCGAGCAATTCCGCCCTCTCGCTGCAGAATGCCAACGGCTACGTGAGCAGCTTCCAGCCGCTGCTGAACAACCGCACCGCCTTTACGGTGATGGGCTGGGTGAAGCGGGGAGTAACGCATTCCGCGCGCGGCGGTTACTTCGGCCAGAATGACCTGTTGGAATTCGGCGATGCCAACAATGGAACCCAGATCGAGGCATGGAGCTCGGCATCCGGACAGATCCTGACCGATGCCCCCTACCCCTTCGGCGATGACCAGTGGGGCCACATCGCCTACGTGGCGGATGGGACCAAGGTGCAGCTTTACCTCAACGGTGTGCTGTCCAAGACGGTGACCTCGACGGTTGGCAGCTACGGAACTTCCACCTACAACTTCAACATTGGCGGCGGCGGCGTGTTTGCGGCGACGGGCGACTACTTCCGCGGTGATATCGACGAGGTCGCGATCTTCGACCACGCGGTGACTTCCGGGCGGATCAAGCAATTCTACGACACCGCCTTGGGCAATGTTGGCCCGGGCTTCGTGGATACCTTCCCTGCGGTCTCGCCCGCCGGCGAGATTCCGGAAGGGCAGCCCTACACGCTATCGATCGATCCGACGGGAACGCCGCCTTTCACCTACAAGTGGAAGCTCGGTAATACGGAGATCCCGGGTGCGACCTCGCGGACTTACACCGTGAACTCAGCGGCGGCGAACAACCCGATCAGCGCGCCCTACACCTACTCGGTGGAAGTCACCAATGGCAGTGGCACGAGCACCAGCGATGCGACCGACGTGTTCGTGACGGCAGTGCTGAAGTGGACCGGCAACGCGCCCTCAAATGCCGGGCAGTGGGATCTGGGAGTCTCGCAGAACTGGAAGACCTTAACCGGCAACGTCGCCTCGGTTTATTCGGATGACTACGCGGTCCAGTTCGACGACACGGCACCGGCGTCCGGCAACGTGACCATGGCCGCCGATGTGTTCCCGAAAGCGCTGATCTTCAACAACAGCACAGCCAAGAACTACAGCTTCACAGGGCCCTTCTCAATCAGCGGCCCGACCGGAGCAACCCTCTCGAAAAGTGGCACCGGCACAGTGGAACTCGCCAACGACGTGGTGAGCATGGACAGCGTGGTGGTCAATGCCGGGACTGTCCGCGTCGGCAATGGCACCACCGGCAGCCTGACGCCGGTCACCACCGTGAAGGTCCAAGGCGGCACCCTGGAAGTGAAGCAAGCAAGCGGAACCACCTACGACAGCCCGACGGTGGTCAGCGCCGGCGGTACGCTGACGACTACCGGCACCGGTGACCTGAACTTCGTCGGCCCGATCTCGGGTGCGGGGAATGAAGTCTTCGACCGGAATGGCGTGGTGGTGAATGGTGCCAATTCGGTCGGTGGCACGGTCACGATCAACTCGGGCCTAACCGCCTTCGACGGGAGCCAGCAAGCGAACCGATTGGCCGTCAACAAGCTGATTACGGTGAATTCCGGCGCGACGATGGAAATCCGCGGGGTGAACGCCTTGCCCACCGCCGCCAACTCGGTGGATGTGGCGCTGAATGGCAGCACGCTCAACGTGGTCTCCGGCGGCAGCACGGCGACCGGTGCAGGCGGCCAGAGCCACCACCACTTGCGGAACCTGAACTTGAATGGAGCCACGATCAACCTCCCCTACTCTGGTGGCGGCAGCGCCTACGACGGGGAGAGCTTCCAGCTCAATGGTGACATCACGGTGAGCGGCTCGACGGCATCCACCATCACCTTCGGCAGTGGTGCAACTACCGGAAATGCCGGGATGTCGATTTCAGCTCCGACAACATCCACCACCCACACCATCACGGTGCCGGACACCTTGTTGGGACCGGCGGCGGATCTGATCATCAATGCTGAGATCGAGAACTGCGATGCCGCTGCCGCGAACTCGCAGGCAGCCATCCTGGCGAAGGCCGGGACCGGAACCTTGCGTTTGGCGAATGCCATTACGCACACCTTCAGCGGAACCCTGCGGATCGATGGTGGCACCTTGGAAGCCACCGGCTCGATTCCCGGGCCGCTGGTGATTGCCGGGGCCTCAAGCATCACGCCTGGTCCCGGAGTGGCGACCTTTACCGCAGGCAACACGACCATGAACGGGACTTACCGCTGCGACATCGACGGCGCGACCTGCGACAAGATCGTGGCCAACGGCGGGCTGAGCTTCCAACCGGGATCCCAGATCGTGTTCACCGTTCTGGCCGGGGGTGCCACCGCGTCTGCCTACGAGATCGCGCATTGCACCGGAACGATCGACGGGGCGCTGCCAAATGTCGTCGGGAAACCGGCCGGGTATAACCTCACCTTGGTCTCCGGCAATTCGCTGGTGCTGCTCAAAGCCAACGCGGGCTTGGGAGTCGTGATCACTCCGACGCCACCGCCAGCAGGAGGAAACGAGACCTTCGCCACGCATGGCGGCGGCTTCGCGAACAGCGCCTCGGTTTCACCCGAAGCGGACTGGGTCTACAGCAACGGCGCATGGCGGAGCAACGGCCAGGCATCTGCGGGTGGCAATGACAACACCACCTACCTGATGAGCCCGATCTACACCCTGACCCAGTCCGGGCCGATCACGCTGAGCTTCAACCACCGCTATAGCTTCGAGCCGGACTTCTATGACGGTGGTGCGGTGGATGTGAGCATCAACGGCGCCGCCTTCACCCGGGTCCCGCTCGCGTCGTTCAGCCTCAACGGCTACAATGGCTCCGTCCGCGGTGACTCCGGCACGACCCTGCAAGGTCAGCCGGCCTTCGTGGAGAACTCCACGGGACATCCCAGCTACATCACCAGCACCTGCACCCTGGGCACAGGTGTGAGCGGGAACACGGTACAGGTCCGCTTCATCTCCTCCTCAGACCCGAATACCTCGGGTAACCTGACGCCGCAGGGCTGGGAGATCGATTCGTTCCAACTGTCCAATGCCGAGGCGAAGCTGCTGACGCTGACCTGGCCAGCCGGGACGCTGCAGTATTCCAATACCTTGATGCCGCCGTGGACGAACTTGAACGTGACCAGCCCGTACGTGATCGACACGAAGCAAGGCTACAAGCGCTTCTTCCGCGTTGGCCCGTAAGCGGAGTCCGCGGTTGAACGACTGACTGACAATTCGAAGACGGGCGGGTGGCAACACCCGCCCGTTTTTTGTCGGCGGACAGACCGGGAATTCCAGATCTCAAATTTGAAACTTCAGATCTGAAACCTTGGGCGTGAATGACGGACGCAGTCCCTTGGCCCAAGAAATGACGCCCGGAGAGCGACACTCCGGAGCTACTTCTTGAGGGGCTGGCCTTGGCCGACGCCCTTCACTTCGAGGGGGGCAGCACCGGGGCCAGGTTTAGGCGGCCCCATGGGCTCCGGCGTCGCGGGCTTGTCCGCTTGGGCAGGAGCTGCCGCGGCGTCTTGCTGGGTGCGGATCGCTTGGAAAAGGAGATTGTAGTTGTGACGGATCGCGGCGGGGAAGTTCACGCGACCGGGCTCGACGATCTTTTCCCGCATGATCTTCGAGGTCAGGTCCGCGGTGAGATCGGCGCCGACCTTCATGGCGCCGCCGACCACCGGGGCACCACCTGCCACCGTGCCACCGGTGCGGATCACATCGCTGGCGATGGTCTGGCCCTGCAGGGCGAGATTCGATTGCGCGGAAACGACCGAGCCATCCTTGCCTACCGTGATCTCGAGGACCGCGTGGTCATTGCTGGAGAGCCAGCCGCGCAGGTGGTCGATGCGGAGCGAGGCGAAGACCCCGCCATCGGGCGTCGGCGTGATCTCCGGCTTGTAGGTGCGGTAGGAGGAGCCGGAGAGGTCGTAGTCGCAGGCGGATTTGCCCTTGGCTTCCCAGCCGCCGAGGCTCTTGCCAAAGGCGTCGATATCGATTCCCACACCAGCGTGGAGGCTGGTGACGAGGGAAAGGGCGAGAATGGTGCGGATCATGACGGAAGCGGCGCGCGGCCAGAATACCACCCGCTGGACGCAAAGCTTCAGTGAAAAATTCATAGCCTTGCAGATCTGCCCACTTGCAGAGAAGTCCACAAAATCCGAAAGAAACGCAGATCCGCATGCCGTAGCTGCGGGCCTCACGAACGCTCCGACCTGGCATCCGTGGCATTTTATCCCATAGAACCTGTTTGAACTGTTTTCTCATGATTTCCAATCGAATGAACTACTGGGGCCGCGCTGGGGCGGTGATGGTCTGCACCGCGAGTGCGGTCATCGCGGCAGAACCCTTGGTGCAGCTCCAGAAGGGCGATCACATCGCGATCGTCGGCAGCGGCTTGGCGGATCGCCAGCAGCACCACGCGTGGCTGGAGGCCTTCATCCACCGCACTTATCCGGATCTGGACCTGACGGTCCGCAACTTGGGCTTCTCGGCGGACGAGGTGAGCGTGAAGCCGCGCTCGGCGGACGTGCCGCCGACGGAGTGGTTCCTTTCGATGAAGAAGGGCGACAGCACCAAGCCGGGCGAAGCGAACGTGATCTACAAGGCTGGGACCGATTTCGGAGCCGATGTGATCTTCGCCTACTGGGGCTTCAATGAGTCCTTCCGCGGGCCGGATGGCCTGGAGAAGTTCAAGGCGGATCTGGGACAGTACCTGGATACCCAGAAGGGTGCGAACTACGATGGCAAGGGCGCTCCCAGACTGGTGCTGTTCTCGCCGATCGCGCAGGAGGATCTGAAGGATCCGAATTTCTCCGATGGTGCCACGAACAACGCGAACCTGGAGATTTATACCAAGGCAATGGCGGAAGTGGCGAAGGCGAAGGGCGTGCCCTTCGTGGATCTCTTCACGCCGTCCAAGGAGATGTTCGCGAAGGCGGGGTCGCCGCTCACCATCAACGGCATTCACTTGACGGAAGATGGCGATCGCCAGCTTGCGCCGATCCAATTCCGCGCGCTCTTCGGAAAGGAGCCGCCGGCCCTTGAGGATCCCTTGCTCGGCAAGATCCGCTCGGCCGTGTTGGACAAGAACATCGAGTGGCACCACCGCTACCGCACCGTCGACCAATACAACATTTACGGCGACCGCTCGCGGATCGCCTACGAGGGCGTGACCAATGCGAAGACACTGGGCGAGGAAATGGCGCAGCGTGACGTGAAGACCGCCAACCGCGACAAGCGTGTGTGGGCAGTGGCCAAGGGCGGCGACCTGAAGGTGGCCGACGACAACCTGCCCGCGGTGAATCTGGTCCCGCCGAACCGCAAGGACGAGGTCCCCTACATGGACCCGGAGGAAGCGATCAAGTACCTGAAGCTGCCGCCGAAGTGCAAAGTCGAATTGATCGCCTCCGAGAAGACGATCCCCGAGCTGATCAACCCGGTGCAGATGAATTTCGACACCAAGGGCAGACTGTGGATCTCGGCATGGCCGACCTACCCGGAGACGTCGCCGACGACGACGAACTTCGACAAGCTGCTGGTCATGGATCTGGATCCGAAGACCGGCAAGGTCGCGAAGACGACGGTCTTCGCCGATGGCTTGAACTGCCCCACCGGCTTCCAGTTCTACAAGGATGGCGTGCTGGTGATGCAATCGCCGGACCTGATCTACCTGCGTGACTCCGATGGCGACGGCAAGGCGGACGTGAAGGAGCGCGTGCTGCATGGCCTGGATGCCGCGGACTCGCACCACGAGACGAACTCGATGTGCCTTGAGCCGGGCGGTGCGGTCTATCTCAGCGATGGTGTCTTCCACCGCAGCAACGTGGAGACCTTCAACGGACCGGTGCGCAACCAGGACGGCGGGATCTACCGCTACGAGCCGAATACCGGCAAGTTCATGCGCCACGCGCCTTACGGCTTCGCGAACCCGCACGGCCGGGTCTTCGACTACTGGGGCAATGACCTGATCACCGACGCGACGGGCAACGACAACTACTTCGGCCCCGCAATGAGCGGTCACCTCGATACCGGGGCGCACCCAGGCATGCAGCGTTTCTGGGATCGTCCCTCGCGGCCTTGCCCCGGCACGGCGATCCTGAGCAGCCGGCATTTCCCGGATGACTGGCAGGGCTCGTTCCTGAACACCAACGTGATCAGCATCCAGGGGATCTTCCGCGCCAAGCTCACGGAAGAGGGCTCGGGCATCAAGGGCGAGACGCTGGAGAACCTGATCTCCACGGACATCGCGAAGAACCCGAACTTCCGCCCCTCTGGCATCTCGGTGGCGCCGGATGGCTCGCTCTACTTCATGGACTGGTCGCAGATGCTGATCGGTCACTTGCAGCACCACCTGCGCGACCCGAATCGCGACCACCAGCACGGCCGCCTCTACCGCATCACCTACGAAGGCCGTCCGCTGCTGGAGCCGAAGAAGATCGACGGCGAGCCGGTGGCGAAGCTGTTAGAACTGTTGAAGGAGCCCGAGGACAACGTGCGGATGCGCGCGAAGATCGAGCTCGGCAAGCACGACTCGAAGGATGTGATCCGCGGGGTGAACGAGTGGATCAAGACACTCGACACCAAGGATCCTGGCTTCGAGCACCAGATGCTGGAAGCCCTGTGGGTGCACCAGTGGCACAACGTGGTGGACCTCGACCTGCTCAAGCGTGAGCTCAAGTCACCCGAACCGCGGGCACGGGCCCAAGCGGTACGCGTGATGGGCTATTGGCGTGACCGGGTGCCGAATGCAATCGAACTGCTGAAGGTGGCGGCCGATGACGAGGCGCCGCGCGTGCGCTTGGAAGCCGTCCGTGTGGCGAGCTACTTCCGCCAGTGGGAAGCCGCCGACGTAGCGCTCACCGCGCTCAAGCACCCGGCCGACTACTACATCAACTACTGCCTCAAGGAGACCATGCGGCAACTGACGCCGTGGTGGAAGGATGCGATCGCACAGGGCAAGGCACTGGCCGCGGACAATCCAGCGGGGATCGATTACATCATGGGCTCGGTGAACGGCGCGGAACTCGCGAAGCTGCCGAAGTCGCCCGTGACCCTGACCGCACTGCTGACCCGTGGCGATGTGCCGGCGGCACAGCGGACGGAAGCACTCACCGAGCTGGCAAAGCTGAAGAACAGCAGCGCGCTGGAGACCCTTCTGGGTGTGCTCGCGCCGGTGGCGAAGAGTGGCAGCGGGGCGGCGACGGACCTCTGCCGACTGATGCTCTTGCAACCCGCGGCGGACCTGAAGGCCGCACGGGCGAAGATCGAGCCACTGGCAGGCAAGGCCAATGCCGACATCGTGCGCCAGAGCGCCTTGGCCGCCTTGATCGCGATCGATGGTAGCATCGACTCCGCTTGGGGCAGCGCCGGACAATCACCGGAAGCGATGACCGACTTCCTCGAAGCGCTGCCGCTGGTGACGGATCCCGCCCTGCGTGGCACCGCCTTCGACAAGGTTCTGCCGCTGCTGAGCAAGATGCCGCAGCCGATCGAGAGCGCGCTGGAAAGCGGCAAGGGCGGCAAGGCCCGCTACGTGCGGATCGAGCTGCCGCGCAATGGCACGCTGACCCTGGCGGAAGTGCAGGTCTTCGCGAACGGCGTGAACGTCGCGACCAGCGGCGCCGCCAAACAATCGAGCACCGCCCACGGTGGCGTCGCCCAACACGCGATCGATGGCAAGACCGACGCCGGCTACGAATCCGGAACCCAGACCCACACCAACGAGGGCGAGAAGAATCCTTGGTGGGAAGTGGACCTCAAGACCGACCAGCCGGTGACGGCAGTGACCGTATGGAACCGCAGCGGCTATGAGGAGAGGCTCGACCGTTTCACTCTCACGGTGCTGGATTCGCAGCGTCGCGAGATCTTCAAGAAGACGGCCAACCCGGCACCGAAGCTGAGCAGCCGGATCGAAGTCACCAGTGATCCTTCCGCGGATCTCTATCGTGCCGCGATCCGAGCACTGACGAGCATCGGCAAGGAACCGCAGAAGGTCTTCGCCGGCTTGGTGGGCCTGATCCAGAAGGACCAGCAGGTGGCCACCGCGGCCAAGGGCATCGCCCAACTGCCGCGCAACACTTGGAACGCCGAGCTGGCCGACCCGGCTGCGGGCGGACTGGTGAATTGGGCGAAGAAGATCCCAACGGAGGACCGCACCTCGCAGGACTATATCGAGGTGGTGCAGGTGGCGAACGACCTCGCTGGCCTGATGCCGCCGGCGCGAGCCTCAGTGGCGCGCAAGGTCCTCAAGGACCTGCGGGTGAATTCCTTCGTGATCAAGGCGGTGCGCGAGCAACTGCGCTTCGACACCGCAAGGCTGGTGGTGGAAGCGGGCAAGCCCTTCCAGGTGATCTTCGAGAACCCGGATGCGATGCCGCACAACCTGGTCTTCGTGCAACCCGGGACCCTGCAAGCGGTGGCTGAATCGGTGCAGACGAATCCGCCCGACAAGCTGGACGGCAAGGGCCGCGCCTATGTCTCGGACAAGGACTCGCGGGTCCTCGATGCGACCAAGCTGGTGGAACCCGGGCAGAAGGAGACGCTCTCTCTAACCGCTCCTGAGAAGGAAGGCGTGTATGAGTTCGTCTGCACCTTCCCGGGACACTGGGCCATCATGCAAGGCAAGCTGGTGGTGACCAAGGATGTGGATGCTTATCTGCAGGCGCACCCGGAGGCGGGGAAGTGAGCCAAGAGTAAGATCAAACGAGAAAGGGGGACCGGTAGGTCCCCCTTTTTTGTGTCTGCCAGGAAGAGCGAAGGCATCACTCAGGTCGAGGCAGGCGCGCGAATGTTGGGCGGTGGCGGAGTGCCGGGACTGATTCGTTCCGATAGAGCTGCCGGCTGTTAGATGCACTCGAAAGCTGCGAATCATCGCAGCAGTCCGAGGGCGGCTGCGCCGCGGCTATCTGGAGCACGTAAGAAGAAGATCTTAGTGACCCTTCAGGCCAAAGATCTTTTCGGTCTGCGCGGCGGCCTTCACCTTGTGGATGTCCTTCACGTAGGTGGCGACGGTCGCGAGGGCGGCGACGAGGGCGGCCCAGTCATCGCTGTAGCCAGCGCCGGGGATGATGTCCGGCACGAGGTCCACGGGCAGGATCAGGTAGCCCAAGGCGCCGATGATCACGCCCTTGGCCCAGGCGGGCGTCTCGGCGTCGCGCAGGCAATGGTAGAGGGTGAGCGCGGTGAGGACAGTCTTCCTCCCGGCGACGAGGGCACAGCGGGAGATCTTCCGCCAGAGGTTTGGCGCGGAATACCACTGGCCGGCATCCTGATAGCGGCTTGGAAGTTCGGGGTTCATTCAGCGGAAGCTAAGGCAGGAAACGGCAAGCGCCAACGGTTAGACCAAGTCCAGCCGCCAGCACCGTTTCTCATCCCCTTATTGGCTCACTGGACCCATGGTGCCTTGGGCGGGCGGAGTCTCCGGAGCGGCGGTGCCTTCGGTTGGCTTCAGCTCGATGCCTTCGGCCGCGGCAAAGTCGGCAAGCGCCATGTCCGCGAGGGCCTTCTGCTCAGCTTCCTTCACGAAGGTGCTGCTCATGTCCACGCTGTCGCGGGCCACGCGGGCGCGGCCGGCGGCCTTGCTGCGCTCGTCCTCGACCATTTCCTCGAGGCGGTTGAGAGTGTCACCGGAACCACCGATCGAGCCGACCATGCCGGCGGCCATTTCGTTGAGTTCGGCCATGGCCTTCTGGACCTTCATGTCGTCGATGCCGCGGCGGAGGCTCTCGATCTTGTCGCGGGCGGCCTTCACGGCCACGTCGCGGGCGCGAACCAGTTCCTTGTAGCGGCTCTCGGCGGCTTCGAGCTGGGCGGCGAGTTCGTCATGGGCCTGGTCGGTGTTCTTGTACTGCAGGGCCACCTCACCGGCGGCTTCGCGCTGGCCGGCCTGGAGCAGGGCCTTGGTGCGGGCCTTGAGTTCGGTTTCCTCGTGGTTGAGCTTGCGGACCTGGCCCATCAGGCGCTCGACCAGCCCGGCGTGGGCGGCGAGGCCGGCATTGAACTCGCTGATCTGCTTGCGCAGGTTTTCCTTCTCCACTTCGAGCAGGGCCTCGGGGTTCTTCTTTTCGAGCCCCCCGATGAAGAGTCCGAGGAAGCCTTTGATCAGATTGGAGATGCGGCTGAACATGGATGAAAACGCGTTGAACGCGATGGCACCATGGGGGAAAAGGGTCGGCGGGGTCAATTATAAGCGGGGGCAGCTTTCCGAATCGGAAAGGCAGGATTGCGCGGGGCGGCCGGCCGGCTAGCATCGCGCTGTGAGCGGAGCCGAAACCTTGATCGAATTCCTGCGCGGGGAAGAAGCCCGCGGGGTGAGGACCGTCCACCTCGATGAACAGGCGAAGGAACTGCTTAGGGAATTGCACCGCCGGGCGAAAAATCCGGCCCGCGCCCAAGCTCCGACACCCGCGCCCGCTGCCACAGCGGCAGCTGCCCGGGCGGTCGTCTTGGAGGAAGCCCCGAAGCCGCAGGCAGCCCCGGTGGTAGAAGTGGCCGCTCCCGCCGCGGGCAGCGCCGCCCAACGGATCGCGTCGCTGGCAAAACAGGCCGAGAACTGGGAACCGGCGCGGCGCTTGGGATCCCTGCGGAGCACGATGGTTTTCTCCACGGGCAGTCCCGAGGCGGAACTGATGCTGGTGGGTGAGGCCCCGGGCTATCAGGAGGAGCAGCAGCGCGAGCCCTTCGTGGGCGCCGCAGGGCAGAAGCTGAACGAGATTTTGAAGGCGATGGGCCTCGCCCGCGAGGCGGTCTATATTTCGAACATCGTCAAATTCCGCCCGGCGATGGACGGGCAGACGACCAACAACCGCAAGCCGACGCTGGAGGAGATGGCATCCTGCATCTCCTTCGTGCGGGCGGAGGTGGAGATCGTGAAGCCGCGCTGCATCGTGGCGCTCGGTGGCACCGCCGCGGAAGGCTTGCTGGGCCTGAGCGGCTCGGTGGCCGCGATGCGCGGGAAATGGCACGAGTTTTCCGGCATCCCGGTGCGGGTCACCTACCACCCGGCCTACTTGCTCCACAACAACTCCGGCGCGCAGGACAAGCGGCGGGTGTGGGAGGATATGCTGGAAGTGATGGAGAAGCTGGGGCTGCCGATTTCGGAGAAGCAGCGCGGGTATTTCGTCACGCGGCCTTGAGCGGAAACACCGGAAGCGCCGTGGTTTCAGATCTGAAATCCGGGATCTCAAATTTGAAATTTGAGATTTAAGGCCGGTGATTTCAAATCCCCGCCATGCTTCTCGTGCTCACCACCGGCGGTACGATCGACAAGGTGTACTTCGACGCCTCGTCGGAGTATGAGGTGGGCGAGCCAACGGTGCCGCATGTGTTCCGCGAGTCGGGGGTGGCTCTGGAGTGGCGGCTCTTGCCGCTGATGCGGAAGGACAGCCTGGAGATGGGGCCCGAGGACCGGCAGGCAATTCGCAGGGCCTGCGAGGAGGCGGCGGAGCAGCGGATCCTGATCACGCACGGCACGGACACCATGAGCGTGACGGCCGAGGCGCTGCGCGGAATCGCGGGGAAAACCATTGTCCTAACAGGGGCGCTGGCTCCGGCGCGCTTCCGGGTGACGGATGCGGTCTTCAATCTCGGTCTGGCCCTCGGCGCGGTGCAATCGCTGCCGGAGGGTGTGTATCTGGCGATGAACGGGACGATTTTCCCGGCGGGCAAGGTGCGGAAGAACCGTGATGCGGGGAAGTTCGAGGAAGTGTGACAATCTCGTGAGGCCCAGGGGCCTAGGGCGAGGCCGGATGGGGCGATCTTTCCTTGCGGAAGCAGGATTGGCGGTGGAGCGTGCAGAAATTTTGCAGTGAGTGTCCAATAAAGGGCCTCCCCGTTCGTCGTTCTTGGAAGACCTGAGCCATGAGCACGCAAACGATCGAAAAATCCGAATCAAAGGCGGCAGCCCCTGCCGTGGTATCCCGCGAGGAATGGCTGGCCGCGCGCAAGGCGCTGCTGGTGGAGGAAAAGCGGCTGACCCGCGAGCGCGACGCGCTGAGTGCCAAGCGCCGGGAGCTGCCGTGGGTGGAGGTGGACGAGGATTATGTTTTCGAAGGGCCAAGCGGGAAAGTGCGCTTGGAGGACCTGTTCCAAGGGCGGAGCCAATTGATCGTGCACCACCTGATGTTCAAGCCGGGCGACACGGAGGCCTGTCCGGGATGCTCCTACCAGGCCGACCACATCGAGGGGCCGCTGCAGCACCTGAGGCACCATGACCTGATGATCGTGGCAGTGTCCCACGCTCCGTGGAAGGAGATCGCGCCCTTCAAGCAGCGGATGGGCTGGGGCTTCGACTGGTATTCTTCTTACGGCAGCAGCTTCAACTACGACTACGGCGTGACCTTCACCCCGGAGGAAATCAAGGACGGGAAGAGTGGCTACAATTATGGCACGAGCCCCTATCCGCATGAGGAGCTGCCGGGCCTGAGCGTCTTCATCAAGGACGAGGCGGGGAAGGTATATCACACTTACTCCACCTACTCCCGCGGCCTGGAGGGACCGCTCGGTGCCATCCACTACCTCGACCTCACGCCGCTGGGCCGCCGGGATCAGCAGGACTGGCTGCGCTATCACGACCGCTACGAGGAGAAGGCCGGCGAGTCCTGCTGTGAGTGCAAGAAGTCCTGAGTTTTTCTAACAAGCACCAACCCGAACCCCAACAAGCCATGTCAGTTTACGTCGACGGATTCGTTTTGCCACTCCCCAAGGACAAGCTCGAGGAATACAAGACCATCGCCGCAAAGGCCGCCAAGGTGTGGAAGGAATATGGCGCGCTGGAGTACCGGGAGTGCGTCGGCGAGGATCTGGATGTGAAGGAGGTCCTGCCCTTCCCCACGCTCGCCAAGGCCGGTCCGGATGAGACGGTGGTCTTCGCCTACATCACTTACAAATCGCGTGAGCACCGCGATGAGGTGAACGCCAAGGTGATGGCGGATCCGCGGATGACGGAGATGTGCACGCCAGAGAGCGCGCCCTTCGACTGCAAGAAGATGGCCTACGGCGGCTTCACCACCATCGTGGAGGCCTGAGCAAAATTTCCCGCAATTCCGCGCAGCCCCCTGTCCTTTTCCTCAGGGCTGCTTCGTCGGATCTGCGGAACCTGAGATTCCACCCCCAAACCGACCACCACCACCACATGAAAATCGAACCATACCTCTGGGGCTTCAACGGCCGATGCGAAGAAGCGATCGAATTCTACAAGAAGGCCCTGGGCGCCGAGGTCCAGATGCTGATGCGCTTCGGCGAGTCACCGGAGAAGTGTGAGGGCGGATCGACGCCTCCCGACAACAACATCATGCACTCGAGCATCAAGATCGGCGACAGCGTGCTGATGCTCTCCGACGGACAATGCAATGAAGACGTGGGCACATCGAAATTCACCGGCATGTCGCTCTCGCTCAATCCCGCCAGCGAGGCGGATGCGCAGAAGATCTTCGGCTCGCTTTCAGACGGCGGGCAGGTCATGATGCCTCTGGGTAAGACCTTCTGGTCGCCTTGCTTCGGCATGGTCACCGATCGCTTCGGTGTTGCCTGGATGATCAACGTCCTGCCTTAAACCTCAGCCTCATCAATTCCCTCCCCACCTTGTCATGTTCCGCAAAATCCTCATCGGTCTCGCCGTCGTCGTCGCCATCCTGATCGTCGTGATCTCGATGCAGCCGGCGGACTTCAAGATCGAACGCTCGACGACGATCAACGCGCCGGCAGCCACTGTCTTCGCGCAAGTGAACGACTTCCACAAATGGGAAGTCTGGTCGCCATGGGCGAAGCTGGACCCGAACATGAAGACGACTTACGAGGGCCCGGCAGCCGGCCCCGGCGCGAAGTATTCGTGGGTCGGTGACAGCAAGGTGGGAGAGGGGCGCATGACCATCGTAGACAGCCGCGCGCCCGAGCTGGTGAAGATCAAGCTGGAGTTCCTCAAGCCGATGGCGGCGACCAACGACACCGAGTTCAGCTTCAGGCCGGAAGGCAACCGCACCAAGGTGACTTGGACCATGAGCGGCAAGAACGGCTTCATGTCGAAGGCCTTCGGCCTGTTCATGAACATGGACAAGATGGTCGGCGGCGACTTCGAGAAGGGCCTTGCCCAGATGAAGTTTGCCGCCGAAGCGGCCCCGACACCCTAACAGAACAATTCAACCATTTTACCTCGATGCCTATCAGTGGACACCACCCTATCGGCTCGCCGGAGAATCCGCAGCGGGGCGCAAAGCAGTACATGTTCCTGTTCCGCCACGGGACTTGGGACGAAGGACTCCCGGTCGACGAGGTCAACAAGATCATGGACGAGGTCACCGGCTGGTTCGATTCCCTGGTGATGCAGGGGAAAGTCATCGGCGGCAGCCCGCTGGTGGAAGGCGGCAAGTCGATCATGATGCGCAACGGCCAAGTCGCGGTCATGGACGGCCCTTTCGTTGAATCGAAGGAAGCGGTCGCCGGCTACCTGATGGTGAGCTTCGACAGCGAGAATGAAGCGGTCGAGGCTGCCAGGACCTCGCCGCTCTTCAAGCACGGACTGGTCACCGAGGTCCGCGAAGTGGCCTCGGAGTGCCCGCTCTATGCACGGCTGCGCGAACGGACCGCCGCGATGGCTGCGGTCTAGTTCACTCGCCCCTGCGGTGGGAATTCCGGAAGTCGCGCGGGCTGATCCCGCGCAAGCGCCGGAACCAGGCATTGAAGCTCGAGAGGGTTTCGAAGCCGCTGCCGAACGCGATTTCTGACACGGGCTTGTCGGTGAGGATCAACTGCCGGCAAGCCTGCCCGACCCGCACCTCCGCGACGAATGAGCTCAAGGTGCAGCCGACGGTGCGCTTGAAGTAGTGCGAGAGGCCCGAGGGGCTGGTGCCTACCAAGTCCGCGAGCTCGGCATGGCTGAAGTCCTTCGCCGAGTGGCGCGAGATGTAATCGTAGATCTTGTCCACGCGTTCGACGCTGCCGCCGTCCAGCTTCGGCATGAAGTCGGGGCTGGAAAGCAGTTCGAACTCCTCCGCCTCGGCGAGCTGGCCGAGGATTGCGAGCAGATCGAGGAGCTGGGTCAGGCCACTGGCATTCCGCAGCGCCATCATCTTCTCCGCCGCCCGGTCGCGGTCCTTGCCGAGGAAGCGGATACCGCGCAGCGAGCGCTGCAGCAAGGCCGCCACCGGCTTCATCTCGGTCAGGCTGAGGAATTCAGGGCCGAAACGTTCGGTGCGGAATTGGACGACGATCGAATGCGCCATGCCGCCGGGGACGACGTCATTGGTCCAGTAGTGGGGCACGTTGGTGCCGATCAGCACCAGGTCGCCGGGTTCGTAGTTCGTCACGTGGTCCCCCACCCAGCGGCGGCCGCTGCTTTCCACGATCAGGGTCAGCTCGATCTCCGGGTGGAAGTGCCAGCCGATCGGGAATTTTTCCAAGTAGAACTCCCGCAGCACGAAGGTATCGCGTGCGGTTTGAGGGACGACCTCGAAGCGGGCCTTGGAAGGAGCCTTCACCGGGGCGAAAGCTAGCGGGTTCCCGCCCGGCCCGCAATGGGGATTGGTTAGCCAGGAATCAGGAGCCAAAGACCCACATTGGCGACGATGAAGGCCGCCAGAATCACCTTGTCGGTCCAGTGAGGCCTCTCCGAGGGCTTGAAGTAGCGGCCCGCGAAGAAGGGCCGCTCGTGGGTACCGCAGCCCGGACAGGAAGCGGGAATTCTCTGGAAAGGGGTCATCAGCACCGAAGCCGATTGGCCGGCAATCCAGAGCGTGAGGAGTTCCCCGGCGTAAATACTAAAGAGATAGTACCACGGCAAGGGCTCGGACCAGAAACACAAGCGGAAATAGATCGCGAACGACGCCACTGCGGCGGCGGCCGCAAAAAAGCCCGCGACCGCGGGAGCCACCAACTGGTGGACGTGCCGGCACTTCGGGCAGGTATGAACTTCGAAGATGTGGCAGAAGCGATCCATGGTCGCCGGGGTTTCCAAGAAGGAAAACCGCCGGCGGCATGGATTGCCTGTGATTTACGCGAAGATCTCGGTGGCCACCTTCCCTGCGACGTCGGTGAGCCGGAAATCTCGGCCGCCGTAGGAGTAGGTGAGGGCTTCGTGGTCCAGACCCATTAGGGCGAGGAGCGTAGCGTGGAGGTCATTGGTGTGCATCTTGCCTTCCACCGCCTTAATGCCGACTTCGTCGGTCCCGCCGTGGGTGTAGCCGGCCTTGACCCCACCGCCGGCGAGGAACATCGAGTAGCCGGTGATGTTGTGATCGCGGCCATCGGCGCCCTGCGAAGTCGGCTGGCGGCCGAACTCGGAGCCGAAGAGCACGAGAGTGTCTTCCAGCAGGCCGCGCTGCTCCAGATCGGTTAGAAGGGCGGATGTTGCTTGGTCGACGTTGCCAGTGCGTTCGATGAGACCCTTGTGGAGATTGTTGTGGTGATCCCAGCCGGGCTGGCAGATTTCCACGAAGCGGACTCCCGCCTCACTCAGGCGACGGGCCATCAGGGCCTGCCGGGCGAAGGCACCCCCGGGGCCATCCTTCACGCCGTAGGCATCCCGGACGTGTTGCGGTTCCTTCGAGATATCCAGTAGTTCCGGCACCTTGTCCTGCATGCGGAAGCCAAGCTCGTAAGAGGCGATGATGCCATCGACCGGGTCCGGCGCACCGGACTGCGCCGCGTAGTCGCGGTTCATCGATTGCACGAGGTCGAGCTGGGCACGCTGCAAGCCCGCGGCGGAGGTCGCCTTGAGATTGGCAAGGAAGCCGGCATCGGTGATGCGGGTGCCTTGGAAGTGGGCGGGCAGGAAAGCGCTGCCGTAATTCACCGTGCCGCCGAAGTTTGGCGAGGGGTTGATGGTGATGTAGCCCGGCAGGTCCTGGTTCTCCGTGCCGAGGCCATAGAGCAGCCATGCGCCCATGCTCGGGCGGGTCAGTGCGGCATTCGCGCTGCCGGTGTGGAGCTGCACCACTGCCTGCGGGTGAGCCGGGGTATCCGTGTGCAGCCCGCGCAGCCAGCACATCTTGTCCGCATGGGTGGCGATGTTCGGCAGGAGTTCGGAGAACCACGAGCCGGTCTGGCCATACTGCTTGAAGGCAAACTTCGAGGCCGTGATGCGACCGCCGCCCGGTCCGCTCTTGCCATCGTTGTTCTGGACCTCCGGCTTGTAGTCGAAGGTATCGATGCCCGACATCGCACCTTCCATGAAGATGAAGATGATGCGCTTCGCCCGCGGCTTGAAGTGCGGGAGCTTCGGCAAGAGGGGTCCGGCGGAGGCCTGCTGCTGCCCGAGGAGGCCAGCCAACGCAAGATTCGCAAAACCGATGCCGGCGGACTTGAGGATCGAACGGCGGGACTGCAATGGAGACTTGAAATGAGACATGACGATTAGCGGATGAAGCGGAATTCGGCGGAGGCGTAGAGCGCTTGGATGAGCGCCATCCAGGCGGCGGAGTTGGCGTCCTTGGCTTCCACCAAGGTGTCCACCGCGGTGAGGTCGTTGCGCGGCATGTCGTCGGGATTGACGGCGGCGTTGTTATCCGTCGTGCCGTCACCGGTTTGCCCTGCGTTGTCGGCAAGCTGAACGACTGACTCTGGGGGCGAGGCTTGCTGGCCTTGCCAGTTCGCTGCGAAGTTCCCGATGAAGTCCTGGGCACGGGCCAGATCCGATTCGGATGCCTGGCGTCCCAGAATCCGGGCGTAGAGATCGTGCAGCTTGTCCTTCTCCGCGCGGGATTCCTTGGCCAAAGACTCGGCATAGGTAAGTGCCTGGCCTCGCACGAAGGACGAGTTCAGGAAGAACAGCGCCTGTCCCGGCACCGTGGTGGCATCGCGCCGGCCGGTGACCAAGGTCTGCGACACTGGGTCGAAGGCCTCCAATGACTTGGGAGTCATGCCGCGCAAGAGTGGCAGGTAGATGCTGCGGGCCAACTCGCGGTCCGAGCGGTCCTGCACGGCCTTTGCTTCCTGGCCGTTGTCGCGGATCTCGACCATGCGGAGCTTCTTCACCGCCGGTTCCTCATGCGGCTGATCTAGCAGGCGACCGTTGGCGCTCAGGATCGAGTCACGGATTTCCTCGGCGGCCATGCGGCGCGGCGTATGACGCCATACCAAACGGTTCGCGGGATCCTTGAGGTGATGGTCTTCCGGTTCGTCGCTGCCCAGGCGATAGGCGCGGCTCAATACCAGCTCGCGCACGAGCTTCTTCACCGACCAGTCTTCCTCGATGAAGCGTGATGCGAGGTAGTCCAAGAGTTCCGGATGCGATGGCTTGTCGCCGGTGACGCCGAAGTTGTCCGTGGTGACGACCAGGCCGCGGCCGAAGAGATGCTGCCAGGTGCGGTTTGCGATCACCCGCGGGGTGAGCGGATTGGCGGGGCTGGTCAGCCACTGTGCGAGTTCGAGGCGACCGCTATGCGCGGGATTCACCGTCGGCGCACCGGGCACCTCGAAGGCCGTCAGGAATCCACGCGGAACCACCGGACCGAGACGTTCGGCCTCGCCGCGGATACGGACCTGAGTATCGGCAATCTTGGCGGCCTCGCGGACGCCGTGGACGGCGTAGCCTTGGGCCGCGGGATCGGTGAGAGCCATCAGATCGGCCTGAGCGCGCTCGTAGCGGACGCGGAAGGGACGCTGGGTTGGCTGGCCGTTCTTGCCCGGTTTCAGGCCCTCCGGTGTGCCGCGGATCTCGTCCCATGCCTTCTTCGCCTCCGCGACCTTCGCCTCCAGCTCGGCTACCTGCTCGGCGGGTGGCGGCGGTAAATCCGTCGAGAGCCGGATCAAGTTACGGGAATCGTAGTAGTCGAGACCACCGCCGCCCATCTTGTTGCGGACCCCTGCCCCGTCCTCGGTGGAGGTGAAGATGCCCGCCAACGAGTAGTAATCGGTGGTCGGCACCGGATCGGTCTTGTGATCGTGGCAACGCGCGCAGCTCACGGTGAGCCCGAGCACAGAGCGGCTCACGGTATCGATCTTCTCGTCCACGTTATCCATCTGGAAGCGGACCTTGAAGCGCTGATTCACGTCCTTCACGCCGAGCGCGAGGAAGCCGGTGGCCGTGAGCAGGCGGTCCCGCTCCGGTGCATCGGCGGCGGGCAAGAGGTCGCCGGCGATCTGCTCCTGGATAAAGCGATCAAAGGGCAGATCGCGGTTCACCGCATCCAGCACGTAGTCCTTGTACTTCCAGGCGTGCGGATAGGGGATATTGCGCGAGGGTCCGGTGGATTCACCGTAACGGGCGACATCCAGCCAGTGGCGTCCCCACTGTTCGCCGAAGGCCCGCGAGGCCAGCAGGCGGTCGACTTCCTTCTCGTAAGCTTGCGGCGAAGGATCGCGCTCAAAGGCAGCCAAGGCCTCCGGAGCGGGTGGCAGTCCAGTGAGGTCAAAAGTCAGGCGGCGCAGCAGCACATCCGGCGTGGCATCCGCCACCGGTGGCAACTTCTCCTGCTCCAGGCGCGCGAGGACAAAGCGGTCGATCTCGCTCTGCGGCCACGAGGCGTCGGCCACCTCGGGCGGCGCCGGCTTCTTCAGCGGCTGATAGGCCCAGTGCGACTTACGATTTTTCTCGTAGTTCGCCTTAACCCTGCCGAGGTCCTCCGGCAGCTTCTCCAAGGGCCAAGCCGCACCGTCCGCGATCCAAGTCCGCAAATCCGCGATCTGCTCCCCGGAGAGCGGATCACTTTCCTTCGGCATCAGCAGGCGCTGCTGGGTGTGCACCACCCGCTGGATCAAGACACTCTTGTCAGGATCCCCCGGCACCACCGCGGGACCATTGTTGCCGCCGTTGAGCAGGCCATTCAGATCGTCCACGCGCAGATCGCCGGCAGCCTTCGTATCGGCGGAGTGGCAGCCGTAGCACTTCTCACTGAGGATCGGACGGACCCGTTTCTCGAAGAACTCGAGCTTCGCGGGATCCTGCTGCTGCGCCACGGCGCTCGGCACGGCGATGCCCAATAAAGGCAGCCAGCGGAGGAACGCGAATGGTTTTTGGAGTTTGGAAGGTAACATACTAAGGTATAAATCAGAACAAAATGCCTCCCCTCAGAGAGTTCGGGACGCAGAGACCCCGCAAAGGCGCGGATCAGCCCGCACTAAGGCTCACGCCGGACAAATCACAGCCGGTCGGAACCACCGGGGCACAAGGCTCCGGTGGCTTCCCGGCTGATCCGCTCAGCCACGCGGGGAGCGACAACAAAGACCGACCGGCGTCGGGGCTCGGTCGATCAGGCCACAAGAGCTGCGACGACCCGTCCAAGCGACGAGTGGATGCCGGAGCTGCTTACGCATCATGGGAAGAAACATGTGTGAAGTGCAGGAGAGAGTTTCGATTCACCGCGACGGTCGGGCCTTCGCCCGTCCCGCGAACCGCGGTACCCACGTCAACTTGCTCCCCTGCGCGGGGTCGCCGAACACCCTTTGGCCTCGTTGGGGGAGGTCAAAGGCGGCTGACGGAGCAACTAATGCATATTGATCGGTGGGAATTCAACCGGTTTTTTCGGACGCATGGCTTTTTGTGGCTAACAGATTCACACCAAGGACCTAGCAACTACAGGAAATCGGTGAGCGCCTTCAGGTAATTGTCGAAGGCTTCCACCTGCGGGGCATGCCCCACGCCCGGCAGGGCCACCAGCTTGGCCCCCGGAATGGCGGCGGCGGCGGCTTTTCCCAAGTCCTGATACTGCCCCATCGTAGCGGCCACCTCCTTCGCCACGAGGTTCTTGCCGATCGCGGTGCGGTCGCGCTCGCCGATGATCAGCAGCGTCGGCACCTTCAAGTCCGGGAACTCGTAGAGCACCGGCTGGGTCACCACCATGTCCGAGGTGATCGCCGTGATCCGGGCCATCTTCTCCTTGTCCGGGCCCTTCATCCAGCCGGCTTGGATGGTGACCAGGGAATCGTATTCCTCCTTCCACTTCCCATCGAAGTAGACCGTCCGCATGTACTCCTTCACCGACTCCGGCCCTTTCTTGAGCTCCGCGGCCGTGGCGGCATCAATGCTCTGGTAGGGCACCTTGCGTTTCCAATCCTCGAGGCCGATGGGATTGACCAGCACCAGCTTCTCCGTGGCGGCCGGGAACATCAGCGCGAAACGGGTCCCGACCATCCCCCCCATCGAGTGCCCGACCACCTCGACCTTGGCGAGCTGCAGGTGGTCCAACAGAGCCTTCGTCTGCGCGGCCATCATCTGGAAGCTGTATTGGATATTAGTCGGCTTGCTCGATTTCCCGAAGCCGATCTGGTCGGGCATCAGCACCCGGTAGCCACGGGAGGAGAGCTCCTTCGCGGTGCGCTCCCAGTAGGCGCCGGAGAAATTCTTGCCGTGTAGCAGCAGCACGGTCTTGCCGTTCGGGTCACCCGCGGGCTTGAGGTCCATGTAGGCCATCTCCAAGGCCTGCCCCTGCTCCTGTAGCGGCAGAACCTGTACCGGGAAAGGGTAGGCGTAGCCGCTCAGGCTGGCATCCAAGGCAGGGATACCATCAGACGAAGGGCTCTGAGCGGATCCAGAAAAGGGCAAGACCACCAGGAGGGCAGCAGTGGCGGAAAGGAGTCTCCTCATCCGCGGAACTTGGCCCGGGGCGGCGGAGGTGCAAGGTCGGCAAAATTCCCGCAGGACTCCATTCCTACCGCAAAAGGTAGATTGCGACGCCCCGCCCGGCCGTGGTGAGATACTCCAATCCCAACAGCAGCGATGCCGGTCTTCAGGCCTTTTCCGTGAGAGAGAAGGCGACGGACCGCAGTTTATGGGAAAGTTCAACCCGCCCGGTGCCAACCAAAGCCACTCCTTCTTTGACCCAACTGAAATGAAATCCCGAAAATCCATGCGGCGCCTTGTTCGCCTGCTAGCCACGAGCTCCCTGCTGCTCGCCTACGCCCAAGCGGCGGATAAGATCGTATTCCTCGCCGGTGGTCGCAGCCACGGCCCGGGTGAGCACGAATTCAAAGCCGGCAGCATGCTACTGGCCAAGGCACTGAATGAAAGCGGCTTGGACATTAAAGCCGAGGTCTACGACGGCTGGCCCGCGAACGAATCGGTGCTTGATGGCGCGAAGGCTCTCGTGATCTACGCCGACGGCACCAGCGTGGTCGGCAAGGGCTGGGACAAGGTCGACAAGATGGCCAAGGCCGGGACCGGGCTGATGTTCATGCACTACGCGGTGCATCCCACCAAGGAAGAGGGAGACAAGTACTACCGCCCTTGGATCGGCGGGGCATTCGAGACGGATTTCTCGGTGAACCCTCACTGGGTGGCGGATCTCCACACCCTGCCGAATCACCCGGTCTCCCGCGGCGTGGGCTCGCTGGTCGAGGCCTACGACGAGTTCTACTACAACATCCGCTTCCGGGAGGACCGGTCCAAGGTGTTCGATCTGGTGACAGCAACTCCCGATCGGGAGCGCATGAAGCGCTACATCAATCTCTGGAACCAGTACGGCGTCGAGGGCCTGGGCAAGCAGCAGACCCTGATGTGGGGAGTCGAGCGGCCGGACGGCGGCCGCGGCGTGGGCTTCTCCGGCGGCCACTACCACCGGAACTGGTCGGTCGACGGCTTCCGCAAGATGGTGCTCAACGCGATCGTCTGGACCGCCAAGATCGAAGTCCCGGCTGACGGCGTGAAGTCCAAGCCGCTGACGGAGGATGAGCTGAATGCGAACCTCGACGACAAGGGCCAGAAGGTCCGCCTGAAGCTGGTTGAGGCCGGCGAATTCAAGCAGCTCCCTACCGCACCGGTGCAAACCGAGCGCGAGGCGGCCTTCCCCCAGAGCGGGCCGAAGAAGTTCGAGAACGCTGGTCTCAGGAAGACCGCGGCCAAGGGCGCCGCTCCGGTCAAGCCGGTGGCGGAAAGCCCGGCGATGAACTCAAAGTCCGCGCGTCTCCATGAGTTCAAGGCCAAGATCGAGGACGCCAAGGAACTTTACCTGGTGGCCTCCGACAACGGAGACATCGCCTGCGATTGGGCGGACTGGATCGAGCCGAAGATCTATTTCAAGGACGGCAGCTCGAAGGATCTCACGGACTTGCCCTGGGCTTCCGCCGAGGCCGGCTGGGGAACCAGCCAAGTCGGCAAGAATGTCGACGGCAAGCCGCTGACGATCGACAAGAAGACTTACGAGAAGGGCATCGGCACGCACGCGGCCTCGGTGATCGTTTACAAGCTGCCGGAGAATGTTCGCGGCTTCACCGCGAAGGTGGGCGTCGACGACGGCGGGATGATCCGGGACGGCCAGATGTCCGCCGCGGACGTGAAGTTCGCCGTCTACACTGAGAAGCCACCGCAAGAGGGCGAAGAAGGTGACACGCTGGTGCCGGAGGAGATGTTCTCCACGCCCGACTCCAATCTGGAGGTGAAGGTGTGGGCGACCACGCCGATGCTGCAGAACCCGACCAACATCGACTTCGACGCAGAGGGCCGGCTCTATGTAGCGGAAGGCGTGAACTACCGCAGCGCCAAGGGCACCCGGCCCGAGGGTGACCGCATCGTGGTCCTCTCGGACACGGACGGGAATGGCCAGGCGGATACCTCCGAGGTCTTCGTCCAAGACAAGAACCTGGAGTCACCTCTCGGTGTCTCGGTCCTCGGCAATCAGGTGGTGGTCTCGCAGCCGCCGGATCTGATCGTTTACACCGACGTGAACGGCGACCGGAAGTATGACCCCGCGGTGGACAAGCGCGAAGTGCTGCTGACCGGCTTCAACGCCCGCCAGCACGACCACTCGCTGCACAGTGTGACCGCGGGCCCGGACGGCAGCTGGAACTTCAACAACGGCAACTGCGGCGGGATCTTCACCGACAAGTCGGGCAAGACCTTCCGGATGGGCAGCAGCTACTACCAAAGCGGTGGCGGCACCTGGTACTCGGATACGCAATCGATCGCGGGCAAGCCCAGCGACGATGGCAAGGTCTGGGTGGGCGGCTTCTCCGTGCGCATGAATCCGGATGGCACCAATGCCCGGATCGTGGGCCACAACTACCGCAACTCCTATGAGCAGGCGCTGACTTCCTTCGGCGACATGTTCCAGAGCGACAACGACGATCCGCCGGCTTGCCGTGTGGCCGAGGTGATGGAAGGCGGGAATGCCGGCTTCTCCTCCGCCGATGGCCAGCGTTCCTGGAATGCCGACCGTCGTCCCGGCCAGGATGTGCCGACCGCCGAGTGGCGCCAGGAAGATCCGGGCACGATGCCTTCCGGTGATGTGTATGGCGGCGGCTCGCCGACCGGCGTGGCCTTCTACGAGAATGGCGCGTTGGGCGACAAGTGGCAGGGCCTGCTCCTCGCCTGCGAGGCCGGCAAGAACGTGATCTACGGCTACCTGCCGGAGCGGGACGGCGCGGGCTTCAAGCTGCAGCGCATCGACTTCCTCACTTCCAACAAGGAGAAGGAGTTCGCGGGTTCTGACTTCCAAGGCGGCAAGCCGAACAACGACTTGAAGACCCGCTTCCGCCCGTCGGATGTCACCGTGGGTCCGGATGGCGCGCTCTACGTCGCCGACTGGTTTGACCCACGCGTGGGCGGTCACGGCACGATGGACAAGGCCGGCACCGGCACGATCTACCGGATCGCGCCGAAGGGCTTCAAGCCGGTGGTGCCGAAGATCGACCTCAGCACGACCGAAGGCCAGATCACCGCGCTCAAGAGCCCGGCGGTCAACGTCCGCAACAGCGGTTTCGTGAAATTGAAGGCGCAGGGTGAGAAGGCGGTTCCGGCCGTCGCAGCGCTGCTCAAGGATGCGAACCCCTACATCGCCGCGCGTGCCGTGTGGCTGCTGGCCCAAATGGGTCCCGCCGGTGAGAAGGCCGCTGCGGAGCTGCTGGACTCCAGCGATGCCCGCGTTCGTCTCGTTGCCTGCCGTGCCGCCCGTGCCGCAGGTGCGGATGTGGTGAAGCTCGCCGACAAGATGGCGGGAGATGCCTCACCGATGGTGCGGCGCGAGATCGCTCTCTCGCTGCGCGATGTGCCGGCGGACAAGGCCTTGCCTTCCCTGGTGACCATCGCCGGGAAGTTCGATGGCAAGGACCGCGCCTATCTCGAAGCCTTCGGCCTCGGCTGCTCGGGCAAGGAAGCCGTGGTCTACGAGGCACTGCGTAGCAAGGTGACCGCCGCACCGGATGCGTGGACGGATGCCTTCGCCTGGCTGGCTTGGCGCTTGCACCCGGCACAAGCCGCAGCAGACCTGAAGGCCCGCGCGCTTTCGCCAAAGGTCAGCCCGGATCAGTCGAAGTTGGCGCTCACCGCGCTGGGCTTCACCGGCAGCGCCGCCGCTGCCACCGGGATGATCGAGCTCGCGAACACCAACGGCTATGTCCACAAGGACTTGGCAAACTGGTGGGTGAACAACCGCAAGGGCAACCTCTGGAAGCCCTACAATGTGGATGGCATCCTCAAGACGATGGGCCAGGATCCGGCCAATGCGAAGCTAGTGGCCGTCGAGATGCCCGCCGAGCCGGCGAATGCACCGAAACTGCCGCCAGCTGAGGAGATCGCGAAGCTCCAGGGCGATGCCGCACGCGGCAAGACCGCCGTGGCTGCTTGCTTCATGTGCCACCACATTGGCGATGCTGGTACCGACTACGGTCCGGACCTCACCGCCTTTGGCAAGCAGCAGCCTGCAGAGGTGATCATCGGAGCGATCGTGAATCCCTCCGCGGATATCTCGCATGGCTACGACGGCACGGAGATCAAGACCAAGGATGGCATCACCATCATGGGCATGGTCCTCAGCGAGGGCGACCCGGTCATCGTGAAGTGCATGGGTGGCCAGATGCAGACGATCTCGAAGTCCCGCATCGCCAGCATGAAGAAGATGGAGAAGTCCCTGATGTATCCGCCTTCCCTTCTGGGCCTGACGCCCCAGAGCGTGGCGGACATCGCGGCCTATCTGAAGAGCCTCTGATCTGAAACGACAAAGGCCCCGGTCCTGAAAAGGACCGGGGCCTTTTTGTTGGCATTTGAAATCAAGGCGCGGACTTCACGAAGCCGCTGCCGACATACACCTTGTAGTCCTTGATCCGTCCCGGGTTGTTTCCCGTGCGGGGGGTGTAGCGGAAGCCGCCGACGGCGGTCTTCGCGCCGAGATCAATTGCCAAGCGGTGTGGATACGCCGGTGACTGCGTCTTCCACTCGGTGTGCCAGAAGTCAGCGGTCTGGCCGTTGATCGCGTTCGAAGCGGATCCGTCTTCGCCGACCAGTTCCTCACTGTCGACGTAGGCGATAGTCCAGCTCGAGTGGGAGATCGAGTTGCCCGAAGGGTCGAGCAGGTCCAGCTCGGAGATCGCGGCATAGGGCTTGCCGTCGTGGGCATTCAGCGCTTCGAGCACGAACTGGGATCCTTCCAGCGGCTTGGCGAACTTCACATCCTGCACCTCACTGCCGGGCTTGAAGCTGGAACTGAGATCGGCGGGGTGATTGCCGAGCTCCAAGCTGCTCTTCTTGGTGCCTTTGACTGCGAAATCGAGTTCGGGGTGAAGCTCGTCGAGAATCGGCTTCGCCAGTCCGGCCATCACCGGCTCGCGCGGTCCGGTTAGATCAAGCACCACCACTTCATTGTCGCCTGCCTTGAGCCAAGCCCCGGGGAGATAGGCGGTCTGCGTCGGGCCGATGCTCCAGTGCCGGGCGAGGCAGTGGCCATTCACCCAGATCACACCCTTTCCCCAAGCCCGGAGGTCAAGGAAGGTATCTGCGGCAGTCGCGAGCTTGAAGTTGCCGCGCCAGAACTTCGGGCCGCTTTCATCCTTCGCCGCAGGCTTCCATTTCAGTGCGGCCAGCATCGGTGTATCGAGCTTCAGCGCGAAGACTTCCCAGTCGCCCTTCAGCTCGTTGGTCTGCGTGCCCGCCACCAGCTGAACCTTGCCCTGGATGCCCTTGCGGTCGTGGATCTCGGTGCCGAAGTTCACGTGGCCCATCGCTTCGACGAGAATGTCGAGGCGCGCCGGCGTCTTGCGCTCGGGCAGATTGACGGAGAAGCGCCGTGAGCGACGATCCATGACCCCGACTTCCTTGCCATCGACGAAGACCCAGGCAAAGTCGTGGACTTGATCAAGTTGAAGTTTTGCCGCCGGACCTACGGGAAGCATCGTACGATAAACGGTGCAACCGTGACCCTGGTCATAGGCTTCCATGTTTTTCGGCGCGCTGTCCTTGATCGCCTGCGGGAGGTTCGCAAAGACATCAGCCGTTTCCGTGAGCTTGAACTGCGGCACGGCGGCCACCGCCATCGGTGCCGGCGGCTCAGGCAGCTTCTCGCCCGGCAGCAGGTAGCGTGACATCAGCTTGCGGGTAAGATCGAACTTGTCGCCGACCCAACCGGCTTCGCTGATCGGCGCATCGTAGTCGTAGCTGCTGGTATCCGGCTTGAAAGGCCGGTCCGCACCGGCCCACATGCCGAAGGAGGTCCCGCCGTGCGCCATGTAGATGCTGAAGGATGCTCCCTCCTTGAGCATGTATTCGAGATCCTTGAGGTAAGCATCCGTCTTGCCGAGGTGGTGCGGAGCGCCCCAGGTATCGAACCATCCGGGATAAAACTCGCCGCACATCAGCGGGCCCTTCGGTTGCACCTCGCGCAGCTTCTTGAAGCCGGTCGCCGGATCGCTGCCGAAGTTCACCACGTTGAAGAGATCGTCACGCTTGCCATTGGCGAGGTTACCGGTGGGGTTGCAGGCGAAGAGCGGAATATCGAAGCCCGCATCGATCGTCGCTTGGCGCATGCGCCCCATGTACTCGGTGTCCTTGCCGTAGAAGCCGTACTCATTCTCGACCTGCGCCATCAGGATCGGCCCGCCCTTCGTGACCTGCAAGGGGCCCAGCACCCGGCCGACTTCCGCCAGCCATGCCTTGCTCGCCGCCATGAAGTCGGCGTCCTGCGAGCGCAGCGCGATGTTCGGCTTCTTGAGCAACCACCATGGCAGGCCGCCGCCATCCCACTCGGCACAGGCATAGGGGCCCGGCCGCAGGATTACCCACAGGCCTTCCTCCTGTGCGAGGCGGCAGAACTCCGCCGCATCCGCCTGCCCTTCCCAGTTGTATTTCCCCTGCTCGAATTCATGCAGGTTCCAGAAGAGATAAGCGCAGACAGCATTCAGGCCCATCGCCTTGCAGAGCTGCAGGCGCTGGCGCCAGTACTCCTTCGGGACCCGCGCGAAGTGAAGTTCGCCACAGCGGATCTGCAGACGCTGGCCATCGAGCAGGAGATCCTTCTCGCCGATCTCGAAGCGGTGCTTCGGGGTGGTTGGTGCTTGAGCTAGGGAATCCGTGGGATGAATGGCCGCAAGACCGAGGGCCAGCGCGAGGATTGACGAGGGTTTCATGGCAAAAGGCGTTCTTGGGGACTGAAATCATACCAGTCCAAGCAACACCTTGCAAAGCCTCCCCAAGCAATCAGGTCCAGCCCCGATCCCGCCATTGGCGGAAGGAGAAGCCCTTCCTTGGCAAACGCCGTCCCGATCCACGGCCAGAATGTATGTTCTGGCCGCGGAATGGCGGAATCTTACCAGCCCAGCTTACTCCGCTGCCTTCACCTCCAAGCCGTCGAAGCGAACGTGGGTGTCGACCACCCGCAGGCCGACACTGCCCTTTGCGTAGGTCTCATCCTTTGCGCTCAGCACCTCCTTGCCATCCACTCCGACTGAAATCTGTGAACCCTTGACCGTGACGCCCAAGGCCACCGGCTTGCTCAAGTCCGCCGTGATCGGCTCACGCGCAATCTCCTTCCACGACGAGCCATCTGTCTTGCCAAGTACGACAATCTTCGTAGCCGGGACAATGCCCGCGAAGTAGCCGCGCTGGGCATCAAAGCCGACGGAGGGCTCCGTGACGCGGAACAAAAGACCGGCATCACGATCACCCTTCACGATGCTGATGCGTATGCTCGCGGTGAAGTCGGTGAACTCACCGCCATCCAGCACCAGCTTTTCACCAGTGCGATAGGCATTCACCGGATCCTTTGGCGGTGCACCGAGTTCCACGCCCTCCTTCGTCACGGCGAGAAACTGCTGGTGACCATAGTAGGAGAAGCCGTCGAGATCCCTCGCGTCTTTGAAGCTCGCCGAGACCGGCAGCTTCGGAGCCGCTACCTTTTCACCCGAGGGCCGCTCGATGGAGGAGCCCGGAGCCACCGGCGCGCCAAAGTCCGGGAAGCCCGCCTTGAAGGTGAAGGGCTGTGCATAGATCGAGCGCAACCAGTTGCCCTTGCGCTCACGCTTCGCGTGGAAGACCTGCCACCACTCCTTGCCATCCGGGCTTTTCACAAAGCCACCATGGCCGACGCCGAAGGTCTGCTCGGTCGCGCGGAAGACCGGCTCTGAATGCTTCTGCCAGGAGGCAGGATCCAGCGGATCCTTTCCGGTGAGCTCCAGCAAGCCGAGCTTGTAGGTCGGCAGCCAGGAAGCGGCGGTCGAATAGATCAGGAAGGTGCGACCATCGTTCTGCAGGATCTGCGGACCCTCCGCGAGGCCACGAGTGCCTTCCTTCTCCTCGGTGCGTTCCCACACATAGGTGTCATTCGCGGCGATGCGGACCCGCGGGCCGGCCAGCTCCACCGGCGACTTCATCGGTGCAATGTAGAGATACTGGTTGTCGCTGCCCGGCTTGTCCCAGCCGGACCAGACCGCGTAGAGCTTGCCGTCCTGCTTGAAGGTCATCATGTCGATGGCCCAGATGTTCGGCGACTTGCCGTCCGCGCCATCGCCTGTCGCGAGGGGCCCGTGAACCTTGTAGGGACCGAGCGGATTGGCACCCTCGGACTCCAGAGCATACGCCAGATGGTTCGCGTTTTTCCCATCCGAAGCCGCGACGTAGATGTAGAACTTCCCGTCGATGAACTGCAGCTCCGGTGCCCACACTTCCTTCGAGTAAGGCCCGCTCTCCGGCGCGGTCCAAACCACATGCGGCGTACCCAAGGAAGTCAGCCGGTCCGAGACCCACAGCGCTACGCCTTGGTTCCCCGCCGACTGGCACCAGATGTACTGGTCGCCATGGCGGATCACACAGGGATCCGCGCCCTCCGCGATCGGATTGACGAACGTGTCTGCCATAGCGGCAGGCAGGAGAGCGGCAGAGAAGAGAAGTGCGCGAATCACAAGACCATGGGGATAAATGCCCCGGAAACCCCGGACAACTGGAAACTCCCGCTGCGATTCCATGTTTCCCCTTTGATCTGTCGTCCGCAGGGTGTTCTATCCCAATGTGAAAAAGCCATCCCTCATGCTCATCATCTCGGCCGCAATACCGCTACTCTCGGGCAGCTTCGCGCGTGGCGCGGAGAGCGACAAGCCTCCCGCAGCGGAAAAGGAGACCGAAGCCACGGACAAGGGCGCGGATGACTTCAAGCTTCTGGCCGCTGAGTCCATCGGTAAAATCCGCCACGACCAGAAAGCCGCCGACCTGATCAAACTCTACGGCGAACCCAAGTCGAAGGGTAAGCCCGAGATGTGGGAAGCAATCGGCGAATGGGTGGAGGAATGGAAATATCCCGCCCTCGGCGTGACGGTGAGGATGAGCTCCGAAAAGAAAGACGGCCCCAAGAAGGTGCTCGTCGCAATCGCCGGCAAGGGCTGCGAACTCGCCACCGCCCGTGGTATCAAAGTGGGCAGCACGCGCGCCGAAGTGGTGAAGGCCTATGGTGACGTCCAAGAGAAGTCTTCCGAAGATCCTCCCGCGGAAGCGGACAAGGACCAGGACAAGAAAGACAAAGAAGAAGAGAGCTTCGTCGCCGGCTCCATCTATGGCGGGCTGATCTTCAGCTTCAAGGACGGGAAGGTCAGCGAGATTCTCTTGGGAGCAGCCGCAGAGTGAGGGGCCGGGCGGTCATTTCCGCCGTTCAGCTCATCAAGCGCCCCACGACGAGATCACCCAGAAAGTGGTCCAGCTCCCTGCGCGATTCCGGTATCTTGATCCCCATCGCACGCAGGCCCACGCTCGCCATCGGTCCGAGAGCCTTCTTCAGCATCCGCAGGTCGGTCTCGAAAGGATCAAAGCGCTCGTGATTGGCATCCGCTGGGGTGCGATCGATGCGGACGACGAGGTCGGCGATGAAGCGGGTGGTGTGGGCCAACTTGTCGAAGTTGATCCAGCCCATCGTGTCCTGTGGCGTGTGATAGTACCTTCCCATCCCGCAGCTCAGGAATAGGAAGGGCTGTCCGGCATCCACGAAAGCCGCGTGGTCGGACACCGGACCCACGTAGCGATGCAGGACCGAGAGAACCCTCAGCTCGTCCGCATCCTTGGCCGCCGCCTCTACAATTGCCGGGAAGCTTCCATCACTCTCCGCCCCCATCACGCCAATGAGGTTCTTGAGATGGGGCAGCAGCGTCTTCACCGGCCCCGGGATCGGCAGCCCGCCATCCGTGGCATCATGACCGACGAGATCCGTCACAATGACTGCGGCGAAGTCGATATCGCCACAGTAGTCCTCACAGAAACGCCGCGAACCCATGCATTCCCCGAGGAAGAAGGGCGGTTCCTCCGCATCGAAGAAAGCAATGATCAGATCCCGCTCCAAGGGCTCCTGCACGAAATGGTCCGCAAGCAGGAGATTGTGAGCCACAGAGGTCGCATTGTCATCGACACAGGGAGCATCGATCACGCTGTCGTAGTGCGCCCCTAACAGGATGGGCGGCAGGCTGCGGTCGCGACCGGGAATCACGCCGACCAGATTGATGAAGCCCTGAAGCTCACGCGTGTTCGGATGAAGCCGCTCGTAGGGAAGCTCAAATGAGCCGCCTTCGAAGGGCTTCAGCCCGATCCGCTCCATCTGCCCGAGCAAGTACTCGCGGGCCACATCATGTCCGGGCTGGCCGACGCGGCGGCCAGCCGGCAGGGCCAGCGCCTGACTGTGTTCCGTCAGGCGCTGGACGAGGATCTTGTGAGGAAGCTGCATGTGCCTACTGCAGGATAAACAAGCCGTTTACCCTCCCACAGACACAGTGAGGCTCCGCTCTGTTGAGGTGACGATATTGCCCATGGCGCCAGCGAAGCGCAAGAGACCCACGGTGGCCTGCTTCTTGATCGAGTCCATCAGCACGAGGAAGAGGATGTAAGCCTCGTTCTTGTATTCGACCAGCGGGTCCTTCTGTCCCTGCGCGCGCAGGTAGACGCCTTCGCGCAGCTCGTCCATTTCCCTGAGGTGCTCTTGCCAGAGCCCGTCGATGGCGGAGATCACCAGCAGGCGTTCCTCCCGATCCACGAGCTCCGCCGGCAGTGCGGCCACGCGGCGTTCATAGGCATCCCGGACCTTGGCCACGATGCCCGCGGTGAGCTTGTCGATCCGGTTCATGTCGAGTTCTTCCTCGCTGAGCTCGACATGCAGGTTGCGGCGCACCCAATCGACCAGCGGCCGGTGATCCGGATCCTCCGGGTCACATTCGGAGACATGTTCCTCCACCTTGGCACCGATCCCGCCAGCCAAGACTTCGTGGACAAGCTGCCGCATGTCGCCCGTGGAGAGCACGTCATTGCGGTAGCTGTAGACGATCTCGCGCTGGAGGTTCATCACATCGTCGAAGTCGAGGACGCGCTTGCGGCCCTTGTAGTCACTTTGCTCGACCTGGATCTGGGCGGTTTCCACCAGGCTGCCCAGCGACGACCCGCCGCGCTTGCCTGCCTGTTCGAGCAAGGCCGCCATCCGGGCCGGCTCGGCGTGATTCCGCATCAGGTCGTCTTCCAGAGAGATGAAGAACTGCGCTCCTCCGGGATCACCCTGGCGGGAACAACGGCCGCGCAGCTGCCGGTCCACCCGCCGCGACGAATGGCGCTCAGTGCCGATGACCAGCAAGCCGCCAAGCTCCGCGACGCCAGCGCCCAGCTTGATGTCGGTACCACGGCCGGCCATGTTGGTGGACACGGTCACCGCACCGCGCTGTCCGGCCAGAGCCACGATCTCGGCTTCCTGCTGATGGAACTTCGCGTTCAGCACTGTGTGGGGAACCTTCGACCGCTTCAGCATCCGCGAAACGGTTTCCGATGCTTCCACGGACGCGGTTCCGACCAATACCGGCTGGCCCTTCGCATGTGCGCTTTCGATTCGCTCGACGAGCGCGTTGTACTTGTCGCGACGCGTCTTGAAGATCAGGTCATTGTCGTCGATCCGCTTGCTCGGGGCATTGGTCGGGATCGGCAAGACATCGAGCTTGTAGATGTCGTGGAACTCCGCGGCCTCGGTCGAGGCGGTGCCGGTCATGCCAGCGAGCTTCTCGTAAAGCCGGAAGTAGTTCTGGATGGTGATGGTCGCGTAGGTCCGGTTCTCCTTCTCCACTGCAACCCGCTCCTTGGCCTCCACGGCCTGGTGCAGACCGTCGGACCAGCGGCGACCTTCCATTTCACGGCCGGTGCTCTCGTCCACGATGCTGACCTTGCCCTCGCGCACGACGTAGTGGACGTCCCGCTCGAAGAGGCAGTGGGCCTTGAGCAACTGCGAGATGGCATGAACCTTCAGCGCCTGCTCTTCCCGCCGCTGCACAAGGGCAGCGATGGCGGACTCCTTCTGTTCCGGATTGAGATCGCGGTTCGCCCGGATCGCGTCGAGCTCCGCACCCGCATCAGGAAGCGTGAACGAATCCGGATCATCGGGATCGAGGAAAAGCCGACCCTTCTCCATCAGGTCGGCGGCGCGCGACTTCTCGTCGACGGCGAAGAACAGCTCCTCCTTCAGCTTGTGCAGGTCCTTCTGGAACATCTGCCGGTGGAAGGTCAGCTCCGTGCTTTCCAGCAGGCGCCGCCGCTCGGGATTCTCCATCAAGCGCAGGAACTGGCGGTTGCGCGGCTGGCCGAGTTTCAGCTTCAGCAGCAGCAGACCCGCCTCCTTGCTATTCCCCGCGTCCAGCAACTGCTTCGCCTCGGCGGCGATCCGGTTGCAGAGCTCCGTCTGGCGTTTCACCAGCTTCTCGACGGCCGGGTTGTAGAATTCGAAGGGCTTCGCGGAGTCCGGCGAGGGGCCGGTGATGATCAGTGGCGTACGGGCATCGTCGATCAGCACCGAGTCCACTTCGTCAATGACCGCGAAGTAGTGGCTGCGCTGGACCTGCTCCTCCTTGGTCGAGGCCATCCCGTTGTCCCGCAAGTAGTCGAAGCCGAACTCGGAGTTGGTGCCGTAGGTGATGTCACAGCCGTAGGCTTGGTGCCGCAAGTGGGGCGGCAATTGGTTGAAGATGCAGCCCACGCTGAGGCCGAGGTAGCGGAAGAGCGTGCCCATCCACTCCGCATCGCGTTGCGCCAGGTAATCGTTCACCGTGACCACGTGCACGCCTAGCCCGGTCAGGGCATTCAGGAAGATCGGCAAAGTGCCCACCAGGGTCTTGCCCTCGCCGGTCATCATTTCGGCGATCATCCCGCGGTGGATGGCGACCCCGCCCAGCAGCTGGACGTCGAAATGCACCATCTCCCAGCGCTGCGCTTGGCCGCCGAGGAGAATCTCAGTACCGCACAGGCGGCGCGCCGCGTTTTTCACCACCGCGTAGGCCTCGGGCAGTATCCGCTCCAGATAGCCCGCGCGGGGCTTCTGGAACTTTTCCTCCGCCGCGAGGAATGCTGCCTTCGCGTCCTCGATCGAGGAGACCGACGGCAAGACAATGGAGGGCAGGGTCGAGAACTCGCGCGCCAGGACCTTGCAGCGGCCTTGGATCGAATCCGCCACCGACTTGAGCTCGGCCTCGGTCATCTGCTCGAGCTGGACCTTGGTGGGGACCTTGAGCGGATGGTAGCGGGCAAGGTGCTCGCGCCAGGTCTGGGTGAGTTCGAGTAGCTTCTCGGCTGGCTCGCGCTGGAGCTGCTCCTCGATCTCATTGATGCGGGCGACCGTGGGCCGAAGGCGGCGGAGTTCACGCTCGTCCTTGCCACCCATCAGTTTCGGGAAAAGCCACTGGATCATCGTGCGAGGAGGGTTGAGGTGAATGAGGACCGGCGTGCGGAAGCCGGGGCAAAAATCAGCAATAGAAGCGTTGAAAAAGTGATCATCGGATTACTTAGGGTTGAGAAGTTTCCGCCATCGTTCTCAACGAGGCGCGGAAACCTGGCACCTCATCGTCAACGAGAGGTGCCGTCACAGGGGCGAATGAAACCTCCGCGATCCAAGAAGGGATCAGCGGTCGGATGGAAAGCATGGTGCCGGCAAGCACCCACCCTTCCGGGCAAGTGTCGCGACGAGCTCGCAGCGCGAACTCTTCTCAAGCTTCCACTGGGGGCGCCCTTCCCTGGATACCTCCCCAACGCGGATCCTCCGCGGGCAGCTCCCGAAGCACCTCGATCCCGAGACGCTGCGACGGAAGCCTCAAAAACAAACCACTGCCGCTGACGACAGGCACCAGTTCCGCGAGCGGGCGCGGATGGACCACCGGTGCCGGCAAATCGTCCGACTGGTGAACCAAGCCGATCTCCTCCCCGCTTATCTTCTTGGCCCCGGCCAAGTGATCAGGAGCCAAGCCATTCCAACCCAGCCAGAACGACAGCGCCACTATCCAGGGAATCCATGTCCCGGGGGTGAACTTGTCCTCGCTGGCGGTCATTGGGAGAGATGCTGTGCTCCTCTTGGGAAGCGGCAGCCGCTGAGAGGCTCGGTGAGAACCGCGATTTGTCAAATGATGGTCGGGCTGGCGGGATTCGAACCCACGACCCCCTGCCCCCCAGGCAGGTGCGCTACCAGACTGCGCTACAGCCCGTTTACCATCTCGGCGACGGGGCGGCGAGACAATCAGGCCAAATCCCGGTTGGCAAGCCCGTAAAATCGTGCATTTTCCGCCCGCCGAGCAACAGCAGGCATCCTTAGTCATGGAGCGGATCAAGACAGCCATCGTGGGAGCGAGCGGATACACCGGGCAGGAATTGCTCCGGCTCCTGCTCGTGCATCCGAATGTCGAACTCGTCGCCGCGACTTCCCGCCAAGAGGCCGGGAAGCCGCTTTCCGCCGTGTTCCCGCGCTTCCGCAAGCTGCTGGGCGCGGAGCTGCCCTTCATGGAGCCGGATCCGGATGCGATCGCCGCCACCGGGGCCAAGGCCGCTTTCCTCGCCCTACCTCACGGCGTGGCCGCGGAAATCGCCACCGCCCTGTTGGAGCGCGGCTTGAAGGTCATCGACTTGAGCGCGGACTTCCGGCTCAGGGATGCCGCGGTCTATCAGGAATTCTACGCCCACGAGCACCCCGCCCCGGCGCTGCTGGAGAAGGCGGTTTACGGCCTGCCGGAGATCCGCGGCGAGGAAATCGCCAAGGCCGACCTGATCGCCTCGCCCGGTTGCTATCCCACCAGCATCATCCTGCCCCTCGTCCCGCTGCTCCGGGCCGGTCTGATCGATCCTGAGACGATCGTGGCCAACTCGATGAGCGGCGTCAGCGGTGCCGGCCGGAAGGCGGATCTCTCGCTGCTCTTCTGCGAGTGCAACGAAAGCGCCCGCGCCTACGGCATCCCCAAGCACCGCCACCTCTCGGAAATCGAGCAGGAGCTCTCGCTGGCCGCCGGTGAGCCCGTGGTGATCACTTTCATCCCGCACCTGATCCCGGTGAATTCCGGCATCGCCACCAGCATCACCGCCAAGCTCCGCCCCGGCACCACGCTGGCCGCGGTCGGCGAGGCGATGGAGGCAGCCTACGGGACGAAGTCCTTCGTCCGCCTGCTAGGCCCGGGAGTTTGCGCTGACACCAAACATGTCACCCGCACCAACTTCATCGACATCGGTTGGGCACACGACGCACGTACCGGCCGGATCATCCTCACCAGTGCCGAAGATAACCTTGGCAAGGGTGCCGGATCCCAGGCGGTCCAGTCATTCAACCTCATCTTCGGCCTCGGCGAGACAGCCGGGTTGCAATCGGCGTGAGATTTGTTCAGCCTCCGCGTCCCACCCTTGCAAACCCAGTCATGGATTTTCCCGTCTCCCGGATTAAAGGCGGTGTCGGAGCGCCGCGCGGTTTCCGATGCTCCGCTATTTCCTGCGGGATCAAGAACCCCGCAGCAGAGCGTCTCGACCTCGCGCTGATTTACTCGGAGCATCCCTGTAGCTCGGCTGGAACCTTCACTACCAACCGCGTGAAAGCCGCGCCGGTGAAGCTTTCCCAAGCACACCTGCGCCAGGGCGATCTGCGCGCGATCATCGCCAATAGCGGCAACGCGAACGCTTGCACCGGCGTCCAGGGCATCAACGACGCCAAGCTGATGTGCAACGGCGTGGCCAAGCCACTCGGTCTGAAGCGCGCCGAAATCGGCGTCTGCTCGACCGGCGTGATCGGCCTGCCAATGCCCATGGTCCGCATCGAGCCCCGCTTCGAAGAGCTCGTCGAGGGTCTCGAAGCCGGCAAGGGCCCGGAAGTCGCCCGCGCCATCATCACCAGCGATACCCGGCCCAAGGAAATCGCCATCTCCTTCGACCTCGGCGGTCATCGCGTCCGCATCGGCGGCTGCGTGAAGGGTGCCGGCATGATCTCGCCGAACATGGCGACCATGCTCTGCTTCATCACCACTGACGCCAACATTCCGACCGGCAACCTGCGCAAGGCCGTCTCCGAGTGCGTCGACGAAAGCTTCAACCGCATCACCATCGACGGTGACATGAGCACGAATGATACCGTGCTCGTCCTCGCCAACGGCCGCTCCGGCATGCCGCCGATCCGCCGCGGCAGCTCGCTGTGCAAGCAGTTCCGCGACGCCCTGCGCTGGGTCATGCTGGAACTCGCCCAAGCGGTGGTGAGGGACGGCGAGCGCGTGACCAAGTTCGTGACCGTGGAGGTCCAGGGTGCCCGCACCTACACCGATGCCAAGCTGGTGGCCGAAGCCGTCTGCAAGTCCGCACTGGTCAAGTCCTCATGGAACGGCGGCGACCCGAACTGGGGCCGAGTCCTCCACGCCGTCGGCTACTCCCGTGCCCGCATCCGCGAGGAGCTGGTGGACATCTTCTACAACGGCAAGCCCGCCTGCCTCGGCGGCCTCCAGGCCCCCACGCCGATGGATGAGCTGCGCCAGATCGCCGCTGAGCCGGAGTTCCGGATCAACATCCACCTCAATCAGGGCGATGCGGACTATATCATGTACTCGAGCGACCTCTCGCCGGAATACATCGACTTCAACCGCTCCGAATACGCCTACTGGAAGCAGGCCCGGAAGGACGGCTTGGTCTGAGCAAGGACGGACGACGTGGTCCGGGATTTCAGATTTGAAATCTCAAATTTGAGATTTCAAATTCCCTGACTCCAGATTTCCGGTTTCCGGCCCCCCGCCCTAACTTTCCTCCGCGTCCACGACATTTTTCACTTGGAACAACCAGCTTTGTTCCGCAAAGCTTACTGGCATGACGACCCATGAGGAGGCCGCCGAGCAGTTGCGGGTGATTCGGACCATGATGGAGCGCGCGACGATCTTTCGCGCGTTGTCCGGGGAAGCCGCCCTGATAGGCGGGGCCATGTCCCTGGCCGCCGGCTGGCTCTCCGAAGGCAAAATCGGATGGCGCTGGGGTAGCGTCTGGCTGATCGGCCTGGGCGTCGCGATTACCTTCGCGGTCTGGCAACTTCTACGTCTCTCCCGCTCGAACGAGCGTCCCATCTGGTCGCACGGCTTGAAGGTAGCGCTTCGCGGTTCGCTTCCCTCGCTTATCTCCGGGGGCTTCCTGGGCCTGATCTGCCTGAAGTACGCGGGCCGCGGCCCGGACTCGGTGAATGCGGAGTTCCTAGCCGCCTCCTTCTGGGTGCTGCACTATGGACTCTCCCTGCTGGCCATCCGGGAATTCGCGCCTCGCTCGATGGTCTGGCTCGGCTCCGCCTTCGTCATCGCTGGCCTGGCCGGCTTCGCCTGCAGCATCCCGATCCAGTCCGCCTATCCGATGGTCCACCGCCTCGGTGCCTCCGGTTTGATGGCCGCGACATTCGGAGGCTTCCACTTGCTCTACGGAGCCGCCATTGTCACCACCACACCGCGTGACCGGCCGGGCGCATGATTGATTTTTCCAAACTCGACAAAACCATCCACGAGAAAGCCCGGCTCGGCATCATGACCTTGCTGGCCTCGCGCGGGGATCCGTGGCCATTCCAGGACCTCAAGCTCGAGTTGGAAATGAGCGACGGCAATCTCATCACCCACCTCCGGACCCTCGAGCAGGCCGGCTACCTCACGGGCGAAAAGCTCACCGGCGATGGCCGCCCGCAGACGCTCTACACGCTCACCGCTCCCGGCCGGAAGGCCTTCGAGGATTACCTCTCCATCCTCGAACAGATCCTCAATCTCGGGAAATGAAGCGCCCACCGCTGGCGAAACTGCTGCGCACCGTGGCGGTCGGCGGTTTGCTCCTCGCTTGGCTCGGCATCATCTGCCGCGGCCGCGATAGCTGGATTGTCCCCGCCGTCATCTACTACGCCACCCCATGGCTCCTGCGGCTCTTCGCGGGCCTGCTCGCCGTCTTTGCCGTGAAGCACTGGGGCCTGCGCCTGATGGCGGCCACCTGCATCCTCGTTTCCGTGATCGAAGGATGGCACTCCTTCCGCCTCGATCCCCCGCCCGCTTCCATCCCTGCCGGCACCCTCCAAGCCGCCATCTACAACACCGGCCGCAGCCTGGAGGGAACGCCCGAGGTTTGGCCCGTGATGGCGGAGACCGACATCACCGCCGTCGTCGAGTCCGGTGACTTCACCGATGAGAAATGGGCCGAATTCACCGCTGCCACCGCCGGCATGGAGTGGCAGAAATTCAGCGGCACCATGCTCGGCGTGCGTGGCAAGATCCTCTCCCACGAGTCGCTCGGGCTGTGGAACTTCTACAAGTGCTACCGCTGCCGTGTTTCCCTGCCCGCCCACGGCGAGCTCACGGTGATCGTGGTGGATATCGACTCGCAGCCCTGGCGTCCCCGGGAAAAGACCATGGCCGGCATTCTCGCCGCCGCCAAGGAGGACCCGAAGGCCATCGTACTCGGTGACTTCAATACTCCGCCGGAAAACCAATGGTGCCGCAGCTGGCAGCCGACCCTCACTCTCGCGAACAACAGCCCCCATCGCGGCTTCCGCGAAACCTGGTGCTATGGCCTTCCCCTCCTCACCCTCGACCAGATCTGGCTCGGCAAGGGGTGGCAAGCCACTTGGACCGAGCACAGCCAGCACGGCTCCGACCACTCACGGGTGAAGGCACTGCTCGCCCCCGCAAGCTAGTTCTTCCCGCCTTGCATTGACTAACCCGCATCTGGAGGATCACCGCGAACGTGGAAACCGAGGTCCTTGCCCAATTCCGGAAAACCCGCGAGGCGGCGAGCGAGGAGGAATGCTATCGCCTGCTCTGCGCCCTCCGGCCGGACCAGCTTGCCGCGGAAGAGCTCGCGGAAATCGTCCGCTATATCGAGTCCCACAAGCAGATCGACACGGACTTTCCGCGGCACGTGAACATCTTCGGCACCGGTGGAGACGGGACCATCAATCTCTCCTCCATGGCCGCGATCCTCGCCGCGCGCTTCATCTGGGTGGTGAAGATGGGCACGCGTGCGGTGACGGGGAATATCGGCAGCTCCGACTTCATGGCCGGACTCAGCCAGCACAGGGAGGGCGCCCCGGCCTTCGCGAAGATCCTCGCCGGGGGCCGCTTCCGGTTTTTCCGCCTGAGCGAGGCGGGATTTGCCTACCGCGAGGAACTCCGCCAAGCGCGCCGCCGGATCCACCGCGAGGGCATCCCGGATCTCTACAAGATCGTCTTCCCTTTCGCCAACTACACCAACCCGCTGGTCCAGATCAACGGTGCCGCGAAGGAGATCTACTTCGCGCGCTTCAGCGAACTCTGCGCCGCGCTCGGCAGAACCGCCTGCCTGGTCCGCTCTGCGGTGGGGGTCGATGAACTGCTGCCGGGTAAGAACCGCATCGCCTTCTTCAACAGCGGAGTGCGGCACTTCGATGCCGAGTTCCTGCTCCTACCGGAGCATGAGACGGGAGGGCTGGATCGCTTCCGTGAAGCTGGCTCACCCCGCGCTGCAGTGGATCTGTTCCTGGACCTGTTGGAGGGTCGCGCCGCGCCCTTCCTCCGCGACACCATCCTGCAAAACGCCGCTCTTATCTTGGCCTCTGACTCACTCGCGGGTGGTGCCGAAGCCGGGATCGATGAACTGATGAGCGGGCATTTTTCCCGGCTCCGCGCCCTTCTCCCATGAGTTCCTCCACTCCTTCCTCCAAGCTCGGCAGGCGAGGACTCCGCAATGCCACGATCGTGGCTGCGGCCATGGCGGCGTTGCTGTTCTTCCTCTACTTCCGCATGGAGAAGTCGCAGCGGGACAACATGGCGGATGAAATCTTCGGCGGTCTGGCCGGGGCGGCAATCCTCTATGTCGTCTCGGTGGGGGTCGCCTATGCGACCTGGCAATACCGTGAGGCGCTGGAGACGGAGAAGGAGGAGCGCCTGGTGGAGAGGCTCGATGCGAAGAACAAGAGCGGCGTGCGCTCCTCCAGCCTCGGTCTACGCTTCGATGAGGTGATCACGGGTATCGCCAGCTCCCCGGAGACCGTCATCGTGGAGACTTGGCTGGACGACAGCACCCTCAAGCTGCTCGAACCGGCGATGCTGGAGTCGCTCGGGAAGTCCCGCACGATCCGCGTCTACATCCTCAATCCCTTCTCACCCTCCGTCACCCGCCGCGGCCGCGACCGTGAGAATAAGAAAGGACCGGAGGAAAACCGCCAGTCGATCTGCGGCACCTTGGAGTATCTCTCGCGCCTGGCGGCGAAGGCGCGGCCATCCCCAGCCTTGCTGCCGAAGCCGGGATCGCAGCCCGGCAAGCTGGAGGTCTTCTGCTACGATTCCCTGCCCAGCTTCTCGATCTACTCCTGGCACGACCGCGCCTTCGTCGGTTTCCACTTGGAAGGCGTGAAGTCCTCCGAGGGCACCCATCTGGAAGTGGACCTACGTGTCGGCCTGGGACCGCAGCTGACCGCGCACATCGCCAATCTCGGGCAGATGCCAAGCCTGGTGCAGATTGACCTGACGCGCCCGATCGAATCGCAGATGGAGACTTTGCGGCTGGCAGTTCCGGATTGCCCGGTGAGCGATTCGGAGATTGCCGCCGCGTCGCCATCGAAGACCTTCAAGCCGCTGCGCTATCTGGTGCCCTCTACGCTGCTGGGTATCGCCCTTGGCCTGAAGGCCAAGCGATCCGGCAAGGAAGACGGAGAGGAGTAGAGACGCAGAGGCCTGAATCGTTGGTGGTTGTGAGCGCCCGCTACCGCCGTCCGGGAACCTCACGGGGAGATCGGTCGGGGACCTGCCATGGGAAGATCCTTCCTCTTTGCTGCCTCGGCCTCGATGCCGAGAACCTCGCGGATCTCGATCGTCCGCCGGCAGCCGCCCATATGTCCGAAGTTTCCAGTCTCGCTGGGGATGCCGGTGAAGCGCAGGACGTAGGATCTCCAGCTCCGCGTGGTATCCGCCTCCCCGGTAGGCAGCAGCTCACCTAAGTCGATGGCCTGCCACTTCTCGAATCGAGGGAAAATTCCCAAGGTCTTGCGTCCGGTGGCCACCATGATCCAGCCGGCTTCAAAGCCGTACAGATATATGCCGCGAGCCTCGACGAGCCGGCCCGGCACGATTTCCCCCGTTGTCGAGCCGATCTGCCGGAGCAGGCGGCGACCTTCGAGAAGCGAGCCGATGATGAGGGCCAAGATCAAAACCAACATGGTTCCGCACCAAGCGGGCCCCAGAGCCTCCGGCCAGAACCACCCGATCACGAAGAAGGGGGACACTCCCGCTAGCACCACGAGAATCGCCATGCCGAGAAATAGAAAGGCGACCCTACGATCCGCGGCTTTTCGTGCTTTCCGGGCTGAGGCCTTGGTCATGATCTCCGGTTCCGATCCTATCCCAATCTGCCCGCGGGCACAGTCCGATATTTTGGAAAGCACCACCAGCTTCCCGAACGAACGCCTTGCCCCCACCCCGGCGGCCATCTACACCTCGCCCCGCAATGGCCTCGATCAACTCGAACTTCCTGAAGCTCAAAGCCGGTTACCTGTTCCCTGAAATCGCCCGCCGGGTGAAAGCCTTCTCGGAAGCGAATCCCGACAAAGCCCCACGCATCATCCGCTGCGGCATCGGTGACGTGACCGAGCCGCTGCCCGCCGCCGTCCGCGCCGCGATGCACGAGGCGATCGACGAAATGGGCGTCCGCGAGACCTTCAAGGGCTACGGCCCGGAGCAGGGCTACGAGTTCCTGCGCCAGGCCATCGTCGACAACGAGTTCGCCGGCCTCGGCATCTCCGCCGATGAGGTCTTCATCTCCGACGGCTCGAAGTGCGACACCGGCAACATCCTCGACATCTTCGGCAAGGGCAACGTGATCGCCATCACCGATCCGGTCTATCCGGTCTATGTCGACACCAACGTGATGGCCGGCAACACCGGCGACGGGGATGAAAAGGGCGCCTACGGCGGCTTGGTCTACCTGCCCTGCAATGCGGACAACGGCTTCGTCGCCGACCTGCCGAAGGAGCGCGTCGATCTCGTCTACCTCTGCTTCCCGAACAATCCCACCGGTGCCGTGGCCACCCGCGCGCAACTTGAGGCCTGGGTGAAGTACGCGAAGGAGAACGACACCATCATCTTCTTCGACGCCGCCTATCAGGCCTTCGTGCAGGACGCTTCCATCCCGAAGTCGATCTTCGAGATCGAAGGCGCGAAGGACGTGGCAATCGAGTTCCGCTCTTTCTCGAAGAATGGCGGCTTCACCGGCGTGCGCTGCGCGTATGTGGTGATCCCGAAGAGCGTCACCGGCAAGGACGACCAGGGCAATCGCGTGCCGCTCCACCAACTCTGGAGCCGCCGCCACAGCACCAAGTTCAATGGCGCCAGCTATCCCGTGCAGAAGGGTGCCGCCGCAGTCTTCTCCGAGCAGGGCAAGGCCGAGGTCAAGGCGCTGATCGAGCACTACATGGGCAATGCCAAGCTGCTGGTGGAAGCCGTGAAGGCAGCCGGCCTGCAGGTCTTCGGCGGCGTGAATGCGCCCTACGTCTGGGTGAGCTGCCCCGCGGGCCTCAGCTCTTGGGACATGTTCGACAAGATGCTTGGCGAAGCGCAGGTGGTCATCACCCCGGGTGCCGGCTTCGGTGCTGCGGGCGAGGGTTGGTTCCGCATTTCCGCCTTCAACTCCCGCGCGAACGTCGAGGAAGTCTGCAAGCGGCTTGCCGCGCTGCTGGCGTGAAATGAGGCAGGGACCGCTCTCCGGGCGGTCCGGCTTCTAGCGGCCATATCCAATCAGAAGGTGCCCGCGTGACCCGAATGACTCCGGACTCATCCAGCGAAGGAGTTTCCGGCCGGGCCATCCGCGGGCACCTCGATCTGCGCTGCGAACTGCGAGCGGATGGCACGCCGTATCTCTCGCGCCAATCCTTCCGTGCGCCCATCCATCTCAGCAAACCTCACCTCGATGAGTCTGGCGCGCTGCTCGTTCACCTCGTCAATCCCACTGCGGGCTTCTTCGACGGCGACCGCCTCGACCTGCAGGTGGAAGCGGGTCCGGGCGCACGCATCGTCTTGAGCACGCCCGGGGCCTCGCGCGTCCACCGTGCCCGCGGCGAGTCTCCCGCGGTCTGCAGCCAGCGCCTCAGCGTGGAGCCGGGTGCTTTCGCGGAGTGGATCCCGGAGCCCTTCATTCCGCAGGCCGGTGCACGCTACCATCAGCAGACTCGCATCGATCTAGCCGCGGATGCCGGGCTGATCTTCTTCGAATGGATCTCCCCCGGCCGCGTGGCCCGCGACGAGATCTTCCAATACGAGAATCTCCGCTGGGAACTGGACCTTCACGTGGCAGGCCAACTCGTCGCTCGCGAGCGCTACACGCTGGCACCGGATGACCACAGTCTAACGGCCCTGCGCGAGCGCTTTCCCGCAGGCCACTATCTCACCGCCTACGTGGCTGGCATACCCGCAAATTCTTGGCCCGCCGAATCGCTCGACGCCCTCACCAACGAGCGCGTCTACCTCGGTCATGGTCCTCTTCCAGGTGGCGTTCAGATCATTCGTGCGCTCTGTGCCGATGCCTTGGCGGCGCGGGAATTGGTCAATACCCTCCGCGGCTTGCTCTATGCTGCGCTAGCGGTTCCGGCCCCGCGACTGGGTCGCTTGATCTAGGCGATCTGGTGACATTTTTGTCAGCCCGCAGAGTCTTTCCTCTGCTTGGGGTCAATAAACTGACCTGCGATGACAAAACATCCGGATATATGAGCTAGGCTCATCGTCCCGGCTGTTAGGGCGGATTCGGATTCCTGTCATACGCGGTTCATCGGTCAAACCATTGGCCACGTGAATGCTCATGGGGTTCTGCGGGCAAGCCTCCCGCCAGAACCATACCGACAACCATGAAGACACCTGTGAATGCCATCCTCAAGAGCGCCCTTCTGGCCAGCGTCCTCGGAGCCTCGGCCTCCCATGCGGGGGAAGTAACGACGACCACGACGCCTGCGCCAGCACCGGCTCCCGAGGAAGACTTCTTCTCCGGCACACTCAGCCTCGACCTTAATTCGCACTTCGTTTCCTACGGCTTGGATGTGTGGGGGGATGGCAATGACCTTGAGGGCCCGACCTTCAACCCCGCCCTTGAGCTCACCTGGCAGTTGCCGGCCAACTTCTCCTTCATCCTCGGCACCTGGTGGGACGTGAATGGCAAGGTCCCCTCCGCCATCGGCGGCGACCTTCAGGAAATCGATATCTGGGCTGGCCTCGGCTACAAGTGGGACAAGCTCAGCATCACCGGCCTCTATCAGAACTGGAACTACGGCAGCGGCAACGAACAGATCGTGGACGTCAAGTTCGCCTACGATTGCTTCCTCAGCCCCTCGCTCCTGATCCACAACCGCGTCGATCCCGGTGCTTCCGGCGGTCACAATGGCACCGTTATCGTCGCCGGTATCTCGCACTCGGTCGACGTCGGTCCCGTGACCCTCGCCTTCCCGCTGAACGTCGCCTTCTTCACCGATGACGACTTCCACCCGGGCAGCGTCGATTCCGGCCTTGGTTACGGCTCGCTGGGGATCAATGCCACCCTGCCGCTCACCTTCCTGGGTGACAAGGGCGGCGAGTGGAACATCCACGGCGGCTTCACCTACTACCTCACCGACAACGATGTGGTGGGCAACCCCCGCTCCGGACGCCCGGATGGTGACTTCTTCACCTCCAACATCGGTATCGGCTGCGCCTTCTAAGGCGTCCCCCCTTTCCTTGGTATCCATCGGTTGCTTGCGGGAAGGTCCGTTCCAGGTTCCCCCGGGAACGGGCCTTTTCGCCGCTGCTTGCACCATTTCTCCCCTCCCCCCTTCTCTAACAACCCAATCATCGCCTCAACTCTCATGAACCGTTCCGCTTTCCAAAAACTCCTCGCCATGGCCGCCGTTTCGGCCGTCGTCTCCGCGGCTTCTGTCCGCGCTGAAGAAACCGTCAAGGTCGGCGTGCTCCACTCGCTCAGCGGCACCATGGCCATCAGCGAGACCTCGCTGCGTGACGTGCTGCTCTACACCTTCGACGAGATCAACGCGAAGGGCGGCGTCTTGGGTAAGAAGATCGAACCCGTCGTCGTCGACGGCGCTTCGAACTGGCCGCTCTTCGCCGAGAAGGCCAAGCAACTCCTCGATCAGGACAAGGTGGCCGTGACATTCGGCTGCTGGACTTCCGTCAGCCGCAAGTCGGTGCTGCCGGTCTTCGAAGAAAAGAAGGGCCTGCTCTTCTACCCGGTGCAGTATGAAGGCGAGGAACTCTCCAAGAACATCTTCTACACCGCCGAAGCCGTGAACCAGCAGGCAACTCCCGCGGTCGACTACATGCTCGCGGAAGGGAAGAAGAAGTTCTACCTGCTCGGTTCCGACTACGTCTATCCGCAGACCACCAATCTGGTGCTGCTCGAGTATCTCCGCAGCAAGGGCGTGCCGCTCGAGAACATCGGCGGCGGCTTCCGCAAGGAAGGTGACGAGATCGTCTCCGCTGGCAAGTACACTCCCTTCGGTCACACCGACTACCAGCAGATCGTCGCTGAGATCAAACAGTTCGCCGCCGGTGGCAAAGCCTGCGTGATCAATACGCTGAACGGCGATACCAACGTGCCCTTCTTCAAGGAATACGCGGCCGCCGGCCTGACCGCGGAAACCTGCCCGGTGGTCAGCTTCTCGATCTCGGAAGACGAGTTCCGCGGCCTCCCTGCCAAGCAGCTCGTCGGCCAGCTCGGCTGCTGGACCTACTTCCAGTCGATCAAGAGCCCGGCCAACAAGAAGTTCGTCGACGGCTTCCAAGCTTGGCTGAAGACCACCAAGACCCCAGGCATCGTGAAGGAAAACCGCGTCACCTGCTCGCCGATGGTGCTGAGCTACGACGGCGTCTACCTCTGGAAGAAGGCGGTCGAACAGGCCAAGTCCTTCGATGTGGAAAAGGTGACGGCCGAGCTTGAGAAGGGCATCTCCTTCGACGGCCCCGGCGGCACCGTGACCAGCCAGAAGAATCACCACGTCACGAAGAACGTTTACATCGGCGAAACCCGTGCCGACGGCCAGTTCAAGATCCTCAAGGAATTCAAGGGCGTCTTCGGCGAGCCCTTCCTGAAGGGCACCTTCAAGGCCGCCGCCGCAAAGTAAACGTGTAAGCGAGAGATTTCAGCCGGTCTTCATAGCAGATACGACTTGGCTCCCCCCAGGGTTCGCGCCCACCCCCGTCCGGTTCGCCGGCCGGGGGTTTTCTTTTGCCGGGAGCCAGCATTTACACACGATTTACCAAGGATCGGCCCGCCGCGTGTCAATGCAGGTGATGAACGACATCACCTCACCACGCACCGCATCCGCCTGCCCCGATCGATCCACGAAGTTCTCTTGGATCCGATTCATCGTCCTCGCCCTCCTGCTGCTGTCGCGCGGTGCCTTCGCTGCGGAAGAGTGGACCGGCCTCCCCTTTGCCGAAGTGCGCGCCTACGCTTGGCCCGCCGACACGAACGGCCGCCAGGTAATCCTTCCCGGCATCAAACTCCGGGAGGATGTGCTCAATAAGGAAGGCGCGCTCCTGAACGACGACCAGATCAAGCGCCTGCAGGCGGCGGTGACCGGTAAACACACTCAGCACGCCCTGATGAGATGCTACTCTCCCCACAATGCCTTCGTGTTCTACGACAGCGCGAAAAAGCCTGTCGCCTTCGTCGAGATCTGCTTCGACTGCCTGGGCACGGCAACCCAACCGAAGTCGTCCGCGGAGTGGAAGGACTTTCCCGGGCTGGCCAAGATCTTCTTCGAACTGAAACTCCCGGTCGGCCATTGGCCCAGCCTTGAGAAGTTCAACCAGTTCTTTGAGTCGGCGAAGCGGGAAAAGGTGCCAAGCCCGCAGCACTGAGGCAGCCAGCCTTCCGCCCCAGGCGGAGATCCGCGCCAGAAACCAAATTCCGATTTCTACTGCATCGGATTCGCTGCTTCTGGTAGCCATCGCGCATGTCCGTTCTCGCTGACCTCTACGTCTCCACTCCCGACAAGGCCTTGGAGTACGATGAAACCCAACAAGCCCCGGAAAATGAACGGGCGGAAATGACCGGCTTCACCGCCATCGAGTTTTCCACCCTGTGGGCCATCATCGAAGGCAAGGACTGGGACGAGGCACACATGGACGCCTTCGAGACCGTCATGGAAAAAGACGGCGGCGACCGCATGATCAGCCTGCTCCCCACCAAGTTCGTCGAGCTTTCCGCCGCACTGGATGAAGCCGGCATCGCCGCCGCTGCGGAGGAATGGGCACAAACCGACGAACTCGAACATTGCGAGCCCGAGGATCTGCGTGAGACCATCGAGGAGCTCCGCCGCGTGGCCCGCGTGGCGAAGGAGAGCAAGCGCAGCCTCTACCTGTGGAATAGCGTGTGAAGAGAAGACTCCGCCGTGAAGCCCAAGGTTCTTCTCTATGAGCATGTCGGTCTCGCCTTGATCGTCGCCTTCCCCAGCGGCGTGACCTATTCGAACCAAGCGGGTGGGACGTCCTGCCTGCAGCCCGAGCTGGAGGGGATCCTGGTTCCTCTCCGGAATGATTGCCTGGTCGAGGGCGAACAATTGCTCTCACCGGCAATGTCCTTGGAGGATTACTTTACCGGAGAGAAGTGGGGAGGCACGGGAGCAACCCATGGGATCGACAACGAGGACGCCGATTTCATCGATACGCTCCTTCAAACCCATCGGCTTTCCCACTGCATTCAGGTGGATCGCCCCCGCCTCCACGAGTCCTGCGAAGCGTGGATTCATGTAGAGATAGTCGCTGACGAGAATCCGGAGATCCCCCTCTTTTCAGGCTTCGCTCCGTATCCGCGGCTTGGGGTGCTGACTTGGAGCAACTCGGATTGAGATAAAGGCATCTCCCGGAGGGAGAACTACCGGCACACCCGCCTGAGCCCTTGCCGGGGCTCGCTTCCCTCACCAAACGAACCGGTGGTTTCCGCGCCAACGCGCCCCAACCACGGGCCACTCGCCGTGATCCCTGCCGGGACAGGACCAAGGTCTCATCTCGCTCGCTTCACATTCCGCCCTTCCGCCTCCAAGGCCGCCTTCCCTTCCGCCGTGAACTTCCACCACGGCAAGCGCTCTTCCGTCTTAAGGAAGTGCTTCGCGGCGAGCAGCGTGTAGAACACGCAGGGATCGTGCCGCTGCCCCATCGTCGCCTCGAGCTGATGATAGACTTGGATCGGACGCTTGCGCTGCAGCTCGCGCCGCGAGTTGATTCCAATCGACCGCAAATCCGCAGCGATGCTCTTGCCGATATTCGGCAGCGATTCGAGATCCGAACTCATGATCCACCACCGTGGCTCACGCATTCATCTCCGCAAGCGGGATCACTCCCAATCCAAGACGACCTTGCCCGACTGACCGGACATCAAGGAAGTGGCAGATGCATCCACTTCAGTTTGGGGATGTCTTGAAAGTCCTTCGGGTTGGCAGTCAGGAGAGTGAAATCGCGTTGAACCGCTTGTGCGGCGAGCCACAGATCCTGAATACGGAAGTCAGCTCCCCGCCCGCTCCGGCGAAGCTCAGCGGCGAAGAACCCGAAAATCTCCGCCGTTTCACCGGTGATGCGAAGCAAGGGCTTCCGCCGCATCCGACGAAGAGTCCCCAGCGCCTTTTGCTTTGTCGCGGGTACAGTCATCAATTCGATGCCAAAGCGAATCTCCGCCAAGTTGACCGGAGAAAGATAGATCGGGCTTTGAGCGGTAATGGCGTGAATATCACCTGCCCCAATCCTGCCCTTTTCAATTGCAATCCAAAGACCGGTATCGATCAGGAATCCCATGGGTCCCGCAATTCGGTCAAAGTGCCAGCATTACCCTCACGGTCGAGACGCATGGCTTCCGCCAATGCATCGGCCGTTTCATCATCGAGCGTCCGGTAAAGATCACCTAGAACCTCCAAGGCATTTTGCTCCTCCGGCTCGGGAATGATGCGCGCGATCATCCGATGATTGCGGACAATCACTACCTCTTCATGACTCTCTTCCAAGTCGTCCAAGACTTGGCTGAAGTTTCGAGCCACCTCCGTTGCTGTGAGGCTTTTCACGTGGGTACCAAATCAGATGCCATCTGATTTGTCAAACCGGCTCAAGCCTCCCAATCCAAGACCACCTTGCCCGACTGACCGGACATCATCGTCTCGAAGCCCTTCTTGAACTCACTGACCGGGAAGCGGTGCGTGATTACTTGGGAAATATCCAGTCCCGCACGGATCATGCTGCTCATCTTGTACCAGGTCTCGAACATCTCCCGGCCATAAATGCCCTTCAGCACGAGGCCCTTGAAGATCACCTTGTCCCAGTCGATCGCGACCTTGTCGGGGAAGATCCCGAGCAGTGAGACCTTCGCGCCATTCGAGGTGTGATTGAGAATGTCATTCAGGCCGGAGGGATGGCCGGACATCTCCAACGCCACGTCGAAGCCTTCCTTCATGCCGAGGCTCTTCATCGCGTCGGCCAGGGATTCCTCCGCCACGTTCACCGTGCGGGTCGCACCGAGCTTCTTCGCCAACTCAAGGCGCCAGGGATTCACATCCGTGACCACCACGTGGCGGGCACCGGCGAAGCGGCAGACCGCCGCGGCCATGCAACCGATCGGGCCTGCGCCCGTGATCAGCACGTCTTCTGCGACGAGGTCGAAGGACAGCGCAGTGTGCACCGCATTACCCAGCGGGTCGAAGCAGGAGATCACTTCCTCGGGAATCGAGGGATCGACCTTGTAGACGTTGCGATAAGGAATCGAGAGATACTCGGCAAAGGCGCCGGGACGATTCACGCCCACGCCCAGGGTATTCGGGCAGAGGTGGCGGCGGCCCGCGAGGCAGTTGCGGCAGCGGCCACAAACGATGTGGCCCTCGCCGGAGACCAGCTCACCCGGCACGATGTCCGTGACGCCGGAGCCCACCGATTCCACCACGCCGCAGAACTCGTGGCCCACGTGCATTGGCACCGGGATCGTGCGTTGGGCCCAAGCATCCCACTTCCAGATGTGCACGTCCGTGCCGCAGATGGAGGTCTTCTTGATCTTGATCAGCACGTCCATCGGCCCGACCTCGGGCATGGGGACGTCCATCATCTCAAGTCCGGGACCGGCGGTCGCTTTGACGAGTGCTTTCATGGGAACGGGATGCGCCCCGATGGTCCATGCACTTCCCCGCGGGGCAAGGGAATGGTGCTTCCCCCGGAAAAAGTGACTAAGGCCGCCGGGCGTGATGTCGGAATCGGTCCAAAGGCTGCTCAAGGTAGCGCAGGCAGAGCCAGGCCGCCGCCCAAGAGCCAAGCGCGAAAACCAGAATCCGCAGCGCCGTCATCAGCGCCGGAGGGCCATCCGCCCACCACAGCCAAGGCAGCACCTTGCCCACCGCCAGCGGCACCGTGGTATGAAAGAGGTAGAGCCCGTAGCTGATCCGGCCGAGATGCTGCACCACCGGATTATCGAGGATCCGCGCCAAGGGGCCCGTGAAGCCGCGCAAGGTCGCGGAGATCAGCCCGGCAAATACCACCGAGAGAAAGGTCTGCTGAACGTGCCGCACTCCGGCGATCGGATGCCCGGACTCATCAAAGCAATACAGCACCAGATAGCAGGCAAAGGCCACCCAGGCCGCCTGCGCGAGGCGGCGATCGCCCTCCGGCATCCCCTTCTCCATCGCCAGCGCCAGCAGCGAGCCCATCCCCAGATAGTCGCCCGCGGAGGTCGAGAAGGCCCCCGGATGATACAATTGCGGGAAGAAGTTCAGCGCCGCCCAGCGGGTCAGCGGAGCCATCGCAACCACCGCCAGCATCGCTGGTCCCAGCAGCTTGCGCGGCAGATAGAAGATCACAAGCGGCCAGAGCAGGAAGAACTGGATCTGGATCGCCAAGGTCCAGTAGTGCGCCGTTCCGGACGGCCACGCCGGCGAGAAGGCGATGTGGAAATTCGCCAGCTGCGCGAGATAGACCCACAAGTGCGCACGCAAGTCCGGTGCCGCGCAGGCCCAGCCGAACAGCATCGCCACGTAGCAGGGCAGGAGCAGGCGGATCGCGCGGCGCTTCAGGAAGTGGCGCACCGCCATCCTCCGCCACGGCTTGTGCAGCTTCTCCCCTGCATCCCGGTCCCGCAGGAGCACCCGCGTGGTCAAGAAGCCGGTCAGGGTTAGGAAAAAATACAGGCCGATCTCAAAGGGAAGCGAACCCCGCCACTCGCGCGGCGCCCAGTGCAGCCAGATCACGCCCAGCACGGCAAAGGCGCGCCAGCCGTCGAGCTGGGTGTTTCGTGGAGCGGACAAGGAAGCGGAAGAAAATCACCAATCGCCGATCTTCCAACCCCAATCAAGGGGCCACCGGAAAGCCGATCGACTCACAAGCCCGAAGGATGGCGCATCACGTGGCCGATCCCGGAACGAGTCTCTGGCTTCCAACGCGGGCCGCTGCGGCCGCCAGGGCCACCGGTATCTAGACGCAGGCCAGCGACGGTCATGAAGACGTGGCCGCTACGGCAGTAGACCGTGATCCAGTCGCCTTCGCCCTTCTTGCCGTAGTTGAAGTAGCCGTTGCTGGGCATCGAGCCCTGCATCAGGCCAGCTTCCCGCAGAACGTAGGAGACTGTGCCGGAGCAATCGTAGCCGCTATCGAGCTCCTTGGCATGACCGCCGCCCCACTTGTAGGGCTTGTTTTGCAGGCGGTTACCGGCAGCAATTGCTCGCTTCACGGCGGTCGGTGCCTTCTTCGGCGCGTAGGCCACACCGTTCTTCAGCATGGCGGTCTTCCCGTCTTGGAAGCGGTAGGAAACCGCCTGTCGGGCTTTGACCTGGCCGCCGCAGGAACTCAGTCCGACGGCAACGACGAGCAAGGAAAGAAGCGCGGCGATTCGTTTCACGCCGCGAATCGTAAGGATTTCCTTAATTTTTACAAAAACTTTTTACCTTCTTCACAGAGGGAACTCCGCGGCCTCGTCGTAGAGCTCCAGCCAGAGCTCGCGGAGATTCCCGCGGTGGCGGCGCCAGCGCTCCGGAAGGTTGTCTGACCAAGGCCCTGAACGGGCTGAAAAGGCGCGGTTGAGGAGGATTTTCGCCAGCTCAAGGCCCGGCTCCAAGCGCAGCAGTTCCGGCCAAGGCCCACGGCGGTGACGGGCGGCCAGCACCCCGGCAGCGGGCCGCAGCAGCCGGTGGAGTTCCCGCTGCTGCCACCAGGAGAGATGGCAATCGCCATCGAGCAGCACGAGCTTGCCCACGCATTCCCCTAGCAGGTCCCGATCCGGGTCTTGGAGCTGGCAATGCTGCTCATTGAAGAACAGCCGGATGACTGGATCTCCTTTCGCCTCAGAACGTTGTGCCCATGCCGCGAGAAGAGAGGTCTTGCCCGCGCCATGCTGACCGGTCACCGCGGCCCGACGACCGAGACGCTCCCACTTTGCTTCCAGCTCTTCCCAAGAGCTGCCATTCAGCGCCGGATCGAAGCCGAGGACGCGAGCGAGCCGAGCAGGCGCAAAGGGATTGTCGCGCGCGGTCATCGCTGCGAGCGCGGCTTGAACTTCTGCCAGAAGCCGGACTCCGACTCTGGCTTGTCGACTTTTCCCAGCACCAGTGGTTTGCCGCCGGGTGCCATCGTGAACTCCGCGAGCGCCAAGCCGCCGGCCTTCTTGTCGACGAGTTCGAGCGCCCAGCAGATGCTCACGAGTTGACCGTCCACGCTCCATGGACTGGCGGGGAGGGTGAAGGAAAACTCGCTGCTGCCCTGCAAAGCGGTACCGAGCCCGCGGCTGCCGACGGTCTCCGCTTCCTCCGTGCCGCGACCGCGGGTGTGCCAGAAGAGCCGGAGCTCAAGGTCCTGCGGTGGCTTGTCGAGCTGCCAGCTCACCTGCCCCTTGATGGTCTCGCCCGGGCGGAATTCGGTGCCGGCAAGGATGATGTTGTTCATAGCGGCGGAGTGGTAATCACGATCTTGCGGTTGTTGCGGATGTTCGGCATGTGCTCGACGTCCGCCTGCAGGCAGAGGTTCCACTGAAAGCTGTTGTTCCTGCCCTCGAAGCTGGGCACGGCGTCCTGCGGGATGCGGAGATCCACGCTGCCTTGGTTCGCGGCGAGCGAGACGCTGGTGTCGAAGAGAACTTCCTCGTGGAAGACCGACTTGGCAGTGGAGGTGCTCGAGCCCTGCGAGTAGGTCGCCTGCTCGCGGCCCACCAGATAGAGGCGGAACTTCTTCACCGTGCCGCGACCGCCACTGCGGCGCCAGCGCACGCGGGTGGAGCCGCCTGGAACGAGCTCGGCTTGCTCGATCTGGATCTCGTAGGCGGGACCGAAGAGGCCGATGAACTGCTTGATCCCCGCGCCGACGATGACCAACCCGATCACCACGAAGGGCGTCAGGAAGAGCGAGAGGAAGACCGCCATGCCCCAGGATCCTTCCCGGTAAAGCTTCACATCCTGATAGATGAAGATGCTGACGATGCCGTTCCAGAACACGGCGGCGAAGAGAGTCGCGAACAAGGAACAGCCGGGCTTCACGCGGGTGCTTTCCCATGCGCCGGAGGCCAAGGCCGGGCCTTCGTCGAGATTTACGGATCGCGGCCGGCGGCGGGAAGAAGACCAGGTCAAGGGCCTCTTCTTCCCGGCCGCGGGCCAGGACTTCGGCTGCTTGTTCTTACTCAGGATGCCCCAGATGCCACCTACACCGATGGCGATGAAGGGTAGCGGGAAGAGTACGAAGAGCGCCCACCAGCCGACACTGCGGTTCACCACCGCGTGCCAAGGTTTGTCGGGGTCCACGTAGACCTGCAGCTTGCTGCCGGGTGGGTGAGCACGGATCACCTCCTGCTTGCCGTCACGACCGGAGGAACTGCCCCCCATCAGGCTGTAGCGGTTCGCGCGGTACTCGCGGCCGCCGAATTCGTAGCGGTAGAAGAGATCGACGGAGTAAGTGGTGCCGCCCTTGCTGCCGCTATGGCTGGCGACGCGGCCGTCGAGGACCTCGGCGGTGGTCTCTTTCCAGCCGCGCATGTCGAACCACTCGACTGCCTTGGGAACGATCAGCCCGAAGAGGATGCCGAAGCCCCCCAAGCCGAAGAGGCCGCAGAAGCTGATACCCAAGAGGGTGGCAAAGATGCCGCTATCCGCTGAGCCGGGGCTGGAGCGGGCGGAAGGTCCACGGCTGCTGAGCATGAGGAAGATCCCGATGAGAACGAAGAAGCCGCCGAAGACCGCGAAGATGATGCCGCCGACGATCTCGCCGCCCTTGGTCTTGAAGAGGCAGGACTCGGCGGGGTTCGCGGGATTGACCCGGCAGGTTGTCGTGGCTCCTTCGGCAGAGGCGCGCTGGCCCTCCGGGCCCATCATGAAGGGCTCACGCAGTTCCACGAGGTCCTCATAAGAGTCGCGCTTGTTCTCGACGCTCTTCCAAAGGCGGGCGCCGGTATGGCTCTGGCCGGCGTATTCATACTGATAGGCGAGATCCGCGCGGAAGCCGTCACCGTCTTCGGCCCTCAGGATCTCGAACTTGGTGATGGTGCAGGGAGCTTCCTCCCAACGCATCGCAGCAATGCCGCCCCAAGCCATCCACAACCCCATCGCGACGAAGATCGAGCTGAAGGAGGTCCAGATGATCCCGAAGAAGATGTTGCCGCAGCCCTTGGACTTTTCGCCGATGGCGGTTCCCATGCGCGCGGCTTCTAGCAGATTGCGCTTCGGGCGACGCGTGGAAAATCAGGGGCGCTTTCCCTTGGGCCGGAGCCGTCGTTCGCGGGCCTCGGCAACTTCCTGCGCGGTCTTGAGGGATCGCTCGCGCTGTTTGCGGCGCTTCTTGAAGATGGCCCAGAGAGGATAGGCGCCGACGGCGATGACTCCCAATGACAGGACCACGCCGCCCGCGCTCCAGTGAAACACACCGGGGACCATCATTCCCCCGAGCGCGAACAAACCGGCCGTAAAGAAGCCGAGAAAGAAGACAATCGCCGCGGCACTGGTGGGCAGGCCTCTGTTAGGATGGGCTAGCCACTTTCTCCTGGGTTCGCGTTCGAAGGCGAGGGCCAAGCCGAAGGCGGTGGAGAGGGAGCCCATCACCGCAAAGACGAGGCCGACGTAGGTTTGCTTGGGATCCGGGAAGCCGGTCCAGATGATCCATGCACCGAGCCCGACAGCGAACAGGCTGCAGGCGGTCCAGAGGAGTCCCGCTACCCGGGTCAGCGGGGCTACCTCGCGGTAACGCATGAGATGAAGGTCATAACGAAATTGGGAGGAGTTTATCCGTGGAAATCAACCCGCGTTTCTTTTTTCCAGACTCTCACCACTTGCCCCGCGATCGCTCGCGGAGCGATCTCGGGCGTCTTTCCCGGCGCGGGGGCAGAGGAGACTTTGTGAGGCGGCTGCGTTGTCTTCCGCTCCACAGGAAAACTCCGACCGGCAATGCAATGAAAGGAATCAGCGCCAGGACGGTCCACCCGATGGCCGGTCCATCGCGCCGGATCACCGATCGCCAGGGTTTCTCCGGATCAAAGAAGACCCATAGCTTGGATCCTTCCGGATGACTCGTTGCGATTCCGGTGGCCTTTTCCCCGGCAAAATCGGAGGGCTTCAGCGAGTAGCGGTTTGAAAGGTACTCCCGGCCCTCCACTTGGTACCGATAGAAGATATCAGGCACCCTCTTGGAGCGTTTTCCCACCTCGACCCTATCCGTGCGGCTCCAGACCACCTGGGCCTGCGTCTCGTTCCATTCCTTCATCCGGAAAGTCTCGATGACTTGGGCGAGAAAGAGGCCAGCGATCGCCAGGCTCGCCAGGGTGAAGAGCAGCACGACTGCTTTGACCAGAATAGCAATCGCCTTTCCGGCATCTCCAGGGTCTCTCCGGAAGCTGGCGAGCATCACGCAGGTTCCGAAGACACCGAAGAAGCCGAGGACGGTGCCCGCGACCACGACTCCCGCGAGGACGTCGGGCAATGACCTTTTCAAGGAAGCCCGCGCGGGATCGAAGCGACTCACAAAGCAACGGGCTTCCGTACCGGATAAGTTGGCGATGTTGCCGCGGGTAGCCGGTTGGACCAGAACTTCGCGGATTTCCGCCAGTGTTCCGTAGTCGCGGTTGCCATCCCGGCCCGGGAGGAGCTTGGTACCGGTGTGGCGGACACCGTCGACCTCATAGTGGAAGATCAGGTCCGCCCTAAACGCGGGATTCGAGGCTCGATCCGCCACGATCTCGAAGCGCTCGATCGTGCAGGGAGTGCTTTTCCAGAACTGAGCGGCGATGGAGGACCGTGAGCCATGCAGCCATACGGCCGTGATCCCGGAAAGGATCACGAAATAGAAGACGAGGAAGATGCGCAGTTCCCTGCGCTTCTTGCTGTCATCCTCGGTCGTGTGGCTCACCGGGCGGATCTAGCAGATTCCGTTGGTTCGCGCTGTGGTAATTTCAGCGCTCCTTTTCCAACCATTCGATTACCTTGACGAGGGCGCGGCCGCGGTGGCTGAGGGAGTTTTCAGGACTGCCCCCTCTCAGTGCCCCCTGTCACCAGCAATACGGTTGCGAGCACAGCGAGGCAGATGATCACGCCCGGCAAGCCGATGAAGATCACCTTGAAGGAGACATCCGTGCCCTCGCCCACGAGGGTGCCCGCAAGCTTGATAGCCCCGAACGCAGCGATCCCGGCCAATACCCAAATCGAAATGCGAATGAAGAGCGAGGTGACCCAAGCCCTCGCTATCCCCCAAAATCCTGCGGTGGCCACCATTCCAAACCCATACATCAGAAGCGCCGAGACTCCCCGCTCGATGCGAAACGATCGATTGGCTTGGTAAGTTTCAGACCCAACAAGGTCTAACTCCGACAACGCATGCTTCAGTGAAAACACGGCGGCTCCGACCCATGGGAGAGCGAGCAGCAACAGGGCAAGTGAGACCACCAAAGCCCATCCGGCGATCCATCGATGAAGCTTCATTCCCAACTAAGGCTTCTCGGGCGTAGGCTTCTTGAGCGTTTCGACGAATGACCCTTTGTCCTTCACTTCCACGACAAGCTCCTGACTCGAGGTGGTTCCTACCCATGCTGCCGGAGCCTTGGAATGATACTCGGCAATCACTTTGAATTTCCCCAAACGATTCTCGTAGTAGAGCTTGTCCATTGCGGCAACCAGCTCGGCACTTTTTTCGTCAAACTTGTTCAGGAGTTGCTCGCTCTCCTCACCTGGAATCGCGGCCTGCTGCGCTCGCACTTCAGCGACCCATGCTTGGATCTTGGCGAGCCGGACTTCCGACGGCTGGAGGATCTCCATCGAGTAGTTCACGATCTTTTTGCCGTCTTTCCCCCCACTCCCGTAATAGTTAACTTTTACTGGAACCGGAGCCCCGGAGGCGACGTCGGTAACCTTGATCGTGATGTATTCATTGGGGTTCTGCCCTTGAGCCGGGTTCACCGGCAATACACCCGACTCAGAAACGTCCTCCTCCTCTATTTTCCTGTCCAAGGTGAACTCCACATCAATCCGCTTGATATTGCTCAATGGAATGACGCCGGCGGGCACGGACTCTTCTGCGAGCGGGTTCAGAATCGCAAGAGTGAGGACAGGAGCCTCCTCGGCCTTGGCGCAGGCCATGCACCCCATCGAAGCACTTAGAAGAAAGCGGAGGATCGTTTTCATGAGAATCAAGGAACAAGGAAGGGAGCAGGACCAAGTAGAGGCGGATCGTAAGGAGTCAAACTGATACCAGTCCTTGGGATTCTCCGTTTGAGGCCTCGGCTCGTCATGAGGAGGCTCCCACCATTCGTGGTCAACTCTCGCATTTCAACATCGTCAGTGGGGGTTGATGTGAAGATGCGAGATCTGACCGCTATTGATGTGGTGGTGGAAGTGGTTTTCGAGGCTGCAAGGCGAAGGTGATTGCGGGCCGCTGGGGTGGGCTTGGGGGAGATCGGGGATGGGGTGGAGATCGTTAGGTGCTCCACGGCAGCAAGCTGCCTGCCGAAGGCGGTGGCAAGCCTCCGCAGTCCAAGGTCGAAGGCGGCGGAGCCGCGAGGGAGTGGTGGAATGGCTGCGCTATTCCAGGCTGGGGAGTCCGCCATGGAGGAGGGGAATGGCGTTTTGGGGGAGGAATGCGCCCAGCCGGAACGGCGCAGCCGTTCCGCTACGCGCTAAGGGCCGTGGGAGATCAGTCGCGGGCCTCGAGCCATGCGATGACCTTGGCGAGGGCCCGGCCGCGGTGGCTGAGGGCGTTCTTCACCTCCGGGCCCAATTCGGCGAAGCTCTGGGTGTGGCCTTCGGGGGCAAAAAGCGGGTCGTAGCCGAAGCCGCCGGCACCGTAGGGGGCTTCGAGGATGCGGCCTTCGACGGTGCCGCTGAAGTAGGCGAGGACCTGGCCGCCCTGGGCGAGGACCATGGTGCAGCGGAAGCGCGCGGCGCGGTCGGTCTTGCCGGCCATTTCGGCCATCAGGCGGGCGTTGTTTTTCGGGTGGTTGCCCTCCTCGCCGCCGTAGCTACTGGACCAGACGCCGGGAGCACCGCCGAGGGCATCGACCTCCAAACCGGAGTCATCGGAGAGTATCAATCCTGTCACCTCGCGGCTGATGCCGGCGGCTTTCAGGGTGGCATTTTCGAGGAAGGTGGTGCCGGTCTCATCGATCGCGGGGAGGGCTGGAAAATCATTCACGTCCAGCACCTTGTAGCGATCGCCGATCATTTCCCGGATTTCCTGGGTCTTATGGGCATTGCGGGTGGCGACGATCAGGACGGGAAGTTCCGGCGGCATGCCTGCGGGGTAGCGGAGCGGCGCTGCCGGGCCAAGAATTTTGAAATATTCCGGTTCTGTGCTACGCCTATAGCCACGTAATGAAAGCCATAACCCATCTTGCCTTTTTCGCCGCCACCTCCGCTCTGGTGAGCTCAGCCTTCGCCGCGACTCCGGAGGGCTGGACGACCGATCTGGAGAAGGCTCTGGAGCAGGCGAAGAAGGAGAAGAAGGCGGTGCTGGTGGAATTCACCGGCTCCGACTGGTGCGCACCCTGCATCGCGGTGAAGAAGGCGGTGCTGTCCAAGAAGGAGTTCTCCGACAAGGCGGCCGAGAAGTTCGTATTGGTGGAACTGGATTTCCCGAAGAAGGACGAGGAGCTGGCGAAGAAGAACGAGCCGCTGCGGGACAAGTACAACGTGGAGGGCTTCCCGACGATCCTGCTGCTGACCGCAGAGGGGAAGCAGTTCTCCACCTTCAATCCGGCCCAGTTCATGAAGGTGGATGAGATGCTCAAGCACCTGGACGGCGAGCTGGAGAAGAAGGAGCTCGATTGAGCCGAGCCATTTGAATTTCTACGCGGGCGCTATTCGTTCATGGCAGCCCGGGCCCCGTCCGGATCCTGTGCCGGGCGGGGCTTTTTGTTGGAATGACATTCGCGGTGAAAACCCTCCTTTTCATGGAATGCGGAGGGCTCCCGGCGCGTCCTAGTTGGCATGAAGACGTTTTTCCGTCCGCTTGCCGTGCTTGTTGCTTCCGCCTCGATGGCCATGGCCGCCAGTGAGGGATGGGTGACCGATTGGGAGGCTGCGAAGGCGAAGGCCAAAGCGGAGAAGAAGCCGATCCTGATCAACCTGACGGGCTCGGATTGGTGCGGGTGGTGCATCAAGCTGCACCAAGAGGTCTTCGATCAAAAGGCCTTCAAGGATTACGCGGCAGCGAACCTGATCCTGATGGAGGCGGACTTTCCGAAAAAGACCAAGCTGCCCGAGGCGCTGGCGAAGCAGAACAAAACGCTGGAGAAGGAGTACCTGAACGGAGGGTATCCGACGGTGCTGCTACTGGATGCGGAGGGCAAGAAGCTGTCCAAGGACCTGGGCTACCAAAAAGGCGGGCCGGAAGCCTACATCGCGACGATCAAGGAGGAGCTGGCGAAGAAGCCCGCGGCTGAGCCGGCGAAGGTGCCGTCCACCTGATCCGCGGCTCAGAATTTGTCCGCGAAGGGACTTGGATCGGAGCTGAGGGAGGTCAGCACCGATAGCATTTTGAGGCAGGCGTTGCCGACTTCCTTGCCCTTCATCACGAGGTGATCGCGGAAAAAGTGGAGGCGTTCGGGGCTTTCGTTGAAGTGGTGCGGGGTGAGCACGCAGGAGAAGACGGGCACGGAGGTATCGAGCTGCACGCGCATCATGCCGGAGATCACGGCATCGGCGACGAATTCGTGGCGGTAGATGCCGCCGTCGACAATCAGGCCAAAGGCGATGATGGCATCGTATTTGCCGGTGCGGGCGAGGGCTTGGGCGAAGAGTGGGATTTCTAGAGCGCCGGGGACGGTGAAGTCCGTGGTGGTGTGGCCGTGGAGCGCCTCCTTGCAGGAGCCGCTGGCTCCGGCGAGCAGGTCGGCATGCCAGGTGGCGGAGATCAGGGCGATGTTCATGGGGGAAGCGAAGGATCTGAGGGATTGGGTGTCAATGATTGTGCGGCAGGCTGGGGGGTGCCCTACCGGAGGGGTTTTCCTTTTCAAATCTAGGGAGTTCGGCCAAGTTCCGCCCCCCGCCGGTGGCGGGAGAATCCTGTATTGAGCCATGTCTGAGCGCCGCAAGCCATTCCCCTTCGACGAATTCGAGCCCGCCTGGCAGGCGCGCTGGGATGCGGAGAAGACCTTCCGCACGCCGAATCCGGGTGATGCGGACTTCGATGCCACGAAGCCGAAGTTCTACGTGCTCGACATGTTCCCCTACCCTTCCGGTTCGGGCCTGCACGTGGGGCACCCGGAAGGCTACACCGCGACCGACATCATCGGCCGGGCGAAGCGCCGCCAAGGTTTCAATGTGCTACACCCGATGGGCTGGGACTCCTTCGGCCTGCCGGCGGAGCAGTATGCGATCAAGACCGGGCAGCACCCGGCGATCACGACGACGGCGAACATCGCGACCTTCAAGCGACAGTTGAAGTCGCTGGGCTTCGGCTACGATTGGGACCGCGAGATCGCGACGACCGATCCGGGCTACGTGCGCTGGACGCAGTGGATCTTCCTGCAACTGTATTCCTCGTATTTCGATGAAGAGGCCAACAAGGCGAAACCGGTGGCGGAGCTGGAAGCCAAGGGCTGGACGCGCGAGCAGATCGATGCGGTGCGCTTGGCCTTCGTGCATGAGGCGCCAGTGAACTGGTCGCCAGACCTGGGCACCGTGCTGGCGAACGAAGAGGTCGAGGAGTGGCGCAGCAAGGGCCACACCGTGGAGCGCCGCCCGCTGCGCCAGTGGATGCTGCGGATCACGAAGTATGCCCAGCGCCTGATCGATGAGCTGGAGCCGCTGGATTGGCCGGAAGGGGTCAAGCTGCTGCAGCGGAACTGGATCGGGCGCAGCGAGGGTGCGGAAGTCGATTTTAAGCTGGATGGCCACACGGTCACGGTTTTCACCACGCGGCCTGACACCTTGTTCGGGGCCACCTACATGGTGCTGGCGCCGGAGCACCCCTATGTCGCGGAGATCACGGCGGCGGAGCAGAAGGACGCGGTGGACTCCTATGTGAAGGCCTGCGCCTCGAAGTCCGATCTGGAGCGCGGCGACCTGAGCAAGGACAAGACCGGCGTTTTCACCGGCGCGCATGCAACCAATCCGGTGAACGGCGAGTCGATCCCGGTGTGGATCGCCGACTATGTGATGATGGGCTACGGCACGGGCGCGATCATGGCAGTGCCGGCGCATGATGAGCGCGACTTTGAGTTCGCGAAGAAGTTCGCGCTGCCAATCGTGCAGGTGGTGCAGCCTGCGGGCGACGAGAACTGGCAAGGTTACACGGATCCGGGCACTGCGGTGAACTCCGGCTTCCTGGACGGCCTGCCGACCGCCGAGGCGAAGAAGAAGATCATCGGCTGGCTGGAAGAGAAGGCCTTGGGCAAGCGCCGTATCCAGTACAAGCTGCGTGACTGGCTGTTCTCCCGCCAGCGCTACTGGGGCGAGCCCTTCCCGCTGACCTGGAAGGACGGCAATCATTACGCGTTGCCGGATGCCGAGCTGCCTTTGCTGGCGCCACCGCTGGAAGACTACAAGCCGAGCGGTTCGCCCGAGCCGCTGCTGACGAAGGCGCGCGAGTGGGTGGAGCTGCCGGACGGCTCGATCCGCGAGACCAACACGATGCCGCAGTGGGCGGGATCTTGCTGGTACTACCTGCGCTACTGCGATCCCAGCAACAGCGAACGCTTCATCTCCAAAGAGGTGGAAAGCTACTGGGCCGGACGCGGGGAGAAACCAGGGATGGTGGACCTTTACGTGGGTGGCTCCGAACACGCGGTGCTGCACCTGCTGTATTCCCGCTTCTGGCACAAGGTGCTGAACGACCTGGGCCATGTCTCGGGCAATGAGCCTTTCAACCGTTACTTCAGCCCGGGGCTGATCCTGGGCGAGGACAACCAGAAGATGTCGAAGTCGCGCGGCAACGTGGTGAATCCGGATGACGTGGTAGAGCTCTATGGTGCCGACGCGCTGCGCCTGTACGAGATGTTCATGGGGCCACTGGAGCAGGTGAAGCCTTGGCAGATGAAGGGCGTGGAGGGCGTTTCGCGCTTCCTGGCCCGCGTCTGGCGCGTCGCCTATGAAGAGAACCAGGCCGGCGAGTGGCAACGCTCCGCGAAGATCCAAGATGTGCCCTGCACGGACAAGGCGATGCTGAAGGTGGTGCACGAAACGGTGAAGAAGGTCACCGAGGACATCGCCAAGCTGTCCTTCAACACCGCGATCTCACAGATGATGATTTGCACCAATGCCTTCACTCAGGCGGAGGTGGTGCCGCTGAATGAATTCCGTCTGCTGTTGCAGGTGCTGAACCCCTTTGCGCCGCACTTGAGCGAGGAAATCCACGCGCGTTTGGGCGGCACGACGATGCTGGCGAACGAGCCATGGCCGGAGCATGATGAAGCCGCACTGGCGACCGACGAGGTTGAGTTGGTGGTGCAGGTGAACGGCAAGCTGCGCGACAAGATCACCGTGGCCAAAGACGCCGATCAGGCGGCCGTGGAAGCCACTGCTCTCGCCGCCGCGAAGGTGAAGGAGCAGATCGAGGGCAAGACGGTGCGTAAGGTGATCGTGGTGCCGGGACGCCTGGTGAACATCGTGGCGAACTGACGTAGGCAAACATGGAAGAGGCTCTCGCCGCCATCTGCGCGCGGCCCGCTCTCTATGAGTGGATCGTGATCGGAGGGTGGCGCAGTCGCTTCGACCAGCTTACCAAGCTCCGGGCCAAGGACTACGCGAACAAGAGCAGCATCCGCGATGTCGAGATGATCGACATCGATGGCATGGGCGAACTGATCGTCACGGCATCGGTGCAAGGCACGCGCCGGAAGCCCTACGATACGACACTGACCTTTGCCGAAAGCCGCGGACTTTGGTCCGTGGAGAGCCACTGTACCTGCCCGGTAGAGATCTCCTGCAAGCACGGAGCCGCGCTGCTGACGCTGCTGCGAGAGGAAGTGGTCCAGCCGTCTTCGCTGCCGGCGCTCGCCCCGGCAAAGACGCTGGATAGCCCGCTGGCCTCGTGGCTGCGGGAACTCGAGAATGCCTCGCGGGTGGAGCAGAGCGAGCAGCAGGCCGGGAAGGCATCGTCGGAGTCGCGCTTCCTTGCTTACTGCATCGAGCCGACCCAAGACGGTCCCCGCTTGACCCTGCGTGTCGGGAACCGTCTCAAGGATGGCACGGTCCGGATCCTCGGCGGAGAGGCAGCGGCCGACCCCTCGAAGCCGGCGCGCTACATGACGCGGGAGGATTTGCTGCTGGTCACGCTCTACCGGCAGCAGCAGCGCAAGTATCCGACGTGGGGCGAGGTCGTGTTAGAGGGACCTGGCTGGGATGAGCTGCTGGAGGGATGTCTTGCGACCGGACGAACTTACTTCGGGGCCGCGAGCATCGATCAGCGCGGTTCCACGGCCTACTTTCCCGTGAGTGCCGGTGCTCCACTGGAAGTAAGCGCGGAGTGGGAATCGCAGCCGGATGGCAGCGCCCGGCCGGTGCTGCGTGGCGTGAATGAGGATCTGGTCTTCATGGCCACTGTGCCGCCGCGCTATCTGGATCTGGAGCGTAGCGAAATCGGAATCCTCGAGAGCTCCATGCCAGGGCCGGTCCTGGCAGCGTGGCTGCGCGGGCCGGTGGTGCCGGCGGAACGGGTGCCGGATGTGATCGGGCACCTGCGCACAGTGAAATCGGTCGCGCTGCCAATGCCTGTGGCGCTGGAGACCGTGACTCGGCCCGCCACGCCACCACGGCCCCACCTGCGGGTGCACAAGCATGTCTTCAACGACTACTGGCAGCGCATGGAAGTGGTGCTGGGCGAGCTGACCTTCACCTATGGTGATAGCCCGCGCCTCCATCCGCTAAGCCACAGCGAGCCGCGCCAGCATGTCGGGGTGCGCAATGGCCAGCGGATCGTATGGCCGCGGGATTTTCATGCCGAGCGCTCGGCAGAGGGGCGCCTGGCCTCGGTGGGATTGGCGGCGGCGCTGCGATCGATCCCCCAGAATTTACTCGATGGGAAGACGCGTCACTCACTGGTGGCGGCGCGCCCCTATCCCACGCACGAGGCGGCATGGATCGAGATACTGCAACATCCGTACTTGGATGAGCTGCGGCAGGAGGGCTGGGTCATCGAGGTCGACCCGGCAGCCGGACTGACATCGCGGGAAGTGGCGGACTTTGTGCCGGAGATCGAGACCGATGCCGATCATGGCATCAACTGGTTCCGCTTTGATGTTTCCTACGAGCTGGATGGCAAGCGCTTCAGCCTGATTCCGGTGATCGCGGAGATCATCGCCAAGGGTCTTCCGCCCGAGGGCCCGGCATCGGGATTTGTCATGATCCGCTGCGAGAATCCCGCGGAGGGCTTCGTCCGCTTTCCGGCAAAGCCGCTGATGGAAATGGTCACGCAGGTCCGCCATCTCTTCCGCGAACGGAGCGGCGATGGACCGCTGCGGGTAGATCGCCTGGAGGCGGCCGGAGTGGCGGACGCATTGGATGTAGATTCCTCGGACACGGGGCGACGGCTGTCGCGACTGGGGAAGAATCTGCGCGAGATCAAGGAGCTGCCGGCACTGGAGATTCCGGCGGCGGTGCAGGCGACGCTACGGCCTTATCAGGAGGAGGGTTTCCGCTGGCTGCAGTTCCTGACGGAGCAGGGATTGAATGGCATTCTCGCCGATGACATGGGTCTGGGCAAGACGCTGCAGACGCTCGCCCATCTGGCCGAGGAGCACGGCAAGCAGCCCGGCAAGCCCTCGCTGGTGGTCGCACCGACCTCGGTGGTGCCGAACTGGGCAGCCGAGGCGGCGAAGTTCGTACCATCGCTGCCGGTGCTGGCGCTGCAAGGGCCAGAACGGAAGGAGCTCTTCGACCGCATCCCGGAAGCTGCGGTGGTCTTCACTTCTTATTCGCTGTTAGGCCGCGACTTCGAAATGCTCTCGCAGCATGACTGGCATCTGGTGGTGCTCGACGAAGCACAGCACATCAAGAATCCGAAGGCCACAGTAGCGATCAGTGCCTGCAAGCTGAGGGCTGCGCACCGGCTCTGCCTCTCCGGCACTCCGATGGAGAATCACCTGGGCGAGCTGTGGAGCCTGATGCGCTTCCTGATGCCCGGATTCCTGCCGGATGAGAAAAGCTTCAACACGCGAATCCGGAGACCGATCGAGCGGGAGCGTTCCAAGGATGCGCAAGAAGCGCTGAACCGCCGTGTCTCGCCGCTGATCCTTCGCCGCACGAAGGACGAGGTGGCCAAGGACTTGCCGGAGAAGACCGAGATCATTCACGGCATCGATCTCAATAAGAAGCAGACGGACCTTTACGAATCGGTGCGCGCCTCAATGGACAAGCGGGTGCGCGAAGCGATTGCCAGCAAGGGCCTGGGGAAATCGCACATCATCGTGCTGGATGCGCTGCTGAAGCTGCGGCAGATCTGCTGTCATCCGCAGCTCCTGGACACGCCTGCGGCCAAGAAGGTGGAGGATTCGGCGAAGCTGGACTATCTCACGGAGGAGCTGCTGCCCACTTTGTTAGAAGAGGGGCGGCGGATTCTGCTCTTCTCGCAATTCACCTCCATGCTGGCTTTGATCGAAGAGCATTTGATCAAAGAGAAGATTCCTCATCTCAAGCTGACCGGACAGACCAAGGACCGGGCGAAGCTGGTGAAGGAATTCCAGAGCGGCGAGGTGCCGGTATTCCTGATTTCGCTGAAGGCTGGCGGTACGGGGCTCAACCTCACGGCGGCGGACACGGTGATCCACTACGATCCCTGGTGGAATCCGGCGGCGGAGAACCAGGCGACGGACCGTGCGCACCGGATCGGCCAGACCAAGCCGGTCTTCGTGCATAAGCTGGTCTGCCGCGGGACGATCGAGGAGCGGATCCTGGAGCTGCAGAAGCACAAAGCGGCGCTGGTGGAGGCGCTGCTGTCGGAGGATACCTCGAAGCTGAAGATCGATGCGGAGACGCTGTCGCAGTTGCTGGCGCCGCTGGTTTGAGATCGTGAAGCTCAGGGGCCCATGATTGCGCTGTGCCATTCCTCGTCCACCGGGGAATCGTCATCAAGATCATCGAGCTCATCGATCACCTTCACATCACCGCAGAGGTCTTCCATCAGGGTCACCACCTCCGTCATCGTGCCGAACACGAACTCCTCCCGGCGCTGCTGCACCGGCATGCGGAGGAACCAATGCAGCGCAATCCACTCTCCGGAGCGGCCGAGGAGGTAATCCGCGGCCTTCATGCTCAGGTCACCTGGGGCGTGGCCGGTCTGGAGGAGGATATAGGGGCCGTGCTGGTCCCGTGGATTGATCTCTTCGGCGACCCGCAGCTTCATGAGACTGATCAGGCGGGTCGCCTCCAGATTGTTGGTCAAGGCGTGTGAGAGGGACATGGCTGGTAAAGGGCTGGTCTATGGAAATAAGCTTATCTTTGCGGAAATCAAGTTGCGTCTTTCATGCCGGGACAGCTACCCGCTGCCGCCGCGGCGGCTTGCCCCGTCTGCCGGGGTGGCGCAGGATCTGGCATGCTTCTTCGCGTCGCGACTCTCCTACTTTCAGCAACTGCCGGCGTGCTGGCGGCGGCTCCCGCGCTGCCTTTCAAAGAGGATTTCACCGCCTTTCCTTCGTCCACTTGGAAAATTCATGGCGGTGAATGGTCGGCAAAGGGTGGAGAACTTCATGTCAGTGGCGGCATGGGACCGAAGGCTGAAATCGCGGAGCTTCAGGCGGGAGATTTCCAGCTGGACGTGGAGCTTCAGGCCGAGTCGGAGGGAGCCCAGGCCGGAGTGATCTTCCGCGGAGATGAGGTGGCCGAGGGCGTCGATGCCTTTCGTGGTTACTACGTGGGGCTGAAGGCGGGCGGCAACATCGCGGCGTGGGGGGCGACGGACCCGAAGTGGCGCGGGATCGCGGTGCGGCCTTTCGAGGTGAAGCCGAAGCAGTGGTATCACCTGCAGGTGCAGGCAGCGGGGAACAACGTGAAGGTCTTCCTGGATGATGAGGCGATCACAGAGAGCACTTGGCCGGTATTTGATGGGATCGACGCGGCTTTCGCGAAGGGTGGCTTCGCGCTGCGGGCGCTGGATGGCGCGGCCTCGTTCCGGAATCTGCAGATCACGGCGTATCGTGCGGCAACCTTGTCCCGCAGCTACACGAACCCGGTCCAAGGCGGTTGCGCGGATCCGGTGGTGTTTCACAAGGGCGGGAAATACTACGCTTATACGACTTACAGCCCGGACTTCCCGCGGATGACGCGGGGGATCCGCCTCTACACCTCGGACAACCTGGTGAACTGGACGGATGAGGGCTTCGTGCTGAAGAACGAGGACAGCTGGGGCAATTGGGGCTTCTGGGCACCAGACATCGTGGAGAAGGATGGCATCTTCTATCTTTACTACGCGGCGGACGAGCGGATGTGCGTAGCCACCGCGATATCACCGATGGGGCCTTTCAAGCAGGAAAAGGAAGCACCGATCACGCCCGAAAGCATCCGGATCGACGGGCATGTTTTCACCGATGAGGATGGCCAGCGCTATTTCTACTACGTGACCTTCGGTGACGGAAACGAGATCTGGGGCGGCAAGCTGAATGCCGACATGGTCAGCGTGGATCAATCTTCCCTGAAGCAGATGGTGAAGCCGGACCAGGCGTGGGAGCGGCACCAGGCCAAGGTCACGGAGGGGCCCGCGATGCTGAAGCACAAGGGGATCTACTACCTGACCTACTCGGGCAGCCATTTCGAGAGCCCGGAGGATGCGATGGGCTATGCTACTTCCGATAGCCCGCTGGGGCCGTGGAAGAAGTACGAATTCAATCCGGTGATGAAGTCGACAGAGTATGCCCACGGCACGGCGCACCACTGCTTTACCGAATCGCCGGACGGCAAGGAGATCTTCATCGTCTACCACCGCCATCACACCCTGAAGGAGACCGAGCCGCGCGCACTTTCCATCGATCGCGTGCGCTTCGTGCCGGATCCGAAGGGTGGTCCGGATATCCTGGAGATCCACGGCCCGACCTCCTCCCCGCAGGCGCTGCCTTCGGGCGCGCGATGACTTGCGCGAGAGCGGGATCGCGGTTAGAACGACCGGACCTTGCTCCTCACCATCACCAACCGGACGCCTGACGCCACGGATCTCGGCCATTTGCTGCACAAGCATCCGGCCCGGAGCCACGCGATCGACTTGGCCTTCGGCAAGGGACTGATCTTCTATCCGGTCGCGCGCCAGGATGAGTGCAAAGCGGTGCTCAGCGTGGAGGTGGATCCGATCGACATGGTGCGGTCGCCCGGTGCGCGGCAAGGTGGCTGGGCCCTGGGGCAGTATGTGAATGACCGCCCCTATGCCGCGTCGTCGTTCTTGTCGGTGGCGATTTCGCGCGGACTTGGCACCGCGCTGAATGGCCGCTGCACCAAGCGGCCGGAGCTGGTGGACAAGCTGCTGGATCTGGAAGTTTGCCTGCCGGTGGTGCCCGCTGGCGATGGCGAGATGTTGAAGAAGCTTTTCGAGCCGCTGGGCTATGCAGTGGAGACGGAGCGCCTGCCGCTGGATCCGGCTTTCCCCGCATGGGGCGAGAGCCGCTATCACAAGCTCACGCTGCGGGCGATGACTCCGCTGCATCTCTTGCTGAAGCATCTCTTCGTGATGCTCGGCGCACTCGACCGTGCGAAGCACTATTGGGTGGGCCAGGACGAGATCGACAAACTGCTCGCCAAGGGTGAAGGCTGGCTGGCGACCCATCCTGAGAAGGACTGGATCGTGCGCCGCTATCTGAAGTTCCAGAAGCGTCTTGCCCGCGAAGCACTCGAACGATTGGCACCGGAACCCGAGGCCGAGGAAGAAAGCGAGGAAACCGAGGACATCGCCACCGAACCTGCGGTCGAGAAGAAGATCTCCCTGCACGAGCTGCGTCTCGATCGCGTGACGGAGTTGATCGCGAGCTATCAACCGGGCTCCGTGCTCGATCTCGGCTGCGGCGATGGCAAGCTGATCCGCCGCCTCTTGGGACAGACAAAGATTCCGAAGGTCACGGGGATGGATGTCTCCAGCCGCGCACTAGAAGTCGCGCATGAGCGGCTCGAGCGCCTGCCGCCCTTCAAGCGCCAGGGTCGGGTGGAGATTTTCCTCGGCTCGCTGGTGTATCGCGACTCGCGCTTGCGCGGCTACGACGTGGCGGCGCTGGTCGAAGTGATCGAACACCTCGATGCCGACCGCCTCGACTCGCTGGAGGAAGTGGTCTTCGCAGCAGCCACGCCGCAACGGGTGATCGTAACCACGCCGAACCGCGAGTACAACGTGCTCTTCGAAGGCATGAAGCCGGGTGCGCTGCGACATGCGGATCACCGCTTTGAATGGACCAGGTCGGAGTTCCGCATCTGGGCGGAACGCGTGGCGGGAAAACATGGATATGAAGTCGCCTTCGAACCCTTGGGGGAAGAGGACGCCGAGCACGGGCCGCCGAGCCAGATGGCGGTCTTTACCCGCCGGGATGGCGGCAATTCAACAGTCCCTTCGCCGAAGGAGGAGGAACAGCCTGCCCAAGCCAACACGAGACCAAGCCGGAGTCGACGATCCGAAGAGTTCTTCTCACCCGAAGCACGCACGCTCGTTCGTGAGTTGCCGCCTGTGGAAGCATCTGAGGTTTGCCACTTACATCTCGGCGGGAAGGCGCGAGGCTACTTCAGCCTGCCTGACGGACATTGGATATTGAGGGCCGAAAGCACGCTCATCGGCCACTGGGCCGAGGCATACGACACGGACAGCGCGGCGGACGTCGCGGCTGCCCTAACAGCGCTTCCTTGGCAGGAGAACGACACCGTCTATTTCTTCACCGGAAGATCTCTCGTGACCGAATCGACTTGGGCCGCCTTTGTGCGCCACTGGATGGATTTTCTCGCCATCGAGGACGATGAACCGGTCGTGACGAATCTCCAGCGGCCATGGGAAGCACTGATCTTCAATTCCGGGGGCGGCATCCGCTACCTTACCGGCGAGCCACCTTCTGATCCTTGATGCCATGGAAGTCGTCCTGTTCATCGGCATCCCGGCTTCCGGGAAGTCCAGTTTCTACCGCGAGCGCTTCGCGGGCTCCCATCTGCGCGTCAACCGGGATATGCTCAAGACGCGGTATCGCGAGCTCTCGCTCTATCAATGGTGCCTAGAGCACGAGCAGTCGTGTGTGATCGACAATACCAACAGCACCCGCGAGGTCCGCACCCCATGGCTCAGGCCCGCTCAGGAGCGCGGACTGAAAATCACCGGCTACTTCTTCCAGTCGCGGATTCAGGATTGCCTGGAACGCAATCGCCAGCGTCGCGGCGCGGACCGCATCCCGGATGTTGGCGTGCGCGATCACCACGCCCGCTTGGAATTGCCCTCGTTGGAGGAGGGCTTCACGGAATTGCACTTCGTCTCCATGACCGAGGAAGGCTTCACCATCACACCCTGGCACCATGAGGTTTGACGAACTCGACGAACTACTACGCATCTACGAGCAGGCCAACGACCGTTGCGTTCCGCCGGGCTTCCACGTGGTCGCACGACTGGACGGCCGTGGCTTCACCAAACTGACCAAAGAGCTGATGGATTATGAGGCGCCATACGACGTGCGCTTCCGCGACGCGATGCTGGCTACGATCAAGCGCCTGATGGAGTGTGGTTTCAAGATCCCCTTCGCCTATGCCCAGAGCGACGAGATCTCGCTGCTCTTCCATCTCGAAGACCAGACCTTCGACCGCAAGCACCGCAAGTGGCTATCCGTCCTCTCCGGTGAAGCCAGTGCCACTCTGAGCCTGACGATCGGCCGCCCTGCGGTGATGGACTGCCGGATCAGCGAACTCCCCGATCTGAAGACGACCTGCGATTACTTCCGCTGGCGGATGGAGGATGCGGGACGGAACTGCCTGAACTCCCACTGCTACTGGATGCTGCGCAAGGCGGGAATGAGTGCCACCAAGGCCACCAGCCAGCTCTCGAGCATGACCGTCGCCGCGAAACACGATCTGCTGTTTTCAAACGGCATTAACTTCAACGATCTTCCTACCTGGCAGAAGCGCGGCTACGGGGTGGCATGGGAGGGCTACGAGAAGACGGGAACCAATCCGCTCACCGGAGAGACCGCCGTTGTCACCCGCCAGCGTTTGGCCGAGGTGCTCGAATTGCCCCATGGTGACGATTATGCCGCATTGATCGCGGGCTATCTGGCACGTGACACGAAGCAATGAAGATCCGCCTTCCAGAGCTGTCGCTGGTGCTTCTCGTTGGTCCTTCGGGATCAGGGAAGTCGACCTTTGCACACCGGCACTTCAAGTCGACGGAGGTCGTATCCTCGGATGCCTGCCGTGGCATGGTCTCCGACGACGAGAATGACCAGACGGTAAGTGCGCAGGCCTTCGCGCTGCTGCACTACATCGTGCGGCAGCGGCTGGAGCTGGGGCGCTTGACGGTGGTGGACGCGACGAACGTCGATCCCGCAGGGCGGGCGCAGTTGGTGGCCATCGCACGCGAGTATCACTTCCTGCCTGCTGCGATTGTCTTCAAGGTTCCGGAGAGTCTCTGCCAAGAGCGCAATGCCACGCGGCCTGACCGCGATTTCGGGCCACAGGTAATCAAGCGGCAGATGAATCTGCTGAAGCGCGGCCTGCGCGGGCTGAAGACCGAGGGTTTCCGAAGCATCGTCTATCTCAAGAGCGAGGAGGAAGTCGACGAGGTGGAGGGCATCGAGCGCGAGCCGCTGTGGAACAACCGCAAGCAGGATCACGGCCCCTTCGACATCATCGGCGATGTGCACGGATGCTACCCGGAGCTGTTGATCTTGTTAGAGAAGCTTGGCTACGCCGTGAGCGACCATGTCGTCTCGCATCCAGAAGGCCGGCGAATTGTTTTCGTGGGTGACCTCGTGGACCGCGGCCCGGATTCACCGAACGTGTTGCGGATCGCCATGGCCTCGGTGAAGGCGGGCACCGCGATCTGCGTGCCGGGGAACCATGACATGAAGTTCCTGCGCTGGCTGAATGGCAAAAAGGTGCAGCTCACCCACGGCCTCGCAGAGACGGTTGCGCAGCTTGAGGCTGATCCGGTGGAGCGACGTGATCTCACTGCCTTCCTCGATGCATTAGTCAGTCACTATGTCTTCGACGAGGGCAAGCTGGTCGTCGCCCACGCGGGTTTGAAGGAGGAGATGCAAGGCCGCGGTTCGGGCAAGGTCCGTGAGTTCTGTCTCTACGGCGAGACCACCGGTGAGCGCGATGAATACGGCTTGCCGGAGCGACTCGACTGGGCCCGCGAATACCGCGGCAAGGCGTTGGTGGTTTACGGGCACACGCCCTTCGCCGCGCCGCGCTGGCTAAACCACACGGTGAATATCGATACTGGTTGCTGCTTCGGCGGTGCCCTCACCGCGCTGCGTTATCCGGAGCTGGAGACGGTGAGCACTACGGCGCTTGCCACCTATGCCGAGTCTGCCCGCCCGCTGCTACCGGACATTGGCCCGGACGCGCAGCTTGCGCACGACCGCTTGCTCGATCTCGATGACTTGCGTGGTCGGCGCTACATCGATACCGCATTGCGCCCCGCCATCACGGTGAGGGAAGAGAACGTGCTCGCCGCGCTGGAGGTGATGAGCCGCTTTGCGGTCGATCCACGCTGGCTGGTTTACCTGCCGCCCACGATGTCGCCTTGTGGCACCAGCAAGCAGGATGGCTGGCTGGAGCGACCGGAGGAGGCCTTCGCCTACTATTCGCAGGCTGGCGTCACCTCGGTGGTGTGCGAGGAGAAGCACATGGGCTCGCGCGCCGTGGCGATGGTCTGCCGCGATCCGGAGCTGGCGATCACGCGTTTCGGCCTGAAGGAGGAACGCCGCGGCGTGATCTACACCCGTACCGGCCGGGCCTTCTTCAATGAGGTTTCGCTGGAGCAAGCTCTGCTCGACCGCCTCGCCACCGCCTTGGAGCGCGCCGGCGCCTGGGATGAATTGGGCAGTGACTGGCTCTGTCTCGATTGCGAGCTCATGCCCTGGTCCGCCAAGGCGATGGAGCTACTACAATCGCAGTACGCTGCGGTGGGCGCCGCCGCGACGGCGCATTCCGCCGCCTTGGCTGCGGTGCTGGCCGATACCGGCGGCAATCCGCTGATGGAAGCGGAGACCCGCGCCATGCTCGACCAGTTTGCCAGGCGCAATAGCGCCCGCACCACCATGCTGGAGCGCTACCGCGAATCCTACCGGCACTATTGCTGGGAGGTCGCAGGCCTGGAGGGCCTCAAGCTGGCGCCATTCCACTTCCTCGCCGGGGAAGGCGCGGTCTACACCGACCGCGATCACCCCTGGCACATGGCCCTGGCCGAGCGCCTGCAAGCCGTGGATCCCGAGCTCTTCCCGGCCACGCGCTGGCGGGAAGTGGACCTGGAGAATCCAGAGGATCTCGCCGCTGCCATCACCTGGTGGGAAGAGATGACCGCCAATGGCGGCGAGGGCATGGTGGTGAAGCCGCGTGACTTCATCACCAAGGGCAAGCGCGGCCTGGTCCAACCGGCAGTGAAATGCCGTGGCCGTGAATACCTGCGGATCATTTACGGTCCGGAATACGATCACCCCGAGCATCTCTCGCGGCTCAAGGAGCGCGGCCTCAGCCACAAGCGCTCGATGGCCGAGCGGGAATTCGCCTTGGGAATCGAGGGCCTGTCACGCTTCGTCGCCCGACGCCCCTTGCGCGAAGTCCACGAATGCGTGCTCGCCGTCTTGGCGATGGAGAGCGAGCCAGTGGACCCGCGTTTGTAAAGAAGGCGCCGCGCTTTTCCGCTTCACCGGAGGCCCATCTTGCCCTCATCTCCTTGTCATGTCCGGATCTCCTCTTCCCAGACTGTTTGGCATGGCCGCGCTTACGCTCGGCATGCTGCTGTCCAACGCTTGCAAGAAGCCTACAGGGTCGCCCGCCGCGGGCGGCAGCGCTGCGCCTGGATTGGCGGCGGCGCGGGCTGGGTTTGCCACCACCTTGATCAAGCAAGAGTCGGAAGACGAAGCGGCACCCGCGCCTCCGCAAGGTGTCTTCAATCTCATCTCCTACACCTCGCCGGCGGGCAAGCTCCCCGCGTATCTCAGCCCCGATCCCGGTGACGGCAAGAAGCACCCACTGGTGATCTGGCTGACCGGTGGTTTCAGCAACAGCATCTCGGAAATCGCCTGGGAGGATGACATTCCGGTCGAGAACGACCAATCCGCCTCCGCCTACCGCAAGGCCGGACTCGCGATGATGTATCCCTCGCTGCGGGGCGGAAACGACAACCCCGGCTTCAAGGAGGGACTTTATGGTGAAGTTGACGATGTGCTGGCAGCTGCCGCTCATGCAGCAGCCTTGCCTTGGGTAGACCCCTCACGAATCTATCTCGGTGGTCATAGCACTGGCGGCACGCTGGCGCTGCTCGTGGCGGCCGCTGCGCCGGAGGGCCGCTTCCGTGCGGTGATCTCGTTCGGCCCAGCGGATGAGACCGCAGGCTACGGTCAGGAGAACGTCCCCTTCGACGTGCACAATGCCAAGGAACGCCGGCTGCGCGCTCCGGTGGAATTCCTGAATGGGATCAGCTCCCCTACCCTTGTGATCGAGGGAGAAGAGGGCAACAAGGACTCGATCGACAGGCTCCGGAAGCGCAACCGGAATCCCAAGCTCGGCTTCGTCACCGCAAAGGGGCAGGGTCACTTTTCGGTATTGGGTCCCACGAATGGCCTGCTCGCCGCCAAGATTCTCGGCGACAAGGGCCCGGCCTGTAATATCCGCCTGACAGAGGCCGAGATCCAAGCGGCCTGTAGCAAAGCCAAGGAGGCCAACACTCATCCCGCAGGAGACATCCGCGAGGACTATGCGCCCTTTGGCGTCGTCTTCTACTACACGCCCAAACCGAAGGCGGATCCAGACACCGAGCTGCGCAAGGCACTGGCCGCAGAGTTACCCGGGATTCCCGTGGTCCCAAGCTTCAAGGATGCGCCGGAGCCGCCCTTCGTCATGCTGACCGAGGAAAAGGCCCCTTTGAACAATTATCCCGTCCCGGATGCCGGTTACTTCAAGTCCTCCGGACGCGGCATGAGTGATGATGACATCAAAGGCATCCAAGCCACCGAGATCGCCACGATCGCAGTGCTCGTCACCCCTGCAGACGGAGTCTGGAAGCGGGCCAATTCCTTCAACCGCGTGGTCCACGCCTTCGCCACCAGCACCGGAGCATTCATCTGGGATAGCGCCACACGCGAATGCTTCCACCGCGATGCGTGGAAGAAAACGCGCATTGACGATTGGGGTAGTGCTGAGATTGCAGATCTCCGCAGCCAAGTAACCATCCACAACTATCCGCGCGATGATGGCAGTGGCCACATGCGGGCCATTACCCTGGGCATGGAGAAATTCGCTCTGCCTGACGTGGCGATCGAGCAATTCACCGCCTTCGACCGGAATCAGTGCGGCAACTTGATCAACATCTTTTGCCAGACCATCGCCGCCGATCCAGTTCTCAAGGACCCGGCCCATTTCCCGGTCTCGATTGATAAACTCATACCTCCCAATCTGCGGGACTACTACCGGGCATCGCTCAAGGAAAAGGCCGAAGGCAAAGCCGTGATCGCCGTGGTGAAAGGCACTCCCGACGAGGGCGATACCGACAATGCCCAAGTGGCCTTGGACTTCCGCCATGGGGAGGGGGCCACCGACGACGAACGCCGCAGCTCCCTGCTGGCACGCATGTGGGGGAGCTCTGACGCGATCGTCGCCGTGAAGCATGACGGAGAGATCGAGAAGGCGTCCGCAGCCGCGAAGCTCAAGCTCGCCGCCATGAAGGAGACCTTCCGCAAGGGCTTGGAGCCCGGTGCCCACCTGTTGGTCAAGGGCGGCTTTCCCCGTGACGATGAAGGCAAGGAGTGGATGTGGGTGGAGGTCCTGAAGTGGAGCGACGGTGACGTCTTGTCCGGGGTGCTGCAGAACGATCCCTTCTACATCAAGGACCTCAAGGCAGGCGCATCCGTATCCGTGAAACTGGACGAGGCCTTCGATTACCTCTTGGAGAACGCGGATGGCAGCACCGAGGGGAACAAGACCGGTGAACTCATGGAGAAGCAGCAGAAGGCCAAGGAAGAGGACAAGAAGAAGTAAACCCGGAAGGATTTTCCCATTTCCGAAGCGTCCCTCCCCGCTCATCCTCCCGGCATGGGCATGGATTTCCTGGCGAATGCGCGGCAAGTCATCGAGATCGAGACCAGCGCGCTTGAGCGCATGGCCAGCCGGCTGGATGATTCCTTTGCGCAGGCGGTGAAGTTGCTTCAGGAGACCCTCGACCGCCGCGGCAAGATCGTCGTCGTCGGCATCGGCAAGTCCGGCAACATCGGCCACAAGATCGCCGCGACCCTGAACTCCACCGGTGCCACCGCGGTGGTCCTCAATTCCCAGAACGCCCTGCACGGCGATTTGGGCATCGTCTCGGATGGTGATGCTGTTCTGCTGCTTTCCTACTCCGGAGAAACCGGAGAACTGCTCGACGTGCTGCCGCACATCAAGCGCTTCGACGTCGGCTTGATCGCGTTGACCGGCAATCCCAAGTCCACCCTCGCCGAGCACAGCGACGTGGTGCTCGACACCTCGGTCGATCGCGAGGCCTGCCCGCTGAAGCTCGCCCCCACTTCCTCTTCCACCGCGATGCTGGTGATGGGCGATGCGCTGGCGATGGTGCTGCTCGAGTCCCGCGGCTTCACGGAAGAACAGTTCGCCCGCTTCCATCCCGGTGGCGCACTGGGCCGCGCCTTGCTGACCCGGGTGTCGGATATCATGCGCAAGGGCGAGCAGCTCGCCGCCGTGCCGAATGGTGCCACGGTGCGCGATGCCCTTGTGGCCATGTCCAGCGCCCGCGCCGGTGCCTGCGTGGTGGTGGAGCCGGACGGCAAGATGGCGGGGATTTTCACCCATGGCGATTTCGCCCGCTGCTACCAGCGGGATCCGCACGTCGGCGACCAGGCCGTGGCCGATTTCATGACCCGCAAGCCAATCAGCGTGGATGCCAGTTCGCTCGCCGTGGAGGCGCTACAAACCATTGGTTCCCATCGGGTTGACGATGTCGTCGTGCTGGATGGCGAGGGCCGGGCGGTCGGCTTGGTTGATACTCAGGACCTCGCACGGCTCAAGATCGTCTGAACAGCGATCCTCCTTGATTCCTTAAGCAAAGCTAAGTAATCAAGGCGCGCGCATGGCGAGGACCCCCAAGAAGCAGATCCGGCTCGGCTCCAGCACCGGGAACCGCGCCCGCCGCCGCCAGAGTTTGACGGAGGCCCTGAGCAAGGCCAACGCGCGCGCCCATGAGCGGATCAACCGCCGTCTGAACCAGCGCGAGCTGAAAAACGTGCGGGCGTCCTTCGCCGCCACTCCGGGCTACATGGATCCGCCCACCGGAGCTATCACTCGCGTGAGCCGCTGGGTGCTCGGGTTGATACTGCTACCGCTATGCTGGATCACTTCGTGGACCTTCTTCACGCAGTTTACCAACGCGACGATCGACAAGCATTTTTGGACGACGCCAGCCTTCTGGTATTTCGCCACCGGTGCCCTGTTGATGACCGGCTGGTTCTTCAGCGGCCTGCTGCGCTCCGTCTTCTTGTATCTGTATGTGCTTGGCCACGAGCTCACGCACATCCTCTTCATCTGGGCCTTCCGCGGGCGTGTGAGCGATTGGGGCGTGAGCCTCGATGGTGGCTACGTCACCACTGACAAGACCAACATCGCGATCGCGCTCTCGCCTTACTTCGTGCCGCTGTGGGCAGTGGTCGGCGTGATCCTCCACGCCTTGCTCAGCCTGGCCTTCCAAGCGACCCCGGTCTCGGAGAAGATCATGTTCGGCTACGTCGGCTTCTTCTGGGCCTTCCACCTGCTGTGGACGCTGTGGATGATCCCGCGCGACCAGCCGGACCTGCGCGAGAATGGGACCTTCCTCTCGCTTGTGATCATCTACCTCGCGAACCAGCTCGTGCTGGCCACCCTGCTCTGCGCCACCGTTCAGCCGCTCGGCTTCCAGGAGTTCGGCCAGCAGTGGGTTGCGAATGGCGCGCGCGCCCTAGAGGCAACGATGCGCCTCTCGCGCGAGGTGAAGGCGTATTTGTGATACGCCCCACCACCGCGGGCTGACGCGCTGTCACCAGCGCGCCTACCATACGTCGTTACACTCCCGCCGTCTCCAGCGCTTCCGCATGCGCCCGGCGCACTTCCTCGCCGATCGCCTGGATGCCGCGGCGCACCACGCTTTCATCCATGGTGAAGGTCATGCGCAGGCATTCGTGGCGGTGACGCCATGACTCGTCGTCGTGGCCGAAGAAGAAGTAGTGCCCGGAGATGATCAACACACCGCGCTTCTTGAGGCGCTCGTAGAGCTCCTTGGAAGTGATCGGCAGGCCCGGGAACCAGAGCCAGAGGAAGAGGGCGCCCTCGCTACGATGGATGTAGTATTCGAAGTCCTCGCCGAAGCTCTCCGCGACGAAGCCCTGGGCCTGGCGCGACTTCTCCACGTAGAAGGGCTTCACCGTTTCATCGGCGATCTTGAGGATCTCGCCGCTCTCGATCAGCGGCAGCGCGATCGCTTGGCCGATGTTCGGATTCGCCAGACCCACCACCGCGCTCATCGAGGCCATCGCCGCGGCGATCTTCGGATGCGCCACCACGATGCCTGTGCGGGTGCCCGGCAGGCCGATCTTCGACAGGCTCAGGGTTAGGATGATGTGCTCCTCCCAGATCGGCTTCGCGCCGGTGAAGATGATATTCGGGAAGGGCGCGCCGTAGGCATTGTCGATGATCAGCGGGATGCCGTGCTTCTTCGCCAGGGCGGACAAGCGGGCAATCTCCTCATCCGTCAGCACATTGCCGGTCGGGTTCGTCGGGCGTGAGACGCAGATCGCGGCGATGTCGTCCGTGACTTCCAGCGCGTCGAAGTCCACGCGGTATTTGAACTCGTGTGGGCCGGTCTTCTCGATCTTCGGCGGTACCGCGCGGAAGAGGTCACCGCAGGAACCTTGGTTCGCGTAACCGATGTATTCCGGCACCAGCGGCAGGAGGATCTTCTTGCGCTTCCCGTCCGGCATCTCGCCGGCCAGCACGTTGAAGAGGAAGAAGAATGCCGTCTGCCCGCCCGAGGTCACCGCCACGTTTTCCGGTCCCAGCGCCCAGCCGAACTCCTTGCGGAACAAATTCGCCACCGCCGCGATGAAGCGCGGATTGCCACGCGGCGGATCGTAGTTCGCCAGCATCTTCTCCAGCACGCCGGGCTCAGCGAGGATCTCCTCCATGCGCCGCCGCCAGATCGCATTCACCGCCGGGATGTGGGCCGGCTGGCCACCGCCGAGCATGCAGATATCCGGGCCGCCGGAGGCGAGGGCATTCCCCAAGTCCTCCATCAGTTCCTCGATGCCGCTGCCGCCGGCAAGCTGCCGACCGATATTGGAGAATTCGTAGCTCATGACGCGGGTGCCGTTGACCGGCGGGTGGGTGACCCTATAGTGGCCGCTCTTTCAAGAACAACCTCTCAAATTCCCATCCCATGGCCATTCAAGTAGGCGACAAAGCTCCGGATTTCACCCTCGTCTCAAAAACCGCCGAAGGCCCACAGCTCGTCAAGCTGGCCGACCTGATCGGCAAGTCGAACATCGTCCTGCTGTTCTTCCCGATGGCCTTCACCGGCGTCTGCACCCAGGAGCTCTGCGACATCTCCGGCGGCATCGGCGAATACGAATCGCTCGACGCCAAGGTGCTCGGCATCTCCGGTGACGGCCCCTTCGCCCAAGAGGCTTGGGCCAAACAGTCCGGCATCACCCTGCCGCTGCTCAGCGACTACGAGCACAGCGTCGCCAAGGCCTACGGCGTGGCCTACGAGCAATTCCTTCCCGAGGCCAACCTGATCATGGGCGGCGTGGCCAAGCGCTCGGCCTTCGTGATCGACAAGGAAGGCGTGGTCCGCTTCGTGGACATCAAGGATCACCCGAAGGATCTGCCTGACTTCGACGGCGTGAAGGCTGCCCTGCAGGCGCTCGGCTGAGACGCCCTTTCTCTCCTAACGGAAAACTGAAAGGCCGCGGTCACCCCGCGGCCTTTTTCGTTTCGCTTTCGCTTTCCTCACTGCGACTCGTTGCCTGGAGGCAAGGGCGTCGACTCGACCGGCGGCAGCGGGGCCGGCGGGTTCTCCAGCGTCGGGGTGCCCGGGGTAGCCTCCGGTGGCGGCGGCGCGGGAGTGGCATTCGGGTCGATCACCGGCGGGATCGTCGGCACATTCGGGTCGATGATCGGCGGCACACCGCCCGGCGGCGGCGGATACACTTGGAATTCATTGCCAGTCCCGAGGGTGGCCGGGCTCATGCCGGACTTCTGGTCCGTCACCTGGACGGAGAGGACGAAGCCGACCTCGCCACTGTCGAGTTCGCCCTTCACGTAGTTGCCGTCGTCGAAAATCACCTTGATCTGGGTATTCCCGGGCAGGGTCTTGTCCGCATCTACGTTCCCCTTCGGCTGCTTCTTGAAGAAGGCGACATTGTCCATGTTGGTGCGGACAAAGGTCCCCGGCTTGTAACCGTTGCGGGCTGCCACCTTGGCCCGGTTGCCGCCCGGGGAAAGCAGCGGGTCAAACTCGCTGCTGGTGGTCACCTCCCCGGTTTCGCAGGAAGCTAGGATGAGGGCACCACAGGTACCTAAAACGAGGAAAGGCGACTTCATGAAGTAAGTGAGAGCAAAGTGCCACGGCCTCGGTGGAGGGTCAACGTGATATCAGACGGGATTCCACATGCTCCCGCAAGGCCTCCCGCCAGTCCCGCGGCTCATGGCCGAGCAGTGCTGACAAGCGCGTGATGGCCATGGCGGTATGGCGGGGCCGGACGGCCCGGAAGACGGCCATTTCGGCCAGCAAAAGCGGCTTGGGAGCGGGCAATTCCAGTCCGGTCCGCGCCCGCAGGCAGGCGATGATTTCCTCCGCCATGCCATGCCAGCTGGTGATGGGACCGCCATTGCAGGCATGGAAAATCCCCGGCGGGCAGCCCGCCTCCAGCACGGTCCCAACCCACTCGGCGATGTCCGTCGTCAGGGCTGGGCGGGAAAATTTGTCCGCCACTGCCGCGACCTCCTGACCCGCCAGGGCGCGGTCGATCACGGTATCTGGAAAGGCCGGTTTTTCTGGTCCGAAGACCCAGGAAACCCGCATCACGGTGCCACCGGCATCAAGCACCGCACGCTCGCCCGCAGCCTTGGTCCGGCCATAGACGGAGAGCGGCGCGACCGGGCTGTCTTCGCCTTTCAGGCCCGGTTCGAGACCGTCGAAGACGTAGTCGGTGCTGAAATGGAGCAGGCGCTTGCCCTCCCGACGGCAGAAGTCGGCCATCTCGGCCGGGGCGGCGGCATTCACCCGCTCCGCCAGCGCCGGGTCATCCTCGCAGTGCTCCAGGCCGGTCAGCCCGGCGGGATTCAGGAGCATGTCGAAATCCAGCTCAGCCAGCTTCGCCGGCAAATCAGGGCCAGCCAGATCGAAGAGCGAACGCGGTAACTCAATCAGCTCGTGACGGTCACGCAGATGGGTGGCCAGCGCCTGGCCCACCCGTCCCGTCGTGCCGGTGATCGCGAGCCGCATCAGACCGCCCGCAGGTCGCCCAGATCGTCGTCGTCGGAGTATCCGACACCACCGGCGGCGTCGCGGATCTTCCGCAAGCGGCGGCGGGCACCGAACTTGCTCTCCGGACCGTTGATCAGGCCGATGGTAAAGCCAACGGCGAGCGGCAGCAGGGTAGCCACCCCGAGTGCGGCCACCCCGAGCGCAGCGCCACGGCGGGCCTGCGGGCTCATCAGGTCGCCCAAGATCAGGCCTGCAGCCGCGCCGAGCAAGGCGGGAGCCGCCAGTGCCGTCGCTTCCGTCCAGGTCCGTTCTCCGTCGTCGTCGGGGTTCATGCGCGCAGTCTAACCATGGCCCCAGCCGCAGACAATCCCGGAAACGCGTAGGCCCGGACCCAGCCTCCGGACACGAAAACTCCCGGAAAGGCAGGCCTTCCCGGGAGCTGGATTTACTCGTTAATTCAGTGGCTGGTTGGCCCTTATTCGGTGGCCTGGACGCGCACGAACTTGCGGATCCCCGTCACCGGGAGGACGGCCTGCTTGCGCACATAGTCCGGCAGATCCTGCACCGGGGCATCCGTGATGGTCGCACCGCTGGTCGCCCAAGGGTTGTCGAGCAGGCTCGTGCTTTCCTGAAGGACGTAGATGCTGCTGCCGGTAGCGAGCTGGTTCCAGTGGACGACCAAGCCGGCCTCGGTCTTCTCGATCGTGCTCAGGCTGCCGCTCGCCGCCGTCGGCGAGGTGCCAAAGAGGAACTCCTCAAGGTTGGTGAAACCGTCGGAATCCGGGTCGTCGCCACGATCACGGTCGGCGGGATTCGGAATCGCTGCAGCCCAGGCGTCGTAGGTCAGGCCCGGTCTCACGTCCAGCAGTCCGGTGCCGGTGATGCGGGGCGTCTTGATGATGCCGGGGGTCGAGTTCGTGGTGGCACCGTAGATTCCCGCCGCCATCTGGACCCCACCCAAGCTCAGCCCGCCGACGATGTCGGTGTTGCTGTGTTGCAGGTTGAGGGTCCCTGCCGCGGCAATCGACACGCTGGCTCTGTCCGCGAGGGTGGCGGTGTCCAGTTGGAGCACGCCTTCGCTGACGGTGGTGGCCCCGGTGTATTCCTTCGCACCGATCAACTGCATCGTGCCCGGGCCGGTCTTGATCAGCGGCGAAGGGTTGCCGAGGACGTCTTTCAGATTCGAGCTGACCACCAGGTCGGCATCGGCCGAGGCCGTGACATCCGCGACTTGGAAGGTGGTGCCAAGCAGGCCCAGCGAGCCGAGCCCAACACTGGCATTCGCTCCGGTTCCGGAGGTGGAAACGGTGGACGGCGTGTTGCTGGTGCCACCGACCACGACCGTTCCGACGAAGGCCATGTTGATGTGGAAGCCACCGGTATCGCTGCCGTTGGTCACGTCCACCGTGCCGCCATCCAAGTGAATGTTCGGCACGAAGGAGATGTCGTTGCCTTCGCTACCCCAGATGCCTCCGCCGGGCTCGACCACGATGGTCGGCGCGAACTGTGGCAGCACCGGCGATTGGCCGAGGGGCGCTACGCCACCGACACCCAGACGGGCACCGGCCTTCACGCGGATGATGTTCGAAGGGTCCATCGGACCGGCGGCGCAGAACTGGCCGGGGGCGTTGCCGTCCGCGGTGCTGGGACCTGCGGCAAAGAACTTCAGGGTGCCTTCCTCGATCACGGTGCCGCCGCTGAAGGTGTTCACGTTGGCCAAGCCGTCCACGTTCGCCACGCTGATCAGGCCGGAACCGGTCTTCACCAGACCGCCGTTGCCGGAGATGGTCCGGAAGAAGTTGAAGACCCCTTCCAGTTGGAACACGCCCGGGCTGTTGACGGTGACGTTCGAGGCATAGCCGGAGTTGCCGCCGTTGAAGTTCAGCTTGAGCCTGCCCTCATTGATGGTGGTGGGACCGCTGTAGCCGAAGCCTTGGACCGTCGCCATGTTCACAAACTCCTGGGTGCCCGGGCCGGTCTTGACCACGGAGACCGGGTCGCCGTCCTGGTTGCGGATCAGGCCGTAGAAGCTGTGATCGGTAGCGGCGTTAATCGTGAGGGTCGCCGGGCCGGGGTTCGTGGTGTAGCCGATCTGGCCGACTTCGTCGTTCTGGATCAGCGAGACACGGTTGGCGGGGAAGGGTTCACCGTCCAAGCCCGCCACGGTTTGGTTCGTGCCGCGCAGGTTAACCTTCGACTGGTAGAAGCTACCATTCGCAAAGCCGAGGACGCTGCCGCTTCCGAACTGGTTGCTGCCGGCGAAGTTCAGGTAGACGTGGGCCACGGCGTTGCCCATCAGGACACTGCCGCCGATCGCCGTGCTGGAAGTGCTGGCGGCGTTGATACCACCGTCCACGATCCGGTAGAGACCGTTCGAGGTATTGTTGCCCGTCAGATTCAAGAGGCCCGGACCGGCCTTCAAGAGGCCAATCCCCGGCTGGGTCAGATTGCGGGAGAGGGTGAAATCCAGCTCATTGAAAATCCCGAGTGCGGATCCGGCTTGGAAGCCGCCCAGCGAGAGAGCGGTGTTCACGTCGGTATCCGTGAATTCGTCGCCAACCTTCAAGCCAAGCGTGCCGCCATTCGCCACGACGATGTTGCTCGCGGTCCACGCGGCGGTGTTGCCGTTGTAGAGCGCAAGGCGCTGGTCGAACTTGAGGAGACCGCCGTTCACGGTCGTGGTCCCGGTGTAGGTATTCGCACCGGAAAGCACGAGCGTGCTGGTGCCAGTCTTGGTAAGGCTGCCGGTGGCCCCGGCGGCATTGGAAATGGATCCCGCGAAATTGCTGACGGAGTCGACATCCCCCACCGAGAGCTTGGTATTCACCGAGCCGCTGCTGTTGCCCAGGACGATCGAGGAACCGAAGGCCCCTGCGATGCTGGCGACCTGAGGTGCGGCCGAAGTGAAACGGACGGCACCTCCGGTAACCACCAACTTGGCGTTCTGCGCACCGTTGTTGTTCGAGACGGTCAGAGTGCCGGAGCTGACAGAGGCATTGCCGGTAAGCGCCGGATTCGCCGCATTCAGGGTGATATTGCCGCTGCCCGAAACCGTGAGGCCGTTGGATTGCAGCGCGCCATTGAAAGCCAGATTGCCGGAACCGGACAGTGTCACTCCCGTGACCGCATTCACCGCGTTGTTGAAGGTCGCGCTGCCGGCACCCGAGGAAAGCACGTCATTGCTCACCGTGAGCAGTTGGCCGCCGAAGGTGTAAGGCGTGCTGGCGCTGTTCGAAAAGACCAAGGCCGAGGCCGTGAGCCCGGTCGGGATATTGATGTTCCGGTTCGCGGCAGTGGCATCGAAGGTCGCAGTCGCCTGCGGATTGAAGGTGGTCGCGGCACCGCCGACGGTCTTCTTCCAGTTGTTGTCGGAGCCGCTGATCCAGTTGGCATTGCCGCCGGAACCGCTGCTGCCCGTCCAGGTGATCGGATCGGAAAGGGAAACCGGCGAGCCTTGGGCGATGAACTCGCGGTAACCGACATAGCCATTCTCCTGGTGACCGAAGTCGAAGCGGATCGCCGCTACGCCGCTGGCGAGGAAGCCGCTGACCGGGGTAAGCCGCGCGTGGGTGGCATTCAGCGGTTCGCCGGTGTGAACCACGGCATTGCCCAGCTTGATGAAGGTCTCTGGAGCGGCCACCGTGGAGTAGCTGATCGAGATGTCCGAGTTGTCGCGGCCACTGTTCGGCCACGAGCAGTAGGTGTCGATCGAGCTGAGGTTGTAGCCGTTGAAATTGACCGAAAGATCGAGCGGGAAGACCACCGAGCTGTTGTTCGGAGGGGTCACGCTGGAAGGAATGCTATCGGCGGCACCAAGCTGGCCATTGGTCACGGTCGACCAGTCGGCGGAAGAGCCTTCGTTGCTATTGGTGTTGGGCGGATTTGCATTCGCTCCGTTCAGCAGGTTGGCACCCGACGGCAGGGTCCACGCATTGCCGTTGTTGGCTTCGATCAGGGTGCTGACGTTCGTGGGAGTAGCCAGCGCCTTGAGCTCACTGAAGCCCACGTAGCCGTTTTCCTGGCCGTCGAAGACGAGCCGCAAGGAGTGCACGCCACTGGCAAGCACACCGGTCGTATCGGTCAGGCTGACGTGGGTCGCCTTGTCAGCACCGGAGTCGCCGTTGGCGACCGTGGCGATGTTGTTGAAAGTCGTCGGATCTCCGACGGTGGAATACTGCAGGGTGAAATTCTGGTTGGTACGGCCGCTGTTCTCCCAAGTGACGTAGGAGTCGAAGGTGGTGATGTCGTAACCGGCGGGCTTCGCCACGATATCCAGCGGGAAGGTCACGGAATCGCCATTGCTCGGGGTAACGGTGGCCGCGTTGGTGCCGGGCGTGCCAAGCACCCCGTCGGTCAGTGCCGTCCAACTTGCCGATGAGCCTTCGTGGGTATTCGCGGTGGCAGGGACGGCGGTGGCTCCGTTCAGCAGGTTGGTGCCGGTGGGAAGCGTCCACACGTTGGTGGCATTCGCTTCATTGAAGCTCATCACTTCCGCCGAGGCGGATGTGAAGGTGATGACAGGCGCCGCGCAGAGCAGGAGGGTCGGCAGGAATGGATTGGAGAAGTTGGGTCTCATGGGTTCGTGGGTACGGCGGAAGGCACGGGGAGCCATCCTGATGCGAGCTGTAGCCATGTTTACCCAGTCCGTGAACCTAGTGGTTTAGGGAGTATTTTATAACTTACTCAGCTTAAATGATCCACAACCCTACCCAGATGTAAGACCCGTATTTGTGCGCCATTCACCGCAACTTTCACCGCTGCGGGAGCTCCCTCCTGTCGCGTGTCAGGCGCTACAAACAAGGTGTCTGGCGATGCGCGATCATACTGGCCATCATTTCGCCATTGGACTTGGTTTGATAAAATCGGCGATTCGCCCTTTCCCCCGCGAAGGGAGGCGTTAGATTTCCCCCACCGATGTCATCCGCCGCTCCCATTTACGCCCTGATCCTTGCCGGAGGGTCCGGCACCCGCTTCTGGCCACTGAGCCGGAATGCCAAGCCCAAGCAGCTGCTCAATCTCTTCGGAGATGTTACGCTCCTCGAGCAAACGATTCAGCGCCTCGATGGATTGGTGCCGCTGGAAAATATCCTGATCCTGACCAATGCGCAGCAAGAGGCGGCGGTGCGCGAAATCGCTCCGCAACTGCCGCCGGAAAACATCTTTGCCGAGCCGGCCAAGCGCGACACTGCTCCCGCCGTGGCTCTGGGTATCGGCCTCGTCGCCGCGCGCGATCCGGACGCGGTCATGATCGTGCTGCCCGCGGACCAATTGATCCGCGACACGGACTCCTTCCATTCGGTGATGCGCGATGCGATCGCCACCGCGGAGAAGTCGGACGGCTTGGTGACCATCGGCATCAAGCCGACTTGGCCTTGTCCTTCCTATGGCTACATCGAGCGCGGCCAGCGGGCTTCGATCCCCGGTCTCGACTGCGAACAAATGCCGGCTGAGGTGAAGCGCTTCCGCGAGAAGCCGAGCACCGAACTCGCCGAACAGTTCCTGGCCCAAGGTGGCTTCTGCTGGAATGCCGGGATGTTCGTCTGGACGATCCACAACGTGATCCGCGAGCTGAGCACGCATCAGCCCGAACTCGGTGCCTTCATCTCCGAGATCCGCCGTTCGTCCAATGTGGCTGCCACGGTCGCGGCGCAGTTCCCCAAGCTCACTCCAATCTCGATCGACTACGGCTTGATGGAAAAGGCACGCCGCGTGCTCAACATCGAAGCGACTTTCGATTGGGACGACGTGGGCTCCTGGCTCTCCGTCGCAAACTACCTGGAGAATGCCGGCAACGAGAACCGCGTGAACGCGCCCGTCTCCGAGATCGATTCGGAGAACAATATCGTCTTCAACGCCCGCAAGGGCTCGCACATCGCGCTGCTCGGGGTGGATGATCTGATCATCGTGCAGACGGATGATGCGCTGCTGATCGCGAACCGGCATCAGGCGGATGCGATCAAGAAGCTCGCGGACAAGCTGCCGAAGGATTTGTTGTAAGGAAGAACGCCAAGGGCGACTTTCATGCTCCAAGAACTGCGTTGCCGTTCTTGGAGCTTCTAACACTTCACCGTCTTCCGCTTCTTCCCGAGGTTCCCGCGGGCTTCCATCTTGCGGATGCACTTCCCTGCATCCGGCACCTCGCAACTATTGTTGCCCATGTCCACGCCCACCGCACCGATCTCCGCTGCGATCTGCTTGGAGTATTCGGTCAAGGGCACCACATAGCCACCCACGCTGATGACGAAGCCATTCATCGCGTAGCGGGTATCGTTCGGCGCTTGGTGGATCTCCTTCTTCACGCGCTGGAGGAGCTTCTTCAACTCATCGAGATACAGCTCGGCATCGGCCTTCAAAGCGACCAGGCAACTCAGCGTGGCCCAACCCGCACTCGCAATCAGCGGCTTGCTAGAATCGATCCACTTCAGCGCCGTCTCATGACCGTGCGGTCCCTGCGCCGCGACTGTAGCCACGGTGCTACCCGTCAGTGAGCCACCATAGGCCTGCTCCACCCAGCGCTGGAGATCCTCCCGGCTCATCCTCGCATCGTCCGCAATCAAGCCAGCGAGGTACATCGCATCGTAATTGCCGCTGGCGTAGAGATCGAGCGCGAGCTGGTAGTGCTTCTTGATGCGCTTCACGATCGGCTTCATGTCGCCAATCTTCACGCCAAAGACAGGCTCGCGGATGCCGTGGTTGCGCATCAGCATCTTCTTGGTGCCCTCATTGCCGAGTGCTTCCAATTCGTGGAGAATCTCCCGTGCAGTCGCGGCCATAGCTAGATCGGTGGCGAGGGTTTCTTCCCAAAGTAGAGACGCGCCGCCCAGCCCACACCGAGGCAACCGCCAGCACAAAATTTGATCCACGCCGTCTCCGGCGTCTCGCTGATGGCACTGCGCCGCGAGGTGGCCAGGAAGGCCAAGGCCCCGGAGATCGCGAAGACGATCGCCGCCGCCAGCAGGATCATGAAGACATCGAAGACCTTGTAGCACCACGCGGGGAAGCACTCCTGCTCCTCCGGCCCCTTGTAGGTCTCGAAGGAATCCCAATCCGGTTCGCGCTTTTCATCCGGGTCCACGAAGCCCATTCTTGGGCGCTTCCCACGAAAATAGGAGTCAAATCCGCCTCGTTTCCTGAAACGATTCCTGCCACTGCGAGTTTCCTCACCGCCGATGCTCCGCCTGCTTCCCATCCTCCTCGTTCTAGGCTCGGCCATCCGCGCCGAAGAAGAAGCCGTCGTCGAGCCGTCCCACGATCCCGCCTACAAGCTGGTGTGGGCCGATGAGTTCGACGGCGATGGCCCGCTGGATGAGAACAAGTGGCGCTTCGAGGAAGGCTTCCAGCGCAACCAGGAGCTACAGTGGTATCAGAAGGACAATGCCTTCCGGAAGGACGGCCTGCTGGTGCTGGAAGCCCGCAAGGAAGTGGTCCCCAATCCACGATTCCGGGAAGATGCCGGTGGCGACTGGAAGCGCAACCGCAAGCAGGCCGAGTACACCTCCGCATCCATCAGCACGATGGGCAAGCAGGACTGGAAGTTCGGCCGCTTCGAGGTGCGCGCCCGTTTCGCGCCGCTGCCGGGCATGTGGCCGGCGATCTGGACCACCGGCCGCGGCCGCTGGCCGCACGGCGGCGAGATCGATATCCTCGAGTACTACAGCGGCCGTATTTACGCGAACTTCTGCTGGGCCGGCAAACGCGGGCACGATGTCTGGAACACCGGCTCGCACTCGATCGGGCGCTTTGCCACCGACGAGACGTGGAAGGACCGCTTCCACACCTGGGTCCTCGAGTGGGACGAGGAGAAGATGGTGATCTGGCTGGATGGAGAGATCCTCAACACGCAGCTCATGAAGCACGTGAAGAACGGCGACGGCCCCGCGATCAATCCCTTCCTCGCGCCCCAGGCCTTTCGCCTGAATCTCGCCATCGGTGGCCCGCAAGGCGGTGATCCTTCCCGCACAACATTTCCCCAGCGCTACGAGGTCGACTACGTGCGAATCTATCAGAAGGAAGCTCCCGCCCCGGCACCAGTACCAGCCGAAGCGAAGCAATAAGACGGCCTCGCCCAACAGCGAAGCCGTCCTGCTCTCCAGCACTGACCGGTTAAAAATCAGTGCTTGGTCATTGGTAATTTCTGCCTCTAGAGGGCGACACACACCGCCTTCGTCTCGGTGTACAGCTCCAGGGCCTCGTGCCCCATCTCGCGCCCCCAGCCCGACTGCTTGTAGCCGCCAAAGGGCATCGAGGCGTCGAAGATGTTGTGGCAGTTCACCCATACCGTTCCGGCACGCAGCAGCGCGGCAGTACGATGGGCCTTGCTGATGTCCTTGGTCCACACGCTGGCAGCCAGGCCGTAGTCGGAGTTGTTCGCCTGCTGGACCACCTTCTCGACATCATCGAAGGGCTCCGCGACCACCACCGGGCCGAAGATCTCTTCGCGCACGATCCGCATCTTGGGATTCGCGTTTGTGAACACCGTCGGAGCCACGAAGTAACCGCGATCCCCCACCCGCTTGCCGCCCGTGACTGCCTTCGCGCCTTCCTTCTGACCGGACTCCAAATAACCGGTCACGCGCTTCAGCTGCTCTTCCGAAACCAGCGGCCCCATCTCCGTTTCTGGATCCACGCCAGCACCCAGCTTGATCTTTTTCGCCACGCCGGAGACGCCTTCAAGCACGCGCTCGAAGATGTCCTTCTGCACATAGAGCCGCGAGCCAGCGCAGCAACATTGGCCGTGATTGAAGAAGATCGCGTTCGCCGCGCCTTGGATCGCCGCATCCACATCCGCGACGTCCTTGAAGACGATGGTCGGCGACTTGCCACCCAGCTCGAGGGTGACCTTCTTCAAGTTCCCCGCTGCCGCCTTCACGATGATCTTGCCGACCTCCGTCGAGCCGGTGAAGGCAATCTTATCCACGCCTGCATGCGCGGCGAGTGCAGCACCGGCCGTCTCGCCGAAGCCAGTCACGACATTCAGCACGCCCTCGGGCAGTCCGGCTTCAAGTGCCAGCTCCGCCAGGCGAATCGCCGAGAGCGGCGTCTGCTCCGCAGGCTTGAGTACGATCGTGTTTCCCGCCGCCAGCGCAGGCCCGAGTTTCCACGCGGCCATCAGCAGCGGGAAATTCCACGGGATGACCTGCCCGACCACACCGATCGGTTCGCGCAAGGTATAGGCATGGAACTTGGCACCGGGCGCATAGGGCACGCTGATCGGGATGGTGTTGCCCTCGATCTTGGTGGCCCAGCCGGCCATGTAGTGGAAGAGATCCGCAGCGAGCGGCACGTCCGCCACCTTCGCGACCGCGAGCGGCTTGCCGTTGTCGAGCGACTCCAGCTCTGCCAGCTCATCGAGATTTTCCAGAATCAGGTCGCCGATCTTCCAGATGATCCGGCTGCGCTCGGAGGAAGTCATCTTGCGCCAGGGGCCTTGGTCAAAGGCACGGCGCGCGGCGGCCACGGCGAGGTTGATGTCCTCGGCATCGCCCTCGGCCGCCTGGGCCAAGACCTCACCGGTGGATGGGTCAAAGCTATCGAAGGTCTTGCCGTTGGCGGCCTTGTGCCAATCGCCGCCGATTAGGAGCTTCTTCGGCTTTGCGAGGAAGTCGCGGGTTTTCTTGGAGACGCGGCTCGCGGGCGCGTCCTTGGTTTTGAGTGACATGGTTTTGCGGGGTTGTTGTTCGTCATCATGCGGAATCGGGAATAATCCCCATCAACCAAAGCCGGTACAACAGCTACCCGCAAACTCCACCGGATTTTGCCGATTTCGACAGGTCCCCGGCCTCAAGCAAAAGGGGCACGCGACCGCGTGCCCCCTGCGAAATCTGCTATCGCAGCATGACCGGCGGTATCGGCAGCGTCGGCGGAGCGCCCTGCATGGCGGGCTGGAGATCCGCCCTCTTCTTTTCCGAAACCACTTCGCCCGATGCCTCATCCTTGATCCAGATGCTGGCCCGCAAGCTTTCGATCTTTCCGGTCGCCTTGTACTTGCGCCCGGGACGAGCAAGAACACGGAGAGTCTCGCTCACCTCGAAGGGAGCGGATTGGAAACCGCCGGAGTAGGCCGCCTTCACCGTCAACTGGTGCTCGCCCGGTGCGAGCAAGATCTTCTTTTTACCGGGCCCCACCCAATAGTAATCGATCGGCAGACCGTCCACGTCTTTCACGATGTAGCACTCGTAATTGTAGAAGTGATCGTACGTCGAACTGGTGAGCACGGCGTTGTTCGAGGAATCCCCGGCAGGGTCCTTGTAGTAGGTGGTGCAAGAGGCGAACAAGGAAGCCAATGCGGCAAAAGTGAGGCGGCGGACGATCTTCATGAATCTGCGAGGGACCCGAACATGGTCCGCTGTGCTTTTGAAGCTGAAAGCGCTCAATCTCCAGCCGCGGCCAGCCACTCCAGACGGTGGCGCAGCCTCTCCTGCCGTTCCGCGCTCATATCCGGATACAACACCGGATACCAAGCGGTCATCACTGCCGCCCGGCCGATCATGCAGTGCTGCATGATCACCCGATCGATGATCCCTCCCGCCGCGCGATAGGCATCGAGGACCGCATCCGCATAGGTGTGGTCCTCCTCCAGAACCCGCGCATTCCAGATCATCGACGCCAAGTCCCACTCCACCGGGCCGCTGAAGGTATCCTCCCAATCCGTCCACAGGAGGCCGAGCGTGGTGTTCATGAGATTGCCCAGATGGGCATCGCCGTGCAGCGCTTGTCCGGGGAATCCCGACAAGCCCGCGATGGAGGATTCCATGCGTTCGCGGAGCAACCCGATCGTCTCCAAGGGAAACAAGTCGCGCCGCTCCAAGGTCTCTAACAGAGCGACGCTCTCGTGGAGAATCGCCAACTCCGGAAGCGGTTCAGTGAAAGCGCGCAGCACTTCATGGCAATGGAATATGGTCCGCCCGATTGCCTCCGGCCCCGGCTCATCCTCCACCCGCGTGACGAACTGCCAGAAATTGATCGGATACCCCGAGTGCTGGTGTGGGCCGGGAGGAATCTTCGGATGCATCGGAATCACCGGTGCCCCGTTCCCCGCCAGATGCTGCGCCACCGCATTTTCGCGGGCGAACCAGTCCGTCCCCTGCCGCGGACCGTCCACATCCTGCACCACCCGTGCGACCAAGTCTTCTGTTAGGCGGACCACCAGAGTGCTGCTGTTCTGCAAGATCTCGCAACGGTCCGGGACAATCCCGTGGGCGATGGCGGTTTCCGTGGCGGCACGGATGGGAAGATCAGGATCGGGCATGCGGGAGAAAGGCAAATTGAACTTCTTCTTGTCGGCTACTCGCTCCGCTTCCGCGCCACGTACACCGTGCTGGCGGATTCATTCTCCCGCAGCGGATTGTAGAAGCTCACCACCTGCGATTCGCAGCTCTCGAAGACCTCACCCAGCGCCTTCATGAAGCCCGCCTCCGGCGGATCGTCCGACCACAGGGCGAAGATCCCGCCCGGATGCAGCTTCTCCGCCAAGCTCCGAAGGCCCTCCGTCGCGTAGAAGGCAGCATTCGTCTCGTGCAGGAGATTCGCGGGTGAGTGGTCGATATCCAGCAGCACGGCATGAAAGCGACGCCCCGGGACATCCGGATCAAAGGCCGCTTCCTCTCTGCCCGCCACGGCCAGCGCGAAGAAATCCCCGTGAACGAAACGGCAGCGCTTATCCGCCACCAGCCCGGCGCCTAGGGGCACTAGGCCCTGCTGATGCCATTCGATCACCGGCTGCAGGTAGTCCACCACGATCAGGGAGGCTACGCTGGCATGTTCCAGCGCCGCGCGGGCGGTGTAGCCCAGCCCGAGGCCCCCGACGACCACATCGAGCCGGGCAGCTTCCCCGGGGAAAGCCTGCTCCGCGGCAGCCAGTCCCAGCCGGGACAGTGCCTGCTCCACCTCGGTGAACATGCTCGTCATCAGATAGGCGTCACCGAGGATGATCTCGTGGACCTCCAGGTTATCGAGCGAGGGCATGATCCGGCGCCGGAGGCTCAAATCCCCGAGCGCGGTCTGGCGGAAATCGAGTTCTTCAAAGCGGCGGGGCGATTGCACGCACCGAGCCATGCCGGAACCCGGCGCGCCGTGACATGCAAAAAACTGCAAGGGAACAATCCGCAGGCTGGTGACACCTGAAATTAGCGACCCGAAAAAACCCCAGGAATTGGTCACTTTTAATCTAGACTATCCAGTCAGTTTCTAATTCCTACCGTCCGCTCCGGATTCAGCCGGTGCCAAACCCCGGTCGGGTCGCCCATCTCCGCATCACCGATTCGATGAAACACCACGTCTACCCGATCATCGCCGCCCTCCTGGCCACCGCCCACAGCCTGCCCGCCGCCACCTACACTTGGACCGGCACTACCAGTGGCGCTTGGGATACCGCCACCCCGGCGAACTGGGGAGGAACCACGCCCGCCTTCAACAATACCGCGGATGTGGTCTTCAACGCAGCCACCCCCATCGCCACCTACAATACCTTCCTCGGCGGCGCGGCCCGGACGGTGCGCTCGATCAACTTCACCGGGGCATTCACCGCCCCTTTGGAAATCCGCACCAACCAAAACAATGCCACGGCGCGGATGCTCAACCTCACCGCAGATAGCGGGAGCGCCTCGCTGAATGTCGACGCATCCGTGGGCGCCCTGGTCACCATCGGCCAAGGCACCGGCACCGACAACAACGGTACGGTCAGCCTCGGGAGCGATCTCTCGGTCGTCCATAATGGCTCGGCCAACCTGGTCGTCTCCCGCCCGATCAACGAAAGCGTGGCCGGGCGATCGATCACCAAGTCCGGCAGCGGCACCCTTCTGCTCTCCGGTGCGAATACCTACACCGGGGCTACCACCATCAATGCGGGCATCCTCCGCCTCGGCAATGCCAACGGCTTGGGAGCGACCAGCGGCGATACCGTCGTCAATGCCGGCGGCACGCTGGATGTGAACAACAACATCATCCCGGCAGGCGAGAGCGTCTCGATCGCCGGGGCCGGCCAAGGCGGCATCGGTGCACTCTACTCGAATAGCGGCAACAGCGGTACCGAGACCAAGATCACCGATGGCTTGATCCTCACTGCCGACGCCAGCGTGGGCGCGCCCTCCGGCATCCGCTACGGCGTGGGCCACAATGGCAGCCCAACCACCGGCAATTTCACCCTGACCAAGGTCGGAGCGGGGCAGTTCGACCTGCGCGGACCGGTGACCATCGGCGACATCGTGGTCCAGCAAGGCGCCTTCCAGACCGAGGGTGCGGCGCTCTACAACAACGGCCTGCTAACCTTGAACAGCGGCACGGAATTCCGGGTCTTCCAGATCAACAATCCCTTCCCGCGCAACATCGTCGCCACCGACGCCAAGATCTTCAACGGCGGCTCGAACCTGAACGGTGACACGATCGCGGGCAACATCACCCTCAACGGCACCAACTCCTTTGAGAGCAACGGTGCCGAGACCACCGACAAGCTGATCTTCACCGGCAATATCGGCGAAGGAACTCCGGGAGCCGCCGTCAATATCGGCGGGGTCCGCCGGGTGGTGCTCTCCGGCACGAATACCTACACCGGCCTAACCTCGGTGAATACCGGCGCGCTGGAGCTTTCCGGCTCACTGAGCGGCCCGATCTCGGTTGCCCCCAGCACGACCTTGGATGGTGAGGGCTCGACGACCGGCTCGATCACCTTCGCCAACGGCGCGAACCTCCAGTTCAACCCCAGCACCACCGGCGCGAACCAATACCTGCGTGCTGCCGACGTGATCATCGCCCCCGGCGAAGCGATCAACGTGACTGCCACCGCACCCTCCGCGGGCGCAAGTGCCGTGATCCTTCACGACAACAACGGCGGCCTGGATCTGAACAGCTTCATCCTCTTCAACGCTGGCCGCGGTGTGCTCAGCCTCGGCGGCACCGGTGGCACCTCGGACCTGATCTACAATTTCCAAGCCGCCAATCTGGAATGGCGCGCCTACAGCAGTGCCTTCTGGGGCGTCGGCGATGCCTCTAACAACTTCCAGAATCTGGGCACCGCTGCCCACGACGACTTCCTCGAACGCGACAATGTCGACTTCACGGACGCCGCCACCGGGACCGTGACCCTCATCCAGAGCATCCTCGCCGGGACGGTGAACTTCAAGAACACCGCCGGCAACGACCTCAGCATCCAGCCGACTTCGATCGAGAACCTGGATGCCTTTGCCATCAACAAGACCTCCTCCGGCAATGTGATCCTTGGTGCTGCATTGACGGGTACCGCCTCTGTAACGGCGGGTGGCAGCGGCACCCTGACCTTGGCCGGCAATAACACCAACACGGGCGCAATCACCGTGAACGGCGGCTCCTTGATCCTGTCCGGCACCAACCCGAGCACCGCGTCCCTGACCGTGAATGCCGGAGCCCTGCAGGTCGGCACCGGTGGCACCACGGGCACCTGGGCGGGTTCGATCGTGAACAATGGCTCGGTTGCCTTCAACCGGAGTGACAACCTCACCTACAACGGCGTCATCAGCGGCAGCGGGACCTTCACCAAGGACGGCACCGGCACCCTGACCCTCGGCGGGAACAGCAGCTACACCGGCCTGACCACGGTGAATGCGGGCGCTCTCCAGATCGGCGCTGGCGCTGCCGCCGGGACCATCGGTGGTGACCTGCAGGTCCAAGCGGGCGCATTCGCCGACTTCAACCGCTCGGATGCCACGACCTATGCCGGAACCATCACCGGTAGCGGCTCGATCAACAAGCGCGCCACCGGGACCGTCACGCTGACCGGGAACAACAGCTTCTCCGGTGGTCTCAACATCTACAACGGCGTCCTGATCGCGGGCGATGCGAACCTCGGCAGCGGCCCGATCACCATGGGCCCGGGCTTGGCGAACACCAACACCCTGTCCCTCACCGGCTCCACCGACAACGAGATCTTCTTCTCCAACGGCGGCACCGGGAACAAGATCATCAACCTCGCCACGGGCGCTACCGATGCCACCCTGAGCGGCACGATCCACCTCGACGCGGACCCCTCGGCAGTGGCGGGCGTCTCCCGCATCAGTCCGGTGGCGGGCGGCACCATCGTGATCGCTGGCAAGATGACCGGCAGCGGGGTGGCCGGCTATACCAAGCGCAATACCGGGACAGTGGTGATCACCAACAACACCAACGACTACACCGGCCCCACCCACGTCGTGGACAACGGCACGCTGCTGGTGAATGGCCGGGTCCCGGGCAATCTCTTCTTCGGGGAAACGGTTGGGGTCGGCACTAACACTGGTTCGGGCGGCGTGCTCGGTGGCTCCGGTAGCATCGGTGGCAACGTGAAGCTTCAGAACGCCAGCAGGATCTCGCCCGGTGGCACCAGCGCTGCCGGTGTGAACACCGACACGCAGGCCACGCTGACCATCAACGGCAGCCTTGACGTCAGCCTGATCAGCAGCAGCACCGGCAAGATCATCCTGCAGCTCGGTGCCCTGGCCGGAACGAACGACAAGATCCGGGTGGATGGCGGTCTGGCCCTCGGCACGGGAGCCATCGGCCTGAGCGAATTCAACATCACGAACTCGGGCGGACTCCAGGCGGGAACCTACACCCTGATCAGCACCGGCACCGGGATCACCGGCACGCTCGATCCGGCGGACCTCAGCGCTGAGATCTCCCCCGGTCTCACCGGCACGCTCGCCATCAGCGGCAACAACCTGGTGCTGACGGTCGGCTCCGGCGGCAATCCCTACACCACCTGGACCTCCAGCTTCCCCGGCCTGACCAACACCGACTTCGAATTCGACTTCGACGGCGACGGCATCAGCACCGGCCTGGAGTGGGTGCTCGGTGGCAACCCGACCTTGAACGACACCGCGGCAATCGCTCCGACCGTCACTGCCAATGCCACATCCGGAATCACGCTAAGCTTCAAGCGTGAGGAAGACTCGATCGGTGCCGTCACCCTGGCGGTCGAGTATGGCGGCACCCTGGCCGCGACCTGGCCGAAGGCGGTCCTCATCGGTGCCGCATCCTCCGGCCCGGATGCCAACGGCGTGGTGGTAACGGTCAACGCAGCAACCGATCCGGATACCGTCACGGTCAATATCCCGGCTTCCAATGCGGTAGGCGGCAAGCTCTTCGCACGTCTCAAGGCGACGCAGCCCTGAGCTGCCGGCAGCCTGCAGAAGCAATTCAGTAGCAACGCAAAAACCGGTGGCGGGCTCGGCCCGTCACCGGTTTCTTTTTTCCCGCGCAATGGAAGAGGAGTCGCGCGAGGGATGGTGCGGGACCCTGGTCATGATCCAGGGCGCTCCCGCGCTGCGGGGGGAAATTCGTTCGTTCGCTAACCGGATACGATTCGGACCCGGCTCAACCTTTCTGCTTCTTTTTGCCGCCCTTGGCGTGGGCGTGACGGCCCTTGCCATGCTTCTTCTTGCCGCCAGCATTGAACTCCTTCCGGGAGAGCTTGCCGTCGCCATTCTTATCCTTGCGGACGAAGATCTTCTCCCGCTTGGGACCGACCTTGCCGCCAGCGGCAAACTCCTCTTTGGTCAAGAAGCCGTTGTGGTCGGCGTCCTTCTTCTTGAAGCCAGCGTGGGCCTCCTGCTTGTGCTTCCTCGCGCCGGCTCCCGGCTTGGCGGCCTGGAGCGGGAGGACGAGTGCGGTGAGCGCCAGTACGATCAGACTGATTTTGCTCTTCATGGTGGGTGGGTCCTAACTTGCTGACTTGCGTTCTTGGTTTGGCCCGCACGGCGCCGCGTCGGCACCAGACTGCGGTCTTCCTAAAAGGATTTCGGCAAGCGCACGGGTGTTCCGCGATTTGCTGACGGCCCGGAATACTCTGCCCCACCGCAGCTGGGCCGCCCCACCAATCCTGCGGCAGGCATGGCCAGTCGCGACGACCATGCCTCCCTGCACCAAGACGTTTCGCGCAGACCGTGCTTGTTCCCTACAATCCGAGCAGCGCTTCGATTTCCGACTTCGAGAGGGTGCGGTCGCCGTTCTTGTTGGCGTCGTCGAACTTCTTGCCGCCCGCTTCCTTGTCAGTCTCGCGGCTGAGGAATTCATCGCGGCTGAGCGAGCCGTCGTGATTCCCGTCGCGCTCCTCAAGGAACTTCTTCACGGCCTCGTGCTTGCGGTCGCGCTCCTCCTTTTCTTTCTGCTCCTTTTTCTCCTCCGCCTTGTCGCGCTTGGTCGGTCCTTTCGGAATCCCGCCGCGCTTGGCCCCCGCCTCCACTGGAAGGATGAGCGCCGCGAGCATCATGGCCACGATCGTTGTTTTCATGGGATTCAGGGGAATGGATTTTCCAAGGCTGGCATCCGGTAGCTTAACCGCCGAAACGCAAGCGCTCCACGAGAATGATTTCATCAACCCTCCTGGTGTTCCCCAATACCCGCGGCGCAGCCGCCTTGGACCGCGTGTAGCCTGCTGCCGTGAAGCACCAGGCGGTCCGCGGATTCACCAGTGGCAGCAGGTGCCGAATCACCACTGCCACTCGTCTCCTCGATCTACTCCTCCCCTTTCTCTCCACGCTTGCCGCCTCCGCCAGCACCCGCTTGCGCCCCGGGCTTCGGCAGCACCTGTGACCTCTCTGCCCAGCTCCTCCACAGCTTCCTCAATTCCTCCGCCTTCTCCGACTGCGAGGAAGCGAGATCATGCAGCTCCGTGCGGTCCGCCTTCATGTCGTAGAGCTCCCACGGTCCCCGCATCCCCTTGCGCACCAGCTTCAAGTCCCCCTGACGCACCGCGGCATTCCCCTCGTGCTCCCAAAAGAGTTCGCGGGGCTTGAGCGGACCTGACCCCGTCAGCAAAGGCTTCAAGCTCAACCCTGCCACCGGCGTCACCGCCTTGCCATTCCGTGATTCCGGATAAGTCGCTCCACCCAGATCCAAGCAGGTCGGCAGGATATCGATCACATGCCCCGGGGTGGTGATGAACTTCGGCGAACCCTCCGCCACCTTGATCCCCGCAGGCCAGTGGGCGATCAGCGGCGAGGCGATGCCGCCCTCGTGGTTGAAGTGCTTGAACATCCGGAAAGGGGTGTTCTCCAGGTAGGCCCAGCTTTGTCCGCAGAACCACTCCGAGTCCGCCTTGGTTGGATCGCCATTGCTTTTGCCATTCGGACCGGACTCGGCATTGCCGCCATTGTCGCTCATGAACAGGATCACCGTGTTGTCCAAGGTGTTCCGCTCCTTGAGCGCATTGACCAAGGTGCCGACCGAGCGATCAAGGCGCGTGACCACTGCGGCATAGGTTGCCATCAGATGATCGAAGCGGTCCTTAGCGGCATCATCCAGGCTATCCCACGCGGCCACCGTGTCCGGGCGCGGCGCTTGCTGCCATGCGGCATCGATCAGGCCCATCTCGCGCTGGCGGGCGAGGCGCTTGGCGGCAAGGGCATCCCAGCCCTCCTTGTACTTGCCGCGGAAGCGATCAATGTCCGCCTGCTCCGCTTGCAGTGGGAAGTGCGGCGCGACGTAGGCCATGTAGAGGAAGAAGGGCTTCTGCTCCTTGCGCGCTTCATCGATGAAGCGGATGCCGTAGTCCACCCACAGGTCGCTGCTATACCAGTTCTTCGGCAGGCGCTCATCGCGCGGGCCGATCGACTCGCCATTGAGGAAGAGATTGCAGCGCGGGCTATCCGGGAAATACACACCGCCGGCCGGCATGTTCAGGCTGCGCTGGAAGCCACGCGCACCCGGGCGTTGGTCTGGATCATGGCCGACGTGCCACTTGCCGGTCATCGCAGTGAAATAGCCGGCCTTGCTCAGGCCCTCGGCGATCGTGGAGGTGTTGTCGGTGAGGAAGCCGCGATAGCCGGGCTCCTTCTCATCTTCATTCATCAAGCCGATCCCCGCTTGGTGGGAATAGAGGCCGGTGAGCAATGCAGCCCGGGTGGGACAGCAACGGCCGGTGTTGTAAAATTGCGAGAAGCGCACCCCCTTCGCCGCCAGCGCATCAATGTTTGGCGTCGGGATCTCACTACCGTAGCAGCCGATATCGGAGAAGCCCATGTCATCCGCGAGAATGACGATGATGTTCGGCTTCGCCGGAGCCGCGGCAGGCTCGGGATCGGCGTGGAGGAGCAGTGGCGAAGCGCAAATGAGCGCGAGGAGCAGACGTTTCATGCAAGGGTAGATCAATGGAGCGGAAGAGGTGGATTGGTAGCGGCGATCTCAAGGCAGCCGCACGCGGAAGAATTGTTGCGGCCCGCTGCAGGCCACAGTGGCGTTGCCCAGATGGCTGTCACCGGCGGTGATCGTCTGAACCGCAGCCCAATTCGTCAGGTCTGTAGAGGACTCGATCACGAACTGCGCACCCGGTGTGGCATTCCAGGTCATCTGGAGTTGATCCGGGCTTGGATGGGCAAGGGAGGTGATGGCGAGGGCATTCGGCAGCAAGGGATCCGTGCCTTGGGCGAGTTCCTGCGCGTTGCTCACCCCGTCCTGGTCCATGTCGCCATTGCCATCGAAGGCGTAAGTCAGCAGTTCGCGGAATTCCCAGGCATCGCTCAGCCCATCCGAATCCGCATCGCCCAAAGGGCCGGTCGCGGCAGGCAGCACGAAGTCACCGACCGAGGTTCCCTGATAGCTGGGATCGAGCGTCGGCATCTGCGCATTCACGCCCTTGAGGTAATCACGCAGCCGCACCCAGAGCTGCCATTTTATCGCCAGTTGGGCCTCGGAAAGATTGGTCAGCTCGCCGATCTCGTTATTCAGGTCGTAGAGTTCAAGGCTGCCCTTCTCGTAGTTCGCCACCAGCTTGTAGTTGCCCGAGAGAATCGCGGAACGCGGGCGCATGTCCTTGGGCGTGTCCTTCCAATCGTCCGGCCATGGCAGCGGCCCGATGTAGTGCGGCGAATGGATCACCATCTCGCCACCACGCGCAACGACCGGTTGCACCGCCTCATTTTGGGCAATGCTGTGGATCACCGGCGCGAGGCTGCCGCCATCGGTCGGCGCCGGCAGCGTGGCCGTGCCACCGCTGGCCCAATCGAGGATCGTGGGCATCCAGTCGATGCCGCTCACCGCTTGCTTGCACTGCGAATCCGCCGGCACGCCGGGGCCGCGAACAAAGGTCGGAACGCGGATGCCGCCTTCCCAAAGCTCCGGCTTATAGCCGCGCAGGGGATCGTTCTGCGACATGTCCTGCGGTGCGCCGTTGTCCGCCTGATAGATGACGTAGGTGCTATTGCGGATGCCGAGGCCTTCCAGACGATCGAGCAAACGGCCGACGTTGATGTCGAGATCCGTGGTCATCCCCGCGTAGTTGCGGTTGGTGTGGTTCGTGCCCACCGGAACGCTGGCGTAGGAGTCGAATGAAGCCTGCGTGGTCTGGATCGACTCGTGGACCGCGTAGTGGGAAACCTGCAGATAGAAGGGCGAGCCGCTGTTCACCCGGCTGTCGAGGAAGTCCATCGCCCGGTTGGTGATCGAATAAGCGCGCTTGGCATCGGCATTGATCGGCGCGCTGCCGGTGTTGCCATCCTCGTTGCCGGTAGCACCGTCGTTGGCATCGGCATCAAAGCCGTGCGAAGCAGGTCCATCCCCGGCCAAGTGCCACTTCCCGAAATGCGCGGCGGAGTAACCCGAACCGGGAATCGCCTTGAGCAGCTCCGGTGTCGTCCGCTCCGCAGCCTGAATGGCATTCACCGCCTTGCCGGGCGTGATCAGCTTGTATTTCCCGGAAAGCTCGCTGCCGCTGCGGCCTACAATGTCGGTCATCTTCAGCCGTGCCAGGGTCCGGCCGGTTAGAATGCCATAGCGCGATGGCGAACAATTCGGGTGCGGCGAGTAACCGCGCGAGAAGCGCATGCCCTGGGAAGCGAGCAGCTCCAGGTTCGGGGTGCGGTAGTAGTCGCTTTTCGAATCCGCCCGATCCTTGTCCATGCGCACGCTGGTACCGGTCCAGCCCTGGTCATCCGCATAGATCATCACGAAGTTCGGGTAGCGCCGTACGTCCATCGTGACGGTCCAAGTCGCCGCGCTGCTGGTGTAGGTGAAAGAATCCGGACCGACGTAGCCCGCGAGCGGAGTGTAGAGGATCCGGCTGCCATCAATCGCCGCACTGCCATGGGCAGGCTGGGTCAAGGAGACCAATGAGACCCCGCTGGCGTCGTTACGCAAGACCTCCAGAGGATTGGCACTGCTATCGTGCAGCACTTGGAATTTATCATCCGAAGCGGATGGAACCGTCAGCGTCAGGGTCGCGATGCGGATGCCATCTCCCACGGTCGAGGAAAGCACCAAGGTCTGGCCGATCTCCAGAGGCAAGGACAAGCCCGTGACCGCCGCGGTGGTGCGGGTCTGGACCCCACCGGAAGTCGGGGTGAGAAAAGTGGAGTCGTCCGTGCCGGTGACTTCGTTCAGCGTGTAGCCGTTCACGATCACCTTGCGGTTGAACTTGAAGGTCGCGCTCTCTCCCGGGCCCATCCGCGCCACTCCGGTGCCACCTTGCACGCCGATCCCATTGTCCGCGGAATTGAGGTTCCCGGGCGCAGCGGCGACGGTGAAATTGAGAAAAGTCCCATCCCCCACCCCGATATTCGAGCGCGTGGCGGTGGTGCTGCCCATGTCGTCCGCACCGCCATTCGTCCCCGACTCCAGATCCGCGTTCTGGTTGAACTGGAAATCGAGCACGAGGCTCTGCGCCTGCGCGGAACCCGCGAACAGGGCCAGCAACAAGCATGCGAGGGAGGACCTGCGAAAGGACGACATTTCAGATGACCCGTTTCACAAGTCCACGGAATGTTCCCCGAACGCGGAGCGTTTTCCTGTCACTGCTTGCCATCCGCCGTGATCGCGCGGATCTCATCAATCGCTTCTCCCGCATAGAAGGTCACATGCACGGTGCGGCGGTCCTTGGAGAGCACCACCCGGTCGCCGCCCTTGGTCCGCTCCAAGCCGCGCAGTTCGGCGTCCTCGGGACTCAGCGGCGGCAAGGGTGCCTTCGAGAGCACCTTGTCGGTGCGGTCGAGCTTGCGGCTGCCAACGATCACCGCGAGTACCGGGCGATCGAAGGTGACCGAGCCCTTGAAGCGACGGTAGTCGGGGCGATGAATCTTACCGACCGGATTGTAGCGCATCAGGTAGCTGCGGACCCTTCCCTTCGGCTGGAGTTGGAACTCGGGAGCCGCGATCAAGTTGGGGCCCTCGTAGTTGCCAGCCTCGGTGATATCCACCTGGATCGGCACGGAAAGCTCCAGATCACGCCGCTCCGGGATCACGAAGATGCGCTCGTCATCCTCCAGGGCGGCGAGCTCCTCGGGAGTTCCCGGTGGTGCAGACACCACCTCGCCGCGGGTCTTGCGGATCCCGGAGGCCACCCGCCAAGTGCCTTGGAAACCCTTCGGCTCGTAGGCGAGATCGCGCAGGCGACCCTTGCCGCGGCTGGCGCGCACCGCACCGCCCTTGAGCAGGGTGCGGGTCTCATCGTCCTTCTTGACCTCCACCTTGCCCTCCAGCACCACGAAATCCGCGGTGCCATCCTTGTCCGCCGAGACTCCGAAGGCGGTTCCGAGATCCACCAAGGTGGCTGAGCCGGTAACCACACGGAAGCCATGCGCGGTCTCCGGACACCAAGCGTTGAGCTTGCCGTGTTCGAGCGCCAACTCGTCCACCGAGCGTACGGCGAGTGAGGCCGGAGCCTCGATCGCCACGACCGCGCCGTTCACGAACTCCATCCGCGACACCCCTTCGGCGAAATCGAGCTTTTCGCCAACTCGCACCAAGCGCGGTTCCTCACTCTCTTCCGTGCTCTGGAACAGGCTCGCCACCACCTCTCCCCCCGGGGGGGCCCCTTGGGGGGCCTTTCCGGGCCAGAACAGGGCCAAACCGGCCAAAATCGCGACCACGGCAGCGATTGCCAGGGCTCCGCGGCGCATGCGCGTGAAGCGGATGGTATTCATCACCCGTCCCGGGAAGACTCCCTCGTCCTCGCTGCCGACGTTTTCGAGGTGAGGTAGAACCGCATGCAGGAAAGCTTCGTCACTGAGCTCCGGCCTCATGCGCGCGAGTGCCCCGGAGACGAGGAGCTGCGAGCGCAGATCCTCGCGCTTCGCCGGATCGGCTTCGAGCATCGAAGCCAACGAGTCGCGGTCGGGCTCGCTCAGGTTGCCGTCGAGGAACTGGGCGCAGAGCGAATCGAAGTCGGTATCGTCGTCGGAGTTCACGGGCGGATCTCAGGGGGAAGCGTTGACGCTTTTCGCCGTGAGGCAGTCGGCCAGGGTTTTGCGGGCGAGGAAGAGCATCTTGCGCACGGCCGCGGGGTTCATGGAAAGTTGGTCGCCGATTTCAGTCGCATTGCGGTCGTCGTAGTAACGGGCGCTAATCACCTTGCGGACATTCGGGGCGAGGCGGTCAAGGCACTGGCGCAGGGCCTCGTGGCGGATCTCGGTGTCCTGCAGGTCGCCAGGCGCGGGGCTGTCCGGCTCGGCGGCCACCAGCAGGCCGGTGATTTTTTCGTCGAGCAGGCGCTGGCGGCGCCCGGCCTTCGACAATTCATTCATCACCAGGTTGCGGGCGATCTGGCGGAACCAGCTGCGGGCATTGTCCGGATGATTCAGCTCCTCCCACTTGCGGTGGGCGATCAGGAAGGTCTCTTGGGCGAGGTCGTCCACCCATGCCTCATTGACGCCCAGCGAGCGGATGAAATAGCGCAGGCCGGAGTGGTGGGCCCGGACGGCTTCCTCGATTTGCTGGTCTCGCTCCCTGCGGGTCATGTGGCGTGCTTCTCAATGGTCGGGGAGGATCTCCCCTTCGGAAGAATTATTTTGCGAGTGGCCGGGGTGTTCCGGTGGAGCGTTCTGCACGCTTTCCCGATGCCCGCTGCAATCCGCTGCAGCCTGAGATGCGCTTGAGAGCCGATCTTTCAAGGGCGCCACCCGCGGAACGGGGTATGCTGGAGGATCTCCAGCATCACACCAAAGCTTTAGAAAGGACCAAAGCCATGCCACGAGGAGACAAGTCCAGCTATACGGACAAGCAGAAGCGCCAAGCCGAGCACATCGAGGAGGGCTACGAAGAGCGCGGGGTTTCCAAGAAGGAAGCCGATTCGCGCGCTTGGGCCACCGTCAACAAGATGGACCACGGCGGCAAGAAGTCCGGCTCCGGCCGGGGTACGACCACCAACAAGGAGCCTGCCCGCAAAGGCGGTCGCAAGGGCGGCAAAGCGCACGTCAAACACTGAGCTTTTTTATCTATGGATCCCGCATTGATTGAATCACTGCAGCTCGCCCGTGAAGATTGCCGGATTGGCGATTGGGTGGAGGCTATTACCGTTCCCGAATGGCGGGAGGAGATCGAGCCCCAGAAATTCAGTTCTGGTGCGATCGATATCTCGCCGGGGTCGGAGGACTTCGGAGGCATGTCCCCGGCCTCGCGGCCGGAGACATGGATCTTTGAACCGGACGAGCTGAACGGTAAGCGGATCTGGCGCCGCACCGCCTAAACAGCGGCCGCCAGGCGCACTTTCGGCTCCAGGTCCGCGGCGAGGCGTGCGGCCAAGGCAGCGGTGTGGAGACGGAGCTCCGGAATGGCCGTCGCTTCGAAGTAGCGGGCCCGGAGCATGGGTCCCGTGACGTAGAGCCATTCCAAGGGGTAGCCATTGCGCTGGAGCGCACGGTAGTCGGCTTGGATCTGTGCGCCGAGGCGGTGTTCATCCGGCACCAGGAAGCCGCGGCGGAGCAAGTTCGTGATCAGCGGATGGCGGACCGTCGTGATGTCGCGGGCCGGACCGGTGGCATCGATGATATGATCGGCATCCAGCCAGCGGGTGATCGCCGCACGATTGCGCGGCGCGAGGCCGAGGCGAAGGCGGCCGTCCTTGTTCTCCACGGAGACGATCGTGCCGCGGCGGATGTCGAGCTTGCCGGAGTCGACCAAGCCTTGGAAGACCACGTGAGTGGCCGGGGCGCACTGGTGGCGGTGGACTTCCCAAAAGGGGCTGATATGGCGCAGGAAGCGGCCGCGGTCGTGGGGTGACATCTCCCACAGTGACGGCGTAGCGGGCCGCAGTGCCGCGAAGAGATCACGCCAATCGCCGCCATCCTTCGCATGGCGAGCCGCCGCTTGGCGGAAGAGCCTCACGCTGCGTTGGAGGTCGGAGTCCGGCAGTTCATCGAGCTCCGGCGGTTGCACCAGCGAAGCGTTGCGGTGCGGCTGCGGAACCAGACCATTGCGGGAGATCGCGTGGATCTGCTTGGCATTGCCCTGGCGCTCGAGCTCGAGCACCGCATCGATCATCGTGAGGCCGGTGCCGATCACCAAGACGGTCTGGCCGGGCTTCACCTGATCGAAGGTCGAGGCCTTGCGTGCGGGAAGGGTATGCTGGGCCCAGATTGAACCGGAGAAGGCCGAGCCTTGATTGCCGTTGGCAAGGACCACCCGCGAGCACATCAGGGCGCTATTGTCCTTCAAGGTCAGGACCGCGACACTGCTCGCCGTGTTGGTCTGGACATCGACGACGCCGCGGTAATCGACCTTGAGGTTCGGACACTGCTGGAGCGCTTCATCAAGGCAATGCTTGATGTAGTCTCCGTATACCCGGCGTGGCAGGAAATCCTCCGGGCTGACGCTATCGCCCAAAGTACGGCGGGCATAGTGGTAGAAATGATCCGGATCGTCCTGATAGGCGCTCATCCGGCGCGCGGGGATATTCATCACCGCATGCGGGTCATCGCGCCGGTAGGCCAGGCCCGGGCCAGCCTCGCCACTCTCCTCGAACAAGATGACCTGCCGCTCCGGCAGGCGGAGGGCGAGATGGATGGCGGTGAAAGTCCCGCTAAAACCGGCCCCGATCACGGCTACCGGTGAAATCGAGTTGGACATGGAATGTAGAATGGTTGGTAGAGTATTAAGTCCGGAAAAGCCGACGAATGTTAGAGGCGAGCCGACTTGCGTTGGCGGCGATTGATCCGGGCTTGGACGTGGACCAAGCGGGCCAGGAAGCGGGCAGTGGCGCGGATCGAGCGCGAGTCATCCCAATCCGAGGGAATGATCAGGCGCACCTGCCAGCGCTCATCGTGGCGCACGGGCTTCAGGTCGAAGACATCCGGGAAGCGGACCCCGAGGCGCTCGCGGAGACCGGCGCGCTCCTTGGCCTGCTCCAGCGTCTTGTAGAGCGCCGGGCTGACTTCGCCGGCGAGGGTGAATTCCCTCACGTCAGCGGTGTGGACCTCGATCCAGCCGTCCGCGGCCTGCTCGTGGAATTGGTCGGCGAGATTGCCGAGCAGATCCCAATCTTCCCGGGAAGGAGCGTCCTGATCGAGCTCCAAGGCCACCGGATTGGCGACCGGCAGCATCCGCAGGATCGACTCCTGGGCCAGCTTCGGGTGCTGGGTCAAGATCTCCACGAACTCCAGCAGGACCTGCGACGGGAGCTGGCTCGCCGGGGTATTCCAGCCGATCATGCCGACCACCGGACGGTCGATCCCTGCCTTGCCCGGACCCGTGTGGGTGAAGACCGGGGCACCATACTTGAAGCCCATGTAGTAGATGGGGAAATCGATCCGGCCGGTGAGGTGCGGCGAGAATTCGCAATGCTCGACGTAGCCTTGAACAAGGTTCCGGAGGTTCTTGCGGAGGTCGGGATGCAAGGTGGTGAGATGCATGGTTTTTGCGGTGGTGGTTTTTCAATGTCCGGCCAAGTGGCCTACTCAATATCCATACCTAAATGTAGGTTTTAAGGAGACGGGTTTTCAAGGGGATTTTTTGCGGCGGGGCGGAACTGCCTGAACCTTAGATCGAATGATCGTTCGGGTCGTCCTTTTCAGGGGTCTTGCGCGGGCGCTGGGAGGCTTTCAGCTCCGGGAAGCGGAGGCCGACGATGTCGCCGACACTGAGAGCCATCTCGTCGACCTGGTCGCGGGTGGCCCAGACTTCGATCTCGCGGCGGCTGCCTGTTTCCGGCATGACACTGAGGCGGGCGACGGGTCCGGCAACAAAGAGGTGACTGACCCGACCGGCGAGGTGCACGCCTTCCTCCGCGGCGAAGAGCAGCTCGATCTCGTGCGGGCGGACATAGCGGCCGTCGTCCAGCTTGTTGACCTCGCCGAGGAACTCATAGACGAAGGAAGTCCGGGGTTCGTCGTAAATTCCCTGGGGCGGGCCGGTTTGCTCGATCCGCGCGTTGCGCATCACGACGACGGAATCGGCCAGTTCGAGGGCTTCTTCCTGGTCGTGGGTGACGAACAGGGTGGTCAGGCCGATCTCATCGTGGAACTGGCGCAACCAGCGGCGCAGATCCTTGCGCACCTGGGCATCGAGTGCACCGAAGGGCTCGTCGAGCAGGAGGACCTTCGGACGGATGGCGAGGGCGCGGGCGAGAGCAACGCGCTGACGCTGGCCGCCGGAGAGCTCATGCGGGCGGCGCTTGTCGAGACCCTCGAGCTTCACGAGGCGGAGGAGCTCCTTCACGCGATCGTCGATCTCCTTCTTCTGCGGCCGGGAGGCGGCGGGGAGTACGGTCAGGCCGAAGGCGATGTTATCCGCCACCGTCATGTGCTTGAAGAGCGCGTAGTGCTGGAAGACGAAGCCGACACCGCGTTTGCCAGCGGGGACCTCCGTCACGTCCTCGCCATGGAAAAGCACGCGGCCACTGCCGGGATCGGCATACTCCAAGCCGGCGACGATCCGCAGCAGCGTGGTCTTGCCCGAACCCGAGGGGCCGAGCAGAGCGGTCAAGGAGCCGTTCGGAACCTCCAACGACACATCGTCGAGGGCGGTGTAGTTACCGAAGGTCTTGTGAATGGATTGGATCGAGACGGACATGGGAAGAGACTCAAGACTGAAAGACTCAAGACAGAAGACTGGAGGAAGACGGGCTGTGGCGAAGATCGGGTTTCAATGGCGGCCCTTGGTGGTGTGCCCGGTGAAATGCTCGACGGCGGTTTTCAGGCCGAGCGTCACAAGAGCCAGCAGGGCGAGCAGCGCGGCGCAGGCGAAGGCCGCACTGAAGTGGTACTCATTGTAGAGCACTTCCACGTGTAGCGGCAGGGTGTTGGTCTTGCCGCGAATATGGCCGGAGACCACGGAAACGGCTCCGAACTCACCCATCGCGCGGGCGTTGCACAGGAGGATTCCGTAGAGCAGGCCCCACTTGATATTGGGCACCGTGACGCGCCAGAAGATCTGCCAACCGCCGGCACCCAAGGTGACCGCGGCTTCCTCCTGATCGCTGCCCTGGCTTTCCATCAGCGGGATCAGCTCGCGCGCGACGAAGGGAAAGGTCACGAAAACCGTGGCCAGCACGATGCCCGGCAGGGCGAAGATGATCCGGATGTCGTGCTCTTGCAGGAAGGGTCCGAACCAGCCTCTGGCCCCGAAAAGCAGGACGAAGACCAAGCCTGCAATCACCGGCGAGACCGCGAAGGGCAGGTCGATCAAAGAGATCAGGAAGGAGCGACCCTTGAAGCGGAACTTGGTGACCAGCCATGCGGCGGCGACGCCGAAGATCGTGTTCAGGGGCACCGCGATCGCTGCGGAGAGCAAGGTCAGCTTGATCGCAGACGCCGCGGCTTTATCGGAGAAGGCCTTGATGAAGACATCCCAGCCCTGGCGCAGGGCTTCCACGAAGACCGCCGCCAGCGGCAGCAGCAGGAAGAGGGAAAGCGCGACGAAGGCCAGGCCGATGAGCAACCAGCGGACGGGACCGGATTCAGTAGTAGCGGAAGGACGGCTCATCGCAGCGGTTCAGCGGGCCTGCCAGTTGAGGCGCCGTTGCAGGAGGTTGATCAGGAAAAGCAGGGCGAAGGACACGATGAGCATGCCCGAGGCGATCACGGCGGCGGCCTCGTACTTGTACTGCTCAAGTTGCGAGACGATGAGGCGCGGCAAGATCTCGGTCTTCATCGGCAGATTGCCCGAGATGAAGATGACCGAGCCATATTCGCCGATCGCGCGGGCGAAGGCCAAGGTGAAGCCGGTGATCAGGGCGGGCACCAGCATGGGGAAGATCACGCGGCGGAAGGTGGTCCAGCGATTCGCGCCGAGGCTGGCCGCGGCCTCCTCCAGCTCCAGGGCGAGATCTTCCATGACCGGCTGGACCGTTCTCACCACGAAGGGGAAGCCGATGAAGGTGAGGGCCACCCAAACCCCGGTGGGCGTGTAGGCGACCTTGATCCCCCACGCTTCCAAGTACTGGCCGATCCAGCCATTCGGCGCATAGATCGAAGTCAGGGTGATGCCCGCCACCGCCGTAGGCAGGGCGAAGGGCAGGTCCACCATCGCGTCGAGGATCTTGCGCCCGGGGAAGTCATAGCGGACGAGCACCCACGCCGTGAGCAGGCCGATGACCACGCTGACCGCTGCAGCCGCCGCACTGGCCCCGAAGGTGAGCTTGGCCGCGGCGAGCACCTGCGGCGAAGTCAGGATCTTCTTCCAATCGTCAGGCCCCAGGCCCGCTGCCTTGATGAACAGGGCCGCGAGCGGAATGAGGATGATCAGGCTCAACCATGTAATGGTAATGCCGAGTGATAGGCCGAAGCCGGGGATGACGCGCTGTTTCGCCATGAAACTAGAAATCGGGATCTGACAGGTCTCCGGCGAGCCGGGGCGGGTGAAGCAATTGCCTCACCCGCCCCTTACTTTCAGTCAGAGTGCTTCAGCACAAGCCGAACCGGAGGCATGCCTTGCTCACTTGGCTCCCATGGCCTTGTCGAAGGTGCCGCCGTCGTCGAAATGCTTCTTCTGTGCAGCGGCCCAGCCACCGAAGTCCTTGTCCACCGTCACCAGTGGCAGCGAGGGGAATTTGCTGCTGTATTTCGCAAGGATCTCGGCCTTGCGGGGACGGTAGAAGTTCTGCCCCGCCAAGTCCTGGGCCTCGTCGGTGTAGAGGAACTCGAGGTAGGCCTTGGCTGCTTCGGCGGTGCCGTTCTTGGCGGCGTTCTTTTCGACCACGGCCACCGGCGGCTCCGCCAGGATGCTGATCGACGGATAGACGATCTGGGTCTGACCAGGGAATTGCTTTTCAATCAGATACGCCTCGTTTTCCCACGACAGGAAGACGTCGCCGATCTTGTTCTGGGCGAAGGTAGTGGTGGCGGCACGGGCCCCGGAATCGAGGACCGGGACGTTGCGCAGGACCTTGGTGATGTAGTCGAGGATCTTGGTTTCATCGCCACCGTATTCCTTCGCGGCCCATGCCCAGGCTGCCAGGTAGTTCCAGCGTGCGCCACCGGAGGTCTTGGGATCCGGAGTGACCACCTTGATGTCGGACTTCACCAGATCCGGCCAGTCTTTGACTCCCTTCGGGTTGCCCGAGCGGACCACGAAGACGATGGTGGAGGTGTAGGGCGAGCTGTTGTCCGGCAGCTTCTTCTGCCAGTCTTCCGCGAGCAGCTGCGCCTTCTTGGCGATGGCGTCGATATCACCCGCCAGAGCGAGGGTCACGACATCGGCCGGCTGGCCGTCGATGACGGCGCGGGCCTGCTTGCCGGAGCCACCGTGCGACTGGACGATGTCGATCTCGCCCTTGCCATCGGCAGCCCACTTCTTGGTGAAGGCCGCATTCACCGCCTCGTAGAACTCACGGGTCGGATCGTAGGAGACATTCTGGAGTTCCAGTTTGCCTTTCTTGCCAGAGCAGCCTGGCAGCGCCAGTAGGGCGGCCAAAGCGAGCGGGAAGAGGGATCGTGTTTTCATGATTGCTTGTCGGTTGGATGGATGTTCGGGGCCCGTGCCTATTTCGCGCGGGTATAAATCTGGTCGAAGATGCCGCCGTCGGCAAAGTGAGTCTCCTGCGCCTTGGCCCAGCCACCGAAGTGATCGATGGTCACGAGCTCCAATGCCGGGAAGGTGGAGGCGTATTTGGCCGCGGCCTGTGGGTCGCGCGGACGGTAGAAGTGCTTGCCGGCGAGGTCCTGGCCCTCCGGCGTGTAGAGGTAGTCGAGGTAGGCCTTCGCCGCCTCAGTCGTGCCACGCTTGGCGGCCGTCTTTTCGACGACAGCGACGGGTGGCTCCGCGAGGATGCTCAACGAAGGATAGACGATCTGGGTCTGGTCCGGGAATTCCTTGGCAATCAGATGTGCCTCATTCTCCCAAGAGAGAAGGACGTCCCCGATGTGGCGCTGGGCGAAGGTGGTGGTGGAAGCCCGGGCACCAGAGTCCAGCACCGGCACGTGCTTGTAGAGATTGCCAATGAAGTCGCGCGCCGCGGCCTGGTCGCCGCCGTGCTGCTTCTCCGCCCATGCCCAGCCGGCAAGGTAGGCCCAGCGCGGAGCACCACCGGTCTTCGGGTCCGGGGTGATGACTTCGACGCCATCCTTCACCAAGTCGTTCCAGTCCTTGATCCCCTTCGGGTTGCCCTTGCGAACGACGAAGACGATGGTCGAGGTGTAGGGCGAGCTGTTGTTCGGGAACTTGGCTTGCCAGTCCTCCGGGAGCAGTCCGCCCTTCTTCGCGATCATGTCGATATCGAGCGAGAGGGCGAGGGTCACCACGTCGGCGGGCTGGCCATCGATCACCGAGCGGGCCTGCTTGCCAGAGCCGCCGTGCGATTGGGTGATGGTGATGGTCCCCTTCCCGTCCGCCGCCCACTTGCGGGCGAAGGCGGCGTTGAATTCCTCGTAGAATTCACGGGTGGGGTCGTAGGAGACGTTCTGCAGCTCGATGGCGGAACCTTCTTTCTTGGCCTCGCAGCCTGGCAGGAAGGCAAGTGCCGCCAGCAGGCCTGAAGCGATCAGGGGACGTTTCATGAGGGAAAGAAGGTTCCGGCCAAGCGATGGCTTCAGAAGTAGAAGCGGACGCCGGTGAGCCAAGTCACACCCTCGTAGTCGCCACCGTTGCCGCCGCCATCAAGGTTGGCGTATTCGCCGCCGGCCATGATCTTCAGCTTGTCGCCGTAGATGAAGTACTGCGCGCCGAGATAGATCGCGTTGTATTCATCGCCACGGCCACCGCCGGTCAGGAAGGGAGCCTCGCTCTCGTAGCGAGTCTGGCGGTAGACGCTGTCCGGGCCATCGCCGGTGCTATAGGAGTAGCGGCCCACAAGCTGCAGGCGCTTCGGGATAATCTCGTACATCGGCTGGATGAAGAAGCCGAAGACATCGCCATCCTTCCCCTCGCCACCGGAGGCATTGAAGGCTTCCACCACGAACTGGAAGGGACCCTGCTGCGCCCAGAAGGTGGCGGAGATGATGTCGTCGTAGCGGGTGAAGAGATGGTCGTCCTTGTCGTGGTCGCTGTGGATCCAGTCGAGGTTGAAGTCCGCCTTGTCCCAGCCGAAGCAGGCCTTGGCATCATAGCCCACGCCGGCACCGAAGCTGTAAGCCCCGCCGAACTTGCCGAACTCCTTGTCGCTGTCGTTCGAGTAGCCGCCGACCTGCCAGGAGAAGTCGCCTACCTTGCCCTCGGCGGTAATGCCGAGGATGCGGTTCACGCGGAGCTGGTTGAAGATCTGGGAGCTATCGAAGGTCTGTTGGAGGTCGCTCGATTGCAGCCAGTCGAAATGACCGATCAGCGGCTTGAAGTGGCCGAGGGTGAGGGTGAAATCCTTGTTAGGCTTCCACCTGACGTAGGCATCCTCGAGGCCGTTGTAGAAGGGATCAAAATTGTCCGTGCTCTGGAAGGTCGCGCGGACCTCCAAGGTCTTCTCGAACATCTTCGCATCGAAGCCGAAGCGGAAGCGGCGGTCTTCCCACGCATCCGTATTGCCTTGGTCTGAATCCACCCAGTAGTACTGACCCTGGTATTTGCCGATCAGCTTGAACTCCTCGAGGATCGGGTTCTTGTCGTCGTGATAGAGGACGAAGAGATCCCATGCTTTCTTGAAACCGGCAGTCTCCTCATCCGAGGGCGTGCCGAAGGGATCGAACTCGAAGGCATGTGCCGAGGAACTGAGCACCGCCGCAAGGGGCAGCATCAGCAGGGAAGCCCGGACGGAAGCGACGCGAGCCGCCTTCACGCCCGTGGCACGGGTGGTGTCGGTTTTTTTCATGTGTGGTGAGGGTTGGTAGCTCTGCGGTGATGGACCCCGGGCCTCGGGAGAAGGTTGCGGAGTCGGGCTGAGCCGCCAATTTTAGGCAAAAAAAGAGACCACCTCTTGAGGCGATGGAAATTAGGGTACGTGGATGGATGCGTGGTCGCACTCGATCCGGATTCCCCTTTCTCTAGCTACTCCGGTGGTCCGGTCGGTCTCTTCGATCAGGATTTCGAAGCGAACCCTGCGGTTCGCGATGTAAAAGCTGTTAGGCTACGTGGTTCGGTAAGGTCAGGACGACGAGCCGTTCTCGTCACGCGCGGACGGGAACCTCGTTTTCTCGAGGCTGTCGACCTGCGTCACTCGTCCCTCGTGGACGATGATCTGGACGGATCCGAAGCGAAGGTCTTCGACCTTCTTGCGGACTACATCCAGCCAATCGGCGGGAGGAACGATGTCCGTCTTTTGACGGTCATTCGTTTTCATGTTCATCGCTCGGGGCGGTAGCAAGTTGGGATAGTCCCACCAGGAAGCCGTCGGCAGGGTCGGCCTTGCCACGCGCAGTGGTGGCGCCGACCTTGGAGCCAGCCAAGGTGGAGAAAGGAGGGGCGATGCCGTCGCGCCGCATCTTGCGCAGCGTTACTTCGACGACTTGGGCCAAGGTGTAGCGGTCGAGGATGTTGGCGATCGCGTTGCGCACGTCGATCATCAGCATGCGGAGGCCGCAGTGATCCTCGTCCGGGCAGGTACAGCGCTGGTAGGCAAACTCGCTGGCGCAGCAGATCGGGGCAAGGCGGCCGTCCATCAGGCGGACGAGGTCGCCGATGCGGATCTTGTCCGCGGGGGTGCCGAGCGTGTAGCCGCCCAGCTTGCCGCGCTTGGTTTCGACGATGCCAGCCTCGCGGAGCTCCTGGAGGATCCGCTCAATGAATTTCAGAGGCAGGCGGTTGGCGTCAGCCAATTCAACTCCCGACACGGTGGGTAGTCCCATCTCAGCGGCGATACCGAGGTGAATCGTGGCGCGGAGCGCATACTCGGCTTTCTTGGAAAGGTGCATCGGCGAATGTGGAGCGGAAGGTATGGTTTTAAGGTAGAGGGTCAAGCCGGTTTTTGAGAATAGCTATTAATTCACTAATAATGAGTGAATTAGACTAGGCATCGAATGCCCACTTGGAGGTCTCCGAAAGGCATTTCTCCCAATTTCAGTTCGTCATTCAAGCCTCGATTCGGCCCAGCGCGCGCCGCGCCTGAACCGGTGCCACATCGCGCCACAGGGCACGCAGGCGACCGCCGCCGAGATCCGTGGTCGAGTGGCTGTCCATTCAGCTCTCCCCTTCGGCACGCTGGCCTTCAAGGTCGGCTCAGACCTCGGAGGGATGCAGCCAGCGGAAGGAAGCCACCGTGTAGCGACGGCCGAAGGTCTTGTTCACGGGGTTCAAGTTGCCGACCAACTCATCGATGGGATTGGCCTTATCGATGAAGGGAGCCTCGCGCTGCACCTCGGCTTCACACCAGGCGCGGGCTTGGATCTTGCCATCGGCATCGACGCAATCGCCGTAGGCACGGATCAGGAAGGTATCCGAGCGCGCGGAGAGATAGGGCGCGACCGGCGTGAGGATATCGGCCTGCTTCACGATCCCGGGAATGCCGTAGGCGGCTGCGCCTTCCTCGGCCTGGGGAAGGTGAAGCCGCGACCCGGTCCACCGGCGGCGGCCGCACGGCTGCCGTGATTGTAGGCCGCGTTGATCGGCACGTCCTCGGCGTCCAGCGCGCTCTGGATCGCGCCCGCGCGGGCCAGCGTCTTATCGCTGCCGGGACGACGGTTGATGAAGTCTGCCAGCGAGAGGAAGGGGCCGCGCTTGCGCACCTCGCGGACGATCGCCTTGGCCAAGGCGTCGATCTCGTCCTGCTTGAGCTCGCGCCGGCCGGTCCACTGCGGGGTCGATAGCACATCCCCCGCTGCACTCTTCTCCGCGACCTGATTTTCGGGGACGAAGAGACCGGCCACCGGCACATTCTCGCTCGGCTGCATCGCATCGGCACCGCCGCTGCCACGCACCGAAACTTGCTGCTCCTTGAGGCCACCTAACAGGGTCTTCCACGCCTCCACCGAAGTGGAGTTCACGTTAAACATGCCATCCGCTTCCAGCAGCGCGGCGATCTTCTGTGCGGCAGTCGGGGCCGGATTGCTGCCGGAAAAGAGGCGGCCGATCACATCATCCGCAGTCTCGCCGCCGCCGAGCACCGCACGGTAGCGTGCATTCGGAAGGGCCTTGCCCTCCTTCAAGAAATCCTGCGCGACCTGCTTTTGCACCCGCTTATTGTTGAAGCCCGCCGCGGTCTGCGGAGCGATGCCAGAGAAGAACCAATCATCCCACAAGGTCTGGTTTGCCAAGTATGAGTGGTCGGCCAAGGGCCGCGGGCCGGCGAGCGAGGATGAGGTCTTGTCGGAGGGAATCACAGGAGAAGCCATCGAATTGCCGATCGCATGGCTGATCTGCGGCAGCATCGGTGTGGTGCCGAAGAGACCGGAGGTCGAACCGACAAAGCCGTTCGCGAAAGCGTATTGGAAAGCGGCCAGCGAATGGATTGGCTCGCGCGGGATGCCGTGAGTGATGACCGCGCCAGTGCCGGTATCGCGGGTCCAGCCCCCGCCGAAGTAACCGTTGCCATTCGGGCTGAGCTCGATGTTGCGGTTCTTCCAACTACTCATGGGCTCGATGTGAACCTCATAGGGCAAGGTCTCCAGTTCATCCGGCTGCAGGGTTTGGAAGTCGGTCTTCGGGGCCTTCGGGTTGCAACGCGCGAGGAAGCGCCCACTCAGGTCCGCACCCAGCTCGGTCTTCAGGCTGTAGGAGAAGACCATGATCGGCTCCTTGCGGCCGGAGAGCTGCGAGAAGCTCAGGGGGCGAGTATCGGAGGGCGCGATCTTGTTGAAGAAGGCCGGATTGCTCGCCGCGGTGATGCGGTCGGCGGGCAGGCCATCCTTGCCATCAATCATCACGCCACCCAGGCCCGCGCTCTCACCCAGCGAGGCACGGTCCTCCTTGTAGAAGAAATCATTCGCCGTGAGGAACCAGGTCGCCGTGCCGGTGGATTGCTCGGCATTCGGCGTGACCTCGTAGTTGATCGTCTCGTTACCGGCGCTTTCGATGTACTTGCCGCTGCTGTCCTTGATGTCGATGGCGATGCCGCCGCCGAAGTTCCAGCCGGCTTCACCGTCGATGTAGTTCAGGCCGGGGTTGTAGGACTTGATCGCGGTATTCGCACCTTGCGAGATCATCACCACTTCACCCGGCTTGAGCGCGACCGGCTTGGCCTTGCCAACGGTGAGCGTCAGGTAGTTGGAAGCTCCCACGAGCTTGTTCAGCGAAATGCTGGAGGTGGTGCTGCCGCGCTTCAGTTTCAGGTCGTAGGGGAGCTGCCAGAACTTCACCGATTGGTAGGCCGGCGTGACCACCACCGGCACGTCCAGGGGATTCCACAGGATCGCGATTGGATCGACCACCAGTGCAAGGCGGTTGATCGTTTGGCCATTGCTGGTGACCTGACGGCCATGCAGCGAGAGGATGGTCTGGAAGCTGATGTAGGTCGGCTGCTTGAAGAGGTTCTCGGGGTCGGTGTTGAGCGTTGTCAGATTCTCGGCGACTTGGAGATAGGGAGTCTTGTTGCCGATCGATCCACCCGTGGTGTAGGCGGCGCGGGTGCCGGTCTTCAGCTCCTTCCAGGAGTTGTAGTAGAGCCAGAGCTCGGCCTCGTTGATGCCCTTGGCACCACCCACCGTGTAGAGCGCGTTCTGAGGTGCGGACGATTGGGGTTTCTCCAGATAGAAGGAGAGGTCCTTGCGGAAGCCGCCAGCGCGCACATTGGTGAGCAAGCCGGCGCTGCGGGGCCGCG
>NZ_BATP01000027.1 GCF_000739615.1 Haloferula sp. BvORR071
GGCTGAACTGCCCGAGCGCCATGATCAGGGCGAAGCGCGCCAATTCCAGCCAGTCGTTCACTTCTTGGCCGCCATGATGTAGGCGGTCAGGACCTTCTCATCCTGCTTCGAAATCCCGGCATTCCACGCCATCCCGGGCACCACCACGTGCCAATCGCTGCGGCTGATGTCCTTCGGCAGGATGTACTCATGACAGCGGCCGCAGTGGGCCAGATAGACGCCATGGCCTCGCTGTAGGGTCTCCAGCTTTACTTTCGAGCGGGTGGACATCGCGGTATCCGGCACTGGCGCCGACGATGACGCGGACGGCCTGGCCGGCGTGGGCGCGCAAGCCGGAATCAAGACCACAGCCATGAGCGGAAGCGCTTTATTCATGGCCGGTTTTCCTAACACGGACCCGCGCCTCCGGGCAATAGCGGTCAAGCCTTGCTGGCGCGAATGCCACCCGGGGGAAATAGTTGCCGCAGGCCCACAATCGGATTTGCCGACCCCTGCGGAATCGGGGAAGAATCGAACAATGCCAGATCCCTCGTCGGACCCGTCCCTCAAACCTCTTGCCGTGCTCATCGATGCGGACAACGCCTCCGCGTCGAAGATCGCCCATGTGCTCTCGGAAATCGCCACCTACGGCACCGCCAGCGTAAAGCGCATCTACGGTGATTGGACCAAGCCGAACCTCGGCAGCTGGAAGAAGGAGCTCCTCGATCACTCGATCCAGCCGATCCAGCAATTCGGCTACACCACTGGCAAGAACGCCACCGACAGCGCGATGATCATCGACGCCATGGACCTGCTCTACACCGGGCGCTTCTCCGGCTTCTGCCTGGTTACGAGTGATAGCGATTTCACCCGCCTCGCCGCGCGCATCCGCGAGCAGGGCCTCACCGTTTACGGTTTCGGTGAAAAGAAGACCCCGCAACCCTTCGTCCGAGCCTGTGACAAGTTCGTTTATACCGACGTCATCGCGGCCATTTCCACCACTGCCGCAGAGAGTGGCGATCTCACACCGGAACCGAAGAGGACCGGTGCCCAACTCCGCAAGGACAAGGAATTGATCGCGAGCATTCGCAAGGCCATCGATGCCGTCACCGGCGACGAAAGCGAATGGGCCTCGCTCGGTGGTGTCGGCTCGACCCTTTCCAAGCGCATGCCCGACTTCGACTCGCGCAATTACGGCTACGCCCGTCTAAGCGACCTGATCAAGGCCACCGACCTGTTTGAAGTGGTGCGCAAGGACCAGCACGTGCAGGTCCGCGCGAAGCCTCAGGAAGAACAAGAACCGGAAGAAGAAGCTCCCGCCCGCGCGCCTGCGAGAAGACGCCGGAGACGGTAGCCCGCCATCCTTCCGGAATCCCGAAACCCGGCAAGCTCACAGCCCGCTCTAAAATGGGGACAGCCCGATTTCTTCCCTTCGGCGACGAATCGAGTAAACCCCCGTCCTGACAGTACACGTTAGATAGATGCCAAGGGGTCGCGACGCTTGCATGCATGCCAGCGCGGCCTCCGCGTCCTGCGCTGAAACAAAACCCGAGTTCCACCTGTAGCCTTCGACTGAATCCATGGCCATCCTGACCGACCGGAAATCGCTGCGTGAATATGATGTCATTGTCGTCGGCTCGGGAGCGGGCGGCGGCATGATGGGGATGCATCTCGCGCTCAATGGCGTGAAGGTCCTCATGATCGAGGCCGGCCGGAACTACGACCCGGTCAAGGAGACGCCGATGTTCAACACGCCCGACAAAGCGCCCCTGCGCGGCACAGGCACGGCGGACCGTTTCTTCGGCCACTACGATGCCACGGTCGGCGGCGGCTGGCAGGTCCCGGGCGAGCCCTATCGCGACAAGGAAGGCACCCAGGAGGAATTCTGGTGGTGGCGCCCGCGCATGCTTGGCGGCCGCACCAACCACTGGGGCCGCATTTCGCTGCGCTTCGGCCATTACGATTTCAAGCCGAAGTCCCGCGACGGCCTCGGCTTCGACTGGCCGATTTCCTACGAGGACCTCGCCCCCTACTACGACAAGACCGAGATGCTGGTCGGCGTCCATGGCACCAACGAGGGCATGGAAAACACGCCGGACTCCTCGCCGGGTGTCCTCCAGCCGGCACCCAAGCCCCGCGCCTCCGAGCTCCTCATCAAGAAGTACGGCAAGCCGCTCGGCATCCCGGTGATCCCGATTCACCGCGCCGTGCTCACCGAGCCGATGAAGGGCGACGTGCTTGCCGCCAAACTCTTCCCTAACAACCCGCTCGCCCAGCGCATCGTCGGCGCGGACATGTCGAACCGCGCCGCCTGCTTCTGGGCCACGGCCTGTGGACGCGGTTGCTCGATCCGAGCGAACTTCCAGAGCACCACGGTGCTGCTGCCGCCCGCCCTCGCCACCGGCAATCTGGACATCATCACCGACGCCATGGTGCGCGAGGTCATGGTGGACTCGAGCGGCAAGGTCACCGGCGTCCACTACGTCGACAAGCTCACGCGGGTCGACTCGATCGCCAAGGCCCGGGTGGTGGTGCTCAGCGCCAGCACCTGCGAAACCGCCCGTATTCTCCTGAACTCGAAGAGCGCTCTCTTCCCGAACGGCCTCGCCAATGGCAGCGGCCAAGTCGGCAAGAACCTCACCGATAGCGTCGGCTCCTCGATGTCCGGACACATTCCGAAAATGGAAAACGTCCCGCCGCACAACGAGGACGGCGCGGGCGGCGAGCACGTCTACACCCCGTGGTGGAATTACAAGAGCCAGGAGAAGCTCGGCTTCGCCCGCGGCTACCACATCGAGATGGGCGGCGGCCGCTACATGCCGGGCATGGGCTCGCTGGGACTTCTGGATACCACTTCGCCAGGTGTTTACGGCAAGAAGCTCAAGGAGGACGCGCGCCGCTACTTCGGAGCCACCATCGGTTTCGCTGGTCGCGGCGAGATGATCCCGAACGAGAACTGCTACTGCGAGATCGATCCCGAGCGTGTGGACCAATGGGGTATCCCGACCCTGCGCTTCCACTGGAAGTGGTCGGACCACGAGATCAACCAGGCCACCCACATGCAGAACACCTTCGCCGAACTCATCACCACGATGGGCGGCAAGGCCACCCCAGTCCCCGGCCGTGAGGCGCTGAACAAACCCGGCGAGATCATCCACGAAGCCGGCACCGCCATGATGGGCAGCGATGCCAAGAGCTCCGTCGTGAATTCCTTCGGCCAGACCTGGGACGTGAAGAACCTCTTCCTGATGGATGCCTCGATCCTGCCCTCGAATCCCGACAAGAACCTCACCCTCACCGTGCTGGCCCTCGCCTGGCGCTCCTCCGACTACCTGCTGGGCGAACTCAAGCAGGGCACCATCTAACCAGAACCGCCGCACTGCCATGCACGAATCCAACATTTCCCGCCGCAGCATCTTCAAGCTGGTGGCCGCCGTGAGCGCCGCGGGTTCCCTGGCCCCAGTCGGTGCCGCGCCGCCGAAGCCGCTCACCCGTCACTTCAAGAATCCGCTCAGCGACCCGGACTACAGCACCAAGCAGATTCCTTGGGACCTGCCCTTGGAAGCCTCTGAACTCGCCACCCTCGCCGTCTTGGTTGACCTCATCCTTCCCGAGGATGAAAGCTCGCCCGCCGCTTCGAAGATCGGGGTGCATGATTTCCTCAACGAATGGGTCGGCGCTCCCTACGCGGAGAACCGCGAGGACCACGATACCATCCGCGGTGGCGTCTCCTGGATCAATACCCACACTTGGACCCTCCACGGCAAGGCCTTCACGGAAGCCACGGTCGCGCAGCAGACCGCCATTCTCGACAGCATCTGCGATCCCGCAAAGGCCCCGCCCGAGCTCGCCTACGGTGCGCGCTTCTTCAAGAAGCTGCGCATGCTTGCCCTCGGGGGTTACTACACCCACCCCGCCACCTGGAAGGCCCTCGGCTACGTCGGCAACGTGCCGATCGCAGGGCCTTATCCCGGTGTGCCGGATGAGGTGATCAAGTTCCTCGGGCTGGAAGGCGTGTGAATTACGTCCCGAAGCTGCCAACCACGGACGGCTCCTGCCGGGTGCGCGGAGCCACCGGCGAAGAGTCACCCAGTCGTTGGACACAAGCTCGGGAAGCCCATTTACACCGTAGCGCTGCATCGTGCTAAAGTGTCTTCCAAGACACCCACCCATGCGCCCGTCCGGTCTCGCCATCAAAATCCTCTGCTTGGCGACCCCGCTTGCCCTCTCTTCCTGTTCGAGAAGCTCCACCAAGGCCGATCTCGGACACGTGATGAGGACCCATGATCCAGCTACCGCCACCTTGGAAGACATCGGTGGCGGACAGCGCAAGACTACCCTCGCCGGCAGCACCGAGATCGGCATCCTCACCCTCGGCGACGGCTCGCAGGCCAAATATTGGTTCCGGTCCCATCACATGACCAAGGACCCGGGAGGCACTTGGTTCCTCCTGGACAATGGCGAGCGCATCTTCATGGGGGGCTATTTCTGCTGCGAAGTCGAGATCCTCGCACCCGACCTCGCCAGCCCCACGAGCCTGAAAGCCTTCATCAAGAAGAAGGACGGCGTTCAGCCCTGAACGGAAGGCCATGCACCTACCGCGTCGCCACCAGCCGGACGCCCAAAAACACAAACAGTCCACCCGCCACGCGATTCAGCAGCGTCGAGAAGCCGGGGCTCTTCCGCAGCCTTTCTCCCACCCATGCCGAGGACCACGCGAGGAAGAGGCACCACAGCGTGCCGGTGAAAACAAAGCACAGGCCAAGCACCAGGAAGGCTGCGAACTTCGAGGGACTATCCTGCCGGATGAACTGCGGCATGAAGGCGAGGAAGAAGAGCGCCACCTTCGGATTGAGAACGTTCGTCAGCAGCCCTTGCCGGAAGACCGGCCAGAAGCCGGAAGTGCTGAAGCTGGCAGGCAGCGGATCGCTGGAAGCGCGGCTGCGCATCATCCGGATGCCCAGATAGATCAGATAGGCGGCACCGGCCAACTTCACCAAAAAGAAGGCCGTCGCCGAGGCTGCGATGATCGCCGACAAGCCGAGCGCTGCCGCCGAGGTGTGGACCAGCGCGCCAGCGCCAATTCCCAGCGCGGACGCCACCCCCGCACCGCGGCCCTGCGCCATGCTGCGCCCGAGGATGTAGAAGTTGTCCGGCCCGGGCGTCAGATTGAGCAGGAAGCCGCTGAGCAGAAAGACGCCGAAGTATTGGATACCGAACATGGACCGCGGCCGGAGCCTGCGCCGGAGACCGCTCCCTGACGAGCGCGAAGCTGCCCCCTTGCGCCGCGGACGATTCAAACACTGGCACCTTTGCCTTTATAAAATGAGGGTTTGCCCCTGTCGCCGGCACGGACGCTAGTCTCTTTCCATGATTTCATTCGATCACGGCCGCAGCTCACGGCGCGACCTTCTCAAGCTGCTCGCTGGCAGCGTGGGAGCATTCGCCGCGAGCGATCTATGGGGAGCGGGTGAAACCATCACCCTGCCCTTCGAGAATGGCACGCGCGCGCTCGTCGCCTACCCCGGCAAGCGGCCGCTGATAGTCCTGACCTCGCGCCCACCGCAGTTGGAAACTCCCTTCTCGGTCTTCAACGAGGGCATCCTCACTCCGAACGACGCCTTCTTCGTCCGCTACCACCTCGCGAACATCCCCACCGCGATCGACACGGAGACCTTCCGCCTCACGATCAAAGGCGAGGTCAACACGCCGCTCACGCTGACCCTCGACGATCTGCGCAAGAACTTCGAGGCAGTGGAGACTGTCGCGGTGGCGCAGTGCTCCGGGAACAGCCGCGGCTTCAGCCAACCGCGCGTCGGTGGTGGCCAGCTCGCCAATGGTGCCATGGGCAATGCCCGCTGGAAGGGCGTGCGCCTCAAGGACGTGCTGGAAAAAGCCGGCGTGAAGGCCAGCGCCAAGCAAGTTTCCTTCGACGGTCTGGACACCGCGGTGATGCCCAACACGCCGGACTTCGTGAAATCCCTCGGCCTCCCCCATGCGCTGAATGGCGAGATCCTGATCGCCTATGCCATGAATGGCGAGGACCTGCCGATGCTCAACGGCTTCCCTATCCGCCTGGTGGTGCCGGGCTACTACTCCACCTACTGGGTGAAGCACCTCACCGAGATCAGCGTGCTCGACAAGGACTTCGACGGCTTCTGGGTGAAGACCGCCTATCGCATCCCGGATACCCCGGGAGCCTGCGTCCCACCCGGCACCGCCCCAGCCAATACCGTGCCGATCAATCGCCTCAATGTCCGCTCCTTCATCACCAGCCACGAGAACGGAGCAAAGGTGAAGGTCGGCGAGAAAGTCGCGCTGCGCGGCATCGCCTTCGACGGCGGCGCGGGCATCAAGGAGGTCCAATTCTCCGGCGATGGCGGGAAGAGCTGGCAATCCGCCACCTTGGGCGAGGATCTCGGGCGCTTCTCCTTCCGCGAGTGGACCCTTGCCTACCAGCCAGGTGCCAAGGGCAGCGCCGAGTGGAAAGTCCGGGCCTTCAACAGCGTGGGTGAAAGCCAGCCGACGGAAGCGCTGTGGAACCCCGCCGGCTACATGCGCAACGTGGTGGAAGCCGTGAAAGTCGAAATCGCCTGAGCCATGAAGCGCACGATCTTATTCCTGCCACTGCTCGTGGTCCCGGCGCTCCTGTCCCGGGCCGAAGTGAAGAAAATCGAGCTGCCACTCGAACCTGCGAAGTTCAAGGAAGGCAAGGGCGCGGAACTTGCCCAAGCTCACTGCTTTACCTGCCACTCGGTCGAATACATCGCCACGCAGCCCGTGATGCCGCGGAAATTCTGGGAAGCCACGGTCCTGAAGATGCGGGACAAATACGCCGCACCACTGCCCGAGGACGCAGTGCAGCCGCTAATCGACTACCTGACCGAGAATTACGGGAAGAAATAGGGCCGCTTCAGCGCGGAGGTAGATCAGCTCCCTGAGCCCACCTTCTTCACCGCCAGCACGTAGGCCAGCACCGCCTTCTCATCCTCCGGTGCGAGGCCGGCGTGGCGGATCATCTTGGGCATCGTCTTCTCCCACTTGTCGGTGTCCACCTTGGCTGGGAGCATGTAGTGGTGGCACTGGCCGCACTGGAGCATGTAGGTCTCATGGCCGCGCTGGAGGGTCGAGAGCGGGGTGCCGCTCTTGGCCGCCATGTCAGGATTCGGGTTCGGGACCTCGGAAATCCCGCCCTCCTCCGGGTCGCCGCCGCTGGCCATGTTCCCGCTCGCCGGGATCCCGGTGCCGCCGCAAGAGGCCAAAATCCATGTCATCCCCAGCAGCGCACACCAATTTCGCATATGGGGAGGCTAGGACATGGCACCGCCACTGCTCAACCCGCAATCCCGTCCCAAACGCCGCTTTTTCCATGGCCGGGGAAGCTTTTTGACATTTTTTTCCCCGCTCCTAACCTCCGCGCCGCGAGCGGGAGGAATGTCTACCCCGCGAACCTTTGTTCCTAGCCATCAGTCATTTAAAACCCGGCGCCGCTAGATCTCTCCCACTTCCAATCGATCGACTTTAAGAACATGCACCTTTATCAGGACTACTTGGCGGAAATTGAGGAACGCAAAGCCGCAGGTTTGCATCCCAAGCCCATCGATGGCGCCGAACTTCTGGCCGAGATCATCGCCCAGATCAAAGACCCCTCCAACGAGCACCGGAAGCAGTCCCTCGATTTCCTGATCTACAACACCCTTCCCGGCACCACCAGCGCGGCCGGCGAGAAGGCTGCCTTCCTGGAGGAAATCATTCTCGGCAAGTCGGTCGTGGAGGAAATCTCCCCCACCTTCGCCTTCGAACTGCTCTCCCACATGAAGGGCGGGGCATCCATCCAGACCCTGCTCAACCTCGCGCTCGGCGACGATGCCGACATCGCCCGCCAGGCTGCCGAGGTGCTGAAGACCCAAGTCTACCTCTACGACGCCGATACCTCGCGCCTCAAGGCCGCCTACGAGGCCGGTAACCCGGTCGCGAAGGGCATTCTGGAAAGCTACGCCGCCGCCGAGTTCTTCACCAAGCTCCCGGAGGTCCCGGAGGAAGTCCAGGTCGTCACCTACATCGCCGCCGAGGGCGACATCTCGACCGACCTTCTTTCCCCCGGCAATCAGGCTCACTCCCGCTCCGACCGCGAGCTGCACGGCAAGTGCCTGATCAACGCGGAGGCTCAGGAAACCATCAAGGCTCTCCAAAAGCTTCACCCCGACAAGAGCGTCATGCTCATCGCGGAGAAAGGCACCATGGGCGTCGGTTCCTCCCGCATGTCCGGCGTCAACAATGTCGCTCTCTGGACCGGCCGTCAGGCCAGCAAGTATGTGCCCTTCGTCAATATCTTCCCGGTCGTCGCAGGCACCAACGGCATCTCCCCGATTTTCCTCACCACCGTCAGCGTCACCGGCGGCATCGGCCTCGATCTCAAGAACTGGGTCAAGAAGACCGACGCCGAAGGCAAAGTGGTCAAAGACGCCAATGGCGAACCGATCCTGGAACAGGCCTACTCGGTCGAAACCGGAACCGTCCTCACCATCAACACCAAGGAGAAGAAGCTCTACGGTGATGGCAAGGTGCTGGCAGACGTCTCTTCCGCATTCACCCCGCAGAAGCTCGAGTTCATCAAGGCGGGCGGCTCCTACGCCATTGTCTTCGGCAAGAAGCTCCAGACCTTTGCGGCTGAAACACTGGGAGTCGAAGCCCCCGTCGTCTTCGCTCCCGCCAAGGAAGTTTCCCATCAGGGACAGGGCCTCACCGCCGTCGAGAAAATCTTCAACCGCAACGCCGTCGGCGTTACTCCCGGCCTGACCTTGCATGCCGGCTCCGATGTCCGCGTCGAGGTCAATATCGTCGGCTCGCAGGACACCACCGGTCTGATGACCTCGCAGGAGTTGGAGGCCATGGCCGCCACCGTCATTTCGCCGACGGTCGATGCCGCCTACCAGTCCGGCTGCCACACCGCTTCCGTTTGGGACAAGAAGGCCCAGGCCAATATTCCGAAGCTGATGTCCTTCATGCAGCGTTTCGGGCTCATCACCGCCCGCGATCCGAAGGACGGCTATCACGCCATGACCGACGTCATCCACAAGGTGCTCAATGACATCACCGTGGACGACTGGGACATCATCATCGGCGGCGACTCCCACACCCGCATGTCGAAGGGCGTCGCCTTTGGCGCGGACTCCGGCACCGTCGCCCTTGCTCTCGCCACCGGCGAAGCGACCATGCCCATCCCTCAGTCCGTGAAGGTCACATTCAAGGGCACGCTCAAGCCCTACATGGACTTCCGCGACGTCGTTCACTCCACCCAGGCGCAGATGCTGAAGAAGTTCGGCGAGAACGTCTTCCAAGGCCGCGTGATCGAGGTGCACATTGGCACCCTTCCTGCCGACCAGGCATTCACCTTCACCGACTGGACCGCCGAAATGAAGGCCAAGGCGTCCATCTGCATTTCACAGCCTGAGACCCTCATCGAATCCCTGGAAATTGCGAAGGACCGCATCCAGATCATGATCGGGAAGGGCATGGACAATGAGAGCCAAGTCCTGCAGGGCCTGATCGACAAGGCCGACAAGCGCATTGCTGAAATCCGCTCCGGGGAAAAACCGCCGCTCGCTCCCGATGCCACTGCCAAGTATCACGCCGAGATGGTCGTGGACCTCGACATCATCGACGAGCCGATGATCGCGGACCCCGACGTCAACAACGACGATGTCTCCAAGCGCTACACGCACGACGTCATCCGCGGACTCTCCTACTACGAAGGCAGTAAGTCCGTGGACCTCGGCTTCGTCGGCTCCTGCATGGTTCACAAGGGCGACCTCAAGATCGTCGCCAAGATGCTCAAGAACCTTGAGGAGACTCAGGGCAAGGTCGAGTTCAACGCGCCGCTCGTAGTCGCCGCGCCGACTTACAACATCATCGATGAGCTCAAGGCCGAAGGCGACTGGGCCATCCTTGAGAAGTATTCCGGCTTCGAGTTCGACGACAACGCACCGAAGACCGCCGCCCGCACCGAGTATCAGAACATGATGTATCTCGAGCGCCCCGGCTGCAACCTCTGCATGGGCAACCAGGAGAAGGCCGAGAAAGGTGACACGGTCATGGCCACCTCCACGCGCCTCTTCCAAGGCCGCGTGGTGGAAGACTCCGACCGGAAGAAGGGCGAGTCCCTCCTCTCATCCACCCCCGTCGTCGTCCTTTCCGCTGTCCTCGGCCGCACCCCGAGCTTGAACGAATACAAGGCCGCGGTCGAAGGCATCGACCTCACCGCCTTCGCCCCACCGGTGAAGGAGCTGGTGGCCGCCTCCTGACGCAGCGGACCGCGGGCCATCAGCCCGTCCTCACTTTGCCGGCTCTTGGGTCCTTGAGGCTCAAGAGCCGCATTGCGTACTTTGGGATGCCTCTGGAACTTTCCGGGCGCTGTTGTATGAATAATTTCCTATGGACACGCTCCGCACGTTCAAGACCGGCTCCGGCGCCGACGGCAAATTCTACTCCCTGCCCGCACTCGCCGAACAAGGCTTCCCGAATCTCTCCAAGCTGCCGGTGTCCATCCGGATCGTGCTGGAATCGGTGCTGCGCTGTGTGGATGGCCGGAAGGTAACGGAGAAGGACGTGGCCAACCTGGCCAACTACAACGCGAAGACCCCGGGCGAATACGAGATCCCCTTCACCGTCGCCCGGATCGTCCTGCAGGACTTCACCGGGGTGCCGCTGCTCGTGGACGTGGCGGCGATGCGTGACGCCGCGGTGAAGCGCGGTGCCCAGCCGGCCAAGATCGAGCCGTTGGTGCCCGTCGACCTCGTCGTCGACCACTCGGTGCAGGTCGACTTCGCCGGCTCCCAACTCGCCCTCGACCGCAACATGGCGATCGAGTTCATCCGCAACCGCGAGCGCTACGAGTTCCTGAAGTGGGGCCAGCAGGCCTTCGAAACCTTTTCCGTCGTGCCTCCCGGCATCGGCATCGTCCACCAGGTGAACCTGGAGTTCCTGGCAAAGGGCGTGCTGTCCAAGGACGGCGTCTATTACCCGGACACCCTCGTCGGCACCGACTCCCACACGACCATGATCAACGGCCTCGGCGTCGTCGGCTGGGGCGTGGGCGGCATCGAGGCGGAAGCCGGCATGCTCGGCCAGCCGGTGACCTTCCTAGTCCCGGAAGTGGTGGGCGTTTACCTCCACGGTGAGCTGAAGGAAGGCGTGACCGCCACCGACCTGACCCTGCGCATCACCCAGCTGCTGCGGAAGCACGGCGTGGTCGGCAAGTTCGTGGAATTCCACGGCCCGGGTGCCAAGGCGCTCTCCCTGCCGGACCGCGCCACCATCGCCAACATGGCTCCCGAGTACGGTGCGACCATGGGCTTCTTCCCGGTGGATGAGGAAACGATCAACTACCTGCGTGGCACCGGCCGCACCGAGGAGCTCTGCACCACGGTCGAGAACTACTACAAGGCCCAAGGCCTCTTCGGCATCCCGGACAAGGGCGAGTGCGAATACACCGACCTGCTCGAGCTCGACCTCGCCAGCATCGTTCCCGCCGTCGCCGGTCCGAAGCGCCCGCAGGACCGCATCGATGTGACCGCGCTGCGCGAGACCTTCGACACGCTCTTCACCGCTCCGGTCGCGAACGGCGGCTTCGGCCTGCCTGCCAGCGATCGCGAGAAGCGCGTACGCCTGACCATGCGCGAGAAGGCCGGCGTGTCCGTGGACTCGCTGCTCTCCACCGATAGCAATCACCAGCCCTTCGAAGGCGGCGAGCGCAACGAAGTTGAGATGGTCTCGAACCGCCCGACTCCCGATCAGGTCAACGAGGATCTCTTCGCCGGCGGCCCGCAGGACATGGAGCTGGCCCACGGCTCGATCCTGATCGCCGCGATCACCTCTTGCACCAACACCAGCAACCCGAGCGTGATGATCGCCGCGGGCCTGGTGGCGAAGAAGGCGAACGCGCTTGGCCTGACCGTGGCACCTTACGTGAAGACCTCGCTGGCTCCCGGCTCGCGCGTCGTTACCGACTACTTCGAGGCCACCGGCTTGCAGAAGGAACTCGATCAACTCGGCTTCCAGACCGTCGGCTACGGCTGCACCACCTGCATCGGCAACTCCGGCCCGCTGCACCCTTCGATTGAAGGTGCCATTTCGGAAGGCAGCCTGGTCTGCGCCTCCGTGCTCTCCGGCAACCGCAACTTCGAGGCCCGCGTGCATGGCTCAATCAAGGCGAACTTCCTGATGAGCCCGCCGCTGGTCGTGGCGTATGCGCTGGCAGGCCGCGTCGATCTCGACCTGACCACCGAGCCGCTGGGCAATGACAAGGACGGCAATCCGGTCTTCCTGAAAGACCTCTGGCCGACCCACACCGAGGTGAAGGAGCAGCTCGCCGCCGCGCTGAAGCCCGCGGTCTATCAGAAGCTCTACGGGGACCTCGCCTCCGCGAACCCGAAGTGGGCGGAGATCTCCGGCACGGCCGGCGCGACCTACGGCTGGGACGAGAAGTCCACCTACATCCAGAGCCCACCCTTCTTCGATGGCGGCGCAACGGTGACAGGCGATATCCTCAATGCCCGCCCGCTCGGCATCTTCGGCGACTCCGTCACCACCGACCACATCTCCCCGGCCGGCTCGATCAAGGCGACCTCGCCCGCGGGCAAGTATCTGCTCGATCACGGCGTGGAGAAGGCCGAGTTCAACTCCTACGGCGCGCGCCGCGGCAATGACCGCGTCATGACCCGCGGCACCTTCGCCAATGTCCGCATCAAGAACCTGATGTGCCCCGGCGTGGAAGGTGGCTACACCCAGTACTTCGGCCCGGCCATGGTCTCCGAGCCGGACCAGAAGATCGATCCCGTGGACGGTGCCAAGCCGACCTTCATCTACGATGCCTCCATGGCCTATCAGGCGGATGGCACCAAACTGATCATCATCGGCGGTGAAGACTACGGCATGGGATCCTCCCGCGACTGGGCCGCCAAGGGCACCCGCCTGCTTGGCGTCTCCGCCGTGGTCACCAAGTCCTTCGAGCGCATCCACCGCTCCAACCTGATCGGCATGGGCGTGCTGCCCCTGAACTTCATCCACGCCGCCGACTACGACCGCGTGAAGTCCCTCGCCGAAGCCCGCTTCGATATCACCGGCATCGGCGGCGAACTGAAGCCGATGCAAGACGCCCTGCTCATCGCCCACCTGCCGGATCACTCCCGCATGGAGTTCCCGCTGAAGGTGCGCCTCGATACCCCGGCTGAAGTGGACTACTACCTCGCCGGCGGCATCCTGCCCTACGTGCTGGATCAGATCCTGGAGGGCTGAACCTTTCCTAGCAATCGCCTTCAAGAGAGGCCGCTCCTGCACCGGGGGCGGCCTCTTTCTTGGTTTCCCCGGTGCTTTTTCACCGCCATTTCATCTTGTTAGGGAGATTGGTCGGCCGACCCGCTTCGCGCTTGCCGGAGATAAGATGACAGATAGGGAGAAGTGAGTGAACCCGCCCTACCGGATCGTCCTTTCGTGTCTCGCCCTAGCATCCTGTCTTCCTGCTGCGGCGGAAACCGTGCGGGGCTTTCCGCATTATCCACGGAAGAGCAATCCCGCCGGCATGATCGCGGGGCCCGACGGCTACTTGTATGGCGTGAACATGGAGACATTCCCCGGAGGCAACGGCGAGGTCTTCCGCATGGAGCCGGACGGCAAGCTGAAGGTCCTGCACCGCTTCGGACAGCTTCGCACCTTTCCCGGCAGCAATGACGGCGGCTCCACGCCCACCCACGTCTTCACGATGGGCAAGGACGGCTGCTTCTACGGCCTGACCCGATCGGGCGGCCGCTTCGCCCGCGGCGTGCTCTATCGCGTGCGGCCGGATGGTGAGTTCTCCGTGGTCATGGACCTGCAGCCCGACGGCTTGATCACCCCGCCGCTGGAGGCGACCAACTTTGCGTATGGGGCCCATCAATTGATCGAGGGCCCGGACAACGCGTTTTACACCTTCTCAGCGGCCGGCCACTGCGTGCGCTTGGGTCTGGACGGCAGCATGTCGGTGGTTGCAAACGTCGGCCCCCTCACCCGGGTCTTCACCGATCCCGCCGAGCCCACCCACGCCATCGTGGCCTACAAGCCGGGCCTAGGTCCGAACAACATGAGAATGCGCCGCGTGCGCATCACCGACGGCGCAGTCCTCTCCGACGTTACCTGCCCGACTTTCCCAAGTCCCACGACCGGCGTAAAAGCCCTTGCCTACTCCAGCCGCGGACTCCTGCTGGATGCTGAATGGGCGCAAGGAACAACCGGCGGCAGCCGCCTACACTGGATGAATGCCGACGGCTCGGTGGATTTCGTCGATGACTTCCGCTGGTCGCCCGCACCGAGCCACCCTCCCTTCATACAGAGCTTCGTGCACGCGGGGGATGATGGCACCATCCACTACCTCGCCGGCTATTCGACCAAGGGAATTGTCTCCGGAGGGGACAGCCTGATCGAATACAAGCCGAATGGAACGCACCGGATGGTCTGCGGCTTCGGGGACTATTCGATGTTCGGATTCTGCCAGGTGGCACCTGACATGATCTATGGCGCGACGCTCGGCACCTCGTTATTCGCGCCAAGCGGATTCGGGTTCCTCTATTACGAGAACTGGATGAAGCGCGGCGGCGACTCAAAGTTGGTCCAAGAGGTGAAGGGCGGCGGGATGTTCTTCCAAGTAGCGGGCGACGACAGCCGCAAGGGCGACTACTTCCCCCTCGCCCAGATGGATGTCGTGAACTCGAAGGGCAACAAGGAACTGCTGATCTCCCCGCTCAAGAACGACCGCGATCCCGCCCGCGAAAAGCTCCGCTTGGTTTCGGTGGGACAAGCGAGCCAAGGGAGCGCCTCGATCCCTGCCGATCCGAAGCTGAAGGACCGGGTGCTCTATACTCCGGCTGAGGGCGGGCGCCGCAGCGCGATCATCCCGTATGTGGTGGAAGACGAATCGGAGCGGCAGTCCAAGGGCACCATCTGGTTCCAAGGCAACGCCGCGGGCACCTATCAAGCTGCCGGGGCTATCTCGGGCGACGATCTCAAGCTCAAGGTGACCCCCCGCGGGACCTTCACCGCGACCATTGCCGGAGAAGGCCGGCCACTCACCTTCAGCGGAGCCTTGGATTGGTCAGACTCGGCGACTGTCAGCATCCCGGGCGGAACGAATCAGGTCCTCACCTTGCGAATCTCGCTCGTCACCCCGGAAGACGCCCCGCCGATGTTCAGCTACGTGCTGAGTATCTCTACCGGCGGAGCCTTCGCGGGCTTCGCAACCCTGCCCGATTGAAATTCTTTTTAGAATTTTTGAACATCCGGATTCACGAAGGGTCTATGACCGTGAAGACCGCGCACTGCGTCGGACTTCATGTAAGGGTGAACAGCACAAAGTCAGCTTCCTTGTCCATGGGTGTGGACGCTTAAAGGGAAATGATTCGGGCCGCCAGGGGTGGGACCTTGGCGGCCTTCCCTTGTACCCTGCTCGGGTTTGCGGAGGAGCCTTCGATACACTTTAGCTCATATTAACGGCTAATTTTTGTCTTATCAGACCATTTTTGATCGACTAAAGGGTCGAGTAAATGATGGCGAAGCTGCTCCAATCCCGCTGCCTCCACATCGCGGGTCTCTACCTCCTGAGCCTGGCCCCCTGCCACGCGGAAGCCCCGGCGGCCCTCACGCGGACCATCTCCACCGGGACCGAGTCCGTCACCGTCGATTTCGCCTACCACCCCATCCGCAGCACCAATTTTTCGGTGCTGGTCCAAGACTCCACCGGCGCTTTCACCGCCCGCACGCCCTTGGAGGCCCGGACCTACTTGGGCACCGTCCAAGGTAAGCCGGGGGCGATCGCCGCCGGGCTGATCCGCGCCGATGGCAGCTTCCTGTGCCGCATCAGCTTTGAGAGCGGGGTGGAGTGGAGCAGCACCGGTGGCACCGCCACGATCCGTGGATCCACCGATTGGATCCCCGCTTGGCCGACCGCCATGGTCGATCCCGGCGGTGCCGGTGCCGTCGTCCGTGCCGCCGAAGTCGGCGTGGATGCCACCTACCGGGAATACGTGGCCTGCGGCTCGAATATCGATGCCACCGTGGAGATGGCCGAGTTCTGCCTGATGGCCACGGACATGATCTACTTGCGGGATGCGGCCCTTCTCCACCGCATCGGCCAAGTGCTGGTGCGGACCGACGCGACTGCCGATCCCTACGAACCGGACGGCGGGGACACGGGATTGCTGCTGCCCCACATCCGGACGATCTGGAACGCCGGTGCCCCCATCGGCACGACGCACGACCTGGCACTAGTCGCGCGCCCCGGCGCTGGCGGAGGCTTGGCCTACGTCGGCACGATCGGCACCTCCAGCCGCTACTCTGCCGATGGAACGGATGCCAATGGCGACTTCACCGTAATCTGGCGCCACGAGGCCGGACACAACTGGGGATCGAATCACTACGAGGGCGGCGGCAAGCCGGAGGGCCCGACCATCATGTCGGACAATTCGCTCTCACGCTTCTCCAGTGCGGAGCTTTCCAAGATCATCGCCCACCGCAACACCAAGACCTCGGTCCTGGACAGCTTGGGAGCCTACACTTTCCCCCTGCCCCCGCGGGCCAACATGGACCGGGCGGTATTCCTGAACGGTGGCTCAGTGCCGATCGATGTGCTGGCGAACGACTCGGACTCGAATGGCGACGCGATCAGCCTGGCGAGCTTCCCCACGACCTCTGCCTTGGGCGGCAAGCTCACGCGCTCGGTCGGAACCGGCCCGGCCGGTCGGGACCAGATCCTCTACACTCCCGGCCCGGCCGACATCACGGGCGAGACCGACTACTTCAGCTATCAGATCGCGGACGCGGGCGGCAAGACGGCCACCGGCTACGCCGTCGTCCGCCCGGTGGCGGATGCCCTCTTGCCGGTGGACCAGTGGAAGCTGGACGAGACATCCGGAACCACGGCAGTGAATGCCATCCGCTCCCTGAATGGGACTCACCAGAATGGAGCCGTCGTTGGCGAGCCAGGATCAAATGCGGTGACCGGCCGCGGCGTTTACTATGACGGCTCGAATGATCGCACTTCGATCTCTGCGCCGAATTACAACACCGCCACCCTGAGCTTCACGGCATGGATCAAGCGCGACGGAACCCAAAACCCGTGGGCCCCGGTAGTCTTCACCCGCGGTGGCTCCTCCGTGGCGGGTTTCGGCTTCGGGGATGCCAACGAGCTCCGCTACCAATGGAATGACAGCGGCAGCACTTTCACGCCTTCGCCCGCTCTTACTGTCCCCGATGGGAAATGGTGTCTGGTATCGATGGCCGTATCGCCCACCGGCGTGAGCCTCTTCCTGCGGACGCCGGCTGGCCTCCAGAGCGCCACCCATAGCACCCCGATCACCTCGGAAGCCTTCAACTCCACCTTCTACCTGGGCCGGGACTCGCTCAACACCAGCCGCCACTACAAAGGCTGGATGGATGACGTGCGGACCTACGCCGCGACGCTGACGGCAGAACAGATCGAGTCGCTCTATCAGCAAGCAGAACATCCGCCGGAGATCTCGGTAAGCGCCCCACTGGCGGGAGCTTCCGTGCCAGCACTCGATCTCGGCCTGAGCGCACAGCTCAACAACGCGGCCGGATATCAAATCGAAGGCGTGGACTTCTCCGAAGGCAGCGAACTCTTCGGAACGGCGATCGCTCCGCCCTACTCGCTTACAATCCCGGCGATCCATGCAGGCCTGCACTCAGTGACCGCGCGGGCAAGCTTCGGCGACTGGGGCTATTCGATCAGCTCGGCACCTGTGGCTTTCACCGTGCTGCCACCACCGCTTCCCGTCGTCAGCGTGAGCAGCCTCGGGGTCCCCTCGCGCTCCGGGCCCATCGCCGCGGATTTCGTGATCACGCGCAGCCATCCCCTCGGCGACGTGACGGTGCCCTTCACGATCTCCGGCACCGCCGTTTCCGGAACCGACTATCAGGCTCTCCCGGCGAATGTCAGCTTCCCGGACGGCACCCTCACCAAGACGGTCACGCTCACACCCATCGCGGCCGCCCCCCAGGCGACCAAGACCGTGGTGCTCGGCCTAACTGGCACCGCCGACTTCACGACCGGCGCACCGGCAAGCGCGACCCTGACCATCGACGACCATCCAACCTCGATTATGGCTGGTGCCTGGAACCTGGCCACCACGTGGACAACCGGCGTGGCAGCCCCCGTCACCGGCACGCAGAACAGCGGCGAGGACTACGCGGTGAGACACGTGGTCAGCTCGAACAACAACGCCTCCAACAGCCAGGCTTTGATCGGGCGCACTCTGCGGATCGAGAATGGCGGGATCCTCGACCTTGCCCGCTTGCACGCGACCACCAACCAGAATGTCTCCTACAGCCTTCCCCCGGTTACGCTTGAGAGCGGCGGCGCGATCCAAGTGCGGGCCTCGGTCGGCAGCTCGACCCATACCATTCCCGCGTCGATCACTAACAAGGGCATCGGCACCTTCCGGATCAACGGCGGCAGCTATGCGAACGCGGCGATTCTCACCGGCGCGTTCTCCGGCAGCGGCCGCCTGGATCTGATCTCCGATACCAACAGCGGCTCGGTCTCGGGAGACTTGCGGCAGCTTTCCGTGAACTCCGTAAACAATGCCTTCACCGGGGATTGGACCGTGACCCACACGGCGGATGGAGATGATTTCGTGGTCCTCCGTGCCGGAGCGAGCCGTGCCTTGGGCAGTGGCAGTGTAAGGCTCGGGACCCGCGCCCGCTTGGTCAATGACGCCAGCGGCGGCCTGGACTCGCTCTCGGGCGTCGTGATGGATGGCTTGCAATCGCGCTTGGATCTCAACCAGCGCTGGAACCAGCCAAGCGCCTCTCTGGCGCTCGCCGGAGGCAGCCCCGAAGTAAAGCTGGGCAACGCGGAATCGATCATCGGCAACCTGTCCGGCAGCAAGGGCAGCATCTACGGCACAGGCTCATCCTCCGCGCTTACCGTCCAGCAGACCACTGCCGGGGTCTTCAGTGGCGCACTAGGAAGCCCGCTCAAATTCACCAAGGGCGGTGCCGCAGCGCTGCGCTTGGGCGGCGCGATCGCACCCGCCGTGCAGCTCGTCCTCCAAGCAGGAGATCTGGACCTCGCCGCCACGCCACTCAGCGTGGCTTCCCTGAATCAAAGTGGCGGGAACCTGCTGCTGGATCTCGGATCCACCTCGGTAGCGCCCCTGACGGTGACCGGGAACTACAGCCGCAGCGCCGGTGGCATCGTGGTGAGAAGTAACTCGGTCCCAGCAACCGGGGTGGCCTATCCGCTCGTGGCCTATCAGGGCAGCATGGCGAGCCCGCCCACCGTCACCTTCGTCGGTCCCGCCGGAACCGGCCTCTCGATGAGCGTGCAACCGGGCACGGGTGCCAACTCGCTGCTGACAGTCACCTTCGCCCCGGCGGATCCATTTCCTGCCTGGGTCGCAGGTTTCGGCCTGACCGGCAACGACGCACTACCGGCCGCTGATCCGGATCAGGACGGGGTAGGCAACCGAGAGGAGATGCTGCTTGGCTTCGATCCCACCTGGCGCAACTCGCGCCTGGTTCTCTCGGTGAAGGATTTGTCCCCCACTGAGGCGACTCTCAGCCTGAACCGCGTGGTGACCGTGGGCAGCTTCACCCTGCAGGCTGCGGAGGATCCGAATGGCCCGTGGACCAGCACTCCGGTGCCGGTCTCGGCAGACGAAAACAACCACGAGATCACCGTCCCCAGAATCGGCACGAACCGCTACTTCCGGGCAGTTTATATCGCCCCCTGACGCTTGCCACGCGCGGGTGATTGTCTTTGCCAAGAAGCATGGGAGCATGCCGCCGTGTCACTCTTCACGCGCCGGAATTTCATCGGTCTCTCACTCACGGCACTGCCGGCATGGTCCCAGGAAAAGCAGACGGAACTCCGCTACCTTCAGCCCGCGGATGCCGGCTACGAGGCGGCGCGGCGGCCCTTCAATTCGACGATCCAGCTGAAGCCCGCGTTGATCGCCTGCTGCCGGACGGAGGCCGATGTAGTGGCAGCCGTGAAGCACGCCAAGGAGGCGGGCATGCCGGTGGCGGTAAAGAGCGGCGGGCACGGCTTCATCGGCGATAGCTTGAACGATGGCGGGCTGGTGGTGGAGCTATCGGGGATGGCAAACCGCTTGTTAGAAGCGGGGAGTTTCCGGTTCACGGCGGGGCCGGGCCTGAAGCTTCGCGATTGTTACTCTTGGCTCCTCAAGAAAGGCCGCCTGCTCCCGGCGGGATCCTGCGGTGGAGTCGGCTTGGCTGGCCTGACCCTCGGAGGCGGCTACGGGCTGTTCGCCCGCGAATTCGGCCTGACCTGCGATCACCTGCTGCAGGTGCGCATGGTCGATGGCAATGGCGAGATCCACGATTCACGCGACGAGCCGGAGCTGCTCTGGGCATGTCGCGGTGGAGGCAATGGCAACTTCGGTGTGGTGACCTCCTTCACCTTCGAGACGCGGCCCGCACCGCCCACGCTTTCGACCAGAAAGTTCACCGCCAAGGGTCTGGATGCCGGAGGCCTGGCGAAGCACCTCGAACGCTGGTTCGAGATCGCTTCCGCGCTGCCGGAGCCCTGCTTCTCCGCCGTGATCCTGAATTGGAACCAGGCCACGGTACTTCTCACCTCCACGAAATCAGCGGAAGGGTCATCCTTCGTTGCCGCGACCAAGGCACTGCACCAAGCGGGCTTCGCGTCGAAAGGCTCCCTCACCAAGCCACTCGCGGACTCGCTCAAGCGCTATGAGGGGGAGCCCGGGCCGCTACCCTTCGACAATGTCTCGGCCGGCTTCTACCGGGGTTGGGACGAGCTGAAGCCAGCTGTGGCTGGCATTTGTGCCACGGTCCGCGGGACACCCGGCCTGATCTTCCAAGTGAATACGCTGGGCGGCGCGATTGCCCGTGAATCTGAGTCCGCCTATCCGCACCGCGCCTTCGGTTTCTTGGGCGAGCTGCAGGCTTACTGGGAGAAGGGCACCATGCCCGCGAAACTTGCCGCCGGTCATGCGACGGTGCGCCAAGCGCTGGCAGATGCAGGCATCCGCAACCATTACCGCAATTATCCCGATTCCCGGCTGTCGAATTGGGGCGATGCCTATTTCGGAAACGGCTACGCGCGGCTACAGGCGCTCAAGGCCCGACTGGACCCAGATGACCGGATCCGGCACGCCCAGAGCGTCCGCTTGCCGGGGGCCTGAACGTTTTTCTTAAAAAAATCACAGAACTTTTGAACGTCCACAATCCTGAAGGGTCTATGATCATGAAGACCGCGCACTGCGTGGTCCTCATGTAAGGGTGAACAGCACAAAATCAGCTTCCTTGTCCATGGGTGTGGACGCTTAAGGGAAATGATTCGGGCCGCCAGGGGTGGGACCTTGGCGGCCTTCCCTTGTACCGGCGGGCGGGCCTTGTGGGATCCCAAGGGGATGCTAGTTCTCCTCAAGCCGGACGCCCCGTGAGCCTTCCCCGAATCCTGACTGCGCTCGCCCTCCTGTTGTTCGCCGCGTGCTCGGGAAGCAGGGAGCTGCCTCCCGATACCCCGGAGACCGACGCCATGGAGCTGGTCGCCAGCGCTTTCACACGCTTCGAAGGCAGCGAGCAGCGGACGCCGCGAGACTGGCAGGAGCTCATGGCAGCGCACGGCGGAAGCTTCTCCGTCGATCAACTCGCCCCCCAGTCCCTGCCCTCCGTCCGCTATGAGCTGATCTTTCCGCCGCTGGAAGTGGCGGAACCCACCCGCGGAAAACTGCTGGTGGTCGCGGTGACCCGCAAGCCGATGAGAGAACCGGTCCGCCTCCTTGGTGCACGCGCCGGAACCAAAATCAGTGACCCGGGCCGCTACATGATCTTCAGGGGGCCCGATGGGAAGTTCACCTCCGGGTGGTTTCTCGAGCCTGATATCCAGGCGATGTGGTCCGCGGCAGGCCGCGCCCTGCCAGTCCCCGACCATGAGCCCGAGCGCCCTTGGCTCCGCGAGCGGCGGAAGGCGGACCTCGGTCTTCTCGCCTATTTCGCGGCAGTCGCCGCAGGCCTCTGGCTGATCCTTCGCTGGAGCCGCCGGCTCCGGAAAAGGATGTCCGAAGTGTAGGCCGAAAACCTTCCTGAAGAATTTTTTGAAAACATTGAACATCCGGACCCATGAAGGGTCTATGATCATGAAGACCGCGCTTGCCGCAGTTTTCATGTAAGGGTGAACAGCACAAAATCAGCTTCCTTGTCCATGGGTGTGGACGCCTAAAGGGAAATGATTCGGGCCGCCAGGGGTGGGACCTTGGCGGCCTTCCCTTGTACATCAGCCGCTTAGGTATTTCAGCCGCCCGAACTTGTGGCGCCTCCTGAATTTTCATAAAAATTCAGCGTGCTGCTGCCCCGCTTGCTCCCTCTGCTTGCCCTGTCCTCGCTCCCGCTGCCCTTGCAGGCGGCGGAGTTTGTCCGCGCTTTCGGGACCTTCCCGGCCGATGTCAGCCCCTGCAGCATCGTCACGGGAGCGGACGGTTACCTCTACGGAATCTCCGCCACCGACCCGAACCGCTCAGGTGCCACCTACCGGGTCGCCTCTGACAAAGGCAAATTCGAGCTGACTCACCAGTTCCCGGCTTCGGGAAATGTTCCGAACTTTACCCGCGGCGGCAGCATCCCCGACCAAATTCCGCTCCTCGGCAGGGATGGCTGCACTTACGGCTTCGCCAAACACGGCGGTCTTTTTGGCCACGGGGTGATCTTCCAAATCAGGCCGGACCGAGACTACGCGGCGATCGACCTCGATCCCTCCCAACTCCTTCCCGACCTGCCCATCGCCGGCAGCACCTTCGTGGACTCGCTGAGCGGCCTTTTCGAAGGCCCGGACCGCGCCTTCTACAGCTACCATCTGGCTGGTGCGCTAATCCGGATCGGCCGCGACGGAGTGATCACGAAGGTCGCCGACATCGCGCATCCGGGCACCGCCTTGCTCAACTTCGCCGACCCGCTATCCAGCGATCGCATCTACTCGGTCTCCTCCAATCTCACTGGCAGCGGGTCCAATCGCATCCATCTCCTGCAGATCCGCCTCAGCGATGGCGCGATCCTCAAGGAAGTCAGCAGCGCGGATTTCAGCGCGAATCCCAACCTGGTGAGCGCGCTGCCATCGGACTCCGGCCTGCTGGTCTCGGTGGCCGACGGCAGCTCAACCACGGTGAGCAGCCGACTCTACCGCTTGGAAGACTCGGGAGCCATGATACAGCTTGCCACCTTCGGCTGGCCGGACAATCCCGCCTTGCCGCCGAAGATGCACAAGTTCATCCACGCCACCACCGACGGCAGCATCTACTATTCCACCAGTAGCCAGCGCTCCGACAGCATCGCGGTGCAGGACGGCCGCACTCTGGTCGAGCTAAAGCCGGATGGCAGCTTTCGCACCATCTGTGGCTTCGGCGATGCACCCATGTTCAACGTGGTGGAGATGGCCGGATCCCTCTACGGCGCGACCTATGGCAAAGAGGTCTATGTCCCGAAAAACCAAGCTGGTTATCAGGAGGAATGGATAAGCCCGGCGAATGCGGCCAACTACACGATCTCCAAGACCACCAAGAAAGGCGGCTTCCACTTCCAAGTCGCCTTGGGTGATCCCGCGCTGCTGAACGCCCCGCCGGTGGTGAACGCCGACTTTGGGAAAGTCCCCTATTCGGGAGTCGTCATCGTCCGACCGCTCCGCAATGACCGGGATCCCGAACACCATGGACTGCGTATTCTCGATGTGCCGGAGCCCACCCACGGTCATCTCAGCCCCAGCTCGGATAGCAATCTGGTCAGCTGCTTCATCATGGACAACGGCAAGACCAGCTCCATCGGCACCTATCATGTGATCGACAAACAATCCCAAGTCGCCACCGGGGTTATCCTGCTCCGCGGAGCTCCCGGCAACTACCGGGATGAGGGGCTTCTCGCAGGACGCCGCCCCCTGACAATTTTGATCAAGCCCAGTGGCAACCTCCACGCCACGGTCCCTAGCGGCTCGGGCGGGGATGTGGTCACGGTCTCTGGCCGACTGGATTGGAATGACGAAGGCTTCGCCGGGATCAGACTCCCCTCCGGGCAGGTGGTGACTTTCCACGTCGCCATCACCGGCGGACATGGGACCAGGAAAATGGCGAACTACCGGATCCGCCAAGTGGACGGGACGATAATCACCGGTACGGCCCCGGATTATTTCGGTCACTGAGCCGCCCGCGCCCAAAGACCGCCGAAAAGCCTGGTCCCATGAGGCGGCTTCAAAGGGGCGGGGGAAATCCGTGAAAATAATTTTCGGAAACTTTGAACATCCTCCAACCCGGAAGGTCTATGACCATGAAGACCGCGCGTTGCGTGAGTTTTCATGTAAGGGTGAACAGCACAAAATCAGCTTCCTTGTCCATGGGTGTGGACGCTTAAAGGGAAATGATTCGGGCCGCCAGGGGTGGGACCTTGGCGGCCTTCCCTTGTACTGGCGGAGCGCCCATTACTGCTCGATCACCCGGAAGCCGAGGTCGGGGTGGCGGATGTCCCGCTTGTCGACCCACTGGCGGGCCAAGGCACCGGTGGACGGCTTCATGAAGGAGCCACCGATAAGGACCCAGCCTTGTTCCCCCAAGGGATTGGCCGGGTTCTTGGCCAAGCTGGCAGTCCACTCCGTGACCGAACCGGCCATGCCGACCAAGCCGGAGGGCGTGCGGTCGGTAGGCGGCGCCTCTTGGACCGGTCCCCAGCCTGCCGGGCGGAGCGAGCCGGGATCGGCGAGGTCGACGCGCATGGCGGCGAACCATTCTTCCTGCGTGGGCAGGCGGGAATTCTTCCACTTGCAGTAAGCGTAGGCGTCCCACCAATCGACATTCACCACCGGGCAGTCGCGGGACATGGCGCGGCCTTCCCACTGGCCGCCGGCCTTGGCTGCGGAGTGCATCGCAGTCCAGCCCTCCGGTTCGTGGTGGGTTTTCTCCGCTGGCTGCTCCGCGTGATTGTAGCCATTGCGGCGCTCGGCGGGGGCCGCATTCAGGGCCGCGAGGAACTCGGCATACTCGCCGATGGTAACCTCATGGCCGGAGAGCGAGAAGGCACTGAGACGGGCGGTCCCGCCATCCGGCAGGGGATGGCTGCCAGCCAGCACGATCACCGGCGGTGGGAGCTGGCCCGAGGGAGGCTTGCCATTGCCCTTCCCCTTCATCGCCAGCAGGCCGAGGCAAGCCAAGAAGCCCAGCGCGACGATTCCGAGGATGAGCGGCAGGGGTGATTTCGCCGACACCGCGCGGGCGGTAGGCGGGGCCGCGACATGGGGCGCGTGAGGCTCCGCCAGTTGCTGCTCGATCTGCTCGGCGTAGGAATGGACCTCCATCCAAGTCATGGTGCGGCCCAGATTTTCGCCACGCATCCATGCCAGCAGGGTGACCATCCGCGAGGCCCCGGGGCGGCCATCGGCCACCAAGGGCGGCAGGGTCCGGCCCAAGGTCAGGATGTCATCGGCCGAACGGCCGGGCGGACGCTCGCCCGCGCGGGCGAGATTGGCGATGCGGACCACACCGTGGTCATCGAGAAAAACATCATCCGGCCCGAGGGGCGCGGTCGAGATGCCTGCGGCTTCCAAGGTCATGGAGGCCTCTGAAACGCGGCGAAGGATTTGCGCGACCTGCGCCGGCTTCAGCGATTGCCGGGCATTCATGCGGGCCTCCAGCGAGTTCCCCGGCAGGCGCTCGAGGGTGGCGTAGCAGTGCTGGGCGTTCGAAACGGCCTCATAGACCGAGCCGACGAGCGGATGATCGACCGCAGCCTTCACCTGCATGTCAGCCAGGAACTTGTCCCGGCGGTCGAAGGCCGTCGGCTTCAGTTCGAAAAGAAGGACGGGACGATGGATGGAGGCCTGCTCTGCCTGCCACGTGAGGGTCACCGGGCTTTCGCCAATCAGGGTATCAAGTCGATAATCGCCGAGCATGGTGTCGGCGCGGGAGCGGGGATCATCCATGGAGTCAGCGTGGCAGGGGAGGAACTCCAGCCGGGAGCCGCTTCGCCTCCGAAGGAGAAATCGGAGGGGGCTCGGACTTGGGTCCCAAAAGGATCTGCGAAGGATCGACGATGTCCTCGGTCTGGAGGAACTCGGGATACACCTCTTCCTGCGGCTTGCCTGCGGCCACCGGTCCTTGGGCGGAGAGGTGACGCGGCCATGCCTGCGTATCGATGAGCTCGCCCTTATAGAAGAGTTTCACGACCTGGCCGTAGTAGGTGCGCTTGCCAAAGAGCTGCTGCTGCTGGAGGTCCTCCGAGGGCAGAATGTAGGTGACGCGGAGCGATTCCTCGCCGCCGTCGAAGTTGAACTCGCCGCTCACCCACTCCGGGATGGTCTTGCAGTCGGGGCTGCAGGGGACGATCTGCTTCTTGCCGTTGACCACGGTGGAGTCGAAGAACTCTACCTGCACATCGAGATCGTTGCCCACCTGGGTGCCGGGCTCGGCTTGGACCGGGACGGTTACCACGGTGCGCTCGCCATTCACGAACTTGTCGTCGCGGAAAATCCGGGCGCGACCCAGTCTCAGTTCATCACGCTTGGCATCGGGCAGATCGACGCCCATTTCGAGCTTCTTGGCAGCCAATTCGTAAAGGGAGCCGGCACCGGTGGTGCCGAGGTTGAAGACCGCCTGATAGGCGTCCGAGGCCTGCTCGGCGAGGCGGACGTCGTAGGCCGCCATGTCTTCATAAAGGAGACCCAGTTCGTAGAGAACGTTGGGATCTTCCGGTGCCTTTTCCTTAGCGGACTCCAACTTGATGATGGCGGAGGCATTGTCAGAGGCGAGACGGGCCTTGCGGGCTTCCACCACCAGCCGCTCGACTTCGGGATCGGCAATGCGAGGAGCGGCCAGCGGGTTAGCGCGGGGCAGGGAGACGGGCTCCGGAGCGGCGGCGATGGGCGGAAGAAGAGGGCGCGGTGCCGGCGGCGCGGCCGCGACCACGGGCGGGGTGGCGGCAGCGATGGTCACCACTTTGGTGACGATTCTCTCCTCCACGCGGACCTCGCGGGCCTTCTCCGTCCGGACTGCCAAGGCCACGCCACCGACCAGCAACTGGCCGAAAGCAATCACTCCCAGCCCCCAGCAGGAGAGGCGGAAAACGAGGTCAGAATGACACGACTTGCCGGACATGGACGGCAAACTAGGGATTCGTACGCGGGGAGGCAAGAAGGGACGATGGCTCCTACGCGGAACTTCGGACTTGGAATCCGGAGCCGCCGCGTCGTTCTTTCCCGCCGTGCAGCGCGAGGGCGGAATCCGCGATGAGACCGGGCGACGGCTGGAAGGCATGTCGCCGGTGGAGGTCGCTGCGGCGCTGCGGCACCTGCCCGGGCTGGTGTTTTTCGACACCGCGGGAAACCTGCCTGCCAGCTACGGGGCGCCGGTTTCGATCATCGCGGCGCGCCCCCGGGAGATTTACGGGGGATCGATTTTCTCGGCGGCGGACCGCGCCAGGCTGGCAGCGGCGGTAAAGCAGGGGGCGGCGACCCCGGCACCCGACCGGGGTTTCCCGCAGGGCGGGCTGTGCGGCTGGGTGGGTTACAAGGGAGAATTCGTCTTCGGGGACTACCCGGAGATGCTGGTCTACGACCACCGGAGCGGGGCTTGGCACGAGAAGGGCGAGCTTTCCGGGGAGATCCGCCGGAGACCCGGGGTGGAGCGGCCGGTGATCGGCCCCTTCCAGGCGCTGATGGAGCGGGAGAGATTTTTGGAAGGCGTCGAGCGGATCCACGAGTGGATCGCGGCGGGCGACATTTATCAGGTCAACCTCACGCAAGGCTTTCGCGCAGAGGTAAAGGGCGGGGATCTTTTCGAGCTCTACGAGACCCTGCGGGAATGCTCCCCTGCCCCGCTGGCGGCCTACCTCGACCTGGCGGGACGGGAGATCCTGTCCTCATCCCCGGAGACCTTTTTCCGGATGTCGGGGCGCGGGATCGAGACGCGACCGATCAAGGGGACGCGACCGCGGCATGCAGATCCGGACGAAGACCGGCGCTCGGCCTACGAGCTTCAAACCAGTCCCAAGGAGATCGCGGAGCTGGTGATGATCACGGACCTGCTGCGGAATGATCTGGGGCAGGTCTGCGAATTTGGGAGTGTGCATGTGGCCGAGATGCTGCAGCTCGAGACGCTGGGACAGGTGCATCACCTAGTCTCCACGGTGACGGGCAGCCTGCGCGAAGAGATCGGCCATGTGGATGCGGTGGCCGCGTGCTTCCCCGGTGGCAGCATCACCGGCGCGCCGAAGAAGCGGGCGATGGAAATCATCCGCGAGCTGGAGAGCACGCCGCGCGGGATCTATTGCGGGGCGATCGGGTATTTCGGCTACCACGGGGAGAGCCAGTTCAGCATCGCGATCCGGACCCTGGTGCGTGAGGGAGATGCCCTGAGCTACCATGTGGGCGCAGGGATCGTGGCGGATTCCGAACCGGTGAAGGAGTATGAGGAGACCCTGCACAAGGCCGCGGGGATCCGAATGGCTGTCGAGCGCTTCCACCCGTGAGTGGAGCGCCCGCCTTTTTTGAGGTGACCAGCCGTGGCCCTTACTTCGCGGGGATTCTTTTCCGCGCGGCGCGGTAACCCGGGGACTCTGCGGTGATCTCCCAGGCGCCGCCGCCATCCACGCCGGCCGGTTGGGCGGCCAGCTTGAGATTGCCTTGGGCTGTGCCGCGAGTTTCGGCGATGCCGGTGGAGAGATTGAGGATCGCCTTGATGATCTGTTCCGCCTCGGCATCGCTCGCTGCCACCTGCGGGGGCATGGGGATCTCGCCCCAAACGCCTGCGCCGCCGGTCTTGACCTTCGCCTGCAAGCGGGAGAGCGCGCCGGAATCGCTGCGATATTTCATAGCAACGTCCAAATAGGCCGGTCCCACCGAGGTCTTCTCGATCTGGTGGCAGGCGAAGCAGGCCTTGGCCACCACCAGCTTTTCGATGTCCCCGGGGAATTGCGGGCCGCCGGCATCGTGGCCGGTCGGCGGGATGTAGCGGGCGCGGACGACTGTTTTCGCGGGATCGGCTTGGCCGGTGACCTTGAAGGCCAGCTCCTCGCCGAAGCCTTGCTTGGCATCGCCCGTGGCGACCTCGAGTTCGAGGGCGGGGGCGGCGGCTTCTTCGACAAGCGGGATGCGGGCGATGGCGGTGGCGCCTTTGGCATCGGTGGCCACGGCACGGAGCTCTGAGCCACCGGCGGTGGAAACCGCGAGAGCCGGGCCGGTGCCGATCTTGCGCTCGTTGACACCTTCGGTCAGCCACCAGTCCACCTGCGGGGTGTCGCCATCCGGATCCTTGGCAGTGGCGGTGAAGGTCTCGCCTTCACGCTTGGCCGTGATCTCCGGCGGCTTGTTGCCATCGGCAGGGCGCAGGCGGCGGACCCGGCCGTCGTTGTTGAAGTACCACTCGGTGCCGTATTCGAGCATCCACAAGGTGCCATCGGCGGCCATCTCAAGGTCCATCGGATGCGTGAAGCCGTCCATCAGCGTGGTCAGCGAGACGAGCTCCTCATTGGGGCCGAGCTTGGCCTTCCACATCTTGTTGCGGATCCAGTCGTAGGTCAGCAGGGTGTGGTCGTCGCCCTTGCCGAGCAGGTTGTATTTTCTACTAGAATCATAGTAGAAGACCGGACCAGCCATGGCATTGCGGCCGCCCTCGCCGACGGCGGGGAACTCCTCGCTCTTCGCGTAGGGATACCAGATGAAGGCCGGATTTGCCGGGGGAAGGTCCACCAGGCCGGTGTTGAGCTTGCTCGGGTTCTTGGGCGCGGCGGGATCGGTCATCGGCCCGACCTTGCCAGTGGCGAAGTCGGTGATCGCGTAGGGTTTGTTGTTGGCGATGACGAAGGGCCAGCCGAAGTTGCCGGCCTTCTTGGCCTGGTTCACCTCGTCGTGGCCACGCGGACCCTTCGGGCCATTGTTGCTGGCATCAGGGCCGACCTCGCCCCAGTAGAGGATATTGGCCTTCTGGTCGATCGAGAGGCGGTAGGGGTTGCGCAGGCCCATCGTGTAGATCTCCGGGCGGGTCTTGGCGGTGCCGGGCGGGAAGAGGTTGCCCGGGGGAATCTCGTAGCCGCCACTCTCCGTCGGGCGGATGCGGAGGACCTTGCCGCGGAGGTCGTTGGTATTGCCCGCACTGCGCATCGAGTTCGCGTTGTCGTGGCCATCGCGGTCGTCCTGCGGCGCGAAGCCATCGCTCTCGAAGGGGTTGGTGTTGTCACCGGTGCTCAGGTAGAGCAGGCCATCCGGGCCGAAGGCCAGCGAGCCGCCGTGATGGCAGACGCGGTCGCGGCGGTCGGTCTTCACGTCGAAGAGGACCTTCTCCGAAGTGAGGTCGAGCTTGCCGTCCTTGAGTTCAAAGCGCGAGAGGCGATTCAGCAGCTCCTTGGGGTGGCTGTAGTAGATGTAGAGCCGCTGGTTCTTGGCGAAACCGGGATCAAGGGTCAAACCAAGGATGCCGTCCTCACGGGCCCAATTGCTGTCGCGGTCATTGCTGCGCAGGGCAGTGACTTCCAGATGGCCGATCTCGAACAGGCCGCCGGTCGCGGGGCGCAGGCGCAACACCCGGCCCTCGCGCTCGACGATGTAGATGTCGCCATCCGGAGCGGGCGCCAGCTCGATCGGGTCCTTGAGGGTCGGGGCGAAGAAGGTGCTTTCGATCTCCGCGGCGGAGGAAACGAGAGGCAGGGCAAGGGCTAGGGTTTGAAGGGCGGCAGTGCGCATTGCGCCCAGCATACGCTATCTGACAAGCAGGGGTTTCAGATGACACGGAATCACCCTTCCGTCACCGCTTCCGGGGACTCAAGCCTCATGGTGCGGCTTGGATCAGCACCCGGTAGAAACGCATGGGGCCGCCGCTGGTGTCATCCACTTGAAAGGTGCCCGGGCCATCGGCATCCGCCGTATTCAGCGGCGTGCCCGAATTGCTCCAGCCCACCAGATTGGTCGACACCTGGAGCTGATAGATCCGGTCGGGCAGGGTCGGGAAATTCAGGCGATAGCCGCCGCTGATCGTGCTGATTACCGGCTCTTGCGAAGCCTCGCCCGCCAGCACGGCCTGACGGCTGAGCACGGTGGCATTACGCGTTTCCGTCTTCACCGCCTGCGGCGAGGTGCCGGTGGCGATCAGGCGGTAGGAGCCGGGGGCGGCGATGCGCCAAGTGAAGTCCCAGAAGGCGCTCGAGCCCTGAACCTCCGGCTGGACGCCCGCCGTTGCCGGATCGAAGTCCACCGGCGTCAGTGCACCGCTGCCGATCACGAAGGCGAGATCCACGGCGGTGGTGGTCGTATCGGTTTCCACCCGCACGGTGTAGTCCATGGGCGGTGCTCCCGGTTCATCCGGCAGGATGATCTCGACCGGTCGGCCGGTGGCATCCACCTCCAGCGGGCGCAGGATGCTCACCCTCGGGCCGGAGCCTGCGAGTGCCGCCAAGCGACGAGTGGCCGTTAGGTCGACCAGCGGATCGGGCCGGTTCTGGAAGATCTCGACGCGATACAAGAAGCCGGGCCTGCCGTCGTAGAGATTCGGCAGTGAGAAGGCCAAGGCGTGGTAGTCGGCTGTCGCGTTGTAATTGATTGAGAGCGCCGCGGCATCGAGGGTCTGCACCCCCGCCGGCCAAGTATCATCCACACCGTAGCGGACGGTGAAGCGGGCCTTGAGCTGCGCGTCGTTCAAGCCATCGGCCAGCGACTTCGAGAAGTAGGTCTTCAGGACGTAGGTGCTGCCAATCGAAGCACCGTCGCTCTGCGGGAAGGCGACGAACATCTTCCGGTCCGGACCCGAGGTGCTCACCGTGCGGGTCAGCGTGGTGAAGTGCCCGGCGACATCACCGAGGCTGCTGTCCGAGGAAGAGGTCAGCTCCTTGAGCCGCACCTGGATGGTGGCATTGCCGGTCGCCGGGATGTTCACGTAGTTAAAGCGGAACTCACGGGCATGCGCCGGATTTGCCGGAGTGATGCTGGCATTGGGTGTGACTTCGCTTGCCTTCACCCATGCACCGTTGCCGCTGTTCGCGCCGGTGGCGGAGTCGTCGTTGCTGGCATCGCCGTCATCAATCTTGTACCAGACCTCGGTGGTGAAGGCGTCCGCGCGCACCACGGATCCATATTCGCTGCCGCCGACCGTCGCGCCATCCGCAGAGGGGAACATGATCTGCCCGGTCGGGGTCGCAGCATCGTAGTAGAAGGTCTGCGTGAAGGTATTGTAGAGCGAGGCCTTGCCGCCGCGCTTCAGGAAGGGCCGCGCGCGCAGCACGTGGAAGCCCTCCGCGAGACCGGTCTCCGGAGTGCCGTAGTCATTGTGCGGCGCGTAGCTGACCGTGCCGGCGTTGAAGCCGGTGATATTGAAGATGGTCATCATCTTCTTCTTTTTCGCCACCGTATCCGGCCCGGATGGATAGACGCTGGCTGCGCCTTCCTTGTAGATGCCGAGCTTGTATTTCAGCGTTACGCCCGCCGCGGGCTTCGGAATGCTGGCCGAGGACCACCAGTCATCGGTGCCCTGGTTGTGGGAGTAATGCATCTCCACCACTTGGGTGGCCCCGGTGCCAGTGCCGCCCGCGCCCTCCGGATTGCTGCCATCGGTGGTGTAGTAGAAATACATGTTGAAGCCGGTGCCGACGCCATTCGGCTTCGCCCACACGGTGATCGTGGAAGCGTTCTCGGTGTACTGCTTCGGTGGCACGCCGCCGGGCCAGCCACCCGCGGGCGTGCCCGCCGCATCCGCCGCCGGATCATGGTAGAGGAAGGAGGCCACCTCACCGCCCTGGGTGCTGAAGTCATTCGCGTTGTCCGGCCCGTTCGCGATGGTGAAGCCGGTGCCGCCGATCACGCGTTGATAGGTCTCCGCCCCGGATGAGCCGATCTGGTTGCGCGCCGAGTTCTTGGCAGCGAACTTCTCCGCGAACTGCCGGTGCGCGAAGGTGGGCTGCTCGTAGCCCATGAAGACGTCCGTGCTGAGCGCGGGCGGGAGATCGCGGTAGAGAGGATCGGTATTGCCCGCCGGCCGGGTGCCATTCAGGTCGATCCCACCGTCCAGCTTGAGCAGGATGTTTTGTGCCGAGCCATCCGCCCGGACCACGAAGCGCAAATCGCTGGCGCTGGTCACCCGCGGCACCGGCATACGATAGGTGTAGTCGTTCGTCACCGCATCGGGCAGGCCGTAGGGATTGAAGCCCGGATCACCGTCCGTGCCGTCCTTGCGCTCGACCTCGAAAGTCCCGGCCTTCTCCGTGCCCTGATAGATCGTGATCGGCGAGCCACCCGCGTTTTTCCAAACGTCGGATTCTTCCGGCGTGCGCGGCGCGAAGACGAAGTAGCTGCCGGGCGCCACAACCACGGAATTCAGCGAGGAGGCATAAGTGTAGAAGCCGGTCTGACTGCCGTAGCCGCGCGCATACTGGAAGAGATACTCATCGTTGGTGTCGGCGTTGTTTTCCGAGCCGCCGCCACCCTGTGAGGGGAAGGAGGTTCCACCGAGGATCGCCTTGCCGGAGGCGTAGTTGTCGTTCACCGCGATCAGCATGGTCGCACCCTTGCGCTCCTTGAGCGCCTGGTCGTTCTCGCTGAATTCCCGGTCATCGATCCGCTCGTAGCTCACGAGGTCCGCATCGCTGTAGCGGCCGCGCTGCCAGCCACGCGCGAAGTCGTTGTGGATCTTCAGCAGGTTGGGAATCCGCGCATCGCCCCACTGGCCGAGAAAGGCGGTATTCGCATGCCGCGGGAAGGCACCGCCGCTGGCACCCAGCACGTCGGCGTGGTAGTTGCCATCGGTGTAGATGAGTCCCATGCCGGCGCGGGTGAGGTAGAGGGCATGCTGGAGTTCGCGGCGCGACGCGTAGTCATTGTCGTGGCTCTGCGCGTGCATCACCGACACGCCAGCGGAAAAACCGCCATAGCCCGGCTGATCGTAGCCCTGGAGGCCCGACGAGGGATTGCCCAACACGTTGTTCAGGTTGTTCCGCAGGTCGTTGTCGATGAGACGCATGCCGGCATCGATGTAGGATCCGTAGCCCGGCGGCTGGCCGAGGTGCTCGCCGAAGAGCATCGCGTCGTCACGGCCTTGCTCGGTGTCGAAGACGCTGTCGCGGTGATTGCCCCAGTCGGAGAAGCCGCGGCTCAGATTGAACTGCTGCTGGATCTGGCCGGTGTAGCCGTAGTTCGACGAGTCCTTGTCGGCTCCGAAGGTGGCGCCGAAGAAATCCGCGGGCGTGTGCTTTACCGCATCCAGGCGGAAGCCGTCGGCCTTGGTGCGATCGAGCTCCCAGCGCGCTGAGCGGTTGAGGAATTCTTCCACCCGCTCGCTGTAGAATGAGCTGTTTGCCGCAATCAACGCCGCGGTGATGCCGTTGCCGGGACCGAAGCCAACATAGTTGCCTTGCCCCGCGGAGTGCTTCTGCCCGGGAGCGGTCGGGACGTAGCAGTAGAATTCCGGATTGTCCGGATGGCGGACGAAGTTCGGCTTAGTGGCGGTGTCGCCTTCGTTGGTGCCGTGGTTGCGATTGGTCGAGCCCGGCTCGGTGGCAATGTCGATGAGATCGGAGAGCCCGAGGTTCTGCACCTGCCACTCGCTGTTCCAGTCCCGGGTGTTATCCCACTTCCGGTAGAAGCCATCGGCGGTCTTGCGGAGGTGGAAGTCCGCCGGCAGGAATCCGGTGTAGACGTTCTCCGGCACCGAGTCGTTGTACTTCGGCGTCTCGAACGCATTGTGGTTCATGATATTGTCGAAGTAGATGCGGATCCCGAAGCGGTGCGCGACCCGCACCATTTCGAGGAGTTCCGCCTCCGTCCCGTAGCGCGTCCGAACCGTCCCGCGCTGGTCCTTCGAGCCGAGGTCAAAGCGGTCCCAGCAATCGTAGCCCACCGAGAGGCCGCCGGAACCCTTGGTGGGCGGCGGCAGCCAGAGCGAGTCATAGCCTGCCTCCGCCAACTCGGGCATCTTGCGAGTGATCTCGGCCCAGCTGGTGTTGAAATACTGCAGCATCGCCTCGCCGTGGGCGGCGGGCGTGGCGAGCAGGTAAAGCGCTCCGGCCAGGCCGGCGAGTCGGGACAGAGGGTTCATCGTGGGTTTCGAAGGCCAAGCCGGGGGCACGTGTGTCCGCCGCCTTGGGGGCAAGAACGGAATGTCGCTCCCACACCATAGGTTTAAACACACCCGGAAACAACCGGCGGCCGCCGCTGTCACGGAGAAGGCCGGGCGCTCTGCTCTCCAATCCTAGCTCCCCGCTCAATTCCCTCCCCCAGCCAAAACAAGGTCTACTTGCAGCGGATCATTCCCGGGCACCGGCACATAGGCTTGCTGCTGGTACGGTCATCGCTATTTTTCCCCGGTGGCCGGAGACGAGGAATTCTCCCATTATTCGGAGGACGACGTACGTCGCCTTTATCCGATCCTGCGCGCGATGGCCGGGGAGCGGATGGCCTTCGAACGGCCGGGGAATACCCTCCAGCCGACCGCGCTCGCTCACGAGGCCTGGCTGCGGATGCGCTCCAGCGGTGATCCGAACTGGAAAAACACCGCCCATTTTTTCACCGCCGCCGCGGAGACGATGCGCCGGATCCTGATCGACCGGGCGCGGCGCCGGAAGCGCGTCAAACATGCCGGCGACCTGGAACGAGTGCCAATGTCCGAGGCTGAAAATGAGGGGCTGGACGAGGACGAGCCGACACTGCAGGTCAACGCGGCCTTGGAGAAATTGAAGAAGGTCAATCCGCCGCGGGCGCAGGTGGTGCTATTGAAATTCTTCGGCGGGCTGACGAACCAGGAAGTGGCCGGGGAGATGGGCATCACGGAACGGACGGTGGAGCGCTACTGGGCCTACGCGAGGACTTGGCTATTTCGGGAAATCCGGGGCCAGCGCTGATTTTTGTCGGGTTTTCACCGCGATTGTCGCACCATGGGAAACGATTGAAGCTATATCGGCGAATTTTTGGTTCATGAAGGAAGCAATCGATGATCTCGCCGAGCACGGAACGGACCCGCTTGCCATCGAGAATGCGATTTTCGAAACCGCCCTGCAGATCACGGACCCACTGCAGCGGCGGGAGTTTCTCGACCGGACCTTTCACGGCGATCCCGAAGGCCGGAGAGACATGGAAGAACTTGTCGAGATGGCGGGGACCTCCTCCGCCTTCTTTATCGAAAGCCGGCTGGATGCCGCAGAACTGGCGCAGGAGCTGATCGACGAACTGCCCGAGAGCGAATTGCCCGCCGATGATGCTCAGGCCTCGAGCGGCGAAAGGGAAGGCGCCACCATCGACCGCTACACGCTGCTGCGGAAAATCGGCGAGGGCGGTGTCGGCGAGATCTTCGAGGCACGTCAGGAGGGCATGGTGCGCACGGTGGCACTCAAGATCATCCGCAGCGGCATGGACACGGGTTCGGTGGTGTCACGCTTCGAGGCCGAGCGGCAGACGCTGGAAATCATGGAGCACCCGAACATCGCACGGGTACTGGATGGTGGCCGGACCTTCCGCGGCCGGCCTTACTTCGTAATGGAACTCGTGCGCGGCGCCCGCATCACGACCTTTTGCGAGACCCGGCAGCTCGACATCCACGCGCGGCTCGAGCTTTTCCTGCTCGTTTGTCACGCGATCCAGCACGCGCACCAGAAGGGCGTCGTCCATCGCGACATCAAGCCGTCGAACGTCCTGGTCGAGAACGTGGACGGAATCCCCGTGCCGAAGGTCATCGACTTCGGCATCGCGAAGGCGCTCCAAGGTCCGTCGCGCGGACAGGGCGGGATCACCCAAGTCGGGCAATTCATCGGCACCCCGGCCTACATGAGTCCCGAGCAGGTCGACATGGGCGCGATGGACATCGACACCCGCGCGGACATCTACAGCCTCGGGGCCTTGCTCTACGAGCTGCTCGCGGGGCGGCCGCCCTTCGACACGGAGAAGCTGTTAGAGAAGGGCGTGACGGAAATGCGCCGCATCTTGATCGAGGTGAATCCGCCGCTGCCCTCGGAGGCGGCCCGGACTCCGGCGGAGGAAGAAAAAGGAAACGCCCTGCCGGGCTCGCGGGAAAAATGGGCCCACACGCTGCGCGGCGATCTCGACTGGATCGTCTTCAAGGCGATGGAGAAGGAGCGGAACCGCCGCTACCAGACGGCGTCCGGCCTGGCCACGGACCTCCGGCGCTACTTGAAGAACGAGCCGGTAACCGCGCACAAGCCGAGCCGCGGCTATTTCATCTGGAAGTTCTTCCAGCGCAACCGCGCGGCGTGCCTGCTCGGCGTGGCGGTGCTGCTGTCGCTGCTGGCTGGCCTTGGCACGACGACCTTGCTCTATCTCCGCAAGAACGACGCGCTCGCCGAGCAAGCCCGCCTCAAGCGTCAGGCCCAAGCCCGGGCGAATGTCTCGCGGGCGGTACTGCTGCTGGGCGAGGGCAACACCGCGGAAGCGGACCGCCTGTTGCGGGAGAATCCGCTGCAGTCGATCGAGGTTTCGCCGGAAGCGGCGGAAGTGTTCCGTTCACTCGGGCGCTGGAATGCGACCTTCGGCCGCTGGCGGCAGGCGGCGGATTGTTTCCGCTTGATGAACGAGGCCAACCGCTTGGGCAACCGCGCCACGATGCTGGGGACCAACGATCTGCTGATGACCGCGCCGACTTATTTGGAAGCCGGAGACCTGAAGGCCTACGAAAGTCTGCGCGCTGAAATGATCGACCGCTACACGCCTGTGGCAAACGGCGTCCACGCCGAACGGCTCTTGAAACTATGCCTGCTGCTGCCGGCGGACTCGCGGACCCTGGAGCGACTGGAAAGCACCGCACAGGTGTGCCGGGGGGATCCCCCCGCCAAGAATGCCCGGTCGAGATATCCGGGGTGGAATGCATTTTCGCTATCGCTCTTCCATTACCGGAAGGGCGAGTTTCAGGAGGCGATCCACGAGGCGGAGAATTCTCTCGCCGTCGAGGACAAGGTCGGCAGCCGGGTATCCGCCGCCCGCTGCGTGCTTGCGATGGCGCGCTTCAAGCTCGGCGAGGCCGAGGAAGCCCGCAGCCAGATGGATCTGGCGAAATCGGAACTCCATCGGGTGGAGTCCCAGATCGGCGAGTCCGGCTTCCCCTCGATCGGCAATTGGTTCGCGTGGTCGGTGGTGCGGATCCTGATCCGTGAGGCGGAGGCCATGATGGGAAAATAGGCTCACTGGCACGAATTCTCCGGATTCCGGAAAATTCCTGTCGGGTTCGGACGGGGTGAAAGCGCCTTCAGGAGGGATAGGCAATTCCGGAGTGCTCCAGTGCGCTCTAGGCCGCCTGGCCCCATCGAACTCCAAACCCGTGACCGAGGCGGCTTGCCCCACACAACCCAAGCCCGCCCCCCACGCCAGAATACCATGAACCCAAAGCACCATTCCCGATTCCTCAGCACAAGCATCCCTTCCCTCCTCGCCCTCGGCGGATTTGCCGACATCGCCTGTTCACAGACCACGCGCACCTGGGATGGCGGCGGCGTTCCTGCCACCAACATGGACATCGCCACCAACTGGAGTGGCGACACCGTCCCGACCGGCACCGCTCCCGGGGATACCGCGCAATGGGATGGCACCGTCGCCGGGAATCTCTCGCTGAGCTACACCGCCGCAGGAACCGGAGCAAACCTCTCCGCAGGCGATGGCGTTTTCCTTAACATCCTCGGCACTCAAACGGGCTCGCTGACGATCAATGAATTCAGTGGCACGACGGGCTTGCGTCTTCGGGATCTCACCGTCGCCAGCGGCGCGGGCGCTCTGACCTTTGGCAGCACTGCGGGAACCGACGTCCTGACCTTGGGTTCCACCGCCGTTCTAAGCCATATGTGGACGAACAACTCGTCGAACCCGGTCACCTTCAGCTCCGATGTCCAATTCGGTGCCGGCGGTAATGGGGCCCATGCGTTAACCCTGACCGGCACGGGTAATTGGAATGTGAACACCAGCCTGATCAGGAATGCCTCGGGCACTATCAACGTGATCAAGGACGGCGCGGGCACGATGAACCTCGGCACCGTCAATTCCCTCGGCAATGCGGCCTTCACGATCAATGCCGGCACGCTCGACAACACGAGCGGTGCCGCGCTGACGCTGACCAACACAGCCCAAACCTGGAATGGCGATTTCGCCTATGGCACCGGAGCTGGCACGAACTTGAATGACCTCAGCCTCGGCGCTGGGGCGGTCTCTCTCGGCACCGCGGCGGGCACGAGCCGGACGATCACCACCAACGGAGGGGCGCTGCTGACGGTCGCGGGAGTCATCTCCAACGGCACAACCGCGAACAGCATCATCAAGTCGGGTACGGGAGGATTACGACTCGATGGCACCAACACCTTTACCGGGGGCTTGACGGTCAATTCGGGTGCGCTGCATGTCGCTAACAATGCGGCCTTGGGAACCGGTCCGTTGACGTTCAACGGCAGCCTGATCGTGCCACGCCTCGCCTCACGCACGCTCGCCAACGCGGTGACGGTCGGCAGCGACTTCACCCTCGGCGCCACGGGCGTCAACAATCAGCTCAACTTTTCGGGAACGATGAGCTTGGGCGGTGGCACGCGCACCATCACAGTGTTCGACACTACCATGAATCCCGATGTGACCATCTCCGGCGTGATTTCCAACGGCGGTCTCACGAAGGCTGGCGCGGGCACTATGGTTCTCACCGGCACCAGCACGTTCTCCGGCCCAATGACCGTCAATGGCGGCCTCCTGCGAGTGAACGGCACCGGCACGATCAACAGCAGCAGCGGCATCACGATCAACGGCAGCGACGCAAAGCTTTTGTTCACGAGCAGCGTCGCATCAACACCCCCGATCACCCTGACCCAAGGCACGCTGGATGCAACGGGCACGGTCGGCGCGGTGAATGTGGGAGCCTCAGGCACGGCCATTCTGGCCCATGGCAATGGAGGCACGGCGACGCTGACGACAGGCAACCTCAGCTTCGCCGGCCCTGCGACGGTGAAACTGGCCAGCAGCAGCACGGGGCCTGGCATCGCGGCCGGGACCTTGACCACCTCGGGCACCAACGGCGCGATCTTCATCGATATCACCCGGACGGAAGTCTGGAGCAACGGGGCGAACAACCTCATCAGCTTCACCTCCTTCCCCGCGGCCGATATCAGTGACTTCGACTTCAACATCGCCAGCGGCCCTGCCTTGGGCGCTCGCCAGTCACTCGGAGCCCTCGTCCTCAACGGCAACAATATCGCACTCCAAGTCAACGGCACCTCGATCTACTGGACAGGGCTCCAGAGCAACCAATGGACCCTGAGCGCGGTGGGCGGTTCGAAAAATTGGAAGCAGACCTCGGACAACACAGCGACCGACTTCCTGGATGCGGACCAAGTGGTGTTCGACGACACGCCGGGAGCCAATCAGACGGTTCAAATCAATGATGGCGACGTCTTCACCACCACGACGACGTTTAACAACTCGACGGTCAACTATACCTTTTCGAGCAGCGGCAGCTTCGGCATCAGCGGCGGAACGCTCACCAAGAACGGCACGGGCAGCGTGACGCTCAACACCAACAACACCTACAGCGGCGGCACGACGCTCAACGCCGGCACGATCCGCGTGAACTCCGCCAGCGCCCTTGGCACGGGCGCGGTGCTCATCAACGGCGGAACGCTCGACAACACCAGCGGCGGGCCGGTCGCTCTCGCGAGCAACAACGCCCAGACTTGGAACGGCGACTTCACCTTCACCGGTAGCAACGCGCTCGACATGGGCACGGGCGCTGTGACGGGCGGCGGCAGCGGAGATCGCACCGTTACGGTGTCGGCGAACAGTCTCACCGTGGGCGAACTGAAGACGGCCGCCAGCCAAGGCTTCATCAAGCAGGGCACCGGTACGCTGGTGGCGAACAGCAATGGCGCCAACACCGCGGGCAGCGTCGTCAACGGCGTCCTGAACGTCGCGGCGGGCACCCTGCAGATGAACGGCACCACTGGCACCTCCGGCGATTTTGTCGCAGCGGGCATCAGCGGCAGCGGTAGCATCACCAATGGTGCCGCCACGGAACGCGCGGTCTATTCCAATGCCGCGACCGGCAGCTTCAACTTTTCCGGCTCCCTTTCCCACGGAGCCGCCGGTGCGCTCGGCATCAACAAGTCCGGCGCGAGCACACAGACGCTCTCGGGCACCAGCAACTACTCGGGCCAGACCACGGTCACCGGTGGCACGCTCAGCCTCAGCGGGACGAACTTGGGTGGTGGTGCGGTGAGCGTCAACGGCTCGGCCGCCACCCCTGCCGTTCTCGACCTTCGGAGCAGCACCGCGCTCGGAACCAGCGTGGTGAGCTCCATCAATCGCAACTCCGGCATCCAGTTGCAGGGCGGCATAACATTGCCAAGCACCGTCAGCTTTGTCATCAGCAACGACGGTGTGGCTGCCACGGTACCCTACGCGATCGGCAACCTCGGCGGAGACAATACGATCGGAGGTGCCATCAGCCTGACGACCGGTGGCGGGAATTCAATCATCCAGTCCGATAGCGGCTCGCTGACGCTGGCGGGCAACATGAGCATCGCCCCCGGGCAGGGCTCGCGCAATTTCGTCCTGCAAGGGCTCTCCACCGGCGCGAACACGGTCAGCGGCGTGGTTTCCGACCTCAGCGTCACCTCGGTCACCGGCATCATCAAGAACGGACCCGGCACCTGGACGATCAACGGCACGAACACCTACTCCGGTCCGACCACCGTGAGTGCGGGAACGCTCGTCATGAGCGGCAACAATTCCGCGGCATCCGGAGACGTGACGGTGGCCGCGGACGCGACCCTTGCCGGCAATGGCAATCTCGGCGGCAACGTCACCATTGCTACCGGCGGCATCCATTCGCTTGCCGTGGCCGCCACTCCCGGCGCCCAGATGACCCGGACCATCACCGGTTCGCTGACCCAGACCGGCAGTGTCCTGAACCTGAGCGCAGCCGCCACCCCCGCGGCCGGGGTCTATGTCCTCGCCACTGCGAACGGCGGCATTGTGGGCACTCCCGCCACGATCAACTACAACGGTATTTCGGGAGCGGTTGCAGTGAATGGCAATAACCTTGAGCTGACCGTCTTCGGTAGCGTGAGCTACGCGACTTGGGCCGCGACCAACGCAGGTGGCCAAGCTTCGCATCTGGACTTCGACAAGGACGGCGTCCAAAACGGGGTCGAGTACTTCATGGGGGCGACCGGTTCCACGTTCACTGCCAATCCCGGCATCGTGAACGGCAAGGTCACTTGGCCAAAAGATCCGGCGTTCAGCGGGACCTATACCGTCCAGACCTCGCCTGACCTCGTCACCTGGACCGACGTTTCCTCCACAGTCGTGGGCAATACCGTCGAATACACGGTGCCCACCGGACAACGCAAACAGTTCGTCCGTCTCAAGGTGACACCCAACTGAGCCAATTCCTCGGCGGCGTGCCGGTGGTTCAGACCGCCTCCCGGCTCGCTGAGGCGAAAAACTTACTAGCTCGGGTTCGAGGTCGAGGTCAAGGGACTCGGGGCTAGGTCAGCCGTCATCGCTTCGCGCGGTGGCGGCTGTTTTTCTAGGGGAGGCGTAGCTCGCACTTTCCGGGGCGGTCTGTCACGCAGAGGGAAACTCTCGCTTTTCCCGGGCCAATGTCGAAATTTTACAAGCCAATCGCGTTTGATTTGTGGAATACCTGCGTGAACCCATGAAGCTCCTGCTCTCCTCCGCCTTCGTGGCGCTGGCGCTGCCTTGTGCTGCGCAAAACGGCCACCCGGTCGGCAACATTAACCGCTATCTCTCGAATTCCGCCCGCACCGACCTGATCGGGCAGGACATGTGGACCACCCTCAAGGAGATGGGCGATGACCGGGTCGGCAAGCCTGACCTGGTGGAGTCCGGGCTGCCGCAGGTGCCGGAGGAAAACTGGGGCCGCCCGCATCCCGGGATGCAGGGAGTCTTCTGCGCCGGTCACCAGACCCCGCTGCAGGACATCATTTCGCTGAACTGCTCGGAACAGCTCGTAGTCACCCGCCACCAGTGGACGCCGGCCTGGTCCCAGACGCGCTACCGCTCGCTGCCGAATTCGACGCCTGGCAGTTCGCCGTTGGCCGGCTTTCTCTCGCTGAAGGAGACCAAGTGCATCACGCCGGAGGATGTCTTCGTCGGCGAATTGGAGATCCTCAATGACCAGCGCGAGGCGGGGACCTTCGGTCTGGAGCTCTTCCATCCGCAGCTCACGAAGGATGGGGAGGAAGGTCACGTGACCTTCAGCGCCACCACCAACGTCGGCGGCATCGCCAAGCAGGGTGGCCGTGGCTGGGACGTCAATGGCAGCGGATGGCTGGGCACCAAGGGCAACCTCGCCTTCGGCAAATCCGTGGTCATCCCGCCACAGAAGATCCTCAAGATTCGTTATGCCTTCGCGATCGATCACGTGGAGACCAATGACTCACGCGAGCGCGTGGCGGCGGTGCTTGCCGAGGCCGATCCCTTCCAGCGCAGTGAGGCGGCTTACAACGAGTGGTTCACCAAGAACGTGCCGGCCTTCCAGACCAGCGATCCGGACATCCTCAAGCTCTACTACTACCGCTGGTTCCTGGTGAAGCGGGCGATCCATGATCCCAAGCGCTTCATCGCCGGGCATCCCTACAAGCGGCCTTCGATCTACGAGAGCCCGATCGGTGATTGGTTCTGCGCGGTGATCGGCCTGCCGATCCCGGTGCAGATCCAGGAGACCCGCTGGCTGCGCGACATCACGCCCGGCAAGAACCAGATCCTGAACTGGGCGGAGAATGTCCACCACCAGTACCGCGACTATCTCCAGTTCACTCCGGCCGCGCTGTGGAACTTCTACAAGATCCACCCGGACCCGGAGATCCGCGCCGCGGTGGCCCAGCCTGCGACGGACTATGCGTGGAAGGATGTGCCGGTCCACGGCCAGCCACAGCTGCCGGTGCAGGAAGGCAGCTGGCCTACCGGCGCGGAGTACCAGCCGAATTTCTATCAGTTCACCAAGCCCGATGCCTGGGACTGGCGTCACGATGTGCAGGGTGCCAAAGAGGGCTTCCCCTATGCCAAGTCGGTGCGCCTCGACAAGGCGGCCTTCACCATCGCCAATCTCTATGGTGCGGCGAACTTCATGGAGGAGCTGGGCAATACCAAGAGCTTCACCGATTCCCGCAATCAGGCGGACCGCATGCTGAAGACCATCGAAGACAAGCATTGGAAGGACGGCTTCTTCTACGCCGCGGATCCGGACACCTATGCCCTGGCCGACAAGGCCGCCTGCTATGACGGCTTCCTGCCCTTCCTCTTCGGCATGGTACGGGACCCGCAGTACTTTGGGGCCTTCGACAAGTTTTTCGATCCCGCCTGGTTCTGGTCAGACTACCCGATCACCACGGTGGCAAAGAACAACCCGATGTACTGGAGCGGCAATGCGATCGCCGGCCCCACCGCATCCAGCGTTGGCGAGCCGCACATCTACCCCTGCTGCTGGAATGGCCCAATGTGGAATTACAACAACAGCGCGATGTGCGAGGCCCTCGGCTCGGTCGCTTCCTCACCCGGCGGCGAGCGCTTCCGCGAGGGCTGGCTCGAGTTCCACCGCCGCTGGTCGGACAGCCACTTTGTCTATGGCGACCGCTCGGTGCCCTGCGCCATGGAGCACCTCCGGCCGACCGATGGATCGAACTTCCGCCGCCAGGTCGTCGACTACTTCCACAGCGCGTGGCTGGATTCCACCTTCAGCTACTGGGCTGGCATCCGCGTTTCCGACAAGAGCGACAAGGTCACCTTCGATCCCTTCACCAAGGAGGACTTCACGCTCCGCAACGTGCCTGCCGGTGGCCGTGAGCTGAGCTTCGTGCAGGAATCCGGGAAGCGTCGCATTCTCGATCCCACCGGCAAGATCCTCGTTGAAGGAGCGGGCCCACTCGAGATCCCCACGCGCTGAACAAGCACCACGATGAAGAACCCGGCATTCCTCCTCTTCCTCTTCCTCGCGTCTTCGGCACATGCTGAAACCGCCCGCTGGGCAGATTCCTCGCTCCCCATCAAGGACGGCCTCGAACTTTGGTTCGACGCCTCCCGTGAAAACGAAGCCCGCGAGGCCCACTACATGAACCGTCTCGCCGAGGGCCAGCACATGGAGTTGTGGCACGATTCCTCCGGGCACTCGCGGCATCTGGCGCAGTGGTCTTCCTCTGCGCGGCCCGAATGGCGGCACGGCGCGGTGTTCTTCGACGGTGATGACTATCTCGCCGCGCTGCTTACGCCCGGCATCCAGGCGAAGAATGCTACGATCTTCATCGTAGCAGCCCCCGACCGCGCCGCGGGCGATTTCCCCGCCTTCCTTAGCACCGCCCGCCGGGATGAAAACGATTACACCAGCGGCTTCTGCATCGACCTCGGCCGCGAGGCCTCGCCGCAGGGAACGATGCACTACCTGAATGTCGAAGGCGCAGGCCAGTTCAAGGAGACCAATCTCCTCGTTGCCCCGCTCTCCATCGAACACGGGCATCTCTTCTCCGTCACCTCAGCGCCGGGCGGCACCCGGGTTCGCGCCGATGGCAAGGACCAGGGCCGCCGCGATCGTGGCGATGTCGCCTTCCTCGCAGACCGCCTCGCCGTCGGCGCCCGTTTCGTAGAGCCGGAGATGCGCCACTTCTTCCACGGCGCGATCGCCGAGATTCTCGTCTTCGACCGCAAGCTTGAGGACCCGGAGCTCACCCGCATCGAAGCATGGCTCTCAGCGAAGCACGCCGCCTTCCTGGACCCCGCCGCACCGCACGAGTCCACCCTGGTGCCGGACAAGAATGCACCCGAGGTCCAGATGCTGGTCCCCGGCTTCCGCGTCGATGAGTTGCCGATCAAGGTCACCAATCTCAACAACATCGAGTATGCCCCGGATGGCCGTCTCTTCGCCGGTGGCTACGATGGCCGCTTCCATCTCCTGCGCGACACCAATGGCGATGGGCTCGAAGACAAGCTCGATACTTTCGCACCCGACAGCTCTGACAACTATCCGGTGGGCATGGTCGTGAAGGACGGCATGCCCCACGCCCTGCTCGCCGATGAGATCGTGCGCTTCCGCGACACCAACGGCGACGGCATCCCCGACAAGCGCGAGACCGTGGCAAAGGGCTGGGACGATCCCACTCTGCAAAACGACCCGCTGCTGATGCACCGCCGTGTCGATAGCGCCATGGCCATCACCACCGGCCCTGACGATAGCTGGTATATCACCATGGGCAGCGCCAATCCCGGCAACGGCTACTGGCAAAAGGCCGAGGGCGATGTCTGGGCACCCGATGCCGTGAAGACCGGTGCGCCCCTATATTCTCCCGCCAAGCGCCGCGGCTGCCTCCTCCACATTAGCAAGGATGGCAAGGTCGAGCAACTGGCCAGCGGCCTGCGCTACATCATGTCCCTGCAGTGGGATCAGCGCGGCGAGCTCTTCGGCACGGATCAAGAGGGCGCAACCTGGCTGCCGAATGGCAATCCCTTCGACGAATTGCTCCACCTCCAGACCGGCCGCCACTATGGCTTCCCGCCGCGCCATCCCAAGCTGCTGCCGGATGTCGTCGATGAACCCAGCGTCTGGAATTTCGCGCCGCAGCACCAGAGCACCTGCGGCTTCCGCTTCAATGGTCCGGCCAAGGACCGCCCGCGCTTCGGCCCGGAGTTCTGGGCGCACGATGCGATCGTCACCGGCGAGTCCCGCGGCAAGCTGTGGCGCACTTCCTTGGCACCTACCGCCGCGGGCTATGTGGCAAATACCCAGCTCTTCGCCGCCGTGGGCCTGCTGATCACCGATTGCGCAATCTCGCCGCAGGGTGACCTGGTCATCTGCTGCCACTCCGGTCCGCCTGATTGGGGCAAGGGGCCTGCGAGCGAAGGCAAGCTCTTCAAGATCCGCTACGTCGATCCCGCCGCCGCGCAGCCGGTGCTAACCTGGGCCAGCGATGAAAGGACCACGGTGGTCGAATTCGATAGGCCGCTGCCGCCGGAGACCGCCCGCGATCTCACCGCCCGCCTGCACATGGAGTGCGGACCCTGTGTGTCGGCCGCGGATCGCTTTGAGGCCATCCGCCCCGGCTATGCCGTGGTCCGCGCGCAGATGGGCCAGGCACGCTACAATGTGCCGATCGTCTCGGCCAAGCTGGCCCCGGATCTCCGCAGCCTCGTCATCACCACCGCGCCACGCAGCAAGGCCTTCGGCTATGCGCTCACGCTTGATACCCCGCGCCGCGAGCCGGGCCTCAAACAAGTGGACGCCATCGATCTCGCCTACACCCTGAACGGCTTGGATGCCGCCTGGGAGGGAGCCAAGGGCAGCGCATGGGGCGGACGCTTGCCCCACCCGGACTTCGGCGTGGTCCGCGAACTCAGCCGCGGCAGCGCCTCGCAGGCCGAGGGGCTCAGCCATCTCGCGGAACAAGGGATGTTGAAGCTCCGCACCCGCCTCGATCTTTCCCACATGCTCCAGCCCGCCACCCAACCGGGCTCGAAGCTCGACTACACGCCCGCACCGGAGGTGATCACCATCACCTTGAAAAGCGATGTCCCGCTTGAGCTCGCAGGTCCCGGCCTCGAGGTCCGTGGCAATGGCACTACCGAGACCAGCTTCACGAGGACCATTTCGGGTGATCCTCGGCAGGATCTCAGCATCAGCTTGCCGACTCCCGCGACGAAGCTGGAAGTGAACTTCCACACCGCCATCGATCCGCGGCCACGCGCGCTCGGCACCGGCCGTTTCCTGATGCCCTTCGCAAAGGCCCCGGAGGAGATCCAGATCAAGCAGACAGTCGTCCCCGAAATCGCTGGCGGCGACCGCGAGCGCGGTCGCCAGCTCTTCCTCGGCAAGGCCGCCTGCTTCACCTGCCACCAGTTCAATGGCGAAGGCCACGCCGTAGGCCCCGATCTGAGCAATACTGTTCACCGCGACTACGCCGTCGTCCTGCGCGACATCCAGGATCCCTCCGCCACGATCAATCCCGATGCCGTCGCCTACCAGATTGAGCTGAAGGACGGCAGCGCCGTGGCCGGGGTGCGAATCGGGGAGACCGCCAGCACCCTTAAACTCGCGATGCCCGGCGGGAATGTCTCGCTTGTGAATAAGTCGGACATCAAGGCCACCACGGTGCTGCCCGGCTCACTGATGCCCCCGGTCTGCTCGGCGCGCTGAGCGAGCAGGAGGTGAAAGATCTCATGACTTTCCTGCTGCATCCGGCCTCGGAGAAGGATCACTGAGCATTCCGAGACTGTATCCTTTCCCTTCCCGGGAACTGCGCTATACTTGCGCGGTTTCATGACGGGCTCCCCGATCGCACTCGCAGTTTACGTCGCCCTAGCCGCACTCGCGGCATGGGGGCTGGTGCTGCTGCTCTTCTACCTCGTGCGCAGGCGGATCGTGGAAGACTACGAGAAGCTCGGCCAAGCCAGCTCCGAGGAAATGCTCGGCGAGCTGGAGAGCGCCTACGCGCCGCGGCAGACCGTGCGCATCCACACCCAGGTGGAGTACCTGCCCTTCGTCTTCGAGAGCATCCGCGAAATCACCGAGAACGGCTTCGACGACAAGCAGATGCTCTCCCTGCTCGGACGGATCGAGATCCACCGCCCCCACGAGGTACGGCAGGCCGTCTTCCCGATCGAAGTCTCCGGCAAGCGCAGCGACCTGCACTTGCGCTGGTCCCGCGATCCCAGCGACCGCATCGAGCTCTCGATCACCGCGGCGCCGAAAATCGCCCGCGCGCTGCGCGAGCAGAAGAAGAAGATCCCCAAGGCGGTCTTGGCCAAGTAGCGCAACGATTCATATCCAAGTCCGGGGCGGGCAGCAGTTTCGCTTTCCCCGGCCAAGGGCGGCCGCCTAGCTTGGCAGCATGAGGCTACTGGCTGGGATTCTCTTTTCGCTCCTCCTGCTCCCCCTCCATGCCGCCGTGAGCCGTGGGGAGATCGGCGGGGCGAAGTTCATGATCGCCACACCGGAGAAGTGGCAGGGCAAGCTGATCCTGATCGCGCACGGATACTACCCCGAGGGTGACAAGCTCGAAGCGGACTTCGACGAGACGCGCGGCTTCCGCAAGGAGCTGATCGATCAAGGATGGGGCATCGCCCAGACCAGCTACCGCCGCAACGGCTGGATCATTGAGGACGCCATCGCCGACCTGAAGGCGCTGCGCGAGCAGGTGGTGAAGGAGCAGGGGAAGGTCGAGCGTTGCCTCCTGATCGGCAGCTCAATGGGTGGCCTGATCGGCACGCTGAGCGCCGAGGGGGCGATGAATGGGGTGGACGGGGCGGTGTTGATCGGTGCCTACCTTGGCGATAGCGGCCGCGAGCAAAACGCCTTCTACAAGACGCTGAACTACAAGCCGCGGATCCCGATCCTTTACCTGACCAACGAGACCGAGCTCGATTATCCGCGCCGCTATCGCCAGCAGGCGGGACCGGACAAAACCGCCCTTTGGGAAATCAAGCGGCCGGGTCATTGCAACGTTTCCGAGCGCGAACGGCTGGCCGGGGTGCTGGCCCTCAATGACTGGATCGAAGGCAAGGAGATGGTCAGGGAGCGCGACGGCACCGTCCTGCCGCCCACCCGCGAGAGCACGGCCCGGAAGGAGGGCGAGAGCCTGGTGGCAAAGGTGACCGCCGTGTCCGAAGGCTTCGGCAACCTCTCCACGAACTTCGTAGCCGCCGATCTGCAGGCGCTGGGCCTGAAGCCGGGCGACAAGGCCCGCGCCCGCTGCGGGGAGAAGACGCTGGATTTACTCGTGACGCGCTACTGGAGCGAGGCTCCGGAAGGCAAGGGCTGCATCTACGTCACGCCGGAAGGCTGGCTCGGGATCGTGATCAACGGTGGCCGGGCGGAGGGAGCGCTGGGGGCCAAGAAGGAGAGTGAGATCTTGCTGGAAAAGATTCCCTGAGCTGGAACCCGGAATTCCCTAACTTCAGACAAAATCCCCCCGCGACGCTTTCTTATCTTTGAATCGTCTGCTCCGGAACCCCGTCATTTCCCCTGCCATGAAACTTCCCGTCGCATTCCTCTATTCCGCCGTTCTCGTCCTTGCCCCTGCCGCCCTGGCTCAGGATCAGCCTTCAGTCGTGCCACCGCCTCAGGCTGTTCCCACTGCGCCGAGCCCGCCGCCTGTGAGGCAGCCCCAGCCGCGCCGGGTTGTGGTTCCTCAACCGCAATTGCAGGGGATGAATCCCGAAAGCGCGGCCGGAGAATTCGAGAAAAACGTGACGGTCCGGGTGCAAGGCTCGCTTTTCGGAGCCATGCCGGTGGATTTCGCGCTCTTGGCTGGAGGACCTTCGCTCAATAGCAGCCTGCCGCTTCTCGGCGGCTCGAATGGTCCGGCCACGGTCAATCTCCAAGCCACGCTGACTCCCGGCAGCCCGTGGCAAATCGCCTTGTCGCTGGGCAGCCAGGTGCCGATCAACACCGGCCCGGGCCAGATCGAGTTCCGCGAGTTCCGGCTGAGCACCAAGGTCAAGGTCGAGGCGGGCAAGAAGGTCGTCCTCTGGCAGCAGGGAGAGGAAAAGCTGACGCTCTCGCTGGAAGAGCCGAAGGAATAGGGGAGCGGGCGCTTTGCACCTTTCGTTCCATCGCACGCCATTTTCACACGGAGAAAGTTGAAATGTGTGAGGGCATGAGATGAGATGACCCGCGGTGTCGGTTTTTGCCTGCCACCGCGTAACATCATCCTCACGACCATGCGCCCCATTGCCGTCTTGTTGGCGGGCCTCTGCGTTACCACTGGTGCCACCGCCGCACCTCGTCTCCACGTGTCCACGGCGTCCCTGACGCCCGAGAGCACGATTGAACTCGTCCTCGATCGGGCCGCCTGCGAGCCGGACCGGGTTGGCAAGGAAGCCAAGAACCCTTGGCTCGAGATCCAGCCGGCTTGGAACGGCAGCTTGTTCTGGAAGGAGGCGAACGTCCTCGAGTTCCGGCCCGCGACGCCGCCGCTGCTGGGGACAAGCTACAGCTTCAAGCTCAAGGGCAAGCACAACCACGTGGATGGCACGGCGATCCCGAACGATGATCTCGGCCGCTTCACGAGCGACCCCTTCCAGGTCGACTACGCTTCCCTGTTAGAGCGCTACGAGGACAACTGGAGCCCGCGCACCGCAGCGTATTTCCTGCGCTTCAACGCCGATGTCGCGCCGGAGAAGGCCGCGCCCTTCATGTTCTACGAGGCGGACGGCGGCAAACGGGTCGCGGCGAAGATCGAGCGCGCTACCTTCGGGCGGCTGAAGCAGCCGGGCTTCCTCGGCTACTCGTGGAGCGAGCGTTTTGCCAACCGCGGCCAAGCCCAGCCACCGCAGCGTGAGCTGAAGCCGGATCTGGCGCTACCGAATGGGCTGGTGGTCACGCCCTCGCAGCCGCTACCGGTCGGCGTGAACTGGCGCCTGGCGATGCGGGCGGGCCTGCCGGATGAGGAGGGCAAGGTGAAGTTCCCCGCCGACTCGGTGCGGCAGATCGGGAACATCGATCCTCTCAAGGTAGAGAGCCTGCAGGCAGTGGTGACGGCGGATGAACCGCGGCGGATCGTGGCGGACTTCAACATGAAGATGCCGGTGGATCTTCCCGCCGGGCTGATCTCGGTGGATCCGCAGCCAAAGAACTTCCGGATCGAGGTCCAGAACGACCAGGTCCATCTGCTCGGCGATTTTTCGGAAGACACCGAATGGAATGTCGAGATCGCCGGGGGAATGGCCTCGCAGGACGGCCGGGCGCTTGGCGAGCCGGTGTCGAAGCACCTTGCCTTCAAGGCGCTGTCCGCGGAGCTCGCGCTGGCGAGCCAGGACGAAAGCCAGCTCGCAGCCGGCACGCGCAAGTACCGCGTGCAGACGGTGAACCTACAGAAGGTCCACGTGCGGGTGAAGAAGCTGGACGCCCAGCAATTGATCCGTGCCCAGCAAGGCTACCGCCACTACACCGGCACCGGCCCGAATGGTGAGAGCATCTCGCCTACCCAGCTCCTGCCTTATGAGATGATCGCCGGGGAAACCGTGGCCGACTTTGAAATCCCTTTTGAGAACGCTCTGGATACGACCCAGCCGCTGGTGCTCGACTGGGACAAGGTGCTCAATGGCGACAAGCAGCCTTGGACCTTGGGCTTCCCCGAAGACCCGGAGGCCGTGACCCCGGCCGCCAAGGCTCCCGCCGCGCTCTTCCTGGAAATTGCCGGCACCCCGAAGGAAGGTGCCGGACCGCCGGATCAAGGCGACGAAGAAGAGGCCGCGGATGGTGAAGAACAAGCCCGGGCGACCCACGAAGAGGAGGATGGCGAAAGCGCCAAGGCGAAGTCGCCGGTGGTGCAAGCGCTGATCCAGCTCACCGACATCGGGCTGGCCTGGAAGGTGATCGATGGCGAAGCACGGGTCTTTGCCTTCTCCTGCCTTAGCGGCAAGCCACTGCCCGACGTGAATCTCACGACCTATGGCGAAGACGCCAAGCAGCTCCAGCAGGCGAAGACCGGTGCCGATGGCATGGCCAGCCTGCCGCGCGAAGCCGCAGCGCGCCACTTGCAAGCGGTGCTGGGCAATGACCGTTACTCGATCGCTTACGATACTTCACTACCGACCGTGGGCCTGTGGCGTTTCCCGGTCCGCTACTCTTGGGAGCAGACCCCGGTGGAATTCCGCAAGGTTCTCCTCTTCACGGATCGTTCGCTCTACCGCCCCGGTGAAACGGTGCACTTGAAGGGCATCGTGCGCCGCCAGAATGGCAATGCGATCACCGCCCAGCCGCAGGCCAAAGCCGAGCTGGTGGTGCTGGATCCGACCAACAAGGAAATTGTGCGCCGCCCGCTGACGGTGGCCGCCACCGGTGGCTTCGATGCGGATATCGAGCTGCCGCCGGAGAAGACCGGCCCTCACCGGATCCGACTCGAATACCCGGATGAGCTGGCCAAGCTTGAAGGCCTCGAAAACTGGTCCGAGCGCGAGAAGATCGAGACCACCGCTAGCTTCGAGCTGCCGCTGCGGGTCGAGGAGTTCCGCCGCAATGCCTTTGAACTGACCCAGAAGCTCGATCAAGTGGCGCCGGGCGCGAAGGAGGTCACGCTGCAGCTCAAGGCCGCTTACTACCAAGGCCAGCCGGTGGCAAAGGGTGGCGTGGAGACCTTCACCCACGTTTCCGACACCAACTTCTATCCGGAGAAATTCCGCGACTTCCTCTTCGGCGACCATCGCACCCAGGACTTCGGTTATTGGTACCACTACTTCGGCTACCGCTGGGACGATGACTACGGTTCGCGCCGCTCGAACAATGAGTCCGGCAAGGCCGAGCTCGCGGAGGACGGCACAGCGACTATCACCGCGAAGCTTCCCGACGGCGAGTTCCCGATGACCCGCGAGGTGAGTATCCAGACCGAAGTCACCGATGCGAATCGCCAGACCCTGAGCAAGACCGCGGAGACCACGGTGCACCCCGCTTCGGTGTATATCGGTGTCGCGCGGATCGACAAGTTGGTGCGCGCGGGCGACCGCGTACCACTGGGCATCGTGGCGGTGACACCGGAAGGCGAGAGCTTCGCCGGTGAACTGAGTGTCGAGGCCAAGCTCTCGCGCGAGGTGAATGACCAAGTCCGTCTCTCCGATGGCAACGGTGGCAGCGCGGTGCGGAATGAAGCGCGGCGTGAAGAACTCTCGACCACCACGCTCAACCTCTCCGGCGGCAAGGGCACCGAGTTCCTGTTCGCACCGCAGCAGGCCGGCCTGCACCAGATCGAATTGCGCGGCAAGGATGCGCAGGGCCGGGCCTTCGCCACCGTGGCCTCCATCCACGTCTATGGTGGCGATGAGTATCCCTGGGCTTATGAGGACGGGATGCGGATCAAGCTGGTGTCCGAGAAGAAGCTCTACAAACCCGGTGATACGGCACGCGTGCTGGTGATGTCTCCGATCGAAGGCACCGCACTGGTCACTGTCGAGCGCGAGAAGGTGCTGCGCACCTTCATGACCGAGCTGAAGGCCGACAAGCCGGTGCTGGAAATCCCGGTAGGCGATGACGATGCGCCGAATGCCTTCGTCTCCGTGCTGGTGATCAAGGGGGCGCAGGATAGCTCCCGGCAGTTCAAGGAGCCACAGCTGCGGCTCGGCTATTGCGAACTGATGGTCGAGGACCAGCGCGACAAACTGGCGGTGAAGCTCGATGTGCCGAAGGACAGTGTGTTGCCCGGCCAGAAGGTGGAGATCGGCGGCACGGTAACCGTGGCTGATGGCAAGCCCGCGGCGAATGCCGAGGTCACGCTCTACGCTGAGGATGAAGGCACCCTCGCGGTGATGGGTTACGACACCCCGGACCCGATGGGCTGGTTCTACGATCCGCGCGAGCTGCGCGTGAACTGCGGCACCACGCTCGATCGTTTCTTGGCGGAGTCGCCCGAAGAGCAGAGCTTCTTCAACAAGGGCTTCTTCGTCGGCGGCGGTGATGGCGACCTGTCCGCCCTCGCCCAGAAGGCGCGCAAGGACTTCAATCCCTGCGCTGGCTGGCAACCCGCTTTGACCACGGACGCGAACGGCAAGTTCACGGCCAGCTTCACGATGCCGGACTCGCTAACCCGCTATCGGGTGATCGCGGTGGTGCACCACGGCGAGAGCCGCTTCGGCAATGCGACGGCGGATGTGGTGGTGAACAAGCCGCTGATGATCGAACCCCAGGCCCCGCGCTTCGCGAACGAGGGCGACCAGCTCGACATCCGGGCACTCGTGCAGAATGGCTCCGACTTCAAGGGCACTTGGAAGATCACTTTCAGCCCGAGCCCGGCGGCTTCAGAGCCGATCGCCAAGCTGGCCGGCGCGGAGACGGAGAAGACGATCACGCTTGCCCCGGGCGGATCGGCACCCGTGATCTTCCCGGTGAGCTTCACGAATACCGGTGAGGCTGTCTTCACCTGGAAGGCGGAACCGGTTTCGCTGGAAGGCACGGAGCTGACGACCGTGCTGGCAAGCAAGCTTCGCGATCAGGTGGACGCACGCTTCCAAGTGACCTACCCGGTGCCGCTGCTGCGCCAGGCGAAGTCGGTGAAGCTCGCGAAGGCGGACATGGATCTGCTCAAGGACTTCGATCCCAAGCTGCTCAATGGCCGCGGCCAGGTGGAACTGGAGTTCTCGCGTTCGCTCTTGGGCGAGGCTGCGGGCTCGGTGGATTACCTGCTGCACTATCCTTACGGCTGCGTGGAGCAGACGACCTCCTCGATGATGCCGTGGTTCGCCGTGAATCAACTGCGCGATGCGGTGCCGGCCTTCTCGAAATATCCACCCGCAAAGGTGAAGGCCGCGCTGCAAGGCGGCGTGAACCGCCTGCTGACGATGCAGATGCAGGACGGCGGCTTCAGCTACTGGCCGGGTGGCCGCGATGTAGTGCCCTGGGCCTCCGCCTACGCCGGCCTCGGTTTGGTCATGGCGGACAAGGCCGGAGCGGATGTGCCGGCATCGTCGATCAATTCGCTGTGCACCCACCTTGAGACCGCACTCCGCGGAGCGGGCACACTGCAGTCGGCCTCCGAGCTGGAGACGGCATGCCGCGCCACCTGGGTGCTCTCGCTCGCGGGCCGCAAACCGGATGCCTATATCAATACGCTGAAGGGCCGCATGGCGGATCTCACGCCGCGCGCGCGCTGCCTGCTCGCGATCGCCACGAAGACAGCGGGCATGGCTGATCCGGGCGCAATCCTGCGCGACAAGACCAAGCTGCGCATCCAGGACGATTCGTGGATGCCGTGGGATGCTGACCAAGCCTTCGAACTGCTGGCCTGGTCGACCATCGATCCCGAGTCGACGCAAGCGACCGCCGCGCTGGAGCAATTGATCCGCGACCGCAATCCCTACGGCAACTGGAACACCACTTGGGCGAATGCCTGGTCGCTGCTGGGCTTGGCGAGCTACGCGCAGAACCACGATGAGAAGCAGGCCGCCACGGTGACGCTCGCAACCGCCGAGGGACCGAAGACGATCACGCTGAAGTCGGGAGAGCCCGCGGTGGCGATGGACTTCCCGCTCAGCGGCGGACTGAAGCTCGCGGCCAGCTCCGATCAAACGGCGCATGTCCGGATCAAGCTCTCTTCCAAGCCTGAGCTGACCCCGCAAATCCCGGTTGCCAAGAACGGCATGGAGATCACCCGCTTCTATGAGCGCGTGAAGCCCGATGGCACCAGCGAACCGCTCGGCGAGGCGAAGCTCGGCGACTTGGTGCGGGTGACACTGGAAGTCCTGATGCCACAGCGCGACGCGCGCTATCTCGTGATTGAGGATCGCCTGCCCGCGATCTTCGAGGCAGTGAACAACGACTTCGCCAGCCAAGCCGCGAATGGCAATGCCGGCCGCACCTCGGAGAACAACTGGGCGATCTCGCACAGCGAACTCCGCTCCGACCGCGCACTGTTCTTCTACGACCGCAGCTGGAGCGGCGGCCGCCAGAAGATTGTCTACCTCGCGCGCTGCACCATGCAGGGCAAGGCGGTAGCGCCGCCGGCGAAGGTGGAGTCGATGTATGATCCGGACAACACCGCACTCTCGGCCTCCCGCGCGTTCTAACTACAAGGAGCGAGGACCTTACTGTCCCCGGAACGGTCCCCAAGAGCTGCCCGCCTACCGGTGCCAGCGACAGCAAGGTCGCTGCTCCTTATCGCTTCGCCCGTGTCCCGCAAACCCCGCCGCTGGTTCCTCCGCAAGCGCCTTCTCCTCCCGGGGATGGCGCTGGCGGCGGGCTTGTTTTGCTGGTTCCTGTTGCCGCTCTGCATTCCCCTGCCCGCTTCGCTGTCGGAGAACCCAATGGCCTCGCCCGTTCTGTTAGACCGGAACGGGCAGCCGCTTCACCGGCTGGTGCTGCCCGATTTTACCCGCAGCTCGCCGGTCGCACTGGAGGAGATTCCGCCTGACCTGATCGCTTGCACCTTGGCGGCGGAGGACCGGCGCTTTCGCTCGCATGGCGGCGTGGACCTGCTCGCCACGGCACGCGCGGGGAAGGATGCCCTGTTGCATCGCCGCGCCGTCTCCGGCGCATCGACCATCACTCAGCAACTCATCAAGCTGTCCTCGCCTCCTGCCGAGCGCGGGCTCCGCACGAAAATCCGGGAAGCGCTGCTGGCACGGCATCTGGAGATGAAGTGGAGCAAAGACCAGATCCTGGTCGCCTACCTGAACCGTCTCCCCTACGGCAACCATCGTAGCGGCCCGGCGGAGGCAGCGCGCTTCTATTTCCAGAAGCCCTTGTCCGATCTCTCGCTGGCGGAAAGCGCCTTGCTTGCCGGCCTGCCGCAACGCCCCAGCTTCCTGAACCCGATCAAGTATCCACAGCGTGCGATCTCCCGCCGGGATGTCGTGCTGGGACGTCTCGCCAAGCTGGAGAGCCAAGATCCGAAGACCATCTCCGCAGCGGTTCAGGAACCACTCCAGCTCCGCCCGCTGCCGGAGAATCCAGTCGCGCCCTGGTTGCCAAATGCTTTGGCGACCTGGGGTAATGGCGAAGTACCCCGCTGCACGATCGACCGCGACCTGCAGGCGGATGTGGAGACCATCGTCCACGAAGAACTCGCGAAGCTGACAACTTCCAATCTCAAGCACGCAGCGGTCGTCGTCCTCGACAACCGCAATCGCGAGATCCTGGCCCTGGTCTCCTCCGGCAATTGGCGCGATCCGAACGGCGGCCAGATCAACGGAGCACTCGCCCCGCGCTCACCCGGCTCGACCCTCAAGCCCTTCACCTGGCTGCTCGCCTTCGAGAAGGGCGGACTCCACCCCGGCTCGATCGTCGCCGACATCCCGACCCGCTTCCGCACCGAGCAGGGCCTCGACGCGCCAGAGAATTTCGACCGCAGCTTCCGCGGCCCCGTGAGTGTGCGGGAAGCCTTGGCCTGCTCGCTCAATGTTCCGGCGATGCGCGCCTTGAACGAAGTCGGCGGCCCCCGACCGCTTCACGAGCTGCTGCTCGGCCTTGGCCTTAACAGCATCGGCCCCGACTTCCGCGCCTACGGCCTCGGCCTGACCCTCGGCAATGCCCCGGTGCGCCTGATCGACCTGACCAATGCTTACGCCACCTTGGCCCAAGAAGGTGAGCATCGCCCGGTGGTCCTCTTCCCCGCCCTCAAGCAAGAGCCGCCGCAAAAGCTCTTTGAGCCTCAGCCCGCCTACCTGATTGCCGACATCATTTCGGACCCTATCGCGCGCGCGCCCTCCTTCGGCCGCAATGGTCCCTTGGAAATGCCCTTCCGCTGTGCAGCCAAAACCGGGACTTCCTCCGACTTCCGCGACAACTGGTGCCTCGGCTACACCGCCGAATACACGGTCGGCGTCTGGGCCGGAAATTTCGACAACTCGCCGATGAAGCAGCTTTCCGGCGTAGCCGGTGCCGGGCCGATCTTCCATCGCACGATGGAGCGTCTGCACCGCGACCATGCGGCAATCTGGCTGGAACAGCCGCCCGGGCTGATCGAAGTGAAGGTCGACCCTCTGACGGGCAAGAGTTCCGCGACCGGTCTCACCACCTTGGTGCCTGCCGACCGCCTACCCCTCCCCGCCGCCACCACCGACCGGGATGCCGAGGGCAAGGTCCTACTGGACCCCACCTACGCCGAGTGGCTGGGCTCGGCGCACAACCGCCGCCGCTCGGAATTTGCCCTCGCCAGTGACCAAGCCTCGCCGCTGCCCCTGCGGATCCTCGCTCCGCGCGAGGGCAGCACCTACATTCTCGACCCGGAGCTACCGAATGGCGGCCTGCTCCACCTCGCGACCAATCTTCCCGGACTCGCCGATTGGTCCAGCAGCACCCTGACCCTGAGCCCCGGCCAGCCGGAACCGGTCGCCCGCCTGACCCCCGGCCAGCACACCCTGATCGCCACGGACACCCGCAGCGGGGCCAAGCACGAGGTACGGATCAAGGTCGAGCAGCGCTAGGCCTGGGCCGCCAGGTGGACAAAGTTCTCCTTTGCCAAGTGATCCGCGGTGACAAGTCTTTGCCCCGGAAGCAATACGTCCGTTTCTCGCGCGTATGATGGTCCGCACCCAAGCATGCCTCAGCCCCTCTCCACCTTGTTCGCCTGCGTGCTCTTGCTCGCACCGCCCGCGCTCCTCGCGCAGGGCAAAGCCCCCGCCGTGGCCGTCGCGGCGGAGTCCTTCACCGTGAAGCAGACCCCGATGGCGACCACGGTCAACACGGTCGGCACCCTCCGCGCGAATGAAGCTGTCGACATCGTGGCCGAGCTCACCAAGCGACTGGTGAAAATCGAGGTGGAGGAAGGTGCCCAAGTGGCCAAGGGCGACGTGCTCTTCGTGCTCGATGACGCCGACTTGACCGCCGAAATCACCGAGATCGACGCCAAGCTCAAGCTCGCCCAGGCCAACGAATCCCGCACCGGGACCTTGCTACCCGAGAAGGCGATCAGCCGCCAAGCGTACGATCTCGCGAAATCGGAGCTCGATATCTTCAAGGCCCAGAAGGCCACCAAGGAGGTCGAATTGGCCAAGACCAAGATCCGGGCTCCCTTCGCCGGCAAGACCGGTATCCGCCACGTGAGCGAGGGCGCTTTGCTCAATCCCGCCACGGTGCTCATGACCCTGCAGGATCTCTCCCGCATCAAGGTCGATTTCCCCCTGCCCGAGCGCTACGCTGCCGAGGTCAAGGTCGGCCAGAAGTTCAGCTTCACCGTGGCCGGCAATGCCGAGCGCTTCGAGGGCCATGTCCAGGTCATCGAGCCCGCCATGGAAGCGACCACCCGTAGCCTGCAAGTCCGCGGGATCTGCGACCAACCGAAGGGCCTGTTCCCCGGCGGCTTCGCGGAGGTGACACTCAATCTCGACACTCTGGAGAATGGCTTCGCGATTCCCAGCGAGGCCGTAGTGCCTTCCTCACGCGGGCAGGGCGTCTATGTCGTGAAGGACGGCAAGGCCGAGTTCCGCGATATCCAGATCGGCATCCGCAGCTCAGGCCAGGTGCAGGTCCTGCGCGGCCTCGCCGAGGGTGACCAAGTCCTGACCACCAACCTGCTCCGCCTCCGTCCCGGCGTCGAAGTCAAAACCGTCGCCCCCTAGTTTTTCGGAGTCGTGAGTCTTGCCGAAACCAGCATCAAGCGACCTGTCCTCGCGACGGTCATGGCATTGGCCATCGTCCTCTTCGGGATGACGGGCTTCTACTTCCTCGGCGTCCGCGAGTACCCCGCGATCGATCCGCCGATCGTCTCAGTCCAGACCACCTATCCGGGCGCGAATCCGCAGGTGATCGCGTCCCAGATCACAGAGCCCCTGGAGGCGGTGATCAACGGTATCTCCGGCATCCGCACGATGTCCTCCGAGTCCCGCGAGGAGCGCTCCCAGATCACCGTCGAGTTCACCCTCGGCACCGATCTCGACAATGCGGCGAACGATGTGCGCGACCGCGTCTCCCGCGCGACCCGCAGCTTGCCCGTCGATGCCAATCCGCCGGTGGTGGAGAAGGCGGATGCGGATTCCCAGCCGATCATCTTCCTCTCGATGTCCAGCGACAAGCGCAGCATCCTGGAGGTCAGCGATCTCGCGGACCGTCTGGTCCGCGAGCGGATGGAGACCATTCCCGGGGTCTCGTCGGTGCGGGTCACGGGTGAGAAGCGCTACTCGATGCGCCTGTGGATGGACCCGGTGAAGCTCGCCGTCCATGGCCTGACGCCGCTCGATGTCCAGAATGCGCTCAACGCGCAAAATGTGGATCTTCCCAGCGGTCGCCTCGAGGGCAGCACCACAGAGCTATCCCTTCGCGTTCTCGGTCGGCTCAGCACCACCGAGGACTACGAGAACCTCATCATCAAGGAGGAGGGCGGACGCCAGATCCATTTCCGTGACATCGGCTATGCCGAGCTGGGCGCGGAGAACCTGCGCACCGGCACCAAGCGCAATCTCATCTATTGTATCGGCGTCCAGATCATCCCCCAGCCGAACACGAATGCCATCGCCATCACCGATGAGTTCTACAAGCGCTTCGAGCAGGTCAAGAAGGAGATGCCGAGCGACGTCGCCGTGGAGGTCGGCTATGACTTCACCCGCTTCGTGCGCCGCTCGGTCATGGAGGTGAAGGAAACCCTCCTGATCGCCTTCGGACTCGTCACGCTGATCATCTTCCTCTTCCTCCGCGATTGGCGCTCCACCCTGATCCCGGTCATCGCGATCCCGGTCAGCATCATTGCCGGCTTCTTCATCATGTATGTCGCCGGCTTCTCGATCAATGTCCTCACCTTGGTCGCGATCGTCCTCTCCATCGGATTGGTCTGCGACGATGCGATTGTCGTCCTCGAGAACATCTACGCGAAGATCGAGGCAGGCATGCCGCCGTTGGAGGCCGCGATCAAGGGTTCGAAGGAGATCTACTTCGCCGTCATCTCGACCACCGTCGCACTCGCCGCGGTCTTTCTGCCGGTGATCTTCCTTTCCGGCCTGACCGGCCGCTTGTTCCGCGAGTTTGGCATCACCCTCGCCGGTTGCGTGCTTGTATCCGCCTTCGTCGCGCTAACCCTTTCGCCGATGATGTGCCGCTTCATGCTGAAGCGGCACGATCCCAACAAGAAGGGGTTCTACCACCTCACCGAGCCGATCTTCACCGGCCTGAGCAAGGGCTACCGCGGCACGCTCGGGGCCTTCCTCAAGGCACGCTGGCTTGCCTTCCTGATCCTCGCCGGCAATGCCGCGCTGATCACTTGGCTCATCCAGGTTGTTCCTCGCGAACTCGCGCCGCTCGAAGACCGCGAAAACATCCGCATCAATGTCACCGCGCCGGAAGGCTCCAGCTACGAATTCACCGAAAGCTGGATCGACAAAATTGCCACCTATGTGGGCGACAAGATTCCCGAGACCTCCCGCACCTACACCATCATGGGTGGCGGCGGCAGCTCGGAAGCGAACGTCGGCGCGCAGAACATCTACCTGACCCGCCCCGAAGAACGCAGCCGCAGCCAGACCGAGATCTACAAGAGCATCGTGGAGGACATGAATGCCTTCACCGGCGTTCGGGCTTTCGCCACGCAGCCGCCGACCATCGGCGACCGGCGTGCCGGGCAGCCGCTCGCCTTCGTGCTCCAAGCTCCGAATCTTGAGGCACTGATCAAGGTGCTGCCCAAGTTTCTCGAAGAAGCCAACAAGAGTCCCGTGCTCCGTCAGGTGGATACCAACCTCAAGATCAGCCACCCCGAGGGGATCATCACCATCAACCGCAACAAGGCCGCGGAGATGGGCATCTCCGTCGAGCAGATCGCCCGCGTCCTGGAGTTCGCCTATTCCGGCCGCCGCTTCGCCTACTTCCTGAAGAACGGCAAGCAGTACCAAGTCATCGGCCAGATGCAGCGCCAGGACCGCAATGATCCGGGCGATCTCAAGAAGCTCTTCGTGCCGACCAAGGCGGGAGCCATGGTCTCCCTCGACAATCTGGTGAGCTTCGAGGAATCCGCCAGTCCCGCCGCGATCTTCCGCTTCAACCGCGCGGTCTCTGCCACGATCCAAGCATCTCCCGCCGCCGGCAAGACCCTCGGAGATGGCATCGACGCGCTCAAACAGGTGGCCGCCGACGTTTTGCCGGAAGGCTTCCGCACCTCCCTCGCCGGTCAGTCGCGTGACTTCGCCGAAAGCTCCTCCAGCCTGCTTTTTGCCTTCATCCTGGCACTGGTCATCATCTACCTCGTCCTGGCCGCGCAGTTCGAGAGCTTCATCGATCCCTTCATCATCATCCTGACCGTGCCGCTCTCGCTGGCCGGGGCGCTGCTGACGCTGCACTTCACCGGGCAGACGCTGAATGTCTTCAGCCAGATCGGCATTATCATGCTCGTCGGCATCGTCACCAAGAACGGCATCCTCATCGTCGAGTTCGCGAACCAGCGGAAGGAGCAAGGACTGAAGAAACTCGAAGCGGTGCTGGATGCATCCGTCGCCCGTCTTCGACCGATCCTGATGACCAGCCTCGCGACCATCCTCGGCATCCTGCCCATCGCGCTCTCGCTCGGCGCCTCCGCGGGCTCGCGCCAGTCGCTGGGCATCGCAGTGGTAGGTGGATTGATTTTCTCCGGCTTTCTCACGCTATTCGTCGTGCCTGCCGTTTACGCGGTCTTCTCGCGCGAGCACAAGCCGGAGGAAGTGGTCTTGGACCAAGCGGCGGAGATCTGAGCTGCTACCACGGCCATAGTAGGAATTCCCCTCCTCCACCGGGAACCGCAGCACCGAAAGTCGCCAAGCGCCACTTGCGAAAAGCGCCCCCCAGCATCCTGGTTCTCGCGGTACGGTTTGTTCATGCTAGCTTGGAGATAGCCGTGAAACAAGCAGGCTCCATCCCTCCCATCGAGGTGAAGGTCTCGGACATGCTCCAGCTCTTCAACTCGATGGACCCCTCACCCTTCCACGAAAGGGACCTTGATGACGATGCCGAGGAGTTCATCGTCAGTTGGGCGCGCGAGCATCCAGCCAAGACGGTCATCCGCATCGTCATCCACCTCGCCAAGCCGCCGCCTGACACTGCCGATCCACAAGGCTTGGTGGAGACGTCCCTGCGGCACTTTTTCGAGTACCGCGAAGGCATCGTCCGCCGCGAATTGAAGCAACTCTTGCGGGAAGGCCGCACTGCCTTGCTGATCGGCCTCGCCTTCCTCGCCACCTGCCATGCCGCCGGCACCCTATTCACTCCCGGCCCCGGCACTTGGCACGGGATCCTGCGCGAAGGCCTGGCAATCCTCGGCTGGGTCGCCATGTGGCACCCGCTCGAAATCCTACTCTACCGATGGTGGCCTCAACTTCAGTCCGCCCGCCTCTACCGCCGCTTGGCCGATGCGGAGGTCGAAGTTCAGATCGCGCGCTGATCAATTTGCTCTTTGTCCCAACGAGTCAGCAGAGCAGAGCCGGAGCTAGCCCTTATTCCACATTCGCCTTTCCGATTAAATCCCTCAACAGTCCCACCTCACTCGTCTCCCTCCGCTTGAGTTCCCCATCCTTATCCAAGTCCACAAAGTACAGCCCGAAATCCGTATTCGGATCAAAGGCATGTCCCCACTCGCGGTTCGAGGTGATCGACCAATAATTGTAGGCCTTCACCGGCACGCCCTTCTTCAAGGCCCGCTCCACCTGTGCGAGGTGAGCCTTGATGTAATCCGTGCGGGTCATCCCATCCGCGGAAGGCACGCAGCCGTTCTCCACGATCAGGATCTCCTGCTCCGGAAACCAGCGGTGGAAACGCTGCAAGGCATGGAACAAACCCTGCGGCCATACCGGTGCACGCAAGAAGCGCCCGTGCGCCGCCTCTTCTAACAGACGGAAGCGATGCAGCCGCCAAGTCGGCAGACCCCAGTAATAATCCAGCCCCACAAAGTCCTGCGCGCCCACCGCCTCCTCCGGGCAGAGTTCTTCCGGCAAGCGGCCCGAGGTGCCTAGATACCACCAGTTCACATTCGCGATCAGGCTGGTGGTGCCCCAGAAGCGCCAGGCCCAGTTGAGCCAGCTCGACTTTGATTCCAGCACCTCGAAACGTTCGCAGGGCTCCAGCTTCTCGATCTCCAGCCTCGATTCGTCCCCCAGCACCTCGCGGGCAATCAGGCGCGCCAACCTCAATTCAAGACCCTCTGCCTCACACGCATTCGAGACCCCCGGAGCATCCGTGCGGATCCCGATGCGGATCTTCCCACGACGGCGGATCCGCCGCATCCCGCGGCTGCCGGACATGCTCTCTGGCAAGCTATCTTCCCCGGCAAACACCTCGTGCAATGACAGAGGGCGGTGCACCTCCTTCGCCACCACTTCCGGCTGCGAAATCCACGGCACCTCACAAGCTCCCGCCAAGTCGTGCTGGAAGACTGCCACCGCCCGATTCACCCGCTCCAGCAAGCGATGGTGCCCGTGGGGAGCCACTACCACATAGTGTTCGTCGCTCAGGCCTGTGGCCAAAAAGCGGAAGCGCTCGCGCCCCTTTAGCTCGAAGGGCAGCAGGAAGAAGGCGTCGCCATACACCGCCTCCACCTTCCCCGCTTCCAGCGCACTACGGGCTTCATCGTAGTTCGCGAAAACCTTCTTGAGCGCCTGCGGCGGCAGATCGCGCTTCCAGCCGTCCGGCTGATTGCCCACCGCGATCACGGCCACTTCCTTCAGCTCCGCGATCTCCGTGCCGGCATATTCCGCGCGCACCAGCACCGCCTTGCCCGTGCGCAGATAGGGATCGCTGAACTCGAAGCGCGTCTGGTCGCCCTCGGTTACACCACCGATCACCAGATCCACATCGCCGCGTTCGCTGACCAGCGCCCCACCGGTGGTGAATTTGAACACCGCCTCCTGAAGGCGCCGGTGGCAGGCGCCGAAATCCATCAGCATCTGCAGCCAGGTCGGGAAACCGGTCACCAGCGGATTCACCCCCACCTTCGCGTCCGCCTTGCGCGCCTTGATCTCGCGCCTCGCCCGCGCGTGCGCGCGGAAGAGATTCGGGATCAGCCGCCCCACCGCCTCCGCCTCCGCATCCACCTCCGTCCCGCGCGGCAAGCCCGGAGGCATGTAGTAGCGGTTGTGCCACCAAGGCCGGATGTAGCCGAAGGTCAACTGACTCGGCTCATTGAAGCTGATCCACCAATCCACCAGATCGCCCAGCGCATCCGCCACCTGCGCCGCATAGCGCGCGAAAAGATCCGGAAACTTCTCCCCGATCATCCCGCCGTGATCGCGCTCCAGCCACACCGGCCACACGAAGTGGTGCAGCGTCACCATCACCTGCATGCCGTGCGCCTTCACGCACTCCGCCACCCGCCGGTAATGCGCCAGCGCCTCCGCATCGAAAACTCCCGCCACCGTCTCCACCCGCGCCCACGCGATCGAGAAGCGGAACAAACGGCAACCCATCCGGGCCGCCGCGGTGATGTCCTCCACGTAGCGGTTCCAGAAATCCGTTCCCCGCCCCCGCGGCGTCAGCCCCTGGCAACGCTCCCAGACATCCCACACATCCTCCCGCGCCGGATCATGCGCCTCTACCTGGTGATCGGCATTCGCCGTGCCAAAGAGGAATCCGGGCGGGAAAGGCATGCGCGGGGAGCATGCGCGAGAAGTGCCTCACGGCAAGCAAGGCTTGGCGACGGCCTTGGAAGGCGCTGGGAGCCAGCACCAAGGCCTCCGGAAACGCACCGTACACCTTTCGTCAACCGACTCTCTGTTTGCGGCCTCCCTCGCTTCGCGTAATCTAGGCAACATGTACCGCCCGAAGATGCGTCTCCTCGCGCAAGCCACTGCCATTGGATCGACCTGCGGCTGCCTGATCGCCCAGACCGCCCCGGCACCCGCCCCACCTCCGTCCAAGGTCGAGCCGGGGCTTGAGCAGGCGGTGCACTGGAAATGGAGCGTCACCCCGTCCGACGGGAAGCCATGGGGCATGCCGCTGCCGGAGGAATTGAAACCGAAACCTCCGGCCGCACCCACCTCCGACGGCACCCCGGCCCCTGCGCCGGCACCTGCGGCTGAGGAGCGCCCCTCCACCTACGAGGTGAAGAAGGGCGACGCGCTGATCAAGATCGCCAAGAAGTTCAGCATGACCCCCGCGCAGTTGAAGCAATTCAACGAGCTCAAGGACGACCGCATCATCATCGGCCAAGTGCTCAAGATTCCCACCCCGGGCGAGTTGCTCGCGATGCAACCACCGCCGCCACCACCCGCGCCGCCTGAATCCGAGGCCGACAAGGACAAAGGCAAGGGTAAGGGCAAGGCCAAGGACGGCGACAAGGCCGAAGCCGATCTGGTCCAGGAACCCGCCACCCCGGAGCAACTCGAACTTGAGACCGTGCTGCTGCAGGTCTTTCTCGACCGCGAGTTGTTCGCGTCCAGCGCGATCGATGGCAAGGGTGGCGCGATGTTCCAGAAGGTCAGCCAGCTCTATCAGGATTCTCATTCGGATGCCGCCTCTTGGCAGAACCTGAAGGCCAAGGCGCTGGCCGCGGTGAAACAGCCATACACCAACTATGTCCTGCGCACGGAGGACTTCCACTTCATCAAGCCGCGGAAGGCCGCACTGGCGGCAATTCCTGTCGCCGAAAATTCCGCTCCAGCCCCGAAAAAGAAGGGCAGCAAAGCCAACCCAAAACTCCCGCCCGGGCCACCACCGCCGCTGAGTTACGACGAAATGGTCGCCGCCGATTTCCTCGGCTACTCCAGCGCCTGGGAATTCGTCGCCGAGCGCTTCCACTGCGACGAGGCCTTCCTGCGCCGCCTCAATGCCAAACTCGGTGACCCACCCGCTGTCGGAGCGATCTTCCAAGTGCCGAACGTCATCCCCTTCGAGATCGAGAAGGCGCTCGAACAGCCACTCCAACCGGCCGCCGATCCGCAGAAGCCGGTGACTGCCGCCGTGGTCGATTTATCGCTGCTGAAGATCACCCGCGAAGGACAGCTCGTCGCCGTCCTGCCAGTGGCCTCCGCCCGCCCGGGCCTGAACGGCCGCGGCACATGGACCATCCTCGATGCCATCCCGCAACCGCATCTGAGCACCAAGCGCGAGCCGCGCGAAGCGCCGAAAGCCCCGCCTGCTCCCGCTGACGGTACCGCCCCTGCTCCCGCCGCCGAGCAGGTGCTGCCTGCCGGTCCCAACAATCCCCTCGGAATCGTCTGGATCAACCTCGCCAAGGCCAAGAGCAACACGCCCCTGCCCTACGGGCTCCACGGCACCAGCATCCCCGGGCAGATGAAGTCGCTCGAAGGCATCGGCGGCTTCCGCCTCACGAATTGGGACATCGCCCGCGCCGTGAGGCTCATGCCCGCGGGCACGACCTTGCAATGGGAGCTGAGCAATCCGAAGGCGGCCCGTTGAGCTGTAGTATCACCACCAGGACTCCATCTGCACGCCCCAGCTCCAGCCTTCGGTGTCGCGGGCGTAGTCGACTCCCCCGACCGCTCCTTCCAGGCCATTCGCCCATGCGGCATAGGTCAGGAAGGCGCGCAGCACCGGGCGGCTGAAGAACTCGTCCCCTAGGGAAACCTGCGGCGCGAGGGTGATCTTGCCCAGCATGCCGCTATGACCGGTGCCCGTGCCGGAAACCCAGTCGATGCCGGGCTCCAGCGCGATGCTGAAGACGTCATTGAAATGCCAGATCGGGCGGACACCCGCGGAGGCCCAGTGCTGGTACGGTGCATTGTCGCCGAACTCGGTGTATTGATACACCAGTGCGCTGCCGATCGAGAGGTGGTCGAAGGGCTTGACCACCCATTGGTCGGTCACGCGGCCACGCCATGATTCATCCGGATCCGGGCGGATGAAGGTGCCCATCGGCGTGCTGAAGTTCTCAAAGCCGGTGCTGAAGGTTTTCGCCGGACCCGTACCGAATTGCAGCGAGGTCTTGTGCAGGCTCTCCATGTCCCAGAAGTCCTCCTTGGTCCGCACCAGGCTGAGCGAGAAGCCATCGGCGTCCTCCGCCTGCCGTCCGGTCGAGTCCACGCCGGAATCGGCGGTGGCATAGGCGAAGCCCAGCTCACCCTTGGCCCCGCCGCCGAAGGGCCAGTCATACCAGCGGAAGTCGAAGCTGCTCTTGCTGAAGCCCGCGGTATTCACCGGGTCCGGCACGGCGATGTCGCTGTAGATCGCGCTCTCCGCCCCATCGCCGATCCACGCGAAGGCGAACTTCCCGGGCCCGAGGGGGACATCCTCGATGCCCCCGCCGCCGCCGCTCATATCCCAGAAGTAGAAGTCGTTGATGTGGATATCGTGGCGCCGGTAGAAGCGGTTGCCCGCCCAGAACTTCGCCTCCGGCATGCCGGGGATCACATTGCCAATCGAGGCCCAGACCTCGGGCAGGGAGAAGTCGGTGTCGGAAGCGGAGCCGTAGTTGTCGTAGGGATTGTAGATCGCCAGCCGCACGTTCACCCGCGCCACCGGATCATTCGCCGTGGCCTCCTTCGAGGACATCAGCCCGGAAGGGAAGAAGGTCTTGGCAAAGGCGAGCTCGCCGTAGTTCTCGGCCTCGTTGCCCAAGCGGTACTTGGCCACGCCCGGGATCCCGAAGGCTCGTTGCGGGCCGCCCGCATCCGAGCGGCCGTAGCCGGCGCGGAAGTAGCCGGTGATGTCCATATAGCCCTCCAGCACGTCCTCAATCCGGGCATCAAGCGTCCCTTCCTTGGCCGGTTGACGGGCGATGTCGCGGACCTCGGTGTCGCCGCGGAATTGCTCATCCGCCTGCTTCCGCCACTGGCGCGCCGCTGCGGCGACCGCCGCATCCTCATCCGTCGTGCCCTTGGCCGGGGCGGCTGCTGCCGGAGACTCCTCCAGAGCCGCCTTTGACTTGCTGCGGCGCGGCTTGGTGGCGGAGCCGGAGCCCGAATGCGCGGCGCTTTCCGCCGGCGCAGCGGGCCTCGTTTCCAGCTCCTCGATCCGGTTCTCCAGCTTGTGGATGCGGGACTCGTAGTCCTGGCGCATCGCTTGAATTTCCTTTCGCAACGCCTCTGTCGAGTCCTCTTGGGCGGACGCGGGCAACGACAACAACAGCAGGGCTCCGGCAAGGCCGGGGATGGATTTTCCCATCCCAAAGAGGGAGCCAGAAGCGGGCAGACGCGGCAATTATACCAAAGTGTAACTTCACGCTCCGACGGGGACCGCTCACCCTTGCCAAGGATAGACCCAAGTCTCGCTCACCACCTCCTTCTCCCGCCGCAGGCAGGCACGGATCTCCATGCTGGCATGGCCGGAACCTTCCTCCGGCTTCACGAAGAGATGGAGTCGCAGCGATTTCCCATCCGGCAGTGGCTTGAGGTAGCTGAACTTCGCCTCCAGTCCCGCGGGCATCGTGATGGCGGGCACGGGCATCCCCTTGGCGGGGTCATATTCGAAATCCACGGCAAGAAGCTTTCCCTGCGCTTGGTCCGGCAGGGTGCCGGCGCGGGTTTGCAGGATGCGGGCCAGCGGACCTCGCGGAGCATCGTCGCACCATTGCAGCCGGTAGGAAATTTCCAGCGGCTCACCCGCCGGAGGCAGCGCCGCGGGATGAAACGCGACCGCGATGTTGTCGTCGTACTCGCCCTTGGCCGGGATCTCCAGGAGCTTGATCGCCCCATTCGTCATTCCGGCCAGTGGCTCCACCCACGCGGAGGTCCGGCGTTCGTAGCGGGCCGTGCCGTCTTCGTAGGCGCTGAACTCCCGCTCGCGCTGGACCAGCCCGAAGCCCCGTAGCCCCTCCACCGGAAAGCTCGTCTCGCGGAGCTTCTCCGGGTTGGCCAACACCCGCCACAAGCATTCGCCGGAATTGCTCTCGATCCGCAATGCCTCGGAGTCATGCACACGCTCGCGGAAGTCGCTCACCGGCGTGAGCGACGCCGGGTTGAACCAGAACATTGAGGAGAAGGCGGCAACTCCGAGGTCAAGCTCGTCCGGACTCACGCCCCTGCGGGGATGGATGCTGGCATGGACTTCCATCGTATGCGGATTCCCCGGCATGCTGACGATGCGGTAGGCCCCCGTGACCGAGGGTCCGTTCATCAGCGCATGGATGGTGATGGTCGAGCTGCCCTCCGCCGGCTCCTCCAAGGCGAAGCGCTCGAAGATCGGGAACTCCTCCTTGCTCCCCCGCTTGAGGCGAATCCCGCGGGCGCTCAGGCCATAGTTAAGGCCCTCGGGATGACCCCGGAAATAGGTTGCCCCGCCAAAGGTGAATTGCTCGTAGGAGCCGCCACCGCGATGGGACGGTCCCATCACCCGGAAGCCGCGGAATCCGGCAAGCTGGTCGCCTTCACCCCGCTTGAGATCCGCAGGGAATTCCACCATCTCCGTCGCGAAAGGAACATCGGTCGCCTTCCCACTCTGGATCGACTGAAGCTTGATGCCACGGCTGTTGAAGCTGCCCGCCAGCAGCGGCTCCACCTGGAGATTGCCGCTGGACTCGCTGAAGAGCCAGTGCCGGCGGGCGATGTGGAGCTTCCGTATATCGTCGTAGGTGAGCTTTTTGGAAAAGGCAGTCGGCTCAGAGTAGCCGGGCACATAGTCCCCTCCGGCCAACCTGGCCGCTTCTTCCGTGTAGATCCCCGTATCGGAAGCCCAAAGGCACCCGCCCCAAGTCATCGCTGCGGCAAGAATTGCGACACGTTTTCCACTTTTTTGCCTCAATTCGGGATCCAATTGCACCGCGCCAGAACGCAGGGAAGCCATGCGACCTTTCGTCTCAGGAACTCGTAGGTTTGCGGAAGAGCCGCAGCCGTCACCACGGCAGCTTCACCGACTCCACCTTCGACTCGGCGATCTCCTCAGGCGGCGAGAGCGTTCTTGTCACGGGGTCGAAGCGGTAGCTCTTCCCACTGACAGGGTCGGGCTTGAGCTTCGAGGCAGACTCCATTCCCAGCGCTTCGCCGTTCTGTTCGAGAATCAGCAAGTCCAAGGCGGCTTGCTGGATCGCCATTAGCGATACGGCTCGCATGTATCCTTTGTTCCACTCTGAGTTGCCGGTAGCGAAAGCCTCAGCGATCTCACGGCTCTTGCTGCTGAACCCATCCATTTCCCCTAGAAAGGAAAGGCTGCCCTTCTTGGCGAATTCCGCCCAGCTTGTCCCGGGCAATTCGTTCACGAGCTTCTCGTAACTCGCCGCATCGAACCGCGCCAGCGCTTCGCCATCCGCAGGCTTTTGCCGGAGAATCGCGGGGTAGAGGAAGAACTCTGAAGTCGTGCTCCACTCGCCGCGCCTCACATCGGCGAAGTCTGCCGGCGTGTAGCCCTTCGTCGTCGCGAAAGCCTCCTTCCACTGCGCAAGGTCGATGTCAGGTCCCAAGCTCGGCAGCAGATGCTGGAAGCTGGACTTGAGGGCATTCAGATCGACCAGGATAGCAACGGTTTCAGTAAGGAGGTTGCGCTCCTCGATCTCGCGGAAGTCCGCTCCCAGATTCCTGATGGCTGAAACCAGACGAAGGGCCTCGACCTCATTCCCTTCTTCGGCCGCGACCCGGGCCTTCAGCACGAGCACGTCGGACATCTCCTTGGCGGTCCTGGCAGCGATGAAGCCGACGTAGTCTTCCGGCATGTGGGAGCTGGAGCGGTCGTGCATCGCAGCGATCTTTTCCGCGAGAGCCACAAACTCCGGGTCTTCCGCGAGCGCGGCTTTCACTTTCTCGAGATCCCAAGGGCTATTGGCATCGAGCAAGGCTCGCAGCGAATCCGACATCGTGGGCCTGCTGCCCTGCGGCATGCAGGAGATCTTGTAGAACTGGAGGAAGGCATTCACCTCGTCCGGGACAGGTTTCTGCTCGATCCGCAGCCCGGGATACTCCTCAAGCATCTTCGCCTTCAATGCGGCGCAGCCCTCGCGCATGGCCTTGCGGGCAGCCGGGCTGTCTTCCTTTCTTTCTTCGCCGCCTTCCCGTCTCTTGCTGGCGAGAGCCATGAAGTCCCCTGCGGCATGCTCGTGCAGTGCAGATTGGCTTGTCTTGCTCCATGCCCACGCACCGGTGCCGCCGATTGCAAGCAGCGGAGCAAGACAGAGGACCAAGCCGCGGGAGGGGCGATAGCTCATCGATAGACAGATTCGCATACCCTGAATTCCCGGGATTCCAAACCAAATCGGCCCGTCGAGCTTCCGGTGCTCCTTACGATGCCGCGCGATCTTTCTTTGGGGCTGGAATTTTCCGCGTGAGGTATTAGAAGTTTAGAACCCCGGGAAGTTTCCCGGCTACCCAATCCAAGCGATGAAAAGATCCATGATCTTATTGACGGCGCTGCTCTGCTCGGCGGGCTCGCTGAGCGCAGCGGAAAAAGCGACTCCAGCCAAGGAGGCCGCAGCCAAACCCGCCGAGAAAAAAGGGGCGGAGGCTAAACCCGCCGAAAAGAAGCCCGGTGAACTGTCGGACTCGGACAAGGCACTGGTTGAGCACGCCACCAAGGAGTCGGGCAAATTGAGTGTCGATCAGAAAAAGAAGCTGCTCGATCTGGTCAACACCGGCGATGACAAGGCGCTTGGAACGATTCCGGGCATTGGCGACAGCAAGGCCGCTCAAATCAAAAAAGCGCGTCCTCTCAAGGGTGTGGAGGATCTGATCATGGTCGATGGCATCGGTAAGAAGACCTTTGATGGAATCGTGCAATGGACCGCGGGTGGCATGAAGGAAGCCACTCCGGAACCGAAGAAGGAACCGGCGAAAAAACCGGAGCCGAAAAAAGAACCAGCAACGCCCAAGACGCCGCCGACACCCGCGAAGAAAACGACCTGAGTCGCGCGGGGCGGGATTGATTCAACCGATCAATGACAAGGAGTCCGGTTGCCCGGGCTCCTTGTCGTGTTTCGGTTTAGGGAAAGCTGGGCCATGACTCCCTTATGAACTTGACTGGAGCATTGTTCTTTAACGGGTGAATCAGCCCTGCAAGTCGAGGCGGTGGTGAGACGAGGCGTCAAATAAGCTGGTGCGCCCATGGCTTCATTTCGGCTTTTCAGGTTTCTGTCCACGCTGCCCAACCCCGGGCTTGCCATCGCCCGCCCGCTTTCCTTCACTCCCCGCCCCGTTCACCGGCCATGGCCCTCATCGTCCAAAAATACGGCGGCACTTCCGTCGGCTCCATCGACCGCATGCGCAACGTCGCCGCACGCGTGAAACGCACGCGCGACGAGGGCAACCAGGTCGTCGCCGTGGTCTCGGCGATGTCCGGGATCACCGATGGCCTGATCAAGATGGCCAAGGAGTTTTCCGAGACGCCCGCCGAACGCGAGATGGACGTGCTGCTGGCCACCGGCGAGCAGCAATCGATCGCGTTGGTGACCATGGCCCTGCACGAGGCTGGCTTGGAGGCCGTCTCCGTGACTGGCCGCCAGGCGGGCATCTACACCACCGGCTCGCACACCCGCGGCCGGATCCAGGACATTTCGCCAGACTTCATGCAGCGCTCGCTGGATGAGGGGAAGACCCTCGTCGTCGCCGGCTTCCAGGGCGTCACCCCGGAGGGCATGATCCACACCCTCGGCCGCGGAGGCTCGGACCTGACCGCGATCGCGATCGCCGGGGCCCTGAAGGCGGATGTCTGCCAGATCCTCACCGACGTCGATGGCGTCTACACCTGCGACCCGCGGATCGTGAAGAACGCCCGCAAGCTGCCGGAGATTTCCTACGACGAGATGCTGGAAATGGCATCCTCCGGATCGAAGGTGATGCAGTCCCGTTCCGTCGAGTTCGCCAAGAAGTATGGCGTCGTCTTCGAAGTCCGCTCCTCTCTGAATGATAACCCGGGCACCTTGGTGCGCGAAGAACACCCTGCCATGGAAAACGTCGTTATCCGCGGAGTCTCGATCGAGCGCTCCCAAGCCCGCGTCACCATCACCGGCATCCCGGATGTCCCCGGCATGTCCGGCAAGATCCTCGGTTGCCTCGGCGAGGCGGAGATCAACCTCGACATGATCGTGTCGAACATCGCGCACGACGGCTTCGCACGGCACTCCTTCACCATGCACTCGCACGATCTCGGCAAGGCCCAGGCCTCGCTCAAGGCCGTGCTGGCCGAGATCAGCCCGGACGCGAAGATCGAGACCGAGGCGGGCATCGCCAAGCTCTCCGCTGTCGGCATCGGCATGCGCTCGCACTCCGGTGTGGCCGCCACCATGTTCAAGGCACTCGGCGAAGCGGGCATCAACATCGGCATGATCTCCACCTCGGAAATCAAGATCGCCGTGACCGTCGACGAGACCCGTATCGAAGACGCCGCCCGCGCGGTGCACGATGCCTTCCAGCTCGACAAGGAGCCGGTGAAGTAAGCACGGGATGTGTCCCCATTCGCGGCTCAGCCGCACCTTGGGGATCATCCACCCTTGACGGGCAGCTCACTTCCGCTCGCCATGACGAAAGTGGATGAACCCTACAAACCGCCTGTCCCGGACGCGGTTCCCGAAGCCACGCCGCGCATAGGAGGAAGTCTCTTGCCCTTGGCCTTGCAGGCCGAGGTCAGCTTGTTCTTCTACGGCCTCGCCATCTTGATAGCACTGGCCAATCAAGCCTATCGGATGAAGGTTTTCATGCCGTCCTTGCAGGCGAAGAATCCTCAGCTCCACGACACCTATTACTCCGTAGGCCCCGGACCTTTGGACTGGCCGATGCTGATCTCGGCCTTGGCTGGAGCCGTATTATTCCTGAACTGGAAGTATCGCGCGGCCTTCAACGCCAGGTTCCTGAAACCGGAGCTCATGACCGTTTCGCCCGTCATGGCGGTGGCATCCTACTTCATCCCGCTGGTGAATCTGGTAACACCATGCCGCGCGATGGCTGGCATCGCGCGAGCATCCGGCATCTGGATCGGCTGGGTGGCTCTCTGGTGGATCGGCCATCTTGGCAACTTCCTGATGGCGCTGGCCATCGTAAGGCCCCTTGGCTTCGAACTCTTCGCCCTCCTGTGGGCGCTCGTGACCTTCTTGGTCTCGTGGCAGCTCATGATGAGTATCACCCGCGCCCAGACTCCTACCGAAGCTTGAATGGCCCTAGCGATTCGATCCGGGGTGCCCGGCGAAAATATTTGTCCGGTTTGATCGCCAGGGAAACACTCCTTGGCAGAAATGGAGAATTCCGGTCCATCCGATCCTGAACTGCTCGCCGAGTGGCTGGAGCAGCAGCGCGAGGCGGCCTTCCGCACGCTGGTCACCCGCTACGCCGGATTGGTCCTCATGACCGCGCGTCGCACCTGTGGGGGCGATGACTCCCTGGCCGAGGAGGCATCGCAGCTCACCTTCCTGCTCTTGGCCCGCAAGGCGAAGTCACTGCTCACCTGCGCCTCCCTCGGTGGCTGGCTCCACCGCGCCGCGCTCATGCATTCGAAGAACCTCCTACGTGCCACCCAAAGTGAGACGCGCAAGCGGGAGAAACTCCTCGCTACCATGAACACCCATCCTCCCGCGTCACCAGGTGATCCTTGGCAGGATCTTCAGCCGGTGCTCGATGAAGCCCTCGCCGGACTGCCGGACAAGTATCGCGAGGCACTTCTACTGCGCTTCTACCGCTCGCTCGGCGTCCGTGAGATCGGCGAGACGCTGGGTATCTCCACGGACGCCGCGCAGAAGCGCATCGACCGTGCGACCAGTCGTCTTCGCGACAAGCTCGTGCGCCTCGGCTGCCCGGTGGCCGGGACCTCACTCGGCGCCCTACTGCTCGCCGGCTTCACCGCGGATGCCCAGGCCGCCGCCGCGGCAGGCCCACTCATCGCTGGCAAGGTCCTGGCCGCGAGTGCAGCCAGCAGCACTGCCACCGTGGGCTCCTCCACCTTCATCACCACACTCTCTGTGAAAGCCAGCTCCTATGTGATCCCCGCCACCCTGATCCTCGCCATCACTTGGCTGGTTAGCCAGCGCCTGGCCTTGGCAAAACTGGAGGGCGGGAACGCCACGCTCATCTCGACCCTCGCTTCGACCAGTGCTCCAAGCAGAACTCCAGCAACCCGCAAGCGAATCCCCACCGCCCTTGATACGGAACCCTTGGATTGGCTCGCCGTGGCCAAGGAACTCGCCGATCACGAGTGGACCGGCCAAGACGCATCCTACCTCACGCTGCGGCAGCATCTCTTCAATGGCTTCTACTCACTCAGTAGCGAACGCCTGGTGACAGCCTTGGATGAGATCGAGGGCCTGAAGTTTGAGCCGAGGCAGCGCGAGGCACTCGAGAAGCAGCTCTACATGAGCCTGCTGGAAATAGATCCGGAGACCGCGATGACCCGTTCTCTCAAGTCGAAGATCGACCGGCTCTCCCTTGAGCTGCTCGGGCAGTGGGCCGACAAGGCCGCAGACAAGGCTTCCGTCTGGCTTGATGCCCGGCTTGCTGCCGGCGATCACGATGGGTCGGGCGTAGGCAAGTTCTCGGACTTGCGGATCAGCCTCGAGCAAAAGCTGATCTATCCTCTCATCCGCACGCATGTGGATCTGGCCGGACGCAGGCTCGCGGCTTTGCCAGAGAGGATGCGCTACGGCATCATGTTCGAAGGCGGAGGCAACTTCCCTGCCCTGCAAGCGGAACACGACGCCGGTTTCGCGCGAATGGTGCGGGAACAATTGCCAGCGCAGGATGCCTCGCGCGCCATCGTGGGTGAAGCGGTGGAACATCGCTTCCACGGGAGCTTCGAGGAAATCGAGAGCTATTGGCAGAGGACTGCAGCCACTGAGGAAGAGCGCCGCTCGATCATCGTCGGAGTCGCTAACGACATCAACTTCCCCCGCAAGTCAGGAAAGCCCATGCAAGTGGCTCCCGAAGACCTGGACGCGCTCCGCAGTTGGGTTGGCAAGCAGGCTCCCGACCTGGCGGACAAGGCGATCACCATGGCGATCGGGCAGCTTGCGAATAGCATGAAATATCCCGAGCTCGTGACACTCGCCCTTCACTGCCTTGAGCAAGGCTGCAGTGACGACGTGTTGCGCCCTGTGCTCGCCGAACACAGTCCCGAACACGCGGCCTTGCGTCAGACAGTCATCTCAAGGATCTCCGACCCGGTCCTCCGCGCGGATGTACTACAAGATCTCCAATCCACGAACGGCAAATGAAGCGAAAACCTGGCATCGCCGCCTTGATCCTCGCAATCAGCGCCGGCTTGGCGTGGCACAATCACCAGCAACTCGCCGTCAGTCGCGCGACGCGCGACAAGCTCCTCGACCAAGCTGCCAGCCGTGGCATCACCGTGGACCCGCAGAATCCCACGAGTGTCATATTGCCGTCCAAGCTTCCGCGTCCTAACCGGGAAGAGGAAACCCGGCAGCTTGCGACTTCATTCATCGCCTACATTGATGAAATGCGACCCAAGGCCGGGAGCCTGGATGCATCGGATCCAGCCCTGCGCGAGAAGATCACGCATCAGATGGACCAGCTTCTCGGCCTGGATGCCGGGCAATGGGAAATGCTGATCCGCGAAGTCTTCACCCGCACAGATCATCCCCCCACTTACCAAGGATTGATCGGACTCGCGCTTCGCCAGTTGGCCAAGGATCACCCCGACCGGGCCTTGGCGGTGCTCTTGGATACTCAGGGATTACTGGACACCTTGGAATGGATGCTGCCCTTGAGCGTGGTCTCGGAAACCACACGCCAGATGGTCGCCCGCGACCCGCAAGCGGCCTTGGATTGGTTCACTGCAAACCGGGCCAAGCTGCGCCCCGACCTACTGCAAAGTGCGACCCGCGACTTGATCGCAGGAATCGGAAAACAAGATCCACGCCAGGCCCTCAAGTTGATCGATGAATTCAAGCCGAGTCAGCCGGAAGCCCTCATTCCCATGATCTTGGCGCGGACGACGCCGGAAGAGCGCAATTCCTCCCTGGCTGTGCTCCGCGAATGGCAGGTATCACGACAAGCTCCCGCCGGTGACAAGGCTCATCGCGGGGCCCTCGAGGTTCTGGCCTTCGGCCTTGATAGCAGCCTTCCCGACAGACATGGGGAATACACGCCCAGCGCCGCATGGATGGCCCAAGCCGATCTAACAACCGAAGAATATCAGATCATCGGCGAGAACCTGACTAACCGAATTGACCTTAAGGACGGCGGGCAATGGATCGAATGGCTCCATGAACATCTGGATGAGGAGACGGCGCGCGATCAATCACAGAACATCTTCAGCCAATGGCTCAGCACCGACTACGAGGCGGTCGGACATTGGCTGGAGGAACACCCCGATTCTCCTGACCGAGACCGGATGGTTCATGATTTGGTGGAGAGAATTTCGCTCCGTGATCCAGAGCTCGCCGCACGTTTCGCGCAGGGCTCGCCGGAGAAGAGCCCACAAGAACCCGGCACCGCCGAAGGAGCTGCATCCGTGGGCATGGGCAGCGGTGTCGGCCCCATGATTGGAAATGGGGAAGCGGAGCAGAGCGAGAAGTGAGTGGAGCTTGGTCCTCGACATTCAAGGACTTCTCCTCACGCCTCATCCGCCTCCAACAACTTCTTCAGCACCTCCGCGAAGCGATTGTAGAAGAAGCCCAGCACCACCAGTGCCACGCCCAGTGCAATGAAGGCGACGATCCGATAGAAGGTCCCGAAGTCCCAGACGTCGGAGATGAAGAGCTTCGCTACCGCAAAGGCCAGCAGCGCGAAGCCCGCGTGGCGCAGCACGGCGAGCTTCCGCCACAGCCCGGTAGAGACCAGCACGAAGCCCAGCACCGTCCATAGCGGCGCGACCGGTTTCCAGCCGGCGTAACGCACCAGCAGTTCGGTGGACCATGCGGCGAGAACCGCACAGGCCAGTGCCAGTAGTGCTTGGCGAATGATGCGTTGTGAGGCCTCAGGGACGCGTGCAACGAAGGGTATTGTGAAGAGCACCAGCGGAATCACCCAACCCTGCGGCCCGTTCGAGAAGTCCGCTTCGTGCCAGGGACAGACGGTCAGATATAGGCCGAGCCAATAGCTGGTGAGCACGAGAAAGGCCCAGCCTTCCAAGGGACTATCCTTCGACCACTTCTTCGGAATGGCCATCACCCCAAGTGCGCTCAGCGCCATGATCTCGCCCCAGTGCTCCGGGCTCAATTCCCGCCACGCCAGAGTCCAGGAAATCGTGCCCAAGGCCCGCGCGATAGTCCCGGCAACCAGCGATTTCTTGCCCAGTCCTGGCAGATGCGCGATCGCCGCCAAGCCACCGCAGGCCAGCAGCGGCAGGAATTCCGAAATCCAAGCCTGCGATCCGCGTTCCAATTGGAGACGGATCAACTCCGGCATCAACAGCGCCGCGGCGATGACCAGCACGGGACTGCGCAGCAGGTATCTCCCGGCCGCCGCAAGCGCCAGCGCCGCCGTACCAAAGATCAGCATCCGCGGAATGAGCGCGGGTTCCCGCAAGTCGATTGCCTGATAGGCACCCACGCTCACCGTCAGGGCAGTGAGCCACTGGAAGATATCCGCCCGCCGAAGGGGGTCGCTCTTGCCCAACTCACCTGCAGGCACGCGATGGACCCACAGCCAGTGCGAGGCCATGGCGATCAGCACCGCGTACACCGGGGTCGCTGCCGACACTTCCTTCGCTCCAAGCAGCAGGATGATCCCCGCGGCGTGGAAAGCACCGGCCCAAAAAGCTAGATCCCGCAGGCACCGCTGCTTGTCCGCCAGCAGCGTGGCAGCGGACATGCCCATGCCCACGCTGATGAGAGTCAGGTAGCGGGTGCCCGGTTCCAGATAGAGACTCCAGCCGAGCAAGATCGCGGCACTGGCAGCTGCCAAGACCACCGAGGTGGCGCTGCGGCCGATCGCCTGCAGATCCGGTTTCACATCGCTGCGGCTCGAACCGTAGATCAGCGGCAAGACGGAGCTGCTGATCAGCAGCGCACAGACACCGCGGCTCCAAACCGGGATCTCGCCGATGCGATAGGCGATCAACCACGCCGCCGCGCCCACCGCTGCCAAGGCCGCGAAGGTCACCTCGATCCGCCCACGGAAACGCGCGAAGGCGATACTCAGGAGCAGCGCTTGGATCGCGAAGCCGGTCGCCAGCGCATCACCCTCCAGCTTGAGCACCATCGCCAGCGTTAGCGCGGCTAGCCCCTGTCCCAGGTGAGCGGCGGAGGCGGGATTCTTCCAGCGGCCGATCACCCCGAAGATCACAAGCACCGAACCGAAGACCGCCGGTACTTGCCAGTAGTCAGCCCTGCCATGGTGCAATAGCCAAACCCCCGTGAAGAGACCGAAGAAGGCGAGGTTGTTCACCGAGGCCAGCAATGCCCGGCCGCGCTCGCTGAGGGCACTGAAGCGATGGCCGATGCCGTGCAGGCCCGAGAGCGCAAAGACCAGCCACACCGGCGGGAGGAAGTAGAGTGCCGAGGGATCCACCGGACCGCCGCCCGCTGCCCCGGCGATCTGCCACCACAGAAAGGACAGGTAGATACCCGCCATCGTGGCAATGCCCGGACCAGCCCAGGCGCGACGCATCATCAGCCCGGTCGCGGCCACGGCGAGCACCACATTCGAGGCCGCGGACAGCCAGCCCAGGGGCTGCAGGATGGTGGCGTAGCAGGCCAGCAGCAGCCCCATCATCGCCGTGATCCGGGAATCGCGGCGCAGCGCCACACCGACGATCACGCTAGCGGCACCCAAGAGCATCACCCCTGCGGTCACCCGCGACTCGATCACTTGTAGGCGCGGCACGTGATGCGCGGCAAAGGTGCACCAGTAGAAGAAAGCCAAGCCACCGGCCATCACCACCTCGCTGAACTTCCGGAGATCGTCACGCCGGTTGCAGAAGTAGCCGGCACCGCACATGAGGAAGGACCCACAATAGAGCGCGACGAGGCGGACGATCGGCGGCAGATCGTGGACCCAGTTCCTGTAAGCGTAGTTCCCCAACAGCACCAAGCCGGTGAGCAGCAGCGCGATCCCAATGCGGACCAACCACACGCGGCCGAGCTGAAGCTCAAACGAGCCTTTGGCGGCTTTCGGAACCTCGAGGGGCGCAGCCTCTGCCGAAGCCCGGGCCGCCCGCTGGACTGGGTAGGGAGGCGGCGGCGGCGGCGCGCTGACTGGCACCGGCTTCTGCTCGACCACCAGCACCGGGGCTGGCTCAGGCACTAGAGGAGCTCGCGTCTCAAAAGTTGGCAGAGCGGGGGCCTTTTCCGGCTCCGGCGTCAGCAGGGATTCCGCCAAGGCCTGCAGCTTGTACCTCAGTTGCTGGATCTCCTCCGCATGGCGACACTCCATGCCCGCCAATCGTTCCCGGAGTCGTTGGATTTCGCTCCAAGCCGCGGAGCTGCTCTCATCATTCACGCCGGAATCTTACCGGAATCCCCTTCATGGTATTCCATCGATTCGGCCCCTGACATCATCGATCAGAGCGATGATCGGAGGGGAAAGAAGGAAGGCTCAGCCCTTCTTCTTTTTCTTCAGCCCGCCGATCCATCGCTCCACATCCCCGATCACCTGATCCTTGCGATTGTCGTACATCAGCAAGTGGTAGGCGTCGTTGTAGAGCTTGAGCTGGCGGGTCTTCTTGTCCGGGATGTTGCCGAAGAAGGCCTGCACGTCCTCGGTGCGGCTGAAGAAGTCCTTGTCGCCGTGCAGCACCAGGGTCGGCACATTAAAGGTCTTGGCGCAGTCCGGCATCCCGTCGATCAAGGTGCCGAGGGCCACCAGCAGGCGCAGGGTGTGCTTGTCGATATGCCAGGAATTGGTCTCCGACTGCTGGGAGTGGAAGGTGTCATGGGTCATCTGGACCTCCTGGCCACCGGCCAAGGTTTCCAGCGACAGCCTAGCCATCGGGGCCACGGCCGCCACTTGGCGGACGAGGTCCTTCTTCCACTGCGGGAAATCATCGCGGAACTTCACCACCGGTGAGGATAGTACCAGCGCGTCGCAAGGCGACTTGCCGCCGTTGGCAACGTCCTTGCTGAAGGTGTGAGAGGCGATCAGCGCCCCCATGCTTTCGCCGAACCAGATGATCTTCGCCTTGGGGTGCTTCTCGCGGACCATCTCCGAGAAGCGGTTCAGGTCATTGTACCACTGCTCCGGGTCGTCGATGTCGCCGCGGCGCTCCTTGAGCGGGTCTTTGCCCTGGCCACGGATCTCGTAGGCATAAACGGCGGTCTTAGGCTGCTCCTTGAGCAGGCGCTTGCCCAGATTTTCGTAGTCGATCGCCGCGCCGCAGAAGCCGTGGAGGGCGATCACCACGGTGTCCGGCTGCACGCCGTCCTTGAGCCACTTGCGGTAGCCAAAGGTCTCGCGCCGCAGCGATTCCTCGGGACGATCGGCCACCAGCTTGTACTGGGTGGCACACTGGGACAGAAGAAGGGACGCCAGCACGACCGAGCCCAAGCTCCGCACGCGGCGCAGCAATCCACCGGGGGGGCAGCTCCCTGAATTGATCTTCATCCGTTGAAATTGTGCCACTTCTTACGGACTAGGGCAATCCGACTTTCCACGAACTTTCCTGAGCGAAAATCAGGCTTCCGCGGGCTCCCGGGCCTCCAAGCCCTCCCGGATCAGAGGCAGGATCCCGTCCAAGGATTCCGCCACGCCGAAGGATCCGGGCTCGCAGAGATCCCCCAGCAGGCCGATCAGAGGGTCCCAGAAACGCACTCCGTCGGCATTCTCCCGGTTGAAGAGGATCACCGGCTTGCCCACCATGAGGGGATTCCCCTGATGCTTGAAGATCATGAGCGCCAACAACTCCTGCACGGTGCCAGCACCGCCGGGGAAGATCACGAAGGCGTCCGAATTCTCGATCATCACCTCCATCCGGGTGTAGATGTCCGGCCGCAGCCAGAAACTCGAAAGACCATCCGGAAGTCCTTCCAGTTCAATGATGTGAGGCACATTCGAGCCCGCGGTCCAGCCGCCGGCCCCGACCGAGCCCTCCACCACCGCACCCATGATTCCGGAGCGACCGGCTCCGGACACGCAGCCCAGCCGGTTCTCCGCAAGGGTCCGCCCCAGCGCCCGGCCATCAGCCAGATAGCCAGGATCCTCGAGGGTGGCGGAGCAAAAGACACAGACATTGCCGATGTAGTCGGCTGGCACCGGGTCCTCGAAGGAACCCGCCTTGTTCTCGCCGATCTTCTCCCGGCCGGCGTCGGGCAGGCCCTTCATGCGGACCAGATCGAGGGTCTCGATCACGTCCTCCGGGCTCTCGGCTGCCAGCAGGAAGTCGCGGTGATCCTGCTTGATGGTGCCCATCTTGTTCAGGTGGTCGAGCACCGCGAAGAAGGGATTCCAAGAGGCGTCGGTGTTCAGGATCACCGTCGGCTTGCCCGCCAGATTGCGGTCCAAGGTCTGGTAGCCGACGAAGATCGAGATCGCCTTGAACATGTCTTCCAGCGTCGCGCCGGGCGTGAAGACAAAGGACTCCGCCTCGATGATCTTGCGCTCGATGTTGGAGAGGGTGATCCGCTGGTCGCCGTTTGAATTGTAGATGTCCCAGCCCTTGCTGAAGAGCAGGTATAGAAGGCGTGCGCGGGCTTCCCGTCCCGGGTCATCGGTCCCCAGAACGGTTCCAGAAAGTCGTACTTTAGGCATGAGATTCGCTGATGCAGGGTGATTCAGCAGACGCCGTGCCGGGGCAGCCGGGCGGCGGGGCAGACCAGATCATAGCGCACATGGACCCCTTTCTTCAAGCCGCGATCGCGGAGGCATCTACGGGATTTGCCGAAGGTGGCATCCCGATCGGCAGTGTCTTGGTCCGCCAGGGAATCATCCTCGGCCGCGGTCACAACCGCCGCATGCAACAAGGCAACCCGGTCCTCCACGGTGAGATGGATGCCCTCCAGAATGCCGGGCGTCTGCCCGCGCACATCTATCGGGAGTGCACCCTCTACACCACCCTCTCCCCCTGCCCGATGTGCTCTGGTGCGATCCTGCTCTACGGGATTCCCAAGGTGGTGATCGGCGAGAACCTGACCTTCCTGGGCGAGGAAGAGCTCCTCAAGAGCCGCGGCGTGCAGCTCGAGGTGGTACAGAGCAAGGAGTGCATCGACCTGATGAAGAAGTTCATCGAGGCGTATCCGAGCGTGTGGAATGAGGATATCGGTGAGACTTGAAGGTAGCACTTTGCCGTCTCTTCCGCTTTGAAATTTCAGATCTGAGATTCCAAGACTCACAGCTGCGGCCCTTGTTCTCCCTTGGCATCGTCCAAGGGCCCATTCTTCCGCTCATACTCCCGCCGTAGCGGATGATCGGGCGAAAATCTCGACATCATGGCGCGCTCCATTTCCTCGAAGGTCTTGCGCCTGACCTCTGCGTCCTTCCTCTTCCGATAATCCTCGCGGGAGCGACTGTTGAGATGCCGCTGGCCCTTGATTTCCGAGTTCTGGAGTGAGTCCGCCCACGCCCGGAGCTGCCGCGAGCAATTCTCCGCAAGCGATTTCAAATTTGAAATTTGAGATTTGAAATCCACAAGGGCGGGCCGCCGTTCGAAGTAAGCGAGCATTGAGCGAGTCTCTCCCGCTGAGCCACGTGCGATGTAGAGAAACGCCAGCAGTTCACTCGTCGAACCGCGCTCGAATCCCTCCGCGATATTGTTCGATACGGATAGAGAGCAGCGATCAAGCTGATCGCGCTTCGACCAAGTGATCCTATCCCTCGCTAACACCAGGAAGTCCTCACAACCCTCCGCAAGCTTGATCGCTGTCTGCCAAACCGGCAGGTCTTCAAAGCGATCATAGGAGGCCATGTAGAGATTCCGGGCGATCCTCTAGCGGATTTCAAATCTGAAATTTCAAATCTCAAATTTGAAATTGGGATTCCTTCCTTCTCGCCTCCTCCACATATCTCCTGACAAACCCAGCCCCTTGTGACTTTCTCACGGGGTAGGTAAATAAGTGACATGCGGACCACCCTCCTTGCCATCTCCCTGATCTCCCTCGGGGCCACCTCCGGCTATGGAATCAAGCGCGCTCTCGCGCCAGGGTGGTCACCATCGGCTACCACACCCGCTCCGAAACAAGATTCCCCCGCCCCCACCGCAGCGCCGCCTAATACCCACCAGTGGCAAATCCCCGAAAACCGCCCCCCCTCGGAGATCGCCGTCCTGCCACCGGGTGCGATGCGCACCGCCGAGACCGTTCTCTGGCTCCCTAACGCAACACCCGAAGAACTCCGCGCCTTCTGGCGACAGCTCGTCTCCAGTAAATCCAACGACAACCGCCTCAAGAACCTTCTGCTCGACCGCTGGATGCGCATCGCGCCAGACGATGCCCTCAAGGAGACCGCCGGGACTGAAGACGAATATCTGCCATGGGTCGCATGGGGAAAAATCGACCCTGAACTCGGCGTGCGGGAAGCGAAGGCCCGCAAGTCCGGTTACTTGTGGCGGGTCTTGCAAGGGGCGGGCTGGGCGCAGCCGGAGTTGGCGAAGAAGCTCCTCGCCGAGAATCCGGGCTACGACTACCCGGCGGTCACCGGCGCCATCGGGGAAGGCTTCCAAAATGTCGATTGGCAAACCTCCTTGGAGTATCAATTCGACAGCGGCCAACTCGCCAAGTGGGCCCGATACGAACCAGCGCGGGCCTTCGAGTGGGCCTTGGAGAACACCTCCCGAATGGGCAGCTACTCATCCCCATGGAAAGGACTGGTCGAGGAGATGCTGGATCAGGAGCCCGCGAAACTGGATGCGGCCATTGCGGAGCTTCCAGCAGGCAAGCTGAGGAGCGAGATCACCGTGGAGAAAGCCCGCGCGCTCGCCGCCAGCGATCCTGCCGCAGTCATGGCCATGGCAGATGCCGCGGAGCCGGGCGGACCGCGTAACCGCTTGCTCGCAATCGCAGGGCCGGCACTGCTCGAGAGCGATCCTGCCAAATCGCTGGCGCTGCTCCGGGAGTTCGCCGGGAGCGGCTTCACCGTCGTGCCTGTGATCTATCCGAATGGCAGCAGCAGCAACGGTTCCTCCTCTTACAACACGCTTCAGTCTTGGGTGCTGCCGCTACTCAAACAGGACCCCGCCGGGGTGATCGATGTCCTGCCGCGCGAGACGCAGGAGCAGGCCATGCAAAGCTGGAGAAGCAGTGACCGCGATGGCTTCGTGCAATGGGTCTCCACGCTCTCGGATGAAGCGGCGAGGGATGGGCACTACTCGAAGTTGGCACAGGACTACCGCATGGGCTCGCCCACCAAGGAGAGCTTCTCCCAAGCCATGGAATGGACTGCCAAGATCTCCAATCAAGACACTCGCACCGGAGCCGCCCAGGATCTGATGCAAGCATGGTATTCCCTGTATCGCGAGCAGACGACGCAGTACTTCGGCCCGGATGGTCCGGCGGCGGCTGATCAAAAGGCCGAGTTCCAGAGGTTCATCGAATCGAAAGGAGGGCGGCAGTGAAGAGCCTGCATGCCGTATTCCTGGTGGCAGCGGGTGTCGCGCTGGGCACCGCATTTCCCGTCCCGAGACCGAAGCCGGTTGATGCACCGGGACCTGCTGGAGGGAAATCTGCGAAGACTTTCCGCGCTGCTTCGCGCATTCCCGATTCCATCCGCCGCGAGATCAACTCCATCCGCGCTATCAAGGATCGCGAGGGACGGATGCGCGAAACCATGCGCCTGGCCTCCACGCTGCCCATCGCGGATCTACAGCGCTGGTATGAGGGCAACTATCTGGAGTTCCTCGATAGCGACACCGAAGGCCTCTTCTACATGATCGTGGAGGAACGCTGGATGGCAGCGGATCCCGCCACCTTCGCCCGCTACAAGATCGACTCCAAGCAAAGCAACCCCGACCCAGCCCTGGCTGCATGGCTCAAGGCGGACGAAGCCGCGGCGATGACCTACATCAACTCGCTTGATCCGGCCCACCGCCAGAATCTCGCTCTATCCTTGACCCGCGTCATCTCAAAGACCGATCTACCGCGGGCGCTGGAGTTGCTCGACGAAGTGCTTGCTTCGAAATCTTCCGACACTTACCGCGCTCGCGAGCTCCTCGGTTCCTTCGCGACGCAAGATCGCGAGGCGGTGCTCGCCCACATCAAGGATTGGAAGGGCAGCGACCGCGAGTGGGCAGTGAAGGCCGTGGGAAACGCATGGCTGGAAAAAGACTTCGCTTGGACGGTTGGCTTCCTCCAGGCCGAGGGCAAAGGTGCGGGCACCATTAAGGATCTTTTCAATCAGGATGGCTGGGGCAAACCGGCCAAGTTGCTCACCGCCAACGCCAGCTCCCTGCCGGACGGATGGATGGATGAATTGGCTGCCTCCGGCTCCCTGGACATCGGCTGTGGCGATGAGTGGATGGCCATGCGCGGTCCCGTGCCCGGCATCTCGGCCGAGGCACTGGCGAAGATCCAACTCGACGCCGCCGCGGGAGGCTTCTGGGACAATGAAAAGCTCGAGTCCGGCAAACGCTTCGTTGAAGAAGGCGACTGGCTACCTCTCGCCACGCGAGCCAAGCTTGCCGCTGCAATCCTGAATACTTGGCGCGATGGGCTGCCAGCAGCGGAAGCATGGGTGGCTTCTCTTGATGAAGAGGTGAGAGGCGAGGCCGAGGCCAAGCTGGCGGAGATGCGCAAGAAGAAGACGAACGCCGATATCAAGCCTCTCGTGGATAGGCCCGGTGAATTCATCAAGGCACTCACCGCCGATTCGGCGCGGAATCTTAGCGATGGCCTGGCCGCGTGGTCAGCACCTCAGGTGGCTGAGGCCGTCGCCGCGGCCAAGACGCTGGATTCCGCCCGCGCCGCCGAAATCCTGGAAAAAGGCTCTCCCGACTACTTGAGGCTGCCACCCGCGGTGAAGGCGAGCTTGGCGCAGGCGGCCGGTGAAGATTGGTCGGGACCGCAGGCAATGAAAGGCTACTGCCAGATCGTCAGCCAATGGGCCGAACAGGATCCCGCCGCCGCTGCCAAATGGGTCGAGGCCCTGCCGGCGGGCGAGCAGCGCGACTGGGCGGCGAAGAACGTCGTGCTACGATGGTCATCGTACTCACCCGCCGCGGCGAAGGCATGGGAGGCGAAACTTGCGCCAAGTCACTGACATGAGAATGTGAAACGGTTTCCGTGGAACGGAGCTTATTCACATTCAGTGCAAATTCTTCAGCTCGTGCTTGGAATCCTGGTGCGATTGCGCTGACTCTGACACGCCATGCATACTCCGGGGGAACTACTGGACAATGCCCGCCTCGAGAATTGGCTCGGGCATTCACGTTGGCCAGGCTCACTGGCCTTTGCCACCACCTGTAGCTGCGATGTCTCGCGGCTCGGGATCGAGATCCGCGACCGGCTGAACGCGAAGCGCATCGCGAACACCGGCGAAGCCATCGCCTTCGATCGCGAAGCCATCCGCCGCCTGGCTGGCAACCCGATCTGGCGCTCAAGAATTTTGGCCGCTTCCGGTGCCGCAGCCTCCTCGGCCTGCGACTTTGAGAGAATCATTCGCAGTGCCGCCTCCCTGGGAGGCGCGGTGCTGGCCGGCCAATCCTGCCTCGAAGCCACCCGCGACCTCAGCGGTGTCTTCCGCGTGCTGGTCTCGAATTGCGGCGACTGCCGTTCCGATGAGCCGGCAATGCACCTTGATCCCGACCGCTTCAGCACAGATAGCCTCGTCCACGTGATCGCTGACAGCTTCGTGGACTGGTGCCTGGGCCGGATGCCTGAACCGGCGAGCAAGGTACTACGACCGAAGGAATTTGCGCGGGTTTCGATGGTCCCCGTCAGTGCCTGATCAGGGCACAGGCGATGGGGCCTTCGGGTCCGGCAAAATCTCCGCCAACTCGAAGTCGATGATGCAGAAGCGACCCGCCCGCGTGTCGTAGGTGATGTTGCGCGGCTCGGAATCGAGATGACGCACGCCGTAGTCGCGCTCCAGTTCCGCGAACAACTGGTCCGCACGCTCCTTGCTGATGGTGTCCGCCAGCTTACCCACACCTGTGGAGACGAAGTAGAGTTCCTCCGGATGCTCCTCCAGCAAGCGGGGCACGTAGGGGCAGCCGCGCTCTTCAAGCACCTTCAGCACCTCCACTTCATTGGCATAGCGCTTGTCCGCATCCGTGCCGCGGAAGCGCTTGTGCACGCGGTTCATCCAATCCAGGCGCACATGGGCGCGGATGCCATCCTTGAGGTCCTTCATAAGCCGAGAATCGCGCGAGCGACCGTAAAGTAGATGACCATCCCGGAGACGTCCACGATTGCCGCGATCGCCGGAGCCGATACCACTGCGGGGTCGAGGTTCGCGGCGCGTGCGCCCAGCGGCAGCAGCGAACCGAGAAAGGTCGCGGAGGTGACCTGGGTGGTCAGCGCCACCGCCACTGTCAGGGCCACCTTCGCGTAGCTCAGTGTCGGCGGCATCGGCATGTGGAAGAGCGGCAGCAGCAGCACCGTGAAAAGCGCCATGCAGGAGCCCAGAAGAGCCCCCAGGAAAAACCCGGTGCGCAGTTCCTTCCATGCCACCCGCCAAGTCGTGCCCGGATCGATCTCACCCAGCGACATCGCGCGGATGACCATGGTCGAGGCTTGGCCGCCGGTATTGCCGCCCGCCGCAACCACCATCGGCAGGAAGAGCGAGAGCAGGAAGACCTGGCTGAGCACCGTGCCATAGTGCATCATCACGTAGCCCGAGAGGATCGACACGAAGGCTAGACCGGTGAGCCAACCCGCACGGCGCCGGAACTGCGTGAGGATGGTGGTGTTCAGATAGGTCTCCTCCGACTGCTCGCCACCGATACCCGCGATCTTCTCGATGTCCTCGGTGCTTTCTTCCTGCATGATCTCCATCGCGTCGTCGTGCGTCACGATGCCGAGCAGGTGGCCGAATTCATCCACCACCGGCAGGGCGATGAGGTCGTATTTGAGCAACATGTTGGCCGCCTCTTCCTGGTCGGCGGTGGCCAGCACGCGCTCCGGGCCGATCTCGCGCATGATATCTCGCAGCGGAGTGTCCCAGGTATTGAAGGCCAGGTCGCGGAAGCGGAGTTTCCCGACCAAGCGGCCCTTGTCATCGACCACGAAGATCCGGCTCAAGGTCTCGGTGGACTCTTGGCCGCGGCGCAGCATCTCGATCGCCTGCTTGACCGTCTGGTTCAGGAAGACCCGCCCGATGCGGGTGGTCATGCGGCCGCCCGCGGTATCGTGGTCGTACTTCAGCAGGGAGCGGGTAAGCTCCTCATCCTCAGGCCCCAGCAGGCCGAGGAAGCGCAGCCGCGCCTCATCGCCCACGTCCTGCAGGATGTCCACGCGGTCGTCGTCCGAGAGTTCGCGGAAGAGCACCTTCAGCTCGGAGGGAGTGAAGGCATCCAGCGCCTCCTCGATCAGCGAGTCCGGTAGCTCCACCAGCATGTCCGCCGCCAGAGCCGGGCCGATGGTCTTGAGAAAGATCGGATGTTTCTCAGGATCAAGCTCTTGGTAGGCCTTCGCAAGGTCCGCGTAGTGGACGTCCTCTGCCAGCGCGCGGACCGCGCTCCGGTCTTCCGCCGCTACTGCCCGGAGCAACTCCTCGAGCGGTAGGGTGGCTTCGTCGTCCGGCATGCGGGAGTTTAGGAGCGAAGCGCCGGGAGCCAAGAGCGGAGAGTGAGAAAAGCCCGTGCGCTCAATGGTTTTGCGACATTTCCGGCACCTACGAAGCTCATCTCCGGGCGGGCGCTTGCGTCTCCCCGCAGCTGCGGAGAGCATCCGCAAGTGAAACGCGTTTGGAGTATGGTCGCGATTTTCGGAATCGCGGTGGCAAATGCCAGTCCCCCTGTGGGGGCAATAAAGGGGTTGCCGGGGGGTGATGTGAGGCTTTTGCCGGGGCTTTTTTACGATGCCCAGCGGCGGGACCTGGACTACCTGCTCCAGCTTGAGCCGGACCGCCTGCTCTCCGGAATGCGGGCGGCGGCGCGCCTGCAACCGAAGGCACCCCTCTACGGCGGCTGGGAGGCGCGCGGCTCGGGGATCGTGGGCCACTACCTGAGCGCCTGTGCCTGGATGTATGCTGCCACCGCCGATGTGAAGGTGAAGGCGAAGATGGACTACATCGTGGCCGAGATGGCGGAGTGCCAAAACGGGCGCAACGAGGGCGGTCTCTATGCGTCGCCATGGGAGGCGGACCATTGGTATGCCGACCTCGGCCAAGGGCGCCTGCGGCTGAGCAACGTGGTGCCGTGGTATGTGGGTCACAAGACCTTGGCAGGCTTGCGCGCGATGCCTGGCTGACCGGAGGCAGCGAGCAAGCGAAGGAAGTGCTGCTGCGCTATGCGGACTGGTGTGTGCAGATCACCTCAAAGCTCACGGACCAGCAGTGGAGTGACCTGACCTCAAAGGAATTCGGCGCGCCGAACGAGGTGCTGGCGGACCTCTACATTGCCACCGGCAAGGCGGAGTATCTGGAGCTGGCCAAGCGCTTCCGCAAGGAGCCGATGGTCGCGGCCCTGGAGAAGAACAATACGGAGATCCTGGGCGGACGGCATGCGAATACGGAGATCCTCCTCTTCGTCGGCTACGAGCGGATCTATGAGGCGACGGGCGAGGAGCGTTGGCACAAGGCGGCGGCGAACTTCTGGGAGGGCGTGCAGCGCCAGCAGACTTTTGCCTTCGGCGGCAACAGCATCTGGGAGGCCTTCGTGAAGTCGGCGGAGTTTGACCGCAAGCTGGTGGACATCTGCGGGCCCGAGACTTGCAACACCTACAATCTGCTCAAGCTCACGCGGCAGCTCCACGAGCTGGAGCCGCAGGCGCGGTATTCGGACTACATGGAGCGCGCGCTGTACAATCACATCCTCACTTCACTAGGGCCGGGGCCAGAGGGCGGCTTCGCCTACTACACGCCGACCCGACCGGGGCACTACAAGCGCTACTCAAAACCATTCGATGCCTTCTGGTGCTGCGTGGGCAGCGGGATGGAGAATCACGGCCGCTATGGGTCATACATCTACTCGGTGTCGGCGGAGCGGCTGATGGTGAATCTGTTTGTTCCTTCGGTAGCGCGCTGGAAGGAGAAGGGCATTGAGCTGCGGCAGACCACGGGCTTTCCGGACGATGGGATTGTCACTCTGACGGTGAAGGCGGAGAAGCCGGTGGAGTTCACGCTGTCGGTTCGATGCCCCGGATGGGCGGATGCATCGAAGGTGCGGCTGCGGGTCAATGGCAAGGAGCTCGACCTCAAGGCGAGTGCTGGGAGCTATCTCGATGTGAAGCAGAGCTGGCAGAACGGCGATGTGCTCCAAGCCTATATTCCTTTGGAGGCGAGGATGGAGAAGTCCTCGGGCAATGGGTATGCGGCGTTCTTCCACGGGCCGATCCTGCTGGCGGCGAAGCTGGGGAACGAGGGACTGGTGAAGGACGACTTCTATGCGGATGGCAGCAAGGACTTCATTCAGCTCGGCCGCAGGGAGATGGATCAGGCGAAAGTGCCTACCGTGGTGCCGGGGGTGGCTCTGCCGGTGAAGGTGAAGGGCAAGGAGACCGCGTATAGCCTGAAGACGAGTACGGGGGAGACGACGCTGGTGCCGTTCTACAAGATCGGGCTGGAGCGCTATTCGATTTATTTCCCGGTTCGATAGAGGGCGATGCGGAATGGTTGCGGGGCGGATGGAATTCCTTTGGGGGAAAGAGGAGATGTTTGGAGGCCGCAGGGGTAGACTTGGGGAGGACCGGTGGTGAGGCGGAAGTCTTTTAGGTGCTACACGGCAGCAGGCTGCCTGCCGGAAAGCGGCAGCGGGCTGCACGCACTCCAAGGCGGCTGCGCCGCGGGAAGAGCTTGGAGCAGCGGGAAATCGCCCTAGCATGGTTTCTCATGAGGCCCGTGCTACTTCTATTTTCGATCGCCTGTGCTGCACACGCGGAGCCGATCGAGGTTGCGGGCTCCGGAAATGTGAAAGGTCCCTTCACGGGCAAGATGCTGGAGACCTTTCTCCGCGGCTCTCCGCCGCCCGTCTTGACCAGCAACCAGCCGAATGTGGGCGCGATCAGCCGCAAGGCGGCGCAGTGGTTCGGCAACTCCGAAGGCATGGGGGTTGGCTTGGAGTCCGACGCGGCTTTGGTCTTCACCTATAGCGCGATGGACCGGGCGTCCGAGGTCAAGCCGAAGCTCACCATGACCGAAGGCCTCTACATTCTCCGCGATCAGCAAGGCCGCATCGATCAGGTGATCTCCGATGTGCTGGTGGCCAAGGTGGAGTATCGGCCCAAAGGCTGGGAAGTGGACATGTGGAACATCGAGGAGACCGAATACGACAGCGCCCGCCCCGGTGCCCGCAAGCCACTGCCGGGTATCGCGCCTTTCTCGGTGACGCGGGTGGACGAGTTATCCTATGATCCCGACAAGGGGGTTCAGGAGACGCTTGGCGTCGCCACTTGGCCCGAAGGAGGCACCGTCGCCACAAAGACCACGCTGCGGGTGAACCCAAACCGCAGCTTGCTGGTGAGGGAAGAATATTCCGGCGCTGAAGCTGTGCCGGAGAAGCTGATCGCGAGAGAGACCTTCCAGCGCATCTACTGGAAGGAGGGGCCGGGTCTCCGGCAATTGATCCAGCGCCAGACAAAGAATGCCGAGGGCGCGCTCGAACCCGAAGAAGATATCGAGGAACTCTGGAAGGTGGATCCCCAAGGGGTCCGGGTCCTGGAGAAAACGATCAACCACTTGTCAGGCCGCTGAGGCTCCCTCCGAGCAGCTTCAGAAGCGGCGGCCATCGGGCATCACCAGCTCGACATCGACCCGCAGCCAATCAGAGGCATTCTTCAAGGAACGGAAGTGGAGAGTCGCCTGACCATCGGGGCCGATGGCCTTCACCGGCAGGTCCACGCTGTTGCCACTTTTGACCGTGAAGGGCAAGAAGCGGTCCGGTTCGCGGCAGGTCACACGAATCACCGCGTCAGCGGGAGCATCGTCCACCACGAGATGCAAGGCACGACCGAGGGCGGTCTGCCCTTGCCGCCCGCCCCAATAGACTTCGTCGGCGTATTGGATCTTGAAAGCCTGGAGCGGCAGGGAAACGGCGCTGGCACCGCCGCCCTTGGCCCGCAGTGGCAAAGCGAAACTGCCCGGCATCAGCGGGACAATGAAAGTCTTGCCCGCACTGTCCTGCTCGATGCGTGCCACCTCGCCGCCATCGATCTCCACGCCTTCCGGCAGAGCACCGACGGGAGTACCTGAGCCTACCCGCGCCAAAACCGGAGCCGGGGACTTATCAGGTGGGTTAGCAGGGCTGGCGCTGCTGGAAGCGAAGAGATTGAAGGGTCGCAGATGGCTCGCGACGAATTCGGTTTGCGAGGCTTTCACCGGATCGATCCGGATGTCGAAGATGCGGGTGAAGGTGGCAACGTAGGCCGGGCGCAGCCTCAGCCGCAGCACGTGCTCGCCTTTGCCAAGCTTGGGGGTGACTTGACTGACCGCTTGCAAAGCAACCGCGTGCCCCCAAGTGCTCACATCCGGCAAGCGCTGGCCATCGATCCAGAACTGGCTAACCTGGCCGATCTCGTGGGTGGAATATTGGGAGACCGGCTGGATCTGGAGACGGAGCAGATGGAAACCTTCTTCCTTCACCTCGAACTTCCACTCCAAGGTACCGCAGCCGCGGAAATTCGACAGTGAGGGCTTGTTGGGATCGGGCATCGGCCCTTCCAGCTTCCTGAAGGACTCATAGGTTCCGGGTTCCGTCCTGGCCCATCCGGGAGTCAGCGCCGTGGCGGAGAAAAGGTCGAGTTTGACAGGCTCGCCGAGTGGAGCTTCGCCATTCAGGGGATCGGTGCCGAGGGTCACGATCTCATCGCCATCGCTCACACCATCACCATCGGTATCGGCTTTGAGCGGATCGGTTTTCGCCAGGTATTCCGCGGCATTGTCGGCACCATCGAAATCCGGATCACCACTGGCGAAGTGCGCGAACTTCTGGCCATCCACGGCAAGCTGCTTCTCGCGTTCCCAAGCATCGGGCAGATCGTCCTGATCCGCATCGGGGAAAGGTGAGACATAAGACTTCAGCGCCGACATGGGCACCGGTTCACGCACGCCGTCCGGACGGGTCCACTCCAGATTCAAGAAGTAGGGCCCGGCGTATTGATAGAGGACGAGCTCAAGGAAACAGGGGGCATCGTGTTCCAAGATCACGGGCCCGCTCGATGGATAGGCTCCTGGTGGAATACGGGCGGGATCGATCCGCTCGCGGACATCTCCGCCCCGCAGGATCTGCCGTTTGTTCAGAAGGTCTCCGTCCGGCGCGAGATCCAAGCTGACGACGCCTTGGCCCGAGAGATGGAAGCGGTAGGTGCCACTGGCAGGCGGGATCAGCAGGGCCCGCGTGCGCTGGAAGCCGGGCAAGGCAAAGGGTGTCACGGCAATCGTCCGCTCGATCCGCCTTTGCGGGGCTGGCAGGGGCAGACGCTGTACGCCGAAGCGGAATTGCTGTTCCAGGCCGGTATCGCCGCGGCTTGGCCAGATCTCGGTCCGGACCGCGCCCGCCAGTGAATCGCCTTGGCGCGGATCAGTCCCGGCGAGGAATTCCTCGCGGTTGGAAATGCCGTCGCCATCGGGATCACCATCGGCACCTTGCAAGGGATCCTTGCCTATCTCCAAGCCCTTCGCGCGTTCCCAATCGTCCGGCAATTCGTCGTCGTCCGCATCGTTCGCGGGCACTTCGTATTTCCGCAGCAGCAGCGAACCATCCGCGGCCTTCAATGGAATGCGTGCGAACTTCGCGGAGCCCGGTGCCAGCCAGCCGACCTCAAAGCGGCCCTTGCCGCCTTGGTTGAAGCACCAGGCTTCCACGTAGCACTGCTGGCCCTTCTTCAGGGAAATGGGCTCACCGATACGATGGCTCTTCGAAGGGTTCCAATCGTCCGGGCCCGTGTAGGAGCTCAGGTCCGAGACCCTGCGCTTCCCTACCGGCAGCGCGTCGGTCGCGAGGTAGAGTTCCGCGAGATCATCACCCGCGATTGCGAAACGGTAGTCGCCATCCGCCGGAATCGTCAGCACGCCGCGCACCCGGATCAGGGTGTCGATGGTGGCGATCTCGGGCCAAGCCAGATCATTGCCTGCGAAGGGCAACTTGTCCGGAGCCAGGTCACGCGCTCCGGCTCTGGCCGCCTCGAGCGAGCCGAGGTGGGGCTTCACGCTCCAGCGCTCCATCTCTGGTGCGACCTGCGCGCGAGCGCTTGCTACCGCGGCGAGGCATGCGGCAAAAATGGCGGCATTCCGGGTCAGATCCACCACCCAGAGCTACCGGCGCGGGCGAACTTGGCAAGGAGTTGTTTCCGGGATAAGGGTGGGTCATGTGGTTCCGCGCGGCCCGAGTTCTGGCGCTGGCTGCCGCTACCCTCGGGGAAGCGGCAGCGGGCGAACTGGAGACATTGGTCGAAGGGCTGGCGAACGAGGATTTCAAGACCCGGGAAGAGAGCACCACAGAATTGGTCCGCCGCGGTCAGGCTGAGCCCGGAATAGTGAGGCCACTGGTGCTCCATCATTATTTCAAGAACCCCGATCCGGAGATCCGCCTGCGCTGCGAGACCATCTTGCGTGAACTGGCAACGGAGAGCTACGGCTTCCTGGGGGTGCAGTACCGCGCGCGTGAGTACTTCGACGAGGACGGCAAGACGCGCCAAGGCATCGAGCTCCTGATGGTGCTGGAGGGCAAGGCCGCCAACCTCGCCGGGTTGAAGGTGGGCGACATCTTGATGGAGGTGGATGGCAAGACGCTCGATGGCGAGGATCCGGCGGCGGTCTTCGGTCGCACGGTCCGGCTGCTTGGGCCCGGTCGCAAGACGACGGTGAAGATCGACCGCACGGGGGAAGTCCTGGTGCTTCCCGTGGTCACCGGGGCCGCGCCGAAGGAGGTGGTGACCATGGATCCGGATGCGGGCTTCCGCGAGTGGCTGGAGGCGCAGAAGGCGGAGCAGGAGAATCAGGCGCGGTAGGTCTTCCATAGCTGCTCCCAGCGGGCAGCGATGGCGGCGGCGTAGGGAGTCGGGCGGATGCCGTAGTTCCCAAGGCAGCAGAAGTCATTCACTTCGATGAGAACGTTTTTCCCGTCATCTAACACACCGACATCCAGACCATAGGCGACGGGAGCATCTTCAAATTTCTCCACCATGGAGTTGATGACGGCGGGATCCGGGAAGACGGCCCAGTCGCCCTTGTAGAAGTTGACAGCGAGGACCTCGCGGTGGAGGACGTAGCAGCGGTACTCCGCGAGGATTTTCAAAGGGCGGGTGACATAGACCGGACGATCCGGAGGAACGGCCTGCAAGGCGAGATCCGAGGACAGGGAGCCATCCTTGATCTTCGGGGTGAAGAGCTTGTGGTCAGGTTCGAGCGGTTTGAAGAACTCACCATCGCGGATGTCCTTGGCGGCGCGCACTTCGATCTCGCGATGGAGGAAGGCCTGAAGCGAGTCCGGGTAGTGAGGGATGCTCACGTAGTCGGGAAAGAAGTGTTTGATGCAGGAAGTGCCACCAAAGACGGGCGTTTCTTCCGTGACCTTGAGCTCCGGAAGCTGGGGCAATTGGAACTTCTCCACGTAGTATCCCAACCGGTAGAAACCGAGGGATGCGGCGTGGTAGTTGATTGCGTTTTCTTGGACCTGCTCCGCGTCCAGGATATAGGCTTCCATGCGGGATGCCTATGTGAAGGCGGGAGCGACGGGAAGCCTCGCTTTCGAATTCTGCATCCGGAGATGGGAATCCGGCATTCGGTATGCTTGAATGGGTGAGCCGCTCATGTCCATCGCCCTCGATCCCATCCTGCTCAATGATTACCTGGACCTGCTGCGGAACCTGGTCCGGGAGCCGGCAGTGACGGGCGCGGAGGATTCCTTCTTCCGGGTGCTGATGCGGGAGCTAGGAGAGCTGGATCTGGAGCTTACCTACTACCAAGGCCTGTTAGTGGCACAGGGAAAGGATCCGCAGAGCTTGATGCTATCCGCGCATATCGATCGCAATGGGCTGGTGTGCACGGGGCCGAACGAGTTCCAGTATTCCGCCTTCCTGGCGGCGAACCGCAGTGAGCAGACGGGCGACTCGGTATCCGAGCAGATGCTGGGGATGATCCAGGACCGCTTCGGCGGGCAGCGGGTGCAGGCGCACTTTCCCTATGCGGGGACCTATCTGGGACAGGGCACGATCACGCGCTCCTACGTTTGCCCGTATCGCAACAACCTGATTTTCGAGATCGAGGGTCTGGGCTTCCTGCAACCAGGGACGCCGGTGTCCTTCCTGGACCGGCTGAACGTGCAGAATGGCTGCGTGTCCGCGCAACTCGATAATGTGGTCTCGGTGGCGATGCTGGTGTTTCTGTTCCGCCACGGCTTCCAAGGCACGGCGCTCTTCACCGCGCAGGAGGAGGCGGGGCGAAGCTGGCGCTATGCGCATGCGTGGTTCCTGCGCGAACAGATCCGCACGCAGCGGCTGCTGGTGCTGGATACGAGCCCCTACCCCACGCGCGAGGCCGCGGAGGCGCAGCATCTGGTGCTGCGGCGGAAGGATGCCACGGCGGCCTTCGCGCCGGAGATCACGGCGGAACTGGGCGAGCGCTGTGCGGCGCTGGGGCTCACGAGCACCTACAAGGATGCGTATGTGGATGCGCTGAACGAGACGCGGGTCAAGAAGCTGTCCTTAGGGCGGACTGAGCTGGGACGCTTGATCGCGGCGAGTAATGGGGAGATCAGCGGGACGACCTTGCAGATCCCGACGACCGGGTATCACACAGCCAGTGAGACGGCGGCGCTCGATTCGATCCGGGCGGCGCTGCTACTATTGATGTCGTACGTGGAGGGCGGGCCTGCTGAACCTTGAGGCAAAAGCTATTCGCCCTTGCTCCAATCCAGCTTCATTTCGAGGACGGCCCCTTGCTCCCCGGCCATGTTTGAATCCGATGAGAAGTAGAAGCTCACCTTTGGGACTTGGCTCTGGTATTCGTTCTGAAAATTGCCCGTGTTCTTCCACAGTTCGTTGGAGATCCAAGTATCGAGCTTGGGATCGACAATGCCCAGAACCTTGAGTGCGGCCGCGCCCTGCTTGACGAGAGTGGCCACTTCACCGTTTGCCCTCAAGGACATCGTCGAGACGTGCGAGGTATCGGTGATCGGCAGCTTGGGTGGGTAATACCTCCCGGTGTCCGCCTGTTCGGAGGGCGGGAACTTGCATTGGATCGACTTCCAGGAGATCGCATCGCACTGCCGGTCGGCCTGCCGGATGGCGAGGGAGGCGGGCTCCGCCGACAGCTCCAGGGTGGTGGATTCGCTGTTGTAGTAGCCGGGCTGCGGCTGTCCTGGCTGCGGCACCCCGGGCTGCCGGTTCCGTCCGTTGCGGACCAAGCTGCCCATCCAATTGGGGACCGGGAACTTGAGCGCAGCTTTTGAAAGCTCGCCGAAGGTGGGAGGATGGGAGAGATCGAGAGCAGGAGCAGGATCCTGGGCTGAGGCGGAAGCGGCGGCGGCAAGTGTCGCCAGGCCGGCAAGAAGGGAGATGAGCTTTTTCATGCGAAGGATAGAACGTGCGGGAGGCAGAGATATTCGAATGAAATCTCAAATTTACCGACGCCAAGCGCACCCCTTCCTCACCGCTCCTGCGCCACGATTTCTCCGATATCGTGCAGGATAAAACCCAGCGAGAGCCCCGGGCTTCGAGCCGCATTCGTTTGGCAAAGACAAAACCATCTAATCCCACCCGGCCGTGGATGTGAAAGCAATGGTGGCGTCCTTGATCAAGATGAGAGCCAATTCCTCGACCGTGTTCCAGCCGCTGGCAGGCCAACCGTAGTTTTTCTGGGTGAGAATAAAACCCGGTAAAGGTCGAGCGTGGTACGGGCATTCCCCTCTTCAATATCGAAAAGGACATTCAAGGGATAGGGGCCGCCAAGGCCCATGCACTGGTTCTGGAAGTGATGAGCGAGCAGCCCCTCGAAGATCACGTCGGTGAATTCGTGGGGCTCGGTATGGGGGAAGACCGTCCGCAGGGCGATCACTCCCGAGTCATGATCCACCTGATGCGCGTAGATCCAGTTGTCGTGAAGACTGATCTCCATTTCATTCGAGCGCTAGGATCCCGGCGCGTCGGTTGGGCGGCTCGGCGGGGCGAAGATGGGCTTGGGCAGGGGGCCGGTGCCGGCATCGCCATTCGCCTGCTGGTCGAGGATGGCGTGGGCGACGGCGGCGGCCATGCGGTCGCGGTAGGCGGGGTCGCCGCAGAGCTTGGCCTCGCTGGCATTGCTGAGGTAGCCGATCTCGACGAGCACGCAGGGGACGTCCGGATTGCGGGTCAGGCGCAGGCGGCGGCGGACCATGCCGCGGTTGCCGGATTCGGCGGGCGAGACGCTGGCGACATTGCGCTGGATGCGGGTGGCGAGGCCATGGCTATCGACGCGCCAGTAGTAGGTCTCCGGGCCGCGAACGGCGGAGCCGCTGGAATTGTAGTGGATGCTGACTAGGATGGTGCCGTCCTTGCCGCTGGCGCGGGCGGCGCGGACATCGAGGTCGATGAACTCATCGCTGCTGCGCATGAGCACGGTGCGGACCTTGCCGCCGAGCTGGCGTTGCAAGCGCTTCGCGGTATCGAGCGCGAGATCCTTTTCGCGCAGGCCATTGTGAACCGCGCCGGAATCCTTGCCGCCATGGCCGGCATCGATGATCACGGTGCTGAAGCCCTTGGGACCAGGGCGGTGGCCCCATTGGTCGTGGCTCAAATTATTGCCGGAGCCGGAGCTGATAGAGGGGCCTGAACCGGAACCAGAGCCAGCACAGGAAGCGAAGACGAGGGCGGCGGCCGCGGCAGTTAGAAGGCGGAGGGTCATGGCTGGCGGGATCATCGGCCAATCCCGGCGCATGGCCACGGAAATATGCGCGGGGTTCCCCGCTGGTCAGCGGTTGCCTGGGCTGGTCTTGAGGTAGGTCTCCACTTCCTTGCGCTCGGCGGTGGGGAGCGAGGAGACCCAGCGATTGGCGGCGGCGGGCTCGTAGTCCGCCCAGCGGGTCGCGAGATTCTTGGCGGCCCAGAGGCGTTCGTCACCGGCGGGCAATCCACTCACCCACTTACTGGCGGCTGCGGGGTCTTCGTCCGCCCAGTTAGCAGCCAGGGACGAGACTTGGCTCATGATCTGGCGGCCGCCTCCGCGCGAGGGGTTCTGGCCTTCGGCTGGAGGCGCGGGATTCTCCAGGAGATACTGGAGGCTCTGGGCTTGGAAGCTGGTGGGGAAGCCACCGTAGCGGCCTTCCGCCACATTCTTTGCGACCAAGGCTTTTTGCTCACCGGGGAGGGCGGAGAATTCCTTGCCGAGGGTTGCCAATTGCTCAGGTCCCCAGGTCCCGGCGGCCCTCACTTCGTTCCATGAGCGGGAGGAATCCGGACTGGCGAGTGACTCCAGCAGGCTGGAGGGAGTGAGGGTCTTGGTCCCCTCTTGTTGGCTACGGGAGTTGATCGACTGCGTGGCGGTCTTGATCTCCTCGGGGTCGCTGAGGCTGGCCAGCAAGGCCTCGCCCTGCTCCTTCGAGAGGTAATATCCCATCGAGCCAAGGGCATTTCGCCGCATGCTCGCATCCCAATCCTCGGTGCGGAGCATTTCGAGAAGACGGTTCACGTCCTTCGAGGCGAGCTGCCTGACGGCCTGCGACTGGAGCTGCATCATGCCGTTCTGCGTGAGACCCATGGAGGAAAGGTCCGACTTGAGCCATTTGAGCGGATCGTCTTCCACCAGGTAGTAGCTGCCGCCGCTGCGGAGCGCCGCCTCTAGCCAACCGGGAGGCAAGGCCTGCAGGTTGCGGCCGAGCTCCTTCATGAAGCTGGAGTCGCGATTGAGGATGCCGGTGAAGAGCTGCTTGCCATTCGGCATGGCACTGAGTTCCGAGAGCCCGGAAACGAAGTCGCGCTTGAGCGAATTCGCAGCGAGACCTTGCGCGGCGGCGGTGCGGAGCGAGTCGGGCCAGTTGGCGGACTGAGCCTTCACAAGATCCGGCGAGGCCTTGGCCAAGTCGCGGACGATCTGGGCGAGGGTGTCGGAGTTGCCGCTGCCAAGCAGGCCATTGAGTTCGGGGATGCGGGAAAGCAGGAGCTGGGGATCGGCCTTGGCCAGCGCCGCACTGATGGACGAAGCCAAGCTGCCGCGCTTGGAGGCATCCTTGATCGTCTTCAGATAATCCAAGGCAGCTCCGGGGTCCTTGCTGGCCCAGTCACGAGCCAAGTCGTAGAGATGGACGCTGTCCTTGTGGAGGCAGAGATCGACCAAGGCCTGCGGATCGGACTCCAGCATGCGGGCGCGGATGGTGCGGTAGAAGAGGTAGCTCTGCATGTCTTGCGAGCCCTCGTCGATCCACTCGGAATCGTACCACTCCAGAAGATTGCCGACCGGCAAGGTCTGCGCGAGATGGATGGTGGCGCGGAGGCGCTCGTCCACGTTCTTGGCGAGACGGAGGCGGTTGAGCTGCGCGGTGACTTCCGGCGGGACAGCGGATTTTGCAGGGCCGCGGCGGGACTTGGCGGACTTGGCCTCCTCTTTTCCGGCAGTGGCAGCGGAAGTGGAAGCACCCGGGTTCGCACGCGCCGCCAGCCAGCCAAGAGGCAGGCCCAGTGCGAAGACCAGGGAGAATGCGAGGGCTGGTTTCATTCCTCGTTACGGGAGTTGCTGGGGAAATTGCGGCGGATATTCTGGCGCTGCTCCTCCGTGAAGGAGGATTTTGCCAGCCACGCCTCGGCGGCGTTCCGGTCGTTGTAGGCCCACGTGGAGAGAGTGTTGCTCAAATAGTTGATCTGCCGGTCACTACCCGAAATGCGCATGCCCCAAGCAGCAGCCTGGGAGTAATCCTGTTTTTCGGTTAGAACCTCAATGGTCTGGGCTGCGCTTCGATCGCGAGCGGCAGTATCGGTCTGGGTTTCCCACCACGATGTGTAGCCATCCAGATCACGCATCGCCCAAGTGCGAGCGACTTGATCGGAGCCAGAGCCACGGCTGCCCGTCGAGAAAGCGCCTTGGCCCGGGTTGTCCTTCTCCGATTGCAGCATGATCTCCATGGTCTGCGCGGGGTCCCAATTCGCCAACTGATTCACTAGTTCACTGACTTGTGGAAGCGCGTAGCCACCGCCGCTGGCACCGTTGGCATAGCGGACCATCTTCATGCGGTAGCTGGCATCCGGGCACTTGCCGAGCAGCTCGCCTAACAGATCGAGCGCCTGCTCCGGATGCTCGCTCACCATTTCACTCGCGACCTGGGCCAGGCGTTGCGCTCCCAGGAGAGGCACATCGATCTTACGGGCTTCGGCGAGGGCTTTGTCCGGATCAGTGGAGACAAGGTGATCGAAGGCGGCGGACTCCAGCTCGCGCTTCATGGCACCCGAGGGCATGCCGTCAGCGAGTTCGGCAAAGGCCTCCGGATGCTCATAGCCGACGGTATCGAAGAAGGCCTTGCGCAGCGACTGGTCCTTGCCGCGGCCGGAGAGCCATTCGAAGGCTTCCTGCGGGTCCTTGCCGGCCCAGCGGATGAAGGTCTTACGCAGGCCGTAGTCGCTGCCATTCGCGTACTTGGTCAGGAAGTCCATGCCGGCCTTCGGGTCCTTCTTGCCGACGAACTCGGCAATCTCCGGTATATCGAGCTTCCGGGCGAGAGTGGGATCCTCCTCCAGCATCTTGAGCGCACGCTTGGGGTAGAAGTTCGAGAGGCTGCGGAGGACGAAGCCACGCATGTTCTCACTATCCACCGCGGCCAGCGCGGCATCCGGATCACTCATGGTCCATGCCCACCATGCGGGGCCTTCCTCATTGTAGCGCTTGGCGGTTTCGATGAGACCGCGCGGGTTCTTCTTCGCCCACTGGGTGAAGATCAGGTCCTTCAGCCACATGTCCGGCTGGCCGCCGGTTTTCTTGTGATAGGCCTCCCAATAGGCGGCCACTTGCTCTTCCGTGGCATCGAGCAGCCAGAGACCAAGGCGGGGATAGAGATCGGGGCCCTCCAGTGCGAGCAGGGTCTCCATGGTATCGGTGGAGACGGGGAGTTCGTCCGGAGTAAGAGTTGGGGACGAGGGAGGGGCAGCGCCGCGCTTGCTGTTAGATCCACCGCCCTCACGTGATGACTTGGCAGGTGCCGCCGCTGCCTCAGTCGCCGCGGGTGGCGACGCCTGACGAGTGAGCCGAGGGATCACGAAGCCGGTGGCGAAACCGAGCGCGCCGCCGAGGGCAAGCCAGAGATGGAGGCGATGGGGGCTCATGAGATATCAGTGGGTAACGGGGCGAGGAGCGTCTTGCAAGCGGGGCTTGGGGGATCAGGGTTTGAACCAAGCACTGCCGAACTGGAGGTAGCAGGCGGGACCTTCCTCGCCATAGGCCACGTCGAGGCCCATGTGCAGGCCGTACTTGCGGGCGAGCAGGTAGCGCAGGCCGAGGCCGCCGGTCCAAGTCGTGTCATTGTCTGAGAGGAAGCGCCGCTCCGACCAAGTGGCACCGATGCCACCGAAGCCTAGCACGCTCCAGCGGTCCGTGAATTGCCAGCGCAGCTCCGTCTCCGCATAGGCGACGTGCGCGCCCTGATAGCGCATCGCCGGAGCGCCGCGAAGCTGCACGTAAGGCCGCATGTAGATGGGGACATCCCCGGAGCTGGATTGCAGGTCTGCTTTCACTCCGAGGATCAGTTTATCGGTGAAGAGCGGAGTGTAGTAGAGATTCGTCCATTGGTAGCGCTGAAATTCCGAGGAACCACCGAAGGCCTCGGAATTGAAGGTCACGATGAGGCCGGAATAGAGCCCCTCCGTCGGCGTGAAGATATTGTTGCGGCTATCGTAGCTGAGATTCAGCCCCACGCTGCCAATCTCCGAGCTGAAGCCATGGGCATCGCGCCGCTGGCCGATATCCAGGCCGAAGTGCTGGCCGGTAGGATCGCCCCGCACGCGGAAGTTGCTGGCCAGATCGGGGACGGAGAGATTGACCTCCGCATAGGTGTATTCCAGGCCGAGGTTCCAGCGCTTCTCGCAATCGAGCGCCCAGTAGCCGGCGACCATGCCGCCGGTCATGTCGATATTGTAGGTCAGCGGTTGGCCGCTGAGTTCGAGGTTCTGCCCCAGGCCGTGGAAGTCGAGATTGATCGAGCCATCGACGCCGCCTACCAGCGTGTGCAAGCGGCCATCCATCCAATAGCCCGAGTGGCCCGCGAAGAGAGCTTCCGAACCATTGGAGGTGCGCATGCCGCCGACGCCCCAGATGTCCGGTTTGCCTTCGCCATTCTCTGGCAGGTTTATGAAGACAGGAACGATCGCTGCACCTGCACCAACAGCCGGCTCCGTCACCGGCACCACGGTGGGAATGAAACCAAAGGGTTGATCGAGGAAGGAACTGACATCGAAAGCTCCATCCTCCGGATCGCAGAAGGAGGTTTTGGTTTTCTCCTTCGCGCTTGCAGCGGTCGCGAGCGAGACTGCTGCGTACAAGACCATGGATGCAACAGGCTGTTGCAAGGGAATCCGACGGCGACCTGACTTTGGCATCATGCGACACTGGTGCAAGGGCCCTGGTTCCGGCATTGGATCAAGGTAACATGTTCAAACGCGCAAGCGACGGCGGAAGGACGGGTCTGCATCAGGGCGAGCTGTTGCGGTTTTGAAGCGCTTGCTCCAGATCACCCCGTTCGCCAGCGGGCATGCTGGCGATCCATTGGCGGGCGGCGGCAGGTTCGTATTCAGCCCACTGGACCACGAGATTCCTAGAGGCCCACTTGCGCGCCTCGCCGGTGGGCAGACCCTTCACCCATGCTGCTGCGGCAACGGAGTCATCCGCCACCCACTTCACCGCGATATTGCAGGCGGCACTTGCCAGCGGATCCCCACGACGCTGCGAGAAGCCGTTCCGCGGGGCTGGGGCCTCCTCGGCGGGGGCTGGCTGGGGGTTTGCGAGCAGATAGCCGAGGGCCTTTGCGCGGAAGGGAGCGGGAAGTTCCGAGTGATCGTTGGTAAGGAACTTGCCCGCGACTACCGCCTTCTGATCCGCGGGCAGGGAGTCGAATTGGCTGTTGAGGACCTGCATCTGCTCGCTGCCCCATTTGCCGACGGCACGGGCCTCGTTCCAACCGATCTTGCGGTCCGCCTGCGCAAGGTCGCCGAGGAGGCCGGCGGGAGTGACGTCCTTCTCGCTAGACTGGGATCTGCCGGATGAGGTGGCATTCGCGATCTTCTGGTCCTCCTCATTGAGGCCGGCAATCCATGCGTCCGCGTCCTCCTGCTTCATGTTCATCACCAGATTTCTGATCGCATGGGTGCGCTCATTGTCATCCAGCTCCCCTCCAGCGATCAACGCTTTCAATTTTTCCTTATCCTTTGAAACGAGACCGTTCAACGCGTTGCTGCGCAAGTTCCGTGCCTGTTCCGCAGTGAGGCCGAGCTCGCCAAGATCCATATCCAACCATTTCACGGGATCTTCGCGGACGAGGTAGTAGCCAGCACTACCACTGGAGAGCAGTTGGCCAAACCAGCCCTCGGGCAACGCGGAAGGATTGCGGCTGATCTCTTTCATCAAGGCATCATCGTTTCCCACCACGCTCATGAAGATGGCCTTGCCCCCCTCCTGACTGCTCAACTCGGCCAGACCACTGGCGAAGCTCTTCTTCAGCGAAGCGGCGGCAAGGCTGTTTCTCACCGCGCCTTGGAGTGCCGCAGGCCAATTCGCCGCCTGCGCCCGCAATAGCTCCGGCGATGACATCGCCAGATTGCGAATCATGTTACTCACCATGTAGCTTTGATTCTGCGAGTCGAAGGCTGCGGAGAGAGAGACGATGTGTGAGGCCACCAACTGCGGATCGGCCTTCGACAGGGCATCTCCCATGTAGGAGAGCATGGAAGAACGCAGCGTGGGATCCGCCTGCTCCTCGATGCAAGCAAGCGCTGCCGCGGGATCGCGGCGTGCCCACTCGCCCGCGAATTCATAAGTGATGCGGATCTGCTTCTTCAGGCAGAAGGACAGCATGGCGGCGGGGTCCTCTTCCTGCCAGCGCGAGAGCAAGGTGCGGGTGAAGAGACTGGACTGCATGTCCTCCGTGCCATCGAACCAAGTTGCGCTCAGCCACTTCTCGATGTCCGCCATAGGGATATTGGTGGCGAGCTGGATGGTCGCCCGCAGACGCTCCTCCGTGTCTTGGGCGGCCCGCACCGGCGCCAGCATTGCGAGCACCTCGGAAGGCATGGCCGACTTTGCGGCAACCCGGGCCGTCTTCGCTGCCTTGCCTGCGTCAGCGGCATCCGCCGTAGCTGTGGAGGAAGCGGGCGTGCGCGAAGCCAGCCAAGCGACGACGGCGCAGAGCGAGAAGACCCCGACGGCCAGGAGCAGATGAGCGGGCGTTTTCATTGCTGATTCGGCCGGAAATAGTGTGCGAGTTGCTTGCGGGTCGATTCAGGCAGTTCGGCCTGGTCGTACCAGCTTTGGGCTGCGGCCTTGTCGCTTCTCGTCCAATAACTCATCAAATTGACGAGCGAGTTGCTTTGGACGTTCGGGTCTGCAATCCGCATGGCCCAGGCGCTGGCATTCGCGAAGTCACTCTTGTTCCGAAACTGATCGGTCACGATGCTCGCGCCCATATCCTTGAGCTCGGGGGTGGTCTGCGTGTCCACCCAATCGCTGAAGCCAGGGAGATCCCGCTGGGCCCACTGCTCCCCCACCTGGCGGGACGCGCGATCGGGGCGCATGCCCCTCTGCGCAGCGGATTCCTTTTCCTCCAGGGTCAACAAGGTCTGCAGCGTTTGCTCGGGCTGCTTCGCGGCCATGGCAGAGATGAACTCGGAAAAGCCCTGCACCCCGCCTCCGCCGCTGGCACCGCCATCGGGGTAGCGGATCCAGGTCATGCGCCCGGCAACATCAGGACAGATGGCATAAAGCTGGCCAAGGAGCTCCAAGGCGCGGTCGGGATCCTTTTCCGCCAGCGTCTTGCCCAAGGTCGAGAGGCGCTCCGCCGCGAGACGCGGGGCCTCGATCTTGGCGGCTTCTTCCGCAGCCTTGTCGGGATCCGTCTCCGCCAGGTTAGCGAAGGCCGCGGCCTCGATCTGGCGGCGCTCGGCGCCACTCGGCAGCAGGGCGGCAAGCTCGGGGAGCACCTCGGGACGCTCCTTTTTAATGGCGTTGAAAAACTCCACCCGTTCGTAGCCTTCAAATCCGCCATGTTCGGTGAGCCAGTCGAAGGCACGGTAGGGGTCTTGAGCCGCCCATTTGCCGAGGGCCTGGCGGAGGTAGTATTCATCCCTCCGGTATTTGGCCAGGAAGTCGAACTCGGCCTTCGGGTCACCCTTGCCGAGCTGGGCGGCGAGCTGCTCCATCTCGAAGGTATTCGCCAGCGTGGGATCCTCATCGAGCATCTTGCGCGCGAGCTCCGGATGGAAGTAAGCGAGGCCGCGCAACCCGTAGTTCCGCATCTTCGGATCCTTGCCCTCGATGTAGGCGAGCATGCCTTGCGGATCGCTCATGGCCCAAGACCACATCGAGGAAATCTCACAGCCAGTGCTCCGGGCAGCGGCGAGCATGCCGGCGGCATTCAGCTTGCCCCACTGGGTGAAGAGCAGGTCCTTGATGGTATCGTTCGGGTCCTCGCGATCGTGGTAACCATCCCAGAAGGCGGCCATGTCTTCCTCGGTCGCATCTAACAGCCACAGGCCGAGGCGGGAATAGAGTGGACCGCGCTCGAGCTTGAGCAGGGACTCGACGGTATCGGTCGACTTCGGCAGGGGGCCGGGTTTGACCAAGGTGATCTTCTTGTCCTTCCCCACACCGTCCCGGCCCTTGCTCTGGGGGCCGCCGCGCTTGGATGAAGCGGCAACCGATGGGGCTGGCGAGGATTCCGCCGCGGTCGCCACGGCTGCATCCGCGCGACCACCGAGACGGGCGGCAGCGAAGCCGCCGGCCAAACCGAGGACCGCGGCCGCAGGCAGAAGATAAGAGCGGGAGCCCATGAGTTATCATCTGCTAGCGAGCCCCCTCAAGGCTGGCAAGCGGTGCATTGTGAAAACGCGGTGGATTTCCCGTGATGTGATTACATGGGCCCTGCTTTTGCTTGCGGGTGGGAGAGGGAACGCCGCGGCTCTTTACCAGCTCCCTTTCACGAGGGTTTCCACCGCAGCACGGTCTTCCTCAGGAAGCGTGGTGAGCCACTTGCGCACGGCAGCGGGCTCGGACTCCGCCCACTTCTGCGCCACGGTGGCCAACGCTTGGTTACGGTCCGCGCCAGCGGGCAAGGACTGCGCCCAATGGCTGGCGGCGATGGGGTCCTCGTTGCTCCAATTGAAGGCGACCAAGGGCACCGACTCTACCACCAGCGGTGGCGGGAATACCCTGACTTCCGCAAGCGGCGGCGGATTCGCGAGAATCCAGGAGATCAGCTCACCTTGAAAGACGGATTGCAGTCCTTGAAAGTGACGGTCCGCCATTTTCTTGGCGAGTTCATCTTTTCGCTCCGGCGTGAGTCGACGGAAGTTATTCACGGCCGCCGCCCCCTCCGCCACTGACCAATTTTCCATCGATTCCCGACTATCCGTGCCACCGAATTCGCCGGCGAAGAGCCGATCAATCCGCTGGTCCAAGGTCGGGATTGCGGATTCGTTCTGCTTTGCCTGGGTCTTCGTCACGAGATCGAGCCTTTTCCTGCCGGCTTCGACATCGAGCGGGTCACTGAGGCTGGCGAGCAAGGACTCAGCCTTGGCAAAGTCTTTACTCGCAAGATTCTGAAGGAGGGAGGCCACAAAATACCGGCGCTCTTCGGCTGTGCCCTCCTGGATCTCCTTGAGAGCCGCCAAGGCTGACTCCGGATCCAATTTGCCAAGTGCACTCACCCGAACCCGCCAGACCGCCCTATCATCGAGGCCCAAGCTCGTAAGATCTTCCTTCAACCAGCGTTGGGGATCACGGTTGATCACCCAAGCAGAACGATGGGAAAGGACGTCCTTTAGCCATGTCTGCGGCCATTTGTCGATACGGGACAGGATGGCCTCGGAGTTCTCAACGCTGGCATCGAGAGCGGCGAAGAGACGGAGCATGCCTTCCTCCTCACCCATGCCGGAGAAACTGGCCATGAGCGCAGAGGGATCACGCAGGAATGCAGCACCATCAAGAACGCCTTGCACGGCGCGCTTGAGTTCCGCGGGCCATGTTGCGGATTGCGCGGCCAACTGCTCCGGTGGCAACTTCCCGGCAGCCAGAGCGATCAAGGGCCGCAACACCTGGATGTAGAAGGAAGCGCCACTCAGTTTGGGTAGAGCCGCCATGATCAGGGCCGGATCGGTCTCCGGACCGAGGCTCTGCACTATTGCCCAGAGCATGTTATTCGACTGCCTCGGGTCTTTGTTACCGCTCACGAAGTCCAAGGCGGCAGCAGGATCCAAGCGAGCCCATTCCTTCATGCCGGCACTCACACCCCGGGAATCGCGGGTCAGCAAGAAGGTCATGGCTTCCTGCGGTTGCGCGGCGATCCAGCGGTCGCGGATGATACGTAAGAAAGCTTCCGCCTCAATGGCACCGGGCATGCCAAACCAGCCCTTGGCATACCACTCCTTCACATCGGATAGTGGCAGATTGCGGGCGAGATCGACGGTAGCACGCATGCGCTCCGCGGCGCTGCGTGCTCCGCGGACCGGGACGAGCAGACGGCTCACTTCTTCGGGAATTCCCGAAGAGCGGTTTAGAGCACTGGCGCGGTCGGCGCTCTTCCCGCCAGATCCGGTCTCCCCCCGCAGCGGGATCGATTGAAGCCCGGAACGACGAGAACTCGTGTGCCAGCCAAGAGAAGTGGCAGCGAGGAAGACGAGCAGTAGTGACAAGCGCGATTTCATCACTTCAGGGCTGTTGCTGGAAGCGGCGCGCCAAGCGCTTGGCAATGTCTTCAGGCAGCTTCGAGTTGTCGAGCCAGGTGCGGGCAGTAGGAGCATCTGCCTTCACCCACGCTCCCATAACCTGATCCATCTTGTCCACATCGGGAGGCAGGCTTGAGCTTTGGCCAAGCCAATCCATCGACTCGGCGTAACGACGCTGCTTCAGCAACTCGTTCGACATAACACTCGCCGCACGGCTGCGAATTGCGCCTTCCGGCTGCTGCTCAACCCACGCGGTGAAACCCGGAAGATCAGAGCGAACCCACGCAAAGGCGGCCTGATTGAAAGGCCGGGAAATGGAATATGGACTAGCTTCCCCGGCTGAATCCGCATCCACCCGCGCCATCACCTGCATGGTGCCGACGGGATCGGCTTTCACGAAATCACCAACGAGACGCTGCATAACGGTGCCGCGAATCGCCTGCACGGTCCCGGCTGTGACGGCATTCTTCGTGTAGATCTCCTCAAGAATTCCCAACGCGGCGTGCGTGTCCTTCGCGTCAAGCATCCCGATGGCGATCGCGGCAAAGCGCTCGTCGGCAATACGCGGAGCTTCGCTGCCGCGGGCCAGCTCCAAGGCCTTGTCAGGATCCGTTTTGGCGAGCTGTTGGAATGCGGCGCTTTCCAGCAGGCGCTTCAGCTTGCCGGCCGGGGTGGCAGCCGCGAGCTCGGCGAGTGCGTCGGGATTCTCCTCGCGCAGGGTTTTGACAAAGCCCTCGCTCAACGAATCTTTCCCGGGATGATCCAGCAGCCATGCCAAGGCGGCACGTGGATCCTGACGGGCAAGACTGGCCATTGCGGCACCGCCGTCCGAAAGATCGCGCTGAAGCTGCAGTTCGAGCGAGCGCTCCGGCTGGTCGTCAACCAAAGCAAAGGCCATGGCCGAAAAGGCTTCATAGTGATTCAAGTCCGGGTTTTCGCCCAGAAGTTTCATGGCGAGATTCGGTTGGAAGCGCGCTGCGCTGCCGAGCACACTCGATGCTCGCCATTTATCGGCATCCTCCCGGGCTGCCGCAATGGCAGCGCGGGGATTACGCCGCGCCCAAGCGTCCCATGCCGCATTCTCGTAAGCCATGCCCTTGGTCGCGGCAATGGCAGCCGGAGGATCGAACTCGGCCCACCGGGAGAAGAGAAGGGCCGCGGTCTCCTCGTCAGGCTTGGGCTGGCGCTTGGAATAGGTTTCCCAGAACGCGGCGCAATCGTCGGCACTGGCTTGAGGCAGCCAAAGGGCAAGGCGGACGTAGAGATCCGAGGGGTCGCTCAGTTCAAGCAAGCTGGCGGCGGTGTCGGAGGAGCGAGCAGCGGTGGCATGCACTGCCTCTTGGCGGTTCTTCCCGGAGGACGGAGCCGTCGGGGAATTGCCTGCTGCGTGATCCTCTCCGGCGGGCCCCGCCCGTGGCATGAAGCGCCCGGCCACAAAGCCGAGGCCGGCGACAAGAAGCCAAAGATAGGGACGAGATTTCACAAGCGGACATCACCTATCCTGACTCCATCCCCTCTGGCAAGCGGTCCATGCCGACAGGAGCTCAGTGATGCTCCTTCAGGAAATCCTCCACCGCGGTTCTCTCGGCCGATGGCAGGGATGCAGCCCAGTGCCGGGCCGCCGCCGGCTCTTGCTCCGCCCATGCCGCCGCGAGGTTCTTGGCCGCCCAGCTGCGGATCTCGCCAGCAGGCAAGGAGCGCACCCACTTGCCGCCCGACTCCGGATCGCTGGCACCCCAGCGTGCCGCGAATTCACAAGTCGTGCGATTGAGCCTCTGGATTGCCGATTGATTCGCCGCATCTGTCTTTTCCACCAAGTAGCCCAAGGCCTGTGCCTGCAGCGGCTCCGGCAACTTGCTGCGGGATTCCAACTTGGTCGCCAGAAGTTGCTTCCGCTCATCTGGCAATTCATCAAAGGCCTTGGCGGCGGCAATGGCATCCTGCTGGGTCCACTTCGCCAACGGCTCGGTCGCCCAATAATCGAAGGAGCTGGCATTCTCCGACCACTTGTCGACCCACGAGCCGGGCGACTTGTCGCGCTGTTTCTCCAAGGCCTGCTTGGCTTGCCACTCGAGGCTGCTCTGCGCGGCGGCAATGTCCTGCGGATCGCTGAGTCCGGCGGCCCACGCCGCAGCATCCTCGGCATTTGGGAAGGCTTGAAGCGCCTTGGACACCGCGATGTTCCGTTCGTCGCCAGTCCATGCAATCTCACCCAGCAGCGAGGCCAGGCGACGGGGATCGCGCGCCATCAGCTCAATTGCCGCATCACGCATTTCCTTGGTCTGCGCTGCGCTGAAGCCGGCTGCGGCCAGATCTTCCGCGAGCCACTGGCCGGGGTTCTCCGCGACTACCCGATAGGCCAGAGAGCTGGCAATCTCGGCGAACCATGCCGGGGGAAAGCTGGCTCTCGAGGCTGCAACCTGTTTCTCAAGGTCCTGATCGTAGCGGATCGCATCCAGGACGAGTTTACTGCCGTTCTCCACGCCTGTTAGACCAGCCACGGTCCCGGCGAAGTCCTTCTTCAGAGCGGTCCTGGTGTATTTCTCCAAGGCATGACCGCGGATCGGCTCGTGCCATGCCGCGAGCTCGTGAACGAAAGCATCCGGCGCGGCTTCTCCCAGTGCTTCGAACAAATCGCCAAGCTCTCCAAAGCCTTCATTGAAAGCAGGATCGCGATAGAGCTTGCCGAGCTCCGCCAAAACCCGCGCCGGGTTTTCCTTCGCAAGGGCCTGACCCATCCCGGTGAGCAAGTAGCCGAAGTCGTCATCGCCCTTTTTCTCCACCAGGAATCCAAAGGCCGCATCCGGATCACGGCGGGCCCACGCTCCGGCCAGCTCGCGAGTGTCATTGTGGAGATCATTGCGTTCCCGCTCCAAGGTGTAGCCAAGGAGCCCCTCGGGATCCTCCGCAAGCCAGCGCTCGCGGGTGATGGTCTCGAAAATCGTCTCCTCCATTCCACCCTCGAGATCGAACCAATTGCGCTTGTACCAAAGCGCCAGCTGGTCAACCGGCAGCCTTCGCGCAAGCTGGATGGTGGCACGCTGCCGCTCTTCCGGAGTCGCGGCATTCCGGATCGCAGCCATGGCTGCCTTCACCTGATCCGGCATGCGCTGTGGGCTGGCCTTCGCCATCTTGCGAGCGGAAGCTTTGACGGCCGCCTCGCCGTGGGCAGCCGCAGGAGCGGGATTGATCATTCCACCCGCGAGCCAACCCGCGCCTGCGGCGAACGCAAAGGCGGCGAGGCCCCATGCGAATAGCGGCTTGGTCTTCATTGGTTGCGCGGGAGCAAGTGGGAGATTGCCTGGCGGGTTTCCTCCGGCACTGCGGACTCATCAAACCAACTCGTCGCCGCTTTCGCGTCCGCCCTCAACCACCGCTCGAAAGTATCGATGGCGGTCCCGCGACGAGCGTCGCTTCCGGAAAGGGTCTCTAGCTGTGCCATTGCTTCACTGAAGCGCCGTCTCTCGGCCAATTGCCCGATCACCACCTGATGGCCGGCCTCGCTGAACGCGGGGTCCGCATCCGCGGCGAGCCATGCAGTGAAGCTCTCCAAATCGCGGCTGGCCCACACCCATGCGGCACAGGTCCTGAGGTCCCCGCCGTAGAGGGCGGGAGCCTGGCCAGCCAGCATCCGATCCACCGCTTCCACAGTGGTGCGCGGATCCGCGTTCGCGAGTGACTTGACGAAATCGAACAGGCCTTCCACGTCACGACGATCCCCGGCGGAGTTGCCACCGGGAAGGGCCACGGTATCGCGACGCGAGGCAGCATCCGGGCAAGCTTGCAAAAGTTCGCCGAGCAGCCCGAGCGCGGCCTGCGGATTCTGCCCGACCATCCCGCGACCTAGCACTACCAGCCGCTCCGCTGCAAGCATGGGACTTTCACTCGCCCGCGCCTCTGCCAAGGCGGCAGCAGGATCGGTCTCAGCGAGGTAGCGGAAAGCCGCCGCCTCCAGCAGGCGCTTCACCTCGCCAGCGGAGGCCACGGCCGCCAAGCTGGCCAGCTCTTCCGGGTTCTCGCGCTCGACGGTTTCGACAAAGGCGGTTTTGAGTTTCGGGCGGTCCCCCGCCCCATTCGCGATCAGCCATTCGAGTGCTGCCCGCGGCTCCCGGCGGGCCCATTGCCGAAGCGGTCCCTGCATATCCGGCCAGCCTTCTTTCTTGAGCAACTCCATCGCAGCCCGCGGGTCCCGGATGGCGATCTTTTCGGCCAGGGTCACCGAACTGATCGAAGCCGCCAGCGCCGGATCTTCCAAAGCCTTCAGGGCCTGCTGCGGATGGAAGAGCGTGAGCGCCCACAGCACCGCCGAACGATTTTCGACATCACCATTGCGGGAAGCTGCCAAGGCGGCCTCTGGATCATTGGAGGCCCACGCCCACCAAGCGGCTCGCTCGAAGCGGGTGCTCTTGGTTGCGGCCAGCGCGGCGGCGGGATCCTTGCGGGTCCAGTGCGTGAGCAGCAGCTCGACGGTTCCCTCGCTCACTCGGCCATCCTGGATGAGAGCTTGGCCGAGCTGCGCAATTTCCTCGATGGGGGCATCCAGCAACCAAAGGGCCACGCTATCATAATGGCCGTCGCCCCTCTCCACCGACAAGGCCTCGACGGTATCGGTGGATTTCAAGGCCGGCAGGGACTGCAGTGGCGCTTCCGCCTTGTGCTCCCTGGCCGCAGGCCCCTTCGGCGAGAGCGATTCCCCCGAGGCTGCCGATCCATCACGGTGCCGCGCCGCGAAGCCGGCAAGAAAGCCGAGAACGGCCAGCGAGCCAATCGCCAGATAGGGATGCCGTTGCTTTGGACCCACTCGCATGATGTATCTCGCGACGGCGGTGATGGCAAGCGGGCGCGCCAAGTGCAGGCTTCCCGCCCGGCACGCGATCCGCTAGGGAGTTCCCCGCAATGCCTGCTGATTCCCGAGTCGTCTTCATGCGCCGTGCCATCGATCTTGCCCGCCAGGGGATGAGCTCGGGTGCGGGCGGCCCCTTCGGCGCGGTGGTGGTGAAGGACGGCGAGATCATCGGCGAAGGCCACAATCAGGTGGTGGGAAGGAACGACCCGACGGCCCACGGCGAGGTGGTGGCGATCCGCAATGCCTGCGCGCGGATCGGCAGCTTCAGCCTGCATGGCTGCGAGATCCACACGACAGGCGAACCCTGCCCGATGTGCCTGGGGGCGATCCACTGGGCCCGGATCAGCCGGATCTACTATGGATTTAGTATTACCGACGCGGCGGCGATCGGCTTCGATGACCGCGAGTTCTACCGGCAGTTCACGCTGCCGCTAGCGGAGCGGGAGGTGCCCTGCGCGGAGCTGGCGAGCGAGGAGGCGAGGGAGCTATTAGGCGAGTATCTGGCGCTGCCCGGGAGGGTGGCTTACTGAAGCTGCCAGGAAAGCCCGCCATCAGTGGTACGTAGTCCCGCCTTCAGGCGGACGGAGCAGTTCTCGCGGCGGGTCTGTACGGAGGGCCTTGGGTGGATGCGGCAGTTTTCGTGGCTCCTTCTACCACTGAAGGCGAGCTGCAAGGGAGCACTCGTGCGGCTTGCAAAGGCGCGCTCCTTATTCAGAACAGCCCGAAGAACCACTTCCGCTTCGCGCTGCGCTTGTAGCTGCCGTCGCCGACGGACAGCACCTTCACCTGCACCTCGGCCAGGCCCTCGTCCTTGAAGCCGATCTTCTTCGCGGCGCGGGGCGAGAGATCGATGATGCGATCACCGATGAAGGGGCCGCGGTCGTTCACGCGGCACTTCACGGACCTGCCGTTCTGGAGATTGGTAACCTCCACCATGCAGGGCAGCGGCAGGGTCTTGTGGGCGGCGATCAGGTGCCATGGCATGACCTTCTCACCGAGGGAGGTCTGGCCGCGCTTGAGGCCGAAGAAACTCGATTCGTTGTACCAAGACGCGGTGCCGGTCTCCTGATAATGCAGCGCTTCATCCACACTCATGGGATGATAGGTCCCGCCGCGGACCGAGTACGACTTGGCCATGTAGCCCTTGTAGTCGCCGCCGGGGTAGGCGCAGGAAGCGAGCAAGAGCAACCAAGAGTGACGAATGACGAATCTCCGAATGTCGAATGGAGTGTGAAGGGACGAGCGGGAACTTCCTGCCATCTCTTCAGCACACTTCATTCGTCATTCGGAATTCTGGATTCGCCATCCCTTCCTCACTTCTGCCGCTCGCGGATCAGGGGCAGCGTGCGCGCGACCTGCTCCTTCATTTCCTTGCCGGGCTTGAACTTCACCACGGCGCGGGCGGGGATCGGGACGTCCTTGTCCGGATCTTTCGGGTTGCGGCCGATCTTGGCCTTGGTCTCCTTCACTTGAAAGGCTCCGAAGTTGCGCATCACCACGGTATCGCCATTCGAAAGTGAGTCGGTGATCGAGTCGAGGGTCCGCTGGATCACGTCGAAAACCTGCTGCTGCGTGAGCCCGGTTTCATTTGAAATCTTGATGACGAGTTCGCGTTTGGTGATGGTTGCCATAGCTTTATGGGTGAGGAGACGGTGAATGCGGCGCGGGGATTGGACATCATAGGAAGGGCCCTTTGTCCCGTCAAAAAATCCAAAATCATGCGGAATCCGTGCCAGAGACGTTTGAATCACCGCTCACGGCGGCGGTCGTTTTAAAGTGGAGTTTCGCCACTTTTGAGAGCGCTTGAGTACCATGTTTGGCCACGACCTGACGGGCAGCCTCAATCACCGCGGCCGATGCGCCCAAGGGGAGCAATACGCCGCCAGCGGTGGAGGTTTTATCCATCCAGTCGACAAATCTCTCGCGGGCGAGGATCGAGGCGGCGGCCACGGCGATGTCGGACTCCCCTTTCGTCCGCTGATCGAGCTGGATTTCGATCTTCTGCTGCTTGAGCGCGCGGGCGAGGACCTCGGGACGGGCAAATTGGTCGCTGAGGGCGCGCGGGCAGGCCGGGCGCTGTTCCGCTAGATTGCCGATGACCTTGGCGTGTCCCCAGGCTAGCAGACGGTTCAAGTTGCCGAAAGAGGCGAACATCTCGTTGTAACGCTCCGGGCCGATGGCGACCACGGAGACCGCGATTCCCGGGACATTGCGGATTTTCTCCGCCAGATCGCGGATCCGCTTGGCACTGGCGATGCGCTTGGAATCCATGACCCCGGCGGCTTTCAGGGCGCGGGCCACGGGGGCATCCGTATAAACTCCGGCGATCACCAGCGGGCCAAAATAGTCGCCCTTGCCGCTTTCATCGATGCCGAAGTGCGGGGCGAACATCTCCGGGTCCAACTCCTCCTCGTAGCCGAGCTTGGCCTCGCCTAGGATCTCCGGTTCTAGCAGAAAGCGGATGAAGTCCTCGGTCTCCTTGCCCTGGATCAGGACCTTCGGGCCCTTGGCATAGACGGAGACGTTCAGCTTGCCCTTCTTGGCGGCGTAGAGCGTGTATTCCTTCTTCTCGAACTCGTAACCGCGTTCCTCTAGCAGCTCGCGCAGGCGCTCGGCCTGCGCGGCGGTCAGGGGAGCGGTGTGCGAGGTCAGGGCCACGGCTCTATGAACCGCCAAGACGCTGGGTGCGCCAAGGTTTTTTCCCTGCGGCCCTAGAACCTGGAGGCGAAAGGCAAGCAAGCGCTAAGGGCGGGAACCCTGAAAAGAGGCGGGGGAAGCCAAAGTTCCCAGCCGGGCGTCATTCCAGTGGTGGCATTTTCCCAAAGCTGCGCCACTATCCCCGCGTGCTGAAGCCAATCGCCCGAATCACTCCCTTGGAGGATCCCGATGGCTTCCGTGCCGCGCTGCGCGGGTGGTTCCAGAAAAACGCACGGGACTACCCTTGGCGGCGCACCAGCGATCCCTACGCGGTGCTGGTTTCGGAGGTGATGCTCCAGCAGACGCAGATCGCCACGGTGTTGGGGCGGGGCTTCTACACCCGCTTCCTGGAGCGATTCCCGGATGTGGCCACACTGGCGGCGGCGGCCGATGATCCGCTGCTGAAAGCCTGGGAAGGACTCGGCTACTACCGCCGGGCGCGGATGCTGCGAGAATCCGCACGGGCGGTGATCGGGCGTCACGGCGGGGAATTTCCCCGCGATCATGCGGCGCTGCTGGCGCTGCCGGGGATCGGCCGCTACACGGCGGGTGCGCTGTTTTCCTTCGCCTTCGACCTGCCGGCTCCGCTGGTGGATGGCAATGTCGCACGGGTTCTAACGCGCCTCTTCGACCGCGCCGAGCCGATCGATTCCACGGCGATGCTGAAGTGGCTGTGGAACACTGCGGAACAACTTCTCGACCACCAGCACCCCCGCGCCTTTAACTCCGCGCTGATGGAGCTGGGGCAGACGCATTGCCGCCCCGGCGTCCCGGATTGCCTGTCCTGCCCGGTGGCCACTTTCTGCAAGACCCGCGAGCCCGCCATGCTACCGGTGAAGGCCAAACGCCAGACGATCGAGGAGATCGACGAGCACGCGATCTTCATCCAACAGCGCGGCAAGGTTCTGCTCTGCCAGCAGGGCAAGGGCGGCAGGCGCGAGGGCATGTGGCGGCTGCCGCTGCGCGACAAGGACGCTGCCGCCATCATGCCCCTGCTACACCGCCGGAAATACGGCATCACCCGCTACCGGGTGAGCCTGCATGTGCACGAGTGCCCGCCACGCCATGCCATGGCCCAGCCGCACGCCGGCGAGTCATGGGTGGCACTGGATTCGCTGGATGAAATCGTGATCCCGCCCGCAGACCGAGCCGCGCTGACCGCCGTTCTTGGCGGCGCGGAAGAAATCGCGTGAGACCCAATCAACCTTTTGCTTCATTTCTCCCGGATGCCATTCCTCGCTCGCCTCCTCCCGGCCGCCTTCGCGGCAGCCATTTTTTCCGGGTGTGCCGGGACCCCGAAATCCCCGCCGCCGGATACCGCCGAGCCGGGCCGCAAGGTGATGCGCCTGGCCGCTTCGCGCCTGACTGCGGTGGTCATTTCATCGAAGGCGGAACTATCACCCTGGGTGGAGAGCCGCTTCACTTCCGGCCAGAGCCCGGATGATGCCGATGGCGGCTCCGCGGCACCGATCAGCTACGACGGCTACTTCATCACCGCGGACCACGTGCTGGCACGCTCGGAGGGACGGAATGTCTTCCTGATCCACGGCCAGCAAGGCGGGCTGAAGGCCACCAAGGCCCGCATCGTCTGGCGCTCCGCTTCGACCGACCTGGCAGTGCTGCACATCCCGATCGCCACACCACGCTACTACGAGTGGACCCCGCCGAACGAGTGGGTGCCGGCCGGCACACCGGTGGTCCATGCCGGCATTGCCACCGGCTTCCGCAGTGAGCCGGGCAAGCTGGTGACCGGCATTCCGCCGGGCCGCAAGAATGCCGCGCGCTTCAAGTATGATATCCCCCTTGAGCCAGGCGACAGCGGTGGCGCGGTGATCGATGCCCATGGCCGCTTGGTGGGAATCAATTCGGCGGTGGAATTCCTGGTCCCGCTTGAGACCGCATTTTTCATTGAATCGGAAGCAAACCGGCCGAACGTCCCGGCACTGCAGCGGATGATCGAGGCGGACCGGAAAAAGAATCCGACGGTGGTCCCCAGCGGCCCACCGTCTCCACAACCGCCACCACCACCCGCCAGCGCCTACCCGAATCCGGAACCTGCGACACCGCCGCCAGCCCCCGCCCCTGCTCCATGAAGTCTTTTCTGCCGCTGCTGCTCGCGCCGGTCCTGCCCCTGCTGGCGGGCTCGTGCACGCCCTTCCGCGGTGGTGGCTGGGAAGCGGGCTGGACGGAACGCGCGGCGCAGGACCGGATCATGCTGGTGCGGAATTCGCCGGAGACCCTCGGCCACCGGCGCCTGGTCTTCCAGTCCGCGACCCACCCCGATCTGAAGGTTTTCCTGAGCCAGAAGGGCCTGCCCGACTTCATCGCGGAGACCTCCAGCGATGACCGGCAATACCTGGTGCTCTACTATCTGGACAAGCGGAAGGGCTATATCTGCCGCACTCACCGGGTGGAGAACTCTGAAGTCGTCTTCGCCGGTCCCTACAACATGACCAAGCGGGAGACCGGCGTGCTGCGTGAACTGCAGCACAACAGCTCACAGGTGCCGGTGACGCTGAAGCACTGAGGGGGGAATTCTCCATTTCCCGGCGCTCCAAACCAGCTTTGGAGATGTCCCTAAGAAAATTTGTCTAAGAAATTGCAGGGTTGCGCGTTCGGGTCCTACCAATGCGAAAACTCCTCCTCCTGCCCCTGCTGGCAAGTGTCCCCCCGGTCCTAGCCGATCCCGCCCCGGAAGCCGACGCGCTGAATCCGATGATCGTGACCGCCTCCCGCACGGAGGACGAAAAGAAAGACGTGCCCTACACGGTCACGGAGATCGATGCGGACTACATCCAGGAAAATACCCGCCGGACCCTGCCCGATGCGCTGCAATTCACTCCCGGCGTGCTGGTGCAGAAGACCACGGTGGGCCATGGCTCGCCCTACATCCGCGGCTTCACGGGGCGCCAGAACCTGCTGATGATCGATGGCGTGCGCGTCAACAACTCCGCCTGGCGCAGCGGCCCGGTGCAGTACTGGAACACGATTGATCCCTATTCGATCGACCACTTCGAGCTGGTCCGCAGCCAGGGATCCGTGCTCTACGGGTCGGACGCAATCGGCGGCACGATGAATGTTTTCACGAAGTCCTCGGACTTCCGCGATCAGCCGGACGGCGCCTTCTTCACCCACGGCCAAGCCTACTACGAATACCGTAGCAATGGCGAGGACTCCAACATCGGCCACATCGAGAGTTCCTTTGGCGTGGGCGGCCTGTATGGCGTCCACCTCGGCCTCTCCGCGAAGGACTACGGCGACATCCGCGACTCCGCGGTGGGCCTGATGAAGAACACCGGCTACCCGGAGCAGGACCTCGATTTCCGCCTGGACTATGCGCTGAATCCGCAGACCACGCTGACGCTCGTCCACCAGCAGGTGAACCAGGATGCAATCTCACGCTGGCACTCCACCCTCTTCAATCCCGGCTGGCAGCACAGCGGTCATATCGTGCAGCCCGGCACTTGGCTGGCGCGCACCTATGACCAGGAGCGCTCGCTGACCTACGCCCGGATCGAGCAGAACAACGACGACAACGCCTTCATCCAGCACTGGAATGCCACGGTCTCCTACCAGACCACCCGCGACTCGGAAGAGCAATACCGCACCAAGACCGACCGCCGCTACCAGATCGCGGAGCTCAATACCGTAGGCTTCGACACCTCCTTCGAGTCTAACATGGGGCCGGGCAAGCTGGTCTATGGCGTGGACTACTACCACGACTCCACCGAGTCCGAAGGCTACCGCCGCCGCGCCGCGCCGCCGCTGAAGTATGACCCGGCCACCCGCCCGCTCGCGGATGACTCGAACTACGAGCTCTTCGGTGCCTTCGTGCAGTACCAGTACCAGCCGGTCGATCCCTTCGAACTGACCGGCGGCCTGCGCTACACCTATGCGCAAGCCGAGCTGGGCCGCTTCTGGGATGCTGCCGCCGCCCAGGACCAGTACGGCGTGGATCGCGATTGGGACGATGTGGTCGGCTCGCTGCGCGCGATCTATCACTTCAACGATTGCTGGAGCGTCTACGGTGGTGCCTCGCAGGCCTTCCGCGCGCCAAACCTGGATGACCTCTCCGGCAACTTGACCGCCCGCTCGGGCCTGAACTCCACCGGCTCCGCGGATGTGGATCCGGAAAAATACATCACCTACGAGATCGGCACCCGCCACCTGACCGAGTGCACCTCGGTCAACCTCTCCGCCTTCTACACGGACATTGATGACCTGATCGTCGGCGTGCCGGTAGCCCCGGCCAGCGCGACCACGGTGGCGACCAATGGCCGCGACGGCTATGTCTATGGCGTGGAACTCGAAGGCGCCTGGCGCTTCCACCCGCAGTGGACCGTTTCCGGCTTCGCCGCCTGGCAAGACGGCCGCACCGAAACCGCTGCCTATCTCGGCGGTCCGATCGTGGATGAACCCGGCTCCCGCCTCCTGCCGCTCACCGGCTCCGTGGCGCTGCGCTGGACCTCCCTCGATGAAGTCCTCTGGGTCGAAGGCCGGGTGCTCGCCGCCGGTGAAGAAGATCGCCTGAGCGCCAGCGACCGCGCCGACAACCAGCGCATCCCCTCGCTCGGCACCCCCGGCTACGTCGTCTGCATGGTCCACGCCGGCTGGCGTGTGAACGAGCACCTCGAGCTGACCGGCGGGGTGGAGAACATCACCAACGAGGACTACCGCAACCACGGCTCCGGCACCAACGAGCCCGGCACCAACTTCATCGTCGGCGCCAAGGTGCTGTGGTGATCGGTAAGCGGAAGGCGACGAGCGTTAGAGCAAGCTCAAGCGCGGACCTTCCTTCGACAGAAAAACAATTCCCAGCGATCCCCCGGGCGCATCCGGTAAGGTTCGGTAAAACAAAGAAGCCGCGGCCCCCCCACTCGCGGCTTCTTTCGTTTTGCTCAAGAAAGCCGCCCAACTACCCTTAACTGTAGATGGCCAAATATCCTTGTGCATTCACCCGAAATAACTTTTAACCTAACCGTCATGCACCTCCCCCGGCTGAAATCAATTGTTAGAACAACTAAACATCAGACACTTCCCTTCCTGTTTGCCGCGCTTTGCCATATGGCCTCGGGCGCGGGCGTAGCCGCTCTGAAAGAGCAGCCCTTCCACTCAGACAATTCAGCACAGCCTCTTGCATTTTCTGAGGTAGGAGGCGGTGGCGGCCCTATGTTCAGCTTCAAGATTGGAAAATCGACCCGGAATGTCGATAGAGGCAAGGTAGCCGGGATTGTAACCATTCCGGCAGAACTCCCCAAGACGATCGCAAACGAGGAGCAGATCAAGCCCCTACGCAAGACTCTTGATGAGATGAAGGCCTTTGCTGCAAAGTTTCCAAAATCCGAAACTATAATGCGCCCCTACATCGAGGCCTACTCCACTCACGTCAAAAACTTTGACACAGGAATGGTGCGGTATGAATCCAAATGGATAACCAAAGCGGAATATGCCCCAATTAAGGAAGAGGCAGATGATTCCCAAAGGGCAATCGACGATAGGGAAAGGAGAATGGCCGCCTTGCGAACTGCGGATCGGAAAAGCATGGATGAATTCGCAGCCAAGCAAAGGGCACAAGGCCTCGAAGAATACAACGGCCTATGGTTGCCGGTGGAGGAAGTGCGGAAACTTGTCGAACGCGATCGAATCAACGCTGGATTCGCAAATTCGGTGGATTCGAAGACTATTGCCGGGGCCATCTATTCAGTTTTCCAAGTCACAGAAAGCGGTTTCCTGATTGAGGTAGAGAGCGGCCAATCGAAACAGGGTGGAATCAATTCATCTCTTGCTTACCTCGTCGGAGTGAACACCGCGAGCGCGGCTGATGGAGATGCTTACCGGAGCGATCTCTTTTGGTGCGGAAACTATACCTATGTTACGAGAGGGCGCACCACCCGAACAGTAAACTCCTATTGCCTCAACAGGAACGACGCGATCACTCGCTTAAAGAATCAAGCCACTAACCCCGGCGGCAGCGAAGTGGAGCAGGGCGGAGGCGTAGCAGATCAGCCTGCCAAGCATCCCGACGTCGGGGTACTAGCTGGAGCAAAAGCCAGCGGGTCTGGATTTTTTGTAGGTTCCGAGGGCTACCTAATCACCAACGAACACGTCGTTCATGGCGCGAAATCGGCAAAGATCTTGCTCAATGACTCGCTGACCGACGCTGAGATTATTACCGTCAACAAGACCGCAGATCTCGCACTCCTTAAGGTGGCCAAGAAGATGAAAGGCCTCGCTGTCCTCCAACCGGAGGCAAAGACGGGATTGGACGTCTTCGCCATCGGCTTCCCGCAACCTGAAATTCAGGGCAAGGATGTAAAGGTCACCAAAGGAATCATTAGCGGTGGAAAAGGATTTGGAGATGACGAGACGAGGTTCCAAATCGATGCAGCCGTTCAACCAGGCAATTCCGGAGGACCACTTTGCGATTCTTCGGGAAATCTGGTTGGAGTGGTTGTGGCTGGACTCGACCAGATCGCCGTTGCTCAGTCTACTGGCACGTTGCCTCAAAACGTCAACTACGCCATCAAGGCGAGCCAGGTATTGGCATTGTTGAAGTCAAAGTCCGTGTCCTTTGAGTCCGTAGATGCGCCAGCTACGGGATCTGCGGTTGACGCCATGGAGCGAGCCTCGGATTGCACGGTTCTCGTGGTGGCCTACTAAGGCCCGCCACCTCCTCTTACCTTCACTTGAAAATCTCCGCGAAGAACACCTTCATCGCCTCCCACGAGCGCTTGTCAGCCTTCTCGTTGTAGGCCGCGCCCTTCGACTTGTCGTCGCCTGCCATCTTCTGGGTGAAGCCGTGGACCGCACCGCTGTAGGCGGTGAACTGCCAGTCCACGTCTGCCTCAGTCATCTCCTTGCCGAAGGCCATGACTTGTTCGGTCGGCACGAAGGGGTCCTCCGCGCCGTGGAGCACCAGTACCTTCGCCTTCACCCCACCGGCCGTGGCTTCCTTGCCCGCTGCGGCATCGAGCCCGCCGTGGAAAGAAACCACGCCCGCGATGTCCGCACCGCTGCGTGCCAGCTCCAGCACGCCGGTGCCGCCGAAGCAGTAGCCGATCGCCGCGATCTTCGAGGTATCCGTGTGCTCCTCCTTCTGCAGGACTTCGAGGCCAGCCTTGAGACGGGCACGGAAGAGATCACGGTCGCCCTTGTACTTCCCGGCTTCCTGTCCCGCGGCCGGCGGCACGGGACGGATGCCCTTGCCGTAGATGTCCGCGGCGAAGACGTTGTAGCCCAGCTCCGCCAATTGCCGCGCGCGGCCCTTCTCGTAATCCGTCAGCCCGGTCCACTGGTGGATCACCAGCACCGCCGGGCGCTTGCCCTTCACGGCATCGTCATAGACGTGGAAGCCTTCGAGGGTCGTGTCGCCCTGCTTGTATTCCACCGGCTTTTCAACCAGTGCGGCAGAGGCGGAGATTGCGGTGGTAGCTGCGCTCATCAGGGAGAGAAGGAGAGTCTTGGTCTTCATGGCTCCCGGCATGAAAGCGCGGGCAGAGGGGCTGTCAAATGACGAACGCGCATCCCGGCAGCCTTTTGATCTCAACCGCTAAAAGACGTGAAATCCGCGAAAGTTGAACAGCCGAAGATCAAACCACGGAATACACAGAATGCACGGAAGTGGGTGTGGGGGGTGAAGCGAACCCGCAGCAGTCCAAGGGCTACGCCGCTATTTGGGCAGCATCAGCCCGTGCCTCACCATCTCCCTCACGAGCCCCGCGATCTGCCCGCCGACGCCTTGCACGCCGGCGAATTCCGGCTTGGCCAAAATCTCCGTCAGCATCTCCCCAGGCGTACCACCTTTGCGGCAGCACTCTAACAGACGCAGGATGAACTCATCCACTTGCCCGTCGTAGCTGAGACCGCCGGAGCTTTTCAGGCGGATCGTCCGCATGGCCCAGCCCTTCTCCAGGCTCATCTCGGTCTCCGCGAAGATCCCGTCCGGCACCCGGAAGCGACTGGCGAGAATCGCTTCCTCATCCTCCGCCACCGGGCTCTCCTCGAGCCAAGTCTGGCACTCAAAAATCCGCCGCACTTCCTCGCCCGCCGTCACCACGATCTTGAGCTCAGTGCGCGAGTCGCTGCGCTGCCAGTTCCTCCCGCCCGGGCGCTTGCGCATCGCCATGAAGCCGAGGTTGATCCCCACCGCGCCCAGCTCCGCATAGTAGCTGATCCAGGCATTCAGTTCCTCCTTGGGCGGCATCTTCCCGCGGCCACTCTCGCGCAACCAGCGGAAGGCATAGTCCGCCGGCAAGTGGCGCTCGCTGCGGAAGAGCCATACATCGCAGCCGCTATCCCGCGCCCACTCCAACGGACGCCGGTCCCACTGATCGGCATCCTGGTCGTACCAATTGAAAACCATGATCGCGATCCCACCGTCCTCCAGATAGTCCGGGAAAAGCTTCACCAGCGACTCGCAAAAGCCATCGCCCTTCAGCCCACCGCCATCGCGGAAGACGAAGGTATTCTGCGGTGAAATCACAAAGGGCGGATTGCTCGCGATCGCATCGAACTTCCGCCCGGCCAGTGGCTCGAAGCGGTCGCCCTGCGCCAACTCGATGCCATTCCGCCCTAACAGCTTTGCATTGAAGCGTGCGAAGCCCAGCGCCCGCTCGCTCAAGTCCGCAGCCGTCACCAGGCATCCCTTCTCCGCCATCCGCAGCGCCCCCCAACCGGCTCCCGCGCCCAGATCCAGCACACGCTCGCCCTTCTGCGCCGTCGCCAGCGCCGCCAGCATGCGCGAGGAATTCCCCTCACCCATCACATAGTCCGCACGGCCCGAAGCCAGAGCAGACGGATGATCATACGCAAACCAGCCGTGCTCATTCGCATCCAGCTTCGCGGCGGATCGCACCAGGTCATTGCCCAGCCCTTCTAACAGCCCGATCCTCATCAGCCCGAGCATCTCCGAGCCGAAGACTGCCATCGCCGCCTTGCCACCGACCGGCTCGCCGAGATCGAAGAGCTGCACGCAGGTCAGCATCGGCGAGTCCGCCGGCAGCAGCTTGGCCGCCAGATGGACCCGCGCCATGGGATCGCCCCGCCGGCGCAGATCGGCGGCTTCCAGGTCCGCCGGCGTGTAGCCCGCCCGCACCAATGCGGCGCGGAATGGCGCGGGATCCCAGTCTTGCAGGATTGCTTCGCTGAACATTCAGGGCTCGGCCTTTTCCACTTGGTAGAATCCCTTGATGCCCGCACGCGGCAGCGTGTGCGAGGTGCTCGGTCCCGTGGCCTGCACCGTCTCAATCACTTCGAAGGGCTCGGCCAGAGTCGCACTGTAGAGGATGTTATATTTCCCGCCCGGCACACTGTTCCAGGTCAGGACCAGTCCGGCCGGGGAGGGCTCAGCTGTCGCCTTGAAGAAGGAGGTGCCTTTGGTCGGATCCGTGCCGACCTGGGATTCCTCCAGGTTCGTCAGCCCGTCGTTGTCCGAGTCCAGATCACCGTCATCCGAGTGGACTTGCAGGCCGTATTGCTCCTCGAAGGAGTCCGGCATCCCATCGCCATCGGCATCGCCCGTGTAGGGCAGATTCGTAATCAACGGTAGCTGCGTGGGATCAGAGAGCTGGATGTAGGTCATCCGCACGCCATCGTGCGCCAGTTCGAGATCCTCGAAGGGCGGCCCGCCGGCGTTGCCGTTCGGTCCCTCGTGCTTCACGGAAATCACCCGCACCTTCCTCAGCACCAGGGAGAAGAAAACGGAAGGCAGCTTCTCCGACTCGACCGCCCAGTGGACCTTCGCCTCCTCGAAAACCTTGCCGGTGGCACAGGCCTTCATCAGCAGCGGCGAGGCCTTGTCGATCTCCTTGCGGATTCTGAGCTCGCTGCCCGGCAGCGGCGAAGCGCCGGCAACGGAAGCGGCCTCGAAATCCATCCATTCCAGATGGCCCGGAGAAGTCGATTCACCCGGAACCTCGGGGCCGAAGCTCAGCCAGCCATGAATGGCGGGTGCTGCGGAGACGGGAAACGCCAGAGCCGCCACCCATCCCGCAAGCGCCGCGAAGATTCGCCGCGGCCAGCGGTGGTGCGGGGTTTTCATTGTGGCGCCCCGCTGAAGTCGTATTCCGCCACCACCGGCTCTTCCATCGGCTCGCCGGTCTCATCGAGACGGGTGTAGCTCACCTTTAGCTTGATAGGGTAGAAGGACAGCCGGTCCGCCGGCGCGGAAACTGCGGTACCACCGGCACCACCGCCCCCACCACTCTGGCTATCGCCAGCGGAATTCTGGTAGGAACTGACTAGGATATCCGTCAAGGTCACTTGGTAGTAGTCGGTCTTTCCGCCGCTGGCGTTGGTCTTGCGCAGCGTCAGGATCGCCTGCGGGATGTGGTTGCCCTTGGCGCAGGCCAAGAAGAGCTGCGGGCTCGCCTTATCCAGCGGCTTGCTGAGCACGAGGTTGATGACCTTGGCCGCGCTGCCGCTGTTGCTGCAGCCCCAAGAGAAGCTCTCGATCTCGATCGCATCGCGGTGCTTCGAGTCCTTGGACTCGCCTTTGATGCCCTCGATCTCCAAGAGGTAGTCGGAGGCCGCGTGGGCGCTGGCGAGGGTCAATGCCACGGCCGGAGCCGTGAGCGCGAGGGTACGTGACAGGGAGGGAATAGGGTTCATAGCACCCGTATCCTGACTATTTAAAACACCTAGTCAAGCAGCAACGAAGACTGCCCTCCATGCTTGGATTCCAGGACCCTGGAAACTTTTCCCGGGACGGTCTCACGCTCTCCTCTTCGCCAAGGCGAGAACCACTCCCCCCGCCACGATTCCCCAGAATGCCGAGCCGATTCCCAGCAAAGTAATCCCCGACAAGGTCACGAAGAAGGTCAGCGCCGAGGCCTCCCGGTAGCGCTCCTCGCCCAAGGCCGCCGACAGCGCATTCCCGATCGTCGCGAGCAGTGCCAGCCCGCCGATCGCCAGCACCAGCTCGCGTGGAAAGGCCGCGAACAAGCCGGCCACCGTGGCCCCGAAGAGCCCGACCAGCAGGTAGAAGAAGCCCGAGCAAACCGGCGCCCAGTAGCGCCGCGCCGGGTTCGGATGGGCCTCCGGCCCTACCACGAAGGCCGCCGTGATTGCCGCCAGATTGATCCCGAAGGCGCCAAAGGGAGCTAACAGGAAGGTCGCGATCCCGGTCCAGCCGATCACTTTCGACACCGGTGCCTCATAGCCGCCCACCCGGATCGCCGCGATCCCGGGCAGGTTCTGCGAGGCCATCGTCACGATGAACAAGGGGATCCCGACCCCGATCAAGGCACCCACGGAGAACTCCGGATTCATCCACACCGGCACGGTAATGTTCCACGGCACCTTCTCCGCATGGAACTGCCCGCGCGTTGCCACGATCGCGATTCCCAAGAGCAGGATCAGCGGCACATTCGCCCGCGGCCAGAAGCGCCGCCCCAGCACATAGGCTCCTAACATCGGCAGCACCAGCCCCGGATCCGCGGGGATCGCCTTGAAAGCATCCAGCGCGAACTTCGCCAAGACCCCCGCCAGCAGGGCCGAGGCCAGAGGCAAGGGCAGGCGATTCATCACCTTTTCAAAGCCGCCGCTAAAACCCGCAATCGTGATCAGCACCGCGCTGAAGAGGAAGCACCCGATCGCCTGCGGCATGGTGAGGTGCCCCGCTCCCGCCGCAGCCGCGATCACCACAACGCCCGGCGTGGACCACGCGATCAGGATCGGCTTCCGCGTGATCAGGGAAAACAGAATCGTCGGCACGCCCATCCCGATCCCGATTGCCCAGATCCACGAGGCCGTCTGCTCGGGCGTCGCGTTCAGGCTCTGCGTGGCCTGGAAGATCAGCGCCACCGAGCTGGTGAAGCCCACCAGCACAGAGACAAAGCCCGCGACAAGGGCGGAGAGTGAGAAATCCTTCAACATCGCGGCAGCGTAGGCGGGCGGGCAGGGCTGCTCATCGCCCCGCATCCCCGCCGCGTCAACCGCCGGAGTGCGTCACCTTCCTCAGGGCTCTTCCACCCGGTAGAAGCGCTTCACTCCGCTGCGGTTTTTCGCGAACACCTGCAGGCCCGGCGCCCCCAAGGTGTAGCTGCCCTCCTCCTGCCAGATCTTCAGGTCAGTGGATGAGGTGACCTTGTATGGGATCCCGGCTTCGCCATGGAAGGTGAGGGTGAATTGCGCACCACTCGAACCCGATTGCGTAATGTAAGCGGTCGACTCCGGCGAGAAGCGCATCAGGCGCCTATTATCTTCGTCGCCCACCCAGAGATTGCTGCCCGCATCAAGGAACAGACCATAGGGATGGGCGAAGGACCGGCTGCTGCGGCCGCCGTAGGGAGCATAGCTGAAATTAGGAGCCCCCAGAACATTGTTGGCGTCCGCGCCGTTCGCCTTGGCTACAGCGTTGTTGAAAATGAGGACCCGATTGAAGCCGCGGTCCATCACGAAGAGCCGCCCCGTCGCGTCCACCGCCAGAGCAGTCGGCAGCGACATGCCGTAGGCTTCCGCGACACCGTCACCACCCAAGATGCCTGAGGCTGCGCCCAGCGGCTGAGTGGTCAGGGGGGTATTGTAGCGCACGACCCGGTTTTTCCCGGTATCTGCCACCCACAGGCGGCCTGCAGAGTCGATAGCGACCCCGCTCGGGCCACTCAGCAGGGCTGCATTGGCGCCCCCGACAGAGGTGACCAAGTCCTGCTGCCCGATCACGGCATCGGCGGCGACAGCGGCACCGCTGGTCCTTGCCGCCACGTTATTGAAGCGCAGCACCCGGTTATTGCCGTAGTCCGCGACGTAGAGATTGCCCGCGGAATCGAGTGCGAGGCCGCGCGGAGTGTCCAGGGTGGTCGAGGACAAACCGTCGCCGGTGGAGGTGAAGTTCTGCTGCCCCAGCACGATCGCCATGGCCGCGCCTGTAGGTGCCGTCGTGGCATTGGCAAAGGCCACCACCCGGCTGCACTGGGGATCGCTCACCCACAGCTTGCCGCTCGCATCCATGGCCAGGCCCCAAGTGCTGCCGAGATCGGTCGCAGAGGCACCTTCAAAATTGATGTCGCCCAGGCTGGGCTTGCCAAGGGCCGCCTCAGGAGGATTGCCGTTTTCCGCATCACCGCGGCTGGCGAAGCGGAGTACCCGACCGTAATCCGCCAGGAAGAATTTCCCGCTTACCGGATCCTCCAGTCCGCCCCGCACCTGGCCGGGAGCGGTCGCGGGATTGTAGAGGCTACTCGCGATCGAGGAAGTATTCGCGAAGCCGATCACCCCATCTGCGTTGGCCCCGTTGGCCTTGGCCGTGGCGTTGTCCCAGCGCAGCACGCGCTCGTTGTGGCGGTCCACTGTCCACAGGCGCCCCGCAGCATCGAAAGCCATCCCGCGGGTTTCATCGCTGATGCCTCCGGGAAGGTTCGAGTAGAAGGCATTCTGCTCGAAGCCCGCGCGGCCCAGCACCCCGTCAGCATTGGCTCCGTTGCCCCTGGCGGCGGCATTGTCCCAGCGCAAGATCCGTGAATTCTGGGTGTCCATCACGAAGAGGCTCCCGGAGGGAGTGACCTTGATCGTGACCGCCCGATCCGTGAGCGCCGGACCGGCCCCCTTCACGACGGAGGTGAAGTCCGCCTGGCCGAGCACGCCGTTCGCGACTGGCTGGTTCTGAGCCGTCGGATTGTCGTAGCGCAGCACCCGCGCGTTGTTGAAGTCGCAGACCCAGAGCCGGCCTTGGGCGTCCACATCCACGTCGGAGGGCTGATTGAGATTGATGGCGGTGGCGGCCCAAACGCCGCTGGTAAAGTTCGCTTGGCCCACCACGCCGTCGGCCGTGCCACCGTTGCCCTTGCTACTAGGATTATCGTAGCGGAGGACGCGATTATTGAAGTAGTCCGCCACCCACAGCCTTCCCTGGGCATCGACCGCCAGCCCCTGCGGGCGCGACAAACTGACCGCCGTGGCATCCGCGACGCGGCTGGTGAAATCCGGCTGACCGAGAACCTGCGCGGCCGGCGCGCCGCTGGCCGCGGTATCCGCATTGTCCCAGCGCAGCACCCGGTTGTTCTCGTGGTCCGCCACCCACAGCCGGCCGGCGGAATCAATGGCGAGGCCAGACGGGTATTCGATCTTGTCCTGGGCCAGGCCCCGGTCAGAGCTGTAGAGGTTCGGCTGCCCGAAGACGGCTTCCGCCGCGCCGCCATTCGCCAGTGCCGCAGCGGAGCTGAAGCGCAGCACCCGGTTGTTACCCCCGTCCGCCACGAAGACCTTGCCGCTCGCCGGACTGATCGTGATGTCCTCCGGCTGGAAGAGACGGGTGGGCGAGGGCAGGCCCGGCTGACCGATGATCTTTTCGGCGTCGTCGAAGTCCTTCCAGATGGCCCCGGAGGGAAGGACGAGAATGGCGGTAGCAGCGGCGAGGAGCAGGAGTGTCCTGTTAGATTGCATGGAGGAGGGCATGGCTGGAGTGAGGGAGGCTTGGGAGGCTTGGGAGGCTTGGGAGGCTTGGGAGGCTTGGGAGGCTTGGGAGGCTTGGGAGGCTTGGGAGGCTTGGGAGGCTTGGGAGGCTTGGGAGGCTTGGGAGGCTTGCGAGGCGACGAAAGCGGCAGGCTTGGTTTCTGCCGGTGAACGCTTATGGCAGATTTCCGTAATTTTGCCTATAAGACCTTAGCCGGATATGCCCTGCCCCTGAGCCTTGGCAGCTTCACCCGCTGGCCTCTGCTGATTCGGTCAATTTTTCCCCGCGTTCTTGCACCTACCCAGCCGCCTGCGGATGATGGCCCGCGGCCATGACCTTGTCCGCGCTCGACCTTTTTACCATCGGCGTGGGTCCCTCCTCCTCGCACACGGTGGGACCCATGCGGGCAGCGTGCCGCTTCGTGCTCGCGCTGCAGCAGAAAGGCCTGGCCCCACGGGTCGCCCGCCTGCACTGCGATCTCTACGGTTCGCTCGCCGCCACCGGCAAGGGCCACGGCACCGACTCCGCCATCCTGTTAGGCTTCTGCGGCCAGGAACCGGAGACCATCGAGATCGACAGCATTCCGGACCAGCTCGCCGCCATCCGCGCCGGGGTGCTGCGCACGCCTTGGGGTACGGATCTGCCCTTCAACGAGAAGACGGATCTCGACTTCAAGCGCCTCAAACCGCTGCCGATGCATCCGAACGGCATGCACTTCACCGCGCTCGATGCCGCGGGAAATCCGCTCGCGGATGAGATCTTCTATTCCCTCGGCGGCGGTTTCATCGCCACGGACGCGGAGATGCAGCAGCCCGCCGCGCCCGGGATCGCGGTCGCCCATCCCTTCACCTGTGCCGCGGAGTTGATGGCGCGCAGCGAGGTCACCGGCCTCTCGATCGCCGACCTCTTGTTGGAGAATGAAGCGGCTTTCCGCCCGGAGGCAGAGACCCGCGCCAGGCTCGATGCGATCTGGAACGCGATGCAGGCCTGCGTGAAACGCGGTTGCTCCCAGGAAGGCACCCTGCCGGGCGGACTGAAGGTCAAGCGCCGTGCCAAGGCGATCCATGCCGCGCTCTGCAACAACCCGGAAGCCTCGCTCACTGATCCGCTGACCATTCTCGACTGGGTCAATCTCTACGCGCTCGCGGTGAACGAAGAGAACGCCGCTGGCGGACGCGTGGTCACTGCGCCCACCAATGGCGCAGCTGGCATCATCCCCGCCGTGCTCCATTACGCCGTGCGGTTCCGGCGCTCGCCTTATCCCGACGGCGTGCACCGTTTCCTGCTCACTGCCGCCGCCATCGGCATGCTCTACAAGCGCAACGCTTCGATCTCAGGTGCGGAAGCCGGCTGCCAAGGCGAAGTCGGCGTGGCCTGCTCGATGGCTGCCGCCGGCCTGGTCGAATACCTCGGCGGCAAACCCACCCAAGTGGAGAATGCCGCGGAGATCGGCATGGAGCACAACCTCGGCCTGACCTGCGATCCCGTCGGGGGCTTGGTGCAGATTCCCTGCATCGAGCGCAACGCCATGGCCTCGGTGAAGGCGATCAATGCCTCCCGCCTCGCCATGGCAGGCGACGGCTCTCACTTCGTCTCCCTGGACAAGGTCATCAAGACCATGCGCGACACCGGCCGCGACATGAAGTCGAAGTACAAGGAGACCTCCCGCGGTGGCCTCGCCGTCAATGTGGTGGAGTGTTAGAGTCCGCCGATAGGTCTCATAGCACCTATAAGACCTATTCGGGGAAACCGCAGTCCGCCCTCAGAACGGACGCTCTACCACCACATACCCGCCGGAGCGAGCCTGGTAGTAAACATTCCCCGCGCGGTAGTAGCGCTGGCCGCCACGGTTCACGACGACGTAGCCGCTCGGCAGGGTGCGGATGACCGTTACGTGGCCCTCGTGCTGGAAGTCATCGCGGTCGCGTCCGTCTCCGTCGCGATCCACGCCATCCCAGTCGTTGTCATAGCCGCGCGGCTTGCCGTCCCATCCAGCATCACCCGGGTGCGGTGGCTTCACGACCACGTAGCTACTGCCCTGCGGACGGTAGTAAACGTTGTCATGAGAGTAGTAGCGGGTGCCAGAGACGACCTCGGTGCGATAGCCTGTTGGCAAGGTGTGCACCACGTAGCCCGGCTGATAAGTCGTGGCGGTGACCACGGCCCCGGATGCCGGTGTGTAGGTTTCCACACAGCTGCTCAGCAGCGCGGTGGCAGTGCCCAAGGTGAGAAGAGCGATTTTGGTTTTCATGGTAGTGTCAGTTGCGACATCCCGCTTCGCAGACCCCGTGCCCGGGCCGCCCTGCGCGGCCACAATCCGTGCAGCTACGGGGGTTGCGTGGGCATCAGCCTGGAATCCTCCCATCCTGTTTGGATGCACCCTGCTTCGCCACGCCGTGCATCCTGCAAGCGCCCCTCCCATTTGCAGATCATGGCCGTTTTTGCCCCCGTTTATCCGCTTATAATCTGACCCCCGCATTTTAGGGAGTCATGAAAGATAGCTTCTTCCCCATGTCACCTATAGTCCTATTTCACAGCTTTTTCACACGACTCTCAAAGCCTTCAAATGCAGCTGATTCTCTTGTGGATGCGTGGATTCGCAATCCCATTCATGATTCAACTTCGACGCGTCACAGATATTATTTTTCGGTTGTATTGGTATTGTAGTTAGAATAACCACCGCCCGTAGTCTCCCCTACTTCGGATGACCCGTGATCGTTTCCACAACCTCATGGCGGAGCTGGCGCTTTCCCGAAGCGACCAGCCGCGGGAGTTGTTGCGAGAGACGGTGGCGTGGGCCCTACTCGGCTATGGGGTGCTGCTCGCCGCTCTCGCGGCCTGCGCCTTGTTCGCGCTGACCGGAGTGATCCTGGCCATCGAGTTCGACACGATCCCGGACACCTTGGCCGCCGGTAGCATCTCCTTGGCCGGGTTCATGGCTGCCGTGCTCGTGATCGGCTGCCTGTGGATGCGTTTTAAGCCGCCACAGGGCATCGAACTCACCGAGGAAGAGCACCCGGAGCTGCTCCGCCTGATCCACGAGACCGGGCGCTTGGCCGGGGGCGTGCGCTTCCACAAGGTGGTCTTGGATGAGGAGGTGAATGCCGCCGTGCTGCAGAATCCCCGGCTCGGCCTCTTCGGCTGGTACCGCAGCTATCTGGTGATCGGCCTGCCACTTATGGAAATGCTTCCACGGGAGGAGTTCCGTGCCGTGCTCGCCCACGAGTTCGCCCACCTCGCCGGTCGCGACGGCCGGATCCTCGCTTGGCTTCACCGTACCCGCGTGACTTGGGAGAAGATCGCCGGTCGCCTCACCGCCAGCCGCATCTGCCCGCTGCTGCCGAAGTTCGTCCACTGGTTCTGGCCACGCTTCAACGCCCGTGCCTTTCTGCTCTCCCGCCACATCGAGTTGGAAGCGGACCGGGCGGCGGCCCAAATCGTCTCCACCGCAGCCCTCGCATGCGGACTGCGACGCTTGGCCATCCAAGGGCAGCGGCTCGAAGAGGAATTCTGGCAGCCGCTGGAATGCACCGTAACGGGCTGCGGCGCGCTGCCCGGCGACGTCATGGAGCGGCTTTCTGTCTTTATCGGCAGCGCTGTCACGGAAGAGACCCAAGAGCACTGGCATACCCGCGCCATGGCCACCCCGGGAGATCCGGCGGATACCCACCCTTCCCTGGCCGAGCGTCTCGTCCGCTTGGGCAACCCTCCCTTCGACCTCGGCCCGCTGCTGCCCTCTGCCAGCGCCGCCGTAGAGCTCCTTGATCCGGACTTCATCATCCGTGCCCGACGGCAATTCAGCGCCAAGTGGCTCACAGAGGCCCGGCGTGCCCGCGCCGCCCTCCGCCCGGCCAATGCAGGCGATGCCCAGGAAGCCCGCGGCGTGCGGGATGCTTGGAAGCGGATCAGCGCGTTGTCCCGCTTGGACGGCTTGGAAAAGATCCAGCCGGAAGTCGTCGCCCTGCTCGAACGCCGGCCCGACCATACCGGAGCCCTCTATCTGCGCGGCTGCCATCTGGCGGCGAAGGGCGACATCCAGTCCGCCGATTTCCTGGAACGGGCCGCCGCGGATCCGATCATAGCCCCGCGCGCCTTCGAGACCCTCGCGCAATTTCACTCCCGCTTCGGGGACCCCGCCGCCATGCCTGGGCTCAAGGAGCGCGCCGAGCAGCACGAGCGCGAACTCCGCGCCGCCCTGATCGAGCGCAGCCAGGTGCAGCCGAAGGACTGCTTCCTGCCCCACGACCTCAGCCCCGCCGAGCTGGAGCGCCTGAGGGAGGTCCTGACCGCAGAACCGGTTATCCAGCGCGCGTGGCTCGGGGCCAAGCAGGTCAACCACTTCCCCGGCTGGAAGCACCTCGTCCTCATCGTCGATGCCCGCTGGCCCGCCTTCAAGGCGGTCTCCGAACGCATGCAGAAGCAGCTGCTCGAACGCATCTCCGAGCGCTGTGAAATGGATTCCCATGTCCAAACCCTGCGCCTCGACGAAGGCACCCGGCCCCTGCTCAAGGCGATCCGCCGCCGCGTGGCCGACAGCGAAGTCTACCGGAGGGCCTGAGGGTCCCCGCAAAATTCCGGAAAATAATTTCGGAATCTTTGAACATTCACTCCGGACCGCTGTCTGAATCCATGAAGACCGCGCGTTGCGTGAGTTTTCATGTAAGGGTGAACAGCATATATTGTCAGCTCCCGGCTTCGGCTGGGGTTGATGGTTTTAGCCGCCGGGGGTGGGACCCCGGCGGCAATTTTTTTGCCTGCGAGGGCCTATTTTCTAGGCCGCGGAGCCATTGCCGCCGCCACGGCCCCCGGGAGATTCACTCCGCCCCTGCCGCCGAGCCGGGCGTCGATCGCCTCCAACCGCTGGATCAAGTCCCTGACTTCCTTGCGGGTCGCGGGGCCGCCAGCCGCGTCGCAGAAATGGGTGCGGCAGCCGAAGGGGCGGCCCTCATAGATCTGGCAGCGGTTCATTTTCAGAAAGGGACAGGCCCCATCCGCAGTCTCCGGCACGCTGGTGCGGCCCGCCGCCCGCCATGCCATCGCCGCCACGAGGGCTTCGCCCTTGGTCAGGAAGGGCGTCCGGCCGGTCATCCGGAAGCGGCAGCAATCGCCCCGCCCGGTGCAATTGCGCTCGATCGGGCGGGCCTCCCACTCGGCATAAATCGCCCTGACTTCCGCCGCGATCGCGCGGGTTTCAGCATCCGGCTTCACGGCAGATCCAGCTTTTGCACCCGGATGCCCCGGAACTCGACCCGCCCGCGCGTGAACTGCAAGCCGATGTGGCCTGACCCGAGCGGCCGGCGGTCCGCGTAGCTCACCACTTCCTTGCCGTCGATCCAGACGGTCACCTTGCCACTCTCCACCTTGACCCGCATTTTCCGCCAGTCCGGCGAGTCTGCGGGGTCATTGGTCCGCAGGCGACCGTTCAGGCTGCCGGTCGGGTAGGCGCTGGAAGTAGGCGCGATATTCACCTCGTAGCACTCGCTGCCGGGGTTCGCGACTTCCTTGGGGCTGTTGAGCATCACCCCGCTCTCCGTGTCCTGCCCGGCCCGGAAGCTGAGCTCGAGCTCGAAGTCGCGATAGGTGGCCCGGGTCGTCAGCAGGCCATCCTGACCCTTGCTGGCCACGATCGCGCCGCCCTCGACGCGCCAGTCGGCCTTGCTCTGGGCCTCCCAGCCCGTGAGATCGCTGCCATTGAAGAGGTCCTCCCAAGTGCCCGCCGCCGCGAGACCGGCGGAGAGCAGGAAGGCCGCTGCCACCCCGCCGATGATTCTCATGATGGTTGCAGTTTGAGCCGGTCCGGGAATCCTTGCAAGTGCGCTCCGGGAAGCGACCGCCGTCACATGAAAAAGCGGTAGCCGAATCGCCTTCTCGCGACAAAAATGCGCATCCCGCGTCGCTTGCTGCCGGCCCAGAACCGCTTTTCGCCATGAACCTTCGCTCGCTGCTTCTCGCCCTTGCCACTGCTCTTCCGATCCATGCCGCGGTTTTCCAAGAGCCCGCCAAGGACGAGCACATCGTCATGATCGGCGACGGCCTGGGAGAGCGGATGCAGTACTACGGGAACTTCGAGACCCAGCTCCACCTGCGCTACCCGGACAGCCATCTGGTCTTCCGTAACATGTGCTTCCCGGGCGACACCCCGGCCTACCGCCCCCGCGCCGGTCGCAGCACGCCGTGGGCCTTCGAGGGGGCTGAGAAGCTCCGTCCCGAATATGCCCAGCACAAGGGCGAGGGCCACTACCCCTCCGAGGACGAGTGGCTCACGGTCTGCAAGGCGGACACCATCCTCGCCTTCTTCGGCTACAATGAATCCTTTGAAGGCTCCGAGGGCCTCGCCAAGTTCCGCGCCGAGCTAGACGCCTTCGTCACCCACACCCTCGCGCAGAAGTACAATGGCAGTTCCGCCCCGAAGCTGGTGCTGGTCTCGCCGATCGCCTTCGAGGATCTGACCCAGTACTTCGACCTGCCCGACGGCAAGCAGGAGAACGCCAACCTGGAGATGTATGGCGGCGTGATCCAACAGATCGCCGCGGAGCGTCAGGTCGGCTTCATCGATCTCTTCCACCCCACCCAAAAGCTCTACGCCGACATCAAGGAGCCGCTCACCTTGAACGGCTTTTCACTCACCGCGGGGGGCGACCGCCGACTCTCCCAAGTGCTGGCGGATGCCCTCTATCAGCCAAAGGATCTGATCCTCCAGGCCGATCCCGAGAAGGTCCTCAAGGCCGTGAACGATAAGGCGTGGTTCTGGCAGAATGACTACCGCATGCTCAATGGCGTGCATGCCTACGGCCGGCGTTGGAAGCCCTACGGCGATTTCAACTACCCGGAGGAGATCGAGAAGATCCGCCAGATGACCGCCAACCGCGACATCGCGGTCTGGAAAACGGCGAAGGGCGAGACGCCCAACCTGGCGGAACTCGATGCCAAGACCCGCCCGCTCGACCCGGTGCCCACCAATTTCACGGGCGAGATCAAGTACCTGCGCGAGAAGGCCGCCCTGCAGAGCTTCAAGCTGATGGATGGCTTCGAGATCAACCTCTTCGCTTCCGAAGAGGATTTCCCGGATCTCGCCAATCCGATGCAGATGACCTTCGACAACAAGGGCCGTCTGTGGGTGGCGACCATGCCGTCCTATCCGCACTATCGCCCCGGCGATCCGATGCCGAATGACAAGATCCTGATCCTGGAGGATACCGATGGCGACAACCGCGCGGACAAGCAAACCGTCTTCGCCGATGGCCTGCACCTGCCGATCGGCATCGAGCTCACCCCCGGCGGCCTCTTCGTCTCCCAGGAGCCGAACCTGATGCTGCTGCGTGATACCGATGGCGACGACAAGGCCGACCGCCGCGAATACCTGCTGCACGGCTTCGACCCGCACGATACCCATCACGCGATCCACGCCTTCTCCACCGATTCCGCCGGCGCGCTTTACATGGGTGAAGGCGTCTTCCTGCACTCACAGGTGGAAACGCCCTACGGCCCTCAACGCTGCACCGGCGGTGGCATCTGGCGCTTCGATCCCAAGACGTGGCGCCTTGAGCGCTACGTGCAGACCTACTTCAACAATCCCTGGGGCATCGCCTTCGATGATTGGCAGCAGTGCTTCATCGCCGATGCATCTGGCGGCAACAACTGGTGGGCGCTGCCGATCTCGATCAAGGCTCCCTTCAGCTACGAGACCGGGAAGATTGCCGAGTTCGCGCCGAAGTATTCCCGCCCCACCGCCGGTGCCGAGTTCATTTCCTCGCGCAACTTCCCGGATGAGCTGCAAGGCGGCTTCATGACCAACAACTCGATCGGCTTCCTGGGCACCAGCATCCACAAGATCTGGGAAGATGGCGGCGGCTTCTCCGGCAAGCACCTCGCCGATCTGGTCACGAGCTCCGACCCGAACTTCCGCCCCGCCGACCTTGAGTTCGCACCGGATGGCTCGCTCTACATCACCGACTGGCACAACGCGCTGATCGGCCACATGCAGCACTCGGCACGTGACCCAAACCGCGACCACACGCACGGCCGCATCTATCGCGTGGCCTACAAGGGCAAGCCGCTGGTGAAGCCTGTGACCATTGCCGGTGCGGAGATCCCGAAGCTTTTCGAACTGCTCAAGGAGCCCGAATACCGCACCCGCTACCGTGCCCGCCGCGAACTCCGCGGACTCAAGGCCGAGGTGATCGTGCCCGCCGCGAAGGCCTGGGTGGAGACCCTCGACAAGGCCGATCCGCGCTACGAGCACCACGTCGCCGAAGCACTGTGGGTGACCTGGGGCCAGAACCAGGTGGACCACGACTTGTTAGAGCAATGTCTCAACGCGAAGGCCCATCAGGCCCGCGCCGCCGCGGTGGAGGTGATCCGCAACGCCTGGCGGAAGATCCCCGACCACGCTGCACTCCTGATGAAGGCCGCCGCGGATCCCGATCCGCAGGTGCGGCTGGAAGCCCTTGCCGCCGCATCATGGCTCGACAATACCGATGGCGCAAAGATCGCGCTAGAAGTGCTGAAGTCGCCGATCGACAAGTGGATGCCGGAAGCGATCAAGACCGCTTTCCTCACCCTCGGAGATGACATCGAGCTGCTGAAGAAGGACGGCAAGCTCGACCTATCCAACAACCCGCGCGCCGCCGACTATCTCTCCGGCAAGCTGAAGATCGAAGCGGAAGAAACCACCAAGGCGGAACCGGAACCGAAGCTGCCCGCCGCGGAGCTGGAACTCTGGCGCCTCGGCAAGGAAGTCTACGGCCGCGATGCCCATTGCTTCACCTGCCACCAGCCGGATGGCAAGGGCCAGGCCGCGATCTATCCACCGCTCGCCGGCAGCGAGTGGGTCACTAGCAGCGATGATGAGCGCCTCATCAAGCTGACCCTGCACGGTCTAACAGGACCAATCACCGTTAAGGGTGAGAAGTACGGCATCAATGCAAGCGTCCCACCGATGACTCCCCTCGGTCTGCTCATGAACGACCGCGAACTTGCGGGTGTACTCACCTATATTCGCAATAGCTTCGGCAATCAGGCACCTGCAGTGGATCCCGCGAAGGTCGCGAAGGTCCGCGAAGCGCTCAAGGACCACGTGCCTCCTTATCAAGCAGAGCAGTTACTGAAGGAGCATCCCTTCCAAAAGCAGGGCGAGTAACCGCGAGATTGGCACCGGCGTTTAGTCGCCGGTGCAAAATCGCAGAATCGATTCGCTAATTTATCGTAACATTCAATCGGATCACGTGAATCCGGCGGGGGCATGAAGTTGCCTCAGCACTTCGGCGGCGGCACTTGGCACGGTGGCACGCCAGCCGCTGGTATCGGGGCATGGCACGAGTTGGATTTCTCTTGGATATGGACGGGGTCATTTACCGGGGTTCCCGGTTGGTGCCCGGTGCATCCGATTTCATCACCCGATTAAGAAAGCACGGAATTCCCTTCCGCTTCCTCACGAACAATTCCCAGCGCGCCCGCCGCGATGTGGCGCTCAAGCTTCACCGTCTCGGCATCGAGGCCAGCGAGAGCGAGATCTTCACCTGTGCGATGGCGACGGCACGTTTCCTCGCTTCGCAAAAGGCAAATGGCACCGCTTATGTGGTCGGTGAGCACGGCTTGGCCGCAGCATTGCATCGTAATGGCCTGACAGTGGTCGATGACGACGCGGATTTCGTGGTGATCGGCGAAGGCCGCACCATGACCTTCGAGATGATCGAGCGCGGAGTCCGCCTGGTAGAGAAAGGTGCGCGCCTCATCGCCACCAACATCGATCCGAGCTGCCCGACGGATCAAGGAACGCGCCCCGGCTGCGGTGCGATCGTCGCGATGATCGAGCGCGCCACCGGCGTGCAGGCCTTCTCGGTAGGCAAGCCTAGTCCCATCATGATGCGCGCCGCGCGCAAGGAGATGGGCTTGCGCACCGATGAGACCATCATGGTCGGTGACACCATGGAGACTGATATCCTCGGTGCGGTGCAGATGGGCTATCGCAGCGTGCTCGTCCTGAGCGGCGGGACCAAGCGCCAGGACCTGAAGAACTTCGCCTATCAGCCGGATATCATCATCGACCACGTGGGCAAAATCCCCGACGAGTTTATTTTCGAAAATATGCCAGCCTTGGCACAATGAAAGCTTTCCTTGGTTAGCGGATGGTCCGCGGTGGATAGGTGGTTTCTTGGGTTTAACTGCCTGTCCATCGCGGCTAGCGCCACGGCCGGCGAGGAGTTTCTTGGGTTTAACTCCGGTGCCGGCCGTGGCATTTTCCGCCCTTGGGGTGAGCGCTTGGGTGGCTATGGTCCCTCTGGCTCTTCCATAGGACCTATAGGACCTATAGGTCCTATTTCTTCTGGTGCGGGTGCGCTTCTTGGGGTGATGATCCCCCTCCCATGACCACGGAGATCGAAGCCCTGCTCTGCCGCATCGAAGCGAAGCACGGCATCCGCATTCCCTATGCCTGCGAATCGGGCAGTAGGGCTTGGGGCTTTGCGTCTCCGGACAGCGACTACGACATCCGCTTTCTCTTCCTGAGGCCTGAGAGCACGTATTTCTCGATCTGGGAAGGCACGGACGCGATTGATCTGCCCCTGGAAAACGAGCTGGATGCCGGTGGCTGGGATATCCGCAAGGCCGCACGCCTGCTCGGCAAGTCGAATGGCGCGCTGGTCGAATGGCTACACTCACCGGTGGTCTATCGCAATGAAGGCGGATTTTGCGAACGCTGGCGAAGTACGGCGCGCGCCGTATTTTCCCCCAAGTCGTCGCGCGAACACTACCTCGGCCTCGCCCGCCAGATGGTGAGAGGCAAGCTGCAGGACGAGCAAGTCCGCGCGAAGGACTACCTCTACGCACTGCGCTCCACGCTCTGCGCACGCTGGATCGCGGAGGGCAAGGGCATCCCGCCGGTGGCCTTTGGCGAACTCATCCCCAGCGCCCCGTCAGACGTGCAGGCGCGGATCCCGGGCCTGCTGGAACACAAGGTCCGCACGATGGAAGGCGAACGCATGCCGCGGATCGCCGCGCTGGACGAGTTTCTCAACGCAATCCTGGAGGAACGCCTGGACATCCCTGCAGGCGATCCCGATGGAGTCCTCCTCGACCAGCTCTTCCGCAACGAGTTCCGCCAGAGTGTCGCAATCCTCACGCCCGCAGAGCTCACCTTGGAGAGAGTCCGCCAGCCGGATCTCCTGCTGATGGAGAGTGTCGCGGGCAGCCGCGCCTATGGCACGAACCTAGATCACTCCGACGAAGACCTGCGCGGAGTTTTCGCCGCCCCACGGCCCTTCCTGCTCGGCCTCGACGAAATCGAGCAGGTCTCCGACGAGCGTGGCGACGAAGTCTACTACGAACTCGGCCATTTCGTGTCCCTGCTCCTGCGCAACAACCCGAACGCCCTGGAACTGCTGGCGATGCCGGAGGACTGCATCCGCCACCGTCACCCGGCCTTCGCGCTGCTGGAGCCTCGGATCTTCCTCTCCAAGCTCTGCGCCAAGACCTTCGGCGAGTATGCCATGGGCCAGATCCGCAAGGCCCGAGGCCTGAACAAGAAGATCGTGAACCCACAGCCGGAGCAGCGCCGCGCGATGCTCGACTTCTGCCACGTGCCGGAAGGCCAGGGCAGCGTGCCAGTGCTGGAGTGGCTTGCCGCCCGCGGCATCGACCCGAAGCGCTGCAGCCTCACCGCCGTGCAGCACGCGGCGGGCATGTATGCCATCTACGATGATCCCCGTAGTGAGTCGCGCGGCCTGGTCTCACCGAAGGACCCGGACGCCCTGATCTTCAGCAGCGTGGCCAAGGAAGCCCAGCCGGTGACTTGGATGCACTTCAACCAGGACGCCTTCCAGGCCCACTGCAAGGCCCACCGCGAGTATTGGGAATGGGTCGAGCAACGGAACCCCGAGCGCTACGCCACCAATGCCCAGCACGGCCGCGGCTACGATTCGAAGAACCTGATGCATACTTTGCGACTGCTCGACATGGCCGGCGAGATCGCGCGTGAAGGCGCACTGCGCATCCGCAGACCGAACCGCGAGTATCTACTCCGGGTGCGGGCCGGGGAATTTGAGTATGAGGAACTCGTGGCAAAGGCGGAGGCCCAGCTGCTTGAGGTGCAAGCGGCGTTCGAGCAGTCGTCCTTGCCTGAGCAACCTGACCGCGCAGAGGTGAATGCGCTGCTGGTGCGGATCAGGGAGGCGTTTCCGGGCTGAGATCCTTCTGCGATTCCAACCGCTTGTTCAACGCCATGGCGAAGAATTCCCCCTTCCCGGAGATGAAGTCGTGGAGGCGGATCGAGCCCTGCTTCTTGGTGGGAAGGACCCACCACTGGAGGAGATCCGAGCGAATCGGTGCCCCAACTTCAGACCAGGGGATCACCCGCGACCTCCGCCACGCCGAGCGCGTGTAGATCGCGTTTTCATCGAAGCTGATCTTCACGAGGAAACTCTCCAACAGCAGCGGCACGGACAGACCGGTGAAGAGCAGGGTGGCGATCACTGGATCTTTGGAAAAGGCGGACTGCAGGAACATTGCGACGATCAGCCCCACCGGAATCAATCCGGCAGCGATCGAAAAGGCCTTCATCGCCACTCCATACTCCACCCATTTCACCTCGCCGGAGACCCGGGCCGGACGATCGGCAGCCCTCACGAAGGCTGCCATGGCCACGGGCACCACCACTGCAATCAGCGCGGGAGTGATCCAAGCGTGGTCATCGGCCATGCGCTATCTTTCCCGGGACCCGCAGCTTGCTGCAATTTGAAAGTATCCGGATACATCCCGGTTCTTGCGAGCTGGCGGCTTGCCTCGCGCCACGAGAAATGAGATAGTCTCCCATGCCAGAGTACCATCCTGGTTTGCAGACCTTCTTTCTGCCTCTCCGCGAAGGCGATGTCACCTTGCGGGAGGGAATGGAACGGCTCCTGTCCATCGGCAATCCCCAGTCGGAGGTGCCGTGGATCGTGCGGGTGATGGAAAACCCCGCCTTCAACGTGCCACCGCTATCGCTCTTCCGCGGGCGGGTCACGCTCCAGCAGCACGATTGCATCCATCTGCTGCTCGGTCGCGGCACGACCCTGATGGACGAGGCTTTCGTCGTCGGCTTCACCATGGGCTCGACCAAGAGGATGCGCAGCTCGGCCACCGAGCTTTTCGGAACGGTCGCGGGACATTTCTACCCGAAAGCCTACCGCTTTCCGCCGCTAGCCTGTCGGGTCTTCCGGGATGCGGTGCATCTCGCCGCGATCTCGAATTGCCAGCCGCTCGACCAGGTCGACTTCGATGCGCTCATGGATTACCCGCTGCGTGAAGTGCGCCGTCGTGTAGGCGTGGAGGAAGGCTTGCTGCAAGCCTACTACGAGCTGGAGGCGGCACGGCATCCGAAGATCGCGGCGTGTCGGCGGCTGGTGGAGAGCAAGACGGCGGCGTGAGAGCTCGACAATCAAGCCCGGGCACTTTGTTAGATCGCTCTACTCCGGTCTTCCGTTGATCCCGAAGGGATCACAGCGGCAGTAGCCGGGGGTTGAGCGAGGCACGAGCGACACCCCCCGGTTCCCTGCCTGAAAGAATATGCGATCCCGAAGGGATCGTAGCGCTGCCCAATCTGCCGATTCGTCAGCCCGAGACCCTTCACCAGCGCACGGTGCTTTCCTTCATCCGCGGATCTAGACCTTCTACCCGCCCTGCTGCGATCCCTTCGGGATCGGAAAATCCTTCCCGGCCGCATACCGGTGGTGTCGCTTCGCTCAACCACCGGCTACTGCAGCTTTGATCCCTTCGGGATCATGGAAGCCTGACCACGTTCGACGGATCTATCGGCTTACTCGGAACAGACCTCGAAGAAGCGGATCAAATGCCCAGTTCATCGCGCATTTGATTGACCATTTCGTTGGTCATCACCCCGCCACGCTCCTTCTTCAGCACTGGGCATCCGAGTTCACAAATCTCGAAACAATCTTCCACATCTCGCCTTTTGAGGACCGGAACTCCGTAGCTATCGATCTCAAAGAACTCCGCTTCCTCCGGGGATAATTGAACTGGCTCCGCCTTCACGGCCTGAGGCACCTCGATAGCCTTCTCCAAACCCTCAATCATCAACTTATTGAGCGTGGTCTTCCGCTGCATCGCCACCTTCTCGGCGCGATGCAGGAGCTCGTCGGGAAGCTCGACGATCATTTCCACAGAGACATTCATACGGACACGGCTCCCAAGTGTCAAACCAGCGCGCCCACACCTCGTTCCGACCCCGACCTCACTTCCTCTTCACCGGAGCCTCAATGATCCCCTCTTCCGTCTCTTGCTTGAGCCGGAGCTGGCCGCAGGCTGCGTCGATGTCGTGGCCCTTCTCCAAGCGCAGGGTCGCGGAGACGCCCGCGTTCTTGAGGATATCGCGGAAGGCCCGGCACTGGGCCTCGGAAGGCCGCTTCCAATCGAGACCCTCCACCGTGTTGTAGGGGATCAGATTCACCTTCGCCTTCAGCCGCCGCGCGTGGTTGGAGAGGATGCGCGCCTGCTCGAGGTGATCATTCACGCCCTCGATCAAGATGTACTCCAGAGTGAGGTGCTGTTTCTTCTTCGAGTTCCAGTAGTCCAGCGCCTCGAAGAGTTCCGCTGTGCCCCACTTCTTGTTCACCGGCATGATCTGCCCGCGCACTTCATCCGTCGCGCCGTGCAAGGAGATCGCCAGGCGGATCTGCTGCGGGTGATCCGCCAGCTTGCGGATCTGCGGCACCAGACCGGAGGTCGAGATCGTGAGATGCCGCGCGCCGAGGTGCAAGCCCCAGGGCGAGGTAATGATCGAGATCGCTGCCAGCAGATTGTCCAGATTCGCCAGCGGCTCGCCCATGCCCATGAAGACCAGGTTGTCCACCCGCTCGCCGGAGATCCGCTCCGCCATCAGCACCTGTCCGGCGATTTCCGCCGGATCCAGATTCCGGCTGAAGCCTGCCAAGCCGGAGGCGCAGAACTTGCAGCCATAGGCACAGCCGACCTGCGAGGACACGCAGAGAGTCCGCCGGTCCGACTTCTCGCCATAGAGCGCCGGATTCGCCGGAATCAGCACGCTTTCCACATAGCGCCCGTCCTGCAGCTTGAAGAGGAACTTGCGGGTGGTGTCCGCGCTGCCCTGGGTCCGAGCGGCCTCCAAGGCATGCAGGCGGAAGCCAGCGGCGAGCTTCTCGCGCAGGGTGGCGGGCAGATTGCTCATCGCGGCGACCGAGTCGGCCTTCTTCTTCCAGATCCAGTCGAGGATCTGCCCGGCGCGGAACGCCGGTTGCCCCTCGGTAGCCAAATAGGCCTCCAAGGCAGCGGGGTCATAACCTGTCAACGCCGGCAGCACGCCGGCAGCATGGACCCGATTCGCTGCGGGGCCAATGCGGAATCTACGGAGATGGCCGGGGCTCGCCCCGACGGGCTTCGAGCGAGCGCTGGATCCAAAGGTCCGCCTCGTCCGCAGGAATTGATTTCACTTCACCGACGATTGTCGCGACGCAGCGTTCCCTACCGTGCGAACCCGAGAAAGGCGGAGAAATCGCCAGCGCGAGGGAAGCGTCGCTGTCAGTCGTCAGCCCCCCTCCCAAGTAGATCACCGACTCGTGCGGCATATCCCGGTCCCAGTAGTGCTGCCCGCGTTTCTCAAGGTCCTGGAGGTATCGGATCCCGCTATCGACCGGCAGTTCCGCAACCGTCTCCGGGAATTTTCCGTCGTGATCCAGGGAGTACATGAGAGCTGCGGTAGAGTAGCCTCTCACGAGACCCCTGGCGCTGCTATTGCCTTTCCCCTGCTCCCGGTAGAACCAGCTCACCCGGAAAGTCCCTGCAACTGTAGCAAGATCCCCGGCACGAGGAAGGCGATCACGAAGAGCACCGGAATCACGGCGCCCAAGGCGAGCGAGTTTCCTACCGGCCAGCGCTTCCCCTTCTTCACCGCCCACGGGCGCAAGAAGACGTGAATCCCCACCACCGCGAGCCCAAAGGCTGCGAGACCCGGCACCCAGGTCGCTGCATTCGTGGAAATCAAGGGGAGATTCGTCGCGAGGAAGAACCAGAAACCAACGAGCAGTCTGAACAAGAGCTGCGTCGCTCCAAACTGACTGCCGAGGGCCAAGAGAAAGAGCGCGACGACAAGCCCCACCAGAATCACGACCGCCCAGAAGATGGAAACCACCAGGGCCAGGGAATTGCTTCGCCATGTTTTCCGCTCGGTTGTCATGGCTCGACCTCCCCTTCCATCAGGTCCTGGACTTTCGATGCCGGTTGCATCGAGACCGAGCCCGAGGCAAATCCAACGACGACCATCCCACCCAGGCCAGGACGTCCGGGGGAGACGAGTAGCACGTAGTTCTCCGTCACTTCATGAGAGCCCGGCTTGAGATAGATGAAGGGCTCAAGCGGCCGCCCCGCGGAGGGGGCAATCCGCGAGCAGCCGCGAAGCTTCGGGAATGCTTCCTCCACCTCCGCCAAGGTTTCGGGATATCTCCCTTTGCTCGTTTTGAATTCGAGCACGCCATCCAACAAATCCCTCGTGGCGTCCCTGACCTTGCTGGAGCTCGAACGTGGCCCCGTGGAATCGATCGACTGGGTGCTGAGCAGCCAGGCAAGCTGATGGGTGATCCCGCTCATTGCGATCGCGGCGGCACTCGCCAAGAGCAGCAGTGCAATCACGCAAAGGGTCTGCGGCAGCCGCCATATCGTAGCCCGCTCCCTGGAAGCCACTAGCCAGAGCATGAAGCGATGCCCGACCGGGATTGCGATCCCCAGACAAGCCAAAGGCAGCAGGAGCGCAGGCCACTGTGGCAGTAGCGGAGGCAAGACATTCTCCGCATGCCACCACCAGCCGATCCCCATGTGGCTGACAAACAAGAAAGGAACCGCATTTCCCATCAAGGCCAACAGGAAGCAGAGCCCGAGGAAAAGGACCGGGCCGCCGATCCATCGCAGCCACCGCTGGGCGGAGGATCGCTTGGGCGGGCCCAGCTCTTCGTTGCCGTTCATTTGCGGAACTGCCTTTCCAGGTCACTCTTCAGAGTCCCCTCGTCGCGGTCCTCGATATTCCCATCCGCAAGCAGGATGAAGCGTCGCCCACCTGCGGTTGAAGGCTCATAGACCAACACCTCGCGCCCGCCTCCCGGGCGAACATCCGACATCAGGCAATACAGGCCGCCGCCACGGAATTGCCATAGCTCGGGCGTGATTCCTTCGACCAAAGGCCCCGGCGGAGCCTTGCCCCCGTGCTGCTTGGCGTAAGCCCAGATCGCCTCCTGCAGTTCGCGCAGCGCACTGCGGCGCTCGTCCTTGCCAAGGTAAGCCACTCCGCCCTCGCGCGTCCGATAGCCGATGCCTTGCTTCTCCCATGCGCCGGGCGTCATCACCTCCCGCGCGCCGGAGATCATGGTCAGCACCACGTAGAACATCATCCCGCTGAGGAATACCAAGCCGAGTGCACGCCGGTAGTTCAGCTTCGGCAGCGCCGTGAAGGTCTTGCCGAGGTAGTTCCACAGCAGCTTCACCAGCCAGGAGATGAAGAGGTAGGCAAAGAGGAAAAAGGACAGCGCATCCAGCCGCGCCCGTGCGATGTCCGTGAGGGTGATCACCGTCATCCCCGCCGAGGCTTGGCCCAAGGTAGCAAGCCAGAGCAAGGGGATGAGGGCAGCGGCGTGTCTCGGGTTTGCCACGGTCATAAGATGGTCCTGTTAGGGAAGGCTTGGCAAGGCGGCGGCGGTGAAGAGCGCGTGAAATTCACGGGGAAGCCAGGCTCCGCCGCAGGTCGAGGGCACGCTGAATCCACTCGGCGGTCTCCGAATCGTCAATCTCACGGTCCTTGCCATCCGCCGTGTTGACCGTGCGCTTCCAGATGCCCGCTTGCCCGCGGTAGCAGGGAGAGATGAGCAATGTAAAGGAAGGATCCAGCCTGGTGGGTAGGCCGCCTGCCAGATAGATTGGCAGTTCTGGAGGCAGTTCCGCATCCGGGTGGAACAAAAGTCCTTCAAGGCCCGAGCCTCTGGGCTGCAGGCCTGCGAGGGATTCCGGAAAGCGGTCCTTTTCCTTCGCGATGAGCCAGAGCTTGAAGCGCAGTTGGGTCATCATGCCCTGCACGCTGCCATGGTGGGTGGCATAGGTGGCGGTGGTCCATCGCATGTGCCTGAACTCAGCGGCACGCCGGGCTCCTTCGCAGACGAACAAGGAAACCGCAAACCAGGTCGTAAGAAGAAGGGTCAGCAAAAGCCGTTGCCTTGCGGACCAATGACTCCCATGGCTCCGCATCCAGAGCCTGCCGAGAATCCAGGTGAGCGCTGCGGCTATTGCGACCAGTACCGCGAACGCCATCCACACACGGACATCCGCGACGATTGCCGAAAATTCCCGGAAGAGGAACAAGGCGAAGCCCAGCGTCAGATGGAATCCGATCGACTGAACGGTCTCTTCCTTTCCCGGTAGGCCACCCGTGTCCACCAGCAGCGACAGGACCAAGGGCAGGCCGAACAGAATCATCAGCACGAGCAGAATCATCCCCACCAAGCCCAATCCAGAGGAGGGAGAGTCGCTCATCCCGGACGAAAAACCGCGGGAGCGGCAACTCGTCGCTCACAACGCCGATAAAGCAGAGGCCGGCAAATTTAATTCACGGCCCCAGCGCCTTGAGGGCCGCGGAGAACTCCCCCGGAAAATCGGGGCGCAATGCCCCCGTTTCCAAGAGTTCGTTGGCAGCTTCCCCACGGCCGAAATACGCAGCACTCAGCCACTGCAAGGCTTCGAGCTTCCGGTGATCCGGCAGGTCGAAAAAGGTGCCGTCCTCGATCCCGGGCACATTCTGCCTCAGGTAGGCCGAGGCTTGCCCCCCCTGCTCATGCGCCCCGATCAATTCGAGCACCAGTTCCCGGATCCTCTCCACCGGGGAAAGCTGTGGCCGGAGCTTTTTCTCGAGAAGCTGGCCCACATCGGGACAAGCCTGCAGCAACGCCCGCCACTCCTCCAAGATCGGCAAGTCGGCCGCCGCCCAATCCAGCAGTGTCAGTTCTTCCAAGTCGCACCAGCAGATCTCCGAGTGCTCGTGCGGATGCGGCTCACCCTTGGCGATCCGGCATAGGATCGGGTGCAGACGGATGGGGCCCTTGCCGTAGTCCCAGATCACCGGCGTCAGCGACTCTCCGGTCTGTACGGTGACTCCCAGCTCCTCCTCCAGCTCCCGGACCAGCGCGGTGGCGGCGTCTTCGCCCTCCTCCAGCTTGCCGCCGGGAAATTCCCACTTTCCGCCGAGGTGCTTGCCCTCCGGCCGGCGGCAGGCCAGCAGCCGCCCCGTCTCATCGAGGATCAGCCCGGCTACGACCTCAATCATGGCTCACTCAGCGCCCGTCGGCGAGGCGCTCGGCCAGCATCGGCGGCAGCCCGGCATCCAGGATCTTCTTCTGCGTCGTCGCGATGTCGTATTCCACGCGGCGGAAGACCACGAGGTGGTGATCCAGATCGTAGATCGCGTAGCAGGCCCGCCAATCGCCATCGCGCGGCTGGCCGACCGAGCCGGCGTTGATGAAATACTTCGAGCCTTCCTCGATCACCACGGACTCCGCGGGCACTTCCTGCACCTTGTCCGTCTTCACATACACCCGCGGCACGTGGGTGTGGCCGTGGAAGCAGACTTGGGTGAACTGGTAGGAGAAGTTCGACATCGCGTCGAAGCGGTTCGTCACGTAGTTCCAGTTCGCTGGCTGATCGAGGGTGCTGTGCACCACCGTAAAATCCTCCACTTGGCGGACCATCCGCAGGCGGCGCAGCCACTGCCGCTGCTCATCGCTGAGTTGCTGGCGGGTCCACTCCAGCGCGGCGGCGGCCACCGGGTTCATGGCGTCCAGCGAGTGGGTCCCGGAGGCATCCTCGTCGTGGTTGCCCTTTACCACCGGGCAGTTCATCGCCCTTACCCGCTCCAGGCAGGCGGCCGGATCGGCGTTGTAGCCCACCACATCGCCCAGACACACGTAATCGGTGCAGCCCTGCTTCTCGGCATCCGCCAGCGCTGCCTCTAGGGCTTCGAGATTGGCGTGAATGTCTCCAAAGAGCGCGAGTCGCATGGGGAATCAGTAAGGCGGGAGAGGCTTTAGGAGAGGGGCCGGGGACCTGTCGAGTCAAACTCAACCGGGTTTACCGGCCCAAACGGCGCGATCTGGCGATCATTTCATTTTTCTCCCGCTCGTGGATATAGCTTTCTCTGTCGTCCGGGGAAATCCCGGCTTTCCGCTCCAGCAGGCGGACAGCAGGTTCAACCGCCGTCATCGGCATCCGGTCGCCCACATTTCCGAAATAAGTGCCCAGTAGCTGCCACGCCCGCTTCTCCGAGCCGAAAATCTGCACCGCCCGGGCGAGGTAGTCGTCCGGCGGCGAAAGCTGGGCCTCCAGCACGTAGGCCAAACACAGCAAGGTCGGCACCCGGCTGGTCGGGTCCTCGATGAAGAGCTTCTTCAGGTCCGGCAGCAGGGTCGCTGGGTCCTCCCCGAGCCGCGCCCGGGCCTGCAGGATCCGCCGTTTCACTTGCGGCGGCGCCTTCCCGGTCGCCTCCGCCTGGCGGTAGGCCTTCAGCGCCTCCGCATCGTCCGGAAAGCGGAAAAGGTCCGAGTAGAGGTCCCCCAGTAGCATTGCCAGCTTCGGGTCCCCCGGGTTGTTGCGGACACCCCGGTGGTAGAACTCCCGGCCCTTCTCGACCCAAGCCCGGGCCTTCGCCTCCCGCCATAACTTGCTACGGTCCTGATCCTTGTCGTAGCGGTAGGAGGAGGCGGCATTATAGGCCATGTGCCAGCCGCCGATGTCCCAGTAGAATTCCGTCTTGGGCGCGAGCTCGACCGTGGTGTTCACGGACTCCGCCAGCCCCGGCCAGTCAGTGTTGTGGAATTGCTCGGTCGCTCGCAGCGCGGAAAACCCCGCCACCAGGGTCCGCAGCCCGGCTAGCGCCACCGACCACTTTTCCTGACCGATTTTCTCCCGCAGATCGATGTCGATCGGCTTGGCCAGTAGCCCTTGGTCCCGGAACTTCGCCGTCAGCCGCGCCTCCAGCGGCAGGCGCAGGGCACCCCCTGCCAGCATGACCAGCAGTGCCGTGATGTGGACAAGGCGGCGGGAGATCATCTCAAAACTCCTTTCCGGCGAATACCAGCCAGGACACGAAGCTGTGCAGCACCACGTAGAACAGCGCGATCCCGCCCAGCGCCACCAGATCCATGCCAAGCAGGGTCTGGCCCTCGATCACCGCATCGATCACGTTGAATTGCTGGAAATCCGGGAAAATCACCGCCACTCCCAGACCCAACAGACGGGCCGGTAACGTGATGCCATCCCCCGAGGAGAGGAAAAACTCGCGCGCATCCGCCTGGAAGTTGCCGATGAAGAAGATCACGAAGGAGGTGATCGTGGTGAACAGGGTGCTGGTGGAGACCGTGGAAAGCAGCAGCGCCATCGAGGAGATTACCGCCGCGCGGAAGAACACCGCCAGCGTCGCCCCGTGCAGGCTCCAAGTCGCCCCCTGCGCCCGGATCTCTGCTAGAAATGCGTCCCGTTCCGTCTGCGACAGGTTGGCGATCCGGGGTGCCTGCTCGCCGATCACCATGTTGGTGCGGAGTGATAGGACACCGGTCATCAGCAAGTCCATGACCACCAGTGAGACGAAAATCAGCAGCATCACCCCGGCCAGCTTGCCCAGCAGATAGTCCAGCCGCGGCACAGGCTTCGCCAAAATAGTGTAGAGCGTGCGGTCCTCCACATCCTTCGGCAGCAGCAGGGCTGTGGCCACCACCCCGATCACGACTGAGAACAGGGTCATCGTCCCCAGTGAGGTGCCGCGGATCATGCGCAGCACATCGATCCCCTCCAAGTCCGGGCGGCCGAGGCCCTGGATGTTGAAGAGATTGCTAGCCAGGATGATCACCGCGAAGATCCCTAGGAAGTAGAAGATCTTCATCCGCACCAGCTGGGTGAAGGTATGCCCCGCGATCACGCCAATGCGGCGGGGATTCAGCGGACGGTTCTTGGCGGGTCGGCTCATCAGTAGCGTCAGGAAAAGATCAGGGTTCGTCGCGGTTCACGGTCTCCTTGAGGAAGAGGCGCTCGAGCGTCGTCTTCGGCCGTCCGGAGCGGACCAGCTCGGCCTTCCCGTCCGCCGCCACCAGCTCGCGCAGCTTGGCCATCAGCTCGGGACTGGCATCCTTGAGCACCAGTTCGCTCTGGTCGCCCACCGCCAGCAGTTCCTCGATCGGGCCCTCCTTGACCATCCGGCCCCGGAAAATGATGCCCACCCGGTCGCAAACTTCCTGCACCTGCTCCAGCAGGTGGGAGCAGAGGAAAACCGTGATCCCGCGGTGCTTCAGGTCCAGGATCAGGTCGCGAATCTCCCGTGAGCCCACCGGGTCCACACCCGCGGTCGGCTCGTCCAGAATCACCAGCCGCGGCTCCTGAATCAGCGCTTGGGCCAGCCCGATCCGCTGCAGCATCCCCTTCGAGTAGCCGCCCAGGCGGCGGTTGCCGGCCTCGGTCAGGTCCACCAGCGCCAGCAGCTCCTTCACGCGACCCTCCAGCTTGGACCCGCGCAGACCGCAGAGCTTGCCGTAGAAACGCAGGGTCTCCGAGCCGCTGAGGTGCTTGTAGAAATAGGGGTTCTCCGGGAGGAAGCCGACGTCCTGCCGCGAGTCCACCCGCATCGAGTCATTCCCGAAGATCCGGCAGATCCCCGAGTCCGGCCGGACCAGCCCCAGCAGGGCCTTCATGGTGGTCGATTTCCCGGAGCCATTCGGCCCGATCAACCCGTAGACCTCCCCCGGCGCGATCCGGATCGACACTTGGTCCACGGCCCGCAGCGGTTCCTTGCGACCCGCCGGGCGGAATTCCTTCACGAGGTCTTGGATTTCGACTGCTAGGTCCATGGATGCGCGGGGAGCTTGTAGAGGGCAGAGCGACGCAGGCAACGTGTTTCGCCGAGCCCAATTGCCCCGGACCGAGGAGGGGCGGTGAATTTTGCGTGAAGGGCGGAGCCGACCTACAAACAACGGACAAAACCGGCACGCGGGATTCCTTGTCATCGGTCCCGCACGGGTGCAGCTTCCGGCACTTATGATCCGAAAGCTTCTTGGCGGCATCGCGACCCTGCTGCTCGCACTGCTCAGCACCTCCTGTTTCGAGCAATCCGTGGTCATCAAGGTGAACAAGGACGGCAGCGGCACCATCACCGAAACCACGCTCCTCAGCGCGAAGATCAGCGCCCTCCTGGACAATATGGGCGAGCAAAGCCCGCTCTCCAAGATGACCGACAAGGCGAAGGCCGGTGCCTACGCCGCGAAGATCGGCCCGGGTGTGGAGCTGGAAAAAGCCGGCGTGGTCGAACGTGGCGACAAGAAGGGCACCGAGATCGTCTATCACTTCAAGGACATCAACTCCGTGGCCTACACCATGGGCGGCTCCATGCAGGAAGCGAACAAGGCCTCCATCCCCGCCAACCTGCCGGAAGAAGCGAAGGCCGATCAGAAGCCGGTGACCTTCAAATATGCCGACGGCACCCTGACCATCGTCAATCCGTCCAGCCAGGCGGCTCCCGCTCCGGCTCCGGTTCCTGACGCGAATGCCAAACCCGCGCCGAAGCCCGACATCGATCTTGAGAAGATCGCCCAGGCCAAGGACGTCTTCAAGGACATGCGCATGTCCTTCAAGGTCGAGCTTCCGGGGGGCATCTCCGAGTCCGATGCCACCTATGTGGACGGCGGCAATACCGTGGTGATGATGGACGTGGACTTCGGCAAGCTGATCGAGGACCCGGAGAAGCTGAAGAAGCTCGTCGAAATGGGCGGTGAAAACCCCGCCGCCGGTGCCGCTCTCTTCAAGGACACCCCGGGAGTGCGGAACGAGCCGAAGGAGCAGGTCACCGTGAAGGTGAAGTAAGGGGCTCGCTAAGCGAGAGTGCTGAGATAAGGAGCAGCGACCTTGCTGTCGCTGGCACCATCCGGGCGAAGCCGCGCTTGGGGCCCGCTGCGGGGACAGGAATGTCCCCGCTCCTTATCCATGACAGCCGGTCGTGGAAATGCGGCCCCCGCTTTCCCATCGACAGCGCTCCCTCCACCGCTTCTGAATCACGCGAATGGAGAACGCTTCCCGACTGCCCCTCTGGGCCACTGAAATCGTCGCACGCTACGATAGCGGTGCGGCGGGCCAGTTCATTCTCCACGGCAACGTCGCCGACCGGATGCTGATGCAACTGCCCGGCGGCCCCAAGCTCGGCCGCTTGAACGACTACCTGCTAGACGTGCTGCTGCCGCGCTTCCAGGTGGTGCTGAGCTACGATCCCGGCTTCGGCCTGCGGGTCGAGCGCGGGCAGGAGACTTTCTCGACTTGGCCGGCGCTGAAGGAACTCGGCGAGATCCCTTCCCTGCCGCTGCCTGCGGTGCGAGTGATCGCGCGCTATCTCCAGTTCGCCCGCAACCTGCGGGCCGTCGGGGCCAAGCCGGTGACCGTGGCGGTGGTGATGCGGGATGCGCAGCTTTATGCACCGGTGCTGCCGCAGACGCTGAACCATGAGCTCAGCGCCATCGTCTCGCTGATCCGCTCCTGGGGCAGCGATACCACTCTCGCTGCCAACGGTCAGGCGGTCTTCCTGATTGCCGACCGCCTCAACAACCTCCATCCGCTCGTCGCCGCCAACCCGCGCGCCGCCGCGATCGAGATTCCCCTGCCCGAGTCCGCGGAGCTGGAGGGGGGGCTAACAGTCCTCGCCCCGGAATGCCCGAAGGCGCTAGAAGGCAGCCCCGACTTCGCCCGAATCGCCTCGCGCCTTTCCGGCACCTCGATCGCCGCGCTGGAAGGATTCCTGCGGCTGCAGAATCATGCCGGCAAGCCTCTGTTAGAAGCTGATCTCGGCGAGCTGCGCAAGGCCCTGGTCGAGCGCGACGCCGGGGACCTGATCGACTTCATCGAGCCCGACCGCAGCCTCGACGACGTGATCGGCCTGGAAGGCGTAAAGACACGCCTCAAGCAAGACCTCGCACTCTGGCAGCAGGATGAAGTAGGGGCCCTGCCGATGGGCTATCTCTTCTGCGGCCCGGTCGGCACCGGCAAGACCTACCTGGCCGAATGCCTGGCGGGTGAGGCCGGGGTGCCGGTGGTGGTGCTGCGCAACTTCCGCGACCGCTGGGTCGGCTCCACCGAGGCGAATCTTGAGAAGATCTTCGCCCTGCTTCATGCGCTCGGGCGCTGCATTGTCTTTGTCGACGAAGCGGACCAAGCCCTTGGCCAGCGCGCTTCAGGCTCCGGCGATTCCGGAGTTTCGAGCCGCGTGTATTCGATGCTCGCCGCCGAGATGTCGAACACCCGCAACCGCGGCAAGATCCTCTGGGTCCTCGCTTCCAGCCGCCCGGACTTGATCGAGGTGGACCTCAAGCGCCCCGGCCGGATCGACGTGAAGGTGCCGATCTTCCCTACTTCCACGCCGGAGGAGGGCATGATCCTGCTCGCCGCTCTGTGCAAACGCCGTGGCATTCCGCTCGACGATTCGGCCAAGACCGCGCTACTCCCGCTCGTTCCCAAATGGCTGACGCCCGGTGCGGCCGAAGCGCTCGCCGTGAAAGCCTACCGACTCACCAAAACCGGCACCCCCGCCGCCGTGGATGCGCTCCGCGCTTCGCTCGAAGGCTATCTGCCGCCGGTCGATCCCGCGATCATCCGCGCCCAGATGCGGATCGCCGCGGAGGAGGCGACGGATGCGGAGTTCGTGCCGAAGGAGGTGCGGGCCTATCTCGCAGAGCCGTGAATGCTCCAAGCGGAATCCGCCATGGGTTCGAAGAAGATCACCGCAGAGGCGCAGAGGTCGCGGAGGAAACGCAGAGGAGGAAGCGGTTCATCTTCTCCACGTCCCTTCGCGACCTTATCCTGCATTTTCACTGATCACCGCTCACTGATCACTCGGCACACTGCCTTTCTTCCTGCCTTTCCCGCCAATGCTCCCGCCCGCCTATCCCCGCATTCAATTGGTGAACAGTTTCGACGAGCTACTCGCGACCCGCTTCGAAGACGGAGTGAATGCGCTCTGCTGGCCACGCGAACTGGCGGGGGACTTCGCCGAGGTGGTCGAAACATTGGCCGCAGGCGAAGGGATCACTCCTCTGGATGAAGCCACTTTGGAGAGTCTCCCGCTGAGTGCGGCGGGAAAGCTGGCCATCGGGGTGATGCTCGAAGACCTGCGCTTGCTGCGGGAGCAAGGCCGCCTGCCCGAGCTCAATTGCATCCGCGCCTATCCGCGCGACGAGGAACCAGGAGTGGTGGCCACCGACGTGTATTCCTTCCACGCCGACAGCGCCCCGGTGGAAGCCGATACCTGGCTGTGCACCTATCACGGGGCGCCGAGCGAGGGCCTGCGCCAAGAAGAAGCCCAACGCCGCATCGACCTGCCCGGGATCCGGGCCGCATTGCTGGAGGAATTCGGAGGCGAAGATGGCGAGGAGTTTCGCGAATACCTGAGCGAGTGCAGCTATGACCTCCACTACGCCCCGCTCCCGGGAGCTCAGCCCTTCTCCTTTGGCATCGGCAATCTCTGGCGCATCGCCGTGGACTGGCCGGGAAGCTTGGTGCCGCCCTGCGTCCACCGCGCACCGGAGAATCCTCCCGGTGAGCCGGCGCGGTTGTTATTGATCAGCTAGCGAGACCAGCCGAGGCATGACCCAGCAGGAAAGATAGGCCCAGCGTATGACCCCTCCCGAGCCCACAGCCGAATCCCAAGCCGAGCGCCACTTCATCGAGTTGGCGACGCGACCGCTCGAAGATCATCCGGACGTTCGCGATGAGGCGCGGGGCGAGCTGATGGAGCGGTTGTCCCGCCAGGATCCGAGCCAGCGGGAAGCGATGGCAGAAGCGGCGCTCGTACGCCTCGCGAAAGTCCAGCCCGGCTCATGGCGCGGCAAGGCGCTCGGGATCGTCTCCGCCTGGTTCGTCTTGGCCGGGATCGCGGTTGGGCTGGGCTTTGAATTCTACGGTGAGATCCACGAGGAGAAGATTCTCCGCTACGAAGCTCAGCAGGAGGCCACCGCTTCCGGTTCTTCGGCCTTGGCTCCGTCAACTGATCTCGCGGAGCTCGAGGCGTATCTCGACAGCCGCTTCTCGGGAGGCAGCACCACCCCGGACGACGCTGAAGCCTGGGGGGTGAAGCTCGATCCGGGCAACGGTGCCTGGCTTTGGCGGCAAGGCCTCCTCAAGTTCGATCGCTGGATGGCCTCGTCCTCCCGGCCACAGGAGGGCGTCCAGGAGGCATGGAAGCTCATCGAGGAAGCGGCGGCGGCGCCCCGCTTTGAATTCTACCGGCCCGAACACGATGCCAAGGCCATCGCAGCATTTGGGCCTCCCGAGACCTGCATCGGCTTGGGGAACCGTGCCCGCTTGTCCTACCACCGGCGGGGAGGAGATCAGGGCGAGCTTATGGCTTCGCTTTTTTACGATGTGGCGGGATCCCAGGAGGCTGCAAGGGATGCCGATGGCCTGAGGTCTGCAATCCAAACTTGGGAGACACTTTGCCTGCGCCTCGCCCAAGAGAGCACTCAGCGCCAGGACTTGATCCTCTTGTTCAAGATGTCCGAGGCAGGGAAGAGCCTGTATTCGGCTGCCAAGTCCCTGGGACTGACGGCTGAGCAGGAAAGGCTTTCTCCCCAGATCAAAGCCCTCGCGGCGTCTCAGATTCTGACGAAGTCGACCTCTCCTCCGGAGCTGGGAGTGATCGCCCAGCGCATCTATCTCGCGGGCCCTCTCCCGGCGACCGAAGCCTACAAGCCGGGCCGGATGATGGAGTATGCCGCTGCCGAGCGCTTCCTGGCCCTCTGCGCGGCTGTCCTGCTCCTACCTTTCCTGGCGGTCCTCGGCATCGAAGGCGTGCGTCGTGGTCGCCGGGTGAATGGCTTGGCTTCAGGGCTGTCTCCGCTCTTCGACGGCCGTGACGGGCTCTGGCTGATCGGTCTCGGCCTGCTGGCACCCCTTGCCTGGTATTGGCTGATCACCCGGCTGACACCGATGGGCCTGCGCGAGGTGGGGATAGTCCAGTTCAAGTATCCGACCATCCTCTTCCAAGCCGCGGCTACGCTCCTGCTGGGCCTGAGCTTGGTGATCCAGACCTCGCAGTGGCGGGTGGGAGTCCGGGCCAAGGTGATCGGCCTGCGCGCGGGGCTGCCTTGGCTGGGATGGCTGATGGTGGGGATGGCGGCGGCCTTGGTCCCGGCGGCCGGCATCGGCCGTTGGCTGCCCCAGAGCCAGATCGAGGACTTCATCAAGATCCTCAGCGCAGCCGGCGGCATCCCGCTGCTCTGGATCCTGTGGCGTGGCTGCGCGCTGCTCTGCGGGCCGAAGCTGAATGCCTTGCCGGGGGTGCTGGCCGCTCGAGCCGCCAGCCTGCCGCTGCTTCTCGCGATCACTATCCTATTGGCGTTCAATCCCTTGCTGTTGGCTATCGAGAAGAACTGGATGGCTCAGGACAGCGTCTCCGGCTGGGACGCCAAACGAGGAACGACGCTCCAAGAGGCCCGTTCGGTGGACTTTGTGGTCGCCCGCTGCCGGGAATTTTTTGAAAATCCGAAAAAACAGTGAGCCCGTTCGCCGGCCCGGAAGGGCTCGGGAGCCGGCCTTTTCTAACCATGTTAGGGCCGCCTAACGGGAGGCGGAAGGGGTTCCGGGGCAGCCGTTTCCGGCATTTTACTAACCGTTATTCATGAACAGAATCCGGGGTTGGGGAATCTAAACGATACGTATTGGCACGCAAGAAGCTTCTGGGCGGATACCACTAACAGTCCATTTTAGGGTTGCCCCGGCCTTCCGAGACCGTTAGTAAATGGAGCCTCGATTAACGCGATCCATTCATTATCAAGCTCGCCCAACTTACTGCATGACTTTCCGCCTCGCTTCCGCCGCCGCACTAGCTGCCCTGCTGTTCTCCAGCTGCGCCTCGGATTCCGACCTCAAGGTCCTCTCTAAGTCCAACATCGGCCGCTATGGTTCGAGCACCTACGGTGCCACCGCGCAAGGCGGTGCCTACAGCACTGCGGAGCCGTCCGCTGCTGTGGTCCAAGGTGCCGCCGGTCACGCGAAGGACAAACACGGCATGCCTTTCTACAAGGCTTCCGAGCGCACCCGCCTGGTCCGCACCACGGCCTACACTCAATCCGAGTCCGACCATATCGAGTACGGCGCGATGAATGCCGCCGGCACTCCGCTGCGCTACACCGACCGCGTCCGCAGCGCCGCCGCTGACTGGGCCGTCTACCCGCTCGGCACCGTTTTCCGGATCAAGGGCATGTCCCAGCTTTTCGTGGTGGATGACTACGGTTCCGCCCTCACCGGCACCGGCACTGTGGACATCTACACTCCGTCCAAGGACTACATGGGTCTCTGGGGCCGCCGCAATGTGGAGATGACGGTGGTGCAGTGGGGCTCCTACGCCCGCAGCGCCGAGGTGCTCTCCAAGCGCACCCAGTTCCCGCACTGCGCGCAGATGTATGCTGCGATCAACCGGATGACCGCCGGCCAGACCGCTTCCACGGCATCCCGCTAAGCAGCTCTTGATTTGCCAATGACGCGCTCGGAACGAGCCGCGCACGTGGACCGGCGGCTTGCGGAGCTTTATCCCGAGACGCCGATCCCTCTGGATCACCGCGACCCGTACACGCTACTGGTCGCGGTTCTTCTTTCCGCACAGTGCACGGACGCGCGGGTGAACACGGTGACGCCAGCGCTCTTCGATCTGGCGGACACGCCGCAGGAGATGGCGAAGGTGCCGGTGGAGAAGATCAAGGACATCATCCGCCCCTGTGGGCTCTCGCCGCGGAAGTCGCAGGCGATCCGGGATCTCTCCGTGATTCTCGTGGAGAAGCATGGCGGTGAGGTGCCTCAAAATTTCGAGGACCTGGAGGAACTGCCGGGGGTGGGTCATAAGACGGCCTCGGTGGTAATGGCGCAGGCCTTCGGGGTCCCTGCCTTCCCGGTGGACACGCACATTCACCGGCTGGCAAAGCGCTGGAAGCTGACGGAAGGGAAGAACGTCGAGCAGACCGAGCGAGATTTGAAAAAGCTGTTCCCGAAGGCGCGGTGGAACGCGCTGCATTTGCAGATTATTTTTTACGGCCGCGGGCATTGCTCAGCGCGCGGGTGTGACGGGAAGTCGTGCTTGCTGTGTTCGGAGATGTTTCCGGCGAAGCGGTAGCTGGGCCGCTCCGCTACGCGCCATAAAGAGAGCGGGCACCCGGAGGTCCGGATGCCCGCTGTGACGATACAACCCGTGAAGGCTGGTTTGGCCTACTCGGCGAGCTGGAGGCGGTAGAAGACCTTGCCGGCCGGTGGCGCGGGGTCGGTCCAGGTGGCGGTCGTGCCGGTGGCGATGACGGTGGTCACGTCGCTCCATGCGCCCAGCGTGGTGCTGCGCTGGATGGTGAAGCTCAGTCCAGGGGCGGCGGGCCAAGTCAGGGTGCTGCCACTGAGGCTGGCGAGGAAGCGGGAGCTGCCCTTGGCTGGATCGAGACCGAGGAGGAACTCGACGCGATTCTTTGTGCCGTCGCCATCGAAGTCACCGCCGGCAGTTTGGTCGAGGCTGCCATTGAAGTGGGCCTGTTCCCAAGCGTCGTCCATGCCGTCACCGTCGGAGTCCGGGGTGCCGCTGGCGACATTCGCGAGGAACTTGCCGGTAGGCAGGGCGCTGCCGCTGATGCGGATTTCGTCGAGGTCACCGGTGAAGCTGTCGAAGCCGACGAAGTTGCCTGCGGCGTTGTATTCCGTCTGGCCGATCACCCAAGCGGCCGTGCCACCCGCGGCGGGCCAAGCGCCTGTGATCGCGAGTGAGCCTTCAAGGACGTAGCTGCTATCGCCGGGAGCCTTCAGCCAGAGGCTCAGGGTGGTGGGACTCGCGGTGACTGCGGCGGAATACCAGCTGCCGGCGGCGACGGTGCGAGTGCTGACGACCTCGCGGGCGGTCAGCGAGCCATCGACCAAACCGGCGACCACCTTGTTGGCGGCATTCAGCTTGAGGGTGAAGGGCGCTTGGTAGGGTGCCGCCGCGCCGGTCGGATTACCGCCCTTGCCGATGATCCCCTGCGCGAGACCGGTGCGGGTGGTGCGGAAGGAGGCTTCCACGGTGAGGCCGGTGAAGACGGTCGAATTGATCGGAGCCGTACCCATAGTATAGATGTTGTCGCTGGTGTAGCGGTTGCCATCTACGGCGGCAAAGACGAGTGAGCTGCCGTTCATGGCACCGGTATTGGTGACGATGCTGCCGGAGACGCGGGCGTTGTGCGCGGGAGCGGTGTAGTCGGCCCAGGTCATCATGCCGTTGCCATTACCGGTGACGTCCACCAATGCATCGGCGACCTGCGGATAGGCGACTGCACCGGTGGCCTTCTCCTCGAAGCGCCAGTAAGCGAGGGCGGTGGGATAGCTCGCCGTGCTCTTCGGATCGGTGCCGCCGTGGTACTCCACCGCATCACTGCGGCCGTCGCCATCGGCATCGGTGGTGCCGTCGGTATGGGCGAGTGCTGCCTCGAGGCTCTCCGCGCCGCTGCGGAAGTTCTTCACTTCCCAGCCGTCGGGCAGGCCGTCGAGATCACCGTCCGGCGATGAGATCTGCTGCAGCGGATCGCTGCCGGAGGTGAACTCGGTCAGGTTGTCGTAGAGGTCGCCATCGGCATCGGCAGCCGGATCGCAATTGCCGGTGGGCGGGAAGTAGTGCGCCTCCCAGCCGTCGCTGATGAGGTCACCGTCAACATCCGGGAAACTGCTGCGGACCGCGGGGCCGGTATCCGCGAGGAATTCCTGGAGATTGTTGGCGTAGTCGCCGTCCGGATCTTCTCCCGGGAGCGCGGCGAGGTTGTTGAAGTTGTAAGTCTCCCAGCCATCCGGCAGGCCATCGCTATCGGTATCCGGGAAGTCAGCGATGTCGGTCGGGCTACTAAATGCGTAGTACTCGGAGAGATTGTCGCAGTAGTCGAGGTCCGGGTCATCGGTGCCGGAGTAAGCGGCGATCGACCCGAATTCCTCAATCTCCCAGGAGTCGGGCAGACCATCATGATCGGCATCGGTCTCGACGCGGGCCAGGATGCCGTTGGCGGGAATGAACTGGTAATTGCCATCCGGTGAGACCCAGACCGTGCCGACCTTATACCAGCCTTCGACGGCGAAGGTGGCGGTGAAGTTCTCCGTCAGGGTGCCGGTATTGACCAAGGTGTAGCTGTCGCCGATCTGGTTTCCGGCACCGGTCAGATTGATGGTGAAGATGCCGCTGAACTCGAAGGGAGCCGTGCCGGAAATCGTATTGTAGGTGGCCGTGCCGGCATTGAAGGCGAAGGCGAGCTTGCCGGCAGAAGTCAGCACCGCGCCGCTGTTGCCGGTGGCGGTGATGTTGCCGGTGTAGGTATTCGCACCACTGAGGATGACTTGGCGGCCAGTGGTGTTGTTGGTGGTCAGCGCGAGGGTCCCGCTATTGCCGGAGATCGGCGCGGTGACAGTGATGGTCGCGTTATTGGAGAAGAGCGTGGTGGTTCCGGTGCCGGCGATCACGATGTTTCCCGCGAGGATGAAGGCCGTGCTGCTATTGCTGGCGTTGTTGACCGTGGCACCATCCATCGTGAACTGATTGATGGTGATCGTGTTCACATTGGTGCCGCCCTTGTAGGTCAAGCTCGCTCCAGCCGCCAGCGACAGCGAGTCGCCAGCGAAGGTGTGACTGGCAGTGCTATCCGCAGGGGTGCGGAGAGTCATCGTGGTAGGCACCACGTAGGCATTGCCAGAGGCTGGCACCGCGGCATTCGACCACGAAAGATTGGTATTGAAGGAGGTGGTTCCAATGCCATTGCCAGCACCCAGGGTAACAGTCGCGGCGTGGAGCGGCGATGCCATCGCGAGGGCAAGGAGCAGGTGAATGCGGCCTCGGGATCGGGGCCCGCGAGGGATGATGAGTTCGGGGAAGTTGAGGTCGGGGTTCATTTTTTGTTGGATTGGTCGAAGCAACTCCCCGGGGCCGGCGACGGGTACCTGCGCCGCCGGGGAGTGCTTTGACTGCGAACCAGCAACGCCGATACCACGGGCCGAAGGATCGCTCCGGGCACTGGAGAATCGGCACAAAACGAAACAAACCGGCGCAATCCGCAGAGAACGCTCAGGAAGCTGCCCAACAACCTAACAAGCAAGGTGTAGCGAACTTCTGTATGTTTCCGTCATTGCGGAAAGCGCCATGCGGAATCCTCATTTCCCCATGCCAGAAACAGGAGAGGGATCAATGGCGGGCCATCTCCCGAAATACTAGGATTGCAGTATATTGCAATCAGAGGGTCGCCAGCCAAGCTTCGAGAATGGCCACGGCCGCCGCTTGGTCGATCACCGCCTTCTGCCGCTTGGCATTGCGACCCGCCTCGTGGAGCTTCGCTGCAGCATCCATGGTGGTGTAGGCTTCGTCGACGTAAAGCAGCGGCAGTTGAGGAAGGCGCTTGGCGAGGCGGTTGCCGAACTTGCGGACTTTCTCTGCTGAGCTGCCTTCGGTCCCATCGATGCGAATGGGTAGGCCAAGCACCAGGGTTCGGATCGATCTTGAGGCGGCCAAGGCGGCGATACGCTCGATGGCATCGGTCTTGCGGACGTCGATCGTCTCCACCGGGTGGGCAAGGATTCCTAGCGGATCGGTGGCGGCAATGCCAATGCGGGCGTCGCCGTGATCGATACCGAGGGCGGGGTGAAGCTCGCTGCTGTCCACGCCCGGAAAATGCGCTCCGAGGGCATCCGAGGTCGATCAAATCAGCGTCGGCAGGGTCTGGGCCAAAAAAACTTCACGGGAACTCCGACGTCACAGGCGCTCACTTTGCCCAACATCGCAAAAACAGACATTAGGCGTCTTTATAGCAGATAAAATCGCCAAATTCGGACACTTACATCAACATTATTGTCCTTTTTGCGCTCTTTTAGGATATATTCGAAACCTTCATGGCGAGGCGTTCTTGACACCTCGGAGGATTTGGATCTAGCGGTTAGGAATCCCCAAAGCCGGTTTTGGGATGCTGCGGGGTGACAAAAAAACCACATGAATCCTCGACCAAACTCCCACCCCCAGAAGGCATGAAGACCTCGACCATCTTCCTGTTTTTCGCCGCCACGGCTGCCGCGACCCTAGTTGTGCACGCCGATCTCGCTGCCGACTTCGCCAGCATCACAGGGACCACTGCCGGACAAACTGTCTCCGGCTGGGGCTCGCCCGGCAGCATCGCCCGCCATGGCACTGCGGCCTTCCCGGTGCTGATGGACGCCAACGGCGTGGCCATCATGGCCGCGGGCCGCTACGGTGACAGCTACGCCGGAACAGCCGCCTGCGCGGTGGCCTTCGCCCACAACGGGCCGCTGGGCGGCGGTGCGAACTCGATGCCCGCCCTGTTAGAGGCGAGCGCGAAGTGGGCCAGCCGCAAGACCACGCCCTCCACCATCACGGTGGGCTGCGGTGCGGGGATCGCGACCAGCTTCTGGACCAGCCGCGGCTACCTGACGAAGTCGGTGACGACGACGATGAGCTCATCCACGAACGACTTGAGCGGCGTGGATGTCTTCGTCTTCGACTGGCACTCGGGCTACAGCGCCGCGGCCGTGACCAAGATCCAGACCTTCACGGCAGCTGGCGGAGGAATCGTCTGCGGTGCCACGCCGTGGGCACTGGGGGCGACGCCGAGCGCGGATGCCTACAACGTGCTCGGCAGCTTCGGCCTGACCTTCAGCGGCTCCGGGTGGGATGGAACCTCCCCGGCCACGGTGCCGTCGACGGCACCCTCGGCCTACTACAGCGCTCTGAATGGCAGCAACGACCTGATCCGCGACAAGGAGGGCCTGATCACGATGACTCTGGCGAACAAGACCATCGCCGCGAACTCGATCGATCAAGTGCTGGCCGTGCGCAGTGATGTGACCACGCTGAACAACGACATGGAGACGCTGGGCAACGCGACCCACTACAGCTGGATTGCGCCGACGAACTCCGCGACGATCTCGCGGGCCTCGAAGCCGGTGGAGGCAATGCTGGCGCGCTATCAGTCGAAGAAATTCGACGCGATGACGCCGGCGCAGTTGTTCGCGCACCCTTGTGCGAGCGACTTCCCGGGAACTCCCTCCGCAGGATCCACGGTGAACAAGACAGTCTCTGTGAATGGCAACACCGCCACCGACTTCTACATGAATCAAGGCGGCAAGCCGACAAGGATCGAGACCGGCGTGTATGCCGCACCGGGCGCTACGATCACGGTAACGATTCCCTCCGACAAGACCGCCGCTGGCTTGCAGGTCCACATCGCTGGCAATGGCAGTGAGGACGTCACTTGGAATGCATCGACCTGGAGCTACTTCCCGAAACTGTGGCGGCGCGTGCCGCTGACCGCGACGAGCACGCAGACGGGCAACGTCTTCGGGGGCCTTGTAACGATCCTGGTGCCCGCCGGCAGCAGCCTTGGGACCTTCAATGTCACGGTGAGCGGCGCGCTTGAAGCTCCGTGCTTCGTGCTCGGGACCAATACCGACAGCGAGTGGAACAGCGGCCTGAGCACCAAACCGGCGCCCTACGGCTACCTGAAGACCGACAAGCTGACGCTCTACGTGCCGAAGGCCCAGCTCAGTGCGATGACCAATCCGACCGCGGTGGGCAACTACTGGAAGTCCGTGATGGATACCGCCGACGAGTACTATGGCTATACGAATTGGCGGAAGCGCGGCGAAGCGATCGCGACCTCGCGCTACGTCTCGGCCGGGGCCGCTTATGCCGGCTATCCGATTGAAGCGGGCTGGGGCACCGATGACAACGGCCAGCTCGACGGCGCGCGGGTGAACGGCTCGTGGGGCAACTACCACGAACTCGGCCACGGCTATCAGGACAACTTCGACAATGCCTTCCGCATCCCCACTCACGCCGAGGTGGATGTGAACCTGATGCCGGCGATCATCTACTCGATCGTCCACAAGCAGACGACCTGGGAGTATTCGGAGAGCTTCTATGGCGCGGCGGACCGGATCAGCAGCCGCAATGCTTTCCTGGCATTGCCCACGGCCCAACAGACCTGGGCCAGTGCCTGCGATATCAATTCCGCCAACCGGGCATCCTACGACTTCTACTACAATCTGTCCGATGCCTTCGGCTGGGTGGCCTACAAGACTGCCTTCACGCGGCTGATGAACTACCTCCAGAACCCGAGCGGTTCGACCGACACCGACCTGAAGAACCTGAGCAGCAGCGACCCGAATTTCATTCGGAACCGCTTCTACCTGCTGTTCTGCGACGCAACCGGCCGCAACCTGGACACCTACTTCCAGCGCTACGGCCTGGGCAAGGTGGGTGCGGGCTATGAGATCACCCAATCGGTGAAAGACTTGGTGACCTCCAAGGGCTACCCGGTGTGGAGCGACAACGCCGCGCCGACCGCGATCAGCAATCCGGGAACCGTGAGCGTGGCGGAGGATGCCCCTACGGGCACCGTCGTACATAGCTTCACGGTGACGGACTCCGATCCGGGCGAGACTTACGAGTATCAACTCACGTCGGGCGACGCGAACGGAGCCTTCACCCTGGACAAGAAAACCGGCGTGCTGAAGGTGCGCAGTCTCGACTACGAGACCGCTACATCCTACTCGCTGACGGTCACGGCCTACGGCGACAGCATCCCGCTGAGCGGCACTCGCAACAGCATCACGCGAACCTTCACGGTGAACGTGACGGACACCCCGGATTCCCCGGTGGTGGCGGGCAAGCTCTTCACCGCGACCTCCGCGATGAGCAGCGGCACGGTGCTGGGCACGGCGACCGCGGCGCTTGATCCGACGCGTACCTTGGGCAGCTGGGCGATCACGGCAGGCAATGGCAGCGGGATCTTCGCGATCAATGCCTCCGGTCAGGTGACCCTGCAGACACCGGCTTCGCTGGGCTCGCCTGCAGCCTATCAGCTCACGGTGCGCGCCACCGACAGCTCCGGTCAATCCGGTTACGGCCAGGTGATCGTGTATGCCAACGGAAGCCTGGGCGTGCGTGAGGAACGCTGGACCGGACAGGTCATCTCGGGATCGCCGGGCTACACCGGCTATCTCAGTTCCTTCACCTCGACCTCGGGTGTCGCTGACAACTACATCCGCCGCTTGAGCGGCTGGTTGCTGCCACCGACTTCGGGTCTCTATACCTTCTGGATTGCCTCGGATGACGGCTCGACTCTGTCGCTGGGCACGGGTGCGACTTCGGCATCGAAGGCGGCCATCGCCTCGGTCTCCGGCTACACCAGCTTCCAATCCTGGGATGAGAAGACCTCGCAGAAGAGCGTGACAATGTTCCTCGCGGGCGGAACGCCTTATTACATCGAGGCGATCCAGAACGAAGGCGGCGGCGGCGACCACGTGGCGGTGGCGTGGGAAGGACCAGGCATCACCCGCCAGGTCATCCCGGGCTCCGCGCTGGTGCCGGCGGCCCCAGGCGTGACGATCAGCGACTACACACCATCTGCTCCCACAATCAGCCTGAGCTCTCCGAGCAATGGCGCGGTCTATGCCAGCCCGGCGACGATCGTGATCAACGCCACGGTGAGCGACAACGGCAACAACGTGACCAAAGTGCAGTTCTTCGATGGGGCGACCTTGCTGGCAGAAGATTATGCACCGCCTTACTCGACGACGCTAACCGGCTCGACGCTGGGCAGCCACCCGATCAAGGCGAAACTGGTTTACGGAGCATCCAGCCTGGACTCCAGCACGGCCACCGTGACGGTGAGCACGACACCGGCGGATTCCGATAGCGATGGCTACGCCGATGCGCTGGAGACCGCGCTGGGCACCAACCCCAATAGCTCGGCATCACAACCGGCCGCAATCTACAGCGGGCTGAAGTCCTGGTGGCGCTTGAATGAAAGCTCCGGCACGACGGCAGCAGACAGCTCCGGCTACGCCCGGACTGGCGCAGTAAGCGGTGCGACCTGGGCCACGGGCAAGGAGGGCAATGCCCTGCAACTCGACGGTGTGAACGACGGCATGGTCGCGGGATCGGCGGCAGCCATCACCGGCACTGGCAACTTCACGCTGGGTGCCTGGGTGAAGGTGAATGCCGGCTCGCCGCTGGGCACGGTGATCCAGCAGCGCGAACCGGGTGGCAGCGGCTACATCGGCGAGTATTCGCTGAATGTGAACGCGGATGGCACGGTAAGCTTCTTCATCTATGGCAGCGGCGGCTACCAGGTGAACCTGACCACCACAACCACGGTGAACAACGGCCAGTGGCACTACCTCGCGGCGGTGCGCAATGGAACCGCTGGCAGCGTTTACATCGACGGCGTGCAGGCAGCCACGGCCACCGGCACCGCGCAGTCGCTGAATGCGCTCGCCGTGGCGATCGGCTACGACTACCGCGACTCGAACAAGTACTTCACCGGGGCGATCGATGACGTGCGGATCTACTCGCGCGCACTCAGCACGGATGAAGTGATGTCGATCTACGATCCGACGGCACTGCCTTCGGTCTGGGCCAAGCAGGATCTCGGCAGCGTAGGTGTGGCCGGCAGTGCTACGCATTCCGCGGGCACCTACACGGTGAATGGCTCCGGCGCTGACATCTGGGGAACGGCGGATGCCTTCTACTATGTGTGGCAGAGCCTGAGCGGCGACGGCGAGATCGTGGCCCGCGTAGCCTCGGTGGAGAATACCAATGCCTGGGCGAAGGCGGGCGTCATGATTCGTGAGAGTCTGACGGCCGGATCGAAGCACGCGATGATCGTGGTCTCGCCGAGCAGCGGGGTCTCCTTCCAGCGACGCCTGACCGCGAGCGGATCGAGCACGAGCACGACGACCACCGGAGTCATCGCACCGCAGTGGCTGAAGATCAATCGCACCGGGAACACGCTGACCGTGTCTTACTCCGCGAATGGCAGCACGTGGACGACGCTGGGCAGTGATACCGTAACGATGGCCGCAAGCATCCAAATCGGACTCGCGGTAAGTGCCCACAACAATGCGACGGACTGCACCGCGGTCTTCGACAACGTGACAGTTACACCCTGACCCGACTCCCCCCCACCCGCCCCGACGGCAAGACATGACGCGCATGAAATCCGTGATGATCATTCCGGTGCTGATGACCGTGCTTGCCGCCGGGGTCTGGCTGGTGGCCCCTGATCTGGGCCGCCGGGAACCCGCGGAATCCCGCCCGGCCAAAATCGGGCGGAATTCCGACCCGGGGAGACACCCGGCAGAAGGAGAAGAAGAACCTAACAAATCGACGGCAGCCTCCCCTGCTTTAGTGAAGGATCGCAGTTTGGTGGAGACGGTGATCGAGATGGCGACGAGCGACCCGGTGCAGGCACTCAAGCGGGCGGAGGCAATTGCGGATCCGAAGTTGCGAGGCGAGACGATGGGCTTTGCCGCGGCGCAATGGGCCGCGTTGGATGCCGATGCGGTTTTCGCATGGCTGGAAGCGAGACACGATGAAGAGGCGCGCCCCTTCATCGAGAGGATGGTGTTCCCGGCCTTGGCCGAGGAGGATCCTGTTAGAGTAGCTGCTTGGTTGTCCGAAGGAAAGGCCCAGCCACAGGTGATGGAGGCTGCGGTCGCAGCCACAGTGCAACGCTGGACGCAGAGGAATCCTGCAACGGCGGCAGAGTGGGTGGGATCTTTTGCGGACGAGCGCTTGTTGAAAGCAGCGGTCGAGCCACTGATAAGTTTGTGGGTGAAGCAGGAACGTGAGGCTCCGGCAAAGTGGATTGAGGGTTTGCCTGCCGGGATCACGAAAGAGGAAGCCTGCGCTGCTTATGCGGCAGCACTGGCGCTCAGCGCACCGGAGGAAGCGAAAGCTTGGGCCGCGAAAATCGAGACGAAGGATCTCGCGGAAGCCACGCGGAAGCGGATCGCGGCGGCGGAGTAAGCCTCGTTCAGCGCATCTCGGTAAAACCCACGCCCAGCTCATTGCCGATCCGCTGGATCTTCGGCCGCTCGCGCGGTTCGATCAGGGTGATCGAGATGCCCTTCTTGCCCGCACGGGCGGTCCGGCCGCTACGGTGGGTGTAGTATTCGAGCTGGTCCGGCGGCTGGTGATGGATGACGAAGGCCAGCCCATCGACATCAATGCCGCGGGCCACGACATCGGTGGCAACCAGGACACGGAAGCGGCCCTTCTTGAAGGAGCGCATGACCTTGTCGCGCTCCGGCTGGGTCAGATCACCCTGCAGCACGTCGACTTCGATGCCCTCCTTGGCGAGCTGTTTGCCAAGGGTGATCGCTCCCGCTTTGGTTCGGCAGAAGACCAGCCCCCGATCCTCGTGGCGGCGCTTGAGGAAGCCGGCGATGAACTCCGCCTTCTCGTCGCGGGCGCAGACGGCGAAACGGTGGTCGATGTCGCGGTTGACCACATGGCTGCGGTCGATCGTGAGGCGATGCGGCGAGGGCGACATGCAGTCCTTGATCAGGACTTGGATCGCATCCGGGAAAGTGGCGGAAAAGAGCCAGGTGCTCTGGCGCGAGCGGGTCCAGCCGATGATCTGGCTGAGCTCCTTCTTGAAGCCCATGCTCAGCATCTCATCCGCCTCATCAAGCACCAGGTGCTTCACGGCGGCGAGCGAGAGCGCCTTCTGGTTGACCAACTCGACCAGGCGGCCGGGAGTCGCGACCACGATGTGGGTCGGGCGCTGGAGCGCGGCGATCTGGCGATCCATCTTGTCGCCGCCGCAGACGACCTCGACGAAGATCTTCGCGGAGAACTTCGTGAAACGGAAGAGCTGCTTGCCGACCTGCTTGGCCAGTTCGCGAGTGGGCGCAACGACGAGCGCTTGGATCTCCTTCGACTTCGGGTCGACCTTGGTCAACAGCGGCAGGCCGAAGGCGGCGGTCTTGCCAGTGCCGGTCTGGGCCTGCGCGATCAAGTCGCCACCGTTTTCCATCAGGAAGGGGATGGCCTTCTCCTGGACTTCGGTGGGCTTGACGATGCCGAGGGCCTCAAGGCCTTGGATGAGATCGGCGGGGACGCCCAGTTCTTGGAATGTGCTCACGGGTGCGGTGCGGTGTGCAATTACCCTGCGCCTTGCATTCCGCAATGACGAGCCATGAATCCAAGCTGTTAGATTCAGGGTCGGAATCCGCCTTGCCGGGATACGTATTTCCCGATAGTCGGGGGCTCTGCGTTCCCATGAATTCCCCCTACATGGCGGCAGCTTTCGCTCTCCTGTCCGCGGTCTCGCCGCTGGCCGCCGGTGAGCGTTTGATCGCGGACGGCTTTGCCCAACAGGCCGCTGGCGGTGGCGTTCTTCTATCCCTGAACGTCGCATCTTCCCCGCTGCTGGCCCTCTCCGCCGCGCCGCTGGACCGCTATTTCATCCCGCCCGCCCACGTCCGCTGGGAGGTGGAGTTGACCGGCACGAACAATGCCCAAGGGGTGCCGCTGGCGCTCGCGCTGCGCAGCGCCCCGAATGACTATGCTTGGCCCGCAGGGGAGGAGTTTTCATCCGCCCGCTTCGCCGGGTCCAGCAATGCGATGAATCCTTTTGAGAACCCACTCGACCCCCTGGGCGTGACTCCCGGCGGCCCGCCGGACTACGATCAGGACGGGGTCGCAGATCCGGACGACGCCTTTCCCGGCGATCCCGCCGAGTCCGTGGACACGGATGGCGACGGGATCGGGAACAATGCCGACCCCGACGACGACAACGACGGGATCCCGGATGCGTGGGAGATCACGAACGGTCTCAATCCCCTGGTCTCGAACGGCCAGCGCGACTCGGACTTCGACGGCTTCACCGACTTCGAGGAATACGAGGCTGATACCGGCCCGCTCAATGGCCGCTCACGGCTGCAAGTTGCCCTCAGCACACCCAGCCCGGGTAGCGTGCGGCTGAGCTGGACCGGCATGCCAGGCCGCACCTACTCGCTCTCGCGCTTGCCCGCGATGTCACTGCTGCCGGTCGTCTTGGCACAGGGTATCCTCAGCGGCAGCAGCCGTCCCGTGACGCTCTTCCAAGACATTCCCGCGACCTCACGCAGCGACTTCTATTTCCTGAAGGCTTCTGTCGCCACCGGCCCCTAACCAACCACTCGCCCTGCATCACTCATGAAAACACTTCTTCTTCTCGCCGCCGGCTGCCTGCTGGCACTCTGCCCGGCACAGGCAGCGGAAAGCATCCACGTGATCGTCAAAGGCAAGAAGCAGGGCATCATCAAGGGCGAGCTTGCCGACGATACGATCGAGGCTCTGGCCTATCAGCACGAGATCACGGTCCCGACCGATCCAACCACCGGCCAGTCGACCGGTCGCCGCCAGCACAAGCCGCTGACGATTGTGAAGGCGATCGATAAGTCCACGCCCGGGCTCTACGCCATGATCGTGACCAATGAAGCTTCGGACGTCACCCTGAAGTTCTACCGCAAGGATCCGAAGGACGGTGTCACGAAGAACTACTACACCATCGTGCTGAAGAACGCGTTTATCTCGAACATCCGCGGCTGGAAGCCGAACACGCGTGATCTCTCCGCGGACCGCGCCGGAGACCTGGAGGAGGTGTCCTTCAGATACCAGACGATCACGGGAACCTACACGGAAGGTGGATTCACCTTCGAGGACGATTGGTCGAGCACGGGTGCTTGAAGACCACGCGATGAACCCGGTAACCGACAACGCCTCCCGCCAGCGCTTCGAGCTTGAGGAGGAGGGCAAGCTGGCCTTCGCCGACTATCGTGTGCAGGCCGACGTGCTGATCCTCCCGCACGTGGAAGCGGACCCGGCCTTGCGCGGGCGCGGGGCAGCGGGACGCCTGATGACGGGCGTGATGGAAATCGTTCGCGAGCGCGGGCTGAAGGTCATGCCGGTGTGCAGCTATGCGGTGGCGTGGCTGGAGCGTCATCCCGAATACGCGGACTTGATTCGCTAGAGGCACCGACGCGCGAAGGTGGCTCTGTTTTACTCTGCTCATGAAGTCCGGATTCATTCTCGTCGGTGCCGCGATGATCTCTCTCCTCCACGCGGAGACACCGGCACCACCGAAGGCACCGGCCAAGATCGATCCGAAGAAGCTTGAGCAGCTCGCTCAATGGTCGAAGGCGAATCAGGCTTATCAGGATGGACTGGCCGCCTTCGCCAAGGCCAAGGGCGATGAAGCGGTGGCGAAGTTCACAGAGGCGCTGAAGTTGATCGATGGCTTCACCGATGCGCACTTTGCCCGCGGCCGGACTTACTTTGAGATGAAGAAGCATGAGCCCGCGGTGGAGGACTTCACCCGCGTGATCAAGGATCAGCCGGAGGCTGTAGATGCTTATTACTACCGCGGCACGGCCTTGTGGAATCTGAACCGCCTGAAAGAAGCGCTCGCGGACTTCGACATCGTCGTGAGCAAGCAGCCGCGCCAGATCAACTATCGCGAGCGCCGGGCCGCATTGCATCAGCAAATGAAACAGCCGGCCTTGGCCTTGGCGGATTTCGACATGATGGTGGCCTTGGAACCGCTGCAGCCCTCGACCTTGGAACGGCGCGCGGAGATCCACCGGCTGATGGGCTCAAACGAGTTGGCGAATCAGGATGAGCTGTGGGCGAAGCAGCTTCGCGACGCGGGATTCTGAGACTTCCATCCTTGCAATCGCGGTCCGGGCTTTCGATAGTCCATTCCTTCTCAAAGAAGGACGGAAGGAGGACGCCATGCCGACACCTTGGTTCAGGAGATTCCGCAAAGCGAAGCAACTCGCGGTCCACAACTTGGGCGAGACCTGGGGGCCCGCGGTGGACTCGGCGCTCACCAAGTTCAATATCCTCGGCTTTCCCGTGAAGCTGGTGTCCGAGAAAAACAAGGACGCGTCGCAGATCGTGGTGAAGTGGTCGAACGGCTCGGAGACCTATCCTTATATCGATGGCGCGAAAGCCACCGCCAACTTCGACGCCACCAAGATGCACGGCCAGACCTCCACCCTGACGGACCCGAAACGCTGGGAGATTGTCTTCGCGGTGATCTTCCTGCCCGGCAAGGTGACGAACATCACCACCGAGCAGAAGGAGATCATCATTATCCACGAGTTCATCCATGCCTGCGGCCTCGACGGCGGCTTGGGCAACGGCGCTTGGGACAAGCAGGGACAGGACCACGACTCTGTCGGGATCATGGTCGCGAACATGAAGGTCGATGGCAAAGGCCTGATCGAATACATGCCGGAGAAGAACGCGAAGGCGATGCCGCCGATCCGGGTGGGAGCCCGGACCATCTGCAAGCTCAAGCAGATCTGGACGGACGAGGGCTGCCCGGACTGATTCGATCCATCAATAGACAGCGTCGTTGATCTTGCGATCGAGTTCCTGGCGGTAGTTGCGCATCTTCTGGTCCTGCGACTCCACGTCGGAATAGGATGGGGACGAGGTGTAGGTGGGTGTGTAGCCGCCGCTGGAATTGTAAGCCGGCTGATCGGCGCTGCCATCGCCGTGCCAGAAGTAGTCCCTGTCTTCCGCGCAGGAAGTGAGGGCGAAGCCAAGGCAGAGAAGGGCAAGGATCTTGGAGGGAGACATTGCTAAACTAACAGAATCGGCGCAAAGCGGAAGGCAAATGGCGGGGAGACTCCGCGATGAGCCGCCGCCGACATCATCGATTTTGTCGATATATTGAATAATATGATCGACTGGCTGCTATGATCCGACGTGGCAGTCTTGGCCCATGAGCAGCGAGCGAAAGCGCAAACAACGGAAGAAGGAATGGATCGTCGGCCTGACGATGGGCTTCCTGACCTTGGCTGCCTTCTTTGCCCCGGTTTGGTGTCCTTCCCTATTCAGCATCCGAGGGAGCGTGGTCGATCAAAACGGACGCCCGCTCGCCGGGGCCAAGATCATCGGTTACCGGGGCTACGCTCCCGCGTGGGAACCGAGGCCGGCGACCGGGGATACCAATGCGAAGGGTGAATTCAAGATTCCATGCCTGCGGATGTTCGTTTCCGGCGTGACCGCGGAAGTCCCGGGCCACATTCCCGATCCGCTCGCCCACACCATGCCGACTCACTTGTGGAATCGGGACGAGCAGCGCCCCGGCTTCTGGCGGGTGGTGATGCTGGATGTCGCCGATGACTCCGTGCCCTTGGTGCGGAAGCCATACCGGCGCGAAGCCTTGAAGCCTGACAACAAGCCATGGCGGGTTGCGCTCGATGACAAGGGAGGGCATGTGCTGGAGTTCAAGCTCGAGCGTGGCCCCAGCGCGCCTCAGCCCCTGACGGGCACCTGGCCTGCTCCCTTCAGGTGGACGCTCAGGCTGGATGCCTGGGACGGCCAAGTCTCGGATCGGGAAGTTCCCCGAGACGTGGCACCGCAGTTTTTCCAAGACGCCCACGTGCGAGTGTGGGAGAGCGTCCGGCCCGTGAGCGAGGGATGGCGGTCCGAGTCGGGGAAACGACAGGCCTATGTGAAATTCGACGATGGAACTTATGCGTGGATCGAGTTCCAGGTCTTCGCCGATTCCGATGGGCAATGCCTGGGCATCCAGTCCCGCTACAATCCACGACCCGGTTCCCGTTGGGTCGGTCCCGAGCACTGAGGCGGGACATCCGGATTCACGCAGGCTGAGGCTTGCGCCGCAGCGAGAGGAAGCCAGTGGCAAGAAAGCCGATCAGGACTAGGCCCTGGGCGATGCCGAAGGGCGGCTCGCTCTGGGTAGGGGCCAGGGCCTTCAGCGCCGGGATCTTCAGGAACATCTGCACCACCAGCACGAAGACATTCAGATACTGGGCGAAGAGCGCACAGATGATATAGGTCTTCCGCCAGCCACCGGCGAGCTGGCGCTTGTAGAGCGCATAGAGCGCCAGGGCGAGAATGATGGTGGAGATCACCCCGAAGCCGAGGGCCGGCGTGAAGCCCTTGTCATAGGGGAAGAGAAAACCGGTGAGACTGGTGGCCAAGGTCATGGCCAGGAAGAAGCCGGTCCAAGGGTGGCGTGGATTGCCGCGCAGCATGGCGGCCATGATGGCGAAGCCCGAGGCGATCCCGAGCAGGCTGATGATCACGTGGACGATGGTCAGAATCTGGAGGGCCATGGAGAGGGATTGGGAATCGCTTGGCTGGCCGGACAGAAAAATGCAGGCAAATTTCGGCGCGCGTGTTTTCTATCAGGCATGAAGCCGAAGTGGTACAAAGACGTGGATCTGCATGTCGTCTATGCCGGAGTCCTCGTCTTCGTGCTCTTGCTGGGCAACGTGTCTTTGGCCCGGCGGGCACATTGGTCCACCTTGCCCCTCTGGGCAGCCGTGGTGCAGGAGCTCATCCTGCTTCCCATGATCTTCACCCGGTTCGGCGATATGAGGCGGAGGGATCGCGAAAGAGGCAACCGATACCTATTCTCCAATCTGCTCTTCGTGCAGATCCTCGCGCTGGGAATCGCAGGCTATTGCCTGAGCCGGCAGTAGGGCGCTCAGCGATAGAAGACCTTCTGCAGCACCAGCCCATGCGCGGGCGCATTCACCCCCGAGATTCGCCGGTCGCGGCTGGCCAGCATCTCCCTCACCGCTTCCGCAGGGTATCGTCCTTCACCGATCTGCACCAAGGTGCCGACGATCCCCCGGCACATCTTGTAGAGGAAGCCGGGGCCTGCCAGCACCACGGTGATCTCCGGGCCGCGCTTGCGGACCTCGCAACGGGTCAGAGTGCGGACCGAGTCGCCCAAGATGCCGGGCCGCTTCGCCGTGAAAGCCCTAAAGTCGTGCTGCCCGACAAAAAGTGCCGCCGCGACCTGCATCGCGGCGAGATCGAGCGCCCGCGGGACATGCCACGCCTGGGTCCGCAGCAGGGGATTCATCGCGGCATGATTCCAGATCCGGTAGCGGTACTCCTTGCCCTTGGCACCGAAGCGCGCGTGGAAGGCCTCAGTCGCCTTCGCAGCTCCCAAAACCCGGATATCCACGGGCAGCAAGGCATTGAGCGCGAGCGGCAGGTGGCGCAGCGGCATGCGCAGCTCCGCGGTCTCGAAATGCGCGACCATCCCCAAGGCGTGGACCCCGGCATCTGTCCGGCTGGAACCGGTGAGCTCGGGCGCCTCAGGGAACAAAGCCGCCAGCGCGGTGTGGAGCTGGTCCTGGACCCCGCGCCCGGAACGCTGTGACTGCCAGCCCTGATAGGCGGTGCCGTCATAGGCGATGGTCAGCTTGAGCTTCATGGGGTCGCGACAGACTCCCAGAGTCCCCCACCCCGCTGCAACGCCGAGATGAGGTGAACGGATTTGAAAAAATCTGCCACCAGAGCGCCACGGAAGCGGGCTTGACGATCGTAATTCTAAAAAATATTAACATCGCATGATAATTCATCGAGCTTTGGCAGTCACGGTCCTGATAGGGATGCCCTTTCTCGCTGGCTGCGACCGCCTGAAGGCGGTGGCCAAGGCATCGTCATCGAAAGCAGACAGTGCCCCGGCTGTGACGGCACCGGCCGCCCCAGCGCTGGCCGCGCCCGCAGAACCGGCGGAGCCGCCTGTGCTGCCACCTGTAGGGCCGGAGTCCTCGCCTCACTTCAACCGCGTAGCCGGCAAGCTCGATATCGGCGGCAAGATGCTGCACTTCGAGGATCATGAGGGCGAGAGGGAGATGCTCATCGAGCTGGTGAAAGCATTCCTCAACGGCATGCCCGTGGCAGACAGAAACAAGCTCAAGGTCGACCCGGCCGCACTGGTGGATGCCTCCGGCATGGCGCAGGCAGCGGCCAGTGGCCGGAGCCTGAAGCGGGATGGCGATGCCTACCTGCTGCGCCAGTATCAGTATCTGCCCGCCGGCCGGACGGGTTTCAGCACCCTCTTGGGCAAGGAGCCGATCAAGTTCCGGACGCCGACGATGATTCCCGCCGCCACCGATCTGGTGATCGAGACCCGTCTGGATGCCACCGCCCTACCGGAAGTGCTGACGGCCATCGCCAAGGCCTGTGGCCAGGAAGCGGATATCAAGCAGGGCATGAACGAGAAGCTGCCGGTCGGCGGCACCTTGAAAGACCTGCTGGCCAAGACCGACTTGCAGTTGCTCCTCGGAGTCGACATCTCCTCGTGGAAGGCCACGCCCACCTCACCGCAGCCAGTGGACTTCTTTGTGCAGATCGACGGTGCCGGCGAGCTGCTGAAGCTGATGCTGCCAGAACTGGAGAAGGGCTTGGGCAAGGCCAAGGTCCAAGGCTCCCGCCGCGGCTGGGAGCTGCCGATGAAGCCCCTGATGCAGGCCAAGACCCAATTGCTCTATGACGACGCGGGCACCCTGACCTACACCAGCCGCGCGGAGTACCTGAAGTATGTCGAGACCGCGGCGATGAAGCTGGGCCAGTGGAAGGAATACCAAGCCGCGACCGACCACTTCCCGGAGAATGGCAACCTGCTCGTTTACGCGTCTCCACAGGTGGCACCGGCGATCGGCTGGATGCTCCGCAACTCTGCAAGCAGCATCAGCAGCGAAGGCGCGCCCTTCCTTGCCTATGCCAGCAAATACCTCACCGCCAAGCCTTGGTCGCTGTGCATCGCCAGTGAGCAAGACGGCCTTACGACCTTGGCCGAGATGCCCTACGCCATCGAAATCGGCGGTGCCCTGCCCTACCTGGCGGGAAGCAGCGTGCTCTTCGTCGGGGCCCGGGCTTGGAAGAAAGGCTCCGATCGCGCGGCCTGCATCATGAATACCCGCAACGTCCAACAGGCGGTGCGATCCTATCAGAACATGAACAGTGTGAAGCCCGGCCAGCCAATTCCTTGGGACAAGATCGTGGGTAGCAAGGATAGCTTCCTAGCCAAGCAGCCGACCTGCGCAGAGGGCACTTACACCTTCTCCAAGACCGTGCCGAAGCAAGGTGCACTGGCCTGCACCTGCAGCAATCCCGAGCACGCTCCGAGCAACCACCAGGATTGGTGAGCTCCAGCTTCACGAGCTGCCAAGCTACGCAAAATTACGCATCCCCCGGCATTTCCCGGGTTGGATAAGACCGATTTTGCTCCTCGTAGGGCCGCATGCCTTGTCAGCGCGGCCGCGATCCTTACTCTCCCGCAACTCCTCACTTAACTTTTACGATGGCGCGACGGAAACGATGACGAGCGAATTGCTGATCCTGATCATTGAGGCGATTTCCGTCTACTTTCTGGTGCTTTGGGCGCACTCCCTGCGGAACAGACTGGGCCTTGCCCACTTCTACGCGCTGATCGGCAGCCTGACCGCGGTGATGGTCTGGGTCACGGACGCCGGTGTACGGGTGAATATTCCCGGGGTCTCCTTCATGGTCGGGTCCACGGTGTTCTACACCGCGCTGCTGCTGGGCGTCTTCGTGGTCTACGTCTTCGACGGACCCCGCGCGACCCGGATCGCGATTTCCACGATCATCGGAGTCTCCATCATGGTGCCGGTGGTGACCTCGGTGCTGCAGTGGCAGCTCCGGCTCTCCAACCCGGACATGACGAGCTACTTCCCGCCGCAGAGCCTGCGGATCTACTCGGCATCGATCTTCGCGGCCTTCGCCGATCTGATCTTCCTGGCGGTGGCTTGGGAATTCCTCGGCAAGCCGGAGTTCAATGTCCGGCTCTGGCTGCGCTCCTTCCTCACCCTGCTCGGGGTGCTCTGGCTGGATGTGATTCTCTTCAATACCGGAGCCTTCGCCGGTAGCCCGGACTATCAGAAGATCATCACCGGCACCTTTGTGAGCCGCTTTGTGATCAGCGTCTTCGCCTTCCCTTTCCTCTACTGGTACATCGCCTGGCAAAGCGGGCGGAACGGCATGGAGATCGAGAACCGCCCGGTGCTGGCGATCCTCAGGGAGGTGACCAAGGTGCGGCTGGAGCTCAGCCTCGCCCAGCGCGAGATTGAGCGGCGCAAGGAGGTGGAGCGGGAGAACGTCAGCCTGATCGGCTCGCTCAAGCAGGCGCTGCAGGAGGTGAAGACCCTACGCGGGATCCTGCCGACCTGCTCCTACTGCAAGAACATCCGCGACGAGGACGGCACCTGGCACCAGGTGGAGAGCTACATCCAGCGCCACAGTGAGGCGAAGTTCAGCCACGGCGTCTGCGACGAGTGCATGAGCAAGCACCACCCGGAGGTGAAGTGCTAAAATAGCCACCCAAAGCACTTTCGGAGCGATTTATTGCATTTTATGGAACAAAACGCCACTTTCCGGCGTTTAACCTGCATGCTGATCGAGCGGAAGATTTGGGCGGCCTTGGTTCTCGCGACACTGGGTGGGGAAATCGCAGCCGGTAAGGACTGGGAAGTGCCGGTCGGCGGGAATGCCTACATCACCAAGGAAGCGGGCAAGGATAGCGGCGGCGGAGGTGGTGGCCGGCGCGGGGGCCGCGGCGGGGCCAAATGGGAGAACGAGGGCACCGTGCAGTCGCTCTTCTTCCGCGTGGATCGCGCCGCGGACCTAGAGCTGGGGCTGAAGCTGAAGGCGGCAGTGCCGGCCGATTCGCGGATCCGCGCGACGGTCAACGGCAAGGCGCAGGAACTGGATTTGAAAAGCGGTGCCACCGAGCCGGTGGCGCTCGGGAAATTCCCGGTGAAGGAAGCCGGCTACGTGCGGGTGGACCTTCAGGGCGTAAAGAAGAGCGGCGAGGTCTTCGCCGATCTGGAAGCCGTGACGGTGAAGGCGCCGGATGAGGTCGCGCTCAACTACGTGAAGGACAACCAGGACAACCGCTTCTACTGGGGCCGCCGTGGTCCCTCGGTGCACCTCAACTACTCCCTGCCGAAGGGTGAGCCGCTTGAGTGGTTCTACAACGAGGTCACGGTGCCGGAAGGCAGCGACCCGATCGGCTCGTACTTCATGTCGAATGGCTTCGGCGAAGGTTACTTCGGCATGCAGGTGAATTCGGAACAGGAGCGCCGCATCCTCTTCTCCGTGTGGAGCCCCTTCAAAACCGACAAACCTGGCGAAATCCCAGAAGACCAGAAGATCACCCTGCTCAAGAAGGGCGAGGGCGTGCATGGCGGTGAATTCGGCGGCGAGGGCTCCGGCGGCCAGAGCTACTGGCTGTATCCATGGAAGGCCGGCGAGACCTGCCGCTTCCTCAACCGCGTGCACCCGGATGGCCAAGGCTCGACCGTTTACACCGCGTGGTTCTTCCTGCCGGACAAGAAGGAATGGAAGCTGATCGCCAGCTTCAAGCGGCCGAAGACGGACAAGCACCTGACCGGCGCGCATTCCTTCCTGGAGAACTTCGCGGATCGCAATGGGTATCTCAGCCGCGGCGCACTCTACGGCAACCAGTGGACCTGCGACGTGAAGGGCCAGTGGCACGAGGTGACCGAGGCGGTCTTCACCGGTGACGATATCGCGAACCGCGGTTACCGCATGGACCGCGCGGGCGGCGTGAAGGGAAATGAGTTCTTCATGCGCAACGGCGGGTTCTTCGAGAATCCGGTTGCCTTGAAAACTTCGTTCAAGCGCGAGTCGACTGCGGCCAAGCAGCCTTCGATCAGCTTCGAGAAGCTGGATGGATTTTGAATAAGGAGCAGGGACATTCCTGTCCCTGCTATTGGTCCGATTCGGGGACAAGAATGTCCCCGCTCCCTATCCTCACAGCGGCGCGACCTCGAGCGAAGCGCAGATGCGGTCTGCCATGGAGAAATCCAGGCAGGCCGTAGTGCGATTCGGCACCACCCAGACGTTGAGGCCAGCGGCCTTGGCGGACTTCACGCCATTCAAGGAATCCTCGATCGCAAGGCATTCACCCGCGGGCAGCTCCAAGCGGCGGATGGCTTCAAGCCAGAGGTCGGGAGCCGGCTTGATCCGCGGGGCATCCCCGCGGCAGACCACGGTCTTGAAGTACGGCATCAATCGTAGTTTCTCCAGCCAGCCATCGACCCAGAAGTGGGAAGAACTGGAGACCACCCCGATTGGAATGCCCTGAGCCTTGAGCTTCTCCAACAGGGCGACCACTCCGGGCATCGGGCCGGCCTGCTCCAGATCCCGGCGGATTTCGACTTGGCGGGCTTCATCGAGCTGGTGCCAATCGAAGCTGCGGCCGGTGAGTTCTTCCAGGTGCGTCTTCGGCGACCAGGTGTCGAAGTCCGAGCCGATGCACTGGGTGTAAGTTTCCAGCGGCAGCGGATGACCGTGCGCCAGGAACGTTCGGTGCCAGGCCTCATAGATGGCCCACTCCGTATCGACCAAGACGCCATCGAAATCGAAGAGCACGGCGGAGAAACGCATGCGGGGAAATGGAGCGGCGAGGGCGCGGGAGCAAGGCCGAATGGCAGGCGGATTTGTGAAATGGGGATGAAACGTAGTTCCGGGCTCGACCCGGCCCCTGAGAATCCATGATCCTGCTCCAAAAGCTGCTGGCCCTTTTGGGCGGGAGATCGACGCAAACTATTCCGAGAAGCCGTGATCGTATTCGTATATATCCTCCCCTACCTCATCTTGGTGCCCTTGCTGATCGGGACCACCTGTTCGCAAAACAAGCGTGCCCGCATCGGCTTCGGCTGTGCCTTGGGCCTCGCCTGTGCCCTGATCTTCGAGGCGGCCAAGATGTTGGAGCGATTCAACTACAACATTTGGTATAGCTCCGCTACCCATTCACTAATCGGCGCTACGGTTGAGGGCTTGGAAGGCGGACGTCAGCAGGAGGTCCTCGCGGAACTGAAGAAGGTCCATGCGGAGATGAATGTGACCTATGAAAAGCGCGGGAACTATCTACAGTTGGCGAAGGATGCGAGCGAACGCTTGAAGGCTGCCGCCACCAAATAGGAATAGAGCGGTGCGTCCCGCCCGAAAAGCGAATCCCTGCATGCGGACACATGCAGGGATTCTTCACACACCCGGCAAAGGAAACGGGGACGCTACTTGGTGTAGGTATTGGAAGAATTGACGGTCCGGAGGGTTTGTCCCGGCGGGGTAAAGCTGAGGATCGCGGGATAGGGCATGCCGCTGGCCAAGGTGCTGTTGTTGAAGCTCACGGTCGCACTGCCAGTGCCCTGCGTGTAGCTGGTGATCGAAGTGGCCACGCCGCCGACGGTAATGGAGGTGACAGCATCCTGCGGCGGGATGGGCGGTGCGGTCGGGAAGCTGAAGGTGAAGCTGACCGTGCTCCCGCCACCACCACCCGGAGGCGTGTAGTTGAAGCCGTTGCTATCGAAGCTCGCGAGGGCGCTGCGGTTGATCCGGTAGAAGCGCTTGCTGTGCGAGGTCTTCGCCCCGCTGTCGGTATAGGTGAACTTGTCGCTGCCGGTAAGCGGCGTGGTGGCAAGCACCCCTCCGTCCGGAGTGTCACCGGCCTTCACCTCATACGTGCCGCCTTCGACTGCACTCCAGGTCAGGGTGACGTCGCCGCTGTTCGGCGAGACGGCGATGACATCCGGCTCTTCCTCCTTGTTAGGGCCGCCCTTCCAGTAGCTGGTCACGGCCTCGCTGATCGAAGGCACCGCGCCACCGCTCACGGTGCCGTAGTACTGGCGGCCGGTGGAAAAGGGAAACACCGGAGTGCCCGTGGAGGTGATGGTGAGGAAATAGGCCCAGGTACCATCCGGATACTCCGGGGTCTTGCAGAAGCGCACGTTCTGCTCGTTCAGATCGAAGTCGACACCATGGGTAAAGCCGACATCGCCGAGGTATTCGTAGTCTTCCAGATAGTGTCCCAGGGCATAGGTGCCATTCACAGCCGGGCCATACTGGCTGGAGGTCAGGGCCGTGAGGCGGTTCTGAACCCGCTGGGACCAGGCGGGCAAGGCGGTGCGGGTAGTGATCGTACGCAGGCGGAAGCCGCTGGTCATGCGCCGGATACCCGAGGAGGGATCGTTCGGATCGCTGTAACCATAGGGGCCATAAACCGGAAAACCATCGGCCGCCCATGCGAGGATCGGCGAGTGCTTGGCCGGCAGACCGGGCATCTCGCTGTAAACATTGGTGGCCGCATCGTAGCTAACGTGGTCGCCCAATTGATAGCGCAGGCCTGGCGGCTGGGCATGGTAATGGTACACCTTGCCCGCTTGATGAGCGTAACCGTTGTCAAAGGTGACGGACTCGTTGTGATAGGCCTCGCGGTTCCAGATGCCGTCGCCGCTAAGGCCATTCACCGGTGTGGCGTCCTGAGCGCTGGCGTTCCGGTAGGAGAAGGAATCGCGCATGTCGAACATCGCCACGCCGTTCACATAGTAACCGGAAGCACCGAGATCGGTGCTGGTCTTTGTCGGGGTGGCCTCCTTTGGATTGCGCGGGATGCGATAGAGGGTCGCGGTATTCGCAGGGAAGTTCGGGAAGTCCTGGCTCTTTCCGGAATCGAGATACCATGGACCCATCACATGCCCTGCAAGGCCAGTGGTGCGGATGTAGACCCAATCGTTCGAATACGAGATCTCATTCACGCCAGCATAGGTCGGCGTGGTCTGCGCGCCCTGCCCCCGCGACCAAGTGGCGGAGGTGGTGCCCGAGCTCTGGTTGGCCGTGCTGGTGTAGACCCGGGCGTAGGCACCGCTGCGCGCGGTAAACCACGAGGAGATGTGGGGGTCTGCGTTGGCCGTCGCGAGGAAGAGAAATGAGAGGAGGGAGGCGGCTTTCATCGGTCGGTCGTCCTGGATTTCCACGCGACCCTGCCAGCACGACGTTTGGGAATGATGTGGGGAGCGGAGAAAATCGTTAAGATTTGGTAAGGGGGGACGCGAAGGCGCGAACCTACCCCCGCAGCCAGTCATCAGTGGTACGTAGTCCCGCCTTCAGGCGGACGAAGCCACGCGAACTGCCGCATCTCCAGCCCCCCCCCGGGTAGGGATCCGCCCCAAGAACTGCTTCGTCCGCCTGAAGGCGGGACTACGTACCACAGAAATCGCGACCCTATGATCTACTTCGGCCCGTAGGCCGGATCACTGAGCGACTTCAAGAAAGCCACCAGCGCCTCCTGATCCTCCTTCGACAAACCCAATCCCTGAGGGTGCTTCGCCAAGTTCGGATCCAGCGTCTCGCTTGGCACAAAGCCCTCATTGTAATGCTTCACCACTTCCTCCAGCGTCGAGAAGCGACCATCGTGCATGTACGGTGCTGTTAGACCCACGTTCCTCAAGGAGGGCGTGCTGAACTTGAAGCGATCCGTGTCCTTCCCGCTGATCGCCGCGAGGCCGAGGTCGTCCGTCAGGGCCAGACCGTTGTTATGGAAGCCGTGATCGGTGAACAGCGCTCCGCCGTGGCAGTGGAAACAGTCCGCACCGCGCTTGCCGAAACGCGGCTCCGATTCGGTGAAGAAGAGCTCGAAGCCGCGCTTCTCCTGATCGGTGAGCGCTTCACCGCCCTTCATCGCGCGATCGAACTTCGAATCGAAGCTCAGCTTGGTGAGCAGGAAGTTCTCCAGCGCCAGCGAGATGGTCTGCGCGGTGATCGCACCGGAGCCGAAGGCCCTCGTGAAGAGCGGCGGGTAAAGTGGATCGGCCTTGAGCTTCTCCACGATCCGCTCCGGCTTCTCGTCCATCTCAAGGTGATCCTGGATCGGGAACATCACCTGCTCCCGCAAGGAAGGCGCGCGGCCATCCCAGAAGAAGCGATCCTTCCAAGCGAGGTTGAAGAGCGGCATGGCGTGGCGCTTGCCGGGCAAGTTGTCCACTCCGAGGCTGAAGGTCCGCGGATCGGAGAAGCCCGCGCTTTCCACATGGCAGGTGGCGCAGGAGATCGCGCCGGTGCGCGAAAGCTTTGGCTCCGAGAAGAGCTTGGCCCCCAACGCGACCCGTCCAGCCAGCAAGGGATTGTCACGCGGCAGCGCCGGCAGCGACACAGTGCGCGGTAGGCGCAGGGGAAAGGCCGTCAGATCCGCAGGCAGATCGAAGGGCGGTGGCGCCTGCGGTGGCGTGGGCACGCCGCCCGTTTCGATCGCCGCGACGTGAATGGCCTTTCCCAGATTCTCCTTCAGCTTTGCCGCCACCGGATCTCCCTCCTGCGAGTGCGTCGTGGCACCGTCCTTCGCGAAGGACAGACCATCTAACAGCTCCACCGCATCCAGCACGACCGTGACCCGCGCCTCATTGTGCAGGTCAACCTCCAGCGGCAGCGTGATGCGGGTGCGGTTCGGATCGCGCGCGAAGTGATAGGCATATCCCGCGGGGAACTTGTCATCCGGCCTGCGCCAGTGGCCTTCCAAGGCGAGAAAGATGTAGCCTCCCTGCCAATCCCAGTGCAGGCGGTTCACATTCGGATTCAGCGGATCATTGGGCGCGAGCACCGCCGGATCGGCATGATTCACCTTCTCATCCGGGCCGACGTAGAAGCTGATCGAGCGGATCTTTTCATCCGGCAGTGCCAGCAGCGAGAGAAGTGCGCCATTCTCACCGACGTAGCCTGTCTTGCCCGGACATTCGATCGTCTTGCCCGCCGCCGTCTCCACCGAGAAGCCCGTCGCCAGCCAGGCGATCCGCGTGACCGAATAGGTCTCGCCGGGTGCGGCAGTGTAGCGCAGGGAATCCATCAGCAGCGGCTTCCCTTCACCAGCATGACGAAAGTCCACATGCAGCGGCGCGGCGCAAAGGGGTGCCGACAGCAGGGCAAGAAGGAGAGCAGTCCTCATCCAGATGACGCCGAACTTCTAATCCAATAGCCGGCGTGCTGGAAGCAACATTCTGCGATGGTGTTTGCGAAGACGTCAGATCCATTGCCCCACCTCACTGCGGCAGCGCCTCCATTGCCAGCGGCAGCTTCTTCCGACGCGAAGCCCACAGACCCCGAAGGAGGCCCATAACAAAAACCGCGGTACGACATCAAGCCGTACCGCGGAGATTTGTCAGAGAGATTGCTTGAAGAACGCTCTCACTTCATCGGCACCGAAATCTCCGGCCCGATGAGCTGGATCGCCGAGTCCGAGCAGGAGTCGATCCGCTTGAGCACATGGCTCACCGCCTCGCGTGCTGGCTTCGGCAGAGCGGCGACTTTCACATCACCGATTGTCGCCATCACCGCTTCCTTCACCGGCGAAGTGCGAACGCCCATCTTCACGATCTCATCGTCGCTCTTCTTCTCCGGCTGGGCGAAGAGTCCCTCGATCGCGCTCTTCGGCTCGGGGACAAGGCGGGCAGTGCTGGCCTCGACCCCGGCCTTCTTCGCCGCGTAGTCGATCGCTTCGCCGAGACCGCCGAGTTCATCCACCAGACCCAGCTCGAGCGCACGGGCACCGGTGTAAACCCGGCCGCCAGCCATGCCTTCGAGGTCGCCCTTGAGACGCGGGCCACGGCCGCTCTCGATCCGCTTCTTGAAGGTGCCATAGACCGAGAGCATCGAGTCGCGGATCATCTTGGTCTCCTCCTCGGTGTAGGGCTTGAACATCGACATGGCCCCGGCGCGCGCGCCGCGCTGGGTCGCGTGGGTGGTGATGCCGAGCTTCTCCAGCGCGCCATTCAAGACCAGCTTCATGCCGACCACGCCGATCGAACCAGTGATGGTGCCCTCTTCCGCGAAGATCCGGTCACCGCCGGATGAAACATAGTAGCCGCCGCTGGCCGCCACCTCGCCCATCGAGACCACGAAGGGCCGGCCGCTGGCCTTCCATTCATCGGTCGCCTCCCACAGCACCTCGCTGGCGAGCGCGGAGCCGCCCGGCGAATTCACCCGCAGCACCAGAGCCTTAGCCTTGTCGTCCTTGATCAGCTTGAGGATCTCCTTGCGGACCGGTGCGATGCTCTCGTTCGAGATGTCACTATCCAGGGAAACCACGGCCACGAAATCGCTCTTCCCGGACTTCGACTTGTCCGACTGGAACATCAGCTTGAAGACATCGAACATGCCGGTGAGCTCCGGGCCATCGAGATCAGGCAGCTTGTATTCGTGATCGAAGTCAGCCCCCGGATAGGCGGCGCGCACGGCGGAAGAGAAATCGGTGCGGTGCTTCAGCTCATCCACCAGACCGGTCTCCTTGGCCTGCGCGGTGGTGAAAGTGCCAAGATCAATCAGTGCGCGGACCTTCTCGGCGGGGACCTTCCGGCCCTCCGCGACCTTGGCGACGATCTGGTCGAAGATGCCACCGATCAGCTCTTCCTTCTGCTGCTTGGCGAAGTCGCTGGGGCCGGTGCGGTAGTATTCCTCGCCGTAACTCTTGAAATCGCCGATGTGGATCACGTCGGCCACCACCCCCGCCTTGTCGAGCAGGCCCTTGAAATACATCGACTCGGAGTAGATGCCGTGGAAATCGACATCGCCCTCCGGCATCAGCGTGAAGTGGTTCGCCGCGGATCCCAGCAGCGCGGTCGCATTGCTCAGGGTGTCGCTGTAGATCCACACATCCTTGCCCGCATCGCGGACTACCTTGAGCCGCCGCACCAGTTCCTCGATCTGCGCGAGCCCCAGCTCGGCGTCGTCGGCATCCAGCACCACGGCCTTCACCTTCGGATCGGTTGCCGCGGACTCCAGGCTGCGCGAAACATCGAAGAGGGTCATCGGGCGGTTCGCTTCGATGCCCAAGCCATCGAGCAGCGAAGCCTCGGGACGTCCGGATTCGGACAGCTTGCCCTCCAAATCGTAGATCGCGACGATTGACTTGTCCTTATCCTTCTCCTTGTCCGCCGCGGCGAGAGGCAGCGTGGCGGCAAGCAGGCTGAGAGCGAGAGTGGTTTTCATGTTGGCCGAAAAGCGGCAGGCGGAGCGCAATTTGTGCGATTTTCCACCTCGCCGGTTTGGCGGAAGAGAGCAGAAAAGGCGCCCCGGTGCAAATTCCATCCCCAAGCTGGAAACCTGGCGCTCAGCGCGGGCCGATGGCAATGAAGTGAATGCTGCGGCCCTCACCTTGAATCTGGCTCCTGAAAGTGGTGGACGTCCTGGTGGTTCCGATCACGCCCAAAGCGAGTTGGGTATTAGCCTCCACCAGCGGCACTTGGAAGCTGCTCACCACGGTCGGGACACTGGCGAATGCTTGGTTGAAGGTGATTGCGAAGACTTCCGTGGATGGATTGGTCACCGTGAAGCCGCTACCATCCGCAATCGTGACCGCACCATTTTTCCAAGTAATGGTGCCCCGCACCACGCGCAGCGGAGGCTCGGAAAAATCCTTTCTGATGGATTGAATGGCTGTCGCATCCACCAACGCAACTGCCGCATTCGCCGTGGTCGCCGCAGCACTTGCCGCCGCGTTCGCAGCATCCCCCGTGGTCGCCGCGGCACTTGCTGCCTCGTTCGCAGCATCCGCCGCGGTCGCCGCAGCGCTTGCTGCCTCGTTCGCGGCATTCGCAGCCGCACTTGCCGCATCCAGCTGGCTTTGGATCGGGCCGCTCACTCCATTCAGGTAAGAAAATTCCGTATTATCCACGCTACCGCCGCCCAGTTTCACCGCATCGACACCGGGAGCGATCTGCGCATCTCTCGTCACCTGCAGGCTCTCGATCTCCAGCCAGGCCGGCTCGCCCTCGGTGGGGCCTTCCTTCGAGGCGAAATCCAGCGCCGTGCCAGCGTCCCCCGTGATCGCGATGCCAAAATCCGTCTCAGGCGCCGCCAGCCACTGCTTCACCTCGGCCGTCAGATCGACCATCGCGAACTGGTTCGTCTTCACGGTATCCGCGGGGAATGTTGCGAAAGGCGTGGGAATGAAACTGGGTGCCTCCCGGACCCCGTTGGCGGATTCCGTCCACTCGGAGGTCACGCGGTGGAAGCGGAGCCCACCCGTCTTCCTCACCTTGGTGATGTTCACGATCACCCGCGCGGAACTCACTTTGTCGGCTGCGATCAGCCCGGCGAAATCATTGACGTCAAAGCGCATCAGCACGGCGGCACCTGGAGCCAGCGTGAGCGTCTTGAACTTGCCGTAGCCGCGGGCGATTTTGCTATTAGCCGCCGTATAGGTATCTTCAGAGACAGGAATGACCGCAGCTTGGGCAAACTGAGCCAGCAAGAGAAGGACCGGGAGGAGAAGAGCACGCTTCATGATAAAATTTATTCGGTGGTTCCCTATCTGAAAGCCGGGTTTTCCCTACAAAGGCAATCTTTTACGCTTTGTCGCATAATTGCCGGTGCCGCTGACGGAACCTGCGGCGATGGCCGCAAGATAGCTGGCTTCCCCGGGAATTGCTGGTCTTCCGGTCAGACGCCAAACGCTAGTCAGCGCGGGCCGACGAGGATGAATTCAGCGGTGAGCCCGGGTAAGTCCAAGCCCAAGGTGACACCTTTGGCCGTAAGCTCTGAAACCGCCGCAAAGGCGACCCCAGTATCGTTGTGATAGGACGTAATGATCGTGGGCAGGCCGGAAAACGGGACAGTGAAGTTCACCCTGAATTTCTTGGCTCCCACGTTTGTGACGGTGAAGCCCGAGCCGGCACGGGTCTCGATGGCAGTCGTGGAAGTGGGAACCAAGGTCCCACGCATGGTCCGGAGCTTCTCGTCGCCTGCAGCGGCTTGGAATTGTCCGTCAGTTCCCAGCTTGATATCAGACCTTACTGTCAGCGGGCCGGTCATCGTGTCGCCGGCCCTGTCCACTTTACCGGCGACAGCCGTGGGGATGGCATTGCTGAAGTAAGTGTTGAGGTCGTTGAGTTGCGCCTGCAAGGGAGATAGGACGCCGTCGAGGAAGGCGAACTCGGTATTGCTCACCTTGCCGTCGCCCAGCTTGGCGGCATCCACTCCCGCGGCGATCTGGTCATTGCCGCTTACCAGGTGACTCTCGATTTCGAGCCAAGCCGGGTGCCCGGTCTTGACTCCTTCCTTGGTGGCAATCTGGACGTTGGTGGCAGCGCCACAGGTGACCGCCAGGCCGAAGTCGCTCTCCGGATTCGCCAGCCACTGCTTCACCTGCGCCGTGACATCCACCACGGCGAACTGGTCTTGGATCACCGCTCCGGCGGGAATGGTATGGAGCACGGCAGCGCTCAGCGTGGGAGCCTCCCGCCTGCCTTGCGCCGCTTCTGTCCACTCGGAGCTCACGGCACGGATCGTGAGATCACCCGCCTTCTTCACCTCACAGAAATGGAAAACAAGACGTGCCGAACTGACGTTGGAAGGCTGGATCAGCCCGGCGTAGTCGGCGACGTCGAAGCGGAGAAGTGCGGCAGCTCCCTCGCCATTGATCAACATGAAGTTCTCCTTCCCGAAGGCCTTGCCGATCTTCTCGGAGGGCGCGGAGTAAGTGTCTTCCGAAACGGGAATGACCACCGCATGGGCGGCATGGCAGACCAAAGCGAGGATAGCGGCGAATAAGGGGGATGGTTTTTTCATGGAAGTACTAACAGGACAATTCCTCCATGAGATAGAGGTCAATCTGCGAGAGAGGCACCGCGATGAATTCACGATACCTTCATCGTCGGGATATCCGGGCCCGGTTATTTGCTACCGTGATCGCGGGGGATAAAATGGTTCGCTTTACTTAAGCTTCAAAGTATAACGCTCCCATGACCCCCGAATCGAAGGGCGCGTGGATGCGCCGGCTGATCATCATTTCCCTCATTGGTGCCGCCGCGGCCGCTGGCCTCGTTTTCAAACCCAAGGATAAGAAGAACGACGGCGTGGTAAGCACCGCCGTGAAGGTCACCTTCCAGAACTACAAGGAAGTGTATGGCAAACCGGCCGTCCTGACGGTCTCGAACCTGCGCGTGGAGGGAAATGCCGCGGCGGACAAGCTGCAAGAGATCCTGGAGAAGCTGAAGAAGGACAAATACGGTCCCAAGATCCAGCTCGCCGAAGTGGATGTAGCCGTCGAGAAGGGCCTAGCCGGGATGGCGGGTGTGGATCCGGCGAAGCTGGCCGGTCACTTGGAATTCTATTCGGAGAGCAAGAAGATGGGCGACTTGGTCGGCCAGAACGATCCGAGGGTCGTGGAGCAAACCATCGACAATATCTTGAACGGCATGCTGCAGCGCATGAGCAAGGACTGGAAGCCCGACGTCGAGGGCATGAAGAGCGGGAACGCCACCGGCGTCCCCGGCATGAGCCGGGACAACGGCAAGCAGCTTCCGCCTTCCTTCAAGCCGGCACCGGCACAAGCGCCGGCCCCTGCACCCGCGCCTGCGGTTGCGGGCAAGAAGGAGAAATTGGACCATAAATGATCACACGCCTGCCTCTCTCCGTCCTGCGGGCAAGGCGCCGGAACCCACGATCCAGCCGGGGAAGAAAAAAATGGGCCTGCCCCCCGGAATGGAGAAAAGGTGAGCTACACTAAGCGCGAAATGAATTTCCACCTGCCATCATTCCCCTTCCGGACAGCAATCCCGGCCGCCGCCATGGCCGTGGCGCTGCTCGCTTTGCCGGCCTGCGACGACGGGGAGAGCCTGACCGGCAAGAAAACCACCCCGATTGCCGAACCCATTGGCCCCAAGGGATCTGCGGAAGTCCGGGAGCTGGATGCCGCGGCTTTTGACCAGTTCACCAAAACGCCCGGGAAGCTGGTCGTGATCGACTATTATGCCGACTGGTGTGGGCCTTGCCGGGAGCTTGGTCCCCTGATGGAGGAGGTGGCCAAGGAGTTCTCCGGGCGGGTGGTGATCGGCAAAGTCAACGTCGACAAAGCCAAGGACTTGGCGCAACGCGCTGGTGTCCATGGCATTCCGGACGTTCGACTCTACCGGGACGGGCAGCAGGTGGATTTGTTTATTGGGTCGATGCCGGCGGCCGAGGTGCGCGGCAAATTTGCGGCTTATGTGCCGGAGAAGGTGGCGGAGCCGCCGGTGAGCGCTGCCGCGGCGGAAGCTCAGCCAGCCCAGCAGGCACCAGCGGTCCAGCCGGGGATGGAGAAGCGGTGACGGCGTGGCGGAATGGCTGCGCCATTCCGGCTGGGCGAATCCGCCAAAAGGAAGGCCTGGCGATTTTGGGATAAACTCGCCATACCCGAACGGCTCAACCACCGTCAAAAAGGGTCTGACAGGCCGCTGCAGCAGGCTTGGGAGGCGGGGTGGCGAAATCACGGCCATCCAACCCTTTACAAGCTGTGCCCGGCCTGCGAAACACCCCGAAATTTGCCCGACGCGCCGCCCATGCGCGGGCAGCTTCCTCGTCCCGCCATGCCTAAAGATACCTCGATCCGGAAAATTCTCGTCATCGGCTCCGGCCCCATCGTCATCGGCCAAGGCTGCGAATTCGACTATTCCGGGGTCCAGGCCTGCAAGGCGCTGCGCGAGGAAGGCTACGAAGTGGTGCTGGTGAACTCCAACCCGGCCACGATCATGACCGATCCGGAGTTCGCCCACCGGACCTACATCGAGCCAATCACGCCGGAAGTCGTCGAGAAGATCATCATCCGCGAGAAGCCGGATGCCCTGCTGCCGACCCTTGGCGGCCAGACGGCGCTCAATACCTCCATGTCCCTTCACAAGTCCGGCGTGCTGGAAAAGCACAATGTCCGGATGATCGGCGCGAAGCCTGAAGCGATCGACAAGGGCGAGGATCGGCAGCTTTTCAAGGAGGCCATGATCCGGATCGGCCTCGACATGCCTCGCTCCGGCATCGCCCACACGATGGAGGAAGCGCGGAAAGTGGCCGAGGAGATCGGAACCTTCCCGCTCATCATCCGCCCCGCCTTCACCCTCGGTGGACAGGGCGGCGGCATCGCTTACAACCGCGAGGAGTACGAGGAAATCATCTTCCGCGGCCTCGATCTGTCGCCCGTTTCCGAAGTCCTGATCGATGAATCCCTCCTCGGCTGGAAGGAATTCGAAATGGAGGTCATGCGCGATCAGGCCGACAACTGCGTGGTCATCTGTTCGATCGAGAACATCGACCCGATGGGCGTGCACACCGGTGACTCGATCACGGTGGCACCGATCCAGACCCTCACCGACCGCGAGTACCAGATCATGCGCGATGCTTCCTTCGCCGTGATCCGCGAGATCGGCGTGGAAACCGGCGGCTCTAACATCCAGTTCGCGATCGACCCGGTCTCGGGCCGCATGATCGTGATCGAGATGAACCCGCGCGTCTCGCGTTCCTCCGCACTGGCCTCGAAGGCCACTGGCTTCCCGATCGCGAAGATCGCCGCCAAGCTGGCCGTCGGCTACACCCTGGGCGAGCTGCCGAATGACATCACCCGCGAGACCCCGGCATCCTTCGAGCCGACCATCGACTACGTGGTGACCAAGGTTCCGCGCTTCACCTTCGAGAAGTTCCCGACGGCGAATCCCGTGCTGACCACTTCCATGAAGTCGGTGGGCGAGGCGATGTCGATCGGCCGCACCTTCAAGGAGTCGATGCAGAAGGCGCTGCGCTCGCTTGAGACCGGCCGCTGGGGCTTCGGCTTCGACAAGAAGGATGTGCACGGCGCGACGCGCGACGAGATCGAGCGCAAGCTGGCCGTGCCGAATGCCGAGCGCATCTTCTGGCTGCAGACCGCCTTCGTGAATGGCTGGACTGTCGATGAGATCTTCGAAGCGACCGCGATCGACCCGTGGTTCCTGCACCATCTCAAGGAGATCGCCGAAGAGGGCAAGAACCTCGCCACACTGGATCTCAAGGATGCCAAGCGCCTGGGCTTCTCCGACCGTCAGATCGCGATGGCCCGCGCGCATGCGCCGGCGATCCACGATGCCTCCATCCACGGTGAGAAGGATCAGCCCGCCGGCGCACCGCCGCGCGCCGAGCCCGAGGGTGCGGTCGTTGACGTGCCGACCGAGGACACCATCCGCGCCGAGCGCAAGGCCCGCGGCATCATCCCGACCTACCGCCTGGTGGACACCTGCGCCGCGGAGTTCGAGGCCTACACGCCCTACTTCTACTCGACCTACGGTGACGAGAACGAGGCTCGCGAGTCCGACAAGAAGAAGATCATCATCCTCGGCGGTGGCCCGAACCGCATCGGCCAGGGCATCGAGTTCGACTACTGCTGCGTCCACGCCGCCTTCGCCCTGAAGGAACTCGGCTACGAGACCATCATGGTGAACTCGAACCCGGAAACGGTTTCGACCGACTACGACACCTCGGACAAGCTCTTCTTCGAGCCGCTGACCTTGGAAGATGTGCTGAACATCTGCGACCAGGAGAAGCCGCACGGCGTGATCGTGCAGTTCGGTGGCCAGACGCCGCTGAACCTCGCAGCGGATCTCAAGCGCCACGGCGTGCCGATCATCGGCACCTCGCCGGAAAGCATCGAGCTGGCGGAAGACCGCAAGCACTTCTCCGCACTGCTGGACAAGCTGGGACTGAAGCAGGCGGAAGCAGGCACCGCCGTCTCGGAAGGCGAGGCAGTGACCATCGCCAATCGCATCGGCTACCCGGTGCTGGTGCGCCCCTCCTTCGTGCTGGGCGGCCGCGCGATGATGATCGTTTACGAGGATGCCGAGCTGCGGAAGTACATGCGCGAGGCGGTGGACGTCTCGCCGGACCGCCCGGTGCTGGTGGACCGCTTCCTGGAAGGCGCGGTGGAGGTCGACGTCGATTGCATCGCGGACGGTACGATGGCCGTAGTAGGTGCGATCATGCAGCACATCGAGCCGGCAGGCATTCACTCCGGCGACTCTGCTTGTGTGATTCCGGCCTACTCGCTTTCCGAGCCGATCAAGGCGGAGATCACCCGCGCGGCGAAGGAGCTGGCGCGCGAGCTTGAGGTCCGGGGCCTGATGAACATCCAGTTCGCGGTGAAGGATGAGCAGCTCTACGTGATCGAGGTGAACCCGCGGGCCTCGCGGACCGCGCCCTTCGTCTCAAAGGCGACCGGCGTGCCGCTCGCGAAGTACGCCGCACAGATCATGGTCGGCAAGACCCTGCCCGAGCTCGGCTTCACCGAGACCGTGATCCCGCCGCACTTCTCCGTGAAGGAAGCCGTCTTCCCCTGGAACCGCTTCCCGGGCATCGATATCGTGCTCGGCCCCGAGATGCGCTCGACCGGCGAGGTCATGGGCATCGACGAAGATCTGGGCATGGCCTACGCGAAGAGCCAGATCAGTGCCTTCAACCCGCTGCCGACGAAGGGCAACGTCTTCCTCTCGGTCTCCGACCGCGACAAGCCGGAGGCCATGGGCATCGCCAAGGAGCTGGTGGAACTGGGCTTCCAAGTCTATGCGACCGGCGGCACCTGCGACCGCCTGCAAGCGGAGAACATCCCCTGCCACCGCCTCTACAAGCTCAACGAAGGCCGCCGCCCGCACGTCATCGACATGATGAAGAACCGGGAGATCCACTTCATCATCAACACCCCGAGCGGCCACGCCGCCCGCGAGGATGAGGTGAAGATCCGTTCCGGCGCCGTAGCGAACAAGGTCAGCCACTGCACCAACCTGGCCGCAGCCGCCGCCTCCGTGCGGGCAATCCGCTCGCTCAAGGAGAAGGAGCTGACGGTGAAGTCGATCCAGGAGTATCACGCGTAAGCTGAAGTAGTCCGCTCAGCCCCCTGAGCGGACTAAGCAGTTCTGGCGGCTCCCGGAGACCAACAAAAGGTGGTCCGCACAGCCCTCTGTGCGGCGAAGCCCTTATAGCGGCTGACGCCATCTCGTGCCTCCGGGTGCGCTCGGGCTCACCTTTCTCTAGTCCCGATCTGAGCACTGGCACCGGTGTTCTGTACCGCCTCAACCTCCTTGAGGCAGTTGGGAGTGTGGGAGGGCATGAGGAGCGCGCCGAGGCTCCTCGTCTCCGGCAGCCACCGGAACCACTTCAGCCGCACACAGCGTGTCCCGACTACCTTTTCCCCTTGGCGCGCGCCTGATCCCCGGCGAGTTTGCTGGAGAGCGCGAATGCCGGGCGGGAAACGACAAAAGGAGAGCAAGAACCAGACGGAGAGCGGCTGGCTCGGCGACTATTTCCGCGGCCACCAGTACTGGTTTTACTCCAAGGGCACGGCGCTCAATCACCTCCTGCGGCGGCGGATCCGGCCGGCCGGCATGGGCCTGATGCTGGTGATGATCGTGGCTGCCGGAACCGCAGGCGGGAATCCCGACCCAGCGGTGTTCAGAGCCTTCGCCCTCACCGTCTCACTATTGCTCGTGGCCGTGGTTTTCCTGCCCTTCCGTCGGGCCAAGGTCGAAGCCACGCGCGATCTGCCCGCCCATGCCACCGCGGGGCTGCTCTTCACCTACCATATCACTCTCCGGAACCAACGGCGCCGGGCCTTGGACCGCTTCGAACTGATCGAGCTCGGGCCGGATCCGCGGCCCTCGGCCGACCTTTTCATCGGCAGCCGGGAACCTGGAGAACATCTCCGCAATGTCTACGACCGCTGGCTGGCCTACTACCGCTGGAGCTGGCTCTGCGAAATGCGCATCCTCTTCGAAGGCGGCCAAAGCCAGCCCGTGGCCAGGCTCAAGGGCGGCGCAAGCATGAAGATCGCGGTCGCGATGACGCCCAAGCGGCGCGGACTGATCCGGCTGAACGACCTGCGGATCGCGCTGCCCGACCCGCTCGGCTTGTTCCAGCGTTGCCGCAAAATCCCGGCTCCGGCGGCCAGCTTGGCGGTGCTTCCTCAGCGCTATCCCCTGCCCCGCTTCGAGCTGCCGGGTAGTGCCCGCTTCCAGCCCGGCAGCGAGGCCACGGCCCGGCATGCCGGGGCCACCGGGGAATTCACCGGGCTGCGCGACTACCAGCCGGGAGACCCGCTGCGCCTGATCCATTGGAAAACCTGGGCGCGCACCGGCAAGCCGGTGGTGAAGGAACTGGAAGACACCTTCTTCCCGCGGCACGGCCTGATCCTCGACACCTTCCCGGCCGTGGGGGACGAGGCGCTTTTTGAGGACGCCGTCTCGGTGGCCGCCTCCTTCGTGGTGGCTGTAGATGCCCGCGAATCGCTGATCGACCTGATGTTCATCGCCGGCCACGAGCGGGTGATCACCGCCGGCCAAGGAGTCGCCCGTTCCGAAACCCTACTGGAAGTGCTCGCGGGAGTCGAAAGCTCGCCGCGCGAGGACTTCGATTCGCTTGCCAAACTGGTGCGGCGGCATGCCGATGACCTGGCCGGCTGTCTCTGCGTGTTCTCCGGCTGGTCGCCGGCGCGGGCTCAGTTGCTGACCACGCTGACCCGGGCCGGGATCGAGGCCTCCGCGATGGTAATTTGCCGCGAGAAGCCGGCGACTGCAGTCCCCCGCTGCCATTTCCTGCGGAGCGGTGAGCTCGCCAAGGACCTGCTGAAATTGCCGCGCCTGCTCTAGGCCGGGCCTTCTTCGAATTTGGATTTCTGAAGCTCCCACCTAAGTTCCACCCGTGTCCCGCTTGCCCAAGCTGATCCTGGCCGCTGCGCTCCTGCTCTGGGGCGTGAGCTCGGGCGAGGAGCGGGTGTGGATCGGCGCGGCTTGCGCGCTGCTGGTATATGCGTCCGAGTGGACGACCCTGCGCTGGGACTTCGGGGAAAAGGCGGCCCTGGTGGCGTGGCGGATCTCGGTGCTCTTCCTCACCCTGGCGATGGTGCTGGTGATCATGCAAGGTGCCCGCATCACGACCATGGCGCGGGTTTTCACTTGGCTGCCGTTGGTCCTGCTGCCGCTGCAATTTGTGCAATCCTACGGGACCGCGAGCACCATGTCGCTGGGTACCTTCTCGATGATGGTGCGGCGGCGGCAGATGCATGCGGCGAAATACGGGCTGCCCTTCCGGGAGATCCGCTTCGGCTTCGACAAGGTGTACTTCTGCGCCACCCTGCTGGCAGCCTGCTTGGGCAAGGGTGCGGACGGGCCATGGTTCTATCCGGCATTGGTGATTTTGGTTGCCTTGGCGATCGTTGCCAACCGGGGCTTCTTCTTGGCAGGCGGGCTTCTCACGGGTTTCGGACTGAGCACCGGCCTCGCCCTTTCGATAGCCGCTGGAGGAGGAATCGGCGGGCAACTTGGGCTCAGCGCCCTCTGGGACCGGGGCATGGCGGCCTTCGGCGGAGGCAAGGACCAGGGCTCGGGACTCGAGAAGCGGACCTCCTTGGGTGACATGGGCGAGATCAAGCAATCGCCCGAAATCTTCTGGCGGATCATCCCGGAGTCCGAGGAGGTGCCACCCAAGTACCTGCGGACGGCCTCCTACAATCGCTTCGGCAACACCGACCCGACGACCTGGGATCTGGCCCTTCCGACGAATACGGGCAACGAGACCGCCGACTTCAAGCCCACCGTCTTCACCCGTGATCCCAACATGGCTCCGGAAGATCCGGATGCCGGCTACTATCTCTGCCCACCGGATTTGCCGTTGGAGAAGCAGTCCGAGGCCATCAGCGCCGGCCTGCCGCGCTTCCGCCTGCGCGGGGAAATGGATGCCAAGGGCGCCTTCGCCCTGCTGCCGCTGCCGGAGAATGCGGCGAGTCTGCATCAGTTCAACGCCGCCACGCAGAGAAACTCCTTCGGGACCTTCCGCGTGGAGGAGCCGCCCTCGGTGTGCGATGTCCAAGTTCTGTGGGACAAGCGCTTCGCCACCGAACACCCCCCTTGGGAGTCGGTGCGGAAGTCAGCGTGGCGCCCGGGTCCCTACTCGCCGGACCTTGAGATTCCCCGGATCGAGCAAGAGGCCGTCGCCAACGTGGCCACCGAGATGGGCCTCTATGCCGGCACCGTGGAAGAGAAGATCGCCATCATGCGGAAGTTCTTCGCGGAGAATTTCCGCTACAGCCGCTACAACTCGGTTCCCAAGTTTGTCCACCGCTGGACGGATGACGATGCCTCGGTGAAGGAATACGTCAGGAACACCGAGCGGAGGTCCACGATGCTCAGCATTTTCCTGGAGCATGCGCGCGCGGGTCACTGCGAGTTCTTCGCCACCGCGGCCGCGCTCCTGCTGCGCGAGGCCGGGGTGCCTACCCGCTATGTCTCCGGCTTCGTGGTGATTGAGAAGAGCCCGAAGTCCGGCGAATGGCTGGTGCGTGGCACCCACGCTCATGCTTGGTGCCGGGCTTGGGACGAGGCGAACCAACGCTGGCTGGATGTGGACGTGACGCCGCCGAACTGGACCAGCTTCGAGACACCGCGGAAGCAGCCATTCCAAGAACTTCGTGAGCGCTTCCAGATGCTGCAGGAAGACCTGCTGGTGTGGCGCGACAAGCCCGGCCACATGATGATCGTGGCCCTCTTCCTGCTCACGCCAGTGGGGATCGGCCTCGCCTTCGTGGGCCACAAGCTCTGGAAGTCGCGGCGGCGGCTGGAGGTGAAGAAGCAAGCCGGGAGCAACGGTGCGACCTTCCAGGCGACGCCCTTGCAGGCCTTGGAGAGGGCGGCGCGGAAGGCTCTGGGTGAGCGGCCGTCCGGGATGCCGGTGGCTTCCTATCTGAGCCCTCTCGCAGGGCGTTTGGCCGAGCCGGCACTGCTGGGTCGGGCACTGAGTTTGCATCACCGGCTGCGCTTTGATCCCGCGGAGGAAGATCCCGGCTTGGTGGCAGAGCTCCAAGCATTGGTGGCGGAGATCCGGCGGCAGCTCGCGGGCAAGTAGTCGCGGTCGGCGGGAACGGTTGAGGCACCTGGATTTAGGTGCCGGGAACTACCCAATCGGGGAGTGCTATAAAGATTTCTTTTGACCCTCAATCCGCGCACTAGCGGCCATTCCCAGTAAGTTGTCCGACAAGGAATTGAACTCAGTTCTTGTCTTAAAAAATGATTATTGGCAGCATTTAGGGTGTCCCTTTGGTGTATTCATGGATCCTCCCATCATGAATTATTAAATTTCATGACCGGGTTACCATAACTCCGAGGGTTCAGACGGCCACCCAAGCCGCCTGTCACTCCCATAAAAAAAGACCTCATGAGACCAATTGCTATATCTTCCCGGCTCCGGCCGGAGGCCCGGAAAGCACTGCTCGCGGCTGCATTCGCTTCCACACTCATCGCACCGGCTCAGGCCGACTATCAGTCGGAAATCCTCAGCGAGAACCCGCTGGTGTACTACCGCTTCGACGACGCGGTCACGACGGATAACACCCCGCCCCCGGCCGCTAATACCGGCTCGCTCGGCGCGGGTGGCAATGCGCCTTATACCGACACCGTCGTCCGTCAGGCCGGCGGGGCGCTGCCGGGTAGTGCCAATTCCGGCATCTCCGTCAACGGCGTGGGTGCCGCGGTGCCGTTCAAT
>NZ_BATP01000026.1 GCF_000739615.1 Haloferula sp. BvORR071
GGCCATCGCCATCGCCGGAGAAGCGACCGGCACCGCGATCATCGAGGACGCCGACCAGGCGGCCGAGCTGCCCTTCGCGCCGAAATTCGGCCTCGTCTGCCAAACCACCATTTCCAAACGCCGCGCCCACGCGGTGGCAGAGGCCCTGCGCCTGCGCCACCCGGATAGCCGCATGGTCTTCCTCGATACGACCACCCCCGCCACCTTGGAGCGGGAACGGTCCGTGGACGGGCTCAGCCGCTGGGCGGAATCGATTATCGTCGCGGGAGAAGTCGGGGAGGCTTCGGTACGGACCTTGATCGAGACCGCCCGGCGGTTGGGCCTCGCCGCCCGCGCCGTGGCGGATGCCGGGGCTCTTGATCCCGCCGAATTCGCCGGCTGCGGGCGGATCGGCCTGACCGCAGGGGAATTCTCGCCGGATGCCGTCCTGGATGGCATCGCGGCAAGGTTGGAGACAGAGGGAGCATAGGTAAACGGGTTGGGTGGTCCGCAAGGAGCGCTGCGCGGACCACCTTTTCCGCTTTCCGGGCCGGGGATTCCGTGGTGATTTCTCGCCCCCGCCACGCCATGCCGCCCGCCATGTCCGACAAGCTCGCTGAGATCATCGCCACCAAGCACCAGGAGGTGGAGGCCCTGCTGCCCCGTGCCGGGCACCTGCGCGCCGCCGCCCTGCAGCGCAATGATTTCCGCGGCTTCCGCGCCGCCCTCGACCTCGGCCCGGACCGTCTCGGCGTGATCGCGGAGGTGAAGAAGGCCTCGCCCTCGGTCGGCTTGATCGACCCGAATTTCGACCCCATCCGCCAGGCCAAGCGCTACCTCGATGGCGGCGCTTCCTGCCTCTCCATCCTCACGGACGAGAAGTACTTCCAAGGCTCCCTGAGCTACCTCACCAAGATCTCCGAGTTCTCGAATGCGCCCCTGCTGCGCAAGGACTTCACCGTCCACCCCGTGCAGATCCACGAGGCGATCATCGCCGGGGCGGATGCCATCCTTCTGATCGTCGCCGCCCTCGACGACGACACCCTCAAGCGCCTCTACAACGAGGCCAAGGACTTCCAGCTCGATGTGCTGGTGGAGGTCCACAACCTCGCTGAAATGGAGCGCGCCATCGAACTCGGTGCGGATCTCATCGGCGTCAACAACCGCAACCTGAAGACCTTCGAGATCGACCTTGCCACCACCGAGGAACTCGCCGACGAAGTCTCCGATGATGTCATCCTCGTCGCCGAGTCTGGCCTGAAGACACTTGAAGACGTCCAGCGCGCCCTCAATGCCGGCGCGAATGCCGTGCTGATCGGCGAATCCCTCATGCGCGCGCACAACCCGGCGGAGGAGATCGAGGCCTACCTCGGGCTGCGGACGGTGTGATGTGGCATGTGACCAAACAGGAGGTCACAATATCAGCCTAGCCATGAAGCTGCCCATTTGGATGCGCGGTGCGATGCTGGCTACCGCCGCAATGAACCTGACGGGTGCCGCGGCATTCCTGCCTTTCGCCAAGTCTCTCCGCCAGATTGGAGGCCTTCCGGAGGAAGGACATCCGCTCTACATGCTCACCGTCGGAGCCTTCGTCTTCATCTTTGGGTTGGCCTACCTATGGGCGGGGGCGTGGCGGACCGCCTCTTCGTCTCCACGGGCGCGGCGGGGAAGCTAGCGTTCTTCGGATTGCTGGTGTGGTGTTGGAGTGCTGGCACCTTACCCGCGAAGGTGGTGGGTGCCGGAGCTGGCGATCTCTTGTTCGGCACCCTCTTCGTGGTCTGGCTCTACAGAAGCCGGGGAAGCCATTCGGAAGGTTAGTATCCAGAACCCCTTGGAAATGTGAGGAGAGGGAAGCCCGGGCTTGCGCCACGCCGCTTCCCGGGCATGCTCCCGCGCGTTGTGAATCCAATTCCGGTCGAACCGTCGTTCGAAGCATTCGCGAAGCTGGCTACGCGGGGCAATGTCGTGCCCGTGTACACCCAGCTTGCCGCGGACTTCGAGACGCCGCTGTCCGCGTACCTCAAGGTGCGCGACGCGCGTCATTCCTTCCTGCTCGAGAGCGCTGAAAGCACGGAGAAGGGCGGACGATGGTCGATCATCGGCAGCGGCCCGCGGCGGGTGATCGAGGCCCGCGGCAAGGAGCTGACGATCCGTGAGGGATCCCATGTCGAGAAGTCGGTGGCGGAGGACGACCTGCTGGCCGCGCTGGAGCGCCACATGGCGGACTACAAGCCGGTGCTGCACGGCAACCTGCCGCCCTTCTGCGGCGGCCTGGTGGGCTATCTTTCCTACGATGCGGTCCGGCAATTCGAGCCAACCGTGCCCGAGCCGCCGAAGGACGAGCTCGGCATCCCCGATGCGGTCTTCCTGCTGGCGGACACGCTGGTGGTCTTCGACCAGCGCCTGCGCCGTTTGCAGATCATCGCGAATGCCTTCACCGCGGAGCACGCGACTCTGGAGGAAGCCTATGCCTCCGCACAGTCGAAGGTGGCCGCACTGGTGGAGATGCTGAATCGTCCGCTGCACGTGCCCGCTTTGAATGGCCTCGCGCCGGTCGAGCCCGAGCCTGCGGAAAGCAATACCACGCAAGCCGAGTACGAAGAGATGGTGCGCAAGGGGAAGGAATACATCGCCGCAGGTGATGTGTTTCAGTTCGTGCCGAGCCAACGCTTCGCCGCAGACTTCCACCGCTCACCGGTGGATCTCTACCGCGCGCTGCGGCACGTGAATCCTTCGCCCTACATGTTCATCCTGGAGCTGGGGGACTTCGCCTTGGTGGGTTCGTCGCCGGAGGTTCACGTTCGTGCCATCGCCGGCCGGATCGATATTCGCCCGATCGCCGGCACGCGTTGGAGGGGCAAGACGCCGGAGGAGGACGATGCCCTGGCTGCTGATCTCTTGGCCGATCCGAAGGAGCGCGCCGAGCACCTGATGCTCGTCGATCTCGCCCGCAACGACGTCGGCCGCATCGCCGCGCACGGCAGCGTGAAGGTCGATGACTTCATGATCATCGAGCGCTACAGCCACGTGATGCACATCGTATCGAACGTGACCGGCACGCTGGATGATACCCATAGCGCCTACGACGTGCTGCGCGCGACCTTCCCCGCAGGGACAGTCAGCGGTGCGCCGAAGATCCGCGCGATGCAGGTCATCAACGAACTGGAGAAGAGCAAGCGCTGCGCCTATGCCGGTGCGGTCGGATACTTCGGCTTCGATGGTGGCCACGACTCCTGCATCACTCTGCGCACCTGCCTGCTGAAGGACGGCAAGGCCTACGTGCAAGCCGGTGCCGGTGTGGTCGCTGATTCCAATCCGACTTACGAATACGAGGAGACCGTCAACAAGGCAAAGGGCATGCTCCGCGCCATCGCTCTTGCCAAAACCCTCGAAGGCTAAGCTGCCATGCTACTCATCATCGATAACTACGACTCCTTCACCTACAACCTCGTCCAATATTTCGGCGAGCTTGGTGCAGAGATGAAGATCGTGCGCAACGACGCGCTGACGGTGGCGGATGTGAAGGCCCTCAAGCCCGAGCGTATTTGCATCTCGCCGGGTCCCTGCACGCCGAACGAGGCGGGCATCTCCTGCGAGCTGATCCAAGAGCTGGGTGCCAGCACGCCCATCCTCGGCGTCTGCCTCGGCCACCAGTCGATCGGCCAGGTGTATGGCGGCGATGTGGTGCGCGCGGACCGTCTCATGCACGGCAAGACCTCGCCAATCCTGCACGAGGGCAAGAGCGTCTTCGCCGGCCTGCCGAGCCCCTTCGAGGCCACGCGCTACCACTCGCTCATCGTGAAGCGCGAGACCCTGCCGGATTGCCTGGAGATCACCGCGTGGACCGCCGAGGGCGAGATCATGGGACTGAAGCACAAGACGCATCCCGTGCACGGCGTGCAGTTCCACCCGGAGTCAATCCTCACGCAGGATGGGAAGCGGATCCTGGAAAACTTCTTGGGGTATTGAGTGCATCCAGTGACGCCCCTGCGTCGATCCGGACCGACGTGGCCTTGACCCTGTGAAATGTCGTCTGCTAGAGAGGGGGAGAATGAGATTCTTCTCCCCCTCTGCAGCCGCTGTGGTTTGCGCGCTTGCCCTCGCCTCCTGCAGCTCCTCGCCGCCAATTGAGCGCTATGCGACGAGCAAATCTCACTTTTCGTCACCGCCGAAATTGAACTCGCATACTTATCCTGAAAAGGATCTCTACCGCGTTTACGAGCGTGGGGCCTCCGGCTTCGTTCCCGTGTCGGCATGCCGCTCGGGAGCCGTGGAGCGCGCCACGGAGTTCTGCGAACAGATGGATCGGGACATGGTAATTCTCGGCGAAAAGAACACGATCGCTTTTCCGCTGCCTGGAAACTTTCCCGCCGCAGAAGTGGTTTTCGCCGCGGCTCAACGGAACAAGAAGAACCTCAGTGACGCCGATGTTTCGAGGCTGGCGAAGCTGAAGAAACTGCGCGACCAAGACGTGATCTCTGACGAAGAGTTTCAACAAGAGAAGCGGCGTGCGCTTCGATAGGTTTGAGATTCCGGGATCTTCGTGGTGTCGCGCAAAGGCAATGACGGAGATCTCCGCAAAAGCAGCGGATCTTTACCCGGCTCTTTCACCATGTATCGCGTTCCTCCATGACCTTGAGAGCCTTCCTGACTTTGTTGGCTGGAGCAGCCATCTCCAGCAGTGCCTGCCTCGCCCAGAACCCGGCACCGGAGAAGAAGCCGCTGCCCGACACCAAGCAAGAGCTCGAAGTCTATCTAGTCGGTACCAGTTGGATCGCGGACGCGGATGGCACTCGGGCTCACGTCTTCAGGAAAGACCCAAAGGCCAAACGACAGCTCTTCGAGGGCAAGAAACTCAAGCCAACCTATGTGGTAACCGGACGCCGCACCCTGACCGTCACGTGGGCTCCAAAGACCATCATCAATTGCGTGGTGACGGAGGACTGTTCGAAGATGTCCGAAATCAACGGCGAGAAGCACACGTGGGTAAGACAATAACAACGAAGGCTGCCGGGCCACTGAACTAGCCGTCTTTCCTCCTCGCCTGCCTCTCCCGGAAAGCCGCGACCTTGTGCCGGTTACCGCAGGCCGCGGCGCTGCACCACTGGCGGCGGTGGTTCTTCGTCGTGTCGTAGAAGAACAGCACACAGCCATGCCCGGCGCACTGGCGCAAGTACTCGTGATTGCAGCCGGTGAGGAAGTCCGCGATCTGGCGCGAGAGGATCGCCAGCACCGCATCGACACCGCGCAGCTCTGATGCGGAGCGCACCAAGGCAAAGTGAGCCTCACTGTTACCCGTCGCCACGGCCTCCGAGAAGCGGTCCTTCTCCAGCGCGGCATTCACCATCCGCAGGAAGTCCCGGCTGATGGGCTTGCCCGCGAGCATGCCCATCACCTGTTTCACCCAAGCCACTCGCAGGGCCACCACCGCTTCCAGCGCGGCCTTTGCCCCGGACTTGCTCACTTCCAGCGCCGCTCCGTCGCCGAGCTTCGCCTGATGTAGCCACTCGATGATATCAGCCCAAGAGCGCAACTGGTCTGCCAGTTCGCCGTGCGGAGCGTAGAGAGTATTCGCGAAATCAAGGGCCGGGTGCTCCCCGAGAAAAACAAATTCCGGACTGCTCGTGCTCACGGGTAAAATGTAACCGTTAAAATTGTTTTTGACAAGTTTCAGCATTGGCCGCATTTGGTAACCGTCATCACGACATTTTAAAGGTTACAAAACACATTCCCAATCCTGTCGACCCCATGAAGACCCCATCCATCCTCGCCGCCGGAGTTCTTGCGCTCGCGGCCCTCACTCACTCTGCAGCAGCGACGGAGGTCCACTACAAGACTGCCACCTTGCCGGAGGCCTCGATTTTCTACCGCGAGGCGGGCAATCCCTCGAAGCCGGTGATCCTTCTGCTCCACGGCTTCCCCAGCTCCAGCCACATGTTCCGGGATCTCATCCCCGAGCTCTCCGGCGACTTCCACGTGATCGCGCCGGACCTTCCCGGCTTCGGTTTCTCCAGCGCGCCGGATCATGAGAAGTTCAAGTACACCTTCGACCACCTCGCGGAGGTCATGGGCGGCTTCGTGGAGAAGCTGAAGCTGGAGAAATTCTCCATCTACATCTTCGACTACGGCGCACCGGTCGGCCTGCGCCTCGCCTTGAAGTATCCGGACCGCATCAGCGGCATCGTCACGCAGAATGGCAATGCCTACGTGGAAGGGCTTTCGGAAGAAGGCTGGCAGCCAGTGAGGAAGTACTGGGAACATCCTACGCAGGAGAACCGCGATGCCCTGCGCAATTTCCTCACCCTCGAGTCCACCCGCTGGCAGTACGTCCACGGCGTGAAGGATGAAAGCCTAGTCGCCCCCGAGTCCTACGCCCTGGACCACGTGCTGCTCGAGCGGCCGCAGAGCGCGGAGATCCAGCTCGACCTCTTCGGCGACTATCAGAACAACGTGAAGCTCTATCCGAAGTTCCAGGAGTTCTTCCGCAGCCGCAAGCCGCCCACGCTCGCCGTGTGGGGCAAGAATGATCCCTTCTTCCTGCCACCCGGCGCCGAGGCTTATAAGCGCGACAACCCGAACGCCAAGGTGGTCTTCTATGACACCGGCCACTTCGCGCTGGAGACTCACGCGAAGGAGATCGGCGCGGAGATCCGCAGCTTCTTCGCGGAGCGGAAGTGAGTTATATGGAGTGCGGTGGCACGACACCGCCTTGGCTGCGGGGGCGCTTGGATTCTCCGGTTCGTGGCCGTTCACCGCAGCAGCACCTATGCACCGACCGGAGAACAATCTGACCGCCCAGCCCGTGATCGTCTATCACGGCGGCACCTAGGCCCACCGGAGAGCGCACCTTCGCCAATCCGCTGCCGTCTACCGTTGCATCACCAACCCGAAGCCAAAGCGGTGTCGTGCCACCGCACTCCACATGCCGCTCCCGGTAGTGGGAAACCACCTTAACTGAGTACCATTCGAGGAACCTTACTGTCCCTGAGAACGGTCCCCAAGAGCTGCTTCGGCTACCGGTGCCAGCGCCAGTAAAGTCGCAGCTCCTTAGCCCGCCGATCCCGCGATGGCTTCCACCACCGGCGCGGGATCGCGGGGTGAGAGCGGGTAGTGCCCGGCACCTTCTTGGATGATGACCGTGATCTTGCCGCCGAGTTCCTGATAACGCTTCTCGATCACGCGGCCCTGCTCCTCCAGTGCGGGATCGAGCGCGCCGCAGACATGCAGCAGCGGCACCTTCGCGGTGGCCAAGGGCTTCAGCTTCTCTAACAGCGGCCCGTCCGTCATGTGGGATTGCAGCACGGGATTCTCCGCATAGACGCAGGACACTTTCCCCGGATTCGCGATTGCCCACGCATAGGCCTCACCCGCGGCGCGACCTGCACCTTCCATCACTGGCTTTGCAGAGAAACCATACTTCACCAGATGCTGATAGACCGCATTCCAGTGCTTCAGATCCGGGCCATCCTTGTTGTAAGAAACCGGGCCGGTGACGATGTGATAGCCCTTCGCAAGCAGCGCCACGTCCACCGTGGCCTCCCGTTCCACCACACCCGCGCGGAAGACCCAGGGCGTGCCCGCCGCCGCCTTCTCCGGCACGATCACATTCACCGCACCCTCCACCCCGGGAAGCTCGAAGGCATAGCGGTCATAGCAGCCGGTGAAACGAGCGCCGCGGCACGTGAGCGAAGTGCCTTCCACCTCGGAGTCCGCGTAGGTCATCGCCGTGCCATAGAAGCTGGCGTGCTTGCTCTGCTCACCCGCTAAGGCCGGAGCCGCGGGCAGTGGATGCTTCACACTCTGCTCGATGAAATCCGCGATCGGCCCCGGATCATGCAAGCTGTGCGGATGATGTCCCGCACCATCCTTCATGATCACTGAGATCCTTCCTCCCATCTGCTCATAGGTGGTCTCGATCACATTGGAGAAGCGGCCTAACAGCGGATCCAGGCTGCCGCACACATGCAGCAGCGGCACATTGTTCTCCGCCAGCCCGCCGAGGCCCGCGAGCATCTCCGCATTCCCGCCCGGATTGTCCGCATAGATGCAGGACACCTGCGCCGGATGCCTCACCGCCCAAGTGTAGGCATACTCGCCACCGCGGCTCATCCCGATGAAGGCCGGCTTCGGCGAGAGCCCGTGCTTCGCTGTTAGAAAATCATACCACGCATCCCACTCCTTGCCCGGCTTCAGCTCCGAGTTTGCCGAGATGTAGGCGATGTGGAAGCCGCGCTTCAGCAGCTCCACCTCCGCTTGGGGCTGGTGGTCCCAGTAGCAGCCCTGCCACGACCAAGGGTTCCCCGGCGCAGGTTCCTTGGGCGCAACTACCACGCAGCGGCGCTTGCCCTGCTCCGGATCGCCCACCGAGAAGTTCTCCCCCTTCGGAGCCTTGTAGGGAGAGATCTCCAGCGTGGCGGTGTCCATGATGAAGTCGTAGCGCTCGAAGCCATCATGCCACTGGCTCTTTCCGCCCTCGAAGGCGAGGGGTTCTCCTTCACCCCGGGCCAAGGGTAAAGCGAGGACCATGAGGATCAGCAAACTGGCGGGAGCGGAGATTCGGAATCGCATGGATCGGTAGATTTACCCCCAGCCTAGGCCCGGCGGCTCCCGCGTGACAATCTCCCCGGCTGTCCCCGGAAACGGCGGAAAAAATCATTTGTCCGCGCCAGAAAGCCCGCCGCAGGCCGAGCATCCCGCCCGAGAACCGACTGACTCCATCACTCCCCGATTGCCCTCCGCCATACAACTGCTTGAATGGCCGGGATGACGCAGGACGACCGGGATTTCCTTTTCAAGCTGTTGCAGACCCCCAGCCCCACCGGCTTCGAGATGCCGGGGCAGCGGGTCTGGGCCGATTATCTCCGCCCGATCGCCGCGGAGGTCACCTGCGACGCCTACGGCTCGACTTGGGCCACTCTGCCCGGCGCCGGGAAGTCGCCCAAGACCGTGATGCTGACCGCCCACGCGGACGAGATCGGCTTCATGATCAAGAGTATCCAGCAGGACGGCTTCATCCGCATCGACCGCATCGGCGGCAGCGATGTGGCCACTGCACGGGGCCGTCGGCTCGATTTCCAAGGCGACAAGGGTCTCGTGAAGGGGATTATCGGCAATACCGCGATCCATCTCCGTCGCGACAGCGCAGGCGATGAGAAGGCTCCGCAGGTCCACGAACTGTGGGTCGATGTGGGTGCCTCGAATGCTCGCGAAGTCGCGGCTATGGGCCTGCGCGTCGGCCACCCGGCGGTCTACGAAGACGGCCCGATCGAGCTGGCCCACAAGCGCATTGCCGGCCGCGCGATCGACAATCGCATCGGCGGCTACATCATCGCCCAGGTCCTCAAGCGCATCGCCAAGTCCAAGAAGAAGCCCGCCTTCACCCTGATCTGCGCGAACATGGTGCAGGAGGAAATCGGCGGGAATGGCGCGATGATGGCCACCTACCGCCTCAATCCCGACGTCTGTATCTGTCTGGACGTGACCCACGCCACGGACACCCCGGGCATCGACAATTCGAAGTTCGGCAGCGTGAAGCTCGGCGGCGGCCCGACCATCAGCCACGGCACCGCGAACCACCCGCTGGTCGTGAAGCGCCTGATCGATACGGCCACCAAGGGGAAAGTGCCCGTTCAACACGAGGCCAGCAGCCGCTTCACCGGCACGGATACGGACAAGATTTTCCACCAGCGCGAGGGCGTGCCCAGTGCTCTAGTATCCCTGCCGCTGCGCTGCATGCACTCGGTGGTGGAGACTGCGCACCTTGATGACATCGCGCGGACCATCGACCTGCTCGCCGGTTTCGTCACCTCGCTCACCGCTTCCGACCGCTTCCACCAGAGCCTATGAAGTCTCCCGCCGCCATCGCCTTGATCCTGGCTTCCTGCGGGCTCGCGTCCGCAGCCCAGAATCCATCGGACGCGGCGTTGGCGTGGCTGCGGGACGTGGCGGCCGGCAAGGCGGAAGTGAAGCCCGGCGAGGGCACCGCACTTTCCCCTGAGACCAGCCCGGAAGACTTGAAAGGCATTCGTTCGCGGCTGGTCCGCCTGCGCAAGAGCCTGAGGCCCGAGGATTTGCGGCCGGTGGCAGACAAGGAGGACGGCGATCTGGCGGCAGTGCTGGTCTCGCAGATCACCAATTTCGATTCGAACACGGTCCAGATCCACGCCGTGGGCTTGGTGAAGGAGGGGGACAACTGGCTGCCCGCACCCCTCCCCTCGTCCTTCGACAATACCGGCCTGAGCTTCCGCCCCGGCTTCCTGCAGCGGGCCACGAACTTGGAGGACTGGATGCTCCAAGAACGCTCCGACCAACTGCTGCGTCTCAAAAACGACGCCTTCTCCCTGCTGGCTGAGGAGATGCGCAAGGTGATCTCGCCCGGTGCCCTGCAACAGGCCACCCCCACCAAGCTGGCGGAGAACTTCCTCGCGGCACTGACCAAGCGCGACCTGCCCGCGGCACTCGCGATGCTCGGCGGCTTGGAGGAGCCCCGCCCCGCCGATTGGGATGAGACCTTCCAGGTAGTCTCCGGCAACCTGCGGAAGAAGGAGATCACCCACTCGCTCTGGCGCCTGCTGGCATCGCCGGAAGCAGTCCGCGCCATCGTCGCCACCGAGGACGATGACAAGGAGCCGCTGGTCAGCATCGTCGCACTCGATCCCGATGGGGATGCCTCCTCGCGCCTGCGGCCACGCACGGTGCATCTGCCCTTCGTCCGCTCGGCAGCGGGCAACTGGCACATCCGCCTGACCCACGACCTGCTGGCTCCGGCGACGCGCCCGCTTTCCCCCGGCCAAGAGGCCGACGACGAGGTTCTCGATGCCGAGTTCATCGAAAAATTCCCCGGCAAGCTGAAGGAGACGCTGGCACCCACTGCCGTCGGCAGCGCTCGTGAAGCGGCCCAAGCCATGGTGAATGCCCTGCGCCAGCCGTCCCTCGCCGACGCCTGCCACCTGCTCGACCTCGGAGCCCCCACGAAGGGGGCGCTCGACTCCATGTCGCGCGCAGCCGAGCTGTGGCGGAAGATCCACAATCGCCCGGACGGGGTTTCGCCGCTCCTACTGGACGCCTTCGAATCCGGTGACGATGCGGTTGCGCTCGTCCAGATGTTCGCGGGCCGCGATCCGGTGAAGCCAGCGATCGAGAAGCTCTATTTCCGCCGCGGCGAGAAGGGCTGGCTGGCCAATCCAGTCTTCGGCGGTGAGCCGGAATTCGCCTCGGCCACCAGCAAAGACGCCATTGCGGCTTGGCAAGAGCAGGCCATGGATGCACGGCGCCGCGAATGGTGGACCGGCACGGTCGGCCGCATCGGTGGCATCGCTGCGGATTCCGCCCCCAGCGAAGAGGACACCCGCCGCTTGGTAGACGAGGCCAGAAAGGCCCTGGTCCAAGGCGATGCCGAGGCCGTTTTTACCCGCTCCGCGTGCTTCGATGACGATACCGGCATCAATCGCCTGCTGCGCAACATCGGCTCCGATATCCGTGACGGACAAGCCGGGGAAATCCTCGGCATCCACCGCTCTGGCCGCTGGGCCGCAGTCAGCCTGCGGGTGCCACCGCCGGACGGTGATGACTCCGCCAATCTGTACCCGCTGGTGCTGGTAGTCAGCACTCCTGCCGGGCCGCGCCTGCTGCCCGAACTCGATCTCTACGATCCCCTGACCCGGACCCGCGACTTCTTGAATCGCGGCGTCTGGGACCGCGTCACCGCTCGCCTCCCGGAAGGAGCGCGCGGCGAGCTGGAGGCGATCTTCGAAAAGCACCGTGCCCTTTCCGCCGCCGACCGCGGCCGCCAGAAGACCACCGAATGAGCGATCTCAACTCCGCACGACAAACCGCCCAGCGTTTGGAAGAAGCCGTCCGCACCGTCGTGCGGGGCCAAGACACCGCCCTCCGCAACATCCTCGCCTGTCTGGCGGGAGGTGGCCATGCCCTGGTGGAAGACGTGCCCGGCACCGGCAAGACCACCCTCGCCAAGGCGATCGCGAAATCCGTGGACGGAGCCGCCTTCAAGCGCGTGCAGTTCACGCCAGACCTTCTGCCCGGCGATATCCTCGGGGTCTCGATCTTCGATCCGCGCACGCAGGAATTCCGTTTCCGTCCGGGTCCGGTCTTCGCCGATATCCTGCTCGCGGATGAGATCAACCGCGCCTCGCCGCGGACCCAGTCAGCCCTGTTAGAAGCAATGGCCGAGCGCCAGGCCACGATCGATGGCGAGCGCCATGACCTCGATGGTCTCTTCTTCGTGATCGCCACCCAAAACCCGGTGGAATTCCGCGGCACCTATCCGCTGCCGGAGGCACAGATGGACCGCTTCATGATCCAGAGCCGCCTGGGCTATGTGACGCCGGAGGAAGAGCGGGCGATTCTTTCCGATCAGATCGACCGCCACCCGGTCGACCTGCTCCAGCCAGTGGTGACCCGTGACAATCTTGTCGGCCTGTTAGAAGCGACCCGCCGCGTCCGCATCAGCGATGAGCTGCGGGGCTACATCGTCGATATCGTCTCCGCCACCCGCGGTCGCGACGACGTCCAGCTCGCCGCCAGCCCGCGCGCCTCGATCGCGCTGATGAAGATGGCGCAGGCGCTCTCGCTCTTCGAAGGCCGTGACTTCGTGGTCCCGGAAACGATCCAGACCGTTGCCGCGGATGTCATCGGCCACCGCTTGGTCATCGCGCCGGAGGCCAAGCTCTCCGGCGTGACGGGACGACAGGTGGTCACGGACATCCTCGCGCAGATCCCGGTGCCGGTGTGAGGCCAGGGCCTACCGCTTGTCCGCGGCGATCACGCCGATCTCGGCCATGGTCACGTTGTTCTTCTCCAGCACTCCGAGTGCCGTGAAGCGGACGTAGCGGGCCTTCACATCCGGTGGCAGCGCCACGCGCTGCTCCACGGGATTTGCCCGGATGTTGGAAAACTCCCCTTCGAGAGGCTTGCTCCAGTCCTTGCCGTCGCGGCTCCATTCGAGGCGATATCGGTCCACCACCGCGTGCGGGGTTCCGTCTTGCCGCGGCAAGAAAAGCAAGGCGGCCAAGGCCTGCTCCCGGCCGAGATCGAGCGTCAGGCTTTGTGGCGGCCCCTGCTCGCCCTTCACCGCATCGTGCGTGCACCAGAAAGTCCGCGGATCGCCATCGATCGCATGCTTCGCCGGGTGATCCGCGGTTTCAAAGCTCGCCGTCACGCTCCAGCCATCCTTGGACAGCTCGCCGGGATTCCGCTTCGCGAGATGATCCGGCACGCCTTCCGGCTCCAGCCACAGCGAGAACTCCGACAAGCACGGACAAGCCGCGCACTCCAGAAGCTCCAGCCGCACGGCATCCGCAGTCACCCGCTTGCCACGCAGCAAGGTCTGCGCGCCGATGCTGCTGCCATCGGCAATCCACGGCACCCACTGGCCTTGCTCACGCACCGAGAGAGAGAACCTCCGGACCCGCTGGCCGAGGCGAATCGCCTCGCGCAGCCGCACCACGCTGAAGGTCCGTGCCTCCGGCAGGGTCAGTTCCAGTGTTGCCTTGGTCACGTTGTCCGGAGTCGCCCAGTAGCTTGCCTTGTCGTCGTCCAAAACCTTGGCGGCGTCGAAGTCGGGCCCGCGAACGCTGCTGGCACTCACCTTGGCACCCTCGGCCAGGTTCTTGGAGAACAGGGCATCCAGCGCCTTCTTGTATCCTTCGAGAGCCGCCACATCGGCCTCATTGATGCGGCCGCGGCGATCCGGCGGCACATTCAGGAGGAAGGAAGCACCGTGGCCGACTGAGTTGAAATAGAGATCGAGCAAGTTCTTCGGCGAGCGCACCTTGCTGTTCTCCTCCTCATGCCAGAACCAGCCCGGGCGGATTGAGACATCGCACTCGCCCGTCAGCCACTGTGTGCCATCCACCGTGCCAGTCGTGCCCTCGCGCTCGCGCACGTGCCCGGGAGCAGCCGCTCCGCCATCCGGACCCACGGGCGAATAGGTCGCCCAGCACGGGTAGCCCGCCATGCCGCGCTCATTGCCGATCCAGCGGACGTCCGGCCCCACGTCCGAGAAAATCGCGGCAGTCGGCTGCAGCTTGCGGACCATCTCCCAAGTACGAGGCCAATCGTAGTAGCTCGTCCGGTCGATCGAGCGTTTGCCGCGCTTGCCTCCATAGAAGCCATCGCCGCCATTCGCGCCATCATGCCAGACCGTGAAGACAGGACCGTAACCGTTCAGTAGTTCCCGGAGCTGCTCGCGGTAAACTTCCACATAGCGGTCGCTGCCGTAGTCGGGAGAGTTCCGGTCCCAGGGCGAGAGATAAACCCCGAAGCGAATGCCTTGGCGCTTCGCCGCCTCGCTGAATTCCTTCACCATGTCGCCCTTGCCATTCTTCCACGGGCTGGCCGCGATGTCGTGCTCGGTGGTCTTGCTGGGCCACATGCAAAAGCCATCGTGATGCTTGCAGGTGAGGATCACGCCTTTCATGCCCGCCTTCGCGAGCGTGCCCACGATCTGGTCCGCATCGAAGTCCGTCGGATTGAAGATCGCCGGATCCTCGTCACCAAAGCCCCACTCCTTGCCGGTGAAGGTATTCGTGGTGAAGTGGACGAAGGCGTAGGTCTCGAGTTCGTGCCATGCGAGCTGCGCCTCGTTCGGAACGCCCTTGTAGGGCAGAGGCGCCGGCTCGGCGGCGAAAGCCGCCAACGGCATCAAAAACGAGACAAGCTGCGATATCCTGATCATGGGTGACATCATGTAGTCCTCAGGACCGCTCCCGCAAGCAAATCGATTTGCTCCCACATGCTTGCGGCAGCCCTCCTCAGCCGAAGAATCCCAGCGGCCCCGTCGCCCCCGGCGTGAAGAAATTCCCCACGTTCGGCAGCACGAGATGCAGGCTGGAGGGCGGCACTCCCAGCCACAGCGCGAGCTCGCCGAAGTACTCATCGCAGCTGGTGGTCGGGATCATCCGCCCTCGGCCGGTGTCGAGTGGATTGAGTTCACCGCCACTGAGAGGATTGAGGGCGAGACTGGGATATTGTCCGTAGATCTTCCGGCCTGCCACGCTGCCGCCCATGATGAAGTGATTCCCGCCCCAGGCATGATCGGAGCCGCGGTCGTTGCTTGTCAGGGTCCGCCCGAAGTCGGAGCCAGTGAAGAGCGTCACCTGATTCTCCACGCCCAGCAGGACAAGCTGGTCCCAGAATGCGCCGATCGCTTCATCCACCCATGCGAGCATGGTTTGCTGCTGGGACAGTGTCTCGCTGTGGTGATCCCAGCCACCAAGGTTCACGAAAAAGGTCTGCCGCAGCGCCCCGATCGCGCTCCGCCCCATGATCGCTTTCGCCACCTGATGGAGTTGCTGGCCCAGGCGATTGGGCGGCTCGTTGTTAGGTCCCGGGCCAAGCCGAAAGTTCACGCTCCCGGGCAGCGCGCCGGAAGTCGCATTGTGGTAGATCGAATAAGCCGCCTGCGCATCGCGGCGCTTCTGCTGGAAGGTCTCTTGCAGCAAGTGGCCATACTGCCGCGCCAGCATGCTATCCACCGCCGTGCTGGCGGCATTGCCGAATCCGGAGTTGGCATTGTAGCCAGACTGATAGCCCGCGAGCGCCTGCGCACCACCGTTGCCGCCCCCGTCGCTCGGTACGATCGCATACTCCGCTCCGGTGATCCCGCTCTGGAAGACATTGCTGCCATCCACCGAGATGTTCATGGAGACCAGTTGGCTCGGATTGATGTCCTTGATCAGGTCCATCATCCGGCCGCCCCAGCCAACACCCGAGCGGCTCTGCGGCACGCTGGTCTGCCACTGCTCGATTTGGTCCGCGTGCGAGTAGAGACCCAGCGGCAGGCGCTTGGAGGCATTGTTCACCTCGGTGCGATTGAAGACCGGCTCGATCAGGGTCCCGACATTCGCCACAAAGGCCGCATTCTCCGCCTCGAAGAGCTGCGCCAGCCGCGGCATCGAAGGATGCACCGCAAAGGTCCGGTCGGGCGTATTCAGCGGATGGACCTCGTGCAGGCCCGTCAATGGTAGCGCGAGATTACCACGGGTATTCTCGTACTCCGTTCGCGAGTTCGCATGCGTGGAGGACGCCCCGGTGAGAGGCGAGAGCATATTGTAGCTGTCATTCCCGCCGCTCATGAAGAGACAGACCAGCGCGCGGTATTCGCTCGCCTGCGGTGGCGCGGCATTCGCAATCGAGCTGGCGAGACGCAGGTTCAGCAGCGTGTTCAGCACCGGGATGGCACTGACGGCGGAGCAACTGGCTTGGCCAAGGAAACGGCGACGGTTCATGGGAAGAAGAGGTGTTAGTGTTGGACCGCGAACTCCGGGCTGCAGACGATCAGATAGATGGCGAGCTTCAGCCGACTCTCCGGCCACTCCCAGCCACTGCCGGGACCGATGCGGGCGAGCGCCTCGTGAATGACCTGGAATGACTCCGGCTCCAGCGTGCCACCGGTGAGCGCCAGATCGAGACGGCGGATCAAGGGGTCCGGGTCCAGTGGCTGCACATTCGGGTCCGGCTGCCCCACCGCGGCGGCAGGCACATTCAGCAGCCACTCCTGGTCGAGGTTCAAAAAGGTCCGGCGGTCATTGGTGGACGCGCCGTAGTCATACTGGGCCGTGATGTGATCCCAGAAGTAATTCGGCGCTGTGACCCCGGAGGCCGCATTGATGATCTGCAACTCCGGCGAGACCAGGCCCGCGGAAGCCAGCGCGCCCGGCGGCGTGTAGCTGGGCAGGTAGAAATTGAAGACACTCGGCGGATTGAAGGGCTCCTGCACGTGGTCCTGATCGTGATTCGAGAGGTAGTACCAACCGGCCTGCGTGCTCGCGTTGAAAGCCCGCGCGACGTTCACGACTTTCAGGAAGGGCTCGCGCAGCTTGCCAAAGGTTGGGTCTGCGATCTTCGCGGCATCGCGTGCCTCGGGATCCAGCAGGATCGCCTTCACCGTCCGCGCCATGTCACCCCGCGGCGCGGCATTGAAGGCAGCGCTCACCCGCGCAATGTAGGCGGGCGAGGGATTGGATGTCACCAGCCGCTGGATCAATTGCTTGCCGATGAAGGGGCCGACATTCGGGTGATTAAAGAGATTCGAGATCGCCGCGTTCACATCGGCCATCGTTGCGGTGCCGGTGCTGCCCGGGCTTGCCGTGCGCGCCGGGGTGGTCGCTCCCAAAAGCAGCGTCTTGGGGCCGAGATCATGCTCGGCATCGAAGCCCTTCATTGGCAGCGTGAAGTCGCCATCCCAAGATGCGAAGGGCGCCGGCTGGCCATTGACCAAGCCGCCGTACGAGAGCCCGGTGAAAACCCGCGCAAACTCGGTGATGTTCGAGTTGTCGTAAGTGGGGATCGGGTTGCCCTGGGGGTCCAGCTTGCGCGTGCCATCCGGGTTGAGCATCCACAGGCCGATGCTGAAGAGCTGCATGACCTCCCGCGCGTAGTTCTCATCCGGGAAAGTCCGGGTCACCGGGTTCGCCTTGCGATTGTCCAAGTAGCTCAGGTAGTTCCCCATGCAGGGATGCAGGGTCACATCGCGCAAGAGGTTCTCGAAGTTGCCGAAGCCATTCTCTAACAGCTTGTCGTAGAAGTGGGTCATCGCCGCCGGCTCCACGCCGATCCGCTCCATGCGCTCGCTGATCACGAAGATCTGGGCCAGCGCGAAGCCAACGCGCTGCCGCAGTGGATCGGGCAATTGCCCGGTGGCGGCATCCGGCCGCAGCTTTGGCACGCCCATCGCTCGGCCCCACCAGGCGTTCATCTTGCGATCGTTCCAGATATTCGCGCTGCCCGGCTGCTCGTTCTGCCAATTGACCATCGGCGTCAGGCGGCCGACCGGGCGGGTGAACTGGTCATCGATCCAAGCCTCGAAGCCCATCGACATCACTTCCTCCACGTTCTCGGGGATCTGGTCGGGGTCAGCCGCGGAATCCTGGTCAGGCCCGAAGGCCGCTTGGATCAGGAAGCGCGCCGCTTCCTTTGGCGAAGGGCCGCTGCTTGCCGTCTGGTTGTTGATCGAGACGCTGTCGGAGATCGTGCCGCCCAAGGTATAACCCGTGCCCGCAAGCGCGGTGAGTACGACCGTCTCCGTGCTTTCCTCATCGTCCGCGTCCTCGACAGGGACGACCTTCACAAAAGCTTCGTTCTGTCCTGCGGCGAAGGCCACCGAGCCGGTCGCGGAAGGCGTGTAGTCCACGCCATTGGTCGCAGTTCCGCCCAAGGAAAAGTTCACCGTCAGCGGCTTGAGGCCACCGCTGCGTCGCAGCACGAAAACCGCGGGATCCGGCCAGCGCTCCCAGCAGTTGTCATCATAGACGGAAACGGTGATCGTGTTCGTGGCAGTCAGTCCGGCGCTGATCCGCTGCGAGTCCGTCTGCGAGAAGCGCCCAGTGCGGTTGGTCGTGGGATTGAAGCCCACCAGTGCCTCCTCCCAGTCGCTTACGCCGTCGCCATCGCTATCGAGGTCCGAAGGCTGGAGCTTGAAGTAGGCACTTGGACCGCCCGCCGGCAGGCTCCGGGACATCGGCCCATTGGTCCCCGGGATGTTTCCCGGTAGCGGCGTCCAGCTTGTCAGATCAGTGCTACTAAGGATCTCGTAGCGCTTGCCCGCCACGCCCTGCCACTGCAGCAAGGATTGCCCGCCCGAACGATCCAACTCCACCTTCGGCCAGGACTTCGGATCAAGCGGATTGGTCCCTGCCAGGCTTTCGTTGAGATTGCTCCAGCCGTCCTTGTCGGCATCGGCCGCGGCGGATAGGCCGGACGCGCCGAAATACATTTCCCACACATCGCTCTGCGAGTTGCCGTTCCCATCAATGGCAAAGCTGGTCGACGGCAGGAGCGCGGCGAAGGCGATGAGAGGCGACAGCCCGGTCTTCATGGGACCAGATTGCATTGACCCTTAAGCCAAAACAAGCCTTCCGCATGTCCTGACATCCGAAGAAAGCGAATATATTCACCAAGAAATAAAACCTCGTCATTTACATTTTAACTATATCGACGCGTTCGGCATTTCGAATGGCGATAAGCGAGGTTTGGGATTCAGGCTCCGCGAGAACCACCAGAAACCTACTGCAATAGATCCAGGATCCCCGAGGGCCGCAGCACTCAGAGTGACTCCTCCGCCAAAGCCAACACCTCGCCGAAGGGCAGATGCTGCAGCAGCCCGAAGGCATCGTGTCGGCTCAAGCGTGCCCGTGTGACCGCCGGACTCGTAATCCCACACAAGAAGCGCGCAAGCTGCCGCGGGGTCTTCAGCGCGGCGTGCCGCTCGTCGCGCAGATCACGAATCATCTGCAAATCCTCTATCGACGGCTCTTGATGCGTCGTGCGCGGCACTGGCTGCGGAGCGATACCACGGCAGCGATCGCAGTGCCCACAGGGTGCCGCCAGCTCCTCGCCGAAGTGCCGCGTGACGAAGTTGGTGATGCAGCCCGGCTGCTCGGCCAGCTCCACCACTTCGCGCAGGCGCTCAAGATCCGACAGCTCGCGCTTGCGGAACTTCTCATCGAGCCGCGCGGCCAATTCACGCAAGTCGCCGGGCTCCTTCTTGATCCGGTAGCCTTGGCGCACGCCGGACTTCTTCAGCACCACATCGCCCGCTTCTTCCAAGTAGCCCAGCGCCGCGGTGATCCGCTGCGAATCCTCACCGGTCTTCATCGCCACCTCCGCCACCTCGAAGGTGTGCCAGCTCCGGCCCTCGCTCGCCGCAGCGAAGATCTTCCGCAAAAAGGTCTTACGCCGCGCATCGTAGCCCGCGAGCATCGCCTCGAATTTACGCAGGAAGCGCACCTGCCATGTGGACCAGAAGATCCGCGTGGCCTCGATCAAGCCCTCCAGCTCCAGATAGGTGAGCAGGGTATTCACCACCAGCGGGCGGACGTCATTCACCATCGACAGCTCGTAGGTCGAGACATCGAACTCCTGGCCGATCCGCAGGATATGATCGACCAAGTGCTGCGTGGCCGTCGGCGAGGGCGTGTCGCCATAGGTGAAATTCTCCAGCGTGACCAGATCATCGCCACAGGCCAGCAGCTCGCAGGAAGACATCAGCCCATCGCGTCCCGCGCGGCCGGTCTCCTGGGTGTAGTTCTCCAGGCTCTTCGGCAGGTTGTAGTGATAGACCGCGCGGATGTCCGCCTTGTCGATTCCCATGCCGAAGGCGATCGTCGCCACGATCACCCGCGTCTTGCCGCTCATGAAGGACTCCTGCGCATCGGCGCGGAATTCATCCGGCATCCCGGCATGGTAGGCGCGCGCCGCCAGCCCGTTCTTTTGCAGGTAGGTCGCCACTTCCTCCGCCGTTTGCTGCAGGGTCACATAGACCACCGCCGCACCCTCGCTCGCCCGCAACCTCTCTAACAAATGCGGCTTGCGCTCCCGCGCCGTCAGTGGCGTGACCCGCAGGTCCAGGTTCGCGCGGTGGAAGCTCAGTTGCACATGGTCGCCCTTCTTGATCCGGAAGGCGGTGCAGATGTCCTTCGCCACCTTCGGTGTGGCGGTCGCGGTCAGGCACAGCACCCGCGGCACCTTCAGGTCCCCGCAGAGCTTCGCCAGCTTCAGGTAGTCCGGCCGGAAGTTGTGGCCCCACTCGGAAATGCAGTGCGCCTCGTCGATCGCCACCAGCGCGATCCGCAGCTTCTTCAACCCCGCTCGGAAACCCTCGTTCGAGAGCCTCTCCGGCGCGACGTAGAGCAGCTTCAGCGAGCCATCGCCGAGCGAGCGGATCACCGCCTCATACTCCTCCCGCTCCAGCGTCGAATCCAGCCGCGCCGCCGCCACCCCCTTCGCGCGCAAAGCATCCACCTGATCCTTCATCAGCGCGATCAGCGGCGAGACCACCAGGGTCACCCCCTCCAGCAGCAAGGCCGGAAGCTGGTAGCACAGCGACTTCCCTCCGCCGGTCGGAAACACCGCCAGCATCGAGCGACCATCCATCAAGCCCTCCACCACTTCCCGCTGCCCGCCCCGGAAGCCGGAATGGCCGAAGCGGGATTCGAGCAGGTCATGGATAGCGTCGCCGGACACGGAGGGGAGATGGCTCACGCCCACTGAAAAGGCAAGGGCGCCTGTATCGCGATCGCGACTCAGAGAATCCACTCGACGGTCGCGGGACGTATTGCACCATGACCAAGTTGCTCATTCCACGCAAAGACTGGATCTTCATCCCATTGCTTATGCTATTGGGTTTGGTCGCTCCTGTATCGGGCGTGAACCAAGCATGGGTTGACGAGCAACAAGAGCAAATCGAGGCGATCCCTGAGTCTCCCAGCATCGATGACTTACGATTGCTGGCCACTCTAGCTGTTCACAAATCAAGTGAGGATCCTCTGGCTCGGCCGGTGGGCGAGGCAGCTTGGTCGAAATTGTCCTCCACTCCAGATTTTGCGGATCGACTACTCAAAGAAATTCTGGAAGCGCGGACAAAATCGAGAGCCGGAGGCGGGGATTCCGTAGACTACGACCGGAAACGCTGTTGGATAATCAACGACGTGGGCAAGCTGTCCGACTACCGCTCCATCCGGGTTTTGGGAGAGTTCCTTTCAGATACGGAAGTGCCAGGAGTGATCGGCGAAGCTGCCGGTGGGCCTTCCAATGCCCGACTGGCCGCCCGATCCTTGGAACAACTGCTGGAGAACCCGCCGACTCATGAAGACAAATCGCGGGATTCGGATGATGATCTCGTATCCTGGCAACTCTGGTACGAGCAGCTGAAAGCAGGTAACCGCAGCTTCCGTCTCAAAGGTGATCCTCAAGAGTATAGCCTGAATGGGCCCGCTACTGCGGCAATCACTCCGGCTGGCACACGGGCCGCGCGTTCAAATCCAAGGATTGCTCCCACCGCGCCCGGGAGCGCTCCTTCTACCAATGCCCCTGCTGGACGGTGGCCCGGCGTGGCACTCGCGGCTGCCTGCTGCGTGCTGCTCTTCGCCGCGTTCAAGGTTCTACGCCCCCGCCGCTAGCCAGTCTGCCCACTGCGACTACTTCCGCGTCATCCCCGGCGGCAGCTCATCCTTGGATGACTTCTTCGCGGGAGTGATCGTTCCAGGCTTTGCCGGAGCAGGGGCCGGACTCGGGTTTGCCTTGGCAGCGGCCTTGGCGTCTGCCAGCCCGTCGACGACCCGCTTCATCTCCGTCAGCGTCTGTAGGGTCAGCTCGGTATATTGGGTGCCGACGGCTTTCTGCTTCGCGATGACCGTTTGCACTTCCGGCGACTTCACCGATTTTCCGGAATCGAGAAGCGTGATGATCTGCTGATCCAGTCCGTCGAGCTGCTTGGCCTCTTCATACATCGCAATCACCGGAGTGGCGAGGGCCTTGGTCTCGGGGTCGAGCAGCATAGCAGCCACCTCGGGCTTCAGGACATGGATTTCCTTCCATGCGGCGGCGCGCTCCACGGCAGCCGTTTTCCGGTGCTCAGCCAGTTCCGCGGCAGAGGCGGGCGGCTTCCCATTTTTCGGATTGCGTAGAGTCAAGCCCTCGCCATTGACCTTTATCAGGCGTGAGTACTGCTGGAGAAGTAGTCCCACCGGCTTCACCGCGAGCTGTTCCTTGGTATATTGCCACCCTGCGGGAGCTGGCGGCAATGTCGGAGCTGGCGGCGGCTCCTGTCCCGCAGCGGAGGCAATGGCCGCGAGGGCGACGAAGAAAAACGGGACCGGACGAAGCAGGTGGGACAGCAGGGACATGACCTCGCTATATCACGGGCAAGTCGACATTCAATATTTTCGCAGTGACGGATCCAGAAGCCACGCCCGCTCTTGCCCCCGCGCCCATCCCACTCCAGCATCTCACCATGCCGCGCTTCATCGCCAATGCCGATTACGAGGACAAGGACAGCCACCCGATCAATCTGGAACCCGGGGACGAGGTGACCGTCGGCCCTGTAGACCGCGCCTGGCCGGGCTGGGTCTGGGCGGAGGATGACAAGGGCAACGACGGCTACGTGCCGGAGGAAATCCTCGAGCCGCTCGGCGAGGGCCGCTTCGCCGCGATGGAGGGCTTCGATCCCACCGTGCTGGTGATCAAGCGCGGCGATGAGCTGGAGTCGCTCAAGCAGATCCACGGCTGGCACTGGTGCCGGACCACCGAGGGCAAGGAGGGCTGGGTCGCCGGCTACCTGCTGCGTCCCGCTTGATCATTGCATCCACCCCCCGCGAATCCCTACCTGCCCAAGCCATGAAACTACTGTTGTTCGCGTTCAGCTCGCTGCTTCTCACCCTCGCCTCCGGCTTCGCCCAGACGACGCCGCAGGAGATGACCAAGGCCTATTACGATGCCCAGAAGGCGAAGGATTTCGATGCTCTGGCCAAGCTCTTCGACCCGGCCGAGCTGAAGGCCTTCCGGACCAAGCTGGACTTCCTGACCGATCTGCCGGACGAGGACGGCGCCGCGGTCATCACTGCCTTCTTCGGTGAAGAGGCGACCAAGGAAAGCGTCAAGAAGCTCGATGACCTCGGCTTCTTCGCCACCTTCCTCAAGAGCGCCGCAGGCGCGGGAGAAGATGCGGGCGGCACGATGCCCGACGACGTGAAGGTCGTCGGCGAAGTGAAGGAAGGCGAAGACCGCATCCACGTGGTCACCCGCTGCAAGACCGGAGCCGGCGAGTTGCAGGTGGAGTCCATGGAAGTGATGTCCTTCAAGAAGATCGGCGATGCGTGGAAGGCCCAGCTCAGCGGGGCCATGGCCGCCCTGCCCGCCCAAGTGCGCCAGTCCTTCGGCAAGTAAGAAACCGAAATAACGCGGGCTCAATTCAGAGTCCGGACAAAAAAGCCGGGGCGGATGATCCACCCCGGCTTCGTTGTTTTCTCATCCTTGGATCAGGCGATCGATGCTTGCTCCTGAGTCTCGGCTGAACGGGCACAAGGCGCGGCTATCGCCCAACAAATCAAGGGAATCCCGCAATCGCATTACACGCGAACGCACTTGGTCGCGCCACGCTTGAACCGCATTTCCGCGGTCTCTTTTCTAACAGAATTTATCTGAAAGCCGGGGCACCGTTGCACCCTTCGTTCCATTCCCAATTGCGGGATGAGGTGTAAACAGCCGCAGTCATGGCTCCACTCTCTCCTCGCCACGCCGTCACCGCCGCATCCGCAGCGCTTCTTCTCCTCACTGCCGCCGCCCATGCGGTGCAGCCCTTCGGGCACATCATCCGCAAGAACGATGCGTCCCTGCCCGCCTTCACTTCCGCCGGCATGGCGACCCACGAGGGCTTCACCGGCGCCGCGTTCTACGCGAGCATGAACTTCCCCAACGGCGCGAACACCTATCCCGTCGCCGGCTTCGGTTACTTCGATCAAAACGCGGCCTTCAAGTGGGCAGCTTACATCGAGACCGGTCCGCTCGCCGGCTACTACCCCACCATCGCCGGCCCGCTTCCCAGCAATCCCGCGAAGTACTTCGCCATCTACAACCTACCCGGCGGCAAGACCCGCGTCGGCGTCGGCAATGGCAGCACCTTGGCCAAGGACTTCGCCTACGAGTTCAGCCACACCGCCAACCCCGACGAGACTGTCACCGCCTTGGCCCCGGGCGACAAGATCCTGCAACTGATGGACCAGGGCAGCACCCTCTCGCTGGTGTCCTTCACCCCGAACGGAAACCTCGACATCAGCAAGAACTACTCGAGCCCGCTGTTCCTGCCCGCGGTGGCAGCAGGAGAGGACGATCCGCAGTTCGCCTCCATCTCCAGCATCGCCGATGGCTCCGGTCACTACGTCTGCGTCCAGAACTCGAGCAACGGCGTCGCGAATACTTTCATCCTCATCAATCTCGATGGCGCTGGTGCGGTCCGCTGGGCGCGGACCTTCGCGGTCAATGCGGGCACCAGCACGCTCAGCCTTAGTCCCGCACTGCATCCGGCACCGGATGGCTCCTACATCCTGACGCTGACCGAGACCGGCTTCGACCTCGGCACCTTCACCTACAACCAGAAGACGCACCTGATCAAATTCAACGCGAATGGTAGCAAGGCCTGGGCCACCTCCATCACGGGCGCATCGTTGAATGTGGATCTCTATTCCCCGAATGGCAACGATGTCTGGCTTACCGGCTCGAAGGTCGACCTCTCCGGCGGCTCGGCCACTTCCCAGCCACTCGCCGTGCGTCTCAGCAATGCCACCGGACAGATCGCGGCCGAGTTCCGCCCCTCCATCTCAGCCGGAGTCGGTGCCATGGCCTACATGATCGCCGTCAATGCCGACGCCGCTTACTTCAACATTTACGATACCGCATCGCCGACCCGCTCGCTCGTCGCCAAGGTGCCCGCTGGCACCAACACCGTCCAAGGTTTCGTCCGCAACGACACCTTCAACAACGGTGCCATGCTCTCCATGCGCGACACCACCGGCACCCTCTCCTCGGAGTTCGGCGATGGCCTGAGGGTCATCGGCTACAACCCGAGCTTCCAATCGGTGATCGCCGCATGCCCGGACTACGCCGCGAACACGATCACCCTCCTGCCCGCCGCACTCACCGCACAGGCCCTCACCATCGATCCGCAGGCCACCACCATCACGGCCACCGCGCGGACCACGACGCTCACTCCGGTCACGCTGCCGATCCACGCGCTCGCCCTGAAGATTGATCCCTACCAAGCGAGCTCGGCACCGCTCAAGCTGGCAGTGACCACCACGCGCAATGCAGCCGGGAACCTCTTGATCGGGTTCACTGCCCAGGCCGGGGTGAAATACACCCTCCTCCACTCGCCCGACATGGTTGCGCCCTTCCAGGCCATCCAGACCCTCAATGGCACCGGAGCCCCCGCGACCTTCACCATCACCGACCTCTCCGCGCGCAAGGGCTTCTTCAAAATCAGCGACGACAATCCCTGAGCGATACGACAAAAGCCGGAGCGGATGGTCCGCTCCGGCTTTGCTATCTACGAACTGCAGCTACCAAGGAAATCAATTCGCCACCGACCCCAAGGCCGTCAGCCCGCTGATCGGATAAGGCCCGCCGATCTTGCCGACCAAGGTGACGGCACCTGTGCCAAGATTGATGGTATAAAGCGCGGCCCGCTTCGACTTCCCATACCTCAGCTTGAGTTGCAGGCTGGCAAAGGCGGCACCGCTGCCCGCGATGTCGAAGCCCACCGTGTCGGTGGTGTTCACGCCCAGCGAGCCCACGGTCACCAGCGTGCCGTTGTTCGGCGGATTCTGGATCACCAGTGCGTCGCGCGCGGCATCGATATCGTAGAGCGTGGTGGTGAGCGGAGCAGGGCTCACGCTATTGGTGTAGGCAGCCCCCGCGACCAGAGGTGCCAATCCAGCATCACCGTAGGCCAGGTTGACATCCGCAGGCGTGATGGCGACTCCCGTGTCCGGATGGACCCGCAAGTTCTGGCCGGTATTGCTCACGATCCGGATCCGGTCGACCACCGGATTGAAATCAAAACCGAAGCGCGTGCCCCTAAGAGCCGGGGTGAAAGCAGTCGTCCCCACCGCTGTGGCGGCCCCCGTGGTCGTATTAATGGTGTAGATCCGGCTACTACTGCTGAGAGCATAGAGACCACCGGTCGCAGGCCGCCGGTCGATGCCCAGCAGCTTCTCACCCTTCGCCAGACCAGTCACCTTGAGCACCTCGACATTGCCCGGGCTGGTGGAGACGAAGAAGACCAATTTGTTCTGCGGCGCGAGGCCTACCAATTGTTCCTGCGCCATGGCGGGCGCGATGCCAGCGGCCAACAAAGCCGGTAGCAGCACCGGGCGGAGAAGGGAACGAATCAACGCATTCATGGAATTTCCGTGGGGTTGGGATTTTTCGGCAAGTGTCCGATCCGCGAATCCGGAAGACGGACGATCGCCAACCTAACACCCGGAAGCATCCCTACCACGAAGTGGTGGAATGAAATTGCTATGGGGGCATAGTGGCGGCCTTGGGGTTGACGACCGCCGCCCTCTGGCCGATGGGGATGCCGTCGCCATTGCATGAACTGGATCCACCGCACTTCCGCCCTGTTACTCCTGCCGCTCGCCGCCAGCTGCGCCCACATCCCTGAACTCGGTGCCCTCGCCGACCACGGGGGCACCCGCAACCGCAAAATCGTGGTGAAGCTCGGTGAGCAAAAGGCCTACCTCTACCATCAAAATGAGGTGGTCGCTGTCTCGCCAATCTCCTCAGGCCGCGAGGGCAGGCACACGCCAACCGGCCGCTACAGCGTGATCGAGAAAGACATCGACCACCGCTCCTCCGTCTACGGCAACTACGTCCGCGACGGCAAGGTGGTGAAGCAGAACGTCGACATCCGCAAAGGCGAGCGCCCGCCCGGCAGCAAATTCGAGGGCGTGCCGATGCCTTATTTCCTGCGCTTCACCGGCGGCTACGGCCTCCACGCGGGAAATCTGCCGGGCTATCCGGCCTCCGCCGGCTGCGTCCGCCTGCCGAAGCGCCAGGCAAAGCGCTTCTACGACGCCGTCCGGCTCGGCACGCCCGTCACAGTCGAGCGCTGAGCGGGGGCCGCCCGAGCGCATTTTTCGGCTCGGATTCTCCCAAAAACCTGATTTTCAATAAGGCCATGGTTTTCACCCGCCATGGCCTCCTCCCCTATACTCTCGCTGCCAGCCTGCTGCTTAGCGGCCCCTCACAGGCGGTTATCAGCACTTGGACCAATAGCGCCGGCCAAGGCTTCCAGGCCCAGCTCGTGCGAGTGGATGGTGCAAATGCGATCTTCACCCTGGAGGGCGGCCGGGCCTTCACCTGCCCGCTGGCCAACCTCAGCGCCAGCGACCAAGTCCGCGCCCGCAACCATCGGGTAGCGCCGCCCCCCACTGGCGGCGGTGATACCCCGGGGGCACCAAGCCAAGCCTCCTCGAACCTCGGCTACGCTTGGCCGCGCGAGATCCGCATGGATGGCTCCTCGCAATCGAAGGTGATCTCGGAAGACCCGAAGAAAAATGTCTTCATCTACGAGAGTCCGCACTACCGCTTCACCAGCAATGTCCGGCTGACCTCGGATGTCCTCCGCAACTTCGCGATGATGTTCGAGACTACCTGGAAGTATGCCACCAGCATCCCTCTGGGACTGGATGGCGGCACACCCCGCCAGGGGAGGCTCGATATCCTGCTCTTCGAAACCAAGGAGCAGTACCTTGCCGCGGGCGGGCGCGCTGGCAGCGCTGCCTGCTACAGCCCCGGCTCCGGGGCCGTGCTCACGCCCTTGGATAGCTTGGGCCTGCGCAAGACGCCCACGGGCTTCAGTATCGACACCACGGCGACCAATTCGGTGCTGATCCACGAGCTGACGCATCAGGTCACACCGCGCTCCTACATGAGCCCGGCGCTACGGAACGGCTGGTTCGTGGAGGGCCTTGCGGAGTACATCTGCACCACTCCCTACAGCTGGGGCTACTTCCGTCCCGACCCCTATGGCAATGCGGTGCTGGCATTCGTGACCGCTTACGGCGAGGACAAGAAGAACGGCCGTGCTCTAGGCGCCAAGATCAGCGCGCCTCACTTGCGCCAGTTCATGCAGATGGACTACGACAACTTCGCCGGCCCGAAGGGTAATCTGCACTACGGTCTCGGCCTGCTGCTCACGCACTACTTCCTCCACATGGAAGGCGGCGGCCGCTCACAGCCAATGACCGCCTATCTCAAAGGGATCCGCAGCGGTTCTACCGGTGACGCGGCGCTCGCCCCACTCCTCGGCGGCAGCACCTACGAACGCTTGGAAGCGGACTTCGCCGATGCATGGCGGAAGAAGGGGCTGGAGATCACCTTCGAGTGAGCTAAAACGCGGGCCTTATATCCTGCCAAAAATAACCAACAGGATTACGATGACCACGATCAATCCCAAGCCGCCGCTGGGACCATAGCCCCAGCTCCGGCTGTGGCCCCAAGTCGGCAAGGCACCGACCAAGGCGAGGACGAGAACGATCAAGAGAATGAGTCCGAGAGTGCTCATAATGGTTTCCTTTTGGGGTGTTTGGAGTTTTCGGAGAGACCGCCACCGGCACCTGAGTGCCGGGGCGATCGTAATTTTCAGCTCAACCGCAGTCGCAGGAATCCTTGATGGCTTTCTCGACCTCTTCGCGGGTCTGGCCTGTCCGTTTTTGGATGCGGCCGACCAGCTCGTCCTGCTTGCCTTCCACGAAATCAAGATCGTCATCGGTGAGTTGACCCCACTTTTGCTTCAGCTTGCCTTTCGCGATGTTCCAGTTGCCTTTGATTTCGAGGGTATTCATCGGTTTGTTGGTGGTTGGAATGAATCGGCGTTTCCGGCGTCTCACGCTGGATATCGCCGCCATCCCTTCAACACACCGCGTGCCTGCAACCGGTCCAAGCGCGCGAAGCCCGGAACTGCTAGGCTTTCCGTCGCTTTGTCGCTCTTCAGCTACCTAACATCCCTGCTCATGCCGATGCATCCTGCAAGGATGGGTATCCCGGCAACGTTGCAGAAACTTGCAATGATTGCCGCGGATTTCCGTTTCAATGCCCTTGGAAAACGCTCGTTAAATCATCTTGTCGCCGCAGCGATGGGATGATGGGTTTCCGCTGCGTCTGGATTCACCAAGCGCCACTCGTTCCGTCATGCGCCGCCATCTTCGAGCCCGATACCTGACCGCGGCCCTGATCGCGATGGTCATGATCAGCTATGGCGCCTTCACCTCGATCCACAATACCCAGGCGAACCTGGATGAGTTCAAGGAGGTCCAGCGCATCCGCTCGCTCTTGGCGGAACTCGACGGCTTCATGGTGACAATGCTGAACTTGGAAACCGGCTACCGTGGTTTCCTGATCACCGGCGATGACAGTTTCCTGGAGCCCTACGAAAAGTCCAAAAAGGAAATCCGCACCGAGAAGCAAATCGACGGCGAAAAACAAATCGAGGGCGACATCGGGCGTCTCATCGCCCTGACCAAGAACGATATTCCCCAGCAAACACATCTCCGGAGGTTGGAGGAAATCTCTGCGGCCAAGATCGCGGAGTGTGATCGAGCCATCGAAATCCGCCGCGCAGGAAACACCGATGCCGCCGCCGCAGTGGTGGCCACCGAGCGCGGCAAACGAATCATGGATGATTTCCGCGCCTTGGTCGACGAGATGCGGGACCGGGAGCAAGAGACCCTCACCAAACGCCAGATCAGCTTGGTCCGCAGCTTCAAGGAGACCAACACCATCGTCGTCTCCACCAGCGTGGTTGCGATCATCGCGGGCATCGTCGGCACCGTTCTGTTAGGTCTCTATCTCAGCGCCCGGGCACGCCAAGAGCGCCTGATCTTCGAGAAGGAAAAGGCGGTGCAGGCGGACCGCGCCAAGACCGACTTCCTGTCGATGATGAGCCACGAGATCCGCACGCCGATGAACGCGATCCTCGGCTTCGGCGAGCTACTCCACGAGATGTCGGACAAGCCGCAGCAGAAGCACTATGCCAAGGCCATCATGACCAGCGGTAATTCCCTGCTGACGCTGATCAATGACATCCTCGACCTCTCCAAGATCGAGGCTCAGAAAATGGACCTCCACCCCGAAGCGGTGGACATGAAACGCTTCGTTGAAAACTTGGAGACTTTGTTCTCCTTCCGGGCGCAGGAGAAGGCCTTGCAATTCCGGGTCCATCTGGACTCCTCGGTACCGCCCTCGTTGACCTTCGATGCCCTGCGTCTGCGCCAAGTGCTCGTGAACCTGATCGGCAACGCGCTCAAATTCACCCGCGAGGGCCACGTCCACGTCAACATCCGTGCCGAAAACGGCGCCGCGCCGGAAGAGGTGGCTCTGCGGATCGAGGTTGAAGACAGCGGCATCGGGATCGGCGGCGAACAGCTCGACCACATTTTCCGACCCTTCTATCAGGTCGAATCCGAACAAGGCCGCCACTTCCAGGGAACCGGTCTCGGCCTGGGTATCTCCGAGCGCCTGATCAAGCTGATGGGCGGGGAAATCACGGTGCAAAGCGAACTGGCGAAGGGCTCGATCTTCCGCATCGCAGTGCCGGTGCGCCGCCAACAGGAGCGGACCTCGGAGGTGCTGCCCGGATACAGCGGCGGCGGCGCCGATTTCAACCGTCTCGCGCCCTCGAAGCTCCTGATCGTGGATGACGTGCCGCTGAACCGGGAACTAATCCGCGGCTACCTCCAGGGCACCCATCATCAGCTCGCCGAGGCCGAGAATGGCGAGCAGGCGGTGATCCTTTGCCGCCGCCAGCGCCCCGACGTGGTATTGATGGACATCCGCATGCCGATCACTGATGGGCGCGCCGCGCATGCCATGCTCAAGGCCGGGGATGAGACCCGCAAGATTCCTCTGATCGCCCTCACCGCATCCTCACTGCTCGACAGCCAGCAAGAGCTGAAGCAGATGTTCGATGGCTTCGCGACCAAGCCTATCAGCCGCGAGCGCCTCTTCCTGGAGCTCGCGAAATTCCTCCCCGTACAGGCCACCGCCGCCACCGGCCGCCCTCGACCCGAGCCTGTGCTTCAGCCCGGGGAAGTGCCGGAGGAACTCGCCCACGCCCGCGAATGGCCCGAGCTACAAGCCGAACTGGCCGCCCTACGCGATGCGGTGCTGCCCGGGCTCGTTGAGCTGGTCCCAGCCCAAGCCACACTGCGCTTCGCAACTGACCTGGGCGAGCGGGCCAAACGCCACGACTGCCTGCCGTTGGCGGACTATGCCGCCCAACTCGACAATGCGGCGGCCAACATGGATTTTGCGGAGGCCGGACGCTTGCTCGCCATTTTCCCCGGCATCGTGGATACTCTCGCCCGTTATGACCCAGTTTGATCCGTTGCCGCGCCCTTCCGGCTCCTCTCTGATCCTGGTGGTGGACGACGAACCGAAAAACATTCAGGTCGTCGGTACGCTGCTGCTCAAGCAGGGCCACGAGGTAATCGCCGCCGGTAGTGGCGAAGAGGCCCTGGCCAAGCTGCGCTCGGTGAAGCCCCACCTGCTTCTGTTAGATGTGATGATGCCTGGCATGACCGGCTTCGATCTCTGCCGCAAGCTGCGCGCCCAGCCGGAGTGGCAGGACATCCCGGTGATCTTCCTTTCCGCGGTCACGGACAAGAGCTTCGTGCTGGAAGCTCTCGCTGCCGGAGCGGTGGACTACGTGACCAAGCCCTTCCACGGGGCCGAGCTGCTATCGCGCGTCCAGCTTCACCTGAATCTCCAGACCGCTCGCCGCCGCCTCGCCAGCACGATTGAGGAGCGCAACCGCCTGCTAGAAGTCGTCGCCCACGATTTGAAGAACCCTCTCGGAGCCGTCCGCTTCGCCGCCGCGATGCTGAAGGAACACAGCGATACCATGCCACGGACCCAAGCGGCCCTTGTCGGCAGCATCGGCGAGTCCACCGAGCGCGCCCTGGAGATCGTCGGCTCTCTGCTGCAGACCCGTCAGTTGGACGAAACCAAGGCCCAGATGGGTCTCACCACGCTCTGCCTGCGCGAATACGCGGAGGAAGCGGTGAAAAACTTCACGCCTCATGGCAACCGCAAGGGCATCACGCTCCGGCTCGAGTGCCACGCCGAGCACGTCCCGGTCATCGCCGACCGCCGTTCGTTGCTGTGCTCGCTGGAGAACCTGATCTCGAACGCGGTCAAGTTCTCCCCCCACGACTCCGCGGTCCAAGTCCACGTATTGGAGAAGGATACCCGCGGCATCTTCCAGATCGACGACGAAGGACCCGGCGTGGACGACGAGGAAAAGGATCTGCTCTTCCGCAAGTTCACCCGCCTCAGCGCCCGCCCCACCGGCGGCGAAATTTCCACCGGCCTGGGCCTCCACATCGTCCATGAGCTGGTGGATGCCATGAGCGGCAGCGTGCACTACGAGCGCGGACCACGGGGCGGAGCCTGTTTCGTCGTGAAGCTGCCGCTGGCATGAGGTTCTCGCGTCCCAATCGGGACGCCTCATGCGTCTGGCGGCAAGGGATTTTCAATTCGATGCCGCCTCCGGTGCCATTTCCTCAGTATCCAGAAGGCCACCGCGTAAGTCACGAGAACCACCCAATGCGAGATCTGGATGTCCACAAAATCGTGATCCCATTGCCAGCGCCACGCTTCGACAGGGATGAAATGGCCGTACCGCGGGACATCCTCAAATGCCGGCGCTTCCCACTTCGCTGCATCCGGGTCACGCCACACGGTCAGCCGCAAATATCCATCACGATGATCGATCCGCACACCACGCGGTCCACCCAAGAAAACCTCGGTACGATAGAAAGCCGATAGCACCCACGCCACAAGAGAACGGCTGGCACCAGTATACCCAGCCAAAAGTCGTAGGATCTGAGGAAGCGGCTTGTCACACTCCTCTCCCATTAACATAGGAGCGCCATCCCCTTCAACTCACTAGCTGGCCCAGCAGACGCGGCCCCTTCCCGAACTTGCTACGATACTCCTCGTACGTCGGCACCAGCCTCACCTTCACCTTCGCCTCATGATTGAGCGCAATCGCCGAAAGCTTGTGCTCCAAGAACGGATTCCGGAAGCGATCCAAGGTCACCCGCGCGAAGCCCTCCGGATCCTCCACCCTGCCTTCCAACACCGGCACGATCTCCTGATACAGCAATTCATCCAGCCACGCCGCGACCTCGGCATTCTCCAAGCACTCGCGCACCGTATCGATCCCCATCGGCATCGCCTTGCACACCAGCGCGCTGTGCAGGCCATTCAAGATCCGCACCTTCCTCAGGTAATAGGGCGTGATATCCGCGGCCGTCACCACCGCAGGATGCTTCAGCTCAAACCGCTCTGAGCTCTCGATTGCCCAGAACGCAAAAGGCTCTGCGCTTAGCAACAGGGGATCTTTCCCCAACAACTCGTGCGCCTTCGGTGGTCCCGGCACGATCCGGTCCACCAGGTTGTTCACCCAGCGGCAAGCTCCCCGCAGCCACTCCAGCGCCTCTTGCGAAACCTTCCATCGAGCCGCCTGCTCGATCACAAAGTCGCGCAACTTGTCGCCATTCCGCTCGATCAGCTCGCAAGGCAAGATCACCGGCCCCGGCAAGCCCGCCTCATGCCGCGTCAGCAGGACCGCCAACAACTTCGCCGGATAGGAAGCAGGCACTCCCTCCTGCCCCGCATCCGCCTCCTCCAGCACAAATCCCGCCTCAGTCGTATTCGAGACGATCCAGCGCAGATCCGGCCGCCGCGCGATCTCAAGCACCTTCGACCATTGCGTGCCCGCATGCAGTGCCTTCGTGATCGAACTCACCTCCAAGGTTTCATCGATCACCCGACTATCCGCAAAGCCCTGCACCGCCACATGATAGCGCCCGCCAGCCTGGTTGATCGCCTCCGCCCGTTCAATCCCGGTGGACTGCACCACCACAATCTCATCGAAGCCCGTCTCCGAGACGAATAGATCGACAAAGGCCCGCAAAAAATTCCCCGCCCCGAATTGAAGTATCACGCTGCAATCTGGTTAGAACCCGCCTCGCTTCGCGGGATCTGATCTCAAATTTCAAATTTCAGATTTAAATATCGCCGTTAGAGCGTCACCCCCTGCTTCCAAATCGTGATCTCCCGGAAGCCATTGATCTCATTCCGCGCCTCCTTGCCCGAGGCCGTCTCCAGGATCAGAGCCATCAGCTCATCCGTGACATCCTCTTCCACCGCCTCCGGCTCTAACAACTTCCCTGCATTGAAATCGATCCAGTTCGGCTTGCGCGCAGCCAGATCCGAATTCGACGCGATCTTCAGCGTCGGCACCGCCACTCCGAGCGGTGTTCCCCGACCCGTCGTGAAAAGAATCGCATGCGCACCCGCCGCGGCCAGTGCCGTGCAGGACACGCCGTCATTCCCCGGCGCCTCCACCAGGCACAGCCCGCCCAGATTCTGCCGCGCCGACTCGCCATAGCCCACCACCTGCTTCACCGGTGCACGGCCGCCCTTCTGGATGCAACCCAGCGACTTCTCCTCCAGCGTCGTGATCCCGCCCTCCTTGTTTCCCGGCGAGGGATTCTCATGCACCGCCTCGCCATGCCGGCGGAAGTAGTCCTTGAAGCCATTCACCATCGCCAGTGCTTCATCGAAAATCTCAGCGCTCTCACAGCGATTGAAGAGCGGAGCCTCGGCTCCGAACATCTCCGGAACCTCTGTTAGAACCGCCGTCCCGCCCCAGCCTGCCAGTCGTTCAGCAATGCGACCCACCAGCGGATTCGCGGTGATCCCGCTGAAGCCATCGCTGCCGCCGCACTTCATCCCCAGCACCAACTCGGATGCCGGGATCGGCTCGCGCTTGAACTGCGAGGCATAGGCCACCAGCCCGCGCATTGCCTCCATCCCGTGCCCGATTTCATCCTGCACCTCCTGCGCATTGAAGAACTTCACCCGCTGGGGATCGAGCGTCCCCGCCTCCGCGAGGAAGGACTTCAGCGTATTGTTCTCACACCCGAGTCCCAGGATCAGCACCGCCGCCGCATTCGGATGCCGCACCAGCCCTGCCAGAATCTTCCGCGTATAGCCAAGGTCATCGCCAAGCTGAGAACAACCGTAGGGATGCGTGAAAGCATGGATCCCATCGATCGGCCCACCCGGCACCATGAACTCCTTAGCCGCAAGGTCTGCGATCCGCTGGCTCGGCACGTTCACACAGGCCACCGTGTTCACGATCCAGATCTCATTCCGCGTCGCCGCCCGCCCATCCGGCCTCCGGTAGCCCATGAAGGCTGGCACCGATCCGCTTGCATCTGAAGAACTACCATGCGGCTCGTACTTCAGCGCCGTGTCTTCCGCCAGTCCCGTGCGCAGGTTGTGCGAGTGCACCTGCTGCCCCGCCGCGATCGCCTCCGTCGCCACCCCGATGGGAAAGCCATACTTCACCACCGGCTCACCCGGCGCGATCGCCCGCAGTGCGGCCTTGTGGCCCGCCGGGATATTCCCCAGCTCCATGCCGGATTCATTCCGCGTCCCGGCCGCAATCGCCTGCGGAGCCACGGCCACATTGTCATCCGGATGGATTTGAACGAGCAGCTTCATGAGTATTTCAAGGAATGAGGTCCTCCAAGGTCACCCGATCTCCGGAGGAGCCGATCCCTGAGCGACGCGGCTTGGGCGCGGTCAAGAGGTGCCCATGCTTCTCATAAAGCCGCGGAAAGCGTTCCGCGACGTCGGAATCATCCCAAGGCGCGTTTCTCGGCGGAAGTTCCTCCTCCAGCCCGAGTACCAGAAAGTAGAGGAAATGGGCCTCCTCATCGAGGACCGCCTTGTCGAACACTCTCGCGACCCGTGAAGCGAAATAGAACTCCCTGAAGTTATTCGACACCTCATCGTCGATCAAGGAGTCAGGATTCTCCACGATCCGTTGGTAACGCTCTTCCGGCAGGATCGCCACGCAATCGGCGAAATCCATGAAGCCGTCGTTGCCCGCGGTTCCATCCGAGGCCAGCCAAGCCGCAAGCCTGAAGGTCCGCGTGTAAAGACGCTCTTTGCGCAGGATCAGATCACGCCCAATCACGCCGGCCTCAGGCGGCGACATCGTCCTGCATTCTTCAGCAAGCCGGGCATCGATTTCCCGGAAGCTTGGTTGTCCCTTCCACAGCACCTTCAAGAGTTGGCGGGTCAGTTCGTTCATGGTGTGGCACCCTACACTTTCATCAGGACTGCACGACAAGGCGATCCCGAGAAACCCGGCACCAGCAAGGGCAGCGCCATGAAGCTCGCGCCCTCCGCAAACTCCTGCCAGCCCTCCCGGAAGCACAGCTCCTCGATCACCCACACGCCGTTCCCCAGCAGGATCTCGTGGGTGAGCGCATTCTGCTCACCCGTCCCGCCGATTGAGAAATGATCGATCCCCACCGCCCGCACGTCGTGCTCCACCACCCACTCCGCTCCCGCCGGCGATAGCCAGGGCGAGCAATGGATCCACTCCTCGGTCTTCGCGCGCTTGTGGCCCCAGCCGGTATTCATGAGCAGGATCTTTCCCGAGCATGGCCCCACGCCTTCCAGATCCGCCGGCCCGATCGGATGTCTCGCATCCAAGTGCGTGAGATCGGCAATCACCTGCTCCCCGCAAAAAGTCTCCAGCGGATAAGCATCAATCGCAGCACCGCCCGCCATTTTGTGCAGCGGCGCATCCAGATGCGTGCCGGTATGCGAGGCCATGTGGAATTCCTCCATCCGCCAGCCATCCAGCGGATGATCCGCCGTCCGCGGCAGGCGCACCGGCGGGTGCACGTGGCAATTCGGGCAGCCGTCAAAAAGCGGCTGGGATAGATCAAAGAGGCGCATGGATTCCGAAAACGATTCCAACCATGATTGAACCTGAATCTACACGCATAAAGGCATCTTTATCCGCGCAAACTTTCTCCAATTTCCAGCATCCACCTCACCCGAGGATCGGATCGCGGTGCTGCGGCAGCCCGCGGGTGAAGTTGAAATTGTGGATCGGCCCGAGGATCTCCATCACCTCCGCCAGCAGATCCCGGTCAAAGGGTTGCTCCAGATAGGCGATATTCGCACGGATGTTGTCCGGATTCGCCGAGCCTACCAGCGTGCTGGCGATGGCCTCGTTGTCGCAGGCGAACTGCAGCGCAAGCTGGACGATGTCCACGCCCTTGGCCCGGCAGTGCTCCATCGCCTTCCGGCACCCCTCCTGGATCGCCGGAGTCGAAGGATGCCAAGCCGGCACCCCCCGCTGCGTGAGCAGACCCATCCCTGTCGGCGAGGCATTGATGACCCCCACGCCCTTCTTCTGCAGATAGGGGATCATATCCCCCAGCGAGGTATCATTCAGCTCGTAGTGGCAGAAGGACAGGATCGTCTCCACCGTGCCCGGTGCCACCCGGTCGAGGATGGACGGGAAAATCTTCAGCGGCAGCCCGGTGATCCCGATGTGCCGCACGATCCCCTGCTCCTTCAGCTTCTGTAGCGTGGGCAAGGTTTCGTTCACGATCTGGTCATGATCCGCAAACTCGATATCGTGGCACTGGATCAAGTCGATGTGATCGATCCCCAAGCGGATCATGCTGTGCTCAATGCTCCGCTCCGTGCTCGCGGCGGAGAAGTCGTAGTCGCCGCGCGGCTCGCTGTAGCTGCCGATCTTGGTCGCCAGGATGTAGGAATCCCGTGGCACGCCTTCCAGCGCCCATCCCAGTCGCAGCTCGGCCAAGGTCTGCCCGTAAGACGGTGAGGTATCGATGAAGTTCATCCCGCCCTCCAAGGCCGCCCGCACTGTGGCGATGGCGTCATCGAGGGTCACTTGCCGGAAAACGGAGCCAAGCGAGGAGCCTCCAAAGCCGAGAACTGAGACCTGCAGGCCGGTCGAGCCGAGCGGACGATACTTCATGGGTTCGCGGCAGCATGACCACCTTAACCCTTCTCAGCCATGCCGGTTTTTTGCCAATCCATGACGATTCTTGACCTATTCTCAGCTTCAGGAATGCTCCGATTGTGAGTCAGAATACCTTGGATCTGCCTTATTTCGTCTCGCCTCAGGTCCGCGAGGCCCGGCGCTTCTATCTCAATCTTAATCCTCCTGCCAGCCACCCTCTGACCGCCGCTTGTGGCGGTTGGGAGCGCTGCGCCCCGGATTTCCATATCGAGCGGGCGGACTTTCCCTTTCTGTGTGTCGAACTGGTTGCAAGCGGCAAGGGCCGACTCCAACTCGAAGACGGCGAGTGGCCGCTGCATCGTGGCAGTGTCTTCTCCTACGGCCCCGGGGTCCCCCACCGAATCGAGGCGGACCCTTCCGATCCGCCGGTGAAATACTTCCTCGATTTCACCGGCCGCGCTGGCCTTGAGCTCCTCCGCTCTGCCGATCTCTTGCCCGGAAGCTGCCGGGTCTTGCCGGAACCCGGCGATCTGGAACAGGCCTTCGAGCAAGTCATCGCCAGCGGGCTCCGCACCGGCCCGCAAGCGGAACGCATCACCGCGCTCCATCTCGAGATCCTGCTGCTCACCCTCGCCGAATCCCCCGTCGCAACCGGCGGACGCGAGCAGTCCTACCAGACTTATCTGAAGTGCCGGGACTGCATTGAGCGCCGCTTTTTGGAGCTCCACACCGCCGCGGAAATCGCCGCCGCCTGCCACGTCTCGCCCGCCTACCTCTCCCGCCTCTTCGCCCTGCATGGCCACGAGTCCCCCTACCACGCGCTGCTGCGCTGCCGCATGCGCCACGCCGCCACCCTGCTCGACAGCGGCGGCCGCATTGTACGCGAGGTCGCGGAGGAACTGAATCTCGACCCCTTCCACTTCTCCCGGGTCTTCAAAAGGGTCCACGGCGTCTCCCCCGCGGAATTCCTGCGGCGGCGCTCCGGAACTTCCTGAAAATACCGGCATTTGTGGGATTCATGCGGATTGTAGCTCCGGACGAAGCGGACGCGGGCAAATGCACTTCTCCGGCCTTGCGCCGGGGGGAAGCCTCGTTTACTCCGGCTTTGCCATGCCCGTCGCAACTCCTGCTCAATACCGCGCCATGCTTGATGCCGCCCAGAAGGGTGGCTACGCCTACCCGGCGATCAACGTCACCTCACTGCCCACCATCAACGGGGCCCTGCGCGCATTTGCCGAGTCCAAGTCCGACGGCATCATCCAGGTCTCCACGGGCGGCGGCGAGTTCGCCTCCGGCACCTCCGTGAAGGACGCCGCCTTTGGCGCGATCGTCCTTGCCGAGGCCGTCCATCGCCTCGCGGAGAAATACGACGTCCTGATCGCCCTCCACACCGACCACTGCCACCCGGCCAAGGTCGAAGGCTTCCTCAAGCCGCTCCTGCAGGCTTCCCGCGAGCGCATCGCCACCGGCAAGGGCCCGCTGTTCCAGAGCCACATGTTCGACGGCTCGGTGGTCCCGCTCGACGAAAACCTCAAGATTTCCAAGGAGCTCCTCAAGGAGTGCGCCGAACTCGACATCATCCTCGAAGTCGAAGCCGGCTGCGTGGGTGGTGAAGAAGACGGCCACGACACCTCCGGCCTGCCCCACGACAAGCTCTACACCACCCCTGAAGACATGGTGGAGGTCTATGAGGCGCTCAATCCGATCGGCCGCTTCCTTTTCGCCGCCACCTTCGGCAACGTCCACGGCTCCTACAAGCCGGGCGCCGTGAAGCTCAAGCCCTCCATCCTCCGGGATGGCCAGAAGGCCGTGACCGACAAGTACGGTGCAGACGCTGAAATGGACCTCGTTTTCCACGGCGGCTCCGGCACCTCCGAAAGCGACCTGCGCGAGACCCTCGACTACGGCGTGGTGAAGATGAACATCGACACCGACACCCAGTACGCCTTCACCCGCCCGATCGTGACGCACGTCTGCCAGAACATCGAAGGCGTGCTGAAGATCGATCACGAAGTCGGCGACAAGAAGGCCTACGACCCGCGCTCCTACCTGAAGAAGGCCGAGCTCGGCCTCTGCGAGCGCATGAAAGAAGCCTGCGAGGACCTGCTTTCCTCCGGGAAGACGATCTTCGGGACCGTCTGAGCGTTACAAAGCGCCCTAACAGACCCCTTTACTTTTCAGTAAATTTAGATATAAGGCCCGGCACGCTGCTGCCGGGCCTTTCTCATGTCCGGACTTGGCGTGTCGCTTGGAAGCCCCCCATGACTTCCACGGGCCTTCTCACCCCGAAAGCCACTTCTCCATGATCCGTCGTTACCAACCGGGCGATCACCTCGCCATCGGCCGCATTTTCCATGAGGCGGTCCACCAGCTTGCCTCCCACGACTACACCCACGAGCAGTGCCTCGCCTGGTCGGATGGGGAAATCGATTTCCGCCGGTGGCAGCAGCGCTGTGGCCGCAAGCGCCCCTTCGTGAAGGAACTCGATGGCAATGTCGTCGGCTTCATGGAGCTAGATCCCGACGGCCACATCGACTGTACCTACATCGACCCCGCCTACGCGCGCCGCGGCTTCATGTCCCAGATCATGACCACCGTGAAGGACGAGGCGCGTGCCTGGGGCCTGGCCAGGCTGTATGCGGAAGTCTCGATAACCGCCCTGCCCTTTTTCGCCCGCCACGGTTTCCGCCATGTGAGCAACAATGAGGTTCATGTCCGGGGCGAGACGCTCCCAAACTTCATCATGGAATGTTATCTGTGAGAGTGAAAGCTTAGCGCATGTTCATTCTCCTCGTCGGACCCAGGGGCAGCGGCAAGAGCCACATCGGGCTCGTGCTGGAACGGCATCTGGGCGTCCGGTTTTTGCAGGTGGAGCCTCTATGGATGGCCTACCTTTCGGAATGCCGGGAAACCGGGCGACTTCCGGTAATCCCGGAAGGAATCGCCAAGGTGCACCCGGAAATCCGCCTGGCGCTCCTGGAGCATGGAAGGCTGAGCGTGGAGACTACGGCGGCCTCTCAGGAGATTCTGGAAGGGCTCATGAAACTCCGACCGCGGGAGAAGACCATCGTCGCGCGGATCACAGCTCCGGAGGAGTTGTGCCAGCAGCGGGCCGAGGCCAAGGAACCCAACCCTCAGTTTCAGATGGATGCGGAAACGATCCACAACGTGAACGCCATGAGCAAAGCTGCATGGGTTCACGCGGATTTGGAGCTCCATAACGACGACCTCAGCGACGAGGCGATCGTGGCGGCGTTCCGGCCTCATTTGTAAGGATCAACCTGTCCGATCGGCGCAGGGGTGCTTCATGAGATTCGCACCGGAGTTGCCTTCTGATTTCATTCCCGGTTCATCAGGGCTTCCAGCGACGCAGGCGGGATCCGTCCATCCCGCCTTGCCCGATGCCTAAAAAGCTCTTCGTCACCTTGTTCGTGGTCCTCGCGATCGCCTTCGTCCCCATTCTTATAAGCTTCGGACTCGTCGCCTTCACGGTCCCCACCGTGTGGGGATATGTTTCCACCTTCGCTGAGCTCGCACGCTTCAAGGCAAGCCACGCCTTCGGATTCTCCATCCACTGCGCCTTCTACACGGCGATCTTCTACGGTCTCGCGCGCTTGGCCCATGCGATAAGCGTGCCCATGAAAGGCCCGCGGATCCGCCTGGCGTTCCAGTGCGTGATTCTTGCGGGCATCGTTCTGTGCTCCTTCCTCCGCGTGATCACCTACAGTTCCTTCGGAGGACAGGGCGGCACCTACACCTTCTGGGGTGCCCTTGAGCGCTTCATCGAGAAACGCCACAGACTCTGAACACGCCTCAAGCGCCGTCCTCCGCATCCGGAAAACGATGCGCTTTCTTCCGCTTCGGATGAAAGCTCACGCGCCCGCCCTTTGCCTGCCGGATTGGATCGAAGAGCGAGTCCATCCCCACGCCCTTGATCTCGCACACGATCGCCATCAGTTCACCGAGCCGACCCTTCGGAAATCCGCGCTCCTTGAACCAGAACAGGTATTCCTCCGGCAGATCGTAAATCGGCATCCCCCGCGGCGGCACCGCCATGCGGCCATATTTGCCGAAGGGCATATAGGTGCCCCCGATCTCCGCGAGCAAATTACGGAAATCCTCGCGCTCGATGTCGGTCAGCGGAAACAAGCCCCTACCATGGCCCGCCCGGGGCAGGATGCAATCCCCCGAACCGGCCTTTCCAACTCATTCCCCCTGCGAAACCGCCACGGATTTAGCATTTCCATCCGCCCCACAACCCGCTTCCCTGCGGGCGATTTCAATCCCATGCCCGAAACCAAGCCCAAGCCGGAACACCCGCTCGCCAATATCCTCGTGAACGTTATCGTTCCGGCGCTGGTGCTCAGCTACCTCAGCAAGGACCCCGCCCTCCAGGTGAAGCTCGGCAAGGCCGTCCGGCCCTGGCACATCGGCCCGCTCTGGGCGATGATCGTGGCGCTGGCGCTGCCGCTCGGCTACGGCGCCTGGCACTTCATCCAGACCCGCAAGGCCAATTTCTTCTCCGCCATCGGTGTGGTTTCGGTCCTCGCGACCGGACTGGTGACCTACTACCTCTGGAACAAGGACGGCACGGTGAAGCCGAATGCCGGCCTGCTCTTCGGCATCAAGGAGGCGCTCATCCCCTTGTTCCTCGCTTTCGCGATCCTCGGCTCGCGCAAGTCCCAGACCCCCTTGATCCGCCTCTTCCTCTACAACGACACCATTTTCGACGTCCCGAAGATCGAGAGCAAAATCGAGGAACGCGGCGAAACCAGCCGTTACGCCGGGTTGCTCGACGGCGCCACCAAGTTGTTCGCCGGCTCCTTCTTCCTCAGCTCGCTCATGAACCTAGGCCTCGCCCAGTGGTTCTTCCGCGGCTTCGACGCCAATGCCATCGACGCGCTCGAGACTTATAACTCGCTCGTCGGCAAGCTCAACTGGTCTGGCCTCATCGCCATCGGTGTCCCGCTGATGGGCATCCTCTTCCTGATTCTCACCAAGCTGCTCAAGGGCCTGCGAGAACTCACCGGCCTGAAGGACGAGGAGCTGATGCTCCCGCGCTGAGGATATGGAGTGCTGCGGCACGACGCCGCTTTCACTCTGGGTAGGTCATGCCTTGACCAGCGGCACCGGATTGCCGAAAGCGAGCGCCACTGGAGCCAAAGCTGCGTCGTGCCGCAGCACTCCAAATAAAAAGGCCCACCGTTAGGCGGGCCTCTTCAAGAAAACACGGCTTCTGCCGTCTCGCTCGCTCAATCCACCAGATTGTCGATCCGCTGCGCCAGCTCGATGTCCGCCTCGGTCACACCGCCGGCATCATGCGTCGTCAGGATTAGGGTCACCTTGGTATAGCGGATCCGGATGTCCGGGTGGTGCTGTGCTTCATCCGCGATCTCGGCGAGGTCGTTGACGAAATCGATCGCCTCCATGAATTCCTCGAACTCGACGGTCCGGGTAATGGTCTTCTTCTCATGCTCCCACTCGGGGCATTTTTTGAGGGCGGCCTTGAGATCGTCGTCTTCGAGCAGGTCGGACATGGCGAGGGAAGTTGCGGAGGGAGATTGCGTTCGGCGATTCTCGCTTGGCAAGCGAGTTTGCGCCGGAAATTTGCCACCGCGGGGGTTTGCAGGATTCGTGCCGCCGGTGTATCGCCAGTCACATGAAACCGCTGCTGCCGCTTGCCGCCTTTTCGGCGGCAATTCTTGCCTCCTGCGCGCCCTCCACCCCCGCTGCACGGATCGCCGCGCAGCCGCAGATGTACGAGGCCCTCTCCAGCCGCGAAAAACAAATGGTCAGCCAGGGCCAGATCGACAAGGGCATGAATACCGATGCCGTCTATCTGGCCTGGGGCCGCGCCAGCCGGGAGTATGAGGGCAGTGAAGGCAGCGCCCGCACCCTGCGCTGGGAATATCTTGGCAGCACCCCGGTTTACGGAGCCAGCTACGGCTGGTTCGGAGCCTACGGCTGGGGCACCGGTCGCCTCGGCCCCTACGGCTATTATCCAAATTACGGATACCCCTACGGTCCGGACGTGGTTTATGCCCCATACCGGCGGGCCAGCGTCCTTTTCCACAATGGCCGCGTCAGCTCTTGGGAAAAAACCCGCTGAGCCCTGGCGAGAGGAAAAACTGGCGCTCCTGAGGGCTTGAACTCAGCGGCAATCTGGGGATGGTAGCAGCCAAGTTGCTATCATGAAATTGCTCCGACCCATCCTGATCGCCGGGGCCGCGCTTGCGGCCGGCCTCCTTTCTTCCTGCTCCAACGGCCCCGTCAGAAGTGCTGCGGGGCTGGCCACCTACCGGGCCTACGACCGTCCCGCCAAGAAGCCTTCCAACCCTTCCGCGGTGAGGGTGAAAGTCTCCTTGGCCAAGCAGATGGCTTACGTGATGGAAGGCAACACCCCCTTGATGGTGATGCCTGTCTCTACCGGCGCCCCCGGCTCCCCTACCCCGACCGGCAGCTTCACGATCTTCAACAAGGAGCACAAGCACCGCGCCAACACCCACGGCTACGCCTACTCCGGCAACCAGGTGAAGAAGACCATGCTCTCCAGCAAGCCCTCTGGCTGGAGCTTCAAGGGCACCCCGATGCCCTACTGGTGTGAGTTCAAGTCGAACTACGGCTTCCACACCGGCTGGCTGAAGCACTCGCCCTGCACCCACGGCTGCATCCGCATGCACGAAAACCTCGCGCCGAAGTTCTATCAGCTCGTGAAGGTCGGCACCCAGGTCAACATCTCCTACAGCCAGCCCGAGGACTCTACCCTCGGCAAGATCGACCTCCCGCCGGATGCCGGTCCGCTGCCTGACTACGGTGGCGACACCTACGTCAGTGACGCCTACTTCACCCTGCACAAGACCCCGACTTTCCAATAAGTCTCTCCCGTTCTCCACGGATCAAGGCCTCTTCCGCCCTGCGGAAGGGGCTTTTTTTGTGGGGCGATCAGGCCCCCAGCACCAGCTTCACCGACAGCGCAATCAAGGCCACCCCGAAGGCCCCATCGATCCACTTGGCCGAACGCTCATAGCGCGACCGCAAGGGTCCCCACTGCAGCAAGCGCGCCCACAGGGCCCACAGCGCCCCTCCTTGGATCACCACCACGGCGATGATCGCGTACGGAAACCACAGCGGCCGATCCCCTCGCAGGAAGTCCGCGCAAATCGCCGCCAGGAAGATAATGGCCTTCGGATTGAGCAGGTTGCAAAGCAAGCCGCGCAAATAAGGACTTCGACCCGCCGCCGGAGCCACTGTTTCCTCCCCATTTTCCGCCGCTGGCTGCGGCGCTGCAAATGCCGCCCGCAAGAGCTTCCACGCCAGCCAAGTCAGATAGGCCGCCGCCAGCCAGGAAATGATTCCGTGCAGCCTCGGGCTCTTCTCAAAGGCCACCGCCACCCCGCCGACCGCAATCGAGGTCAGGATCGTCAGCCCGGTGGCAATCCCCAGCGCCATCATCACCCCCGCCCGCGCGCCATCCGCCAGCGCGGTCCGGGTCAGCAGGATCATGTCCGGCCCCGGGCTGAACTGCCCGAGCGCCATGATCAGGGCGAAGCGCGCCAATTCCAGCCAGTCGTTCACTTCTTGGCCGCCATGATGTAGG
>NZ_BATP01000025.1 GCF_000739615.1 Haloferula sp. BvORR071
GGCGGTGTTGATGTCCTTGATCTTGGTCAGCGAGTGGGAGTGCATCGCCATCGCGTTGACGGTCTTGCCGTCCTTCGGGTAGGTGATGCTGCCGGTGGAATCCATCAGGTAGTCCTTCAGGCCGTTGGCGGACTCGTAGTCCATCTCGATCACGCTGGATGAGACCAGGGTCGCGCTGCCGGTCGGCTTGGCGAAGATCTCGATCGTGAACTTGTTCTTGCTGAGCGCCTCGACGCTCAAGGGTGAGAACTTGAGCGAGAACTCATCGGTCGCCTTGGCACCGATGCAGCCGCCGCGGCCCATGTTAACGCTACCCTCGGTCTCCTGGTCGGTCAGGCGCAGGCCCTTGTAGGAGGGATTGAACCAGTCGAGGTCGAAACCGATGCCATCGCCGCGCCAGCCCGGCAGGCCGTCGATCGTCAGGGTGCGGGTCGCGCCCGAGCCGCTGTCCCAGTCGGAGAAGGTGCGGTTGCTGTATTCGTCCTTCCAGGTGCGGTTCGGATCGATGTACGGCGAGAACATCATCACCTCGCCCGGCATCAGCCGGAAGGTGGTCGAGCCGACCGAGGGCGAGGCGGCGGTGCCACCGTTGGTGCGCAGGGTCATGCCGAAGCGCTTGGCCAGGCTGCCGGTCTCCGACTGCTGGTAGAACATGGTGTCGAGCGGTGCCGGCTCCTTGGTCTGGGCCGTGCCGTTGCGATAGACCTGCAAGGCGAAGGGCACGTTGCCGAAGACCACCTTCAGTTCGTTGAACTCAAGCGCGACGTTGTAGGGGTTGTGGAGCGTGACCACCGGCGTGTAGAGCAGGTGCAGGAGGTAGTCGTAGGACGAGCCCGCGAAGTTCTTGCCCCAGGGGCCGTGGAGTTCGGCGTTGGATTCGTCGGTCTTGGTGCCGGGGATCTTCGGGGTGGTATCGCTGACCTTCGGGTAGTTATAGATGTCGCGGGTCAGCAGGCTGAAGACGACCTGGACCTTGGCGACGGTCGGCATCAGCACCAGGCCCGGCGGCGGATTCTTCTGGGTGGTGCCGGTGGCGCCACTATTGGGATCGGAGCCCTGCGCGGCCTTCCAGCCGCTGGGAATCTGCGATTTGAGAAGCGGCGCGCCTGCCAGGCTGGTGAGCTTGCCGGTCTGCTTGTAGACCTGCGCGAGCTGCTGCAGCGATTCCCAGCGCGGGTCGGAGGGCCCGGTGGTGCCAAGGCGGGAGTTGTAGACGTTCTTGCCCGCATACACCGATGGCAGCGCGCTGGAGTTCGCCAAGAGGTTGAAGTCTTCCTTCAAGCCGCCGGTGGCGACATCGGTGAAAATGCCGACCGAGTAGGGCGTGACGTCATGGCCCAGCGCCTTGAGCGAATCCCTGGTGCCGGAGGCGAGAGTCGTCGCGGCCAGCCCGTAGTTGAGGCGGGTGAGACCTTTCTCCACCGTGGCGAAATCCGGCGAGCCCTGGACGAAGAAGGAGCGCTTGAGATCCTCCAGCGCCTTGATCGATGATACATTCGGGCGCACGCCGGTGCCGAGCTGGGCGGTCTGCATCGCCTTCGAGTTCGCTTCCTCGACGAAGGGGGTGTTGATCCGGACCTTCACGCCCTCGTCCATCACCGCCCAAGCAAAGGCGCCGTCGCTGGCGCTGCCCTTGCTGTTCTTCGACCCCAGCTCGATGCGTGAGGCGCGCACGATGTCCGTATCCGGCACGGTGTTGCCCAGCGAGCCCTTGCCCCACAGCGTCGCGGGATTCTTCGGCTCCTTCGCAGCGAAATCGACATCGGCCCGTTCCGAACCCTTGCCGCTGGATGCCAGCCAGCCGAGGAACTTCTTGTCGCGCGCGGACTTCTCATACTCCGCGGCCGAGGGCGGGCTGGCCGGCTTGATTTCCCATGACTTCCACACCCCGGTCAGGTGCGGATTGGCGATCTTGCCATTGTCGCGGATGTCGGCCCGCGCAGTGACCCGCTGGTCCGGCCCCGCCTGCTTCTGCAACTCGCCCAGGGCCAGCATCAGGCCCATCCGGGCATTGGCCTGCGCGATCGCCAGCGCCTCGCCCTGGCCGGTGGCCCGCAGCGAGACCGTCGAGAGCGAAAGCAAACCGACCGCGAGGATGGTAAGCAGGACCATCAGCGACAGGCTGATCACCAGCGCGAAGCCAGGCTGTCGGGAGACACGTCGCCCCTTGGTTCGAACAGGGAATTTGGGTTTCATGGGTTCTAACGATTTGCCGACACCAAGGAACTTCGTGGAAGGAGCGCCCAGGGGCCGGGCTTGGCGGCTAGACCAGAGGCCACTCAAAGCCTCCGGTCCGCCGCCAGCTCCTCCCCAGGTGCGCTGGTCGATTGAATCTCTTCTGATTGATTCCGTTGAGACGCCTTACTGCGCTTTCACGCGCACGAAGAGCTTGGTCAAGGGAGCCCCGCTGAGCGTGACCGACATCGTCTGCACGTCGCCATTGGTCGCGCTGACCGTTTGGCCCGCGGTAGCGGCAGTATCCTCCGTCCAATCCACCAGGTTGACCGAGGTCAGGATCTTGTAGCTCAGACCGCTCACCGCCGGATTCAGTCGAACGTAGGTGAATGTCCCGGTGCTCCGGTTGAGCATCGTCTTGATCGGCTGAACCGAGCTGCCGCTGGATGGATTGAGGCCGAAGGCAAATTCATCGAAGTTGCTAACGCCGTCACCATCCGGATCACCACCGGCGGTCTTGTTCGACAAGCCGGGGTAGTTCGCGTTGATCCAGGTGTTGAAGTTCGAGGGCGAGCCAAGCGCCTGGACCTGATTGATGAAGAGCTTCTGCTTGTAGATCCGGACATCATACAGCAGGCCTTGGAAGTAGTTGCCGTAACCGCCATTGACGTCGTTCTGGCGGGCGCCCAAAGCCAAGTGCCTGCCACTGGCCATGTTCATCACTTGCCCCAGAGTGTTGACGTCGTGCGAGAGCAAGCCATCGACATAGAGTGAGCGAACCCCGGTGACTTCGTCCCACACGCCGGCGAAGTGGTGCCAGATCGGCGGGCTGTCATTGACGTTGATCTGGCTGCCGCGGCCATCCTCATTGCCAAGACCGCGAATCGTGAAGCCCGCAACCGGGTCAGCATCCACACGCCGCAACTGGTAGCCCACGCCATTCTCACCACCTTTCGCGACCCAAGGATTCCACGTTCCGGGGAAGCCTTTTGCCCAGAAGGAAATGGTGATCTGGCTCCGCGTCTGATCGTCGAAGGTATTCAGGTAACCCGCATCCGTCGTGGCGCTATTGGCGATCGACACCCCCACATTTCCGGCGCTCAGGTCGAGCGACTTGCCACTGAAGCCGGGAGGCACATCGGACGAGTAGGCGAGGAGGCCGGCGTTGTCACCCACGGCCACACCGTCATGCGTGCCGGCGGGAGTAAAGCCCGAACTGTCTGCCAGACTTTCTGCGCCGGAGACCCAACGACCGACCAGAGACAAGGCAGGATCAGCCATCACCACCGCCGACACGCTATATACCCGGGTGACTGCCAGATCCGATGAGGTAACGGTGTAGCTCACCGGGCTGGAGAAGTTTTGGGCACTGCCTGAGGGTTTATTGCAGGTGGCACCGGTGCTCAGAACGTAGGTCGGCGCAAGCGCAGTGACCGGAGTTCCGAAGGGAAGAGTCATCGTGATATTGTTGCCATCCATCTTGATGGTGGAGGGCAGGCTCAGATTGAAGGCGAGGACATTCGCTTCTGCTGCGGGTGGCAGCACCGGAGCCAGCGTGCCGGGAATCGACACATTGTCCAAACGCGTCCAGCCCCAGCCGCCCTTGTTGTAGTCGAGGAAGTCCAGGGTATAGCGCTTGCCGTTGTTCACATAAGGCGCAAGTTCCGCCTCGCTGAAGCTGCCATTGGCATAGTTGGGACCGTTGCCATCGCGGCGCTTGCTCAGGATGTAGGTATTGGTCGCGACATCACGAAGGGCCACGCCGGCAAAGCCACCGTCATCGATCGCGTTCGCCGGAATCGCCGACGGACCGAAATTCGGCGCGGCAAGGCTTCCTTGACCGCCGCCCAATTGGAAAGACAGCGGACCGGAGTTGTTCAGGAAGAAATCCGGGGAACGTCCGAAGCGAGTGCTCGCACCATCGGCGTTAGGACCTTCCGGAGTTCCAAGGCCTCCATTTTCCAACAAATTTCCAGAAATCGGCCAGATCTGCGTCCAGCCCTGGAGATCGGTATCGAAGTTGTAGGTGATCGGATCAGCCTGGATGATGTTCACCGTGTAGACCTTGGTGGTCGCATTCTCCGCGGTGATCGTGTAGGTCTGCGGAGTGCTGAAGTCCCGCACCGAGCCAGAGGGGAAGTTAACGTCCTCTGAGGCAAAAGCGGAAACCGTATAAGTCGCGGAAAGCTCCGTCACGTCCACATTGAGCGGCACATACTTGGTGATCGTATTGCCGACGATCTGTGCAGATGAAAGGCCGCCAACTTCAAAGCTAAGGATGTCCTTCGCGGCGCCCGGCGTCGGAATCGCGCTAATTGCGGAGGAATACGGGCCGCTGCCGCCACCATTGCTCCCCAGGACCTTGAACTGATAGGACACGCCATTGCTCAAGCCGGTCTTCACAAAGGGAATCTCCGTGACCACGTCGGTTTGCTCCGCGTTGGTAACGGTGTTCTTCGTCGACACGGTGTAGCTGGAGGCTCCCACCGAAGGCGTCCAAGTCAGGCTGACCTTGCCGCTACCGATTGTCGCCGCCAGATTTTGCGGTGCCTGTTGCGGAATCAGATCGAAGACCGCCTGTTGATCGAGGGTCTGGTTGTAGATCCGCACATCGAAAATCAGACCTTGGAAGTAAGACTCAAAGTTGGCTCCAGAACCCTGCCTTCCTCCCAGACCAAGATGCGTGGCGGCCGCAAGGTTCATCGATTGGCCTGAGGCGTTCGTCACCACATGCGATACCACGCCGTCCACATAGAGCGTCCGCGTGTTGGCTGTCTGATCCCAGACCGCAACGAAGTGATGCCACTTGGCCGGGTTGTCGTTGACCGCAATGCTGCTGCCGCCGCCATCCGCATTATCCAGGCCACGCAAAGTGAAGCAGGCACCGCTGCTGTTGGCGAAGCGGCGGACCTGCCAGCCGATGTTGTCTTCGCCACGCTTCGAAATCCACGGCGCCCAGTCACCCGGGAAGCCCTTGGCCCAGAAAGCCACACTCAGTTGGCCGGTCACCCCGCCATCGAAGGTGCTCACGTAGCCGGCATCCGCGGTTGAGCTGTTAGAAACCTGCACCGCGACATTTCCAGCCCCTCCAGCCCGAAGGTCCAAGGACTTGCCGGTAAATCCAGCGGGCACATCCTCGCTGTAAGCGAGCAGGCCGGCGTTCCCGCCGACAGCCACGCCATCGTGAGTTCCAGGCGGAGTGAATCCGGAGGTATCGGACAAGTTCTCGGCTCCGGAAAACCAGTGACCGATGAGAGCTGCTTTAGCACCAGTCCCGGTGCTAAAGAGCGCCGCTGCTCCAAGCGTCGAGGCAAACGCGAGGGATCTCAGGTGAGATCTGAGATGTTGAATTTTGTCTGTGGGTTTCATGGGTTGGGGACTGGAGATTTCAGGGCCTCCAGTCATGGGTATCGGCTTGATGGCGTGGGTCTCAGACCGATGCCCGCTCCTTGGGTTCAAAGGAGCGGATCCCTGCATTCAGGCGAATCGGATAACCCTCAGACTTGGGCGATCTGACTTCCCACAACCGTGACAGATACTGCCCAATCGGGCAGAATCCGATAGTCCCCAAAACGGGGACAAATGCCGCAACGCCGCGGCTTCAAGCCTCCCTCCACCCCGTGCAATAGCAACTTGCAGGCCGCTATCCAGCAGCGCCCAAGCTCAACCAAATGCAGCCCACAACGGGCTGATCAAGAGCGGAACTTGATGATCGCCTCCACCTTGCTGCGCACATGCAGCTTGATGCAAATCCGCTTTACGTAGGTGCGGACGGTCTCCATCGAAATGTCCAGTTGGTCCGCGACCTCCTTGTAGATGTAGCCGGACGCAAGCAACCTCAGGACGTCCTTTTCCCGCGGCGTAAGCTTCTCGTTCTCATCCTCGATGTCCTTCTCCGCGCGGAAGTAGTGCGCCACCTTTCTGGCAATGTGGCTCGAGAAAGGCGCGCCTCCCGAGTAGACGTCGCGGATCGCATTGTAGATGTCATCCGGCGTGCTCGATTTCAAAAGGTAGCCACTGGCACCCTCCTTCAGAGCCCGGAAAATGTTATCGTCCACGTCGTAGGCGGTCAGCATCACGATCTCCAGCCGGGGCTGCTTCTTTTTGAGATCGCGGATGCAATCGATGCCGGAAATCCCGGGGAGATTGACGTCCATCAATACGACGTCCGGATGGTAGGCTGGAATTTTTTCCAAGGCTTCTTCAGCCGAGGACACCGCGCACAGGCAGGTGATGTCCTCCGGCATATCAAGCATCTTGATCAAATGCTCCTGGAGACGGATGTCATCCTCCACCACCACGACCGTCTTTTTGCCGGGAATCATCGCTAAAATTGGGTTGAGGGAAGCTCAGACGAGCGGGGCTTCCAATGAAATTTCGAGGCCATCGTCTCCGAGCGGACGAATGTTGCACCTGCCCCGGATGGACGCCATCCGCTGGCTGATGCTCTCAAGGCCGAGACCGGTCTTACTCCTGTCACGGGTAATTCCAACCCCGTTATCCGCAATAATGATCTTCAATACGTTCTCATCAAGCCGGATCGTCATTTTGATCTCCGTGGCATGGGAATGCTTCAAGGCATTGTTGATCGTCTCCTTCACCGCCAGGCTCACGTTGTGCCGGAACTCATGGCTGATCGCCATGTTCTGGAATACCGACATCGCATCAATGCGGCAGCGAATCTCCGCGAGCCGGCAAAGCTCGCTGACCAGCCGACACAGGAAATCCACCAAGGCCTCGAAGTCATTGTTCTTCGGGTTCAGCATCCACACGGTCTCGGAGAGCGCCCCGATGAGTTCCCGGGACATCGCGGTGATCTGGCGGAAGGACGAGCGGGCTTCGTCGTCGCCGCTATTGCCCTCCCCATAGGCCCCTAGAAGAGAAATGTGCGAGAGCCGCGTGCCGAGGTCATCGTGCAGATCCCGGGCGATTCGCAGCCGCTCGTCCGAGATCATCTGCGCCTCTTGCAAATGCCGCCTGATCTTCCGGCGGATCAACTGCCGACCCACGAGCGTGGACAAGATCGTGATCGAGGCAGCCACGATGCCCCAAAACCAAAAGCTCTTCCAGTAAGGCCGCGGGACGAATACCGAGATCGCCGTCGTAGTCCCCAGACGATCACCGGTGATCGTAAGATCCTCAACCACAAACCGATACGGACCAGGCGGGAGGCGCTCGTAGGTTGTCGAAAAAGTCCCCCCTGCTCCCACGCTATAGGTTTCCTGCCACTGGACTTCCAGAACTTCACCCGGGGTGATTCGCGGCAGACCGTGGATATCCGAAGCCCAGTCCGCATGACCCGTGAGATCGTCATCCATGATGACGAGCACTGGCGACCCGCCCTTCCCTTGATCGTGATTCAGGTCATAGGCCATCGATGGGTGCGTGCCGGACTTGATCCAGAAATGCTCGAGCGGCGTCACCGGTTGACTGTCGGACATCAGAACCCGCGGCGGACTGGCGGCATCGCCCACCGACTTGATGTTGATCGCGGAAACCGCAAACACTCCGACCAGCGATGGAGGCCCCGCAGAGGTCATGGCGACGGAGAGATACACCGCATCCGCCGGAACGCCGAAGGTCTCCTTCCTGCTTCCGAAATCCGACTTCTCCACAGCCCCCTTCCAACCCTTGCTCCGACCTCCGACAGGGAAGGACAGCTGGGACAACTGATCGCCTCTCTCATTGAGGAAGCGGAGCATGAAGAACATTTCGTCGGTCCTCGCCGTCCAATCATGGTCGATCCCTTCAAGCTTGTAGCGGACCAAGGGAACCCGCGGCGTCACGAAAAAGGTCAGCGTGGATGCGTCGTTCGGCACCGTAATATTTGGCCCTTGGAGCGGGGTCGGCGAATGGTCGACGAAGAGTTTGATCGACGTCGCATCCGGTGCCCCCACCGCGATCTGGATACACGACAGGAGCAGAAGCGCCGCGCGGACAGCGGCTGTTAGATTGGAGTATAGCCGCATCGTCAGGGCTCCGGAAAGGGAACTTCGGAAACAGGCCGGGGTTCACGGCCTGAGGGCAACGGGTCTCAATCTAATTTTCCGTCCCTTTCTTGCCAAGGCTTCTCTCGGCAGTGCTGGCATCAGTGCAAGCTCGACGCCTCTCACTACGTCTATTCCCTGCCGTTTCCGCAGAACACCGGCGGCCCCGGCAGCACCCGTCCTTGACCATGGAAACCAGAATGAAATCCGGCCTCTTTCCCGCTCTCCTGCTTGCGGCGTTCGCGCCGTCCATGGCCACCGCAAATCACAGAGAACCAGTCGATTGCGTCAACCCACTCTCTGGGACGAATGGCGACGCGGAGTTCTCCCGGGGCAATACCTTGGCAGCCATCGTCGCTCCCTTCGGCATGACCACCTGGGCGCCTCAGACCGACGGCAATGCCGGTCCATTCTATCAGATGAAGCATACCCGCTTCGAGGGCATCCGCGCTACCCACCAGCCCAGCATTTGGATTCGGGACTACGGTGACTTCCTGATGATGCCCGTTGTCGGCAGCCATGAGGGCAGCAACAAGGACAGGGCCTCCGAATTCTCCCACAGCCGCGAGAAGGCTCTCCCCTACTACTACTCGGTCGTACTGGATCGCTATAAAACGACCCTCGAGCTCGTTCCCAGCGAGCGCTGCTCCTTCCTGCGTTGCGGTTTTCCTAGCTCCAGCGAATCGGCTCTCGTCTTCGATCTCGAAGGAGACATCGACGCCAGCTTCGACCCCGCCAAACAAAAGCTTCGCGGCGCAGCTCGCCACGTCACCTTCGGAGCCCCGGGGAATTTCGCGATGTACTTTGTCGTCGAGTTCGACCAGCCCTTCGAGTCGGTCGATGCCAAGAAGGAGAAGAAGCAGACCGCTGCTGCCATCCGCTTCAAGGCTACCGATGCCTCTCGTCCGGTAAACCTGCGCATCGGCACCTCGTTCATCAGCTACGAGCAGGCCGAGCTGAATCTGCGCAACGAGATTCCCGATTGGAACTTCGAAGCAGCTCGCGACCGTGCCAAGAGCGCATGGTCCAAGGAGCTCTCCATCGTGGACATCAAGGGTGCCACCGAGGCACAGCGCAGCACCTACTATACTGCCCTCTATCGAGCCTTGCAGTTCCCGCGCATGTTTCATGAGCCCGATGCCCAAGGGAAGATCCGCCACTATAGCCCATTTTCGAATGGCAAGGTCTTCGACGGACCGCTCTACACCGACAATGGTCTCTGGGACACCTTCCGCACCGGCTTCCCATTCTTTGTGCTCTATACCCCGGAGCACGGATCCCAGATCCTCGAGGGCTGGCTCAACGCTTATCGTGAGGGGGGCCGCCTCCCAAATTGGCCGAGCCCCGGCAACCGCCCCTGCATGATCGGTTCCCACAGTGATTCGATCTTCGCCGATGCTTGGGCCAAGGGTCTGCGCACCTTTGATTTGAAGGATGCCTATGCCGCGGTCCGCAAGAACGCCACTGAGGAAGATGGCGCAGGCTGGGCCGGGCGCGATCACCTCAACCAATACCTCGAGAAAGGCTACATCCCCACCGATTCGCGCAAGGAAGCCGCCACCTCTTGCACGCTGGAATATGCCTATGATGACTTCTGCGTGGCGCAGTTGGCCAAGGCCGCGGGCCACGCAGAAGACGCCGCCCTCTTACTCAAGCGTTCGCAGAACTACCGCAATGTCTGGGACGCCAAGACCGGCTTCATGCGGGGCAAGAAGTCAGATGGTTCGTGGCAGGAACCCTTCGATCCTCTCGCATGGGGAGGCCCCTTCGTGGAAGGCAATGCCTGGCAGTGGACTTGGTCCGTGATGCACGATCCCTACGGCCTGATCTCCCTGTTAGGCGGGACGGACGCGGCAGCCGCCAAGCTCGATACCTTGCTCTCGATGCCCACGACCTCCGTGCCCGGCAGCTACGGTCACCTGATCCACGAAATGCGCGAGGTAGAGTTCTCCAAAATGGGCCAGTATGCCCATGTGAATGAGCCCTGCCATCACGTCCTCTACTTCTACAACTACCTGCGCCAGCCATGGAAGACCCAGCACGCCGTGCGCCGCGTGATGGATGAACTCTACAATCCCGATGGCATGATCGGCGACGAGGACACCGGCCAAATGTCCGCTTGGTATGTTTTCAACGCCGCCGGCTTCTACCCCTTCTGCCCCGGCACTCCGAACTACCTGATCGGCAGCCCGCTCTTCGAGGAGACCACGATCCACCTCCCCGGCAACAAGACATTCACGGTCCACGCCGCAAACAACAGCCCGGAGAATCGCTACATCCAGTCTGCAAAGTTGAACGGCAATCCCTTCACCAAAACGTGGATCGCACACGACACGATCGTTGCCGGTGGCACCCTCGAATTCGAGATGGGCAGCCAGCCCAACAAGTCATGGGGCAGCGCCGAAGCCGACGCTCCACCTCGTGCGGATTGAGCCTGACCCACACCACTCTTGCGGATCGTTTTGACGACTCCTCGTCAATCCATGTGCCGATTCCCCGCCAATGGATCTTTCGCTTCTTCGTCCCAACGGGACGGCTCATACCAGCCCGGCACGAGGAACGAAGTGCCGGGACAATGCGCAGCGCCAATCGCGTCCTGAAGGGACGCCTCATGCGGGGTGCGGATACAACTCCGCCACCATCATCCCAGCCTCAATCCTTCAGCGACTTCAGCAAAAGCAACACCCCACGCGCCGGCACCGCCTCACGGAAAGTGATCATCGTCTGGCTCGCCTCCTTGCCCTTGGCCTCTCCGCCCCGCGTCTCGATCCGCGAGACATGGCCAATCGCATTACCGCAGGCATCGATCACCGCCGCACCGCTGGAGCCGGGAGCCCAATCGGTGGTAACGTTCAGGCGCAGCCTCGCGGCATCCTCCAGCTTCATCGCATCACCGGCATCGCCGGACTTCCAATAGAAGCGGTTGACCATGCCGGTGCTAAAATAACCCGCATGCCCGAAAGGCTCGCTATACAAGAAAGCGGCATCGCCCGGCACGATCTGGTCTTGTAGCGGCAGCGGCTCCAGCTCGCTGCCCTCGATCTGCAAGAGCGCCGCGTCCAACTCCTCGGAGGAGGCCAGCACGCGGTTCACGGCGTATACCTTCTCGTTATCGTCCACAGCCACGAGATAGCCCTCGCGCATCTCCCGGTCCGTTCGCACGCAATGATCGCAAGTCGCCACAGTGCCCTTGCGATCGACCGCATAGCCACCTGCAAGCCCAAGGTGCCAGTGATCGCAGCGCGGGCAAAGGTAGTACCATCCGATCCGCACAAAGCCCTTCCGCGCCCGCACTGCGACGTCTTGCGGAGAAAGCTTCTCGGTGTGCGGCGCGATGACCTCCACCTCGCTCTTGTCGGGAGACTTGAGCAAATCGAAAACCTTCTCGCGATTGAGCAGCTTGCCTGCGGCTTTCAACTCTCCTGCCTGCTTCAGGATTTCCTGATTCTGCTCGATCGGACCACCTCCCTCGATCGGCACCCCGGGTGCCTGACCGAAGGCCGGAATGGCGACGAGCGCGGCAGCAGCAAGCGGAAGGAGCGCGGGGAGTTTCATGACTTCACATCACTACGCCTTGGGCGGCGAGGGAGTTGCAGAAGCAGCACCCTCGCCTTGCCAAGTCTTACTCTTCTTGGGCCTCGGGAGCAGCCTGAGCCTCGCCGGTATCCGGTGCTTCACCGAAATCAGGCTCACCCCCAGCGCCAGCGGCCTCGCTCTGCGCATCCTCGCCGTCCGGAATAACGATCGCTACGTCCTGCAGCTTCTCGCCTTCCTTGAGCGTCAGGAGCTTCACGCCTTGGGCGACGCGGCCAGTCTCGCGGATCCCCTTCTCCCCGCCGACCTTGATACGGATGCTCTGGCCAGTGGAGGTCATGAGCATGAGTTCGTCCTCCTCGGTCACGGCAACGGCGCTGACGACCTTGCCCGTCTTCTCGGTGACGTTCATGGTCTTCACCCCCTTGCCGCCGCGGCGGCGGTATGGATAGCTCGTGAAGGCAGTGCGTTTGCCGAGGCCGTTTTCGGCGGCGACAAGCAAGGTGGCGCCTTCCGTAACGATAGCCATGCCCACCACCACGTCGTCCTTACCCAGACGGATGCCCGTCACGCCTGCCGTCGCGCGGCCTTGAGGACGGATCTGCGGAGTGCCGTCATCGTCGGCGGCCTCTTCCTCACCACCAACTTCTTCTTCGACGGCGTCCTCCCCTTCTCCGGGCTCACCTTGCGGCTTCTTGTAGACACCTTCGGTGAAGCGGATGCTCAGGCCGTTTCTCGTGACCAGGATGATGTCATCATCACCCGTCGTGAGATCGACCCCCATCAGGTCATTGCCTTCGTCGAGATTGATCGCGGTCAGACCAGCCTTGCGGTAGTTGCGGAAGTCATTGAGCGCCGTCTTCTTCACCTTGCCGTTGCGGGTGGCGAAGAAGATGAAACCGGCACCCTCACGGAAGGTGATGTCGTTGCCGTTCTCATCGGTCGCGCGCTCCAAGCGAAGCAACGCGGCAATCTTTTCCTCGGGCTTGAGGTCGAGCACGTTCTTGATGCTGCGACCGGTCGAGGTGCGCGAGCCTTCCGGCAATCCGTAGACGCGCTCGACATAAACGCGGCCCGTGTTGGTGAAGAACAGCAGGTAATCGTGCGCCTGAACGCTGAAGAGGTGCTCGATGAAGTCGTCCGCCTCATCCTTGGCGGTGGCCTTCGTCTCCATGCCCTTGAGGCCCTTGCCCCCGCGCCCCTGCAATCGGTACTCACTGGCCGGGGTGCGCTTGACGTAGCCGCGATGCGAAAGCGTCACGATCATCGCATCGTTCGCGATCAGCTCTTCCATCGCGATCTCGCCGGCTTCGGCAAGGATCGGGCACCTACGCGGAGTGGCGTACTTCTCGCGGATGGCGCGGAGCTCATCCTTGATAATGTTCAACACGCGCTCCTCGCGGGCCAGGATGTCGAGCAGGTCCTTGATGGTTTCGAGGATCTCGTCGTACTCGCCCTTCACCTTGTCACGCTCCAGGCCGGTGAGCTGATAGAGGCGCAGCTCCAGGATCGCATTCACCTGACGTTCGCTGAAGACGTAGCGATCGCCTTGCACGGCGGCTTGCGAACGGATCAGGATGCCGAGCTGCTCCGCCGTCGCCGTTGAGAAATTGTAGGCGGCAAGACGTTCGCGTGCCTCATCCCGGTTCTTGGAATCACGGATGATCTTGATGAAGTCATCGAGGTGACCCAGCGCGAGCAGGAAGGCCTCCAGCAGCTCGGCGCGCTCCTCGGCCTTGCCGAGCAGGTAGCGCGTACGCCGGATGATCACCTCGCGGCGGTGCTCGATGTAGGCGTCGATCGCTTCCTTGAGCGAAAGCTGCTTCGGGCGGTTCTTGTGAATCGCCAGCATGTTCACGCTGAAGGAAGTCTCCAGCGCGGTGAGCTTGAAGAGTTGCGCGACGACGACCTGCGCACGGGCATCGCGCTTCAACTCGATCTCGATACGGGTCTCCTCGTCGGAAAGGTCACGCATACCGGAGATGCCGGTGAGCGTCTTCTCATTCACCAGCTCCGCGATGCGTTCCTGAAGCACGGCGCGGTTGACGCCATAGGGAACCTCACGGATCACAATGAGCGACTTGCCGTTCTCGTTCTCCTCGATCTCCACCTTGCCGCGGAGGCGCATCGAGCCACGGCCGGTGCGGAAGTATTCCTCGATGCCACGAATGCCGCGGATCTCGCAGGAGACCGGAAAATCCGGCCCCTTGATGTGCTGCATCAGCTCCGGCAGCGTGATCTCCGGATTGTCGATCTGCGCGCAGATGCCATCGATGACCTCACCGAGATTGTGCGGGGCGAGGTTGGTCGCCATGCCCACCGCAATGCCGGTGCCACCGTTGACGAGGAAGTTCGGGAAGGCGGACGGCAGGACCGTAGGCTCTTCCTGCGAGCCATCATAGTTCGGCTGGAAGTCGACCGTGTCCTTGTCGAGATCCTCCATCATCGCCATGCCGAGCGGATGAAGCCGGGCTTCGGTATACCGCATCGACGCCGCAGCATCGCCTTCCACCGAGCCGAAGTTACCCTGGCCATCCACCAGCATCTCGCGCATCGACCACGGCTGGCCCATGTTCACGAGGGTCGAGTAGATCGATTGGTCGCCGTGCGGGTGGAAATTACCCATCGTCTCGCCGACGATCTTCGCGCACTTCACGTGGGCCTTGCCCGGCGTCACGCCGAGCTGCCGCATGGCATAGAGAACCCGGCGCTGCGAAGGCTTGAGGCCATCGCGGACATCGGGAAGCGCCCGCGAAATAATGACCGACATCGAATACTCCAGGAAGGAGTTCGAGAGTTCCTCGGCGACGTTGATCGGCTTAATCGATTCTTGAGACATGGGAAAGTCAGGAGTCAAAGGTCATTGGTCATTTGCGTCAGGCGAGACCGAACCTATGGAGCGAATGTAAGCGTTAAGGCGCCTCTTGAAGACGTCGATTTCGTGATAGAGCGAGCGTGCGGCATCTTCGGGAATCAGCTCCCGGCGTGCGGACTTCTCTATCCATGTTTGAGTTTCTTGTGCTGAGCCGCGAGAGTAGTAACAAAACTTCTGGTTCTCTTTGAAATGGAAGCGTCCATAGCCCTCGGCGATATTGGCCGCCATAGAGTCCGCCGCGCGGACCAATTGCTTCCCCACCGTGTCCTTGGCAAAAAACGGCCACGTTGCAACAAAGCCCCAAATGACTTCGCCCAATCGCATCGCTTCCCGGTAGATTTCCAGATCGTTGATCGAAGCGTTCATTGTTTTTCACCAATGACAAATGACCACTGACCAATGACCCAATTCAGACATCCAGGTTCCGCACATTCAGCGCGTTGTCCTCGATGAACCGCTTCCGCGGCTCGACGATGTCACCCATCAGGATGTCGAACATCTTGTCAGCTTCCACCGCGTTGTCCTCATCCAAACGAACACGAAGGAACTGGCGCGTCTCCGGATCCATGGTGGTTTCGAAGAGCTGCTTCGCGTTCATTTCGCCCAGACCCTTGAATCGTTTGATCTGCACGCCACGGCTGGCGATTTCGAGCACCCGCGAGAGCACCTCGGGAATGGAGAACAGCGAATGAATCTTCTGCTTCTCGCCATCGCCCTCGACCAGCGAGAACAGCGGAGTGTCGTCGTCCCAGAACTTCTGGGTATCGATCCCGCTTTCACCGAGGCGCGAGAAGATCTTCGCGATGGCGTGGGACTCGTGGAGTTCGTGCAAGTTCGCACGGCGCGAAGGGCCAGTATGCGCGGCGAGCTCCTCATCGCTGAGGTGCTCGTCGAAGAGTCGCAGGTCACGATTCTCCGCGGCATAGCCACGCAGGGCTTCCTCATTGGTGAAGTAGAGCACGTTCTCGTCGTTTCCGATCCGCACCCGCACCATGTACTCCGGCAGGCGGCCATCCTTGCGCGCGCCGAGGTAGTCCTTGAAGCGTCCCCCGTTGCCCTCGATCGAGCCCGAGTAGCGGGACAAGGAAGACAGCGACTCGAGGATCGTCCTCAATTCGTCCGCCGAGAAAGTACGAGACTCATCGTGCGTCCGCAGCTCGACTTCGCTCGCACCCAGATCGATCAGGATCCGGTTGAGCTGGTCATTGTCCTGCACATACTCCGAGCGCTTCTTGCGGGTCACCAGATACAGCGGTGGTTGCGCGATATAGAGGTAGCCGCGCTTCACCAGCTCCGGCATGTGACGGCAGAAGAAGGTCAGCAGCAGCGTGCGGATGTGCGAGCCGTCGACGTCGGCATCGGTCATGATCACCACCTTGTGGTAGCGCACCTTCTCAATCGTGAAGGAACCATCTTGGTCGCCATCGCCAATCCCCGCTCCGATCGCGGTGATCAGGTTCTGGATTTCCTTGTTCTGAAGCGCACGGTGCAAGCGGGCCTTCTCGACGTTGAGCAGCTTGCCGCGCAAGGGCAGGATCGCCTGCGTGCGGCGGTCACGGCCCTGCTTGGCCGAGCCACCTGCGGAGTCACCTTCGACAATATAGAGCTCGGACTTCGCCGGATCACGCTCGGAACAGTCCGCCAGCTTGCCCGGCAGACCACCACCGGAGAGCGCCGACTTGCGCACCGTTTCGCGGGCCTTGCGGGCCGCCTCGCGCGCACGCGCCGCATTCACCGACTTCTCGATGATCCGCTTCGCGACACCCGGATTCTCTTCGAAGAACTGCACCAGCCCCTCGTAAACGATCGATGAAACCACGCCTTCGATCTCCGAGTTCACCAGCTTGCCCTTCGTCTGCGAGGAGAAGCGCGGACTCGGCATCTTCACCGAGATCACACACACGAGGCCTTCGCGCACGTCATCACCAGTCAGAGCCGGATCCTTCTCTTTGAGAATCTTGTTCGCCTTCGCGTACTGGTTGATCCCGCGGGTCAAGGCAGTCCGGAAGCCGGTCAAGTGCGTGCCACCGTCAGCATTCGGAATCGAATTCGCGAAGCACAGGATCTGGTCGTTGTAGGAGTCGTTGTATTGGAAAACGACATCCGCGAAGACATCCTCCTGCGACTGCTTGCCGTCGTAATCGATCTCGATCTGGCGCTTGCCGTTGAGGACCACCGGTTCCTCGTGAACCAGGGTCTTGGTGGCCCCGAGTTCATTCACGAACTCCACAATACCCCTCGCATAGAGGAAGGACGTCTTGCGTGCCGACTCAGGACGCTCGTCCTCCAAGTCGATCGTCAGGCCAGGATTGAGGAAGGCCAGCTCCTTGAGCCGGGTCGACAGCCGGTCGAACTTGAACTCGATCGTATCGACGAAAATCGTCGCATCCGGGAAGAAAGTGATCGTCGTTCCCGTGCGCTTGGCATCCACCTCGCCAACCACATGCAGCGGGTCTGTGGTCTTTCCGCGCTCGAAGGAAATCGCGTGAACCTTGCCATCGCGAAACACCTCCGCCTTGAACCAATCCGAGAGCGCGTTCACGCACTTCGCGCCCACCCCGTGCAGACCGCCGGAATACTTGTAGGCACCCTGCCCGAATTTGCCGCCCGCGTGCAGGCTCGTCAGCACCAGCTCCACCGCCGGAATCCCGAATTTCGGGTGAATGTCCACCGGAATGCCCCGGCCATTGTCCGCTACCGAGATCGAGCCATCCACGTGGATCGAGACCTTGATCCGGTCGCAATATCCCGCCAGGTGCTCGTCGATCGAGTTGTCCAGCACCTCGAAAACGCAGTGATGCAGGCCGCGCTCATCGGGATCGCCGATATACATCCCTGGCCGCTTGCGGACGGCCTCCAAACCCTCGAGTTTGTCGATCTGGGCGGCACCGTATTCCTGCTCGCCGCTGACATTGGTTTCGGCCTTTTCAGGCTCCTTATGCTCTTCGGACATGGACCCGCGGAGGGTCTGAAATCCACGCCCCGGAGACAAGGCCGATTGTTAAAAAACCCGGCTTATTTTCCGCTTAACACCCCCCTCACAACTCACCTGAAATCAGGCGGTTGCAGACCCGGAAAAACCACAACTCAGATCCCCAGGCAAGCCAACTGCCATTTGAGCAAAACCTCGTCCGGCTGGCACTCGCCTTCAGCGATCGATTCGATCGTGGAGCGCGGCGCAATCAGCGAGGAATCGATGTCCAATTCCGCCGCTTTGCCGTCGCGCAGAGAGATCAAACGGCCCACCCGCGCATCGAACTCCGCATCACGGCGGCGGCGCAGCCCACGCGGCTTCTCCGGCCATTCCTCAGGCTTCCGGGAGCGCGCCGCATCCAGCACATCAGTCAGGCGCTTGCGGCGGTCTGGACGGTAGTGCGGCGGAATCTCGATCCGCTTGCCGGAGGCAAGGCCAAGGCTCCAATCGATCAACTGGCGGTTGGTCACCACCATGAAAGACGGCCGATCCCAGGACGAAGCCTCGGCATCGCGCCATTCCCACAGCGCCCTCAGGAAATTCAGGCCCCCACGGTCAAGCCGACCGGACCCTTGGATCCGCCACGGCTCGTCGCGACCCTCTTCACGCTCCAGCACCTTCAGGCGGGCGGCCTCGCAGCTCTCGACGAACCACTCGAAGCGCCCCTTCTCCTTCAGCGCCGTGCTGATCTTCTCACCCATCGGCAGGAGGTAGCGCACGTCATTGAGCGCATACTCCATCATCTTCGCGGACAGCGGCCGCTTGCCCCAGTCCGCCTTCTGGGAGGACTTGGAAAGGACCACTCCGAAATAAAGCTCCACCAAATCCGCCAAGCCGAAGCGCCGCACGCCTAGCAGCCGCGCCCCGATCTGCGTGTCAAACACCACCGGCGGCAGCGACGCAAAGCTCCGCCGCAGCATCGTCATGTCGTAGTCCGCGCCGTGCATCCACACCGTGCGCTGCGCCAGGAAGGCCCCCAAGGGAGCCAGATCCTCGATCGCCAGCGGGTCGATCAACGCATCATCCCCATCACAGGAATACTGGACCAGACAAAGCGATTCCCGGTATCGGTGCAGGCTATCAGCCTCCGTATCGATGGCACAAACGGCATCGGGAGACGGCCGGGAAAGCAGTGAAACGAGTTCCGTGGAGTCGCTGACCAAAGGAAGGGAAGACATGACCCTGGGGGAACCTTCAGACGAAAGGGAAAGCTCCGGAGCCCTGATCGCGGACTCCGGAGCTATTGTCGAATTCAAAAATCCAAATCATGCTGGACCTTGCACGGCCTCACTTGAGCGTGACAGCAGCAACGACCACCCGCAAGTCCGGAAGCGGAGCCGAGGGATCGGCAACCGGATTCACGCTGCGCAGAACGGTAAACTCCCGGGTCAGGGTGATCGTGGTCAGCGGTGCTGGCCGCGGGACCAGCGCCACCGTCGAGCCGTCCGCCGTGTCGACGACCTTGAGCTCGATGTTCACATCCTTGGTGATCGTCTCGGTGCGCGTGGTCATTTCCCAGTCCGTGCCGATCTTGAGCTTCACCCCCTTCTTCTTGCCCTCAACCGCTTGGAAGAAGGCATACTTGAGAGTGTTGCCAGTCCGGGGACGCAGCGGCACCTCGAAGACCACGTGGTTGTCGGCATCAAGGAAAGGCGCCGCAGGGCCGGTCGGCTGGGCGTCCGGATCGATGATCTCGTTCGGCACCTTCGTCGTCACCTTGTTGAACAGCGCCACCAGACCCAAAGCAGGAGCGGAGGGATCCGTCGTGCGCGACTGGAACTGCTCGCGGGCACTGGCCTGGATATCTTCGTTGGTCGGGAACTGGTAGGCAAACTCCTCGACGTTGGTCATCGAGTCGTGGTCGACGTTGCCGAATGGAGTCAGATCACGCTTAACCGTGCCGGCTGGCAGCGCGATCTGGGCATATCCAGTGAAGGAATCCACAAATTCGACCTTGGCGCGGAAGTTGCGAGACGAGAAGTCACCCGAAATACCGCTGCTGAACAGATTCCGCTGATACTCAAGATCCATCACGCCCTTCTGGCCGACATCGAAGAAGAACGGCGGCAAGGTGTACTGCTGCGCAGTCGGGGTCGGCAAGAACACTGGATTCTGCGGCACCGTCGGCGGGAACAGCAGGCGTTCTTCGGATTCATTCAGGATCGAGAAGAAGATCAGGTCGCCGGGGCGAACCACCGTCCGGTCGTTACCCACCCAGCGGATCTTGTTAATCGTCCGCGGGTCCATCTGGTAGACATCCTTCCGCCAGGTGCCGCTCGTGAAGCGGAAGCCACCCCGGGTCCGACCAGCCAAGGTCACGGCTTCCAGGTTCGGCACGATCGTCACCGGAATCGCCACCGGATTCAGATCAGGAGTCCCGAGGCGCGGGTAGGTGAAAACGTAGGTGCCGGGGATGATCTCCTCGTTCATCTGCTTCAGGGCCGCCTCATTCGGTGCCGTGGAGCCTTGAGTCGTATTGATGCTGGTCGGCACCGGCATGCCGTCCACCAGCGCCGTGCCTACATCCAGGGCCACATTCAGCGTGGTGTCATTGCCGTTGGCCACGCGCTCGGTGAGCGTCACAGCACTACCGAGACCGCCGATCGCGTAGACCGAGTTGACCGCGGCGTTGGACGCCAGGGCCGAGCGCAGGTTCTCCGCCCATTGCGACCCCACCAATCCAGCCTCGACATTGTAAGTGATCACCAACGGAGAGCCTACGATATCCACGCCAGTCACCGTCGCCGTCATGGTGCCCGGGAGGTTCACATTCCCCAAGGCCTGCACCGTTTCCACCTGGCGGACCGAACCGTAGGGACGGTTCAATTCGTAGCGGGATTGGTCATACTGGACCACCAGCGCCGTACTGATGTCGAAGAAGGTGATGACCGAGTCATCGCGGAAATTCGCCAGCGGCCGCGGCATCTTGGACGGCGGAGCCGAGTAAAGCAGGCAGAGCTCGGGACGGCCCGGCTCGACCACCAAGGCGGGAATCACTCCCGAAACCGACCAATACTGGTTGTCGTCGCGCACCCCGTCACGGTCCACGTCACCGCTCGCAACGAAACCGGTCGCACCCAGCGGGCAGGGCGGAATGTTCGAGGGCGGGAAGAAGAAAAGCTGCGGGTCCACCACGCAGGCACCGTCGAGAATCACCAAACCATCCCGCAACAAGACGTTCAGGTTACCCCGCTCAAAGCGGGCGGTAAGAGGAGAAGTCTGGTAGAAAAGCTTGTCCGCCGAGAGCAGCATCACGATGTCCGCGTGAGCTGCGGCGGCGGACGCGAAAAGGGTTGCGGCGGCAATGAGACTCCGGTGGGTTTCCATGGGCAAAACCTTCCGCCTGCCCTGTCCTTTGACAAGGCAATTCTTGGCGCAAACAACCACCTTCACGGAGTCTTCACAGACGCCGTGCGGGTCCAAGAATGCATCGTGAATGCTATGTCACACATGACGCGCTAGCGCAAGCCCCGAAGCAGCAATTCTGCGTTCGTTTTCGTCGCCCGCAGATTCTTCACCAAGGTGTCAATCGCATCCCCCACCGGCAGCTGCGCGAGCTGTCTGCGCAGGTCCAGCACCTTCATGAACTCGTCGGGATGATACAAGCGGTCGTCGTTGCGGGTCCCGCTCTGCGGAATATGAATCGCCGGGTAAACGCGGCGCTCGGCCAGCTCCCGATCCAGCCGGACCTCCATGTTGCCGGTGCCCTTGAATTCCTCGAAAATCACATCGTCCATCCGGCTCTCGGTCTCGATCAGCGCCGTCGCCAAGACGGTCAGGCTCCCGCCCTCCTCGACGTTCCGCGCATTTCCGAAAAACTTCCGCGATTTCTGCAAAGCCGCCGGACTGACGCCCCCGCTGCCGATCGGGCCGCCTTGGTTCGCCGAGTTGTGACCACGCGCCAAACGCGTCAGGCTATCCAGCAGCAATACCACATCCTTGCCTTGCTCCACCAGCCGGCGCGCCCGCTCGATCACCAGATCAGCGACCTGCGCATGGCGCCGCGGCGCTTCGTCGAAGGTGGAGGCATAGACCGTGGTTCCCACCGTCTCCTCGAAGTCGGTGACCTCCTCGGGCCGCTCGTCCAGCAACACCACAATCAATTCAATCTCAGGATGATTGCGCCGGATCGCCTTCGCGATCTGCTTGAGCAGAATCGTCTTGCCGCCGCGCGGCGGTGCCACGATCAGGCCGCGCTGGCCCTTGCCCAAGGGCGCCACCAGATCCAGAACCCGCACGCTGACGGCCTCGACCCCCTCGCCCTCCAGGACGATCCGGCGATCAGGAAACAGCGGGGTCAGTTTGTCGAACTCCTTCGGCACCTTGTATTCGGCCGCCGGAATCCCCTCAATCTCAAGGACCTCCGAGGCGGAAAGATACTTGTCCCGGTCGCGCGGTGCCCGGATCCGGACCTTCACCCGGTGGCCAGCCCGCAAGCCGTGATCCCGCAGGAGATGGCCATTCACATACAGATCGTCCGGGCAGGTCCGGAAGCTCCGCGCCGGATCACGCAGCATCGCGTAATTCTCCTTGGCTTGCTCCACAATGCCCTCGCCGATCAGGGTCGCCCCTTCATTGGCGTAAAAGCTCAGCAATTCGAAAATCAGTTGGGTCTTCGGCGCACCCGCCGTGATCCGCGCAGGCACGGCCTCCGCCATCGCATGCAGCTCACCCAAGGACTTGAGCCGGAAGGCATTGATATCGATGATCTGGGGCTGGGGGGCCGCCTCCTGCACCGCGGCGGCGGGCGTCGTGGTGGCAGTCGGATCGGCGGGGAGCTCAGGGAGCTGGGTGTCGTCGCTCATGATGGCGTGAGATAAAAGGAAGCGCCGGATTTGCGCTTCCAGCAGGGCGGCCGGTCCTTCATTCCAGAAGACATGATCGGCCCGGCGGAGCTTTTCTTCCTGGGGCATCTGGGCCGCGAAAATGGCATCGATCGTGGTATCGTCGAAACCGTTGCGTTTCCGCAGACGCTGGCGGCGGGTTTCCTTGCCGGCAGCCACCAGAAGATTGGCTTCCTGACCGAGGTCGAATCCGTTCTCGAAGAGAAGCGGGATGTCCGCGACAAAGAGGGCCGCCCCCACTCTGCGGGCGGATGCCGAAGATTCAAGACATTCCTCGCGGACCCGCGGATGCAGGATTCCCTCGAGTTCCTTCCGCGCCGCGTCATCCCCGAAGACCTTGCCGCGCAAAACTTCGCGCCGCACCGCACCGCTTTCATCCAGCACCTCGGCTCCGAAGCGCTCCGCAATTCTGCGGGGAATTTCTCCCGCAGTGGCGAGCAGCCCGTGCACACAAGCGTCGGCATCGAAAATCACCGCCCCCGGGCAAAGTTTCCCGAGGATCTGGCAAGCGGTCGATTTGCCGCTGGCGATCCCACCGCTCAGGCCGAACACATGCACGCCGCGAAATAGCCCCCCACTGTCTGGCGGGCAACCGGGAAGTGCACTCGCCCTCATCCCGCGATTTCAAATCTCAAATTTGAGATCTGCCTCCAAACAAAAAGCGGGCGGAAGGTCACCCTTCCGCCCGCTTGGAATCATTCGGCCTTAGCCTTCTCCGATTAGTTCGAAGGTGGCGGAGGCAGGACACTGCCGCTATCCACGGTCACCGACTCAGACCCCGGCTGGGGCTGGGTGGCACCGGAGGCATCGCGGATCGGCTTGCCGGTCGCGTCGATGATCTGCGCGGTCACGAAGATGATCAGGTTGCTCTTGATCCGGTTCTCAGCCTTGGACTGGAACAGGCGGCCAACGATCGGCAGATCGCCGAACACCGGCACCTTGTCCTCCACGGTCTGGATGTCCTCGCGCATCAGGCCACCGACTGCGACGGTGTAACCGTCATAGATGGTCAGAGCGGTCGTCACGCGGCGGCTCGAGAACACCGGCATTTCGATCCGGTTTTCCGTGATGGTCACCGTGGTCGGGTTGCCGAGGAAGTCGGTCGCCGGGGACTGGATCGGACTGCCGTAGTTCACGAAGCCTTCGAATTCGACGATGTCCGGCGCGAAGCGCAGGTCGATCACGAAGTCGTTGCCACCGATCGTCGGCTCGATCTCCAGCGTCACACCCGTGTTGCGGGTTTCGAAGGAGGTCGGGGTTGCCGGAGTCACGGGGAAGATACCACCACCGCTGCTCAGACCACCAAGGCCACCGCCGTTGTTGTTGCCGCCGCCGATCGAGTTCGGAAGTTCGGGGGGCTCGTATTCGGTCGGGTAGATGAATTCGCGGATGATCTCGATCGTCGCCTTCTCACCGGAACGAGCGGTCACGCTCGGCGCGGTCATCAGGTCGGTGCCCTTCTTCTGGGCAAGGCCGCGCATGATCATCTGCACCTGGCCGTCCGAGAACAGACCGGTCAGGGCTGCGATACCCGGAGCCGGGCTGGCGCTCTGCGCGTTCCGGTTCGGGTTGTTGAGCACCGCATCGATGTTGTTGCGGTTGATCGCGCCGTCACCGCTGCGGAGACCGCCGGTCACGATGTCGGTCACGTTCGTGCCGGTCGCAGCCGGGACACCCGGGATCGTGGTGTTCGCCACGGTGCCGATGAAGTCGGCGTTGGTGCGGGTCTGGCCGCTGCCGATCGTGCCACCACCCAGGAACACGGAGTTCGCGGACAGGCCGAAGGGCGAAACGATCCAGTCGAAGCCAAGCTCGTCGGTGTTCTCCTGGGAGATTTCCACGAACTTGGTGGAGATCTTCACCTGCTTCGGCAGCTGGTTCACCACGGAATCCACCAAGCTTTCGATCAGGTCGATGTTGGACGGAGTGTTGCGGACCACCAGCTTGCCACCGGTGAGGGTCGCGGAAGCACCAGCCACATCGGCAACACCCTTGTCGCGCAGGACGTCGGTGATCTTGGGCTTGGGCTTCAGGGCCACACCCGGGCTACCGGAGGCTCCGCCACCGCCGAAGGGATCTTCGGCTGCGCCACCACCACCGCCACCACCATCTTCACTACCCGTGCCAAGGCGCGAGATGAAGTCCGGCGGCACCGTGAAGGTGCGGGTGAAAAGATCGATGTCGGTTTCGGTTCCGGGAACCAGCGTCACCGCATACTCGTCCACCTTGTAGCGCAGGCGGGTCGCGTCGCAGATGTACTTCAGCGCTTCAGCCAGCGGCACGTTGCGCAGGCGCAGCTCCTTGATGCGCAGGGCACCTGGATCGCCACCGGTCGCACCGAGGCCACCACCGGCCGCGTCGGGCGTCACTGCGGCGTCACCGCCACCACCGGCACGTGGCTTGCGCACCACGAAGTTGATGCCCTTCTTGGAAGGATCGGTTTCGCGCACGTCCAGCTCGCGGGAGCGCAGGCGCAGGAAGTCGATCGCTTCTTCCACCGAGGTATCCTCGAAGTCGATGACCGGGATGATGGTGTTGCGGAGCTTTTCGAGGATGTATTGGGTTCCACCCTTGGCTTCCATGGCACCACTGTCAACCGGGCCCGGGGCGCCGGTGTTGATCGGAGCCACGGCCAGTTCCCAGGCCTTGTCCACCTGCGCGAGCAGCTCGGCGCGGGTTTGGTCATAGGCGGCGCGGTAGTAGTCGGCGCGGGCCTGGGCCACACGCTCCAAGCCACGGCGGGCGGCCTTGTTGTAAGGGTCGACACGGATCACGTCCTCGTAGTGACGGATCGCGTCGTCGAACTTGCCAAGATTGTAGGCACCTTCACCGAGGTAAAGGCTGCGGCGCACCTTGTCGACGTTCTCGGTGTGCTCACCGGTAGCGGCAGGGTTCGTGCGGATCGGATCATCCAACCATTCGTTGACGCGCTTGGCATCAACGTTGTCCGGGTCCACCGCAAGCACACCATCAGCCAAAGCGCGGGCTTCAGGATATTTGCCATGGCGGCGGTTCGCATCAGCAGCAGCGATCGAAGCGTCAGACAGGTGCTGAATGATCACCTTGCGGCGGTCTGCAGTCGCCGGCGCTTCCGGCAGGACGCCGAGAGCTTCCTTATACTTGCCGACGGCTTCTTCGTACTTCTGGTGCGCGTAGGCTTCGCGGCCTTCAGCGAGCAAGCGATCGGCATCTGCCACCGCTTGTTGGCGGCGGATCATTTCTCTGCTGGCGAGAGGACTGCTGTAGCCGCCGCCGCCGCCTTCTCCGGCGTTGGCAACCGTCAGGGTGACCGGCATTACAGCTGCCAATGCCATCAGGGTGGCAGCAGTTCTGCTGGTGCGATTGGTTGGCGTTTTTTGCATGGTTGGGATGGTGTTCTGCCGGTCTAACCGGCTAATGGGAAGCGATTTTTTTCAAAAACAATTTGATTTACTCCGTAGGTGTGCCGGCTGCGTCAGTCCGCTTCGCCGGGCCGCCCTTGGGGATCGACCAGCTCTGCTTGCCCTTCTCGTCGGTGTATTCCACCTCGACCCCCTCCGGGGTCACCTTCTTCAAGAAATACTTCTTCTCGGTAGCCGTGGAAGGCAGGGCGAAGGCAGTGCCTTCCTCGACCTTGAACTCCTTGCCTTTCTCGCCGACGGCCTGGAGATCCAGAACCGCGGTGCGATCGAAGTAAGCGTGGCTGTCGATCTCGTTTTCCGGCAGGCGCTCCTGGGACTCATACTTGGTGCCCTTTTTGTTGGCCTTCAGGTCCTCGTAGATGCCCACGTTCACGGTTTCCTCCGACTTCGTGCGCTCACTGGTAACCTTCTTCGCCACGATTTCGAGGAAGCGGAAGCGCTCCTTGAAGGTCTTGTCCTTGAAGAAGAGATCGCCCGGCTTGATCATCTCCGCCGCGCTCACGCGGTTGTCGAACTTCGCCCCGGCGGCCGACTGGCCCAGCAACTTCGGCGCCCACTGGCCGTCCGACGCAAGACCGAAGGTCACATACCACTTCACGGACTCGTCCTTGATGTAAGCCAGCTTCTTGATCACCGGCGGCACATCCTTCTGATCCATCGGATTTGTATGTGCCTCAAACTCTTCCAAGTTGCTGAAGCCATCGTTGTCGTCGTCGCGAGCCGGCGAATCGGCATGCGTCATGTCAGCACCGGTTCTCTCCCACCAATCGTTGTCGATCGGCGGGTGCACCATGGCGCCGCGGCGCGGCTCGATCGGATGCGTAGGATCGTTCTTGGTGGCAAACAGGTTAACCCCGGTAAAGAGGTTGACCCCGCGGGTGGTATCCACCGCCTGCTTGACCGTGAGGTTATTCATCAGCGAGGCACCTGCAGTCTTGGCTGCTGGAGCCTCCGGAATCGTTGGATCCTTCTTGCCGTCGCGAGCGACTTCATAATTGAAGTCGGTTCCGACCGCGTTGGATTTCATGAAGCCCAGAGCGATGAAGCCGATCGCGCAAACGCCGGCAGCACCTAGCAAGGCTTTCTCAAAGTTTTTGGGTAACTTGGACATGACCTTAATTGGTTAGCGTTACTTCTTGGGCGCCTTGGCCGCAGGGGCGGCAGGCTCGAGGAATTGAACGATGTCGAGTCGAAGGAAGACATTGATTCCTTCCGAACCGAGCACCTGCTTGAGGATGATTCCGTCACCGCCTGCTGCCGGTGCGGCAGCCGCTGGCGCGGGAGCGGGCGTTGCTGGAGCCGCTGGCTCCGGCTCACCGGGCAGGACGAACCCACCGGCGCCGCCGCCGAAGGCATCGCCACCGGCACCACCACCCGTAGCTGCGGGCTCATCGCTCTTGAATTCGGCGTCAGCCGCGGTCGGAGCCTTCGGCTTCTCGTTGGTCACCCGGATCGAGCGAATCACGTAGTAGTGCTTCGAGTCATCCAGCGCGGAGAGGAACTTGCGGAAGGTCTCTTCTTTGCAGTTGATGGCCATCTCGAAGGGCAAGGCGCGGAGCATCTTGCCGGTGGCATCGAAGGGCTTGCCATCTTCCTCCGCCAAGTGCGGACGATGCAGGTTCAGCAACTTCACGGGACCCGCCGCAGCAAGGTTCTCCATCAATTGGCTGATGCCATCCAACTCGAAGGTCAGGACGCCGGTGGCCTCCTTCTTCACCGCAGACTCCTTGTAGGCTTCGAACCCGATGAAGAACTCGGCCGGGACTTCGCCCTTGGCATCGGTGATTGCCTTCGCCGCGGCATCGCGCGCCTTGATCACCGCGGTGTTGAAATCACCCGGGTCGATGTTCGGCGGTTGCGGGGCTTGGAACTTCTTGAAGGCGTCTTGAAGCTTGGTGACGTCCTCCTTGTAGTCCCGGACGGCCTTCTCCTTTTCGGAGAGGTAGGCGTCCTTCGGATAGAGCTTGCCGTCGGTCATGGTGCTGACCTCCCCGGCAAGGGCATCATAGTCTTCCTTGGCCTTGGAGTAGCCACTGCCCTGCGAGACGGCAAAGGCGATCAAGCCAATGGCGGCGACGGCGGTGGCACCGCCGAGACCGGCAGCGAAACGGTTTTCCTGGATCCAGCTCATGGTCGAGGTATCAAAAAAGGTTTTTTAAAGGGCTTTCAGCGGCTCGGTACCTCTTGGGAAAGCGGGATGATGAGTTCGAAGCTACCCGCAAAGTCGGCTTCAGCGGGAGCGGTGTCGAGATGCTGGACAAGCAGCTCGTCTGGAATCTCTTGCGGTTTGTCGGCATCCTTCGGCGCCTTGGCACCCGGAGCGACGTATGGCAGCGCGGTGAACTTGAAGTGGCTGCCAGTGGTGTTCGAGCGCAGGCGCTTGATCAGATCGTAGACGATCTTGCTCTGCGCTGGATTGTCACTGCTGCGCCAGAGGCCACGGATCCGGACCGCATTCGCGTTCGGAATCACATCGGCAGTCGGAGCGGCACCGGCCTTCGGCGTCTTGGCACCTACAGGCTGGTCGATCTTGATGTTCTCCAAGCCGCTGGTGCCGTAGTTCTGGGCGAAGAACTCACCCTTCACGATCGACTTCGGCTTGTTCTCCTTGCCGGCCAGCGGCTGGTGATTGTAGAGCGGCTCGAAGTCGGTGACCCACACGATATCGCTGGCGAAGGCCGCCTGCAGCTCCTGCATGGTGCCAAGCCAGAAGTTGCGGGCTTCCTCGGTCGCGGTGTACTGGGACGCCGTCTCCACCAGGGCTGCCTGCTTCTTGAACTCGTCTTGGATCGGACCGTAAACCTTGGTCAGGCTGTCCTTCTGGTCACTCAGTTCGCCGAGCTTCTTCTCGGCGTTGGACTTGGCCACCATGTTCAGCACGCCCCAGCCAGCCAGACCCGCCAGCAACAGCGCCGCGGCACCGATGAAGAAGGGCTTCTGCTTGTCAGCGGTGCGGGCCGCCTGGACCTTGGTCGGAACCAGATCGATGTTGATCGAGGATTTGCCGATGCTGCGCAGGCCGAGACCGATCAGCTCACCCATCAGGTGGGCTTCGCGGCCGAGCTTCTCGGTATCGACATTCTTGCCGACGGAGATCGCGCTCACCGGATTGAAGAACTCCACCGGCAGGTGCAGCTTCTCTTCGAAGAATTCCTTGGTGTAGGGCAGGTTCGCGCCACCACCGGCCAGCACCACCATCTTCGGGGCGTTGCCGCCATGCTGGCTGCGATAGTAGTTCGTGGTACGGGCGATTTCCGCGGGCAGCTGGCCGAGCGCGTTGCGAATCGTCGAGGCGAGCGCCGCGGTGGTTTCGTCAAGCTGTTCGGTATGGCCGCCACCCAGCGCCACCAGGCCGCTGTGGGTCTTGTGGGACTCCGCTTCCGCGAAGGGCACACCGTATTCCTTGGAGATCGCCGAGGTGATCGACACACCGCCGCGGTTCACGCTGCGGGTGAAGAAGCGCTTGCCCTCGATGTAGAGCAGGTCCGTCGCCTTGGCCCCGATGTCGATCAGGAGCACTGGCTCGGTGACATTCGGATAGGCCGCGCGGAAGGCATTGTAGAGGGCCATCGGCGCCACATCCACTTCCGCGGTGGTCAGGCCACTGGAGGTGACCGACTCGTTGAGTTCGTCCAGGGATTCAGCCTTGATCGCAACGATCACGACTTCCTTCTCGCCGGAGCTTTCCAGAATCTCGTAGTCCCACGCCACCTCTTCCAGCGGGAAGGGCACGTGCTGCTGGGCTTCGAAGGTCACCAGCTGCTCGACATTGTCGTCGTCGAGCGGCGGCAGCTTCACGAAACGGGTGAAGACCGACTGGCCGGAGACCGCATAGCGGACTTTGCCTTTGCCGGCGGCCTTGAGGCGCTGCGTGAGCTGGCCGATGGCATACGAAATCTGTGCCGGGCGCGAAGGCTCGGTCGCCGGATCGGCAAGCACGGTTTCGCTGTCGTATGCCTTCAGGACCAGGCTATTCCCGGACTTGGCAGGCTCAAATATGGCCATGCTGACCCGCTGGGAGCCGATGTTTAATGCAATGGAGGTCTGGTTATCAGCCATGACGGGCTAGGGAAGAAAGACGGGGTTTTTGACGCGCTAATCCTGGGGACGGGGAAAATCAGCGTTCCTTCTGGATCTCTGCGTAACGGTCGTACCAGAGCATCGCAAAGGGCGTCTCGTTCTTGCTGAGCAGCGGGAACTTCTCGCTCTGGTCGGACAGGGCCGGGGCATTCCACCACAGCTCCTTCGCCTTTTCAGAGGCTTGGCCAACCTTCACGCCATCCACCAGCACCTCGATGCCCACGGCTTCGACGGCACCCTTGTTGGCCTTGTCCTTGCCGGTCAGGCGCTTGATCGTGGCGGGCGACATGTAGACGGAAGTGAAGACTTCCTCATCCACCGGCACGTTGATGTGATTGATGGTCTTGACCAGCTTGATGGCGCCTTTGCCATCGGGATTCTTCAGGCCGACATACCACTTCACGACCACCTGATTGATGTAGCCAATCTTCTTCTGCTCGGGGGTGGCGTCGATCTTCAGGCTGGCTTCCACTTCGAGCCAATCCTTCGGGGCGAACTTCTTGTCCTTGCCGGTCTTGATGTCCGGGGACGGCAGGTCATCGAAGACCGGCTTGCCCACTTCAGCCTTTTGTTGGGCCTGGGCGGCCATTGGAAGCAGCGCAAATGCGGCTGCGGATGCGACTACGGCGGTGAGCGCCGACCTACGGACGGATGCGAAACGATGTTTCATGATGGGCTTTCGGTTTTTGGAGAACTAGGGAATGCTTCCCCGCATTGGCCAGAAGAATCCTCGTAATTTCATAGAAAATTCCGTCAGGTATATACAACCAAACCACGGTGCATCGACTGCTACGGTTGACAGCCGCGGCAGGGGGCGTTTCTGCTCGCACCATGAGCCTGCCGCAAGTAACGCTGGATTCCGCTAGACCGCTGGTGGCGGGAAGTTTCGGAAATGCGGAAAGCCTTGCTGCGGCTAGCATCCACGGGGTTCGCCAAGCTTGCGACCTGGTCGAGATCCGCCTCGATCTGTTGGAGTCCGAAGGGGCCCTAACAAGCTCGCGGCCATGGGCCCATCTGGAGGGCCTGCCCCTGCTCTTCACCGCACGCCGGGGCGATGAGGGTGGTGCCGCAAACTTACCCGCGGAGCGGCGCATGGATTTGCTCGCCGCCGTCCTTGGCGAGGCCGCCTTGATCGACGTCGAATGGGCCTCCGCAGAAGAGATGGCCCCGCTGCTCTCCAAGCTCCGCGAAGCCGGCATCCCCTGGGTCGCCTCATGGCACGATTTCGAGGGCCGCCCCGGGTCCTTCGACCTCATTCCGGCCATGGCTGCCCAAGCCGCCGCCGCCGGTGCCGCCTGCTTCAAGGCCGCCCTGCGCCTCCACGATCTGGCTGGCCTCGCCCGCTTGGCCGAACTTCAGAAAGCCGCTACCAGCCCCACCGCGCTCATGGGCATGGGCCCGCTGGCCCCGGCCTCCCGCCTGCTCTGCGCCCAGCACGGCTCAGTCCTGAACTACGGCTACATCGGCAATGCCCCCACCGCCCCCGGCCAGTGGAGCGCCACCCTCCTGAAGGAGGCTATCCGACAATCTCTACCGGCGCATCCGGCAGGGCATCCAGAAACAGCCTCCCATAGCGCTTGGTCAAAATCCGGTTGTCCAGGATCGACACAAGCCCCTGATCCTTAGCTGTTCTGATCAAGCGCCCCACTCCCTGCCGCAGCTTGAGGATCGCTTCCGGCACCGAGTAGTCCATGAAGGGATTCCCGCCCTCCGCCTCCAGCGCTTCCAACCGCGACTGGGTGAGCGGATGATCCGGCACTGCGAACGGCAAACGCGTCACCACCACGTTCGATAGCGTCTCTCCAGGCACATCCACTCCCGTCCAGAAGCTGTCCGTGCCAAACAGCACGCTATGAATATCCCGCCGGAACTCCTCCACCATCCGGTGCCGGGGCATGCCATCGCCCTGCACCAGCAAGCGCCAGCCCCGGCCCTCGAAGTGCTTCCGCAGCTGGTCCGCGGCGTCCTTCATCGTCCGGTAGCTGGTGAAGAGCACGAAGGCCTTGCCCTCGCTGGCCTCCACCGCGTCGCGGATCGCCTCGATCAGCGCCTTGCCATAGGTCGGAGCGGTCGGTTCCGGCATCTTCTTCCAGATCCGGATCTTCATCTGCCGCTTGAAATCGAAAGGACTACCAATGCACAGGGGCTGCACGTCTTCCGCCCCCACCCGGCCCCTGAACCAACCCAGGAGCGGATCCCCCACCCCGAGCGTGGCGCTGGTCATGATGCAGGTCTTACCCGGCGCGAAAAGCAGGGTCCGCAGCTTGTCAGCCACCTTGATCGGCGCGGCATGCAGGGAAAACAGGCTCTCGTCACGGCCCGCGCGCTCGATCCAATGAACATTGTCCTCACCGCTCTGGTCGAGGAAGCAGGCGATCGCACCATGCGCCTCGCGCAGCTTGCGGGAGGCGTCTTGCAACTCGGCGCGGGTGGTCTCGCTCTCCACGTCCGCCGCCAGCGAATCAATCTCGGTCCAGAGCTTGCGCAGCGGCTCGGCGGCGGTGTTCGGCACCAATTCCGCCTGCCGCACCCGCCATTCCTTCGAGTACTGGCCGAAGTTCGCGGCGTGGCCGACGTCGCCGAAGAATTCGTCCGCCGCCTTGATTGCGTCTTCCACCGCCTGCAAGGCCGGGGCCTTGCGGAAAGCGCGTAGCAAGCCCTTCTTGGTCCGCGGGTTGTAGAGCCGCTGGAGATCGAAGCGCATCCCCGCTTGGCTGACCCGCAGGCCGAGTTGGACCGCAGCGACCTGCTCGAGGGTGTGGGCCTCGTCGAGGATCGCGAAATCGTTCGGGAACAGGAAGCCCGAGGGCTTTTCCGACTCCAGCTCATCGCCTGTCTGTAGCAGGGCGAAGAACAGGGTATGATTCACCACCACCAGCTTGGCCTCGGCCGCTGCCTTGCGGGCCTCTTGGAAGAAACAATTTCCCCGCGGTCCGCAGTAGCGGGCCGTGCAGAGATGCGCCTCCGAGCAGACCTGCAGCCAGACCTTCATGGAGGGCTGGAAGTCCAGATCGCTCAGGGTGCCGTCCTGGGTGGCCTCCGCCCACTTGCGGATCTGCTCGAGTTCATCGCTCTCGCTGGAAGTGAAAAGATCGCCGGACTGCTCCCTTGCCCGCTGCAGCCGCATCGGGCACAGGTAATTCCCCCGCCCTTTCAGCAGCACCGCGGGCAACTCCTCGCCCAGCAGCTTGCGGACGATCGGGATGTCCTTCCGGATCAGCTGTTCCTGCAGATTGATCGTGTGGGTGGAGATGACTCCCTTGCGCCCGGTTTTCAGGGCGAAGCGCGCCGCGGGCAAGAGGTAGGCCAGCGATTTCCCGACCCCGGTTCCCGCCTCCGCCACCAGGCAGCGCTTGGTGTTGAGCGCCTCCGCCACTGCCACGGCGAGATTCTGCTGCTCAGCCCGGAATTCGAAGTCCTTCGACTTCGCCAGCATCCCGCCGTGCGAGAACGCCAACCCGATCTCCTCGACGAAGGAGTCGGGGAGCGGCTGTCCTTCGAGGGCGGCGATCATGTGAACGCATTTGCGCCGCGGAAGCCACCCCCTGCCAAGCACCAAACCGGCGATCTTTACAAAGCTGCCACCTGCCGCATGCTCCCCGCCGTCGCCCTGCCATGCCTCGCATTCTCGTTCCCCTGCTCCTCACCCTCGGCGGTGCCCTGCTTGCCTTGTGGATCGGGCCTGCCGAGCAACGCAACGTCGAGGAACAGTTGAACAACTTCCCGAACGTGCAGGCGGGTGCCCACGCCCTGCGCCCGATCATCGCGATCGTCCTTTGCTTCCTGCCAGCCTTCGGCGGCTTGCTCTACGCCTGTGGCAGCACCCTGGCGCGCTACGTGACCCGCCAATTCGTCGTCACCTTCCTCATTTGCTTCGCCGGCTTGTTCGTGGTCTGGCTGGTCGCCGACCTCGGCGACAATCTGGACGACCTGAAGCTCAGCGGGAATCCCTTGGACTTGGGCCTGAGGCTCTACCGGGTCCGGCTCCCGGAGATCACGGTGATGCTGCTGCCCTACTCGCTGCTGCTCTCCGTCCTCTACTGCCTAGGCAAGCTCTCGCGTTCCCGCGAGATCGTCGCCATGATCCAAACCGGCCGCGGTTTGGCCCGCCTGACCCTGCCTTTCATGATCGCCGGTTCGCTCGCGGCAATCCTCTGCGCCGGGCTGAACTACCAGTGGGCCCCGGCCGCGGTGAGCGCGGAGAAGTCGATGCTCCGCGAAGCCAAGGAGGGCGTTAAGACTGTCGCCGAGCCGAACATCCGCTACCGCAACTTCGTGAAGCGCCGCCTGTGGATGGTGGGAGCCTTCCCGCCCGACTACCAGAAGGGCGTGCCGCTCAGTGACGTCATGGTGATCCAGGAGCGCGTGGATGGCCGGGACGGTCAACTGGACACGATCATCACGGCCAAGACCGCGGCGTGGCAGCCCATGACGGGCAACTGGATCCTCACTGAGCCGCGCAAGCGCGTCTTCGACGATGCGCCCTATCCGCACTTCGAAATGGATGTTCCTGACCCGCTGGTGGTCACCAACTGGGAGGAAGTCCCGACCCAGATCATTCGCCCGGGGCTGCCGGCCGAGCAACTCGGCATCCCCGACCTGAACGACTGGCTTACGGCCAATCCCGATCTTACCCGGATCAGCCGCGGCGGCCACCTCACCCAGTGGCATTACCGCTGGGCCCAACCTGTGAATTGCCTGATCGTGGTGCTGCTGGCGATCCCACTGGGCGTGGTCTTCTCGCGCCGCGGCACCGGCGGCGGGGTAGCCATGGCCGTCTTCCTCTGCGCCGGCATGCTCTTCGCGTCGAATGTGTTCCTCAACCTCGGCGATGCCGGGCACATCCGCCCGGCGTGGGCCGCATGGCTGTCGAATATCGTCTTCGGCATCCTCGCAATCTACCTCTTCCAGCGCCGCCTCGCCGGCCGCCCGATCTACCAGACCCTCACCAAGCTGCTTCCCTCCGGGGCTTGAGCCTGACGGCCTGATCCACATCCCGATTTCGTTTCGTCCGCACTCGATGGCATTACCTGAATCCTGGCACATCCGTTCCCGCGCCCGCGTCTGCACCGCCTCCGGGCGGCCTTTTGAAGACGGCGAGAAGATCGTGACCGCGCTGTTTCCTGATCCGGAATCCTCCGGCTACCTGCGGATGGATTTCGCCCCGGAGGCCTGGGCTGCCCGGACGCCGGAGGACGACAAGCCTTTCTCCTTCTGGAAGGCGGTCTATGTGGCCCCCGTCGCCGGTGCCGAGAAGCCGGACGCCTTCAAGAAGGAAAGCCCGGAAGACCTGCTGCGACGCTTGGTCGAGGAGGAGGAAGAGCACACCGAGAACGTGCGCTACATCCTCGCCGTGATGCTAGAGCGCAAGAAGGTCCTGCGTGAGACCGACAGCCAGCGCACGCCCAGCGGCATCATCCGCGTCTATGAGCACCGCAAGCTTGGCGATGTCTTCATCGTCCGCGATCCCGACATTCCGCTCAATCAGATCGAGAAGGTTCAGGAGGAGATTCTCATGCTGCTCGAAAGCGGCGGCAGACTGGAGCCGGAAGCCCCGGAAGAACCGGTAGCCGTGGAAGGCGAAACTTCCGGCGCCGACGCTTCTGCGGAAGCCGCTCCGGAAGGAGTCCCAGAAGGAGAAGCCCAACCTGCTGAGGAAGCTGAAGGCTCAGTGACGGAGGAAGACGAATCCGAGGAGGAAGACGAATCCGAGGAGGAAGACGAATCCGAGGAGGAAGACGAATCCAAGGAGGAAGACGAATCCGAGGAGGAAGACGAATCCGAGGAGGAAGACGAATCCGAGGAGGAAGACGATTCCGAGGAGGAAGACGATTCCGAGGAGGAAGACGATTCCGAGCACGGACCTTCCAGCAAGGAACCCAAGTAGGTCTCAAGGCAGGCCGATGACTCCGCGATGAGCGCACGGCTTCCAGGCATTCTGCGGCTGACTTCCTTTGGGCTCGGGCTGGCGCCCCTGCTGTTCCTGCTCTGGGCTTGGCGCGACTCGATGATCCACGTCGCAGCCGTGCATCGGGTCCACGGCGCGGCCGTGGTCATGGAATGGCCGCCCGCAGAGCTTGGCCTCGATCTCCTGCCACCGGAAGACGAGATCCAGCCGATCCCAGCAGCGGCCTTCGATCTTGAAGAACTTTCCTCCTACCGCGACGCGGGGGCAGAGATCAATCCACCGCTGCTCAAGTCCCGCTGGGTTAGCTTGGAACCATCGTACAGCTTGAGCGGAGGAGGTCTCCACAGGAAATATCCGAACGACTGGTTCACGAAATCCGGTCAGGAGGAGATCTGGACCTATCGCTCGGCCGGCAGCAAAGCGGGCGCTCTCTGGGTGTCCCATTGGCGGACTCCGCAAGCGATGCCGCCGCGGGAGTATCGTTTGGCTTCTGCTCCCGAGATAGAGGGCTGGTTCCCCGCTCCGCAGTGGGGAAGGGAGAATCTGATGGGAGATCGCAGCTTACGCCTGCCCTACTGGCTTTTCACTGCGGTCTATGCCGCGGCATGGGGACTTTTGATGGCTTGGCGGCTCCGCAGCCGCAGGCGCTCCGAATTGGCCCAAGGCTTGGCCTGAAGACGGAAGGCATCTTGCAAACTGCACCAAAGCAGCGTGCGCCACGCGCCCCCGCTCCGCGCATTTTTCCCGTGGAATGCGTCTAACGGTCTATTCCTCAACGCCCGTATTCGTGGCATAAGGTATGCGAAGAAGGTCATTGTGAACCGGCTGCGCCCCTGGCAGCCCAACCTACAAAAGAAAGCCATGAAGAACTCGCTTCTCTTCCGCTCCCTCCGCTGGATGATCCTGGCTACCGCCCTTGAAACCGCCGCCGCGACTCCTTCAATGGGGCCGAGCGGAGCCGAGGAAACCGCCGATTTTATCACCGTCGATGTGCAGGCCGACCGCCTCTTGGTTGGTTGCAAAATCGACGTAAGCGTCGCGAAGGATATCGCCACCCTCAGCGGCACCGTCTTGTCCCTGGAGCAGGCCGAGCGCGCCGTGGCCCGCGCCAAATCCACCGAAGGCGTTCGCGCCGTGGTGAATCAACTCAAGATCGTCGATCCTGTGGCCAAGGACGCCGTGCTTGCCGAGCGCGTGAAACAGCGCCTCGCCAAGAGCCCTGCCTTGGACTCTTCGCGGGTGAAGGTGAGTGTGGACAAGCGCCGCGCGACCCTGCTCGGCCAAGTGGGCACTTGGGACGAACAGGAACTGGCCCGTGAGATCGCCACTGAGATCCCCGGCATCAAGGCGATCAACAACCGCTTGGAAGTGACCTTTGATACGGTGCGCACAGACGCCGCGATCAAGGCGCAGATTCAGTTCATAGTCGCCGATGATCCGCTCTACGCCGGCACGAATATCGACGTCCGGGTGAAGGACGGCGTAGTCGATCTCGGCGGTGAGGTCGGTAGCACGAGCGAAAAGGATCAGCTGGTTCACCGCGCTTTCGTCACCGGTGTGACCAATGTGAAGACGGACGACCTGATGATCAGCCGGGCGATGGCGATGGAAGGCATGAGCGGCAAGGTCCCCTCTGCCAAGGCGACGTTGGAATCGCTTAGCGCCGCCTTCAACGCCGATCCACGCCTGAAGAACGCGGATATCCGCGCTCAGGTCGTGGACAAGGTGGTGAAGCTCAGCGGCAGCGTCCGGGATGAGGAGACCCGTGCCGCCGCGGAATCCACCGCCCGCGGCTTGCCGGGTGTGATGATCGTTTCCAATGAGATCCAAGTGAACGGTGGCAGCGACACCGCCGCCTTGGACCCTGCGGACGGCAGGGTGATTACCCCTTGAGCTCCCGCAAGTCCAACAACAGATTGGACGAAATGGCGCGGCTCTCTGGGGGCCGCGCCATTCAATTGCTCAAGCTGGAAAATCCCTCAGTTCCATCTCCTCGGGCGCGGATTGGAAGCCCTTGGCCTCGTAGACGGCATTCACGGTTTCCAGCTCCCTCTTGAAGAGTTCGCGCAAGTGTTTCTCGCCGCTCACCCGGGTGAGCGTCATCCCGGCAGTTCGTCGCGCGTGAGCTTCCAGCAGCTTCACCAGAGAACCCTTCATCTCCACGCAATCCATGTGGGAGGGAATCGCGAAAAAGGCCGGTGGATTGGCGGTAACGATGAATTGTCCATCCTCCGTCCACGACTGGAGCATGCCCAAGCGGCTCTCCGCGTAGACCTGCATCACCGAAAGACGGGTCACTATCAGCGAGGCAAACGAGGTCCAATCTGGTGATGCAAAGCTGAGGGAGCAGACCCGCAGATCACCTTGCGGCGAGTCCCGGTACTGCCAGCTCGCCAGCGTCCAGGAGGCCATCCCGGTGCCAGCGGTTTCCTGGTGCCAGCGCGCCAGTAGTTCCGGATCAGCCTCGGGCACGCCCTCATAGTCGTTCTCGGGGAAGCGCAGGCGCTCAAGGCGGGGTGACTTGCCAAGCTTGAAGACTGCCAGCCAGAACAACAGCCAAGGATTCAGCCAGTGCGGGCCGAGCAAGACCGACCACGGCAGCCGGTGCTGGTAAAACTTCACCACCATCCGCTTCCGTAGCGGCGGGCGCTCATCCCCAGCCTTCGCCGCGAGCAGTGTCAGCGATGCGTCAGGAACGCCGCGGAGGTAGAGCCAGCCATTGCGATAGGCGGTGCAGCGCAGCCCGGGCTTCAGGGACTTCCACACAGCTGCGGCGATCAGGATTAGCAGCGCCAGACCGACAGTGGGCAGCAGCCACTCCAAGGTATCGTTGATCTGGAAGCGCTGGTTGCCGCGGGCCGAGTAATGAAGGCCCGCAAGATACTGCCGCCTCACAACCAGGATGCCCCAGGCTCCGAAAAGGAGCGCCAGCCCAAGCAGCGTGAGACGCTTCACCCAGCGTTCCCGGCGCGCCTTGGCCTGCAAGTGGGCCACCGGAAAGAAGCCCCAGACCATGGCATTGACCAAGCCGCCGCCCTGGCTGCGAACCAGACGCAGCAGCAGGAAGATCACCAGCAGGCCGGCCCACAGGTAGTCCCCGTGCAACCGGATCTTGGAATACAGCATCCACCCGATGGTCGCCAGCATCGGAAGCGCGAACATCAGTATCCCCTTGCCGCCGGAAAACACCGCGAAGCGGCGCATCCCGGGCGTCAGGATTTCCCCCTCTCCCTCGAGCGCCACGGGTGGCAACATGGCACCAGGGCGCAGCATCAAGTAGCCGCCCTCAACACTCCACATCCGCCCGGGCTCGGCCTCCGGCAGATCGGCGGCGGGAGCAGGCGGCGAATAGGGATTGGGATTGTCGTCAGCCTCCGGCATCGCGCGGGTCAGGGCTTCCAGCCGGCGAGCTTGCAGACGTGCTTGAAGTGCTTCGCATCCACCGGGGTAACCGAGAGCCGCGTGCCCTTTTGCAGGACCACCATACCATCCAAGGCAGCTTCCTCCTTGAGCTTCTGCAGGGTCACCAGTTCATCAAACTTCGCGACGAATTCGAAATCGACCAAGATCCAGCGCGGGTTGTCCTTCGGCGAGGTGGCATCGAAGTACTCCGACTTGGAGTCGAACTGGGTGGGGTCCGGATAGGGCTCACCGACGACCCGCGCGACTCCGGCGACGCCAGGCGGCACCACGCTTGAATGGTAGAACAAGGCCAAGTCGCCGGCCTTCATGTCATCGCGCATCGAATTGCGGGCCTGATAATTGCGCACCCCGCTCCACGGCTCGCGCTTCACCTTCTTCAGGTCGTCGATCGAGAAGACATCGGGCTCCGATTTGATCAGCCAATAGCGCATGGGGCTGGAGCCTAACGACCCCTGCCGCGGAGGCAAGCAAGGGGGAAACAAGGAACGCGGACATTTTTTGTCCGCGCCAGAGCTACTTCGGCGCCTTCTTGTCTTTTTTCGCCGGCAATTCCACCGGCTCGCGCAGCACGATCGCTTTCAGGGGCAAGCGTGGATCGACGCCATCCGCCCGGTAGATGATCGCGACCGAGCGCTCGCTGTCATTTTGGAACAGGCTGCCGGAGTAGAAGCGCTTCAGCCCGCCGGCGACCGCATTGGCCCCGAGTTCAAAAGGCGTGTCCTTGCCGATCTCCAGCTTGCGCCGGAAGCTCTTGCCGGCCAGCAATTCCAGCTTCTCCGCGCCGAAGACCACGCCCACGGTCACGGGCGAAATATTGATGAAGCGGACGGTGCCTGGCGGTGCGGATTCCAGATCTTCCGGTAGCACCAGCGAGCGCGTGGCCGCCCAGCTCTTCTCCACCGGATCACGCCACAGCAGCACGATGAAATCGCCTTCCTCGGGTCGATCAAGCTGCAGCCAGGGTACGCTTTTCTCATCGTCGCCCTTGCGACGAACGGTCAGGGGACCCTTGCCGGCAGGCACCTTGAAAGGTTCCGTGACTTGTCCGAGCAACAAGGGTGCAGACAGCTTGCTGTCATCCCCGCTGCCGAGGACTACCTCGCGCGGCGGGATGCTTCCCGCCGGTGGTTCCAGCTCATACGCGATGCCATTGCGGATCTCTTGCCGGAAGGGCGGCAGGTCGCCGACGGGCAGGAAGCGGACATGACGGTCGGCTTTCTTCGGCTCATCCTCCTTTTTTTCCGGGGCCTGCCCGAGCACCGGCATCGCGGCGCTCAAGAAGAACGCTAGAAACAAGCACAAGGGCATCGGCATGGCTAAAGCTGGCATGGACGTAGGGAGACGCAAGCAGCGGGACACGGCAAAACCGCGACTAAAGGCACCGCAACTCCGGTGCGCGAAAGAGATGAGATTTAGATCTCCTCCGGATCGAGCCAGCGGAAGGCGGTGATCACGAAGCGGCGTCCAAAATCGCCCGGCTGATTGGGATTGGCGCAATCCATGCCGCTGGCGTCGGGAGCCAAGGGCTCGGGGGTGCGTTGCACCACTGCTTCGCACCAAGAACGGGCTTGGAGCCTGCCATGCTCATCCACGGCATCGCCGTAGGCTCGGACCACGAAGGAGTCCGAGCGGGCCGAAAGCACCGGCCCGATGACTTGCAACACATCCGCCTGCGTCAGGTAGGAGGAGGCTCCCCATGCCTTGGATGCCGGCTTGAGCGTCTGCTCCAAGGCCGTGGCATCACGGATGTTGTCGGGATGCTTGTAATCCGGAAGCGACTTCGAGTTATCCAGCGGATAGGTATTCACGAAGTCCTGGTTCAGCCCGGCGCGCTCGATCGCAGCTTGTAGCGGCCCCATGCGCCCCGTGGAGTCCTCGGCCAGACGGCGGTTCACGAAGTCCGCCATGGACATGAAGGGCCCGCGGAGTTTCACCTCCTCCACGATCGCACGCGCCAAGGCGTCGATCTGACCTTCGGTCAGCGAACGGTAGCCTGACCAAGCGGCATCACTATCGGCGGAGCTACCGGACTTCCACTCTCCGCCCGGAGGATTGAGCATGTGCGGAAATGCGGCATCGCCCGACTGGGAGAAGCTCGCGCGGCGTGAGGAAGATAGCAAAGCCTTCCACGCTTCCACACTGGTCGAATTCACGTTGAAGGCTCCATCCACCATCAGGTGATAGGCCGCCTTGCGGAAGTCATCGAGTGCATCGGCAGTCGCAGTCTGCTGGGTGGCTGGTGCCAGGCGCATGCGCGCATTCGGTAGCGGTGCGTCCTCCGGATCCTTCAGGAAAGCAGCCTTCTCCGTAGCGGAGCCGGTGGACAGGAAATAGCGGTCGAAGAGCGTGCGGTTGGCCTCGAAGGAAATGTCGTAGACCATGTTGTCCGTGTTCGGCACGCCGTTGAGCATCGCCCGTGCATTCGAGGCCCAGATGCCCTTCGACTGCGAGCGCTGCGAGTCACTGGACCAACCCAGTTCGGTCTCCTGGAAGCCACCGACATTGGCCGACACCGAGGGATTCCCCACCGCCGCCGTACGGTTCAGGCCCCGGTCGTTGCCGAGTCCCAGGCGGGGATCCGCCAAGGAGTTGCCAATCACAAAAGAGGGATGCCAGATCAGCTCGGAGATCTTCGCATGCTGGAACTGGGCCAGCGACAGGATCCCCGTTTCCTTGTGCGGCAGGTCGAACATGACCATGCGCTCCATACCCTCCTGCGGCGTGCCGAAGGGATTGCCGTGATAGCGGCCGTTGCGTTGCACCGGCTGCTGATCACCCCAAGTCACCGCCTGGTCATACAGGTCGCGGGTGTAGGCCCCGAAGAACCACGGGCCGCTGGCAGGGTTCGTACCCGAACTCGGCAGCGTGCCAGCCAGATTCTCCCACGGCGAACGCATCACGTAGGAAGCGCGGGGATTCCAGTTGGCGAGCAGGGCTTCCTCGAAGTGGCTGGTGTTGGACAAGGGGCCGGACCCGGCAATGTTGGACTTGTGCTCGCGGAACCAGCGCAGACGGATGCCCTCACGCGTCCTCACGTCCGGCACGATCGTCGGCTTGGGGTTGGCCTTATCGACCAACTGCATCGGCATCTTGTTGTAGGTGGACCAAGCGATCCGCGGCTCACGTCCGGCACCGTATTGAAGAGAGGCCGAGAGCACGGAGAGCTGCGGCAAGGCATCAAAGTCCTCAAAGCTCACCGTCTGGCTGGCAGATGGCACGCGCTTGGCGATCACGCGAGTGTCATCCGCTTGGTTGGTGACACCACTGAACCAGTCCCCCGGCGAGTACCAGAACTGCACCATCTGGTAGGGCACCCCACCATCGATATCGCTGCCCGAGATGTAATAGCTGCGGGCCGGGTCCGGCGGGACCGTGCAGCTCAGCTCGTTCGAATTGAGATTGTACGGACCTGGACGATAGACGCTGCGACCGTCGTACTCCGCGGTCTTGGACGGGCTGAAGACGAGGCATTCACCGGGCTTGAAGGTCGTCGATGGAACCACGAAGTAATAGGATCCCATGTAGGGATCATTGTAGCCGGTGGAACTCCGGCTACCGCCATCGAAGTTCATGTCGCGGCCGCCTTCGAACATCAGCCACGCGGTGGTGTCGCGGAACTGCGGCGACTTGTTGACGTCGACGTTGCGGGTCCATAGCTCGGCGCGGCCGTTGCCTTGGATCATCACCATCATCCGGTCTGAGCGGAGCTCGAAATTGTAGGGGTTCCAGAGCGTGACCCGCGGATACATGAAGGTCCGGAACTGGAAGATTTTGGAAGGCGCCGTGGTTCCGCCCATCACCTGGGTCCGATCCACGTAGTTGGCCATCTGCTGGTAGTTCACTGCCTCCACCAACACCGGACCGAGTGCAGCATGGTGGTTGCCCGCGAGCTTCACCGCATTCTCATTGGAAAGTGCCAAGGTGCGGCTGGCTCCAGCCTGCGACCCATCAAGATCCGGGACCTTCGCTTCCACGTCAGGATTTTGCAGTACCACTGCCGACTGGGCCCAATCGCGCAAGAGGCCGAAGCGGGGACCCGCCATCGCATGGCGGGTGGAAACCGTGGTCTTCAACTGATCCGCTTCCACCCCAACCAATGAATCGTCGTCGCTCAGACTGACCCCGTTACCACTGGGCTCGGCCGTCCCCTGACTCTCCAGATAGGCGGTCAGATCGCGCTTGAGACCGCCGCCCACCACATCGCTGAGTACGCCTGAAGATTGCACCGTATAGTCGAAGGCGTGGCCCTTGACCCAGTCCGCGCCGAGATGGGTCAGCCCTGCGGTCCCGCCGCTGACCAAGCGATCTTCCTCACCCTTCTCCAGAGTGGTGGCATCGCTCATGATCGCGAGATCCGCCGCTTGCGAGGCCATCACGCGGTAAAGGCCGCCATCCGTGGGTGACGAGACGTCCGCCTTGCGGTCCGAGCGCGGATCACTGGTCGAAATATTGGCGCGCACCCCAAGGTCACCGGTCCACCAGGCCATGTGACCGGGGATGCTACCCGAGCCCGGGTTCACAGCCACCTTCGGCACCTCCACCGCCTTCTTGACCTTGTCGCCGGTGGTGCCTCCGCCGACCATGGTCACGGGATTTTCGATGCTCGAGTCACCCGGCAATTTCTCACCGCTGACGAGCCACTCCATCGCTTGGTCACTCCGCGAGGTTCCACCCTCCAAGCGGGTATCGCGCAGGCCCCCGTTCAGGTCGTCGCGAACCAAATAGGGAGTGCCGTCCTTCCGGGTCGCCCTCCAGACCCCGGTCCAGTGCTTCTGGCCGCTGCTCGGCTGGTCGAGCATCTCCGAAGTGGCGGTGACGCGTTGGTCCGGTCCGGCATTTTTCTGAAGCTGGCCGATCGCCGAGAGCAGCGCCAACCGGGCATTTGCCCGCGCCGCGGCCACATACTGATCGCGGCCAGTCTTACGTAACTCAATGGTGGAGAGCCCCGTAAGCCCTAAAGCCAGGATCATGAGGAGCACCATCATGAAAATGCAGGCCACCAGCGCGAATCCATCGGGGGAGTCACGGGGGGACTTCACTGGCTGGATGGGTCCAGTCACGGGAAAGTAATTACATCGTGTTCTTTGGTTCCGCGAGCGGGAAATTAACCGCGCTGCGCTGCGATTTGTAAGATCGCGACCGGTTCCACAGCATCATTTATGCCCGGCACAGGTAGTCCGCGCAAGCCGCGAAGCGGGTTACAACGAAGCGCCGGAGGACCTTTCTTCCTCCGCTGCGACGCCCTTGAGCTCGGCGATGAATACTTCCTGAACGGGAGTCACCGGTCGGGTCAAGGAGACGCCTGCGGCCACGCACACCGGGTCAGGCTCGGGCGAAAGCGGCCTGGTAACGGCCCGGTCGAGGCGAGCGCCGACCGCGACAAAGGCCACACCGAGACCGGCGGCCACCGCTGCGCCGAGACTGGAAATACCATCGAACTCTCCCGCGACCTTGGCCTGCAGGCCGTTCTCGCGGAAGAGGCGGGTCACCGCCTGCCAATATTCCGGGTAGTCGTTGCGGGAATAGAGCAGCAGCTTCTGCCCGTCCAAGCTGGCTATCGGAATCTTTTTCTTGGCCGCCAGGGGATGATTCTCCGGGATGGCGAGACCCATCCGGTGGCGGCGGATGGTGGTCCAGCGGACGCTCTGGCTATCGCCGTCCCAAGGCACCGTGACCACCACATCGAGCTTCCCTTGGGTCAAGCCGTCGCGCATCTCCGCGCTGGAGCAATCGGAAAGTTGGACGCGGACGCGAGGGTGAATCTGGGAAAAGCGCTCCAAGGCCAGGCCGAGCAAGGGGCCCGCCAGCGAGGGAGCATAGCCGATCCGCAAGGGCTCGCCATCCGCAGTGGCGCGGACTTGCTTCACCACGCGCTCGGCGCGCTCCAGCAGCTTGCGGCCCTCGTCTAACAGAGTCTCGCCGGCCGGGGTCAGGTTGACGGAATGGGCACCACGGGTGAAGAGTTCGACGCCGAGCTCTTCTTCCAGCGACTTGATCTGGCGGCTCAGCGCCGGCTGGGTCAGGTGCATGCGCTTGGCGGCCGCAGTGATGCTGCCCTCTTCTGCGGCGGCGAGGAAGAGCTGCAATTGGCGGAGTTCCATGCAGGGGAGGAAGAAATCACCAATCACCAATCTTCCAATCATCAAACGAAGTGTTTTTGAAGAGAGCTTGGCTGACGCTTGAAGGAGATGACCCGAGGTCAAGAGGGCTGCCGAGGACGACCGCCGATGACCCACCTGCATGCTCAGCCTACCGAAGCGGCATTAGGCAAGCGCCCGAATCGTGGCAGGATGGGGACGTGAAAACGAACACCGACCTGACCATCCGCCGCTCCGACGAGCGTGGCCACGTGAATCATGGCTGGCTCGACAGCCGCTTCACCTTCTCCTTTGCCGACTACTATGACCCTGCGCACATGGGTTTCCGCTCGCTGCGGGTGATCAACGATGACGTGGTCGCACCTGGCGGCGGCTTCCCGACGCACCCGCACCGCGACATGGAGATCTTCTCCTACCTGCTGGAAGGGCAACTCGCCCACAAGGACAGCATGGGCAACTCGGCCGTCATCTCACCGGGCCAGATTCAGGTGATGAGCGCGGGTTCGGGCGTGACCCACTCCGAGTTCAACCCATCATCCACCGAAAAGGCTCACCTGCTCCAGATCTGGATCATCCCGGACAAGCGTGGCCTGAAGCCCCGCTACAGCGAATGGACCCACACGCCGGAACAGGAGAATGCCTCCAAGGTGCTGGTGATCTCGGACGACGGCCGCGAAGGCTCCGCCACGATTTCCCAAGACGCCGCCATCTGGCGCCTCAAGCTCCAGCCCGGTGAAAGCAGCGCCCACACCCTGGCCCCGGGCCGCGGCCTCTGGCTGCACCTGATCCACGGCAAGGCGAATTTCAACGGCGAGGGAATATCTCCGGGGGATGCCGTCTCCAGTGAGCGCGCCGGTGAATTCACCCTCACCGCGGGTGACGAAGCGGTGGAAGCCCTTCTGTTTGACCTCGCCTGAAGAGGTCCCAAGTTCCAACTCCGGGTCACAGCCCAAAATCTTAACCTAATAGACAAACACAACGATGAAACACTACCTCGCCCTCCCTGCCGCCGCAGCAGTGCTCGCCTTCGCCTCCTGCGAAAACCCGGCCGACAAGACGACGAAAGCCGAAGTGAAGCAATCCGTCGACAAGACGACGGACAGCGCCGGCGGCACGAAGTACGTCTTCACTCCGGAATCGAAGATCGAGTTCACGGGCTCGAAGGTCACCGGATCCCATGACGGCGGCTTCAAGGCCTTCAGCGGCTACTTCAACGTGAAGGACGGCAAGCCGGTCGGCAACGACCACAAGGTCACGATTGAGATGAGCTCCACCTACGCGAAGGACCAGGAGAAGCTGACCGCCCACCTGAAATCGCCCGATTTCTTCGACGTGGAGAAGTATCCGCAGACGACCTTCGACGTGACCGAGCTGAAGGAAAACTCGCCGACTTCCTACACGGTCTCCGGCAACTTCAAGCTGCACGGGGTGGAGAAAAACATCAGCTTCCCCGCCGAGGTCACCAAGAATGGCGACAACGTGAAGATCAAGTCGACCTTCAACATCAACCGCAAGGACTTCGGGATCGTCTATGCTGGCAAGGCGGACGACCTGATCCGGGACGAGGTGGTGATCCGCCTCGACTTGGAAGCGAAGCCGGGCGCGGCGGGTGCATCGGGCACCTGATCTTCCGGAAAGAATGTGACAGGCGGCCGGGGGCTACCCCCGGCCGCTTTTTCGTGGCGGGATGCTTCGGTTTATCGAAGGGCTTTGCTAACGGCGCGATCCGTGCTAACAATTCTCCCCGAGTCCCACGGTCCCATGGTGTTACCACCTTTTTCCCTCGTCCCGCTCCGCTATCTCGCCGCCTCTTCCTGCTTGGTTTTGGCGGCTTGCGGTCCCGTTAACGTCATCAACAAGCCGCTCCACCCCCAGAAGGCGGAGTATGTGTTGTACGAGTGGCACGACGACTACGGGCCGGGCAAATTGAAGATCAACATTGATCTAACCGAGCAACGTGCAACCTACCGCCGCGGCGACCGGGTGGTCGGCTGGTCCTACGTGGCAACGGGCAAGGAAGGCCACGGGACGCCTTCCGGGAGCTATCGCATCACCGAGAAAATCGAGGACAAGCACTCGAACCGCTACGGCTGGATTGAGGATGAGTGGGGCAATGTGACGAACGGTGACGCCACCCCGGGGACCAAGGTGCCTGCCGGTGAGCGCTACGTGCCGGCCCCGATGCCCTTCTGGATGCGGATCACCGGCGGCGGGATCGGGATGCACGCGGGAGTGATCCCGCGGCCCGGTGAGACGGCCTCGCATGGCTGCATCCGCTTGCCGAAGGAATTTGCGCCGACGCTGTTCGAAGCGGTGGAAGTCGGGACGCCGGTGACGATCGAGAATTGAGGGTCACGGCAGCGGCCGGCCACCGGAGAGCTTCCATTGCAGCAAGGGCAGGGCGACCTTGCCGAGGCCCTGCGCGACCGGATGAACCCCGTCCGGCACGTAGGCTTGGAAGCTGGCAAGATCTTCCTGCTGCAAGGCCGCCCAATTCGGGTGGTGGTCGATCAACAGCAGGTTGCGCTGTGCGGCAACCTCGCGGTACATCTGGTAGTAGGCCGCGAGATTGGGACGGAGGCTCGCGGAGGCGTTGCTGCCAGAGGGTGAATTCCAGACCGTGTTCATGGTCTGCAAGATGATCTCGGCAGCCGGGTTCTGGGCCTTGATCGCATCGATCATCGTATTGAGGTTCGCGCGGGCCTCGGATACGGAGAGGCTCGGGGTGCCATCGCTGTAGAGGAAGGCATCGTTCATCGCGAATTCGATGAAGACGGTGTCAGGGTGGTGGGCCAGGACCTTGGTGCTGAGCTGGGCCACGCCCTCGGCGGAGTTCTTGCCGCTCAGGCCGCTGTTGATGACGGTGAGGAGGCCCGGATACTTCGCGCCGAGCCATGAGGACATCTGCCCGACCCATGCGCCGCTGGCGGTCAGACTGGTGCCGTAAACGACGACCTTGCGGGGCGAGCCTGAGGCAAGGGCTGCCACCAGAGCGGAGGGCGCTGCATCCAGGCCGATGCGGAAGAACTTCTGCGGCGAGTCCTTCACCACGGGCAACTGGAAGCTGGCCCAAGGGGCTCCTCCCTCCGCCTGCCGGATGGAGAAGTCGAGCCGGAAGGCATCCGCGCCGCTGCGGACCAGATCCGGCTTCGGCATCCGCAGCTCGAGGATGTCGCCGCTGGTGTAGAGATCGAAGTAGCCCGGGTGCTCCTTGACCGCGGCGATGAAGGATTCGTTGGAGACGTAGGGATCGAGGCCCAGGGTGAGCTCGCGGACATCGCTCATGCCGTCGTTGTCCGAGTCCTCGTAAGGATCGACTGGCGAGAAGCCCACCGCATCCGCGATGACGTAGCCATTGGCACCGGCATTCTTCACCACCACGCCTTCGCTTGCCGCGCCACTGAAGTCGTATAACCCTAGTAGGTTCCACTTCCCGCCATTGGAGCGCTGGTCCACGGTCAGATTCGAGATGCCACCGCGGTGGCGGACTTCAATGGCCACGTTGGAGGCCCGGTTCGTGTGTGCGGTCCAGCGCAGCGACACCCGTTGGAAGCCGCTGAATCCGGCCGGAAGGTGATAGAAGACCTGCTTGGTGCCTTGACCCGCATTGTTGTCGTGCAGGTAGTCGGTCCCGACGAAGCCCGCGGTGGCATTGCCGGAAATCCAGGCACCGGTGACATTCACCAGCGCGGTGTCGTTGTTGTCCACCACGGAGGTCGGCTGCCCGACCACGGCATCGCCCAAGGCCTGGCCGGCTGCCAGCAGCAAGGGCCGCAGCTGGGCGTAAGGCACGTTCTGCACCGCCAGGTTCTGGTCGATCGCCAGACTGGCGGCGATCGCGGAGGACTGCGACAGCGCCATGAACACCGGTTCCATGCGGATCGACCCGAAGGCCATGTGCGTGGCGGAGATGCTCCATGGCACGAGAAGGTTCGAGCATTGTCCCGCCTTCGGAACCATGGCGCGATAGGAGACCGGATAGGGATTTGGCACGGAGAGCTGGATATCACCCTCGTTCTTGACCATGCCGTTCTTCACGTGGCGCTGCACGTGGTGGGAATCCATCGAGTAGGCGGCGAGGCCCACCGAATCCGCCGCGACGACCTCGCCGGTGCAGTGCTTCTGGGTCATCACGTAGTCGGAAACCATGCGCCGCGCCTCGCGGACGTAGAGCTGCCAAGGCCAGTTGCCATTGTCGGCAAACTCGTCGGCCGGCAGGCCCCACTTCGAGTAGCTGGTGCGGATGGCCAGCGGCACACGCGGACTGTTCTGCAGGGTCCAGAGCATTCCGCGCTGCCAGTTTTCATGCTGCTTGGCGAGGGCCTGGCGCTGATCATGGTTCAGCGTGGTCCAGTCCCAGCCGGGGCCGTAATTCTTGCCGATAAAGTCGGTCGAAATGCCGCCCGTATTGTTGGAGTCCGTCTTGCGGTTCGGCATCAGGTCGAGCTTGAAGAAGCCCGAAGTCTGGCCCGCGGTGATGGAGCGGAAGAGCAGTTCGTAGTCGGCCTCGTTGTAGCCCGGCGGCTGGGCCACCGCGACGCGGTTCGCAGCCACGTCGGTGAGCACCATCCGGAAGCAATAGGCCTGGAGCCGGGCATCGGCAGCGCCATCCGCACCACCTGGGCCTGCCTCCACTCCGGGCAGCAGGCCGCTGGCGGCAGCGCCAGCGGTGACATAGGGATCCACGCCATCGCGAAGCTGGTTCTTGGTCGCCCCGGCGGCCTGAATGCCATTCACCGTTTCGCCGTAAGTCGCGTTGGCCTCGCGGCCGACCGTGAAGCTCACCCCGGCCCCCGGCAGGAGATCGCCTTCATAGCTGGCATCGATGAACATCTTGCCTGCGAACTCGCGACCGTCCTCGAGGCGGATGTGATCGATCTTGCCGGAAGCCATGGTCACACCGGCGGCTGTTAGATCGAGCCGGCCGGTGGTGACGGTGACGTTCTGCTCGGTGAGGAGTTGGTTGAAAACCGACTCCGCCACCTTCGGCTCGAAGACCGAGGCGATCTCAAGCGTGTCGTTGAAGGCCGGCCCACCTTGCCCGGAATTCCCGAAGCTGGCGCGAGTCTGCCAGCTCCATGCCGAGCCCTGCTGGTAATACAGGTATGCCCGATGGTAGAACTCGCGGCTGATCCCGCCGAGGATCGAGCTCTTGCCAAGATCGGTCCAGCCGAGTCCGCTGGTGGTCAGCCCGCCGAGGTGCGCGGTGGGCGAGACCAGCACCACGCTCTTGCCGGAACGGGCAGCCTGCACCGCCGCGGCGATCCCGCCGGAGGTGCCGCCATAGACGACGATGTCATAAGAAACAGGCGCGGCGGACGCGGGAGCGGCAAGAGCTGCAGCGAGGAGGAGGAAACGGGGATTCAAGGCGTGTTGAGGTAAAGGCGCAGGAACTTCTTAGGCGCGGGCACAGGAGAGAGCAGCGGATTGGATACCGAGTCGATCACGTCGCCGTTGCGCTTTCTGATCTCAAAACCGTAATCGACCGAACCCGCCGAGAACACACTGAGAATGGGCCCACGGATCTTGCGGTCAACAATCTCGACGCGCGAATGCAGGTTGAAGAGCCCGGGATTTGCCTTCACCGCTGCAATGAAAGCGGTATCCGGCACCAAGGGATCGAGACCCAGTCGGATCTCGCGGGAATCGGTGATGCCGTCGTTATCGGTATCCGGATCGACCGGTGGCGTGAACGGCGTCACATCGGCATAGGTCGTGCCGATGCGAATCTCATCCACCAGGATTGAGTTGCCGTTCGCACCCGCGACACGCACTCGGTCGTATTGCAGGCCGTTGATATTGATCGAGCCGTTTGCAGTCGCGGGCTCTACCGCCAAGCCGGGATTGAAGAAGACATCGATCCGGTCAGGCGTGGCGACATCGTTGCCACCTCCGGGAACCAGATGCAGCACCGCGAATACGGTGGTGCCGAGGGTAGAACCGAAGACGCCGCTATTCACCTGCGGGGTGACGCGCCGGGTCAGGCGGAGATCCTTGTTGCCGTTGTTCTCGATCGCGAAGCGCGCGTTCGCCTGGGTCAGGTCGTTCTGATAGAAGGAAATGCCGAGGAAGGCGGAGGAAGCAGTCTGCGGTTGGAGCAACATCGAGACCCAAGTCTCGGCATTGCGGTCCGTGACCTCCCGGCCGCTGATGGTGGTGGTGCCGCTGCCATCGGCGGTGTTCAAGGCGGAGCCGGTAACGGTGAGCAGGTTCCCGGTGGCGTCCTTGTAAGTCAGGCCCGGCGTGCGGACGATCACGGGATTCGTGCCATCCCATGGAGCGACCCAGCCGCTGCCACCGCTGCCCACCAGATCGCCGGCCGGGTAGTCAAAGCCATCGTAGGAGATGAGCTCCGCGGAGAGAATCCCGGGAAGAAGCGCGAGGCCGGCTATTAGAAAAATCGGAGGAAGTTTCATGGCTCAGGGATTCTGGAGCGTTACGCGAAGGAAGCTCTTGTCCGAGGGCAAGCTCACCGGGCGGGTGACGGTCTCGAGCACCGGCCAGCTCACGAGGTTCGTGCTCTGCTGGATCTCGAAGGTGAGGCTCACCGGATTATTCCCGGACTTTTGCAGGACCACCCCACCCTCGGTCTGCGCGAGGATGCCGGCGGAAGTGTAGAGATCGAAGTAGTCGGGGTGGGCCTTGATGGCGGCGATCAGGGCGGTGTTCGAAACCTGCGGATCGAGCCCTAGCAGGGCTTCCTGGGCATCGCTCAAGCCGTCGCCATCACTGTCGGCAGCGCCCGCCGCCACGTGCGGTGTGACATCCGCGAAGGACTCCCCGATCCGCAGCTCATCGACCAAGAGCGTGGCTCCATCCTGGCCGGCGATGCGGACCGAGGTGAAGTCGAGGTTAGCGCCCTGGGTGATGGCATCCGGAATCGATGGATTGCCCGTGAGCAGAGGGTCGATGTACATGCTGACCTTGTCAGCCCCACCGCTGCCGGCTCCATCCTCCAGATGCAGGACCACCAGATGCGTCGTGCCAAAGACGCCCTTGAGGCTATTCACGCCCCCCGATGATCCGGTGCCGAGGAAAATGTTGGCGGAGGCATTCACGCTGGGCTTGCTGACCGTGAACAGCGCGGTGGCGCCACGGTAGAAGCTCACGCCCTCGAACTTGTTGTTCGTGGCGGGCAGGCGGTAGAGGAAGGAGATCCACACGTCATTCAGGCCCACGCCGCCACCAACACTGCGGAAACTGCGGGTCGTGGCGCTGCCGGTGGTTTCCGCCGCGAGCCCAGAGACACTGAGCACGCTGCCGCTGGCATCGGTATAGCTCATGCCATCCGCAGCGGTCACGCAGGACTCGCCATCCTGGGTCCAGGCGAAGTCCCAGCCACTGCCGCCTTCCAGATCGGTGACCGGGGCGGCTGCGGTGTAGGCGAAGGGCTCATAGGCGATTTGCACCGCGGAGGCGCAGTCGCCCGCAAGTGCGAGGCAGAGGGATAGAAGGGGCGTTGGAACTTTCATCTTGGGTTCGAAAATCGGGAAATGAATTCGCTTCAGCGGCGGCGACGCAGGCAAAGCAGACCGAGGGCACCCAACAGCAGCGAAGACGGCTCCGGCACCGAGACGACCTGCACCATGTTCAGGAAACCACGACGATCGATCGCATCGTTGCCGCCATCGACGGCGAGGAAGAAGGATTGGCCCTCGGCGATGGTGAAGTTGATCTTCTGATAGTTGTCCCCCAGCACGAAGGAGGTGAACTGTCCCGCGTAAGCGGCCGTGGTGTAGCCGGGGTTCGCCTGGACCGCTGCGGCCAGCGAACTGAAGGCGAAGGAAGTCGAGGTCCCAGCGACACTCGAATAGATGTTCATCGGATACGAGGCCGTGCTGGTGTTCGTGTTCCGCGCCATCACATAGGCGACGTAGTCACCGGCGGCCAAGCCATCGAGGCGCATCCCGATCGCCGCGCCGGTGGTGGTCGCGGCACCGCTGCCGAAGAAGCCGTCGCGGGTAGCAGCGGTGCTGCTGGTATTGGTCCCGTAGATCGAACCGGTGCCGAGCAAGCTCTGCTGCCCCGAGGCACCCCCGCCGGTGCCGGCGAGGGTGAGGTTACCGATGCCGGTGCCGAAATCGATCGTGCCATTCCCGCCGGTAGACTCCTGCCCGAGATCAAGGGTAAGGGTCGAAGCAGAGTTCCCATTCGCATAGATCAGATCCGTGCGATCCGAGGAGGTGGTGATGGTATTCCAGCTCGTCTGGGTACCTGGGATAGCACCGACACTATGGGCGGGGCTGAGAGTCAGATAAGGGTCCGCCACCACCGAGTTCGTGGCGGGGTTGCCGAAATCGAGCATCAGGTTCACGGCGCTGGCGGGCAACGCGCAGGCACATGACAGCAGTAGCAGGGAGGTGAATTTCACGGGCATGATTTGGGGTTTTGCGCGCTCTGCCGGCTTGGGACCGGGCGCGGGATTCATGCTTGGATGGCCGGAATCACCCCGGACTTAGCAAAGCACCTGAAAAAAAATTCGCGGTGGATGCTAATTGCGGGAGCTCCCGCGACATTCCATCTGTGACGCGAAACGATGCCCGAGGACCCTGACAAGCTGACACCGGGAGAAGCCCACACCGCCGCGGTGCAGGGCTTGTTCCTGAAATACCAGCCGGCGATCCGCAGCTATATCCTCTCGATCATCCCGGACTTCTCGCTGGCCGATGACGTGGTGCAGGAAACCTTCATCGTGGTAACCCGCAAGGCGGCCGCCTTCGAGCTCGGCACCAGCTTCACCGCTTGGGTGAAGACGATCGCGCGCTTCAAGGCGCTGGAAACCCTCCGCGCCGGCAAGAGCCGCTGCGAGTCCCTCTCGGTCGAGGTCCTCGAAGCACTCGGCACCGAACAGGCCGAGTTCCGCACGGACAGCGACGAGCGCCTGGCGCTGCTCTCCGCCTGCATCGAGGAACTCGCTCCGCAGGCGCGCCGCTCGATCGAGTTCCGCTACCGCGGCGATCACCTGCCGCCACAGATCGCCGGGATGATGGGCTGCACGGTGCAATCGGTGAATGTCACCCTCTCGCGGGCGCGGGCTTTCCTCCGCGAGTGCGTCCTGCGCAAAATGTCGGCCCCGGCCTCCTGACCCCTTTCCCGCGAGTCTGCCATGTTCGACGAAACCCGCCTCGAGCGCTTGATCGCCGCCTACTTCGACCAGGAGTTGACGGCTGAGGAGAAGCGCGAGCTGGAGGAGATGCTGCTCGGCTCCTCGCGGGCACGGGAGATCTTCCAAGACCGCTGCGACTGGCACGGACTGGCGCGCGAGTGGGGGCTCCAGAGCCGCACCGAGCGGGTGATGGCCGATCCCGCCGCGGAGAAGAAGGTAATCCCTCTCGCCCGCCGCGCATGGATGTCAGCCGCGGGGATCGCCGCCTGCCTAGCCTTGGGCTGGTGGCTCCTGCCCTTCGGCAAGAAGGACCCCAAAGAACTTGTCGACAAGCCGGCTACCAGTGGCAGCCACGTGGCCACCCTCGGGCAGGCACTCGACGTGCAATGGGAGGGCACGAACTTCAGTGAAGGATCGCCGCTGCCGAAGGGCTGGCTGAAGATCGCCAAGGGGACCCTGCGCCTGGACTTCTACAGCGGTGCCCGCGTGATCCTGGAAGGCCCCGCCAGCCTGGAACTGCTCTCGCCGGATCTGGCGCGACTTGAGAAAGGCAAGCTCACGGCCAAGGTGCCGCCAGCGGCACAAGGCTTCGCCGTGCTGAACGAAAACCTCAAGGTCGTCGACCGAGGCACGGAGTTCGGCATGAACGTGACAGGCGAAAAGGCCTGCGAGGTACACGTCTTCGACGGCAAGGTAGAGCTGCAGGGCGATCTGCCCGCGAGCGCCAAGAAGGACCTGCGCGAGGGCAATGGCGTGGCCATCCGCCAGGGCAAATGGGAAGCCATCACCGCAAACCGCGCGACCTTCGTGGACCCCGCCAGCTTCCTGAAAGCCGGAGCCCGGGAGACCGAGGCCAAATGGGAGACCTGGCGCAGCGCGTCACAGGAAGTCCGCAAGCTTCCAGACCTGAAGGTTTATTTCGATTTCGAGGACATCGTGCCAGGTGACTCGCTCCTACAGAACAAAGCGCAGGACGCCGCGGCGGGATCCCACGGCACGGTGGTCGGCTGCGATCCCCTGCCCGGCCGCTGGACCCGCAAAGGGGCGCTCGGCTTCGCACGCACCAGCGACCGCGTGCGCTTCCGAGCCGAGGGTGGCAGCGTCCCCTCCGTAACCATGGCCGCCTGGGTCCGGGTCGACAGCCTGCCGCAGGATCACAACGCAATCTTCTCCATGGCCCCGACCCAGATCGGCGAGGTGCACTGGAAACTGGACAAATCGGGACGCCTGCTGCTCGGCCTGCGCGCGGACAAAGCGTTCGCCTTCGATTCATGGGAGCGTCTGGAAAGCCCGCGGGTGGTCACACCCCAGGATTTCGGCCGCTGGATCCATTTCGCCACGGTGATCGACGGCACCGCCGGTGTGATGAAGCATTTCGTCAACGGCAAGGAAGTCGCCTCGGGTCCCATGAAGCGCCGGCCCGCGGTGCAACTCGGCTTGGCCAACCTCGGCAACTTCGACCCTGCGGCACCGGAGCAGAAGGACGGCATCATTCGCAGCTTCAACGGGCGGATCGACGAGTTCGCACTGTTCACGCGCGCGCTATCCGCCAGTGAGATTGCCAGCCTGACCGCGAAGTAGGCCTTCAAATCCGCCCGACAATCCCGCTCGCCAAGCCAGCGCTCCCCTGCCAAGGGTGGGGTGCCATGAGCGATTCCCACATTCCAGAAGGCTATCACTCGGTTACTCCCTCCCTGACCGCCCGCGATGCGCGTGCCTCGCTCGATTTCTACGTCCGTGCCCTCGGCGCGGAAGTGAAGTTCAACATGGACGATCCCAGCTCAGGGAAAGTCGCCCACGCCGAGTTCGCGATCGGCAACTCGCGGATGATGATCTCCGATGAATATCCGGGCTACGGGGCCATCGCCCCTGAAGTCGGCAAGGGCTGTGCCTTCATGATCTACGTGCCGGATGTCGATGCCGCCTTCGCCAAGGCCGTCGCCGCAGGCGCCACGCCCACGCAGGAGCCGATGGACCAATTCTGGGGCGACCGGACCGCGCGGGTGAATGATCCCTTCGGCTACCGCTGGTCCTTCGCCGCGCACGTCCGCGATGTCTCGATGGAAGAGATGGACGCCGCGATGAAATCGTGGGGGGAAGCGAATAGCTAAGCCATGCCCAAGGTATTGGTGGTGTTTGCGCATCCGGCCTTCCACCGGTCGCGGGTGAATCGCGCGCTCTTGGCTACCGCCAAGGCGACCGCGGGCGTGACGGTGCACGATCTCTACGAAACCTACCCGGATTTCCTGATCGACGTGCGGGACGAGCAGAAGCTGTTAGAAGAGCACGAAGCGGTGGTGATCCAGCATCCTTTCTTCTGGTATAGCAGTCCCGCTCTGGTGAAGGAGTGGCTCGACCTCGTGCTGGAATACCGCTGGGCCTACGGCGAAGGCGGGGACAAGCTGCGCGGCAAGATTCTGGCCCAGGCGATCAGCGCCGGCGGCCCCGAGGACGCCTACCGCCGCGAGGGCTCCAACTTCTTCACGGTCCGCGAGCTGCTGGCGCCCTATGAACAAACCGCGCGCCTCTGCGGCATGGGATATGCAGAGGCTTTCGCCGTGCACGGGGCCAATCATATCGATTCCGCCGAACTCACCGGCTGGACCCAGCGCTATGGTGACTGGCTTTCGGCTTTGCGCGATGGCAGTGCCCCGCTCTGGCTAGCCGCTCCCCATTGATCCATTGATCTGATCCGCCGTGGCCTTCGAAAGTTTCTTCGCCCAAGCCTTCATGTATCTCACCGCCGCCCTGCTGGCGGTGCTGGTGGGCAAGCGCCTGGGAATTGGCGCAGTGCTGGGATACCTCGTCGCCGGCGCCTTGATCGGACCATCTTGCTTGAAATGGGTGGGCGGGGAGAGCGAGCAGATCACCCACTTCGCGGAGTTCGGCGTGGTGATGATGCTCTTCCTGGTGGGGCTGGAGTTGCAGCCCTCCCACCTGTGGAGCATGCGCAAGCAGATCTTCGGTCTCGGCAGCTTGCAGGTCGTCGGATCGACTTTGGTAGTGGCGGCCATGGCAATGGCTTTCGGCCTCGATTGGAAGGCGGCGCTGGCGATTGGCATGATCCTCGCGATGTCGAGCACCGCCATCGTGATCCAGTCCCTGACGGAACGGAACCTGATGCGGACGGAGGCAGGGCAGAATTCCTTCGCGGTGCTGCTCTTCCAGGACCTCTCGGTCATTCCGATCATGGCTTTGCTACCCTTGTTGGCTGGCAAGCCGGTAGCCGCGGGTCATCATTCAGACGGTGCGGTCGCGTGGATGGAATCTTGGCCGGTCTGGACGCGGCCGCTGGCGACCATCGGCGCAGTGGTGCTGATCGTGCTGGTGGCCCGTGTGGCAGTGCGGCCCTTCTTCCGGGCAATCGCGCAGACGCGTCAGCGCGAGGCCTTCACCGCGACCTCCCTCCTCCTGATCATCGCCGTGGCCCTGCTGATGACCAAGGTTGGACTCTCGGCGGCTCTGGGCACCTTCGTCGCGGGCGTGGTGCTGGCGAACAGCGAATACCGCCACGAGCTGGAGAGCGACATCGAGCCCTTCAAGGGTCTGTTGTTAGGCCTGTTCTTCCTCGGGGTCGGCACCAGCATCGATTTCAAGCACATCGCCTCGCATCCCGGGACCGTCTTCGGTGCCTCGGCAGGCCTGCTTTTGCTCAAGGGTGGCCTCCTCTTCGGCTTGGCGCGGTGGCGGGCCAACCCTTCCTGCTCGGCACTGGTCTTCGCCTCGGCCCTCGCGGCCGGCGGGGAATTCGCCTTTGTGCTGATCGCGCTTGCGACCGGAGCTGAAGTCTTCAGCGCGGAAGTCGAGCACACCTTGGTCGCGGTGGTGGCACTGACCATGGCTGCAACGCCGCTGCTGATCATGGCCAGCCACCGCTTCTCCCTGAGTGGACCTCCAGATCCGAAGGAGGAGCGCGAGAGCGATGTGCGGGACGAGGGGGCTTCGGTCATCATCTGTGGCTTCGGCCGCTACGGCCACGCGGTGGGCCGTCTGCTCCACACCCAGGGCATCGAGTCCACCGTACTCGACAACGATCCGGAGCAGGTGGACACCCTGCGCCAACTCGGCTTCCCGGTTTTCTATGGCGACGCGGGCCGGCCGGATCTGCTGCTGACCGCGGGTGCCGCGCGGGCAAAGGTGCTGGTCATCGCGCTGCGCGATCCGGAAATCAGCCTCAAGATCGTCGGCGTCGCGCGGAAGCACTTCCCCCATTTGCAGATCTTCCTGCGCGCCCACAGCCGTCGCGAGGCTTACGATTATCTTGAGGCCGGCGAGGAGCGGGTCTATCGCGAGACGCTGGATTCCTCGCTGCGGATGGGCAGCGATGTCATGCGGATGCTCGGAATGCCCGCCTATACCGCCCAGCGCGCGGCCAAGCTCTACCGCAAGGCCGACGAGACCTTCGTCCGCCGCATGGTGGCCCACCGCCACAACCGCGCGACCTTCCTCAGCGTCGCCCGCGAGTCGCAGGTGATCTTCGATGAAGTGATGCGCGCGGACCCGCTGCAAGGCGTGGACGAAGGCTGGATCCCCCCTGCCAAGGGCGATACCAAGGACGACCTCGTGCCCTGAAGTGGGACAACTTTCGAAGCTGCCCCACTTTCCGCCTGTCACATGGCCCGGCGTTTTCCTAAAACAGGAGAACCATGACCAAGATTCTCGTCCTCTACTACTCCACCTACGGCCACATCGAAACCATGGCGGGCGCGATCGCTGAAGGCGCGCGCTCTGTCGAAGGCGTGGAAGTCAGCCTCAAGCGGGTCCCGGAAACCATGCCGGAAGACATCGCCAAACAATACGGCGCGAAGCTGGACCAGGCCGCCCCTATTGCCAACCCCGCCGAACTCGCGGACTACGATGCGATCCTCTTCGGCACGCCGACCCGCTTCGGCAACATGGCCGCGCAGATGCGCAACTTCCTCGATCAAACCGGCCAGCTTTGGCTGAAGGGCGCGCTGATCGGCAAGGTCGGCAGCGTCTTCGCCAGCACCGGCACCGGTGGCGGCAATGAATCGACCATCCTGACCTTCATCCCCACCCTGCTCCACCACGGCATGATCTACGTTGGCCTGCCCTACTCGGCTCCGGAGCTCACGGACATCAGCGAACTCCGCGGTGGCAGCCCCTACGGCGCGGCGACTATCGCCGGCCCGGACGGCTCCCGCCAGCCGAGCGCGAAGGAACTCTCGCTCGCGAGATTCCAGGGCCAGCACGTCGCCACGATCGCCGCGCGGCTCAAGAAGTGATCCACTGCCGGCGTGAGACGGCTCGCGACCATTGCCCTGACCATCCTTAGCCTCGCCGTGACGGCCTGCGTCCCGGCGAAGCTCGAGCGTTTGGTCGAGAAGCGCCGCGCTCCGCACACTGCGGTGGAGACGGACGAGGACCTCGCAAGAGCCTTCGATGGGGCGAGTGATGAGGCCGCCACCCGATGTTTGGGGCGCTGGATTGAGGAGCAGTATGCCAAGGGCGTTACTGCGGCTGCGGTGCAGGTAGGCAGCCATCGCGTGCACTTCCACCCGGGTGGCGAGGGAATCTTCGCACCCGGCTATTTCGACAAGTTGGAGTGCGTCGATCACTTCCGTGTGGTCGGACTGAAGGACCATCATATCGACGGTGTCGGCGCTGTGATGACAGGACACCGCGAGAACAAGCACACCGAACCCGTCGAGCAGTGGTATCCGCCGGAGGCGATTACGCGGGCGGTCACTGCGGTGGCGGTACCCGGAGCGCCACGCGGCGGGATCCGCGAAGTGGAGATCCGGCTCTACAACCGGATGAAGACGGAGAGCGTGGTGCTCGCGGCCAAGCGGCAGACGCTGGCGGCGGATTTCACGGTGCCATTTGCCAGCTTGCTGGCGAATACCCGCAGCCTGGCGCGGAGCGGCCTGACTTCCGTATTGCAGCAAGACACCGGAAAGAAGACCGGCTTCTACATGACGGAGGAGTACGATCCACATCGTACCCCTTTGATCATGATCCACGGCTTGTTCTCGACGCCGCTGGCTTGGGCGGAACTGACGAACGAACTGCGGGCCGACCCGGCGATCCGGCAGCGCTACCAGATCTGGCACTATCTCTACCCAACGAATGCGCCGCCGCTCTACTCGGCGCGGATCATGCGCCTGCAGCTCGATGAATTCCGCCGCTTCCTCGATCCAGAGGGAGATGATCCGGCGATGCAGCGGACGGTAGTGGTGGCCCATAGCATGGGCGGCTTGCTGGCGAAGTCGCTGGTGGTCGATCCGCAGGAGGCATTCTGGAACCCGATCTTCACCCTGCCGCTGGCAAAGATGAATCTTACCAAGGACGAACGGGCGATGATGAAGGAAGCCTTCTACTGGAAACCTCGTAAGCACGTGGACCGGATCATCTTCTGTTCGACACCCTTCGCGGGCAGCACTTGGGCGGCCTCGTGGGTCGGAAGCTTTGGCAAGCTCTTAGTAGCACGCAGCCATGGCTTCACCGATTTCTTCGAGGAGATCGAAAGGAAGAACCCCGGGATGTGGCAGCCCGCCTACAACTCCACCTCCGACGGCACCGTGAACAGCATCTTGAGCCTGAAACCCAAGCAGCGCTCCATGGAGATTTTCCGGCAATTGCCGGTGGTGCCTACCACGGCGACCCATGTGATCAAGGGCCAGCGCGACCTCTTCGTATCTCCCGAAAGTGCCGACATTGCCGGAGCTGAGTCCACACTGACCGTACCTTCCGGCCACGGCTCATTCCATCACCCGCAGGCTATCGCGGAGATCAAGCGCATCCTCGCGCTGCCAGCGGCGCATTGAACGAGAGCGAGTCGAGGTTGCGCAGGGCCTTGTCCGGGTCCAGCTTTGCCAATGCCTCGCGCCATCCCCGGTTTTTTGATCCACCGTCTCGGCGAATGGCGCCGCAAGCCCCTGGGTCCCCTGTTGCTACTGGCGGCGGCCGCCGGGGTTTTGTTCTTCTTGAAGCTCGCATCCGAGGTTCGCGAAGACGAATTCCGCCGCGCCGACGAAGCGATCCTCCTGATGATGCGCGAGCCGGGCAATCCCGCCGATCCGCTGGGCCCTCCGCGGGTGGAGGAAATGGCACGCGATCTCACCGCGCTGGGCAGCTTGACGATTCTCACCATCGTTTCGACGATTGGGATCTCGTCAGCCTTCTTTGCCGGCCGCTGGAAGCTCGCGCTCGCCGGGCTTGTCTCCGTCTTCAGCGGCATGGCGGTCATGAACCTTCTCAAGAGCACCTACGCCCGGGCGCGTCCCGACCTCGTCGCACATGTCACGACGGTTCACGACGCCAGCTTCCCGAGCGGCCACACGACGATGGCCTCGGTGGTCTATCTGACGCTCGGAATCATGATCGCTCGAACCCAAGCGCGAAAGCGGGTCCGGATTTTTGTGATCGCCCTCTCGATTCTCATCACCCTGGCGGTCGGGATTAGCCGCGTCTACCTCGGCGTCCACTGGCCCACCGACGTTCTCGCCGGCTGGGCCCTCGGCACCGTGTGGGCGGTTCTGTTCTGGTTTGCGGTAGTGAATATGGATTCGCGGAAGGCGCGACTCGCGGCGGCGGGGCACTGAACCTGGAAGCAGGGCCCGGGAATCCCGTGGACCGCGGACCCAGGCTCGGGCATGTTAGGCGCATGTTTTTCCCGATCAGCGACGACAACCGCGAAGTGATGGGCACAGCCTACGTGTCCATCGCGTTGCTTCTGGCGAATGTGGCGCTCTTCATCGTGCAGCTCATGCACCCCGCCTTCACCTACGGTTGGAGCGTGATTCCCTACGAAATCACACACGGCACGGACCTGGTGGGCGTGGCCCACATCAATGCCGGAGGAGCGATCCACGACGTTCCGCAGGTTGCCGGTCCGTCACCGATCTACCTGACAATCTTCTCGGCAATGTTCATGCACGGTGGCTGGATGCACATCGGCGGAAACATGCTCTACCTCTGGATCTTCGGCGATAACGTGGAGCACCGCTTCGGCTCACTGAAATTCCTGATCTTCTACCTCGTCAGCGGCATCGTCGCCACCTTCGCCCAGATCGCCGTGAATCCGCAAAGCGTGATCCCGAACCTCGGTGCCTCCGGTGCCATCGCGGGGGTGCTGGGAGCCTATTTGGTTCTATTTCCGCGGAACAGGGTGAACGCGGTCTTCTTCTTCACCATCGTCTCGGTGCCAGCCGTCTTCGTGATCGGAATGTGGGCCTTCACCCAGTTCGCCAGTGGCTTTGGCTCCATCGCCACAACGGATCAGACCACCGGTGGCGTCGCCTACATGGCCCACATCGGCGGCTTTCTCGCCGGCGTTGCAATGGCGCTATACGCCCGCAAGCGGATGAAGAATCACGAGCCACCCTCGGTCTTCCGGAGGATCTACGAGGAGCAGCCGAGGGTGCGGAGATATTGGTAGGCCCTGTGGAGGGCGGACACTTTTGTCCGCCCAAGGCTTCGGTGGAAGGGACTCCAGCGACAGGAATGTCGCTGCTCCTTACCGAGCGGACATGAGTGTCCGCCCCCCACAGCGCTTCGCGTCATTCAGGCTCCTCCGCCACCCGCGCCCGAAGCACCCTCACCAAGGGCCTCCCTATCAAGGCCGGCAATCTCGCCTCCAGCCACTCCCGTGCCGCGGCATTCTTCACCGCACAGGCCCACAGAGTCACCACGTGCCAGCCCATACCCTGGAGCTGCTTCTCCACCCGCGCATCCCGTGCCTTGTTCCCTGCCAGCTTCGCCCTCCACCACTCGGTCTTGGACGAAGGCATCTTGAAATCCGGGCAATGCTCGTGCCCGTGCCAGAAGCAGCCGTGGACGAAGATCACCACCTGATATTTTGGCAGCACTAGGTCCGGCTTCCCCGGCAGGCTCTTGTTCTTCGGCCCTGTCACCGTGAAGCGGTATCCCAGCCGGTGCAGCATCGAGCGCACCAGTAGCTCCGGCTTGGTATTCCCGCCGCGGATGCGGGACATGACCTCCGAGCGCTTTTCGGGTGACCAGATGTCGGCCATATGGGCAATAGCGCGGAGCTTGGAGCCTGGAGCAAGAAGGAAGAGACCATCGGTGGAATTTCTCGCCTTCATGCTCCTCACAATTCAAGATTCCCGCCATGTACCTGCCCTCATCCCGCCGGCGCTTCCTGCGCAACTTCACCCTCGGGGCCGCCGGGCTCTGGGTCCCGGGTGCCTTCGCCGAGGCGCTCACCCTAACGCCCAAGCAAACCGAGGGCCCCTTCTACCCGATCAATCTGCCGCTCGATACCGACAACGATCTGATCCGCCTGAATGACAGTCTGACTCCGGCGCTCGGCGAAGTCACCCACCTCAGTGGCAAGGTTACCGACGTGCAGGGTAATCCAATCCGCAACGCGCTGGTCGAGATCTGGCAAGTCGACCACAACGGCGTCTATCTCCACAAGGACAGCGGCAATGCAGAGAAGCGCGACTCGAATTTCCAGGGCTTCGGGCGCTTCATGACCGGCTCCAGTGGCGAATACTATTTCCGCACCATCAAGCCCGTCCGCTATCCCGGCCGCACCCCGCACATCCACTTCGCCGTGAAGATGAAGGGCCGCGATAAGTGGACCACCCAGTGCTACATCAAGGGCGAACCGCAAAACGAAACCGACGGCGTAATCCAAGGCATCAAGGATGAGATCCAGCGTACCTCGGTGATCGTGGACTTCGCGCCCCTGCCCGGTGTGACCACTGGCGAGCTGGCCGCACGTTTCGATATCGTGATGGGCTTCACGCCTGCCGCTTGAGGCAAGCGCCTCAGCGCACCTCCCACTCGTGCTCCACACCCTCGGCCGAGCGCGGCTCAAGGTGCGAGATCACCCTGACCTCCGGCCCGAGCAAGGAGGCCACCTTGCTCTCTATCAGCGTGGCAATCTCATGGGCATCGTGCAGGCTGGTTTGATCGGGGAAGACCAAGTGGAACTCCACCCAGTGAATCCGACCGGAATGGCGGTGACGAAGATTGTGATAGGATAGTCCGCGCGCATCGCACTCGGCATCCAGGCAATCGCGCAGCTCCTTCTCCACCTGCAGGTCCGCTTCATCCATCAGGCCACCGAAGCTCTCACGCATCAGCTTGGCTCCCGTCCACAGTAGCTTGCCAGCAGCGAGCACCGCACAGATCGGGTCCCACCATTTCCAGCCGGTGAAGTATACCAGCAGCAGTGCGATGAGCACAGCCGCGCTGGTCCACACATCCGCCAGCACATGGTGACCATTGGCACGCAAGAGGGCGGACTGGCGCTTCTTGCCCACCCGCAGCAGTGCCGAGCCGAGGAAGAGATTCACCACCGCAGCCGCAGCTGTCAGGATCATGCCGATCCCCATGTCGGTGATTACGGAACCCACGAAGATCTGACGTCCCGCCTCATAGACGATCAGCAGTGCGGCCGCACTGATCATCGCCCCCTCGAATCCCGAAGAAAGGAAGGCCACCTTGTCGTGGCCGAAGTGATGAGTGTCATCCGAGGGCTTGTGCGAGAGCCTCAAGGCCCATGCCGCGAAGGCCACCGCGAGAATGTGCGTCACCGATTCCGCAGCATCCGAATAGATCGCCGAGGAGCCGGTGATCACCGCTGCGGTCACCTTTACCACCAGCAGGATGATCGCCACCCATAGGGAAAGTCCCATCACCTTCGATTGATCTTCCGACAGCCCGCTGCTCACGCCGGAAAGCCTGCGGAATCGTCATGGCATGGCAACCATCGGAAAATTCCCTTCATAGGAGCTCGTATAAGTGATTGAATAGCCGTTGTCCGAGTGAAGCGCCTTGCCCTAACTTTCTTAGCCTTGGCTGCAATTGTTTGCGCGGTCTGCTGGCATTACCGCGACTCACTCGGTCGGCTCTGGCAGCAGACCCGTGCCACCGTCGTCGCCCCGATGATCCCCGGTCCCCGGCCCGACCTCGCCCGCTACACCACCTTGAAGGAGGAGGCGGAGAACAAGCGCAAGGACCTGGCCAAGCGCCTCGCTGAGGCCCGCACAGCAGCAGAGAAGGAGAAGGTTCTCACCGAGACCCGCAGCTATCTGGAGACCCTGCTGCCTCAGATGATGCTTTGCTGGCTCGGTACGCCGTGGGACTTCCACGGCACCGCCGAAGGTCCGGGACAGGGCAAGATCGCCTGCGGCTACTTCGTCGCCACCGTGCTCAAGGACGCCGGCTTCCGCGTGGATCGCTACAAGCTCGCCCAGCAGGCATCGCAAAACATCCTCCGTAGCTTCCTGCCCAAGGAAGCACTGCAAGTGCAGGTCGGTGCTCCCTATGACAACTACGCCGCCGCGATCGCGAAGGCCGAGCCCGGCGTGCGTATCGTCGGCCTGGACAGTCACGTCGCCTTCCTCGTCACCGGCCCGGATGGCTTCCGCTTCATCCACTCCTCCGGCTCCAAGCCTTGGTGTGTGGTGAATGAGGACCGCGACAGCGCTGGAGTCCTCGCCCGCTCTAACTACCGCGTCCAAGGTCTCCTCACCGGCGACAAGGAAGTCCTCAAGCGCTGGCTCGCGGGAAAAAAGATCGAGGTGAAGATGGACGGGCCGACGACCGCATCGGCGGGGAAGTGAGGCGACCTTCCCAAGAAAGAAAAAAGCACACGGGCCATTGGCCCGTGTGCCCTGAAAACTTTGTCCTAACGGATCACGCCAGCTCCGGCTCGGGGATCTGAATCCCGCCCGGAACCCGCGCGGCGATCTCCTCGGCATGGGCGTAGTCGCCTTCCGCTTGGAGCACCGCACAGTAGTTCTCCGCGACGGCCTGCAGATCCGAGACGTACTCCACTCCCAAGGTCTCGAAGCCGCTGACGGCCTTCTCAAAGTGGCGGCGTGCCCAGGCACTGTCGCCCGTGGCAAGCAGGGCCAAGGCGAGATTGTTGTGGGACTGGGCGGTGTCGTGGTGATTGTCGCCGAAGTTCTTGCGGCGGGCTTCCAGCGCCATCATGTGCATCTCGCGGGCCTGCTCGTGCAGACCGGCGGACTGATAGAGCGCGCCAATGTTGTTGCACACGGCGGCGGTCTCCTCATGGTCCGCACCCAGTTCGCGGTGCAGGATTTCGAGCGCCTTGAGATACTCGGCTTCAGCGCCTTCGGTGTCGCCCTCGTTGCGCTTCAGCACGGCCAGGTTGTTGGACATCGACGCGATGTCGAGCGAGGCCTGCGGATCCGACATTTCAAAGTAGCGGACGGCTTCCTGCCACAGCTCCTTCGCGCGGATCGGGTGATCGAGTTGGTCGTGCACCGAGCCGTAGCCGGCGTGCAGGCGGCCGAGCTGAAGGCAGCGGTCTGGACGGTTGTCGAGCTGGTCGATGGCCTGCTTGTAGTCGTCGCGAGCCTCTTCAAAGCGGCCCAAGAGGCGATAGACGTCGCCGCGGACTTCCAGCGAGCTGGCAAATTCGTCGATGCTGTCGAGATCGCTGCTGAGCGTCTGCTGTGCCTTGAGGACGGCAGCCGTGGCGGCGTGAACGGCCTCATCGAGGTCGCCGGCGGCAACGAGTTCGTCCACCCGGTTACGGAGGATGTGGATGAGTGTGGTGGTAGGTGAGTCCATGGCGTGTGTATTTACTTTAAATCACCGGATTCCGATTCTGCAACGGGTAATTCCCGCGCGGGTGAAAGTCGTTCAAGGAGCTGGGCGCGCTGGGGTGGCAGACCGCCCAAGGCCTCGCGCAGGGCGGGTGCCACGTGACGGCGCTCCCTGGCAATTCCCAGATATTTAGCCAGTTCCTGCTCAAAGTGCTGCATCGCACGGATCGAGGGGCCCTTCTCAACCACATGGTCGAGGCCTCGTTTCAGGAGTCCGAAAAGCTCAGGTTCCGGATGTTCCCGTTCCACAGCCAGCTCTAGCAAACGGCACCAATACCCCGACAAAAGCATTGCATTGTAATCACCGCGGATCGCTTCCCGGGTCGAGATCGGCGCCGATTCCCGGAGCTGGTGGAGCTCTCCGGTCCGCGCCCGGTTCCAGTGGACCTCGGCGTCAAAAAACAGGTCGAGTTTGCCCGCAAAGGGACTCCTCGGGCTGCGGGCACCCTTGGCCACGGTCTTGATCAGACCGTGCCCCGCCGTGAACCAGTGAACGATCCAACTGGTATCGGTCAGCTTGGTCAGGCGGATCAGGATGCCTTGGCAATGCTCCATGATGACGGAAAGGGAAACCCGGCAATCCGCCGATAGTTTCAATGCGATGCCCGCCAACTTGCCCAGCTTCGCGAATTGCGCAAGCAGGCGCTGCACCTTTAGCGGCCGATTTTCATCCTCTGACGTTCCTTTGCCGACAAGCGGCACTCATGCTCAAGGCGCAAAGGGCGTCCGCGAAATGGACACGCGAAAGAAATTCCCCCCGCTCAGGATCGAGCCAATCGGAAAACGCAGGACCTGATGGGCATCGTCCGCCCCGAGAGCGACATCCGGCTCCGCGCTCGCTTCAGGCTGCCAACTCGCGAGATCTCGGGAGCCCTCGAGGCGCATGAAAAGTTCCCGCGCCTCGCGGTTCCGCTCCACCTCCACAGCTGGTGCAGGGTCCAACAGAAATCGGGTGATCGCCGCCCCGTCCACGACCAGGGGATCACGGCCGGCGAAGAATTCGACCAGGTTGCTCGAGCCATCCTGATCCGGATCGGCATCAGCCCCTGAGATCAGGGGATCCGCCAATTGTTGGGTACGGAAATGAGAGGTTTTCCAAAAATCGAAAGGCCCATCCAGGATCCTCAGCTCCGCGCTGGGCAACTCGCCAATCACATAGGCCGCATCCGCCCCAATCGACACCACCACTGACTCGCTGCCCTCCGCCAGGGAATCCGCTGCAGGTGTAACTGTCAGCGTGGCGGTCCCGGCACCGGCGGGGATCGTCACGGTGGCGGGGAGCGCGGGATAGTCGCTGCCCGCCGTCGCGGCCCCACCGACAGCAAGCTTGATCACCAGCGGCGCGGTGCGAGCGCCCGTGCGATTGAAGCTCAGTTTCGCCGAAGCCGCGAGGCCCGACTGCGGTTCCAACACCGTGCCGTTGGTCGCCCACACGTTCACTACCGGCTGTTCCGGTCCGGCCATAAAGCGCACCGCATCGGCAATCACGTAGCCATTGGTGGCGGTGTTGCGGATGGTAACGCTGCCATTCTGAGTGGAATTGCCCGCAGCGAAAGAGAAGCTGCCCACCGAGACCCACTCGCCGCCACGGGTCTGCTGGTTGACCGTGGCGGTCGTCAGGCCGCCGGAGTGTCGGATGTCCACCGGCACATTGGTGGCGCGGTTGGTGTAGGCTGGCCAACGAACAAAGACTTCATACGTCCCCGCATTGGGAAGAGTCGGCGTAAAGCGCGCGGAGCAACTCCCATTCTGCGTGTTGCCGTCATGGATGTAGTTGCCGCCATAATAGCCGGCGGTGGAAGTCGTCTGCGTCCAGGTGCCCGTGAGCGCCACGCCCGTGGCATCCGAGTTGTCCAGGATGATCCCCGAGGTTTCGGTGCTGTGGTTGTTTGTCAGCCGTTGCCCATCGGCCAGCAACTGCGCCTTCAGCTTGGCATAGGGCACCGCCTGCACCGCCACCTTGTCATCGATCGCGAAGGCCGCGGCAGTCGCCGCCGACTGACCGAGGATCATGAACACCGGCTCCATCCGGATCGAACCGAAGGCGATGTGCGTGGCGGACAAGCTCCATGGCACCAGCAGATTCGTGCACTCACCGGTCTTCGGCACGATCGAACGATAAGAGATCGGATAGGGCCCTGGCACCGCGCGCTGGATGTCGCCCTCATTCTTCACCATCCCGTTCAGGACGATGCGCTGGCAGTTGTGCGAATCCATCGTATAGGCGCCCATCCCGATCGAATCCGGGGCCACCTCGGTGCCCATGCAGTTCTTCTCGGTCATCACGTAGTCGGAGACCATGCGCCGTGCCTCGCGGATGTAGAGCTGGTGCGGCCAGTGATCGGTATCGGGGAACTCATCCTTCGCCAGCCCCCACTGACTCCAGTTACTCCGAATCGCCGCTGGCACGCGCGGATGGTTCTGCACGGTCCACACCAGGCCGCGCTGCCACTTCTCGTGCTGCTTCGCGAGTTGCTCCCGGGTCTCGTAGCTGGCTTCGATCCAATCCGCGGTGGTGCCGCTGATGAAGTCGCAGGAGATGCCGGAGTCGTTGTTGGAATCGGTCTTGCTGTTAGGCACCGGGCGGAGCTTCCAGAAGCGGTCCGTCTGCCCGGCTGCAATCGAACGGAACAGGATCTCGTAGTCGGCCTCGTTGTAGCCTTCCGGCTGCTCGATCATCACGCGGTTCGCCGCCACATTGGTCAGGCACATGCGGTAGCAATAGGCCTGGATCAGCGAGTCGGCGCTACCGTTCGCCCCGGCCGGTGCGGCATTGACTCCGGGCAGCAGTCCGCTCGCCGGATTGCCTGCCACGACAAAGGGATCGATCCCGTACGGCAACTGGTTGCCGCTGGTCTGCGTCTGAATGCCGTCGATCGTCTCGCCATATTGCGCATTCGCCTCGCGGCCGCTGGTGTAGGTGACGTTCGCCTGCTTCATCAGATCGCCTTCGTAAGAGGCATCGATGAAAACCTTGGCGCGGAAGACGTCTCCGCCATTGGTGGTGATGCGGGTGATGCGCCCGTTCTCCATCGTGGTGGAGATCACGTGGCGATCCTTGTAAACCGGCACCTTCGCGTCCGCGATCATCTCATTGAAGACCGCCTCCGCCACCTTCGGCTCGAAGGTAAACTTCGCGCCGCCCAGGCCATACTTCGTCCCGATCCGCGTGTAGAACTCACGCGACATCCCCTGGATGTAGGCATCGCCATTGTTGCCAATGTCCGTGTCCCCAAGCCCACCCGAGCTCAGCCCACCAATGTGATTGTTCACGGTCACCAGCGCGACGCTCTTGCCCATCCGTGCCACCTGCACCGCCGCGGTCACGCCACCGGCAGCGCCGCCGTATACGCAGATATCCGTTTCAATGATCTTGCCGGCATGACTGAGCGTGGCCGTGGCCAACAGGAGAAGAGTAGAAAAGAGACGCTTGTCGGGCTTCATGAATGAAGAGCGGGTGAAGGATCGCCCTCATCGCAAAGGCACGCAGATCCCTCGGGTTTAAACCCCGTATCGTGAGCCCACAGCGGAACTGCCGAATCCCCCTTAGGTAGCAGCAGCCACGAATTTTTTCCGCGACGAAAGGGGGGCATCTTCGGATATGATCCCGCGATTGCACCGGCATGATCGCCCGCCTCCTACTCTTGATTTTACTCGGCACCGCCATGCACGTGGCGGCGCAATCCCCTTCTGCCGCCCCGAAGGCGCGAACCGTGCGCGAGCTGCAAAACGAGGCCACCGCTGAAGCCTTCACCGGCGCGGACGTGGTCATCGAAGCGGTCGTGACCTGGGCCGACCCATCGGCCGGCAAATACTTCTACATGCAGGATGCCTCCGCCGGCATGAAGGTCATCTACCAAGGCGACATCGACCCTGCGGTGGGTGACAAGGTGCGCGTCACCGGTCGACTCAGCCGCGGTCCCTTCGCCCCTGTTATCGAGAACGCCAGCTTCGAAAGCCTCGGCAAGGGCGTCCTGCCCGGCTGCGCCAATGCTTCGGGAGGCGGCCTGCTCAATGGCTCCTTCAACGGCGAACGCGTCGACGTGGACGGCTGGATCCGCACCGCGGAGTTTGTCGACGGAAACGACCTCGTGGTGGTGGTCGACTCAGGGGCCTGCCGCATCAGCTTCCGGATCAGCAACACCACCGGCCTCGATCCCGCGAAGCTCATCGCCTACAAGATCAGGGTGCTTGGGGTAGCAGCATCCTTGCGCGCCCGCAAGGCCACCAACCAACTGGTGGACGTTCAAATCCTGGTGGCCTCGCAAAAGGACATCCAGTTCGGCGAGCGCGAGAAGCAATCGCCCTGGGATCGCCCGCCCACGCCCTTGCGTGAAGTGTTCCGCTATCATCCCGGCCAAACCCGCGCCGACCGCCTGCAAGTCACCGGCACCGTCTTGCACGTCGCAGATGAGATCGCGTGGCTGCATGACGGCGATGCCGGGCTCGCGCTGCGCGGCGCGGATGTCGCCCGCTTGCACCGCGGCGATCGCATCTCCGCCGTCGGCTTCCGGGACATGCTGGATTCCCTCCCGGTCCTCTCCGATGTCATCGTGAGGAAGAGCGACACCCCCGGAACGCCACCCAAGGCCAAGGAGGTGCCCGCATGGCAGCTGGGCGATGGCCTCCACCACGCCGACTTGGTGGCGGTCTCCGGGCTTCTGTTAGATCGGATCCAGACTTCCCTTGAAGGCGGCGGGCAGCACACCGTGCTCGCCCTGCAATCGCCGCGCGGCGTCTTCACCGCGCAACTCGACTCCACCGCAGGTGCCACCTGGGAAACCGGCAGCACCCTGCGCGTCAGCGGCGTCTGCGCGGTACAGACCGATTCCGCGGGCGACCCGAAAAGCTTCAAGATTCTGGTGCCGGATGACGCCTCAATCACCGTCTTAAAGGCCGCACCCTTCTTCACCGTGCGCCGCATGCTGATCCTGCTGTGCATCATCCTGGGAGTGCTGTTGGCCGTCACCGCGACCGCCTTTCTCCTGGCCCGGCGCAACACCCGCCTGCGCACGGAAGTCCGCGAGCGCCAAGCCGTCGCCGCCGAGCGCGGACGCCTCGCCCGCGACCTGCACGACACCCTCGAGCAGGGCCTAACAGGACTCCAGCTCCAGATCCGCGGCCTGAGCTTGTCGCTCGGCAATGGTGCCAGCGATGCCCCGGATCGCATGGAAGCGATGCGCGGCCTGGTCCGCCAATGCCGCACCGAGCTGCGCCAATCGATCTGGGACCTGCGGGCGGACTCGCAGGAGAACTTCGACCTCGGCGAGGCCCTGCAACGCATGGCACAATCGCTCTTCCTCGGCGCTGCCACGCGGGCGGAGTTCCACCAGCAGCGCAGCCGCACGGAGATCCCCGGCCTCATCGCCGATAACCTTTTGCGCATCGGCCAGGAAGCGATGACCAATGTCCTCAAGCACGCCGAGGCCGGCCTGATCCGGATCGAACTCGTGACCACGCCTGAGAGCGTGACCCTCAGCGTGAGCGACAATGGCCAGGGCATCGCCAATCAAGACTCCGCCACCGTGAAGGCCGGCCACTTCGGCATCGCCGGCATGGAAGAACGCGCCGCCCGCATGGGCGCCCAACTCAGCATCGAAGAAAGAAACGGCGGCGGCACCGTCGTCAAAGTCCAAGTCCCTCTCCCCGCTGAAGCCAAAACCCGCTCCTGAAGCCATGAACGCGAAACGCCCTTACAAGATCCTCGTGGTCGACGATCACTTCGTGGTCCGCGCCGGTCTGCGCGACATCCTGAGCCACGAGCCGGACTTCCAGGTCGTGGGCGAGGCCGCGAATGGCCACGAGGCCCTCGCCGCCTACAAGCGCCTGCTGCCGGACGTCACCGTCACCGACCTGCGCATGCCCGTCTGCGGCGGCCTCGAAGCGATCCGCCTGATCCGCGCCGAGCAGCGCCTTGCCCGCATCCTCGTCCTCAGCAGCTACGAGGGCGATGAGGACATCCACGCGGCCCTCGCCGCAGGGGCCATGGGCTACATTCTCAAGCACAGCTCCGACGACCAAATCGTTCCCGCGATCCACGCGCTGCTTCAGGGCAAGCGCTGGATCCCCTTGGAGGTCGCGGGCCAGCTCGCCGCCCGCGAGCGCGGCGAGGTCCTCTCGGAGCGCGAACGCGAGATCGTCAGGCTGCTCGTCAAAGGTGAGGCCAACAAGGAGATCGGCCAAGCCCTCGGCATCACCGAGCTCACGGTAAAGTCGCACATGAAGAACATCCTCGCGAAACTCCGCGTCCGCGACCGCACCGAGGCAGTGACCGTGGCCCTGCGCCGCGGCATCGTGCAATTGCCCGACGCTTGATCGAAAGATGGGAAAGCGTGGTGCCGGGTAACCCATCCCGACACCACGCGGTGCTATGGTCAGGGAGTCACCCGCAAGCGGATGAACTCACTGGCCGCCGACCCCATGGCTGCGACAGACCGCGCCGTGACTTGTTGAAGGGTTCCCGCATCGCCGGTCGCAGTGAGCTCCAGCCAGCTTGCTCCGCTGTGCCATGTTTGCAGGTCATTGCTGACTTCCGGCGTGCCCACCAAGCCAGTGCCTGGAGCATGCGGAAAGCTCATTGCCCCGTAATTCGTGCCGCTCACGTTGACAGGCGCGCTGACGATCGGTCCTTGGTTCGCCACCAGCGGTGCGAGCCCCATGTAGCGCTCTATCAGATTGCTCAAGCCATCCCCATCCGGATCCGCATCTGGTCCGGAGATACTGAGATCTGCCAGGTCCGCCGGACCGAAGCTCGCGCGCTGCCACGCGGCGAAGGGCGAATCATCGGCATCCGCAATCTGCAGCGAGACGCTGGCCGGCGTGCCCCCCTCATAGCCATCGGGAGCCACCGCGGCGATGGTCAGAGACTCGGCATCCTCTGCCACAGCATCGGCCTTCGCCGCAATCGTCAGCTCCACCGATGACTTCCCGGCGGGAATGATCACGCTGGCAGGCAGCCCATCGTAGTCGCTGCCGTTCACCGCGCTTCCGCCCAGGGTCAGAGATACTTCCAGCGGCGCGGCCAGCGATCCGGTCCGGCTCACGATCAATCCGGACTGCGACGCTTGGCCCGTGGTGCCACCCGGCTCGGCCAGACGCCCATTCGTCGCCCGCAGCGAGACCGCGGGCAGATCCACTGCCACTGCATCCGCGATCACGAAGCCATCGGTTCCCGTGGTTTCGATCACCACCTTCTCACCCGGATCACCCGTGAAGGCGAAGTCGCCCAGCTTGTTCCAGACCCCGCCATTGACCTTCTGGCTCACCGTGAGCGCCGTGCTGCCACCAGCGTGATAGACCGTCACCGGCACATTGCTGGCGCGGTTATCAAGCGACGACCAGCGCAGGTAAACTGGATAGGTGCCGGGCGTCGGCAGGAAGAGCTCATAGCTCACCGACTTCGTGCCCTTGGCCGCATTCCCATCGGTCAGATAGGTGGTATTGTAGGCCCCGGCGGTCGCCGAGCTCGACGGCCAATCGCCGACCGCAATTGCTCCCGTGTTGTCGACGATGATGCTCGGGATCGGAGCACGCGGACCGCCGATGGCATCCATCAGCGCCGGCAGCAGGAATTTTTCCTCACCTCCGGCATTCGGATGCAAGCCATCCGGCACCCATGGCAAAAAGTTGCCTTCGCCCTCTTCCAGCAGCGCCTGCCAGCGCGGATGATGGTCCGCCAGGATGAAGTCATGCGCGGCAGCCGCATCGCGATACACCTGCTCGTAGTAGGGCAGCAGCGGCCTCCAGCCGGCATCACCTTCGGGACGACCTGTGACCGGGTTCAAGACCTGCAGGATGATCTCGCATTTCGGCAGCGCAGTCTGGATGCCGGAGATCATGCCTTCGAGGTTCGCCCGCGCCTTGGATACGGGGATGTCGAGGCGAGCCACCGCATCATTGATCGAGAACTCGAGGAACACCACATCCGGTGCGGCGGCGATGACCTGGGTGGCCAGGTTCGCAATGCCATAGTCCGACGCCATCCCGCTGGCTCCGCGGTTGACGAGTGTCGCCACACCCGGCCCCTGCGAATTCAGGATCGAGGTCATGCGCGCGGGCCACACACCGTTGGCTGTCTCGCTCGTGCCGTAGGTCAGCACCTTCTGGGGAAGGCCCACGGACAGCTTCTGGACAAAGCGCGCCTGCGTGGCACGCGCCCCCGTCGGCCGGTCGGAAAGCGTCACCGTGCCGGACGGACTCGGCGGTACGATGTAGCCGTCTCCTGCAATCACCGTGAAGGTCACCGTCTCATCATTCTCATCCACCTGATCGGTATAGGCGGGGATCTGCACTGTTAGAGAGGATGCACCGGCGGGAATCAGCACGCCAGGCGGGATCTCCGGATAGTCGATTCCCGGAGCCGCGGTGCCCCCGGACTGCAAACGGACCAACAAAGGATCGGTGGTCGCACCGGCACGCGTCAGGGTGAAGCTCCCCACCGCATCACCCGCCGTTGAAGGCTCCTGGGCCGAGGCCGAATTCACGGTGAGCGTAACCGCAACTGGATCCGGCACAACCGCCACCAGCGGCAACACTTCGTTCAAGCTGCTGCCAAAGCGGAACTCATCGTACGCAACGGTCTGGCTCACCCCCGCATTGCCGGGGCCGAATTGAATCCCGTTGCCCGAAGTCAGCGTGTAGGTTGCGGTGGTGACAGGCGCATCGGAGACGCGTGAGGTCACATTGCTCGGGCCACTGCCGATCGCGGCACCGTCCAGCTCTGCATCGGTGAAGCCGCCCTCCTTGAAAAAATCGAATTGTGCGGCCGTTAAAACAAAGGTCGTCGCCACGCCCGGCGTTCCTGCGGACAGCGCGGTGCCGACATTCGTGAAACGCCCCAGCACCACGTATGGAGTGTTGGTCGCCAGCGTGGTGGCCGATGCAGTGGACATGTTGTTCGCGTCGTACTGGCTGGAGGTGAAGCCATTCCCCAGGTTGTCCGCATAGGCATGGAAGTAGGATGCGGTGCCACCCGAGGTCGGCGTGGCATTGACCCGCAGCGACACCACCGAGGCGGCATTCTGCGCGGTCACGAGCTTCACCAGATAGCTGCTGTAGAGCGTGCCCGTGACCGTCGGCCCGGTGTAGGCGAAACCGATGTACGAAGCCCGCCCCGTCGCATCGCTGTAAAGACCACTGCCGCCGCTGACCACCAGATTACTGAAGCTCATGCCCGCCTCTTGGAAGACGTTGGCATTCGCGCCGGTCCCGGCACTCGTGACGGTCGCTGCTGCATTGAGGCCCACAACATTGCTGCCAATGGTCTGGCCCGGCAGTGGCGTGGCGCTGTAGCCATCGAAGCCCTGATAGACGAAGGGCGCGGCGGAGGCGATCGATAGACTCGCCACGGAAAAGGCGGCGACCGGGAGGATACGACGGGGTTTCATGAGGTCGGGTTTTGATTCGGGCGTATGGGCATTGCGGCAGCACACGCAAGCGTCCCCTTCAAGGAAGAGTCACCATGCGATGGCGCACACCGGCTTGGGTTTCCATCGCCCCTCACTTGGGTGAGTGACGGGGAAGCCACGGCGGTGCTCCACCGCAGCTTGCGCCACTCTTCACTGACCCGGCCGAATCATCATCCCCCTTTAGTGGGTGCGCTCTCCGCATTGTAGCGGAACGGCTGCGGACCTCCACCACAAGCACCCCACTATGATTCACCGGAGAATTCTCTCCTACGCCCTCTTATAGCAAGGTCTCCTCCGCATCTTCCTCCTCGCTCACCACCGCCACCTCAAAGGCCGGCAAGGGCTCCACCAGATTAGCCGGCAGCGGAAACACCTTCTCATAAATGCCATCTGCCAACTGATTCGCCTGCGCATACGCATCGCGCATCATCTCAAGCTTCGCATCCAAGTTGTCGATGTAGTGCAGCGCGATCGCTTCCGGCGTGCGCGGCAGCACCGGCGATCCGAAAGCCAGCTCCCCGTGATGGCTGCCGATCAAATGCAAGAGATGCAGCCGCACCGTTTCGCTCGCCGGCTCCAGCACCAGCCAATCCTTGGCCACGGGAGACTCCGCAACATCGCGCCACAGCTTGTTCACCAGCTCGATCCCCAACGGGATGTGGCCTAACATCTCACCATGCAGCGTGTAGCCCTGGGTGAAGCCGCGCTCCGGATACTGGTTCTCCCACAGCTTCCCACAGTCGTGGAAAAGCACTCCTGCGATCATGAGATCGCGGTTCAATTCCGGATAGACACTGCAGACCACCTCCGCAGTCCGCATCATCTGCGCCACGTGCTCGGTCAGGCCGCCACGCCGTGCATGGTGATTCTTCCGCGCCGCCGCCGCGCGACGGAACTTCGCGCCCAGATCGGTGATGAAATGCTCTACCAGCGCATGCAGCCGCGGATCGCGGATATTGCCGCACAGGTTCAGGATCGTCTCCCAATCGCGCCGCTGTTTCTCCGCCGTCTTGGCATCGCCCGCGAAGAATGCCTCCAGCGCATCGCCGTCCAGGACTTCCCACGCGATCTGCGTGGCATTCACTCCATATTGGTTCTGCGTCCACTGCGCATCCAGCCGCAGCACCGTGCCATCCCGCATGCTATTCGCCGCCTCGAATAGCGCTGCATCCGACCAGGCGTTCAGATTGAAGCTCCCCGTCGCATCCGCAAAGGTCAGCACCAAGTAAGGCTTCCCCGCCTTCGTCTGGCGCAAGCTGCGCGACTGCAATTCACAATCGACGAAGGCGACAAGCGCTTGCTCGCCCGCCTGCTCCTTGAGCGCAGCCACTGTCAAAAAAGTCACGCGCGCAGCATCCATGCCCCGCGATTCCTGTCACGAAAGATGCGTGAATTGCCGCCGCAATTGCAAAGGGAGCTTTATGACCTCCCTTGGTTTAACATAGAATCCGGGAAACTTCCATGAGCGACAGCAAGACCTTGGACACCTACGCCACACTTCCCGGCGAATTGGAGATCTCGCGCTGGCGCTACCGCGCTTACTTTGCGAGCTGGCGAATGTGGCTTCTTAGCTTTCTGCCCGACTCGGCCGGCCAATGGCCTTTGGTCGGGCGGGACGTGAAGATTTGGGTTCGCTACCGGAAGCTTTTGCAGGTCGGCGACCTTCTTCCCGCGATCGTTTATAACCGGGAGACGGGCTTGGTGGCAGCCTACACCAACCTCCAATGCAGCGGCAATCGTCCTTGGCCGGTCATCAAAATTTTCAGGGATCGGCTCAGCATGTTGCCGAATCTCCAGCATCGGCAGCAGCTCGCCGTCGTGGCGTTTTACGGCGGCAGCGAGGAGAGCAGGGCGGAAGGCCACTGGGACAACATCCATCCGATCGTGGTCGACTGCTTGGTGTCGGATCGCGAAGCCCGTGCGAGAACCCTCGAACGGATCAGCAAGACCAGTTGGCAGGCCCTGGAAGCCGGACTGAAAATGCTGCCGCCCAGCCCGGGCGAGGGCATCTATCACGTCAAGGTTCCCGACGAGCTCGCGTGGGAGGCGTGAGACTCGATCCGGATGCCGCTTGAAATCCCAGCAGGGCCCGGCAATTTCAGCTGTGGTCGCGGCGGCAGACAGCCCAGCCCGCACAGCTCATGCGCATCCCGCTCCAACCCGAAGGCTACTACCGGCTCTCGCAACTCAAGCAGAACCAGGTCTTCGCTGCGGCGAATCGCGGCGGGCGCCTCGTCATCGTGACCGTGCTGGCTTTCGTGATCCTGCTCGCGGCCTCAAATGGCTTCAGCTTGTGGATCTATCATGAAGTCGGCGGCAGCGACATCGCCACGGCCGCCCTGATGTCGACCTTGGGATGGACGCTGTTCCTCGCGCCCCTGCTCGTTAGATTTCTCTCTCTGCCACTGCTCGCGCATTGGATCGGAAAGGAGCTGCAGCGGCGAGCTCAGCTCGAAGACCGCTTCCAGCACGAACTCGACTAGGCGGTCGCCATCACCCGAGATCCCACACTTCCGCACTACGGCTCGGAGCTTCCTCCTCCGCAGGATTCTCCCGCGCTTCCTCGATGTGCTTCTCGATGCACCCGAGGATGGTCCCGAAGTCCGAGGTCTTGCTCACAAAGGGCAGACCGCCCGTCTGGGTCTCGCCGTCCGGCGTATTCGGATTCTCCTCCACCAGTGCGGTCAGCATCAGCACCGGCACATTCTTGAGGTCGGGATCCGCACGCAGCTGCGCGACCACATCCCCGCCATCCAGGCCGGGCATGACCACATCGATCACGCACAGCTCGGGCATGAACTCCTTGGCAGCCTTCAGCGCCTTCGCGGAGTCATTGACTTCCATCACTTCGAAATTTCCCACCTCTTCGAGGTTCGCCTTCAGGAGGGCAGTGAAATCCGGTTCATCGTCCACGATCAGAATCCGGGTGGTATCCATGGTGTCTCCTTTTAAGCCAGCCTTCTGCCATTCGCAAGAAATGCCGGGAGGGTGACGCGAAATTTCGGGCCGGGTGCCCCCCTCCTAACGGAACTGATTCTGCCCCGCCTGATAGGTATAGCCCGCCTTCCCGAGCACCTTCACCAATTCTTTCTCATCCAGACCATGGGTCTTCACCAGATCCTCCAGCGAGTCGCAGTGATTCCTCAGCTCCGTGTTCACCAGCCCGAGCAGGAGATTCGGGTCCATCTTGCGATAACGGGAAAGGTCCACGCCCCAGATTGTCCGGCGGCCCCACCCGCTGGCAAGTGACAGTGCTCGACAACCAATGCTGGAATTTCAGCATTTGAGCTTGCGCCCGCAAACCTCATGTGCTGTTTTTCCAGCATGACCGCACGAGCGTTTGCGACCAATGCCTTCAAGATCGGTGTGATCACCGCTGCGGTGGGAATGTTCTTCCCGAGCTGCAGCCTGCTGTGGTCACGCCAGCAAGCCAACCCCGTGGCCCAGACCATCCTGCCCCGAAACCAGGCACCGGCGGCACCGAGCAATCCACCCGGCCCCGCCGCCACGCACACGGCAGGTGACCGGCCTCTCGCCCAAGGCGATACCACCACCCCCACTCCCGGCGGGCCCAAGCCTAGCGAAGGAACGATCCCAATTCAGGGCAAGATCAGCTACCCGGTCGCCAAGACCGTCCCGGGCCGTGACGGCTTTGTCTTCAGTCCCTTCGACCAGCAGCGGGTCATCGATGTCACCGAGTTCAAGAGCGGTGCCCTCGTCGCCGATCCAACCTTTCCGCTCTCCGACAAGAAGTTCTTCCGGGTGCCCTGAAGCATAGGCACCCATCCCCCCCTTTCCTTGGTGGGAATAACCCGCCGCGCGGCCTGAGCTGGTGACGCGTGGCGAAACGGCGGCGCCGTTCCGGCGGGGCGGGTCCTTGGGAGAAATCGCCACTTCATTTTCTCCCCCGGGCTCCCCAAGCCGGAGCGGCGCAACTGACGCTCACGCCCTTGGGCCCTTGCTCGCTCAAGGTTTCGCCTTGTCTCCAGCCTTCGCCGGGCCCGCTTTCCCCGGCTCATCGCGATAGCCGTAGTCAGTTACCAGGTCATCGTGCGTGTGATTCACGAAGACCGAGCTGCCGAAAGGATGGATATCCCCCAGCACCTTGCGGATCCCGCGCCGCCACAGCTCGATCGCCCCGGCTGCCGCCTGCGCGGCCAGGATCACCGAGGAAGGATTCGACTGGTGCAGGAAATGCGCCTCGTTCTCGACCGAGGTTTCCTCGTTCTCAATGTGTCGCAGCAGCGTCTCGATCCGCGCCAAACGCACGGAATCCGGCTCGCCCCGGGCCTGTGACTCCTCGAAGTTGCGCCGCAGCGCCTTCTCTTCGATTTTCAAGGCTTCAAGCCGTTTCTGGAGATCGTAGCCCGCCGGCAGGCCGATCTCGGAGATCTCCTTCTCAAGCAATTCAAGCTTCGCCTCCACTTCCTCGATCTTCGTGGCAAGCAGCGTGGCGGTATCGGTTTCGGAGTTCATGGGATGCTCTGGAGAATGTTGCACCCTACACTCTAGCCGATTCCCCGCCGCATACCACGCCTTTTTGCCGCTGGAGATTCGGGGTGGACTCCGGTCGGACTCGGGCGAACTTGTTTATCAGTTCACCTCCCGCTTTCCGCATTGAGGCGGACGACTCCCCGGGGCAGCATGGGCTCAAGCCCCAATCATCCCAATGCGTTTCACCGCTACCCTATTGGCTTGCGGATATGCTCTCGCTCTCCCCGCGTCAGCAGCCTGGGAACAGGCTGGGCTTGCCAAGTGCAGCCCAGTTAATGAGCTCGCGGCGACCACTCAAGCTCCCCAGTCGTCTCACTTTCCCCTGCCGATCTTCGCAGGAGTTCTCGTCGCACTGGGCGCGGGCATCGGGTATGCGATTCGACGTCGCAAAGGTTCCTGAGTTTGGCGTTCAGGCCCCTAATCGAGTTCAATGCGCGAAGACCTTCCAATCCACCGGCTCCTCCTTGGCCAGGGCTTTCCAGCGCTCCGCTCCCCTGACTCCCGCGTCCTGAAACAGGAAGGGCCCGATCGGCAGCGGCAAGACTGCCTTCGGATCCTTGAAGGCAAAATTACCTGTGGCGGGATCCACGAAACCGGGATCCGCGATCACTGACTTTCCGTCGTGCCCGCCCACCTGCCAGTCGCTGAACTTTTTGCCGAAGCAGGTGATCTCCCCGCCACCACCGGCCTGCCAGTAGAGATTGCTGTCGCACTCGAAGTTTCCCTTCCCCTGCGCACCTCCGCTCCACAGCGGGCCCTTGTCCCAGAGCACGATATTGTGGCTGAAGTGGAAGGACACATGCTCCTCCGGCCGGCTGAATTGCAGCTGCTGGTCCCGCGCGTAGGCGAAGATGTTGTTCCGGATGATGTTCTCTTTCCCGTAGTGCTGGTGGTAGCCGCCAGTGGTCGTGCGATAGACGAGGTTGCCCTCCGACACGATGCCGGTGCTGCCCTCGTCATTGTAGATGCCCCAACCGCCATAGTCGTAGGAGACGATGTCATGGATGCGGTTGCCGCGCAGCACTGTCCCCTCTGAGGGACCGAGCGTGTAGATCCCGCCCATGTCGCTCAGCAGGCCATTGCCGATGTGGTGGATGTGGTTGCCCTCGATGATGTTGCCCTTGGCCCCCTCGCCTTCGTAGCCCCACATCCAGCCCAGCGAGACGCCCGTGTAGGCGAAGTGGCTGATCTCATTGTGCACCACCCGGTTCCCGCCGCTGCTGCCGATCCACACACCCACCGCGCAGGGGAAGACCTTGCCGCCATCGCGGATGATGCAGTCCTCGATCACGTTGCCGCTGGTCGCCATGCCCTGCTCCATCGTGCCGATCCGCGCGCCGCCGGCCCCGAGGTCATGCAGGTAGCTGCGCAGCAACTTGCAATCGCGGCAGCCCTTGCGGAACCACACGCCATACAAACCCGTGCCGCTGACCTCGCAGTCCTCGATGGTGATGTGTTCCGCGTTATCGACTTGGATCACCGCCTCCACCGGTGCCGCCGCCTGGCTCGGCTCGAAGCCACCCGGAGGGCAATACCAACCGGCATGCGCGAAGCTGATGCCGCGAATCGAGACATGCTTCGCGCCCTCGATCACCAGCAGCTTTTCCAAGCCTCCCGCGATCACCTCGCTCTGCTTCGGATCTTCGCCCGGCCGCGGGATGTACCTCAAGGGCTTGTCAGGATCCCCGTCAGGATTCACGCGCTCGGACAGATACCACTCTCCCGGCTCATCAAGGCCGGCCGGCACGTTCTCGAAGATCAGTCCACTCTTCGTATCCCAGCGGTTCCACGACTTCATATCCTCGCCAATGGTCGAGAAGCTGGAGCCCTCCACCTTCTCGATGAAGCGGCGGGTGTTGTCCCACTTGTGATAGGCCAGCATCTGGACCTTCTCCAGCGACTCGGGGCTCAGGTCACGCAGCCAGCGCAGCGCATCGTCCTCCATCTCCACGGTCTGGCGGAACTTGCCATTCTGCAGTTTCTCCTCCTTCACGCCCTTCATGCGGAAAAAGCCGCTGTCCGGCTCGCGGGCCCGCACGGCCCGCCGTCCGCCGACCCAAAGCTGCTGGAAGGGTGGCCCTTCCAACCTGGCCTGCCAGCGGCCGTCCGCTTCCACGATGAAGCCACCCAGCTTGATGCCGCCGGAAAGGATCACCTTCTCTCCCGCCTTCGCGGAAATCTGCAGATTGGAATCTTCCGGTCCCAGACAGAGTGTCTCCGTGAGCCGGTAGGTGCCACCGGGGAAGACGATCTCGATGAGCTCATCCGGCCTCTCCCGGCGGAGCGACCGGGCCTTTTCCAAGGCCGAGGCCGGGCCTTTGAGGCCCGGTTCGACCTCAATCCGGGCCGCCATCGCCACCCCGCCCGCGAGCGCCAAAACCAAAACCAAACTGCGGAGCATAAGAGGAAGGATACTTCCGCGATAGGGGCGCTATTTCAGCGCAAACCCCGCCAGGTTGCGTAGATGCCGCGCCTAACGGAGGGAATTGCACCTTGAAAATGGGGCCATTTCATTGTCTTTAAGTGAAATGTATCTTTTTCACTCGGCGAAGAACCTCGGCGCGCGATGGACAGGATTGCTCGGGATTATTTCACTGCTTGCTCCGGCCAATCTGAGCGCCGCCGAGCTCCTGAGCCCGTCGCAGGCGGCCGTGAACGCCGCAATCTCCTGCCAGTTGATTAGTTACAATCGCTCGTTCTCCGGCGGCGCCCACACCAACGGAGCATGGTTCGGCGGTGCCTCGATCGCGCTCGCGGTAGCCAGCTACGCCGGGAACACCAGCGCTGATGCTCGCCTGCTGGCCCAGATCCGCCACACCCTGACTCCCGGCAATGAGCCAACGCTGAATGGCGGCTATCCCGCGCAGCATGAGCGCCATGTGACGACGATGTTCGTGATCGCCAAGAACACGCCTCGGATCTGGGACCAGCTCACGGTTGCGGAGAAGGCGCGGATCGACCTGATCGAAAAGGCCGCCCTGGTGGCGGACGCCTTCACCACCAGCGACAATAACCCTTTCATCAAGGCCAACGGCACCGAGTACGCGCTGGACGGGGACGACAACCTGAACCGCGACTGGAACCCGAACTACCGCGAGGGGATGATCGGCGGGGTGGTCAACGGAGTCGCCTACTTCGGCAGCGCGGGGGCGGCGCAGACCTTCCTGTCCAACTACAGCCACAGCGCTTTCGTGGCGGAGCTGAGCGCGAACAACCTGCCGAACATCTACGAGACCTTCAACTGGAAGACTGCGAACTCGACCTCCAAGGCACCCAGCGGCAGCCAGATCGAGACCGGGGTGCGGAGCTACAAGTATTACGGCTCCACGCTGGCGGACTACATGAAGATCTATGAGGCGCTGCTGAACGACACCTACGGCAAAACCGTGAACGCCGGCCTGAACAACGGCGCGGGGATCAGCGGTGCAGGCAAGATCGTGAGCGGTGCAGACACCTTGCCCAACAAGGGTGCGACCGGCATGCTCAAGGAGTTCGAGTCCAGCGATGCCAATGGCGCGCGCAGCTCCTTCGTCTACGCCTTCGACGGCTACCGGCCACACATGAGCAACCAGATCGCGCTGATCGTGAGCGGACTGTGGACAAAGGGGTCGGCCGTCGCGACCAAGGCCGCCAGCCGCATGAACGTCGGCAACACCGACCTGTGGTACAAGGCGGAGAAGGGCTACATCGGCTACGCCAAGGGCAAGGCCCAGGCGACAGTGGACTACCCCTCCTACAGCGGCAGCCGCGGCTTCGCCTACAACCGCTCGCTGTGGGACGACGTGCTGAAGCCCTTCCACGGCTTGGGCAGCGGCAATCCCAACCCGGATCCTGATCCAGAGCCTGAACCGACGCCGCTTTATCCAGCAGGCACGCGCGTGACCACGGATGCGGTCGCCAGCGTGCGCGCCACAGCTTCCGGCACCGGTAGTGTGGTGGGCAGTATGGCGCTCGGCAGCTTCGGCACCGTCTTGGCCGGACCGACCACTGCGGACAGCGTGGAGTGGTGGCAGGTGTATTTCGACAACGGTCTCACCGGCTGGGTGGATGTGGAACAGATCGCCGCAGCGCCAGCTTCGGAGTTCCTCACGACGGTGAACGGCGAATGGCAGAACCGCACGATCAGCGCGCAGACCGGGACCTTCACCATTTCCTTCAACATGCGGCCTGCGGCGGCAAACATCGATGCACTCACCGGTGTCTCGACCTCGGCGGCCTCGGCCTTCGGGAATGTAGCGGCGGTAGTGCGCTTCGCCACCACCGGGAACGTGGATGCCCGCAACGGCGGTGCCTATGCAGCGGCCAATGTCTTCCCCTATCAGGCCGGGGTGACCTACCGGGTGCAGATGACGGTGAACGTCGCCACGCGGACCTACTCCGCCACCGTGGCCGCACCGGGCGGCTCGCCGGTGACGATCGCCAACAGCTACGCCTTCCGCAGCGAGCAGGCCTCCGCCACTTCGCTGGCGAATCTGGCGGTCTTCGCGCAGACGGGCTCTCACACGACCTCCGGGATAGTGATCCAAGGGGCAGGCACCCCGACGCCGCCCAGCGCGCCGACCGGATTGCGGATCGTGGAGAATCAGTGATTGGCCAAGCGGCGCGGCGGGCTGCGATGACAGGCCGCCGCGTATGGTTTCCCGGCTTGGCTGCGTAGGTTCGCACCATGAAGTTGCTGTTCACCGCGCTCGCGCCGATTTTCCTGTTCTCTGCCTGGCTGAAGGCCGAGCCCGCGCCTGCCCCGGCAGCCCCTGCTCTCACCAAGCAGGAGGTCCCCGACCCGAAGCCTGAGCGCTTTGCCAAGGAGATCGATGCCTTCGACGCAGCGGATGCGAACTCGGCTCCTGAGAAGAGCGGAATCGTGTTCACCGGCAGCTCGAGCATCCGGCTGCTGAATATTCCCGAGGTGTTTCCAGAGGTGAAGGCGCTGAACCGCGGCTTCGGCGGAGCGCACATCTCGGATGTGAATCACTACCTCGACCGCTGCCTGCTGCGCTATGAACCGGCGCTGGTGGTCTTTTACTGCGGCGGGAACGACCTGTGGGACAAGAAGTCGCCGCAGCAGGTGGAGGAGGATTTCACGGAGTTCCGCACGCGGCTGTTCAAGAAGGTGCCGGAGGCGAAGCTGTTAGTCCTGGGGGTACGCCCCAGCATCCAGCGGATCTCGATCAAGGAGATCGAGGCGGATCTGAATGCGCGCTTCAAGAAGGCGGCGGACGCAGACAAGCGGATCACCTACATCGCGGGGAGCTGCGACCGCTACCTGGACAAGGACGGGAAGCCCATCCCGGAGCTGTTCGTGCAGGACGGGCTGCACATGAGCAAGGCGGGCTATGCCATCTGGAAGGAGATTTTGACGCCGTATTTGAAGGTGGAGACCCCGGCGGGCGCGCATTGAGGGCGGGAGCGGAATGGCTGCGCCATTCCGGCCGGGACCGGCCCCAAAGGAGGAAGGAAGACGGCGATTTCAGGGCGAACGCGCCCTGCCGGAACGGCGCAGCCGTTCCGCTACGGTGGTCGCTTCGTCCGCACACGGCGTGTGCGGACGAGCTTGAACTCAAGAGAGCGGCGGGAGCTTGATGCCGATTTGTTCGAGCTTGGGAAGCATCTGGGCGGCACCTGCGGAGTCGCCGTCGAAGAGCTTTTGCCAATAGTCTTCGAGGATGATTGTGGGCTCGTCGTCGCGCTGGAGCTCGCGTTGCAGGCGGGTGGCTAGGCTGTGGGTGTCGTTCTTGGCGGCGAGCTGGTGGAAGACGGCGTCTTGCTCCGGGTGGAGCCCATCGACGATTACCCAATCGTGGAAGCTGAAGGAGCCGGGGAAGGTCTTCTGGCCGGTGGCTGCGGCCTCACGGGCTTCGACCACGAGGGGTTCCTTGCGGATCTTGTCGCCGAGTTGACCTTTGGCTCGCACCAAAAGGCGGATGATCTCCCCGGGGCTGAGAAGGCGGCGATCCGCTTCAATGATCGCAGCGCAGGCCGGGTCCATGGCGGCCAGTTTCTCCAAGGCGGCGACTTCCAAGGCGGATTCCAAGGAGGATTGGAGACGCGACGAGGGCGTCTCCTTCGCCGCCTTGCGCAGATCGGCCAGCCACTTGGCGGCATCCGTCGCCTCGCCGATGGAGAAGGGAGAGAGCCGCGCATCCGCGATCACGGACTGGGCCATGCCGCGGGCGCGGGGATCCTGCAAGGAGGCCAAGAGCTTGTCGGCCCGCTCGCAGCCGCCCTTGATCCGGGTGCGGAGTTCCGTGTCGTGCTCCTTCTTGAGATGCTTGGCAAATTCCTCGCGATCGGTGCTGAAGTCGAATTCCTGTTCGGCCGCCTTGGAGCGCAGCTTCTCCAACGATTCGGTGTCGTCGAGGTAGTCGAACAACTCCGCCCCCCACGAGTAGTGGCTGCGGTTCTTGGGTGCCAGCAGGATGGAATTCCAGTAGTGGACGAGTGACTTGCGGAAGTTGGGATCCGCCTTCAAGTCCGCCACCACCTGAGCCTTCTCTGCTTCAGCAGCATAGAGGAAGCGCAGGGCATCCAGACTGGAATCAAACTGCAGCAGCTTGGGATCAACGCGATCTCCAACGACGCGCAGGACCGCGGCGACCAGCAGGGATTCGCCGGCATTCGAGCTGAGGATACTATTGGCCGGCTCCAGCTCCACGGCCTCGGATAGCAGGCGGGCCGAGGTTTCGAAGTCCTCGGGCTTGCCTTCCAAGCGGTAGAGCGAGCGATAGAGAAGAGCGGAGTTGTTAAGCGAAGCCGAGTCCCGCCCCGATGCCTCATAGCCTTTTAGCGCCTCGCGGTAGAAGCCTGCCGCGGCCTTGAGATCACCGGCGATCTCAGCCTTTTCACCGCGTGCCTTGGCGAGGCGGGAGATGATCACCGGGGTTTTGACCGGCGCCTTCGAGAGCCATTCGATTTCCTCGTCGTTGTTGCGGCAGAAGAAGGCACGCATCTCGGCGATCATGGACTTCAGCTCGTCATTTGTGGCCTTGGGGTAAGCTTCGTCCAGGAGACTGCGGGCATCGTTCGACTCGCCCAGATCGCGGAAAATCCGCGCCAGGCCGAGCAGGGTTTCCGGCTTGCGCTTATTGGCCTCCAACAATTCATCGAAGAGCTTGCGGCCTTCGGTCTCACGGCTGGACCAGAAATAGACTTGGCCGAGGAAGAGCCGGTATTCGTCGCTCTCGCCAGCAAGGGATTGCAGCGTCAGGAAGGCCTCCTCGGCCTTCTTCAAGAGGTTGGCACGCTCCGCGGCGTCGTTGCTGGCCTGGGCTAGGCGCAAGCGGGCGACACCGAGATCCATGGTCGGGCGGGCGATCTTGGCGGCGGCTTGGTAGCGTTGGCGGGCGACATGGTAGCCGGGATCCCTTTCCACGCGCTCGGCAAGGTATTCCTCCACCATGCGGATCTGCTCGGTTTCGTCCGCCTTTTCGTAGCGGGCCCTGAATCCCGGAGGTCCTTCGCCGCGATTCAAGACCGCGATTGCTTGCTTGCGGGAATGTTCAGAGGTGCGCTCAAGGGCCGTCTCGGCCTTCTTCCACTCAACCTGGCGTGAGCCGACATAGCGTTCGAGGTGCGGCACGGCCTCAGTCTCGCGGCCGGCGTCCATGAGCAGGCTGCCATAGAGGCGGGCACCCTCACCATCGGCGAGATGATCCTTCGCCGGCTCCAGCAGTTCCAAGGCGCCTTCGACCTCGCCGACTTCCTCGCGGAGGAGGGCCAGCTTGATGCGGGTGGCCTCATCTTCCGGCTTGGCCTTGTGGAGATCCTCCAGGGATTTGCGGAGGGCGGCGTGGACCTTGGGAAGGTCCGTGGGAGTGGGCTCGAAGGCGGAGAGAAGAGTGGCCGCGGTGGCGGGATCACTGCACTGGCCGGCCGCCCTCACGGTGCGGTCGGCGAGGTCGGGGACAAGCGCCCGGGGGCCACCGGCGAGCCTCTTCTTGTCCGCCATGCGGATGGCGGCTTCCACCTGGGCGGGGTTGCCGGAGTCGATCTCTGTGTCCAGCAGGGTGGCCATTTCCTGACGCCACTCGGCGGGATTGCCCCAGCCTTTCTGGAGCATGCCGTGATAGGTCTCCACAGCTTCCAGCGGCTTGCCGGCCTCCACCTGGGCCTTGGCGGCGGCGCGGCCCTGCTTCATGCGGTATTCGGGCGATTGCAGGTGGGCGTTCCACGAGCTGACACCGAACAAGGCGGCAGCGCCGAGCACCACGCACCAGCGCGCGCCGCGGATAAAGCTGCTGCTCTTCTCGCGGCCGAAGAAATACCAGCCGCCACCCTGGGCATCCGCCACGCGGTAGGAATCCAAGGGGAAGATCGGGATGAAAACCACACAGATCCAGCGGGTCTTGACGTAGGTCCCGGTCGGCGGATCGAAATCCCGGCGGCCATACATGCCAACGCCGATGCCATTGATGCGGGCAAGGGCCGGCGTCGACTTGAGCGGCTTCATCTCCGGGAAGCGGCTTTGCAGATCATTCATGGGTGAGGAAGGAGGAGTGGGTGTAACCTGTGCAGGTTGCGCGGGAGTTATAAACTCTTGCGCCTTCCGTCACGCCCGGAATCCCATCTGCCCCTAGGTGGAGGGACGATTCACAAAAATTTCACGCAGGCTGTCACGTCCGGGTAGGCTATCTCGTTCATGATGGTGAGCGCGATGAATGCGCACCAAGGATATGCAACCTCGAATCGATTACTTCAAAGCCGACCCCGCTTCCGTCCAAGCCATGCTGCAGATCGAGAAGCACGTGACCAGCACCGCGATCGAGCCGCGGCTGCGGGAGCTGATCAAGCTGCGCGCGTCGCAGATCAACGGCTGTGCCTACTGCGTGGACATGCACTCGCGGGATCTGCGGAAGGGCGGCGAGACGGAGCAGCGGCTGAACCTGCTGTGCGTGTGGAAGGAGTCGCCGCTGTTCACTGACAAGGAGCGCGCAGCGCTGGCTTGGACCGAGGCGGTGACGCTGGTGTCTCAAACCGGCGTCCCGGATGCAGTATATGAGGAATTCTCGCGCCACTTCACTGAGGCTGAGCAGGTTCAGATCACGCTGCTGATCGGTGTCATCAACTCGTGGAACCGTCTGGCCATCTCGTTCCGGGCCATCCACCCTGTGGTGGCCGCCACCTGACTGACGGGTCGTGACTGACTTGATGGATTCCGCCGCCATTTTCGAAGAGCACCGCGCCTTCCTGCATTCCCTCGCGTATCGCATGCTGGGTATCCTGGCTGATGCCGAGGACATTGTGCAGGAGGCGTGGCTGCGTTGGGTGGCGGTGCCGGCAGCGGAGATCGATGCCCCGCGGTCCTTCTTGGCGAAGACGGTCACGCGCTTGTGCCTGGATCACCTGAAGTCCGCACGGGTGCGGCGGGAGACCTACGTGGGCGAGTGGCTGCCCGAACCGGTGGCAGATGAAGAGACCGGCGCGCCCGGGAGTGACGAGGTGTCGTATGCCATGCTGCACGCGATGGAGCGGCTGACGCCCACAGAGCGTGCTGCGTTTCTGCTGCACGATGTCTTCGGTGAATCCTTTGAGGAGATCGGGAATTTCCTGTCGCGGACGGCGGAGAGCTGCCGGCAGTTGGCATCGCGGGCGAGGAAGCACTTGAAGGCCGAGGCACCGCGGCATGAGGTGGAGGCGGGGGCCGGGCGGCGGCTGGCGACGGCATTCCTGAAGGCGGCGCGTGGCGGGGATTTGGCGGGGCTGAAGCGGCTTTTGTTAGATGATGCGATCTTGATCTCCGATGGCGGCGGCGTGGTGCGCGCGGCCCTGTGGCCGATTTATGGGAGCGATCGCATCGCGCGGATGTATGAGAGCCTGACGCGACGGAACCGGATACCCGACGAGGTGCGGGAGGTTCGGTTCAACGGGCTGGATGGATTGGCGTATGTACGCGAGGGCCAGGTGAGCGACGTCATGTTGTTCGAGCCATGGGGGGCTAAGATTGGGCGGATGTACGTGATGAGGAACCCGGGTAAGTTGGAGCGACTGGGGATTTGAGCAGGCCGCTACGCCGCAAAAAGGGCGACGCTTCGCTGGCAAAAGAATGTCCCGGTCCTCTTGCGAGAACCGGGACATGTGAGGGTTGCTTCTGAGGCCTTGCGCCTGGCTGAGCTCCTTTAATTCTGCGTCACCTTGAAGCGGACGAAGATCTGCTTGTTGCTACCGAGCGGAACGAGGACCTTGACGTCGTCGGCAGCCGCACCGTTTTCGGTGACGGTCACGCCGGGCGCCGGGGTGGGGCTCACCGCGATATCAGTCCAGGACAGGCTATCGAGGGTGGTGGACCACTGGGCGACCTGGGTGGTATCGACCTCCGACTCATCGCTGCGCTTGAAGGTGAACTCGAGGTTGCTGCCGACGATCTGCGACTTGGGCAGCAGGGCACTGCTGTCGGTCGTCGGGTTACCGCCGAGGGTGTATTCGAGCAGGTTGACGATGCCATCCTTGTCCGGATCGCCACCGGGAGTGGTGTCCGAAAGGCCCGGGAAACCGGCGAGCCACTGGGTGTAGCCGCTGGCGACGGCGACGAGGATGAACTTGTTGGTCTCATCATACTGCACGCTGTAGCCAACTGGCAGGCCGGTGACAGCGCCAAAGGCACCGGTGCGGGTGCCCGTCCAGCTACCGACGATGTAGCTGTTCTGGGTGACTCCCGCGCCCGCAGAGGAGATGTTCAAGGTCGCACCGGTGAGGTTGAGGTTGCCGGTGACCTGAAGCACGCTCGCATCAGCACCATCGATCACAGTGGAGTAGCTCCCCGTGAGGGTGAGCGCGCCGGTGCGAAGGGTGGTAGTAGCGCTACCGGGGACCAGACCGCCGGCTGCGGTAACCGCGCCACCCGCCGTGCCATCGCCGGTGATGGTGGTACCCGCAGCCGTAGTCACGGGACCCGTGCCAGTGGCGCTACCGACGCCGCCATTCGAGACGCGGATCGTGCCCTGGCTGAGGGTAGTACCGGCGCTGTAGCTGTTTGCCGCAGCGAGCTCCAAGGTGCCAGGGCCCGTCTTGACGAGGAGCCCGTTGTTGGAGTCGCTGTTTTCCACTTCTGCGGTGATCACGAGGTCCGAGGCGGAGCTGCCGGTGACGTCAGCGACCGTGAAGGTCTTGCTGGCCGCGATGGCGAGGCCTTGGTTGGTGATCGGCTCGGCCGACTGGATGATGGAAGGCGTGCTGCCGCCTACCGTGACGTTGCCATTCAACTGGAAGGACTCACCATTGTAGATGGTGCCCGAGCCAGAGTAGGTGAAGTCGACCGTGCCGCCGTTGAGGGTGACATTGCCGAGGTGGCAGTGGCTGTTGGAAGCCGGTGCTCCGGCGCTGAAGCCGGTAACAATCCGCAGGGTGCCGCCGGCATTGACCACCAGATTGGGCGAGTTCGCGGCGTTCGGCATCGCATTCACACCGCGCACCTCGAAGGTGCCGGTGTTGTTCACGGTGATCAGGTTGCCAGCGCCCTGGCGGTTCACGTTGCCATTGCCATCGACGATCAGCGAGCCGCCGTTGATGGTAGTGCCGGCGGTCGTGCCCATGTTCACCGTGAGCAGCGCAGAGCCGTTGCCCGATTTGATAAGCGGGGCGTTCGGATTGACGCTGCCAGCACCAGTGAAGGTGTAGGGCACCGCAGTGGTGTTGTTGATGGTGACCGATGCCGGGGCCAGGGCGGCAGTGACCGTCACGGTGGCATTGGCCGCGCCAGCCGCATCCGTGAAGGTGACGGTATCACCCTGGTAGAAGGCGCTGGCGGCGGGAGTGGTGTCCAGCCAGTTGGCGGTGGTGCCGATGTCCCAGGTCAGGCCACCGGTACCGGACCAAGTGACGGCCTTCGTGCCGAGATCCAAGGTGGCGGAGTTGGTTCCGACATTGAGGATCGCCTGGCGGAAGCTGGTCGGGTTCGCTACGGCGAGGTTCGCCACGGTGCCGGTGACCGAGCCGTAATTCATCAGCGTGATGACGCCGCCCGGGGTAAGGCCCGGAGCGGGGGTCACGGTCACAGTGGTGATGCCGCCCAGGGTCACATTGCCCGCTACGGTGAGCGGACCGGGCGCGACGAGATTCGCGCTGAATCCGGTGGCTGCACCGGCGAAGTTCACAGCGCCAGCGATGCTGCCGTTGCCACCCAGGCTGGAGCCGTTGTTCACGGTGACCAAGGGGCTGGCGAGGCTGCCACGCACGCTCACGTTTGCGGTATTGATCGTGGTGTTGCCGGTATAGGTGCTGGCTCCGGAGAGCGTGATGCCGGAAGCGGAGCTGGTTCCGCCGAGTTCCAGATTCCGCACGCCGCCGCTTTCGCCAATGGCACCGCCGATATTCAGGGTGGAGCCGTGAGCGGAGATGCGAGCGTCGCCGATCAGGGTAATCGGACCATTGAGGCTGGCACCGTTGGCACCGCGGATCGCGCCGAAGGGCCCGCCGGTTTCAAGCCAGCCGTTGCCCGTGAGGTTGATGGGGTTCGTATAGACTCCCGCGGTCGGCCAGAACTGGCCATTGGTGCCGGTGGTCAGGGTCGCCGTGCCGACATCGTTGACATTATCGAGGTTCACCCGGCTGTTGGTCGAGGTGATCAACCCGCTGAAGCCGCTGTTGTTCCCGCTGATGGTATAGGAGGATTGCAGGTTAGCGCCGGTGCCGTTGAAGTTGACGGTGCCCGAACCCGTGAGGACGTTCGCAATCGCAGCGAAGGAATTGTCGCTGCGGAAATAGGTCAGGTTCGCGCCGGAGGCGATGCCGATCGGGCCGCTGCCGATGGTGCCGGCGGTGCCGCCGGTGCCCACTTGGATGGTTCCGGCCGAGATGGTGCCCGCGCCGGTGATATTGGTGGCGCCGCTCAGGGTCAGGGTACCCGCAGTGGTCTTGGTGAAGGTGCCCGGACCGGTGACTGCGGCGGAGATGGTGCCGGACTCAAAGGTGAAAGGCCCGGTGAAGGGAATCGTTCCGTTCGAGAGGGTGGAACCATTCGTCAGCGTAAGGCTGGAGTGCGCCGGGAAGGTCTTGCCACCGAGGTTGAAGGTACCGCCGGTGACCGAGATCGCGCCGCCGCCCGAAGTGTAATTCAGGTTAGCCCCCAGGGTGAGCGAGCCAGTGCCTGTCTTGGCGATGCTGGTGGCGCCGGTGAGGGTGCCCGCCGCCGCGGTGGCCGCGGTGAGGGTGTAGTCGTTGCCCGTGCTGTTGTTCACCGTGATCGACGCGGGAGCAACGACGCCGGCAACATTGACGGTCTTCGCGGCGGCCGGGGCCACCGTGTCATCAAAGGTCACCGAATCGAAGGCCTTGAAGACATCATTGCTGCCGCCGTTGTTGAAGTTGGCGCTGAGGTTCGTGTCCCAGGTGCCGGCCGCAATGCCTCCTGCGGAGGCATTGTTCCAAACCAGACCGGAACCAAGGCCGGTGACTGTGAACTGGATCTTGTTGCCATTGATCGATGCGCTACCGGTTGCCCGGGTCGCCCCAAAGGCATTGAGGACGGTGGCTACCGTGCCAGTGCCAGTGATGCTGCCCGCGGTCGCCAGATCGTAGGTGCCATTGACGGTACCTGCGCCCAGAATTGGCGAGACGTTGATCGTGCCGCCATCAGCGAGATTGAGCGCGCCGGTGACCGTGGTGGTGCCGGACGGAACCGCTGGCAGGACCAAACCCGAGGTATTGGCGGCAGCGAGCGAAGGCAGGGTTTTACCCGCTACTTCAGAACGGAAGGTGGCACCACTACCCACCGTCACAGCCGAGGTGGAAAGGTTACCATTGGAGCCAAGCACTAGGGTGCCGGCGTTGATGTTGGTGCCGCCCGTGAAGTTGTTGCCCGCGCCGTTGATCAGCAGGGTGCCGAGGCCGTTCTTGGTGATGCCGACACCGGCGGTGCCGGTGGTCATGTTGGCATTGATGGCCAGATCGTTCGCGGCCGCACCGTCGGCGGTGTTGATGGCGATCGTGTTGTCGGGGTTCCCTTCACGCATCACGATGCTGCCATTGATGGTGGCAGGGGCGGTGAAAGGATTGGTCGTGAGAGTGGTGCCGACACCGCCGACACCGCCGAAAGAGAAGCGCCCGGTGCCAGTGGTTTGCAGGGTGCCGCCGGTGAAGTTGTAGGCGAGGGCCCAGCCGTTGTCGCCGTTGGCGGTGTGGTTCACCGTCGCGCCGTTAATGTTGAAGGTATCGACCTTCGCGCCGGCGCTATAGCCGAGGGCATTGGTGAAGCCGAGGGTCACAATGCCCGGGCTATTCGCGGTGAGCGTTCCGCGGATGACGCCGGTACCCCCCTTGTCAGTGGCGACGGCATTGCCGAGCTGGAGGACCGCCGAATTGACCGTGGTGCCGCCGGTGTAGGTGTTGGAGTTGGTGAGAATGACAGCGGAATCGACACTGCCGCCACCATCTGCGGAACGGGCGATGGTCACCGGGCTGCCAGTACCGGAGATCACACCGGTCAGGGTCAAGGTCTTGCCATTCCACTTGCTGCGCAGGGTGGCACCAGATGCGCCGACGGTCAGATTGCCGGAAAGAGTGTGAGTGCTGTCCTCGTTGAGGATGTTGCCACCGTCGACCACGAGGGGGTTGGTGATAGTAAGGGCGGCGGCATTGGCTTGAATCCACAGCTTCAAGGTGCCACCGGTGTTCACATTCACGGTGCCGCTGCCCAAAGCTCCGACCGTGGTGGAGGAAGCGGCCCCGGTGCCGACCGCCAGGGTGCCGCCGTTGATGGTGGTGCCACCGGTGAAGGTATTGATGGTGGTGTTGGAAATCGTGAGCGTGCCGGTGCCGTTCTTGACGACCGTGCCGCCAGTGCCGCCGAGAACACCCGCGCCATTCAGCACCCAGTTCCCGTTGTTGTTCACGGTGGTGGATGTCGGGGCAACGGTGCCCACCAGAGCGATGGTCTCACCGGTACCCGCATCAAGGATCGCCGCATTGGCGTCAGTCCATTGCGAGAGTGTGGTGCCGGCGTCGATAAACCAATTGGTATCACCGGCGGCGGTGCTCCAGTTATTGGTCGTGCCAGCAACTTGCCACGTATAGTTGGCAGCAAGCAGGGGGGAGTTGGTGACGGATGCGACGACGGTGGCCGCCGCGATGGCACCCAAGCGGATGCGGATCGATGGGTTCTTCATGGGTTTATCAGGGGTCGTGGCAAAGGGCGGGTTTTCCCAATTGCCACTTTTATCCTTTCAGGAGAGCCCATGTAATCCAGTCGAAAGTGATCCGATGTCCAAAAATGAGGATTATAGCCGCCAATTTGTAAACACAGGCTTGCGCTTGAGCCCGTTAGAATGAGGCAGGATACGGATTAAACCCGATATCATAAATGCGAAATCCATGACCAAGCCTTCCGGGCCCGGTCATGGATATCAAAGAAACAGTATCGCCATGCGATACTCTTGTCTTACTTAAGTGTCGCTTCCAAGAATGCCCATTCTTCGGCGATGCGGTCGATCATCTTCGACAAGGCTGTGCCTGCGCCATGGCCGGCACTGGTATCGATGCGGATGAGCACCGGCGGGCCGTCCTTGGCTTGGCATTCCTGAAGACGGGCGGCGAACTTGAAACTGTGTGCGGGGACCACCCGGTCGTCGTGGTCGGCGGTAGTCACCAGGGTAGCGGGGTAGCGGGTGCCGGGCTTCAAGACGTGATACGGCGAATACTTGATGAGGGCCTTGAACTCCTCCGGATTCTCGGCGCTACCGTAGTCGCTCTCCCAGCCCCAGCCGATGGTGAACTTGTGGAAGCGCAGCATGTCCATGACACCGACCGCAGGCAGTGCGGCACCGAAGAGATCCGGGCGCTGGGTGAGGCAGGCGCCGACGAGCAGGCCGCCATTGCTGCCGCCCTGGATGCCGAGGCGTGAGGGCACGGTGTATTTCTCCTTCACCAGCCATTCACCGGCGGCGATGAAGTCATCGAATACGTTCTGCTTTCGCAGGCGGGTGCCGGCGAGGTGCCACTCGCTGCCGTATTCACCGCCGCCGCGGAGATTCGCCACGGCGAGGATCCCACCGCGCTCCAGCCAGACGGCGCGGCCGACCGAGAAGCCGGGGCTGAGGCTGATATTGAAGCCACCGTAGCCGTAGAGCAGGGTGCGGTGGCTGCCATCGAGCGTGATGCCCTTCTTGTGGGTGATGAAGACGGGGATCTTGGTGCCGTCCTTGCTGGGGACGAATACCTGCTTGGTCTCATAGGCGCTGCCATCGAAGCCGACCTTCGGGCGGTTCCAGAGTTTGCTTTCGCCGGTCTCGAGGTTGTAGCGGTAGATCGCGCCGGGATCGGTGAAGCTGGTGAAGGAGTAGAAGGTTTCCTTGTCGGTCTTCCAGCCTTGGAAGCCACCGGCATTACCAATGCCGGGCAGGCTCACTTCGCGCACGAGCTTGCCATCGAAGCCGTGGACGAAGACAGCGCTCTTGGCATCTTGCAGATACTCGCAGACCAGCTTGCCGCCAACGCTGCTGACGCCCTGGAGCAAGTCTTTGCCCTGCGGGACGATCTCTTTCCACTGCTCACGTGCCGGCTTCTTGACGTCGATGGCGATCACGCGGCGACGCGGCGCATCCAGATCGGTCTTGAAGAAGAAGGTATCGCCCTGGTTGTCGATGAAGTCGTAGTCGGCATCGGCATTGTTCAGCAGCTCGACGACGGGACCCTCCGGCTGCGACATGTCCTTGTAGAAGATCCGGCTCTTCGGATCGGTGCCATCCGCGACGTGGATGATAAGACGTTTGCCATCCTCGGTGAGGCCACCGCCGAAGGCCCAGCGTGGCTGGTCCTTGCGCTCATAGATCAGCTTGTCCTCCGCCTGCGGGGTGCCGATCTTGTGGAAGAAGAGCTTCTGGAACTCATTCTTCTGGGTGAGCGCGGCTCCGGGTGCGGGCTCATCGTAGCGGCTGTAGTAGAAGCCGCTGGCATCCTTGGTCCAGGAGATGCCGCTGAACTTGATCCACTTCAAGTGATCGCCGGTGTCCTTGCCCGTGGCGACGTCACGGACGAGAATCTCGTTCCAATCGCTGCCACCGCGGGAGATGGAGTAGCCGAGGAGCTTGCCGTCCTCGCTGGGCTCGAAACCGGCGAGTGCGACGGTGCCATCCTCGGAAAGCGTGTTCGGATCGAGCAGCACGCGGGATTCGCCGTCGAGGGTCTCGGAGACCTTGAGGACGGACTGGTTTTGCAGGCCGGTGTTATGGGAGAAGAACCAACGTCCGCCGAATTCCTTCGGGGCTCCGGTACGCTCGAAGTTCCAGAGATCGGAGAGGCGTTTGCGGATCTCGTTGCGCTGAGGGATCGCATTCAGGAAGTCCTCGGTCACCTTGTTCTCGGCAAGGACCCAGGCCTTGGTTTCCTCGGAATTGTCGTCTTCCAGCCAGCGATAAGGATCGGCCACTTGGGTCCCGTGGAGTTCGTCCACGACGTCCACTTTGCGGGTCTGCGGATAGTCGATCGCGGCGGCAAGAGACAGCGAGGGAATCACAAAGCTTAAAAGGGAGGGAATATTGGCGTTCATTCGATTGCTTTCGATCTGCCTCGAAAGCGGTGCACAGGCGATCTTTTTTGCCTGAATTCCTTCACTTTTCCGCCACCTGCACCGCGACTCCAAACTTGAGTAAAGGCGCAGATTGCACCGCTCATATCCATTTGTTGTGTTCCAAATGACTCAATACCAAGCCATGAAAATGAAATCCCTCCGCACATTGCTGCTGGTCGCCGCCATGGCGCTGCCAGCCCTCCCCGCCAGCGCCACCGTGCCGGCGCCGCTGGTGCTAAATTTCACCTACTATGCGCAGGTGTCTGAAAACCTGGACGGAAACGGCAACGTCCATGGCGTCGTGCAAGCCGCTCGCCTCGACTCGAAGGCCTTGCTGAAGCTGCTCTCGCTAGAGACGGGAATCATCTTCCCGAAGGGTGCCAAGATCATCATCTATCCGGATGGAGACTCGGCCGTGGTCGACAAGCACGGCGAGTTCATCGTGGACACGACCGAGCTGCTGTTTGCGGACTTCGGCAATTCGCTTTTTGACGGATTTTTCAACGTCAACACCGACCACGAGAAGAGCAATATCTTCATGACCTTCACCCTGACTTTGGATCTACCGGAGCAAGGCTTGTTCCTGGAGATGACCGGACTGGCGAGAGAGAACTTCAAAGCCTCCAAGCCCGACAAAAACGACAACCAGAAACAGAAGGGCAGCATCAAGGTGAACGTTTCCGGTCAGGGCGCGCTTGAGGAGGAACTGATCCTCGGCGATGGCACGGTCAAGCTGAACGGCAAGGAAACGGTCAATGTGGACTAAGCGTCGGGGACCATGACAGCCTCCCGTAAAACACTTGCCGCGGGCATCTTGGTTTTGCTCGCGGCGGTGCTCCTGCCATGGGGTGTGAAGCAATTCTCCTCCCCTCCCCCCGGGGGGGAGAATGCAGCGCCATCCCATACCCGTACGGCCGCGACCACGCGGCCGACCGCCAAGCTCCTCGCCGCGGATGCATCCCTGCCCGCCCCCCAGATTTGCCCTCATCCTGCTGGATCCGAGGAGCACCGGACATGGTTGCAGGACCGCGGCGAGGCTCTGATGGATCTATCGTGGAATGACGACAAGGAGTCGCTCGACCTGATCCTGGCCGAGTTTTCGAATCCCGATCCAGAGATCCGTGCCGACGCCCTGCAAGCGACGCTCAACTTCGCCAGCCAGGATGCGATCCCACGGCTGGAGAGAGTGGCGCTGGCGACGGACAGCGCCGAGGAACGCCAGAAGCTGCAAGACGCCGCGGAATATCTGAAGCTGCCATCGATCACGGAAGTCCTGGCGAAGCGGAAGAAGACCGACACCAAGTGAGTGAGGTCTGGCCGTTGGGACTTCCTCAGGCGATCTGCCCCCAAAGCATGGTGCCCACGGCGCTCGCCTCCTCCTCTCCGGGGAGACCCAGCGCGAGCGTCGCGGTCGCCACGTGATGCCCAGCGGAGCCACCGGACGTCCTAACAGGAAGCGGCGGGCGCTTTCCTTTTGCGCCTCGCCGTAGTGGCCCTTAGCTTGCCTTTGATGAGCGAGGGGGACGAAGGCAATTTCAAGAAGCCCAAGAAAGGCGCGGCGGGACTACCGGCGGTGGTGGCTTCGTTGAAGCATGTCTTCGGCAAGGATGGCGTGGTCCGCGGGACGAAGGCTCTGATGGGTTTGAATCAGGCTGGCGGCTTCGACTGTCCGAGCTGTGCTTGGCCTGATCCCGATCGTGACCGTTCGTTTGCGGAGTTCTGCGAGAATGGTGCGAAGGCGGTGGCCTCCGAGGCAATGAAGCGGACGATCGGGAAGGAATTCTTCGCGGAGCATTCGGTGGCGGACCTGATGGCGCAGACGGATGCCTGGCACGATGAGCAAGGGCGGCTGGCGGAGCCGATGGTGCTGTGGGAAGGCGCGAGCCATTATGAGCCGATCACCTGGGACGCGGCCTTCGGCATTCTGGCGGAAGAACTGCGAGCCCTGCCCTCGCCCGATCAGGCGATCTTCTACACCTCCGGGCGGGCGAGCAATGAGGCGGCCTTCCTCTACCAGCTCTTCGTGCGGGCCTACGGGACGAACAACCTGCCGGATTGCTCGAACATGTGCCACGAGTCGAGCGGGCTGGCGCTGAAGGAGGCAATCGGCGTGGGCAAGGGCACGGTGACGATGGATGATTTCCTGGAGGCGGAGGTGATTCTCTGCGTGGGCCAGAATCCGGGGACGAATCACCCGCGGATGCTGAGCACCTTGGAAGATGCGGTGAAGAAGGGCGCGAAGCTGGTGGCGATCAATCCGCTGAAAGAAGCAGGCTTGCTCGGCTTCGCCCACCCGCAGCATCTGACGGGCTTACTGGGAAGGGCCACGGCCTTGAGCTCCACCTACCTGCAGGTGAAGGTGAATGGCGATCTGGCTCTGTTCCGAGGGCTGGCGAAAGCATTGCTCGCGGCGGGTGCTGAAGATTCGGATTTCCTCAAGGAGCACACTGTGAGCTACGGCGAATACCGTAGCTTGGTGGAGGCCACCCCTTGGCCGGAGATCGAGGCCTTGTCGGGCATCGCCCGCGCAGACATCGAAAAGCTCGCCGGGCTGATGGCTGCGGGCGGCAAGCGCGTCATCACCTGCTGGGCGATGGGCCTGACGCAGCACCGCAATGCGGTGGCGACGATCCGCGAGATCGCGAACGTCCACCTGATCCTCGGCGCGGTGGGCAGGCCGGGCGCGGGCCTGTGTCCGGTGCGCGGCCATAGCAACGTGCAAGGCGACCGCACAGTGGGCATCTTCGAAAAGATGCCGGAGAGCTTCCTCGCAGCGCTGGAGAAGCAGGCGGGCGTCACCATACCGCGACAGCATGGCTTCGACACGGTGAACTCAATCCTGGCGATGCACGAGGGCAAGGCAAAGGTCTTCTTCGCACTGGGCGGAAACTTCGCACAGGCCACCCCGGACAGCGCCTTCACCGCGGCGGCCCTGCGCAAATGCCGCCTGACCTGCCACGTCTCGACCAAGCTGAACCGCAGCCATCTGATTCCCGGCCGGCGGGCACTGATCCTGCCCTGCCTCGGCCGCAGCGAGCAGGACGAGGGGCGCTTCGTCAGCACGGAGAATTCAATGGGCATCGTCCAATCCTCCGAGGGCAAACTGGAGCCAGCGGCGGAGGACCTGTTGAGCGAAGTGGATATCGTCGCGCTGATGGCGGAGACGGTGATCGGCGATGTGGGCAATATCCGCTGGGGATGGTTGGCGGAGGACTACGATAGGATCCGTACTTGGATCGAGGCGGTGGTGCCGGGCTTTGACAACTACAACGAGCGCGTGCGGCAAGCCGGCGGCTTCTACCTGCCGAATGCCGCAAAGGAACGGCGCTGGAACACGCCGGACGGGAAGGCGCATTTCTCGGTCGCGACGATGGATGCCTTCAAGGTTCAGCCGGGACGTTTCCTGCTCCAGACCCTGCGCAGCCACGATCAATTCAACACCACGGTGTATGGCCTGAACGACCGCTACCGCGGGATCTCCGGCATGCGCGACATCGTCTTTGTGAATCCCGAGGATCTCGCGGCGCTAGGCATCAAGCCGGGCGAGCGGATCGATGTCACCAGCCATTGGGACGATGGCGAGCGCCACCTGCGTGGCTTCCGGGCGATCCCCTATGAGATGCCGCGCGGCATGGCGGCGGCTTATTTTCCGGAAGCAAACGTGCTGGTGCCTGTGGGACATGTCGCTGAAGGCAGCAATACGCCCGCGAGCAAGAGCATCGAGGTGAGTCTCATGCCGGCGAATGCGGAAAGGAAGGAATCCGCCGGGCGGGGTGCGTTCTCGAAGGCCAAGGAGGGGAGCGTAATTTCCTAAGCACCGCGGCTCCCCTTCCCCTCCTGCCGCGGTCAGGCTGTGGCGAGGATGACGTCTTCGTTCTTCAACTTGCCAATGTAGTCGCGACGGTAGACGTGGGCATTCGGATCGATCACCTGCATCGCGGCATCGATCTTCATGAAGCTATTCGCCAGACCGCCGCTTTCCTCCCAACGGGTCATCGTGAAGAGCCCCGGCTGATAGACCTGGCAATAGAGCGTATGATCGAAGTCCTCTTCCTCATGCACCTTGCCATCGTGGATGTGCACCGTGGGGAAGAACAACTCAGCTCCACGGCGGGTGGGAAAGGTGAAGGCCATGGGATGCACCTTGTGCTCACCCTTCCGCAGCTTGAACACCGCGAAGCCATAGTCGGCATACTGCGGCAAGGCCTGCCAAGTGCCCTCGGGCAGGCGGAAGCGGGCATCCAGCCGGGCAAAGTCCTTCACGGTGGGAACGAAGGAGGCCTCAAAGGCCCCAACCTGCTTGACCTCCAGCACCGCGCTCGCGACCGCCGGTGCCGAGTTGCTATCGCTCGCGGCGCGCAGGGGCTTCGGCATGGGGAATCCCTTCCGCAGGTCACTGAAGAAGTCCTCGTACTTGGAGAGATCGATGAAATTCACCGCCTTCTCGCCGCTGCCAAGCACGACCGGCAAGGGAAGGATCATCGCCAGATCCGCCTTGGCACCCATTTCCATTTGATAGACCAGCGCCTGACGGCCCGCTTCCGACATCCGCGCGAAGATCCGGGTTCCGCGCACGAAATCAACATTTCCGCTGAAGCAACACATGGGCTTGGCGTAGCAGGCGGGAAATCGGCGCACCAGACGAAAGCGCTAGAGGACGAGCCGTGCCGCCCCCGCATAGACACGGAAACCCGGCGGCCGGAGGAAGCCGACCAGCGCTTGGTTCGATTGCTCCGCGAACTCGATCGCCAGTGAGGAGGGTGCAGAGATCGCTGCCACCAGTGGGATGCCTCCTGCCAAGGCCTTCTGCATGATCTCAAAGGAGACTCGGCCGGAGACCAGGAGAAAGCACCGGGAAAGGTCGAAGCCTTCCCCCATCGACCAACCGAGAACCTTGTCCACGGCATTGTGGCGGCCGAGATCCTCACGTACGACGTGCATCGTACCATCGGCTCCGAAGATCCCCGCGGCATGCACCCCGCCGGTGCGGGAGAAAACTGATTGGGATGCGGACAGGAGCGGCGGCGCGGAGAGCAGCGTTTCCTTCCCGAAAACCGCACCATCCGGCAGCGCCGGCAGAGAGCGCATCACCGCTTCGATGCTCGCCTTGCCGCATAGGCCACAGGAGGAGGCGCTGAAGACGTGGCGGGTCAGCTTGTCAAAATCCACCTCCACCCCGTCCGCGAGGAAGACCAGCGCGTGATTCTCCCGGGAATCGACATCGATGCTCCGGACCTCCGTGGAGGAGGAGATCACGCCCTCGCTGCGCAGGAAGCCCAGCGCCAGCTCCGCATCGTGACCGGGCGTCCGCATGGTCACGGCGATGGAGCGGCCATCGACGATAATCTGGAGCGGTTCCTCGATCACCACCTGGTCCGGCTCCGCCCGGCCCGCGGCATTGGTCGTCATGACTTGCTTGTCCATCGCTGCAGTTTGGTTATGCTCGCCCCCGTGAAACGGAAAGCCCCGTTTATCCTCTCCCTCGCCGTCGGCCTCCTCCTCGCTGCTTGTTCCGCGCCCGCGAACTTGCACCGGGTGGATGTAAAGGTCTGGCGTTCCTCCCAGCCGCAGAAATTCCAGTTCGATGCCTTGGCCAAGGATCAGGGCATCGGCGAGGTTCTCAGCCTGCGGCGTTTTCATTCCGATGAAGACAAGGTGGGCAGGCTTGAGCGGCATCAAGTGCGGATGAATGCCGGCAAGATCCGCGACCGAGACATCGTGGCCGCGCTGCGCGTGATAGCCTCCGCGGAGAAGCCGGTGCTGGTTCACTGCCTGCACGGCTCGGACCGCACCGGAGTGGTGGTCGCGATGTACCGGATGGTGGTGCAAGACTGGCCGCGCGAGAAGGCGATCGCGGAATTCACCGACCCGCAGTATGGCTACCACGACGGCTGGTTCCCGAATATCCGGGAGTATCTGGAGACCGTGGACGTGGCAGCGATCCGTCGAGAGGTCTATGCAACAGGCGCACAGTAGGGCCACTGTCCTCTATTGACCCGCGGCGCTCATCTCCTTTTGCCATGCTTGGGCGGCGACGGAATCATCCGCCGACCAGGTGCTGACGATGCGGGCGACCAGCTCCGGCTTGCGCGACGCCGCAGGCAAGGAAGCCGCCAAGCGCCCTGCCGCCTGAGGGTCCACCTGGATCAGACGATCCCAAATGAATTGGGCCGACGACCCTGCAAGCCGCTCCGGAGACCGCGACAGGAAACGTAAGGTCTGCTCGGGATCGCGGGAGGCGTTGTCGTTCCGAGCAAGATCGTTCAACAGCTTCGTCCGCTTCTCTTCCGGCAGTGAATCCCACAGGCCTTCCGTTTCTTCCGGCGCGCTCTTCATCTGCGCGAGCACGGCATCGGCCTTCACGATTCCAGCATCCGCAGACTCTCCTTCTTCCTGCGGGCCCTGCTCACCGAGCAAGGGCCGCAAGCTAGTCGCCTCTTCGGGAGACAAGTTCTCCATCAAGCCGGGCAACTTGCCGCTCCTTGCCTTGGCTTGCAGGAAGCTGGTCGCCGCGTCGGAGAATCGGCTCGTGGACGATGCTGGCTCGCTGGCCAATCGCTTCAAGACATCCTGAGGATGGCCTTGGATCCACGCGGCCATCGCGGTATCCTTGATGAGTGAGCTTTGATTCTTGGGGACATTGGCGTCGATCCAAGCCAGGCTTTCATCGAGGTTGCCATTTTCACGGGCCATGCGGCTCGCGATCCGGCTGGCGGCATTGTAGACGTGGTTCTTGTCGCTGATCTCCGGGACCATCTGAATGGCGGCGTCCAGATCGCGCTCCGCGAGTCCCTGTGCCAGTCCCGCGGCAACCCCGGGAGGAAGCGTCGAGTAACGTTGCTTCGCCCATGCCAGCGCCTTGGTCGGATCGCTCTGGGCCAGGGACGGCAGCATGGTTGCCAGATGCGAGGCCGGCACGGCGCGCGCATCGGCGATCTGTTTGAAGAAGCCGAAGACCTTCTCCGGATGGCTTGCCGCCACGCCTGCCAGGAATTGGTTGAAGGGCTCCGACCCCATGAAGACTCCCGGCTGCGACCGAGCGAGCGCTCCTCGCCGCTCCAGCATCCACTTCAAGCCAAGCTCGGGATTCTCGCGGCCAATGCCGCCGAAGTAGAGCGGCGAACTGCGGGTGAAGCTGTTAGAATCGCGCTTGATCGCGAAGGGCGGCTTGCCGTCCATCAGGAGAGGAAGCGCCCGCTCCGGATCCCAGGCACACCAAGTCGAGGCCAGGTATTTCGTCTCGAGCCCGTTGGCATTGAGCTCCCGGAAGATGGCTTCGGGGTCCGTGCGCAGCAGATGCTCGCCCAGCCAATCGCAGTCGAGTCCGCCACTCCCGGTCGCCATCCACTCGTCGAGCAGGGCCTGCTGTTTCATGCCTGCATGCCTGCGCAAGGTGGCCCAGCTTTCGGGAGCTGAGGCTGCGCGCTGCCTTTTCTCCGGCTCGGAGCGGACCGTGGCTTTGGCAGGGATTTGCGGCGCCGCGGCGGGGGAGCGGGAATCGCGCGAGCCCGAGCTCAGCCCACCGGCAAGAAAGGCCAGGACCAGCGAACCGGCTACAATGATGATCTCCTTCTTCATTGCTGGGCCTGATTGATGACTTCCTGGACCCCACCTCTCACGGTGTCCTTTCGCCACGAGGGCACCTGCATGCGGGGATCGTCCACCAAGGCGAGCGCGGCAGCCGGATCCCGCTTCGCCATCTCGGAGAGCAATTCGACGAGGCTGTCTATGCGGGTGTCCTGATTTTGAATCGCGAGGATGCCCGCGATCAGGTCAGGCGCGCTGGCGGGATCCTCCGCATAGAACTTCCCGGCGAGAACCCGCAGCGCACCGGCCCGCGCGACTTCATCCTCCGGCCCGAGGCCCTGCCACCACTCGCGCACCTCATTCCACGACTCCTCTGCCCACGGAGTGAGTACCTGTTGATAGAGATTGGGATTCACCTCGGCGGGCGGCACCGCTGCCAGATAGGCCATGGCTGCCTGCGGCGAGGAGTTGGCCATGCTGCCGGCGATGTCGCCGTGGGCCTGCGGACGCCAAGCCTCGGGCAAGCGTTGGACTTCCTTGCTCGCAGCGGCGGGATCGGCCAGCGCCTGTTGCCGGATCGCCGATACCAACCAACGGGTGCGCAGTTGGTCGGGAAGCCCGTCCGCAATGCTCATGGCGGCGGCCGGATCGGCAGCCGCCAGCGACGCCGAGATGAAATTGGTCAGGTTGGTCGCGAAGTTTTCATCCTTGAGACCGCCAAGCATCTTGGCCGCACGGGCCGCAGCCTCCGGTGACATGCCGCGCAGCGCCTCTTGGAAGGGACCGACCACCGAGAGGAATCCGTATTCTTGGGCGGGCAGCGAGAGCAGCCAGCCCATGGCAGCCTCGGGATCCTTCGCCAGCCAGGTCCCGGCCGCCTTGGAGATCAGCAGCGTGCTGTCCGCCATCGAACTTTGGTTCGGCGGGCTGAGGTCATGCAGCATCTGCATCCCTTCCTGCGGAGCTTCTTCAAGCAACGCCATGGCCGCTTTCTCGAGCACCGCGGTCCGGCCCGGGAAGGTCCTGCCGAATTGATATCCTTGCATGCCCATGGACTCCATCCCGCTGTTTCCCGCGGCGAGCAGGGAGATAACCTTGCGCGGATCGCTCTCGGCGATGGGCATCAGGACAAGCTGCAGCGCCGCCTGCTTGGCCGCGCCGTCCGGCAACTTCGCTTGAACCCACTCCAAGGCCGCCGCCGGATCGCGCTGCGCCCACCCCGCGGCGATCTCGATCGCGACCATACTGCGGGCCCGCGAGGGCGGCAGGGAATCGTAGAGCGCCATCGCGAGCGTGGGATCGTCCCGGACCAGCACCTTGGCTAAAGTGGAAGCGATGGCATTGCGCAGCTCGGGAGTGCGGACTGAGGGCAGCAGCGCCTGCATCGCCGCCGGATTGGCAACTACCAGCCCGGGAACCAGCCGCGATAGATCGCCGATGCCAGACTTACCCGAAGCGAGGATTTGCGAGAGATAGCGAATCGCCAATTCGGGGTCCGACTTCGCGAGCTGCGCGATCGCCGCATAGACGCCGCCATCCTTCCCGCCCGCCAGCCACTGCTCCAGGACCGGCACCGGCTCGACCGTAGGCAATGCAGAGCTGTCGACGTGAGCGAGCAGCTCGCGTAGGACTTCCTGCTGTGGGATCGGCACGGAGGGATCGTCGATCCGCGCTTGCAGAAGCTCCGGTCGCTGGCGGGCCAGCCAGCCCAACCAGCGGCGCGAGGTGGAGATACCGTCGCCACCGCCGGGCAACTCGAAGATCAACCGGGCGAGAGTGGCCGGATCGATCTCCGCCAGGCGTAGTAGCAGAGCCTCGCGGAGCATGACCGGCAGCTTGTCCAAGCTTCGCCCGGCGAGGAGGGCCTCGCACTCGGCAAGGCTCGCGCCTTCCAGCCATCTCACCGTAGCGGCCACGTCACTGCTGGCAGCCATGGCGGCGGCCGAAGCCCGGCCAAGTACCGCCACGGGTGCGGTGGCATCGTGCTTCACAGGAGCCCCGGAGAACACCGCCCTGCCAGCAAAGAAGGCGCCCGGCAGAGTGGCCGCGAGCAAGGCATGTCTCCAGCGAAGCATGAGATAACATGCGCTGCGATGGAGCAGCAGCGTCAAGCGCCGATCAAAAAACCCGTGTAAAAAAGAGGTCAAATGCAATTGAGGCCCGCCATGCCATGCATGCTGGCCCGGATCGCGGGACCTCTACTTCTCCTTGTCCTCGATCAGGTATTGCTTGAGCGCCTTCACACGCTCCTGGGTCAGGCTGGCGCGGATGCCCTCATGGACAAGTGGCCACATGCTGCCGCCGCGCGCTTCGGCATCGGCCCGGAAGTCGGCTTCGGAATCACGGAAGAGCACCCAGGCTCGCTGCGAGCGCTTGAGCTTTTCCTTCGCCTCGTCGTCCAGCACATCGAGGACCTTGGCATAGACCTCGTTGAGTTCCTTGTCGGCCTTGGTGAACGCGGCCACGGCTTCGGCATTCATCTCCTGCTGCGTCTGGGCGGAGGAAGGCGCGATCGTGCCGGCAAGCAGCAGGGTCGAGAAGAAGAGGGGGCGGATGCTCATGCACCGATCATGGCGGAAGGTGGCGGACATGCAAGACGGGCCATGCCTGCGGCGGAGTCACTTCCCGCCGAGCATCTTTTCTTTCCAAGCCGTTGCCGAGGTCGAGTCGTCCACCTTCCAATTTCGCCAGACGCTATCGACGGCATTGCTCCGCGCTTCGCCGGGCGGCATCGCTTCCACCATCCGCACGGCTTCCGCGGAATCAAGTAGAGTCAAGCGGGCGAGGCCCTTGTGGCCTCCCTTGCGATCGATCCCATCTTTCGAAGCGCCCACAATCTTGAGCATCAGGCGAGGATCGTCGCCAGCGGCGAAATTGTCGCCGTTCACCGTGCTGGCCAATTCTTCACGCTGATCTTCAGTCATCGACTTCAGGATTTCGCCAGCCGCCGCGGGATCCTTGCCCAGACGCTTGAGCCATAGGAAAGATGTGGTCGGATCAACCTCAGGATCCGGTGCCAGCAGGCCGTTGGCAGTCAGGAGTTCCCGGAGCTTGGTCGCTTGATCCGCGGGAAGGGCATCCACCACGGCGATCAAGTCCGCCTCGCGCCCCAGCGACTGAACGATGCCTAGCGTCTCCCCGCCCCGCGCTTCGCCCAGCAGTTCGGGTTGTTTGAGGATCCGCTCGATCGCTTCGTCCTTGTGATGCCATGCCCACATGCTCCAGGCATTTCCCTTGAGCTCCTCTACTTTTCCCGGAGGCGCGTTGTCTTCGATCCACTTGTAGCTCGCGTCGATGCCGCGATCGGTAAGTGCTTGGGAAATCCAGTAGGCCGGTTCACGACGGTCATCCGCGTCGCCGGACATCATCCCCTGATAGATCTTTTCCGCCCTTTCCGGATCCGTCTTGGCCATGCCCTTCACGAGCTCGTGCGCTACCTTGTCCGGCAGCGTTCCGAAGTGTTGCTCCGCCCAATCGGTCGCGCGCGCGGGATCCGCCGCCGCCAAGGCTCCGAGCACAGTAGAGAGATTGGACTCGGGAATCTTGCCATCGGCGACGATGCGCTCGAAGTAGGCGGCCGCTTGCTCCGGATGGTCGGCCGCGATCCCGCCAAGCAGGCTGGCAAAGAAACCGGCGCTGCGCTGCTCCGGCGGCAGATCGAGGATCATCTTCAGCCCCTTCTCCGGAGCCAGTCGGCCCATCCCCGTGAAGCTCAAGGGTCCGCCCATGCTTCCGCCGTTAGAAGCCTTGCCGACAAGCGGCTTGGCCGCGAGCAGCGCGGTCAATGCGCCCTCCGGATCCCAGAGGCACCAATACAAGGTCACGTTGTCGGACTGGAAGTCCCGACAGTGGTCGCGGACCTCACGCAGGGTTCCGGCGGGATCGACCTTCAGCAGATGCTGGAGCAGCCAAGCCTGCTCACCATTGAACACCGCTTGCGCACCGCCATTCACCAATGTGACAAGCTCCGCCTGCAATTCCGCCGGGCTGGCATGGGCCCGCTCCTTGAGTGCCTTCCATGTCCGGGGTGGAGCCAATGGACGCTTGATCCGCTCTTCACGGGTGGATGCCTTGGTGGGGGCCGCTGCTGTTTCCTTCTGAGGAGGGGCCATCGCCTCACTCCCTGCAGGTCCAGGAGATGAAGTCTTCCATCCCGCCAGGGCGGCCAGTGGCAAGAGAATGGCAGCAATGTAGAGGTCGCGCTTCATGGCTTCGTGCTGACGCTCTCAATCCGCTGCTTCAGGTATTCCAGATTCGAGGCGGACAGCTTCAGCTCCGGATTGGCGATCATCTCGTACGCAGCCTCGGGCGAGGTCTTCGCGATGCTCGCGGCCAGGTTGCTTGTCGCCTCCATGCGATATTGCTCGCTCGGCACGGCCAGGATCATGCCGACGATCTGTGGAGCAGTGGAAGGGTCGGCCTGATAGAGCCGGCCGACGACAAGTGGCAGGCTTCCGCTGCGGGCCTTGGACTCACCCGGCGGCAGGTTCTGCCACCACGCCATTGCATTGTCAGGCTGGCTCTCCAGCCAAGACCTGAAAACATCCTTATAGACCGTCGAGTTCTTGGCGTTGGCAGGCAAATTATCGAGGAAGGCAACGGCATCCTGTGGCGACTTGTCAGCCATCTGCCTGGCAATCGTGGCGTTGGCGTTGGGCCACTCTTTCTCCGGCAGACGCCCGACCTCTTTCGCCGCGGCCGCGGGATCCGTGATCATCATCTGATTGATCACCGCTCCCGTCCAAGCCGCGCGCAGCTCTTGGGGAAGCGTTTCAGCGATATCGAAGGCCGCTGCTGGATCGGCCCTGGTGAGTGCCGGCGCCATCGCTCGCACGAAATTGCGGGCAAGATAAGGGTCCTTGAAACGATCGAGGGCGGCGAGCCCCTCTCTCGCTCGCTCAGGGGACAAGTCATGGAGAGGCCCCGATAGCCGCCCTAGGATGGCCTGGCAAGTTTCAGCCGTCTGGGAACTCAGCCACGCAATGGCCGCAGCTGGATCATTCTTGAGCCATGCCCCCGCGGCCTTGGCTGCCAGTTCGCTCATCTCGATCACGGACCTCGGTTGGTCTTGGGAAATCGCGGCGATGCCTTGATCAAGGATCGCGAAAGCCGCGCGGGGATCGGAGTCCACAAGAGCGATCAGTGCCCGCTCCCTGAGAGCGTCGGGATTGTTATTGCCCACCCCACCTTCGCCGAATCCCATCCCGCCGAACTTTGTCTGATAGGAGTTGAAGTAGACTTGATCATACTCGCCGTCAGTTCTGGCTCCCAGCAGAGCCAGCACCCGCTTCGGATCACTGGTGGCAAAGGGCGCCAGCGCAAGCGCCAGGGCCGAGCGCCGCACCGCCCCCTCCGGCAAACTCTTCTCAATCCATGCGAGCGCCGCATTCGGATCCTTCCGCGACCACGCCGAGACCAACTCCAGGGCCACCATGCTACGGCTGCGAGAAGCAGGCAGCGAATCGTAGAGCGCCACCGCCGCCGCGGGATCATCCTTCGCCAAAGTCCGCGCGAGCACGGATGCGATCGCCATGCTCGACTCAGGCGAGTTGGCCTTGCCGATCAGGGCCTGCACCCGGGCCGGATCCGCCTCTGCCATTTTCGCGAGAAAGGCCGGACCATCCAGGAGCACCGGCAACTGCCCGCCCTTCATGAGCAGCTCCAGATAGTCCAGCGCGAGATGCGGATCCGTCTCGGACAGCTTGTGGAGGGCAGAGAGGACCTGCCGGTCCTCGCCTTTCTCCAGCGCGGCTTCGAGGATCTTCCGCGGATCCTTGCGCTTCTCGGATTCGGCCGTTTGCAGCGACGCTATAAGGATCTCCTTGAGCGGGCCGGAGAGGGCCCCATCCGCCAGCTTCTTCTCTAACAGCTCCGGATGAGCCAGAGCCAGCCACTTCATCCAAGTCTCCCAACTCGCGATTCGCGAGGGCGAGGACCCGAGAAGCAGCTCCAAGAGGCGCGCAGGGCTCAATTCCGCCAGCCGCAGGAACAAGGCCTCGCGGAGCAAGGGATCGAGGTCCTCCAGCTTGTGCGCGGCTAGCAGCGCCTCGCAGTCTGTTAGACTGGCGGCCTGCGCCCACGCGACCGCTGCCGCCGGGTCATCCGGGAGCGGCTTGGACGCGGCAGCTCCCTTCCCTGCCGCTGCCGACACAGCCCCGGCACCTCCCGCAAGAGGAGCGGATCTGGACAGGGCGCGAGCCCCGAAGAAAGACGCCGCAGCCCCAGCCGCGAGCAAAGCATGACTTTTCCAACGAATCACTGTGTTATCATGCCATGCCATCTCATTCCCGCCGGAAGTCAAGACGGCGGGCCCGATTCCTCGGCTAGCTCTTGGGCGCCACCCGCTCGCCCCACTCGGTAGCGGCGGCTTCATCGTCCACTGCCCAGTTCTCGCGGAGCGCCTTGATCATCTTGTCGCGGCTCTCGCCGGGAGGCATGTCCTCCACCAGACGCGCCGCGGCCCGGGGATCTGACAGGGAAAGCCGCCCGAGGGCCCTCCTCCCACCCTCCTTGCCTAGATCCGCTTTGGCTTCGACCAAGCGCTTGAGGACGAACGCAGGGTCGACCGGGAAGCCACTATCACTGTTCATCAATTCAATCATTTGTCCCCGCTGCTCCTCGCTGAAGGATTGCCACTGTGCCTCGGCTTTCTCCGGGTTCTGCCACATGAGGGTAAGAACCTGCTGGTGAGAGGGCTGCGCATCAGGCTCGGGCGGGGCGGCACCCACGATCTGCAGCGCCCGCTTCAAGGAAGCCGCCTGCTCCTCTGGCATCTGCTGCGCAAGGCCCATCAGTTCATCGCCCCGGCCGCTGGTCTTCACCAGCTTGGCGAGCTCGTAACTCCGGTCACTCGCGATCAGGTCGGGATTGGCAGAAGCCGTCCCATGGCCGCATCCGGATTCTTGCGCGCCCAAGCCACCAGTGCCTGGGCCTTTGCCCCGGCCAGATTCGCGGGCTCGACGTTCCGCTCCACCCACTGCCAGGTGGCATCCAGATCGCTGCTCTTGCGCGCCAACTGCACTTGGATCTGATAAAGCGCGCTCCCTCCGGGCTTGGGCGAAGTTTCTTCATACAAGCTCGCGGAACCGGCGGGATCGTTCTTGGACATGCCCTCCAGCAAGCTCGCCATCAGCTTCGCAGGGACTGGATCATACTGGCCCTTCGCCCAGTTGAGGGCCGCCTGCGGATCGGCGCTCGCGACAAGCTGCACCATCCACCCGAGTTGGTTCGCGGGCGGCTCGCCCTTCGCCAGAATCCTCTCGAAGCAATCGAGCGCCTTCCCCGGCTCCGCACTGGCGACCCCCTCAAGCAAAGTCGAGTAGTCCCTTTCCCTGAGCTGGGATGCCGGCAGAGCGTCGATCATCGCCAGGCCCTTCTCTGGGTCCAGCGCACCCATCGCGGTGAAGCTCACCGGCGGACGCGGGTCGTAGAAGTCGCGGCCTTTCCACGCGAAAGGCTCCTTCTTGCCCAAGAGCAGTGGTAGCGCCCGTTCAGGATCGGTCGTGCACCAACGCCGCGTCACCTCCGCCAGCATGCCGCCATCCGCGCGCCGGTAAATCTCGCGGAACAGCCGCTCCGGATCGGTGGCCAGCATCTGGTCGATCCGCCATGAATCGAACTGGTTTGCCCCTCCAACGAAGAGATCCTCCAGCAACTCATCGGTCGACATTCCGGCTCGCCGGCGAAGGATGCTCCATGCTGGCGATCCAGACTTGCCCGCGCCACGGCGCGACTCCGCCGTGCGGTCTCCTGCCTTGGTCGGTGCAGCAGTCTTGGCCGGAGTTTGCACTGAGTCTGGAGAGCCGCCACCGATCCGCCCGGCAAAAAATGCCAGCGGCAACACGATCGCCCCGATGAGAAGATTCCGTTTCATCGCTGCTGCTGTTCCTCCAGGTAGCGCTGGAGCTTCGCCCGGGCTTTGCCGAGTCCTGCCTCCGGCAGTTCCATGCCCGGTTGCGCCGCCAGCGCCTGTGCCGCCTGCGGATCCTTGCTCGCCATCCCCGTGATCAAATTCTGGAAGGCCTGCATGCGCAGACCTTCATCGGGTATCTGGCCGATCTCCCCGATCAGACGCTGGCCGGTGGCAGGATCGCTGCTGTAGATCCGCCCCGACATCATCGAAAGCGCGGCCGAGCGGGCGACCCCATCCTGATCGGTGAGGCGGCTCCACCAGTCATTGACCTGCACCAAGCCGCCGGGAGACCAGCGTTCCAAGGCCTGCTGATAGAGCGCGATGTCCTGCTCGGCAGCAGGCATCTGCTGAAGGAAAGTGACGGCACGGTCAGCCTGCTCCTTGCTGGCGATCGTCTCGCTCAGCTTGCGGCGCTGCGCTTCCGTGAGCCGGTTGGCGGCAGCCGTGGCAAACGCAGGATCCGTCTCCAGGCATTTCGATATCGCTGCATTCAGCCAAGGCTGCTGGAGGGCATCGGGAAGTTTCTCCACTTCGCGAAAGGCCAAGGCGGGATCACTCAAGGCCATCGATGAGGCGAAGCTCCCGGCGAGCCGCGCGGCCACCTCCGGATTGCTCACCGAGCTCAAGCTGCCCGCTGCTTGGGCGATCGTTTGGATATCCAAGTCGGCCAGTGCGCGGGTGAATCCGGAGGAACCGCCCAAGGCCACGGCTTCCTCTCCTTGGGCCGCCGCGATCCAGCGGATCGCCGCCGCAGGATCCCTGCCAAGCCACTGCGCCGCACCCTTGGCCAGCGTGCCCCAATCGGTCTGGCGACCATACTCGACCTTCGCGTTGCTGCGAACCAGCTCCAGGGCCGCATCCGGCTGGCTCGCCATCAGGGCCAGCAGCGCGCGGTCACGGACCGAGTTCGGGGGAGCATGATCACTACCGCCACCGACCCCTTGGGAACCACTGCCGGTCATGTAATAGGCAAAGGTGCTTCCCGAACCCAGCTCCCTCGCCCGCGGCAGCAGTGCCAGGACCTTCAGCGGATCGCTCTCCGCAATCGGTGCCAGGTACAGCGCGAGCGCCGCACGCTTGGCAGCACCCTCTGGCAGCGTCGCCTGCACCCATGCCAGTGCCGCCGCCGGATCGCGCTTGGCCCAAGCATCTGCGATCTCGATCGCTGCCGTGCTGCGCGCCCGCGAGGGCGACATCGATTGATAAAAGGCCACCGCCAGCGCCGGATCGTCACCCGCCAAGACCTTCGCCAGGGCAGTGGACGCCTGCATTTGCTCCTCCACCGAACGCATCAGCGGCAGCAGCGCCTGCATGGCCGCCGGATTGGCGCGGGCCAGGCGGAGATAGAACCCGGTCCCCAGGGAAACGGAGCGCCAGGCACTGCCTCCCTCCTTGAGAAACTCGGCAAGATAGTGGATCGCCTGATCGGGATCGCTCTCCGAGAGCTGAATGAGAGCCCCCCTCGCAGCCTCGCCTTGTTCAGCAAGAGCCTTGGCCAGGTCGGCCGGGGAATCCGGGAAACGGGTTCTCCCGATCAAAATCGCATTCTCCAATGCATCGCGCAGCGCCGGAGAAAGACTCGCGTCCGCCAATTTCGCGTCGAGCAGCTCGGGATGCTCCCTGCCCAGCCAGAAGATCCAGCGCTGCCAGGAAGCGAAGACGCTGCCGCCGCCCTTTACGTCCATCAGCAGATCTGCCAGCCGCTCCGGAGCCACTTCGGAGAGTCGTTGCAAGAGGGCCTCCCCCGCCAACGGCTCGAGATCGCGCAGTCTGCGGCCTCCCAAAAACTCCTCGCATTCCGCCAAGCTGGCGCTTTCCAGCCGGCGCACCATCGCGACCCCACCCAGCTCGCTAGCCGGCCCCCCGGATACGGGTTTCGCCGCCCCGGCATTCCCTTGGGGCTCAACCCCCGATACCGGATCACCACCCGGACCACGGGTCATCCGGCCCGCCGCAAAGGCCGCCACCGCTCCGGCGGCCAAAAGGGCATAACTTTTCCACTCCGGCATCATGCGATGCCATATCAAAGCCGCCGCGAGTCAAGCTTGTCGCTTCGCTCAGGCTTTCCGGTGACGCAGGCGGTCGATGATCACGGCGACGATGATGATTACGCCGGTAATGATCTCCGTCCAGGGCGTCGGAATGCCGTTCAAATTGCAGCCCATGCGGATGGTGGTCATCAGCAGCGCACCGATCAGCGCACCGAGCACCGTGCCTTCACCGCCCGAGAGGCTGGCACCGCCGATCACCACGGACGCGATGACATCGAGCTCCAGACCCACCGCCGTGGTGGGATCACCCTGCGAGGACTTCGCCATCAGCATGATGCCGGAGAGCGCCGCGCAGACACCACCGATGATGTAAACCAGCAGCTTGGTCAGTGGCACATTCACACCGCAGAGCGTGGCGGTGTTTTCATTCGAGCCGACCGCAAAGACATGCCGGCCGAAGCGCGTGGAGCGCAGCACCAGGGTGAAGAGAATCACCAGCGCGATCATCATCCCGACGCCCCAAGGGATTCCCGCCCCACCCATCCACGGCTTATAGGCGGTCACGTTGAAGGGCAGGTTCACCGGCGATCCCTCCGCCCCAACCTTCGCCGCGCCACGGAAGATCTGCATGGTGCCAAGCGTGATGATGAAAGGCAGTTGCTTCAGCCCCGTTGTCAGGCCGCCATTCACCAGTCCGCAGAAGCCGCCGAAAGCGAGCGTTCCGACGAAGACCAGCGCGGGCGGATAGTTGTGCTTCACCAGCATGGCCGCGACCACGCTGCACAGCGCCACCACCGAGCCCGCGGAAAGATCGATACCACCGGATACAATGATCAGCGTCATGCCAATCGCCGCGATGCCCACGATCACCGTCTGCGTGAGGATATCGCGCATCACCTCCGCATGGAACATGGCGGAATTGAAGGCCCCGAAGATACCGTAGATCAGCAGCAGCGCGACAAAGGGACCGAGGATGGTGAGGAGCGATTTCAGGCGCATGGGAGAGAGGGAAGATCAGGGGAGGTCGACGGCCTTGCCGGTGGCCACCAGCATCACGTCATGCGGCGTCAGCTTCTCCACCGCCACGGCGCGGGTCAGGCGGCCCTGGCTCATCACCGCGATGCGGTCACAAACGCCGAAGAGCTCGGGCAGATAACTAGAAATGATCACCACCGCACGCGGCCGCTTGGCATCGGTGACGACTTCATTGATCGCTTCGTAGATCCGCGCCTTCGCCGCGATGTCGATGCCGCGGGTCGGCTCATCTAACAGCAGCACGTCGACGTCGTATTCCAAGAGGCGCGCAAAAGCTGCCTTCTGCTGGTTGCCGCCGGACAGCGCGCCGATTGCCTGCGCGGGGCCCTGGCACTTGATGCCGAGGCGCTCGATCCAGCGAGCGGTTGCCTGCTTCTGCCGGGAAGGGAAAACGGTGCCCACCTTGCCGAAGCGATCCAAGCAAGGCAACGTCACATTGTCCGCGATCGAGAGATTCAGCGCGAGGCCCTCCTCCTTGCGGTTCTCGCTGAGCATGCCGACGCCCTGCTTCCAGCGCTTGCGCGGCTTCGAGTGCTCGCCGCCGGCAGCACCACTGATCTTCACCGAGCCGGACTTCACCGCATCCAGGCCGAACAAGGCGCGCAGGAATTCGGTGCGCCCGGAGCCGATCAGGCCGGCAATGCCCACCACTTCGCCGCGGCGCAGTGTCATGCTGGCATCGGCAGGCTTCTTCTGCCCCGCGAGTCCGGAAATTTCTAACAAGGCGTCACCCGGCGTGCGTTCACTGCGCGGATAGAGATCCTCTACATCGCGGCCGACCATCATCGAGACGATCTCCTCGGGTGCGGTCGTGGCCACATCCCGGGTCCCCACCACCGAGCCATCGCGCAACACGGTCAGGCGCGAAGCGAGACGCTTCACCTCCTCCAGGAAGTGCGAGATGTAGATGATCGAAATCCCCTGCCCCTTCAGGCGGTCGATGAGTTGGAACAAGCGCTCGATATCCTTCTGCGCCAGCGAGGAAGTCGGCTCGTCGAAGACCAGCAGCTTGCAACCCATCGCCAGCGAGCGGCCGATCTCCACCAATTGCTGCGCCGAGACCGACAGCTTGCCCGCCTTCACCTCCGGGCGGATCTCGGGATGATCGAAATGCGCCAGTGCCTCAAGCGCCCGCGCCCGCATCATCTTGCGATCCACAAAGGGGCCCTTCCGCGGCTCCATCCCGAGCACGATGTTCTCCTCCACCGTCAGGTGCGGCGCGATCGAGAGCTCCTGATAGATCATCCCCACCCCGCGCGCCCGCGCATCGAGCGGATGCCGTGGCTGGTAGACTTGGCCATCGAAGCTCATCTCGCCCGCATCCGGCGCATGAGCACCGGAGAGCACCTTCATCAGCGTGCTCTTGCCCGCACCATTCTCACCGACCAGCGCATGCACCTCCCCCGGCAAGACCTCAAGGTCCACCCGGCCGAGCGCGATGGTCGGCCCGAAGGTCTTGCGGATGCCCCGCATTACCAAGCGTGGAGGAGTATCGGACATCAGCGGTTCAAATTGATAGGCACCACGAATCACACCAATCCAACGAATCCCAAACAGAAGGCATCGAGTAGGTTTTGCTCCCCGCGAGGCCCTTCTTCATTCGTAAGATTCGAAAGATTCGTGGTGCCTTCCTTTGTCTTCAAGGAACCTGCGTCTTGATCAGCGCAGCCACCTTCGCATCTTCCAGATTCGCCGCCGTGATCAGAGTCGCCCCGGTATCGATCACCGGCTCCACCTTCTCGCCCTTGAGCTTCGCCACCGCGGTCTTCACGCCGAGGTAGCCCATGTTCACGGGATCCTGCAGCACGCTGCCCTGCATCTCGCCCTTCTTCAGCGCATCGATGAAAGTCGCATCGCAGTCGAAGCCGACGAACTTGACCTTGCCGGCCTGGTTCTTGCCGCGCAGCGCCTGGAGCATCCCGTAGGTGCTGGTCTGGTTGCTGGCGAAGATCCCCTGCACCGTCAGGCTGTCACCCGAGGTGAGGCGGGTCAGCAGGTTGGTCGCGGTGTCCTGGGCCTGGCTGGCGGTGGCACCCGCATACTGCTCGGAGCTTACCACCTCGATGTCCGGATAGTTCGCGATCTCCTTCAGGAAGCCTTCCTCGCGCTGCTCGGTGGAGGCACTGCCCTGCGCATAGCGCAGCACGGCGACTTTGCCCTTCTTGCCCAAGCTTTCGGCCAGCGCCTTGGCAGCGATCTTCCCGCCCTCGCGGTTGTCGGTCGCCACGTAGCTCGAAATGAAGTCCGCGCTATCGGCCAGTGAGGAGTCAATGATCACCACCGGCTTCTTCGCCGATACTTCCTTCACCACATCGCGCAGCGCAACCGCATCGAGCGGCGCGACGACAATCGCGTCGTTCTGCAGCGCCTGGTTCTTCACCAGGTCGATCTGCTGGCTGCGGTCGTCCTCCTTCTGCGGCCCGATGAAGGTGACCTTCACGCCGAGTTCGGTGGCAGCCTTCTGCGCGCCCGCTTCCACGGACTTCCAGAAGATGTGGGTGGTCCCCTTCGGGATCACGGCGATGCGGGTTTGGCCAGAGCCGCCTCCGGATTTGTCATTGTTGCAACCGGCTAACAGGGCGGCCGCGGTGAGGGCGAAAAGCGTGGTGGATTTCATCTTGGGTTATCGATCTATCCGAAACTTGGGCAATGGATTCCGGAAAGTCACGCATACGGGTGACCCGGCCGGAAACTCTCGGCTGTGTCAGGAGGCAGCCATAAACAGATTTAAACCGCGAATGGACGCCAATGGGCGCGAATGAAAAGCCCCTTTTGCGGGGACGCGGTACCCCTTCGGGTAGTCCTTTCTCTCTTCATCTCAAAATTCGCGTCCATTCGCGGCTTCAAAACTCAAGCCCTCCCGTAAAGCGGGCCGTAGTTCGCGCAGGCCCGGAAATCCGCTCCTTCCAGATCCGCGGTCCCGAAAGCCCGCCATGCCGCCGGGCGGAAAACCCGCTCCTCGCTGACATTGTGCATATAAACCGGGATCCGGAGCATCGCCGCCAGCGTGATGTAGAGGTGGCCGATGTGGCCGTGGCTCATGACACAATGATTCGCACCCCAGTGGTTCATCACCTCGTAGGCGCTGCGGAAGGCTCCCTTGCCGGTCAGGATCGGGGCAAACCAAGTGGTCGGCCAAGTCGGATTCGTCCGCTGGTCGAGCGCGTCATGCACATCCTCCGGCAGGTCGATGGTGTGGCCCTCGGCGATCTGCAGCGCGGGGCCGAGACCATCGACGAGATTGAGCCGGATCATCGTGGCCGGCATGCCGCCGCGGGTGCGGAAGCGCGTGCTCAGGCCACCGCCGGGGAAGTATTCGGTGATCGAGGGATGCCAGGTGGTGGCCTTCAGGCACTTCTCCACCTCCGCCTCGCTGATATCCCAGAAGGGCTTCATCGCGGGAACACCATCAACTTCCTGCTGACCGGTGCCATCCAGCGCCGCCGGGCCGGAATTGATCAGGTGCAGGATCCCATCCGCCACCAACGGATGACTGAAGGACTTGCCGCTTGCACGCTCGATGGCCGCTCCACTCCAGTAGGTCCGCAGGTCCGCGAAGATCTGCGCGGTATGGGTGAGCAGCGAGCCGAAGAGCATGCCCGCACCGTTCAAAGCATCGTTCTCTGTCGCCAGAATGTAGGGCGCGCGCTTGCCATTCCAGTCGAAGGAGGAATTCAGGATCGCCTCCATGAAGTCACCGTTCGGGAAGTGGTCAGTCCACTGTCGCTGGCCCTGGAAGCCCGCGGCGATCGCATTGTGGCCTTGGGCCTGCTCACCGAGACCCATTGCTGCCAGCTTCGGATTCCCCGCCATCAGGTCGCGGGCAATCAGAGCCATCTTCACGCTGTCCTCCCACTCGGAATCGATCTGCTCGCGGCTGCGCGTGGTCTCCGGCGAGTTGTAGTCCTTGCCCTCCGGGCAGTTGGCCTTCACCCAGGCGAGCGCCTTCGCATACTCCTCTTGGTCGTACCAGCCCTTGCGCATGCGCCCGGCGAATTCGCTCATGTCGACCGCCTCGACCCGCATGCCGAGCCACTTCTCCCACATCGCGGGATCCACCACCGAGCCGGCAATCCCCATCGAGGTGCCACCCATCGAGAGGTAGCTCTTGCCGCGCATCAGCGCGACCGCCAGGCCGCAGCGGATGAAATCGAGGAGCTTGCCGCGCACATCATCCGGGATCTCCGTATCGGTCGCCGCCTGCACATCCTGGCCGTAGATTCCGAAGGCCGGCAGGCCCTTCTGCGCATGGCCCGCGAGCACCGCCGCGAGGTAAACCGCGCCTGGCCGCTCGGTGCCATTAAAGCCCCACACCGCCTTCGGCAGATGCGGATCCATGTCCATGGTCTCCGAGCCGTAGCACCAGCAAGGCGTCACTGTCAGGGATACGCCCACGTTCTCACGCCGGAATTTGTCCGCGCAGGCCGCCGCTTCCTTCACCCCGCCGATGCAGCTGTCCGAGATCACGGACTCCACCGGGCTGCCATCGGGATAGCGCAGCTCGCGGGCGATCAACTCGGCCACAGCACGGGCCTGTTGCATGGTGCGTTCTTCAAGCGATTCGCGGACGCCGCCGAGACGACCATCGATCGCCGGGCGAATGCCCACCTTGGGATAGGGCGCAGGGTTCATGCTCCGGAAATAGTGGAACGGAAGCGCACTTGTCACTCCAGAAATGGATAAATTTGCTTAGACTATTTTCCTTAATGGAGCCCTATCGGCGATTTCCACTCACCAACATGGATGTTTTTGCTTCCAATTCATCACAACCATGGAATAGCAAATCCATCGTGTCGCCCGCCCCTGATCCCACTCCCGCCTTCCTGTCACGTCAGGTGGAGTCGTCACGGGTCTTCTTCTTCGATGATCCGGACAGCTCCGGCTTCGAGGTGAAATGCGGTGGCATCGAGCATTGCCAGCCGGACTACCGCATCGACCGCGAGAACTTCCCTTGGTTCCTGCTCGAGTTCGTGCACGGCGGCCGGGGGACTCTCGCGCTCGGCGAACAGGAAGCCTCGCTGAAGCCGGGTGTCTTCTTCCTCTACGGGCCGGGAATGCCGCATCACATCGCCACCGATCCGGCCAAGCCGCTGGTGAAGTACTTCGTCGGCTTCTCCGGCAGCGAGGCCGCAGCCTTCCTGGAACGCTACGACCTCCAGCCCGGCACCATCTCCCAGTGCCTGAAGGCCGAGCCGATCCGCCGCGCCTTCGATTCCCTGATCGAGCGCGGCTCGCGGAACTCCAGCTACTCGCGCCCACTCTGCACCGCGATCGTCCAGCAGCTCCTCTTGATGTGCCGCGAGGACGCCGTCGATGCCGAGGGCACCGACACCCGCGCCTTCGCGACCTTCAGCCGCGTGAAAGCGCACATCGAAGGCCACTTCCTCGAACTCGCCTCGCTGGAATCGGTCGCCACCGCCTGCGAACTCGACGCGCCCTACATCTGCCGGCTCTTCAGCCGCTTCCACGACGAGAGCCCCTACCAGTTCCTCACCCGCCTGCGCATGCAGCACGCCGCGGTGCTGCTGCTGGAGGAAGGCACCAGCGTGAAGGAAGTCGCCCACGCCACCGGCTTCCCCGATCCCTTCCACTTCTCCCGCGTTTTCAAATCCATCCACCGCGTGCCGCCCTCGCGTTTCCGCCAGGCGATCCACGCCAAGCAACCGCGCTAAGCCATGTCCACTGCCGCCACCCTCCAAGAACTCGTCCAGCTCTCCCGCGAACTCGGCCGCGAAGACCGCCATCTCGCGATCCTCGGCGAGGGCAATACCTCCTCCGATCTTGGCGACGGCAGCTTCCTGGTAAAAGCCTCCGGCACCTCCCTGAGCACCATGTCCGCGGATGGCTTGTCCCGCGTTTCGCACGCGAAGGTGGATGCCCTGTTAGATCGCAGCGACCTCAGCGAGCAGGACATCGAGGACGGCTTGGTCGCCTGCCTCGCGGACCCCACTCACAAGAAGCCATCGGTCGAAACCTTCCTCCACTCGCTCTGCCTGCGCGAGCCCGGCGTGAAATGGGTCGGCCACACCCACACCGTTTCCGTGCTCTCTATTCTGGCGAGCAAGCTGGGCTCCAAGCCCTTCCTCCGCCACGTCTGCCCGGATGCCATCGTCGTCTGCGGCCGCCATGTACTACTGATCCCGTACATCAATCCCGGCCTCGACCTCGCCATCGCCATCCGCGACGGCCTCGCCCGCTTCCGCGCCGAGCATGGCAAGCCACCCAAGGTCATCCTTATGGAGAACCACGGCCCAGTCGCCCTCGGCTCCAGTAGCGCGGAAGTCCTGAACATCATGCTGATGCTCGACAAGTGGGCCCGCGTGCTCCTCGGCAGCTTCGCCGCCGGCGGCCCGAACTTCCTCTCCGAGGAAGACGCCGCCAAGATCGACCAACGCCTCGACGAAGCCTACCGCCGCAAGATGATCGAGGCGAAGGCGTGAAGTGCTTCAGCCGAACAGCGCCCTAACACCCGGGTGCCTCTTAGCCGGGTGCGCGGAGCCACTGGCCCGCAGAACGGTCCCCAACTGCCCGCAGCCCCATCCAGCTCCGTAGACCCCAAGCTCAGAAGCCGTAATTCACCGCTAGTTTCCGTTCCGGCTTGCGAACCGGCTTCCCGGTCGCATCGATCAAAACCGGCGTGACCGCGACCGCAACCCGCGAACCGTCGGGCAGCGTTTGCACCGACAGGCGGGTGCCGAAGTCAGGCGCATAGCCCGCGTCCTCAATGTGCACGTGCTTGCCGCCATTGGTCCTGCCTGCGGTATCCGAATAGGATGTTTTCAGAAGATGGCCTCCTCCCAAGCTTCCCGCTTGCATGCGAAGAACCTTGCCACCCATGGGAGATCTCGTGTCTTCGCTCCAGTCGCACAGGCCAACCTCATACTGACGAGTCGTGATCGAGGGAATTGTCTGAACCTTCACCCCTCTGCTCCTTTCCAAATCCTTGAGCAAGCGCTTCGCGGTCTTCTCGTCAAAGCCACCACCAGAGGGAGCGGTCCACTTGGATCCCGCAGGAATTTCGAAGACCTGCGCCTGCATCTGAAATTGCACCGGCAAGTCACCGATGGTCCCGGCGATCGCCGAAGAAACGGCGAGCACATCCCCGGCGCTACGGGTTTCCATGCTCAGCTTGCTCCCTGTAAGCGAAAACCGGGTGGAATCGTCGAGATCGATGCCGAAGTTGGTCAAGGCGCTGCGCACATCCCTCGCATTCCCCTTTTCACCCAAGCGCGCCACAAAGTCAGGCGGCACCGAGAAGGTCTCTTTCACCAGCTCCCCGTTTTCCTGCACACGCGGGGCCTTGAAGCGGTAGGTGCTACCATCTCGCTCCACGGTCATTTCCGCGGCAGCGGCGATGACCCTGACGGAATTGTCCAAGGTCCGGGGTGCCTCCAGCTTGACCCGAAGGGGCTTCTCCGGTCCCGGCGGCAGCTCGAAAGCGAGCTTCAGGGGCTTTTCACCGGTCTTGCTGCAGAGCTGCTCATAAGAGACCCGCACCTTGTCCAAGGCGGCCGATGGCGTCAGCCCGCTGACCTTGATCTCCTCCACCAAATAGAAGTTCTTCAATGGATCGGCCTTGGAGGAGGCCATCGCCTTCCCACCGGACTGGCTATTCTGCGCCGCACCAAATCCACAGCTACTGCCGGTCCACACCCACGCGAAGGAAGTCAACGCGATGCCCGCGGTCGCCAACAAGTTCTTCATAACTCGCCATGCTGCCGGGAACTCATCCCTTGGCAAGCAGGCTCTCAGTCTTCGAAACCCGCATCCACCAGCAGGTTCCGCCCGGTCGCCGCACCCACCGCGAGCACATCACAACGCTCGTTCTCCTTGTGACCCGCGTGCCCGCGCACCCATTTCCAGGTCATCTTGTGGATGTCCGCCGCAGCGGAAAGACGCAGCCACAGATCCTGGTTCTTCACCGGCTGGTTGGAGGCCGTACGCCAGCCCTTCGCCTTCCAGCCCTTGATCCAGTTCTTCACCATCGCATCGATGACGTAGCGCGAATCGGACAGCAGCTCGACCTCGCATGGCTCCTTCAAGGTCTCCAGCGCCACAATCGTCGCCAGCAGCTCCATCCGGTTGTTCGTAGTGCGAGTGTAGCCCTTCGCCAGCTCCAGGCGGTGCTTGCCGCAGACCATCACCACTCCATATCCGCCCGGTCCGGGATTTCCCCGGCAAGCCCCATCGGTATGGATCGTCACGCGCCGCATTAGCGCGCGGAGGGAAGCGGGGATTTCACCCCTCGGCTAGGCTTAAAGGCAGTGAACCGCGAAAAACGCGAAACTCCGCGAAATCCAAACAACCATCAAAGGCATCCCTGCTTCCTGCCTTTCAAATTTCGCGGCCTTTCGCGTTTTTCGCGGTTAAGAATCCGGCCCCCCTACTACTCCGTAACCGAAGAGAACTTGGCGGCCATCCAAGGATTTGCGAAGAAGCCGATGCTCCCGGCCCGTTCCCTGCTAGCGCCTCCCGCCGCCTAACCGCCTATGCTCATCGATATCGCCCGCGCCATCCTCGGTCTCGCCGTTCTGATAGCTTTGGGCGTGGCCTTCTCGGAAAACCGGCGGGCCATCGATTGGAAATTGGTCGGCGGCGGGCTCCTGCTCCAGCTCATCCTCGCCCTGCTCTTCCTGGTCGTTCCCGGCGGCAATTGGATCTTCGACCAGCTCGCCGCCTTCTTCATCTGGGTCACCGACTTCTCCCAAGAGGGAGCGAAGTTCGTCTTCGGCCCGCTCGCGGATCCGGCTTCGCTCGGCCCCGTCTTCGGCGGCGGCAAGGCCGTCGTCTTCGCCTGCTACGTGCTCCCCACCATCATCTTCTTCTCCGCACTGTGCTCGCTGCTCTACTACTGCGGCATCTTGCAGAAGGTGGTGTGGGCCTTCGCATGGGTGACCAAGCGCTTCATGAAGCTCTCCGGCGCGGAGTCGCTGGCAGCGGCGGCGGAGATCTTCCTCGGCCAGACCGAGTCGCCGCTGATGATCAAGCCCTACATCGACCGCATGAACCGCAGCGAGATCTTCGCGCTTATGACCGGCGGCATGGCCACCATCGCCGGGGGCGTGCTGCTGGCCTACATCGGCTTCCTCGGCGGCAATGATCCGGCGCAAAAGATCGCCTTCGCCAAGTTCCTGCTCTGCGGCTCCTTCATGGCCGCACCCGCCTCGCTGGTGGTCGCCAAGCTCCTGATCCCCCAGACCGAGCAGATCGATGACTCGCTGCACGTGCCGAAGGACAAGCTCGGCGCGAACCTGCTGGATGCACTGGCCAATGGCACTTCAGAGGGCCTCAAGCTCGCCGCCAATGTCGGCGCCATGCTTATTGCCTTCATCGCCTTCGCCGCGCTGGTGAATGGCTGCCTGGCGAAGATCCACCCGAACCTCTCGCTCGATATCCTGCTCGGCTACCTCTTCGCCCCCGTCGCTTGGATCATCGGCGTGGAAACCGCGGACATCTCGAAGGTCGGCTCCCTGATCGGCACCAAACTGGTCTTCACCGAATTCCTCGCCTACGAGCAACTCGGGAAGCTGAAAGCCGCCAGCGGCTTGGCCCCGAAATCGATCTTCCTCGCCACCTTCGCGCTCTGCGGCTTCGCGAACTTCGCCTCGATCGGAATCCAGCTCGGCGGCACCGGCAGCATCGCCCCCGGCCAGCGCCCGACCATCGCGGCACTGGGCTTCAAGGCGGTCCTCGCCGGCACCATGGCCACCCTGATGACCGCCACCCTGGCGGGCGCAATGTATCACTGGGCGGCGGGCGCGATGTATCAACTCGCAAAGTAAGCCTGACAGCCTTTCCCACATTTCGGATTTTCAGGGGGCCCTCAGGACGCTAAGCAAGCGCCCCCTCCCCGGGATACGCATGAGCGCCGAAGCTTCAGATCTGCAGCGGCCGGCCAGCGAGCAGCTTGACTCGCTGATCGAGCGCATCGGCGTGGTGCCGCTCGAGGAAATCGTCCGCGACCTGCTGCAGCACAGCGCAAATGCCCTCCAAGTCGAGCGGGTCGGCTACTGGAGTATGGAAGGCGGCGGCCGCGCGATCTGCCGCGAATACCAGTTCGAACTCTCCGGCAACCGCTTCGACAGCGACAAGCTGCGCCTCGAATCCGCCGATTTCCCCTCCTATTTCAAGGCCCTCCACCACGGCTCGAACCTCGTCGTGTCCGACGACACGATGGAGGACCCGCGCCTGACCGAGTTCCGCGAGACCTACTTCAGGCCGCTCGGCATCCGCGCCATGCTCGATGCGCCGGTCCACCGCCATGGCCGGCTCTTCGGCGTGGTCTGCCACGAACACGTCGGTGAGACCCGCCACTGGGCGCCTTCCGAGGTCGATTTCGCCCGCTATGTCGCCCAGTGGGTCGCCTTGGCGGTGGAAATCGATGGCCGCCAGCGGGCCGAAATCGCCCTCCGCGAGAGCCAGGCACGCTACCGGATGGTGCTCGAGCACTCGCCGACGCCGACCTTGGTGCTCGATCTGGAAGAGAACGGCCGCTTCTTGGAGGCCAATGACGCCGCGGCACGCTTCTACGGGGTCACCCGCGAGCAATTGCTGGCGGGCGGCCCGGTCGATTTCAGCCCGGAATTCCAGCCGGACGGCCGCGCCAGCACCGAGTCCGCCCGCGAAAAAATCAGCCTCGCCCTCGACGGCGAGGAGCCGCGCTTCGATTGGGTCCACCTCCATGGCGACGGCCACCTGATCCCCTGCTCCGTCCACCTCGCCCGCATGCCAGGCCGGATGAACCCGCGGGTAATCGCCACGGTCATCGACAAGACCGAGCAACTGCGCACCGAGGAAACCATGCGCCGGGCGCTGGAGAATGAACGCGAGCTGAGCGACCTGCGCTCCCGCTTCACCGCCATCGTCTCCCACGAATTCCGCACTCCGCTCGGCGTGATCATGTCCGCCATCGAGCTGCTGCGGAACTACCACGACCGCCTGGACGTGGACCGCCGCAGCGATCTCTTCGAGGACATCCACACCGCCACCAAACGGATGGGCGACCTGATGGAGCAGGTGCTGGTGCTGGGCGGCGCAGACGCCGGCAAGCTGGCCTACACCCCGGAGCCGATGGACTTGGCAGCGGTCTGCGAGAAGCTGATCGACGAGTCGCTCTCCGCCACCGTCCGCAAGTGCCCGATCGAGACCTCCTTCGCTCCGGATCTAACCGGCGCGACCGGCAGCGAGTCGCTGCTCCGGCATATCTTCTCCAACCTCCTCTCGAACGCCGCGAAATACTCCCCTGCAGGGACCCCCGTGGAATTTTCGGTGCAGCGCGATGACGACCATGCCGTCTTTACCGTCCGCGACCGCGGAATCGGCATCCCGGCAGAAGACCAACCGCGGATGTTCGAAGCCTTCCACCGCGCGCGGAATGTGTCGGACATCGCGGGCAGCGGCCTCGGCCTGCTGATTACCAAGCGCTGCGTGGAACTCCACGGCGGCAGCATCGGCTTCGAATCAGCGGCCGGTGAGGGCACCGCCTTCACCGTGCGATTGCCGGTATTTGCTTAAGCCGCCGCCGCATGCTGCGCCACATAGCCCAGCATCGTCCCCGCAATCCTGTGGTAAAGCGCCACCCATGCCTGGCGGACTTCGAGCGTGTAAGTCTCGCCAAGCACCTCCTCCAGCATCGTGGTCAAGGCGCTGCCGATGGTGGCGTAGTGCCGCGGCCGGAGGCCGTATTCCGAGAGACGGGAGCCGAGCTCAATCAGCGTTTCTTCCAGCTCAGCCGGCGCATCGAGGAGCTCGACGGCACTGCCAAGCATGGACATCAGCTTGATCGATTGCAGTTCCACATCGGTCTTGAACAGCGGGCTCAGACCCGGGTCGAGTGCGAAAAGCTGTTCATAAAACAAGGGGGCGGCGAGCTCCGCGTTGCGTTCCAGTTGGTGGAAAGACTTGCGAAGCCGGCGAATTTGTTCTGCGGTCATCACGGTTACAGCAGAGCAGAACGGCGGGATCTACGCACTACGACTTTGGTCGGATGCTCTGTCTCCAGCTTCGGCCTGCCACAACTGTCCCGCCCCAGCCATGAAGAAGATCCTCGTGATCGAAGACCAGCCGCAGATGCTCCGCAATCTGGCGATGATGCTCGGCTTCGAAGGATATGAAGTGACCACTGCTCCCAACGGCCAAGCCGGGGTGGAGCAAGCTCTGGCTGCACCGCCGGACCTGGTGATCTGCGACGTGATGATGCCGGAGCTCGACGGCCACGGCGTGATCCAGACGCTTCGGAAAAATCCCGCCACCGCCACCGTCCCCTTCATTTTCCTGACCGCCCGCAGCGACCGCGAGGATGTCCGCACCGGCATGAATTCCGGCGCGGATGACTATTTGGTCAAGCCGGTGCCGCGGGAGGAATTGCTGGCTGCCGTCGAGGCCCGTTTGACCCGCTCCGAGGCCGTGGAAGCCCGGATCCTGGCCGCGGCCACCGCCGGCGGCTTCGCCCCCGATTTCTCCTCCCACGAGCCGCTGCTCTCCTTGGGCCTGACCAACCGCGAGGCGGAAGTGCTGCTCTGGGTCTCGCAGGGCAAGAGCAATGCCGACGTGGCCTCGATCCTGGGGATGAGCGAAAAGACGGTGAAGCAGCACCTCGGCAGTATTTTTACGAAATTAGGGGTAGAAAACCGCAACGCGGCGGCGCTTCAAGCGGTTGAAGTGCTCGGCAAGCCCAAGGCCGTCTAAATCGCTGCGGAAATTTTCGGATTTCACGATTCCGGGAGTCGCGTAACGTTTTCGTAACCTTCGGCCGCCAAGCTCGTATTCCCCCGGGCCTAAAATCGGCGTCCCCCGGGTTCCGCTCGCACCCACCCCTGCATGAAATCCCTGCTCGCACTCGCGGCTGGCGCCCTGATGGCTCTGGCGCTTCCGGCTAGCGCCACGCTGCGCCTGAACGAGATCCACTCGAACCCCGCCGGGGCCGATATCGTCGGCACCAATAATTACGAGTACATCGAGATCATCAGCAGCACTCCTCAAGAGAGTTGCAATACGTGGCAGGTCATCTTGATCGACAATGACGGCGGCAGTATCGGCCGGGTCGATGCGATCTGGAGCCTCGACGGTATGACTACCGGGACTAATGGGATTCTGCTTCTGGGAGTAAACTACGGGGTGGCGCCGAAGGGGGGCCCATGGGCCGCGCAGGTCCCCGCAGCCACAGAGTGCCGGAGCATTGCGATCCCCGCTGGTAAGGACGGCCTGATCGAGCCAAACCGTGCCTATGCGATCCTGCTGGCACAGAACTACACCGGCGTGGTGGGTTCCGACCTCAGCACCCTCGACGTAAACATCAATACCACCTTCAAGAATAATAACTTGCGGGATTCCGTCGGCCTTAACGAATACAAGTTCAATACCTCGGACCAAGTGCCGCCGGGCCCGGTCGCCAATCTTAGCCAGTCGAATTACTCCCCCGGCAATGTCTCGCGGCTGGTGGGGAATTCCACGGTCAACAGCGCCTCCGCATGGTTCGGCGGAACGGTGATAGGCAACACCGGGACCTCGGTTTCCTTCGATCCGGTCCAGCGCTTCGGCACGCAGGTGAATCCGGTAGCCACGCCCGGAGCACCCAATACTCCGCCAACCATGGCCGATGTGCGGATCAACGAAGTCCACGTCGATCCGGGCGGCCCTGACAACAACAACGAGTACATCGAACTGCTCAAGGTCGGCGGCGATGCATCCACCGGTGAAGGCTACCACCTGCTGGTCATCAATACGGACGCCAACAGTGACACGAGCTGCGGCACGGACCGCTCGCAGGGCGTGATCGTCGAGGCCTGGGACCTCTCGCAGGTCCAGTTCGGCTCGAACGGCCTGGCGATGATCGGCCAGGACTACGACAAGGGTCTTTCGCCGTGGCGTGACCATGTCGCCGCCGGGACCATCCTGTCTGACATCGGCAGCAGCACGGACGCAGCCGCCATCAAGCTCGGGAGCGACGACATCGGCAACGAGATCTGGACCAAGGTCGCCAACGTCTGCCAACTGGACCGTACCAACAGCGGCTTCACCCTGCTGCTGGTAAAAGGCTTCACCGGCACGCCCTTGCAGGACTTGGACCTCAACAACGACGGAATCCTGGATGCCACGCCGTGGACAGAGATCACCGACAGCGTGGGCTACAATGGCAGCGGCAATACCTACGCCCCGGCCAACGTGAGCCAGGCTGGCTACCTGCCCGACAACATCTCGCGCAAGGCAGGCAATACCACCGCTAACAGCGCCGCCGCCTTCTACGGCGGATCCATGGGCGGGAACAGCCCCTACGATCTGGATTTCAGCTCGGAATTCTTCGGCGGCTTTCGTGGCCAAGCGACCCCCGGCCGCTTGAACCTGTCCGCCGCGGTCACGACACCCGCGCCCCTCCGGATCAACGAGGTGAACTTCGATCCGCCTGCGGACGCCGCGGAATTCATCGAACTCGCCAGTAACGGCACGGATGCCATCATCCCGACCCAAGGCTACCACCTGCTGATAGTCTCCACCGCAGCGGCCGATCGCGGCACCCTGCTGCAGGCTTACGACCTTTCCGGCTATTCGACCGGGCCGAACGGGCTGCTGCTTCTCGGCGACAACTTCCCGGCGACGATCGGCACGCTCTTCCCGCCCCACACGGTCCGCGCCGATACGGCGGTCGAGAGCGGCCCGCCCGGCTTCACGGCCGGTCAGCTTCCGGACCAGGACTTCGCGGTCCTGCTGGTCACCGGCTTCAGCGGCGCGCCGGGAATGGACCTGGACGCCAACAACGACGGCAGCATCGACGCCGGGCTCGGCTTCACCATCGTCGATGGCGTGTCGCTCGGCACCCTGATCCACCCGGCAGTGACCAATCTCGCCGCCGGCACCGAGCTAGACAATATCTCGCGGATTCCAGGCAGCTCGAACTGGTATGGCGGCACGATCTCCAGTGGCCTCGCCTTCAATGCGCAGGGAGCCTACGGCCCATGGACGGGCAGCGTAACCCCCGGCCAAGGCAACCACGCCGCCGCACCCGCGGCCACGCCGGTCCTGATCAACGAAGCCAACGTCAATCCGCCGGGCGATGACCTGAACTACGATTTCGTCGAGCTGCTGGCCACCGGCCTCAAGGCGCAGTCCACCAATGATCTGACCTTGCTGGTGATCGACACCAGCGCAGGCGACACCGGGACCGGCAACATCGGCGAGATCAACCGGGTCTGGAACCTGGATTCGTTGGCGACCGGGGAGAATGGCTTGCTCCTGCTCGGCAATGGCTACACCCAAGCCCCCGCTGGCGGCCCCTTCGCCGCATTGAAGGCCGCGCTCACCGCCACCGGTGACCCGCGCGGGATGGACAGCGACGCCCTGGCGAGCAACGATGGGATCGCGCTGGTCTTGGTGAAAGGCTTCAGCGGCAAACTCGGCCAGGATCTCGACTTGGAAAATGACGGGATCCTTGATGGCTCCCCACCCTGGACCCAGGTGGTGGATGCCTTTGTCTTCAGCTTGCCCACGTCCGGTGCCACCTATGGCTTCCCCAACCTGAACCAAGGGACCTACCATCCGGACAACCTCTCACGCGGCAGCCGCGCCGCGGACTGGGTGGCCAATAGTGTGAACGCGTGGTACGGGGGCAGCCTGACCGGCGGCACGGGAGATTCCACCATCTACAACACCGCCAAGGTCTTCGATAACACCGGCGTGATCGCCAACCCGGCGGCAACCCCCGGCTTCCACAATCTGGGCGGCAACCCGAATGATGAGGTGGACAATGACCTCGACGGCCAGGTCGACCTCATGGAGCAGGCTTTCGGCACCAACCCGGGCCTGCGCAGCTCGATCCGCTACCCCCAACCGAGCCTGGTCGAAGTCAGCGGCCAGCGCTATCAGGCCTACACCTTCCCGCGCCGCAAGAGCGGCACCGGAACCGCTGCGGATTACAGCGCCGGCGGCTACCGGTATCAGATCGAGCTGTCCACGAACCTGGCCACCTGGACACCCGGCGGTGCCGGAGTGGTCCAGGTTTCCGCGGTCGACGACGGCAACGGAACGACTGAAACCGTCACCGTTAGGCTTGCCACGCCCGCCACCAACGATACTAAGGGATTCCTGCGCCTGAAGACCACCCGCCCATGATCGCGAAAATCCTGCCCCACTGGCTGACCCACGGGACCCACGACTTCTCGGGCATCCTTTTGTCCATCAGCGTGACTCTGGTGCTGAGCTTGGGCGTCGCAGCCCTTCATCGCTTCACCTCGCGGGGTTCCGGCCACACCCAGGACTACTCGCACACGCTGATCCTGATCGGCGTGGTGACCGCGGTACTGGCGGCGGTGATCGGCCGCCACGGGCACGTCGGCGTGGCCATGTTCGCTGCCTTCTCCCTCGTCCAGTTCCCTGCGAACCTGCGGCGCTCGATGGATATGGCCTTCATGTTCTTCACGATTGCCTTGGCGATCGTCGCCGGAACCGGCCACTACCAGCAGGCAGTTGTCGTGGCGCTGCTGGGCGGCGGGCTGATCTATGTGCTGCACCGCAAGAATGCCTTCGCACCGGCGCACGCCAGCCACACGCTCACCGTCACCCTGCCGGGCGATGCCGATTTCGAAGCCGTCCTCTCGCCGGTCTTTAGTGAGCACACCGCCAGCAACACATTCCTCAACTCGATTCCACAAATCGGGAAGGACATGAGCCTGATCCGCTATGGCCTGGTCCTGAAGGAAGAGACCCGCCTCCCGGCCTTCATCGAAGCCCTCCACTCGGCTTGCGGGAACGAACGGGTGCACCTGGAAACGGAGCAGACGGAGTTTGATATAGAGAGGTGAGCCAAGCGGCCCGGCTGCGATGGAAGCACTAGGTTTGGAATCCATCGCCCCCGCCCTCACCGGCCAAGGCTACTTCGTGAAGTGCATCGCGACCCAGTCGGTCGCGGTGTTCTTTCCGGGAACGATCCAGCACCGCGACGTCAAGCGCGACGGAGTCTCTTACGAGGACGACTATCGCGGCAATGCGCTGGCGGCCACCATCACACCCGGGATGATCGACGTGCGGTTTCACCAGGGCTATGCGGATCCCTTGGTGAAGGCGCTGTTCGATCAACTGCTGGCCCTTCCTGAGATGAAGTGGGCAGCTGGCTTCACGGTCCGTTATCAGGGGCGGATATTGAGATGAAACGAGGGCTCCCTCCATCCCGCAACCATCATCCCCATCCCGAACAACGCCTCTTTGACGCCAAACAACCAAGGCAAGAGGCCGCTACGGCAATACCGGCCGCCGGGATCTGTGCGGGGGCTTCGGGTAAACCCGGGGCCCTGCCGCGACCGGCGGTCGGATTTATAATACTAGAAAGCTAGTAGGCGAATCCCCAAAGGGCGGCGTGAGTTGCGAGCACTTTGAAGGGAAGCGCGATGCAGCCGTTCTCGGAGTCGGCCTTCAGTTTTGCCCCCCTGGGGTCGGGGTTGCGGAAAACGTCCAGTCGATGGCGGCGTTATCGGTCTCGCTGCCATTGGGCGCACGGCTGAGACTGCCGGTGGAGTTGGTGTCGGCCACGCTGGCGGGGAGCACGGTGCCTTCCGCGAGGTTATAAGTGCCCGCAGTGCCGGCGACGGTCGCGGCAGTGATGGCACCCTCGTAGGAGAAGGCATCCACGGCGAGCTGGGTGGAGGTATTGAGGAGCAGCAAGCCGTCCGGAGCTCCATTTTGAATCATGTCTTGGCTCGACCAGTTAGGTGGTGTGTAGCGGATGGATGGGGCGGGGACGGTCACGCCGCCGCCCGCGATGACCAGATAGCCGTTGGCCGGTATGCTCCCGCAGGGAGCGAGATCCACGCGGTAGTATTCGCTCGCGGTGGCTCCATTGATGAAGACCAAGGCCTGATTCGCAAGATTGATGGGAGCGGAGGTGGGATTGTAAATTTCCACGAACTCCGCGGTATCGGTGCCCGGATTGTCGTAGTCCACTTCATTGATGACAAGGTGGCTGGGGGCGGCGAGCGTGATCAGCGATTGGTGGGAGAAGGCTCCCAGCGTTGCCGTCACCGTGACTTCCCCGGCAGAGCCGGAGCCGGTGAAGGCAAACGTCGCCGAGGATTGCCCGGTGGGCACGGTGACGCTGGGGGGCGCAGTCCCTAGAAGGGGATTTGAAATGCTCAGGCTGACCGTAGTGTCCGCCACTGCCGGTGCTCCCAAGGTTATCGTCAGAAAGGTGCTGGCGTTGGGGGGCAGCGTCGCCGCATTCGGCGTCAGCGTGAAGCCACCGGCGTCCGGCGTGGTGGGCAGCTCGACCTTCACGGAAGCGAAAAGCCTGTCCGGCGGAGTGCTGCCAAGTGATTCCGCCACTACCACCCTTTCCCAAGCGCCGTCGATGGTCGTGACGGATTCGGCAGCGCTGAAGGGAATGAATGAGCTGAGCGTGGAACTGAGCTGCGGGGTGTAGACCAGACCGGAATTCCGCCGTCGCAGGTACTCCACGCTCAAGGTGGTCCCAGCTCCACTGCCTCCATGGATGATGGCGGGCAGGCCCTGGATCCCAGTGCCCGGCGTCAAGGTGCGTCTATCCGGATTGCTGCCATCGAGATTGAAGGCGTATTTCAAGAGGTTCGACACGCCATCGTGATGCGGCTCCGCCCATGTCAGGGCATCCCCACCTGTGAGAAACGCACTTGCCGCCCATTGCTGGTAGCTCTGTAAGGTGGCATTGGGCGGCGGGCCTGCCGGGTTCGGGAGATCCGCTGCATCCCGGGGTTCTACTTTCGCGACACCGTCGCGGATCGCCAGCGGTCCGGTGACGCTGGTGAAGATCCGCCCCTCCCAAGGGAAGGGATTGGCTAGGTAGAACAGGTCATCCACCCGCAGGCCGGCATCGACCAGGAACTCATTTCCCGCAGGATCCAAGGAGGCCACCGTCACTTGGTTCACCTGCACCAGCACTCCCTCCAGCTGATGGCTCCGTGGACCGCCGGTGGCGATTTGGGCAGCGGTCACGACCACTGGTGCAGGCGGTGCCTCGATTACCTGGCTGCTGATTACCGGGGTGGCATCCGTCAGGCGGATTCCGTCGCCGACATACACAACCGTGGCGGCGGGGATCTGGATACGCTGTCCAGGCAATACCGGGAAATTGCCTGCCAGGAAAATCCCGGAATAGTCGGCCCCGGTGTAGCCATTGTCGCCCTGCTTGACCTGAAGGAAACACCCTTCATCACTGCGCGCCGTAATCAGGGCATCGCTCAATGAGACGGATTCGCCCTCCGGAATCGTGCCCATCTTGATCTGATAGATCGATGCGGGAATGCTCGCCAGGGCGGGGGAAAAGCCGAGAGCCAGGCAGGAAGAGAGATGCACTACGACGGAGCGGAGAGAGGCCGGGTTCATGGAGGCTTCAGGAGAATTGGAGCGGATCCGCCACTGACAGTTTCCGCATCATGAAAATCCAAGGACGGGAATCGTGCGCACACTAGAGTATCAGAAATAGTTGAACAGCCTTTACTAATATTGCCGCGCCATACAGGCAACCAAGCGCAGGCGAAGCGCACTCGCTCAAGGTGCTGCCTCGACACTCTTCGTCCCAACGGCACAGCTCAGAATGCGCGCTAATTAAAGGACCTCTACCGCGCCGAAGGTGCATCCTATCGTAGCCCGGGGCATCGTCCCGGGAATCCCGTATCGGCGACCACAAGAGCACTGAAAGTGCGACCTAACGGGGCGATTCCTCGGATTATCGGGGCCTTCTTGCCTTTGATTCGTGTGATTGGGTTTTATTCGTGGTGCCTCCTGCCTTTGGCAATAGTCACCTCGACCATCGGACTTGGTATTAAATCACCCCCTCCTTCGCCGTCTCCACAAACGCCTCGATCCCCTTGTCCAACTGCTCGCGCGTATGCGCCGCGCTGATCTGCGTCCGAATCCGCGCCCTTCCTTCCTACCGCCGTGTCGGAGCCTCCCGGAGACGCTGAATCCGGCGGGACATCTCTTGTTCCTCGCGGAGCTCGAAGGTGAATCCGAGGATCGCCACCAGCAGCAATGCGAAGGCAACGATCCGCTGGACTCTCGACCCCGCGACCAAGGCCACGGCGGCACAAACGCCCATGCACGCAAAAAATCCCGGGCACGAGCAGCCCGCAAATAACGCGAGAGGGAAAATCACGCCATAGATCACAAATGCGCAACGGGCGACGCTGCGCTGCAAGGGCGTGGGATCGCGCTTCTGCGAAATCCCCGCGGGATCCTCCTTCGGGCTACTATAGGGATCTTCCGTCAATCCACGACTCTTACACCGCGGGCTGAACGGGGACAAGGAAGAGCCGGGCTCAGATCACCCCCAGCTCTTTCCCGGTCTTCACAAAGGCCTCGATCCCCTTGTCCAACTGCTCGCGCGTATGCGCCGCGCTGATCTGCGTGCGGATCCGCGCCTTGCCCTGCGCCACGACCGGGAAGAAGAAGCCGATCGCATACACTCCATGCTCCAGCAGCTTGTCCGCGAACTCCTGCGAGAGCGCCGCATCACCCAGCATCACCGGGGAGATCGGATGATCCTTCCCAGCGATCGTGAAGCCGGTACCCGCCATCGCATTGCGGAAATACTCGGTGTTGGCCTTCACGCGGTCGGCTAGTTCGGTCGAGGCTTCGAGCATCTCGAAAACCTTCAGCGAGGCGGCCACGATCGGCGGTGCGATGGTGTTTGAGAACAGGTAGGGTCGCGAGCGCTGGCGCAGCAGCTCAATGATCTCCTTCTTGCCGGAGGTATAGCCTCCGGAGGCACCGCCAAGCGCCTTGCCCAAGGTGCCAGTGGTCACATCGATCTTGCCGAAGAGGCCGCAGTGCTCGTGCGTGCCACGGCCGCGCGCTCCGAGGAAGCCGGTCGAGTGGCAATCATCGAAGTGAACCAGCGCGTTGTATTTGTCCGCAAGGGCGTGCACCTGGTCGAGGTCGCAGATGATGCCATCCATCGAGAAGACACCATCGGTGGTGATCAGCTTGAAGCGCGCGCCATCGGCATCGGCGGCCTTGAGCTGGCCCTCGAGGTCGGCCATGTCGTTGTTCGCATAGCGGAAGCGCTTGGCCTTGCAGAGGCGCACGCCATCGATGATCGAGGCATGGTTGAGCGCATCGGAGATCACCGCATCTTCCGCGCCTAACAGAACTTCGAAGAGCCCGCCGTTCGCATCGAAGCAGCTCGGGTAGAGGATGGTGTCCTCGGTCCCGAGGAACTCCGAGATCTTCTCCTCAAGCTGCTTGTGGATCGTCTGGGTGCCGCAGATGAAGCGCACGCTGGCCATACCCACGCCCCAGCGGTCCACGGACGCGCGCGCGGCGGCGACGACTTCCGGGTGGTCGGCGAGGCCGAGGTAGTTGTTCGCGCACATGTTGATCACCTCGCGGCCGTCCTTGAGGCGCACGATCGAGTTCTGCGTCGAATCGATCAGGCGCTCGCGCTTGTAGAGCCCGGCGGATTCGATTTCGGAGAGCGTCGTGCGGAGGTGGGAAGCGAGCGCGTCGGAATACATGGCGGCCTCAGCTTGAACGGCAAACGGGGCCGACGGAATGCTGATTTCGCGCAGAGAAGCTGCGGAAACGGTGCGGCTGCGCATTTTGACCGAATAGATCACGGGCGGCATCCGTTTCAGACAACATCCCCATCTATGAAAACCTTGCTCCCCCTTGCGCTCTGTCTCTTGCTCCCGTCCATCGCCCCGGCCCAAGAGGCGGTACAGGATCCCTTCGCCCCCACGCCCGCCACGCCGGCGCCGGTGGTGGACCAAAATCCGCCGGTCCGGCTGCGCCTCGAAACTTGGGAGGCCCCGGCGCTGGAGGTGGCAAGGAAGCTCGACGAGGTCGTGACCGCCAAGGATCTGGCGAATCTGCGGGAGCAGTGCCTGGGCGGCGCGCCGGGGGTCGCGCTGGTGCTGAGCAGCGCCATCACCTCCGCCACGCCGTCCAAGGTCAGCGCGGAATCGATCACCGAGAGAATCTACCCGACGGAGTATGAGCCGCCCGAACTACCCGGCAGCTTCTCGGGGGAACCCGACAAGAAAGATCCCGCGAAAATTTGGCCTCAAATCGTAAACGAGGCCCTTCAGAACACGACGCCGACTTCCTTCGAGACCCGCAACACCGGTCTCACCCTGGAAGCTGAAATCACCTCGATCCCGGATATGGACAAGACCTGGAGCGTCCGGATCGCGATGGACGATGTGCACCATATCGGCACCGATCACTTCGGTGTGGATCTCCTGAAGGTCGAGATGCCGATCTTCAATAGCTTCCGCAACACCGGCGAACTCCGCCTCAAGGAGGGCGAGTGGCAGATCCTATCCGTGATGGAGCCGCCGCGCGGGCTGGAGAACAAGCCCTCCGACAAGCGCTGGGTCACCTTGGTCCGACTGGATGCGCTGCGGTGAATCGATGGAAACGGAAGCCCCCTTTTTTCTCCAATCATCCGATGAGAACCTACCCTCTGCTCCCACTGCTGGTCCTGTTCCCGGTCTTGGCCCTCGCCCAAGACAACAACAAGCCGGCGGAAGCCCGCACCCCGGTGCCTGCCGACGGCACGAAGAGCGATGAGGGCAATGCCGATCCCTTCGCCGGAGGAGGCAAAGCCACCAATCTGCCGATCAATGCCGACCGCGCCACCCAAACACGGGCACCGCTGCAGTTCCGGATGGAAACCTGGGAGATCACCGCGCTGGACTCGGTCCGCTGGCTGGATGGCGTGAAGGATCCCGCGGCCCTCGCGAAGCTGCGGGATGATTTCCTCACGACGAAGCTGCCGGCCAAGCTCATCTTCAGTCCGGTGATGGCGATCGACCAATCGACGAAGGGCAGCAACGAATCGATCGCGGAGTGGATCTATCCCACCGAATACGAACCACCGGAACTCCCGGCCGCCCCGCCCGCCGGAGGAGCAGCGAAGCCCCCGAATGAATGGCAGAAATGGCTGGAGTCCACAGCCGGCAAATTCGCCTGCCCCACTTCCTTCGAAACGCGGAACACCGGCCAAACCCTGGAGGTCGAAGCCCAACCCGTGACGATCGATGCCAAGAAGTGGGACCTCGCCATCAGCTTCGACTGTGTCGAGGCCCCGGGCTCCCTTCACTATGGCGAGAAGGATTCGCTGATCGAGATGCCGATGTTCCAGAGCTTTCGCACGGGCGGTCTGGTGCGGCTGAAGGAAACCCAGTGGCGCCTGCTCTCCGTGATGGAGCCGCCGCGCGGGCTCGACGGAAAGCCATCCGACAAGCGCTGGATCACACTGGTGCGGATCGATCCCTCGGAGTGAATCTCAGGCCTCGCCGCCTTCCGGCTCCACGGGCGCCGGGGCGGCTCGCCGTGGCGGCGGCGGTGGCACCAGGCGCCCGGCCGGCGGTTTCACCGGCCGAGGTGCTGTAGGCATGACATTCGGCAGCATCCGCGGGCGGCCATCGGCGGATGCCGCAGGCACCGGGCGAACGACGGAGCCGGCAGGAAGCGGCGGCACATAGGTGGGCCGCTCATGATCGGGCAGATCCGTCCAGCGGAAGGCCGCTTGGGTGATGCTGATCCGCGCGATCAGCCAAGTGACAGCTCCCGCAGCGGTGAGAACCGCGCCGATGGAAACCCAAGCCGCCTTCGCATCGGCATCCGACCATCTTAGGGAAACATTCCAGGTCAGGAAGGAGATCCACCAGACGATGGGGACATAGGACATTTCGCGGGCCGGACGATGACGGAAGGTCGATTTCACCACTTCTATCATCACCAGGCAGGGTGCAGCCCAATTCACGAAAGGGATGAAGAAGCAGCCGACGGCCCAGCCCGGACTGCTCACGCCACCGCCACGGTGCATCTTCTTCGCGTTGGTGGCGCAGGCGTGGAACCAAACCAGAAAGGCCACGATGGCGATCAGGCGACTCCCGGTCAGCAGGGCCGAGAGGATATCCCGGTCATACCACGACGGCGGCACGAAGGCGCTGCTGAGAAAGATCAGCAAATTCACCAGGATCATCCCGGCGGCAAAACCGCCGCGCAGCCGCGGATCGATCAGCGGCCCCTTCTCCTCCGGGACTGGCGGCGACGCCGTGACCGGCGGGAGATAGGGATTGTTCGCGTCTTCGGGATCCATGCAAAGGCGGGCATCCCTTGGCATAAATCTCCGGGATATGCACGACTTGTCTGAATCGTCACAATAACGCGGGGCGGATTTCTCTGCAACTTCACACGGCCCTCATGCAATCTCGCCGCGCCCTCGTTCCACTTGCCGCATGCAACGCCATCTCCTCGCCAGCCTCTTGCTCCTGCCAATCGTCTCCCAAGGCGGTGACTACATCCGGGAATTCTACGGGGCCCGCGAACTTGAGAAGAGCGGGAATCTGGAAGCCGCGACAGCGGGAATGCAGCGCAGCTTCGAGCTCGCAATCGCAGATGGCAATACCGACTACGCAACTGCCGCCGGTGCGAATGTCTGCGAGTTCCTCTATCGTAACGGCAAGGTGATCGAGAGCGGCAAGTCCGCCCGCACCGTGCTGGACGCGCTACAGGCATTCCCGGCGGACAATAAGACCGACCCGCGACTCTCGACGATCTTCGGCTATTTGGAGCGCGGCCTCAATGCCGAGGGCAAGCTCGGCGCGGCATGGCAGGCGAACCGAGCCGGATATTTAACCCTGGGCGGCGGACATCCGGCCGCCACCGCAGACGGCTCGTCGATCACCCTGGATCATGTGAAGTGGCTGTCGCCCGCCCTACGCAGCCGTGGCTGGCGTCTGCTTGAGCGGGAGTCGGAATACTTGGACTATGCCGGGCGCTCCGTGGAGGCACGTGCGCTCTTGGATAATGCGGCTGTGCATCTCAAAGCGCAGTGGAGCCGGTTGGACAAGAACGAGCGCTTCTACGGCTTCAAGGTGCTCGCCAGCCGAGCAATGCTGTTGGATTTCCTCGGCTACGAGGCGGAGGCCATCGCCGCCCAGCGCGAGCTGCTGGACCTTCCCGCTGAAAACGAAGACGAGTCCAGGCAGCGGCTCAATCTGCGCCTGAATCTGCTCCGCAATCTCTCCCAGTGGGAAGGCCCCTCCGAGAAGATCCTCGAGGAGGCACGCGGCATCGCCGGGATCCTGGCGGCGGATCACAATCGCGACACCGAGCGCTTGATCGCCAAGATGGAGCTCGATCTCAAGGAATCACAGGCGGCCCGCGACGCCCTCGCCGCAGATGCCAAGCGCCACGCCGCGGAAGGCTACGAGACCGATGCCGCCTATGCTGGCCGCGATAGCCTGATCGCCCGCGCGGAGCATGGCGAAGACAATCTCGATGCCGAGTTCGCCACCCTGCTCACCAAGATGCGCGCGCTCGGCAGCAAACGCGGCGAGCCCTTCCTCTACCGCGAATACGGCGAGTATCTGCTCGATCGCGGCCGACCTGCGGAAGCGATCCCGATGATCACCGAGGCGCTGCGCTTGACCCGCGCCTTCCACTGGACCCTCCACGAACCCGCCCTTCTTCACGATCTCTTCAACGCGCGCCTCAAAGCCGGAGATACCGATGGCGCCCGCGCGGTGCTGGCGGAACTCGAAGCCTGGCTGAAAGCCAATCCGGACGCACCCGCCGGACGCCGCTCCCGCGCCCTGAACTTGATCGCCCTAGAGAAGGCGCGACTCGGGGACAAGGACGGAGCGCATGCCGCCTACGAACAAGCCCGCGCCGCAGCGCATGACCTACCCGACTACCAGAAGCGCTATCTCACCCCCGAGCTGGAGAAAGAGGCGCTCGCAGAGGCACCTACCGCACCGCTCCCACCAGCAACCGAAGCCCCCCAAGTGCGCCTACAACCCGTGGAGGTCCACAGCATCGCCGCACCCGGCCAAGCCGCACGCACCCGCTTCGTCGCCTTCAACCCCGCGGCCACCGCGACACACGGCGAGCTGGTGATCGAAGGCCCCGGCGCAGAAGCCAGCGGCAACAAGCTACACTTCCACGCTGGCTCGCCCGTGAAGGCACTCAAGATCCCACAGACCATCTCCGGAGGAGGAGAATCGGTGCTGCCGGTCACCATCGCCGCGAACGAAGGCGTGACCGAATCGCAGGTGAAGCTCTCGTGGACCAGCGCGGGAAACAGCATCCCCGCAAGCACTTGGTCTATTCGCTGGACCTCGGATGCGAAGGAAACTGTGGTCCTGGATGCAAGTTTGCTGGAGGCCAATCCCTTCCGCTCGGTCTCGCTCTTCCACGAGATCGGCATGCCAGTGGGCCAAGCCGCCGCCATCCCCTTCCGCCTGCGCTCCAAGTCGGCCTTGCGTTTCGAATACTATGACTCCCGTAGTGGCGAGCTGCTGGCCATCGACGCGAATGGCAACGGCGACTTCACCGAGGCCGGCGACCTGCACATGAGCAGCATGGACGGCGTAGCCGCCGCAATCCTGCCACGCGGACCGGGCAAGGATCTGCCGGGCGTGGAAGTCCGGATCTTCTCACCCAACGGCGAAGCCCTGCCCTTCGTCTCCCCCGCCCTGCCGCTGCAGTCGGAGGTCTATCGCGACGGCGAATGGATAACTGAGGCCGACAACTTGCTGCGCTAAGGATTCGATATTCCCAGCCCGCTCCAAAGCGCGCGACGCTTTTTTGGTGCCGGAAGGCCCTGGCCGTCGTAAGGATCAGGCAATGCTTGCCTGCACCCTGCCAAGCGATACCCCGGTGACCCTGGGGCTCGCGGCTCCCAGCGAAACTGCCCTGATTGAAGAGGTCGCCGCCACGCTGGCCGGCCATCCCGCGGTCTCGGACCACCGGCGCTTTGTCCACGCAGTGCTGGAGCGCCAAAAGGAGAACCCGCCGCTGTTAGGCAACGGGGTGGCACTGCCACACGCGCGGACTCCGGCGGTGAAGGAGATCGTCTTCGCAGCCGCGCGCTGCGCGGAACCCGTGCTCTTCGGTGAAACCCCGGTGCGCCTCGTCTTCCTCTTCGGCGTGCCGCCTCACCGCATCGCGGAGTATCTGGCGATGACCGCCTTCCTCGCCCGCCGCCTGCGGGATCCGGCGGTGTTGCAGGCCTTGCTCGATGCTCCGGATGAGGCATCATTCCGGCAGCATCTTCAGGGATCATGAGCTTGCCCGCCGGAACGCCCGCCGAATTGGGCACTAGCACCCGCCGCCTGGTCCGGCTGCGGATCTGGCTGGCCGAACGGCTGCGGGTGGGCGATTCGCAGCTCACCTTGCTCTGGGCGGCGCTGGTCGGCCTCGCGGGCGCATGGACATCGATCGGCTTCAAGGAGGCCACCGAGTGGCTCCACGCGCTGCTCACCGGCGGCCATGCCGAGAGCTATGTCGAAAGCTTCAAAGGACTGCCGGATTGGAAGCGGATCGCAGTGCCCGCATTCGGCGGCCTGCTGGCAGGCACCACGCTCTGGCTCGGCAGCCGCTACAAGGCGAAGGCCCACTCGGCGGACTACATGGAAGCCGTGGTCGTCGGCGATGGCAATCTGGCGGTGCGGGTCAGCCTGGTGAAGTCCGTCTCAGCGTGGTTCTCCAGTGCCTCAGGCGCATCGATCGGTCGCGAAGGCCCTCTGGTGCAACTCTCCTCGCTCGCCGCATCGCTCGCCGGCCGCTGGCTCTCATTCCCCCTCGCCCGCAAGCGCCAACTCGTCGCCTGCGGTGCCGCGGCAGGGATCGCGAGTGCCTACAACGCACCCATCGCCGGAGCCTTCTTCGTGGCGGAAATTGTCCTCGGTTCGATGGCGATGGAGGCCTTCGGGCCACTGGTGATTGCCTCGATCGTGGCAACCTTGGTCACGCGCTCCTTCTATGGAACAGAGGCCATCTATCCGGCGCCGGTCTTTGTAATGAACTCAAACGCCGAGCTGCTCGCCTACCTCCTGTTAGGCTTGGCCAGCGGCTTACTCGTACCGGTCTTCCTGCGCCTCTTGAAAGCAGGCGAGGCCTGCTTCGACCTTCTCCGCCTGCCGGCACCCGCGCGCTTGATGCTCGGCGGGCTCGTGGTGGGAGGGATCGCGATCTTCCACCCTGAGGTCGTGGGAAATGGCCGCGCGCTGGTTTACTCGGTGCTACACGGCCCCGGTGCATGGCAGCTTCTCGCGGTGGCGCTGGTCTGCAAGCTGCTCGCCACCGCCGCGACCTTCGGCTCCGGCGCTGTGGGCGGGGTCTTCACTCCTACACTCTTCGCCGGCGCGGCCTGGGGCTATCTGGTGGGCGTCGCGAGCGCCGCGCTTTTCCCATGGGCCGGGTTGAATCCGGACTACTTCGCGCTGGTCGGCATGGGTGCCTTCCTCGCCGCCTCCACCGGTGCCCCGGTGATGGCCATCATCATGCTCTTCGAGCTGACCCTGAACTACCAGGTGCTGATTCCCGCGGTGATCGCCAGCGGCGCCGGCTACTATCTCTGCCGTAGCATGGGCGTCCGTCCGCTCTACGGCGAAGCACTCGAACGCAAGGGCGCCGCCGCTGTGGCCCAACACCTCGCAACCCTCAAGGTCGGCGAACTCGTCGCGAAAGACAGCACCTGCCTGCCCCCGCAAGCCAGCTTCGGCGATGTCGCGAAGGCCTTCCTCCAAAGCCGGCATGATTCATTGCATGTCGTCGATGCGAGCGATCGCTTCCTCGGCATCGTCTCCTTGCACGACATCAAGCCTTACCTCGACCAGCCCGAGCTCGAATCACTCCTGATCGCACGGGACGTCATGCACGAAGAAACACCGCGGCTCGCCCCCGGCCACACCATGAGCGAGGCACTCGACCTCTTCTCCGCCGCAGACGTCGGCAGACTACCAGTAACCGCACCGGATGGCTCCTTCCTCGGCGCCGTCACCCGCTCGGACATCCTCCTCTTCCTCGCCGGCAAGCCGCGTTCAGCAGAGGCATAAGGAGCAGCGACATTTTTGTCGCTGGCACCGCCCGGGCAGAGCAATTCTGGTGGCAGCCCTTCCTCCGATCCCGATAGGGATCGAAGCTACAGTAGCCGGGGGTTGAGGCGAAGCCGACACCCCCGGTTTGCCGCGATAAAAACGACTCGATCCCGAAGGGATCGCAGCGCGTTCCGATTCACCAAACGTTCTCCACGGAAGCAGCTCAACCCCTACTTCTTCCCGAACCACCTCATCACCTTCGAAAGCAGCCCACCACCTGACTCCTGCACCTCACCCCCGGCCTTCTTCTCCTCCGCCCGCTTCACATAAGTCCCCGGCGGCAGCGGCGGCGGCACATCCACCTTCTTCGCCGGATGCCGGATCTCGTGCCGGTAGCCATGCTTCGCCGCCAGCTTCATCGCCTGATCATACAGCGGCGCATAGCGCTTCTCATCCACCATGCTCAGGAAGTTCGCGAATCCACTGACCCGCGCCAAAATCCTCTCCCCGCTTCCACGCCAAGCACAAGCGGCAGGCCCCTTCGCCTCCAAACGATGCAACAAGGCCCGGAAGGCCCGCACATCCTCGCGCGGCACCGATAACTTTTGATTCACCACCACCCCGGTGACTTCGTGGCGGCGGCCCTTGCCCATCGTCCGCAGCTTGTCCGGATGGATCTGGAAGCCTTCCTCCTCGATCACCCGGCGCACCTGCCACAACAACTTCCGCCCCGCATCGCGATCCCCGCCTTGCGTGGAGAAAGTCAGATCATCCGCATAGCGCGTATAAGCAAACCCATGCTTCTTCGCGATCCCCGTCATCCGCGCATCCATGCGCCTACAAAGCAAATTCGTGATCGCCGGACTCGTCGGTGCCCCCTGCGGCAAATGCCTTACGCCCGTAGCCACCTGCCATGTCTCACCATCGAGATCCACTTCCTCCACCGGCGGCTCGGTGCAAAGCTGCGCGAAGATCGTCGCAATCGAACGCGAATACCCGAGCGCATGAAAAAGCCCGAACACCCGCGGCCAGGTGATATTCGGGAAGAAGTCGCGCAGATCGAGATTGATCATCAGCGAGGCCCCGATGTGCGGCCCCGCATTTGTTAGAATCGAATGCTCCGTCCGGAAGCCATGGGCCGCCGCGTGCACCGGCACCTTCTCCAGGATCTGGTGCAGGATCCAGTGCTGCGCCTGCTTGAGCCGCGGCATCGGCGCCGAGATCAAGCGATGCCCGCCGGTCTTCTTCGGCATCAGGAAACGGCGGTAGTGCCCGCCCTTCGCCACCTTGCGGCCATAAGCCAGGAAACGCAGCTCCCCGATATTGGTAAGCATCGCCTGCGCCAGCGCGCGGTGCGTCGCAAAGTCCGGCAGGCCGTGGCGCAAGAGATGCCCGACACGCGACTCGATCTTGTTGAGCTGTGTCGATGCACCTTCGCCGAGGAAGAGGATCTCGTCCTGCTTGCGTCGCTCCCACGCGGCCGCCTTGTCGGCACGCGCCTGTTCGCGCTTCGCCTTGTTCTCCTTCTGCTTCTGGCGTGAAGCTGCCAGCCGCTCGCGGCGCATCTCCTTCAGCGCCGCCTCGCGATTCTTGTAGAGCCGCTGCTTCTCGTTGAGCTCCCGCAGCTCCTTGACCAGCTCCCCCTCACGGCGGATCAGCTCCTCGGAAGCCTTGGTCTCGGCTTGCCCCGGCTTCCAGAAGCCGGTGCGCACCATCTCCTCCAGGGTATACTGGTCCTTGCCCCCGCGGGCGCGGATCTGGTCGTAGAGTTCCTGGCGGCTGGGCATGGCGCTACTCTGCAGGAGAGAAGAGAGAAACGGACAGCGGCGGGCGGCGTCTTCGTACAACTCGGAGGACCGGGCTGCTCAACTCGAGCGACCCCTCACTGGTGTCGCTATTTCGCCTCACGGAGGCAGCCCCGGAAATAGCGACACCAGTGAGAAGGGTCGCATAGTCACGAGCTGATCGGTGAAGCGTTGCTAGGCTGTGAACATGGACGGCGAAACGCCGACCGGATGGCAAGATCCACACCCCCGCCGCTGTCTGAAATGATTTACGCCGCGCGCTCCGCACGGCGGAAGGAAAATATGTCTCCACAGTTGTCATTTTACTTCGTGGCTGTGGAGGGCTGCTTCGACTTCGCGATGCGCAGCGCGATGATGTGCGCGCAGGGCCCCTTGCGAAGCTGGTTCTGTTGATAGAAATTGCAGGAGCACTTGGCCTTCACCAGGCGCTCGTCGGCATCGATCGTGGCATCCACCTGATGGTGATACTTGCCATCGGTCACAGTGCCCTGGAGATAGCGGCCATCTAGGCGCTGTTCCTCGCGCGCCATCACCCCGCCATGCTTCACCAGAATGCGGGCATTTGCCTCCAGTTCATTGGAGAAGCGCAGCTTGTCGAGCGGCAGCGGCTCGCGGCTCAAGGCCCGGGCGCGCCACAGATCACTGTTGGAATCCTTCACCACCAGCCCCGCTTGTGTGCCTGCGATCAGTGCACCCAGCACATCCGCCTGCGCCATCCCCAGCTCCGCGGCCAACGCGGATGCTGGCGAAAACCACTTCCGCCCCAACGCCCCGAGCACCATCTCCGTCGCCTCCGTGGAGACGGCATGGCGCGGCGCGAGCAAATCGAACATCCCGTCGCGCGACCAGTCGTTCGCGGTCCAGCCGGAGAGCCCGAGCGTGAAGTTCATCTCGCCCATGTCCACCTCCCAGAAGGAGGGCATCCCGTAGCCTAACAGATTCACCCGCACCCGCCTTGCGACCGGAATCATCTGCTCCAGCACCAGCAAACGGCGGCGGCCCCACAGGCGGATCTCCACCTTCTCCGTGGCGTGATGATGCGAGCGACGGCAGACAATCTCCGTGCCCCAAGGATCCACCGTGATCACCGGTGGCTGGCCCGGCGTAAGTTGGAAACGCAGCGAGCGAGGCCCCTTCTTCTCCTTGCGCCGCTTCAGGGGGAAACAGATCGCATGGAAGTCCATCGGATCGAGATCCACCGTCGTGCCATCGAGCGTGATCGCCGAGCTGACTTGCAGGAAACCGCGCACCCAGGAGTCAGGCACATCGATCTTCACCTCGCGGTGCGCAGGATCGGGGCCGGTTTGAACCTCGAATCCCTCCGGATCAATCGCCAGCTCCGTCTCCTTGTAATCGCGGATTTTACGAAACTCATCGTACAAAGGCGCGGAGTAGTCGATGTTCGTGGTGCCGCAGGTAAAGTCGCCGATGCTCTGGAAAACCTCATGCTTGCAGGAGAGCCGCGCGTAGCTCGATTCATCCTGGCTGAAGCACTCGAAGAAGACCTGATCCGGATGCACCGTGATCACGGGATCGAGGATGAACCACAGGTCGCGGTCCGTCTTGTAGATATGGTCCCAGTAGCGCTTCCGCGCATCGTGGAAGGCCTTCATCATCCCCATCTTGCTCTTCCGGACCTCAGAGAGCTCCAGGTTCACGGCGGCCACCCGGCCCTTGATATCCGCGCTCTTCGCCATGAACTCGGCGAGCCATGCCTCCTCCTGCGTCGCAGCCCACTCCTTGTAGTCGCCTCGTTCCTTCGGCTTCCAACGCAGATCGCCCACCACCACTTCATGCAGCGCGCAGATCGCCTCGCGGAAGGGCAGCTTGCTGCGCAGGCGGCCCTTGAAGCCCATCGGCGGTCGGTTGCCGTCAGGCACGAAGCTCATCGCCGTCGCGCGCGGAGTCGCGTGTACCTTGCTGAAGCCGCGGTATTGATACTGGAAGATCATGACGGCACGTGAATGGGAACGCTCACCGGCTTGAGCGGATTCGGGATCGCTGGCCACTGCCGGCGGATCGCATCCAGGATGCGGATCATCTCCGCCTTGTCCTGGATCGCCACCGTGCCGGACTGACGGGCGAGCAAGGGGGTGACCTGCCCGGCGATCGCTTCGGCAGCCAGCGCTTCCCTTTCCAGGAAAGCCAGCACCCGCTGCTTCGCAATGCGGCCTGCACCGATGCGCGACAGCACGGTGCGGAAATAAAGATCCAAGCTTGCGATCCGCTCCGCCGATCCGCTGGCAAAGCGCTCCAGGTAGTTCGTAGCGAAAAGCTGGATCTCCGTCGATGGATGCTGGCTGAAGCGCGCGAGGTAGAGCGGCCCGTCCTGCTCTTGGAAGAGCCGCGTGACCAACTCCCGCCCGAAATCGCGGACGCGCTGCTGGTTCGAGTCGCAAATGGCCACCAGCGCTTCCGGCGTCCAATCGCCATCGCGGATCTCGCGGCGGCAGAAAGCGAAGGCGCGCTCGCGGGTGTCATCGAAATCGCTCTCCAGCAAGCCGAGCACCATCCCGGGATCGTCGCGCAACTTCTGCGGGCTGCGCTCCAGCCGCTCGAAGGCCCACTCGCGCAAGGCCACCAGCGAATGCACCGCCCATTCGGCAAGTTGCTCGGTATCGTGATTGTCCGTCTGGCGCTTGAGGATCTCGAAGCCCAGCGATTGGCCGTAGCCGTACTTCGACTCCAGCATCCGCGGATAAGAGTCAGCAGGGATCACATCCAGCTCCGCTACGAAGGGCCCGGAGAGCAAGCGATAGACCGATTGATGCAGCCCCTCGAAGCTCTCCGCGCGGAACAGCAGCGGATACCACTGGATCACCAGCTCGCGCGCGGCCTCGCGATTGTAAGCCGCAGCGCGCCCCAACAATGGCTCGGCACCTTCGCGAAGTTCGGGATGCGTTGAGACCGCACAAGCAGCCAAGGTCTCCGTGCGCTCGGCCAACTCGTGGGCGGACAACTTGCCTAGCAGCTCCATCCCGAGCTTGCGCACCGCGGGAAATTCCGACGACAGCGCGGCCAGCAGGATATTCTCCGGCAGGCCCGAAACCGAGGGCCTCTTCAACAGGATCTGCACCGCCAGCAACTGGCAGGCCTCCAGCGGATGCGCCGCGAGCTCGGCGAGATGGGTGACAGGCAGCGCCGCGACTTCATCCGGTGCCAGCAAGAGCAGGAAGTCCACCGCCGTGCCGGACTGTGGCGCATCCTCCGGGTCCATCGCCAGCAGCGCGGAGATCACGCGCGCCGTGAAGTCACGCTGCACCTGCGGATCGATCCGCGTCGCGCGCAGGATGTCCCGCACCGCGATCCGCGCGTCCTCATGCGCCAGGAAAGCCGCGGAGGCCAAAAAGTTCGCATCCGTGGTGGCGGTCGATTGGCAGGCACTGAGCCAGGCGATGCCATGCACCCGCGCCTCCCCCAGCCCGGACGCCAGCATCGCATGCAGCAGCAAAAGATCCGGCGAACCGGGATTCCAGCGCGCCTTCGCGATCTCCAACCCGAGGGCACTCGTCTCTGCATGCCATGAACCTAACAAGTCTGCGATGAAGCTGATGTCCGCCTCCTCCAGGAAGACCGGATTCGCGCGCCAGATCCGCAGCGCGAACTTCTGCACCACCGCGCTGCGCGCATGCCGCAGCAGGTGCATGATTGCATCCGGTGCCTGATCCCAGAGTTCCGGGAAAGCCTCCTCGCGCCCGACCAACTCGCTGCGCCGCCCTCCGGCATAACGCCACGAGTTCTGCCGCGGATTCAGCTCCACCGCATCGAGCCCTCCCCGCAACAACCACAGGAAGCCGAGGCTCTGCTTGTGGGCCGGATAGTAGCTGCGGACTTGCACGCTGCGCCGCGCGGCGCGGTCGTAGGTCCAGTTCTCGATGAAGGTCTCATCGGGAGAATCCACCGAGTCGTCGTAGGCAAGCAGCAGCCCGGTCGCCAAGGGCACGAACAGCGCAGCCTCTCCGCTCTCTCCGGCGGTCTTGAGGAAGCGCATCGGCCGCCGCCGCAGGTAGTTCCGCGTATTCGGCATGAAGGCCGGCTTGGGGGCGTTCCTCGACCTGTAGTCGTAAAGCGGGCTGTTCGGACTGCTGAGATCGAAACGCCGTATCACCTGGCCATAGAGCTCCGCATCCAGCTTGAACTCCGATGCCTTTAGTACTTGGCGGAAGAAGGGCATCGTCCCGCGCCCGACCGGCAGCAGGCGGATCATCTCATGGACGATCTCCCGCACCCAGCTGCTGCGGCTCGCGAGCAGCAGCAACTTGGCCGGAAATTCCACATCGCCGATGTTGCGCAGGAAGGGCTCCACCACCGCGCGGAAAGCCTGCGGATCACCGCTGGAGTAGGCCTCGCCAACGCTACTTGGCAGCGATTGAGCCACCTTCTCTTCGAAGCTGCCATCATCCGGCGTCAGGGCAGCCCGCGCCTCGGCGACCATGATCCGCACCCACGCTTTCTTATCGCTGGCACGATCGGCCAAAAGATCCATGGCGACGGCATGGCGGGCCTCGCCGCAACGCCCGAGCGCCCACGCGGCACACCACAGGTCCATGGGATCCGTCAGCCGGGCACACAGCCCGGCGATCGAATCCGCCGCCTCCCGCATCCGCCAGGCCCCTGCCCGCCAGATCACGCGCGAGAGCTTCCAAACCCGCTGCCCCTTCTTGAGCGGCTTCGGGGACTTGCCCTCCGCCTCTTCAGCCAAGCGCTTCAGAATCGCCCGGCGCTTCGGATCATCCACCGCCGGTGCCGATGAAGCAGCCCCCACCGGGATCTCCTCCCGCATCCCCGCCTCACCCTCCACCCGATAGCCCTTGCGGGTCTTCTCCCCGACCAGATCATCGAAAATCTGCTCCGCCTTCGCCCGCGATTCCGGAAAGGGCGTCTTCGTCCCATCCCGCAGCGCCGCCCCCCGCCGCCCATAGCGGAAATTCACCAGGAACTCCCCCGCCCCCGCCTCGCACAAATCCACCTCATAGACCTTGTCGGAATTCCCCTCGCGGAAAAAGAGACGGCTTTGACGGACGAGCTTCAAGGAGTTGAGGAGTCGTGAGGATCAAGGAGATAGGCCACAGAGCTGTTAGACACCACCCCTGCGCACCTGTGTATCGCCCCCATACCAAGCAGCTCCGCCCCCACACGGACAAGCCCAAAGGGCCACGAAAGCCGCGATCACGGAATCTTCACATAAACGATCACCAAGGGTTGCTTTCGCCCCTCGACGCATTCAATCCGGTTCTTCAATTCCGTCGTATGCCTGCGCCTTATCAGCAACCTCACTGGAACGCCTTCATTGAGATTCCTCCAAACGCCCAGCGGGCGGTGGGCCATGCGCCCGCGTGCTGGGCAAGCAAGCTGCCGGATGTTCCTCCTCATTACATGCTGCCGACGGGCCCTCTGCCCCGGACTCAGCTCCGGCGGATCTGTCGGGATCCCCGGACTCCTGTTTTGATTGCATACCTCTGCGTGATGGCTTGGGGAGGCCAGGGGCCAGCCAATGCCGTCCTGACATGGAAAAGCCGGACTCTTATCGAGCCGATCCTGACAAAACTCAGAGCCGGAGGCTTGGACGGGTTACAAGCATACCAACTCTTCACGGCCGGAAGGAAGTCGCGTTTTCCCGGACTCGGGCCGTCCTACTTCACCAAGCTGATCTACTTTTTCAGTCCGCCGGGACGGAGTCTCTACATTGTGGACAACTACGTCCTGGCTTCCATCGAGATCCTTACCGGCTTGCCTCACCGTTACCGGGCCACTCCTGGAGGCTATGTGGCGGCCTGTCGTGAGATCGATGGGATGCGGAAGATTCTCAGTGGATCCGGAGCCCGGATGGAGGCCCGCCTGTTCTCCGGAAAAAACAAAGACTGGCGCCGGCATGCTAACCAGCAGGTGCTATCGAGGTCGGGAGCGGATGGATACCGCAATCAGATGATGCAGGTCTATTCCACTGGTAAAGATCCCATCCCTCCCGCGGCATTCTGGTAAGCTCAGGGCGTCAATCGGCCCCAAAAGAACCAACATCTATCGGTGCCACTTCAGGTCGTGATCGGCTGAAGCCATTGGCGAGCCGGATAATATTCTAGCAAGACCGTTCCCAGTGGAGCGTTCGTCTGATATGACCCCAATCTAACAACACAACCCATGCCGATCGAGGAATCGCCCGCCGCGCCGACATTTGAATCCATCTTTCTGGGGGACGGTGGCCCGAGGCTGATCCGGATCCCGGACTACCAGCGCGCCTTCACTTGGGAGAAGAAGCAGATCGATCTATTCGTCGGGGATCTCGCGAAATTCAGGCCGCGCCCGGATGACTACTACTACGGTCACTTCATCATTGAGGCGGAGAAGGGGACCTGGGAGCTGGTGGACGGCCAGCAAAGGATCACGACCTTCATCCTTTTCCTGATGGTGTGTCGTCACTTGGCTCCCGCCACCGGGCACCGGGCGCTCGGCTTGATCGAGCGCTTTGCCACGGTGAACTATGACCGGCGGGCGCTGGAACTCATCCAAAACAACCTGGGTGCCCTCTTCGAACTGGGTGCCACGCTTTCCGGGAAGGATGAACACGCCGATAAGGAAATTTGTGAGGCCTGCCGGCTCGATCAGAGGGAATTCACTCGCTCCCAGAAAAGAATCGTGTTGGCCTTGGCCCGCTTCCACGAGGCCTTTGCCTCGGCGACTTTGGATCGCGCTGAGATCGCGGCCTACATCGACGTGGTGACGCGTTCCAACTGCTCCTATCACCCGGCGAAAAGCAAGGCGGTGGCGGTGAGTGTCTTCGAGATGCACAACACCCGCGGCGTGGGGCTGACCACCATCGAGATCGTGAAGGCCAAGCTGACCCGCTTCGTCTACGATCACCTGGAAGGGGATCGGGACGCTGCGGTGGCGGAGATCCAAGCCCACTTCGGGGAAATCTATCAGATGGAGGAGCTGCTCGAGCAAAGTTCCTTCCGCGGCGATCTGACCTTGGAGCAGCTTCTGCGCCTGCACCTGCGGGTCATCGACGACGGGACCAAGAACGGGGAGAAGATGTTTGAATCCCCGGCTGTGAACGCCAGTGTCGACGATCTGATCGAGTATTTGGAGAAGCGGCTGCACTTTGTGGACCTGGACAAGAAGCAACCTAGGTCCAAAGCTTCAGGTGTCGAATATGCCCGCGCGGTGGCCCGCGAGTTCAAGCAATCCGTCCGCTTGGCCAGCAGCTTCCTGCCAGCATGGGATGATGGAGAGCGGCTGGTGGGTGATGTCCTGATCCTGGAGCGGGAACTCAGTTGCCAGTTTTTCCTGCTGATGGCGCGGAGGATTGCTCCGGAGGCTGGCGAATCTTTTGGAAAGCTGGGGCGGCAGGTGCTGGTCCTCTGGGAGCGGCTCCTCTTCACCCGGGATTTCCACGACAAGTACTACCGCCTGAGCTATCGCGACAATTTCCCAGGGCTCTTCGAGGAGCTTTGCCGGGAAGGCGCGGATCCGGCGACGGTGCTCATGAGCTACGTGAAAGATGGCTTCCGAGGCGGTGACGTGACCAAGGATCTCCAAAAGGTGGTGTTGGACTATGCAACCACCTACAAGCCGCACGTCCTCAACAACGCCTTTTACTGGTGGCGGGAAAAGATGATCTACGTGATCTACAAGTTCGAGATCCGGGCCGGAGCGAAAGTCCGCCAGACCATGAAGAGGGTCATTTCGGTGGAGCACATTCTTCCCCAAGAATGGGATTGGAAGTGGATTGACGGTTATGGGGGAGACGCTGGCGAGCCCGGCGAGGAGCTGAAGGAAAAGCTCCTAAAGGAAATCGGTGCCTTCATTAACGGCATCGGCAATCTGCTGCTCCTGACCCGCGGCGAGAATTCATCGGTGGGCAATCTTCACCCGGCGAAGAAGACGTATAGCGAGAGATATGACGGCGGCACCTACACGGCGCATCTGGAGTCGCGGGAGAAGTGGCTCCAATCCTCGCAATGGCAGCCCCTCATCCTCCAGCGCGGCACGGAGATTTGGGACTTCATGGTACGGGAGATGATCGGGATTCCCATGGAATCGCCTGACACGGCCAGCAGCGGGAACTAAGCAACCGCCACACGCGGCATCGACATGTGCCGCGTGGGATGCCATGACCTCCCTGTTAGTCCCGCGAATTCCCCATCAGCCAGATCGGCAAATCCGAAAGCAAGACCCAGCGACGGGTGATCCGCTTGTCTGTGGAGGAGCTGGGCTACCGCTATGCCGGAGACTGGCGGGACCGTCTGGGAAACTCGAACATTGAGCCGGAGTTGCTCGGGGCACATCTGGCGGGGCTGGCTACAGTGCCGATCAGATCGCCCGGGCACTGAAGGTGCATCAAATCTCGTGATCGCAGTGCCCGACGCAACATCAAACCGAAATGGAAACCGGCTGGAGTCGCGCAAATCGATCGGGTTGAGCCGCCCCTTTCACGTCCCCAACAATTCCCCTCTGGGTTGAAACCAAATACTCGCAATCAGCAATTCAAGGAGGCACTTTAGCTAGTGCTCCCAATGAAACACCGCTTCCAAAAGCAATTTTTGCCTTGGATCGCCTGTCTCGCAACTACCGCGATCCATCTTCCTCTCCAGTCGAGCGCCGGGGAACAGGTCGCACCCACCGGCATCTCCATCGACGTTGCAGTCACCGAGGAATGGGGAGCAGGACGTCCCATGGTCCGGCTCCACAATCATACGGATCACACCATCAGCTTTCTGAGCTACGGGGTTACAGGCGCATGGAAGGTCCGCGTCTTCAACAAGGAAGGCACTGAAATCGGATCCGCCGGGTTCCAACCATTTAAAGGCGGAAGCAATGCAACGCGTCGGATCAAACCGGGAGAAACCGACCAGATGCTACTCGATATCCGCTGGGGCATCCTCAAGGACACTGACATCCCGCCAGTGTGCCGGGTCGAAATCGAGACCCCTCCCTTCTTCGGTGAAGAAGACGCCCACACCTCGGCGAAGCTCGTCGTTCCCATGAAGCTGCTGGAAGAACCACCGCCAGCCAAGCCCCCCGGCGAATGACTCGGCGCCAATCGCCCTCACTTCCCCTTCACCTTGTCCGCCGCTTTCCAAAACTCCTTCCCCTCCGGCGTGGAGTGATCCACCAACAACCACAACTCCCGCGCCAATGACGCCTCTGTAATCAGATCCTCCGCCGGACCCTCCTTCCACTTCGCGTAATGCGCCTCCGCATCGGAGATCGCGCGCTTGAGGTAAACGTCCTGCCCCGTGTGGCGATAAAGCTCCAGGTCCGCCTCCACCATCAGGTGTGACCACTTCAGCGGATCGCGGTATATCTTCTTCTGCCCGTCCAGCATGCCATCCGCGGCCTTGCCCATGCGCAGGGCTTCATCGAGGTAGAATTCCTGCCCGGTGCGTGTGTGCAACGAGAGGAAATTCCGCAGCATCAGCGCTGAGTTGTAGGTGAGCTGGCCTCCATTCACCTTCCCGGTGGACACATCAATGTTGTCGCCGAACAGACCGTTGTCGCCCTGCAGGGTCTTCACCGTCCACACCACGATCTTCTCGCCCTGCGCATTCCACTTCGCCGCTTCCGGCTCCTTCTTCCATCGTGCCAGGCGGAAGCAACCGAGGGCCGCTGGCGCATTCACGCAGGTGTTCTTGCCGTTGCCCTTGTGCTTCTCGTGCCACCAGATGCCACCGCCTGCTTCCTCATCCCAACCACTCAGGACGAAATCCAGCGTCTCCTCCGCCCGCTTCAGGTACTTCGACTCCTTCGTCGTCTCGTAGGCTTCCAGGAAGGTCAGCACCATCCACGCGTTGTCGTCATAGTACTTGTCGCTGCCGCCCTGGGTGCGTGCCGGCTCGTAGCCGGGGATCTTCACCTTCACGTCCCAATAGGCATCCATCGCCTCGAAGAAATCGCGCTGGATCGAACGGAAGCGTTTGTCGTGGCGGGCAGCCGCGACCAACGAGGAGAACATCACGCCATTGCCCCAGATCAGCTCGGGATCCTTGCCCCCCGCCTTGGCCGAATAGAGGTGCGACTTGCGGTCCCAGAACTTGTCCTGGATGTGATCGGAAACTTCCGTTGCCTTCGCCAGGAAAGGCGACGCGGTCTGCGCGCCCAGCGGCAACACCGCAAGCAACAGAGCCAATCCAGCACGGAACCAAGAACAGCGGGGCGTTTTCATCGGAGGAGAGTCCCTCTCTAGCCAGCGCCGCGGAAAAACCCAGCGCCAAGCGTGCCCGCTTCTTTCCGCTTATCGGCTCTCCTCCGGCAACGCCGGGGCCGATTCCGCGGCGAAGCTGGCGATGATGTCGTTGAAGTCCCGCTCCGCCGCGCTGCGGTGCGAGAAAATCGTCCACATCAGCATCTGATAATAGGTGCTGTGGGTCTCGATCACCACTTGCTCGTAGGCGGTACGATGGCCGCCTTGGACCCCGGTGATGCTGCGGCGGATCGCCCGGTAACCACCCACCTGGATCGTCTTCGGCTCGGAGACCTTGCTGTCCTGCAGCGCCTTGCCGAGACCTTCCGTCACGAAGACATCGAAGTCCGACAGGCTGGTCGGGAAGCTCGCCCGACCAGTCGGCAACACCATCACATACTGCTCATGCATCTTGTCGCCGACGGCGATCACCGCAGCCGGATGCAGCTCCGGCATCTCGGACCATGAGCCCGGAATCTTGATCGAAACCTTGCCGTCCGCGCTGGCCACCTCCCGCGGCAGCGCTGCTGCCTTCCCGGTCTTCGCCGCACTGGCCACCGCCTCGGTCACCATCGAGACAGCCCAAGTCAGACCACCCAGCATCGCCAGCCCGGACAGTGCCGCGGAGAGCATCCAGCCCCGGGTGCGCAGGCGCGCTGCCTTCACCACCGCCACCACGAAGAAGATCAGGGCACAGAAACTGAAGCCCAGCAGCACCACCACTCCCAGCAGCCGGCTGTAGTTCTCGCTCGCCTCAGGAGAGACCGTTTCCGCGATCCATTGCACCCGCGCGGATTAGCCCCCGGGGCTTGCAGCCACAAGCCAAATGGCCCCCGGAAACGGCTCACAAAACTAGATGCTTGCCATTTTAACTTTGTGATACAAAGTAAGTCCGATTTTGCACCTCACGACCAATCTGCGCCCCGGAACTTTGCCCCACAAAGCCCATGCCTGCAAGCATTTCACCCACACACTATGAATTCCGCCGCGCCCAAACCTCCGGCCACAGCCCCGAAACCCGCGCCGCCCTCGCCAAACTCGACCTGCGCCTGAAGCGCGGCGCGGTCACCATGCTCGGCCCCCTCGCCCCCGATGCCGCGCTCTGCGAGTTCTACCGCCGCCGCGGAGTGCTCGAAGGCAGCGCCACCGAATACCGCGCCCCCACCCACACTGTGGTGGTGCCCCTGACCGGCCTGCCGAAGGCCTGCCTCCGCAAGTGGCGCGACCATGGCCACGATGTCCTCGACCTAACCTTGCCAGCAGTGAAGCGCGCCCAAACCTCGCTGGCCCTGCTCGGCCTCGAGCACTGCAAGCAAGTGGTGATCGGCAG
>NZ_BATP01000024.1 GCF_000739615.1 Haloferula sp. BvORR071
GAAGGAAGAAGCCCCACCGTGGAACGCGGACGAAGAGGTGAACATGGAGGAGATCGAATCGATCGCCGCCGCCCTCGAATCCGGCGAACTCGGCCCCGAAGCGGAGGAAGACGAACTGCCGCTTGAGGACGACAAGATCCCGGACCGCTACCCTTACATCGTCGTGCTGATCGACGAGCTTGCGGACCTGATGCAGACCGCGCCGGCCGATGTGGAAATGTGCATCGCACGCATCGCCCAGAAGGCCCGTGCCGCCGGTATCCACCTGATCATCGCCACCCAGACGCCGCGCGCGGATGTCGTCACCGGCATCATCAAGGCGAACATCCCTTCCCGCATCGCCTTCCAGGTTTCCTCGCAGCTAGACTCGCGAGTCATCCTCGACACCAAGGGCGCCGACAAGCTGGTCGGCAAGGGCGACATGCTCTACCTGCCGCCCGGCTCCGCCAAGCTGGAGCGCTCACAGGGTGCCTTCGTTTCGGACGAAGAGGTCGAGCGTCTCGTCGATCACTGCGCCGCCCAGGCATCACCGAACTTCGAATCCGACATCGTCCGCTCGATCGATTCCGGTGGCGATGGCGATGACGACGAGGAAGAGATCTCCCCGGCCGACGAGGACTTGATCATGAAGTGCATCGACGTCGCCCGTCAGGAGCAGAAGTGCAGCACTTCACTCCTCCAGCGCCGCCTGCGCCTCGGCTACACCCGCGCCGCCCGCATGGTGGACATCCTCGAAGCCCGCGGCGTCGTGGGCCCCGGCGATGGTGCCAAGCCGCGCGAGGTGTATTTGAAGTGAGGGGCCTCGCCATCGTAGCAGAACCGCTGCCTCCCCAAGCGAATCACATGGTGGGGAGCTGAACATGATGCAAGGCTTGGACCTTTCGGTCATTTCGATGGATATCCCTTGAGCGTCTCCTCCACTTCGCCAGTCGGCGGCAAGGTGGGGTCTGCCCGTCTCAAGCTGAGATAAGCGGCATCGAGCAAGGAGCGCGTCTCGTCGAACTCGGCCTTGGGTGGCGTGTGGTTCATCCAGAAGGAGTAGACGTGGACGGTCCTGATGCCTTTGAAGTCTTCTCGCGTTTCAACGGTGCCTCCGGTCGTGGCAGTGGAGAATGTGAACTGCTGGAAAGCAGGATCGTGTATGATGCCCTCGGGCAGCATCCAGGAGGATCGGGGAGGGACTTCGCGCTGCTTGACCTGCTGGACACCGGGGACGGATTTGAGGGCGCGGACGACAAGCGGTGCGTCCGGTAGCCGCGCCACGGTCACAGTGCGACTCGTGCCGTTAATGATATCGCAGGCGGTAAGAACGAGGGCACTAAACGTGCAGATGAGGACGGTTGGCAGCTTCATTCGTTCTTATTGGCAGAATTCGAATCTCTCGGTGTGAGGCCAAGGATCTGGCTCCAGCGGGACCTCAGTTGCCTGCATCGGCTTGTTTGTCCTCACTTGGGAAAATTTGCTACGCCTCTCGCAAAAGCAGCACAAGCCTAAATGCTTCTTTTCTAGCATTTGATTTTCGTGAGAGGGTCCTTGGCTTGGCGCGTGACCGGAGCTGCCTTGCTTTTGCTGGCAGCGGTCCTCACCCCATATGCTCCACCGTATCTTGCCCCACCCCCACCTTCATGTTTATCCTCCCTCTCTCAAGCCATGACAACCGAGCCCGAAGCCAGCCTCGATCCCCACTTCCTGAGCCCCGCCGATGCCAGTGCTCTTTTCGAGGCGCTGCTCCGCGAGGTCCAATGGGATGAGCGGATGAAGGCGCGCAAGACCGCCTGCTTCGGGCAGACCTACGACGACTCGGGCGTGGACTATCAGCTCGTGCCGATGCACCCGCTGCTGCTGCTGCTTTGTGAAGCGATCTCTTCGCGACTCGGCTTCATGCCGACGAACTGCCTGCTGAACTACTATGAGACCGGCCGCTCCTCGATGGGCTTCCATTCGGACGCGACCCACAATCTCGCGGCGGGAACCGGCGTGGCCATCCTCTCCATCGGGGCGGAGCGCTGCCTCAGCTTCCGCAGCAAGGCGGCCCCCGAGATCGCGGTGGACTATCCCCTGCCCCACGGCTCGCTCTTCTACATGAGCCAGGCCACGCAGGACCACTGGCTCCACGCGGTGAAGAAGACCGAGACCGACGACAGCAGGATCAGCCTGACCTTCCGGCATATCCTGACGCCGGAGGAACTGGCGCTGAAGCTTGCACCATGAGCACGATCCCGAACCGCGTTCATCTCCTAACAGTCCAAGACCCGCTCTGGCTGCCGCAAGCCTCCATGCTCGTCGTTCAGTCCGTCTTCCCCCACGCGGATCGAAACTGGCACAACCGCGACGAGAGGGTCTGGGTCATCACCCCGGATGGCCGGGAGTTAGAGGCTACCGCCCACATCCAGATCACCCATCTCAACATCCGCGATCCGGACGTATCCATCGAAATGCGGTGGCCGGTGACCATGTGGCTAACGGATCGCTCGGCCGAAGAGGTCCCGAACGGCAGCCGGATCGAATGCGCCCCGGAAATGCGCCGGGCACTTCTGGGGCCGGAGACGGAAGGATAGGCGGGAGAGAAAAACCCCATCCCCTGCGTCATTTCCCGTATCGTTTCTTGCTGGCCCTTGCGCAAATCGCTCGCTTTGTTGCGTAGGAATCCGACTTCACCCACCGCGCCCGTGCTCGAACTTCAGGACGTTTGCTTCACCATCAAGAAAGACGGCGAGTCGATCAATCTCGTCGATCTGGTCAACATCAAGGTCCCCCGCGGTCACTTCATGGCCATTGTCGGCCCCTCCGGCTGCGGCAAGACCACCCTGCTCAAGACCATCGCCGGCCTGAATCCCGAGTCCGCCGGCGGCCTGTTCTGGGAGGGCCGGAACCTCTCGGTCGACGGTGACCTCGATCCTTCGGACATCGGCTACGTCCCACAGTTCTCGATCGCCTACGATCCGCTGACCGTGGACGAATCGGTCGAGGCCGCCACCAAGCTGCGGGTCAAGGTCCGCGACAATGAGGAGCTGGACCAGCGGATCGACCGGGTGCTGGAGGAGAGCGGCCTCGCCTCGATCGCTGACCGCCAGGTGAAAGTTCTCTCCGGCGGCCAGAAGCGCCGCCTCGGCCTGGCCATGGAGCTGGTCTCCGACCCCAAGCTGCTGCTCTGCGACGAAGTCACCAGCGGTCTCGACCCGCGCTCGGAACGCGAAATCGTCCGCCTGCTGCATGACCTGTCCCGCCGCGAAGGCCGGATCGTCCTGTCCGTAACCCACTCGCTGGCCCACCTGGAGCTCTACGATTCCATCCTGGTGATGCACGAGGGCCGGGTGGCCTATCACGGCCCGCCGGATCAGGTGACCCACTACTTTTCCGTCCACGATACTGAGGAAGTCTATCCGAAGCTCGCCACCCAGACCTCCGAGCGCTGGCAGAGCTCGTGGATGAAGCACCGCGATCCCTACTACACCAAGCTGGATAAGGTCCGGAAAAAGCTGATCGACTCCGGGGCCCTGCACCTGCCGCCGGAAGCAGCCAAACCCGAGCCCGCGCCCGTCAAAGTCCCCGACCCCGCCTCCCCGATAGCCACCGCCCCGGTGGAAGAGGCACGGCCACTAAGCACCCCGGCACCGAGCGAGCCAGAGACGGGGACCAAGGCGGAGGAGGAGAAGGTCCGCACACCGGGCTTCTTCACCCAGTTCATGACCCTGCTCTCGCGGCGCTGGCGGATCTTCTTCCGCGACCGCGGCCAGGTCTTCCTGCAGCTTGCGATCCTAGTCTGCTTCCCGGTGCTGGTCACCCTCTTCTCGGCAAACGCGAACAAGCCGATCGCCAGCCTCTCGGACACCCGGGTGACGGACGTGATGGCGGACGCCAAGGAACAGCAGAGCGTGAAGAAGGACCAGGTCCTCGTCGGTTCCTCGGTCTCCGGGATCATCATGTTCCAGGTGATCTTGCTCTCGCTGATGGGCTCGAACAACGCCGCCCGCGAAATCGCCGGGGAGCGCCAGATCTTCGAGAAGGAAAAGTTCGGGGGACTCAGGCCCACCGCCTATCTAAGCAGTAAAGTCGCCTTCCTCGCCTGCCTGGTGCTGGCCCAGTCGCTATGGATGGCGGTCTTCGTCAATTTGTTCGCGCCCTTCCGTGGCGGGACCGGGGGCTTCGAGAGCCACATTGTCTTCCTGCTGCTGATCAATGGCGGCATGACCGCCATCTGCCTGGGGATTTCCGCGCTTATGCGGACTGCCGAGCAGGCTTCCCTGCTCTCGATCTATCTGGTCGGCTTCCAGCTTCCCCTCTCCGGTGCCGTGCTCGCGCTGCCGGACAACGTGGAAGCCGTCACCCAGAAGTTCATCTCCGCCTACTGGGCCTGGTCCGGCAGCGTCAAGGCGCTGGATGAGAAGACCTTGAGCGCCGTCACTTCGGTCATCGATACCGGCCTGGCGGAACGTTCGGAGTGTCTCTACATGCTAGGCTTCCACGTGGCCGCCGGATTGATCGCCGCATGGATCGGGGCGCGCCGCCACCAGTGGGACTAACCACCAAGAAAAAGGCGTGTAACCTCTCGAATTTCGTGGAAACTTGCACTCGCCCCGGACGTTTTAACCGCAATCTCACGCCCTAGCTCTGCTCATATCTTATGGCTCGTCGTGCCAGTTCTGGAATCAGCCCCGCTTTGCTCATCGGGATCGCCGTCTTCGTGGCCGTCGCCTTCTTTGGCGGCAGGGCCTTCATGGGCAAGAAGAAGGAGTCCTTCGCCGGCACCAGCACGATGGACGTGAAGGACTTCCTGGATAACGGCAACTCGCTGCGCGACAACGAGTACGTCATCGAGGGCGTGGTGGATGAAAAGTACACCCGCGACTGGAGCCCGAATCAAGTGGTGAGCCTGGAAATCAAGGGCTCGGGTGAATTTCCCGACTACGTGGGCGTCGAAATCCCGCCCGAATTCCTCAAGGTCAACATCGAGCGCAAACAGCGCTACGCCATCAAAGTCAAAGTCCGGCAAGGCGGAATCCCCGTCGCAACCGGTATCAACCGCCTCTGAGCACCGCACCCGCCATGAGAACTCTCGTTTCCCTAGCCCTCCTCGCCGGTGCCGTGATCGTTCCGGCGCAGTCCCAAGTCCTGCAGCCGGAAGCCCGCGATCGGGTGACCGACAATTCCGGCCAGAACAACACCGGGGGCAATACCGACCCCAACAACCAGACCACCGGTGGCGGCCAGCAGCAGCCGAAGCAGAACAACTCGGCCTTTGGCAGCGAGCTGCCTTTTTTCGATCCCTCCGGTGAGACCGTCTCTTGGAACGGCCATACCTGGGCCGCGACTGACAATCGCTTGGTCGCCGCACGCTTCGAGCGCTACCTGAACGAGCCGGAAGACAATTCCGAGGCCGCGCGGGAATACCGCGAGACCATCTCCCAGATTCTCGAGCAGGTCTCCCCGCATCATCCGGGAGGTCCGGACTTCGCCGGTGGCGTGCGCCTGCTCCCCCGCGCCTCCACCTTCCCCGCGGATGCCAAGCTCTGCGACTCACTCTCCCAAGCGATCTACACCGCGGTCCTCGCCAAGAAGGACGTGAAGGCCACCGCCGCGCTCAACGCTGCGATGGATGATGAGAAGAAGCGGATCATCCGCAACGGCGACACACTCGCCAAAGGCACCCGCAATGGGGAACGGCGCACCGTGAGCAGTGGCGGCGGAAACAATAACAACAACAATCAGAACAACCAGAATAACAATAACAACAACCAGAACAATAGGAACAACAATAACAACCAAGGCGGCGGCCCGACTGAAGACAGCACCACCACCGGGACCGGGACCGACTCGCTCGAATACCGCGACTACGAGAGGCGCATCGAGGAGATCGACGGCATCAAGAAGGAGAACCAAGCGAAGGGCGAGATCCAGATCTTCCAGGCCAAGGTCCAGTACCAGGCACTGATGATGCAATTCTTCGTGCAGCGCCGCTTTGAGCACGTGCTGATGGCCTCGCGCTTCTACAACCAGATTTTCAAGGACGGGGACAGCAAGCTGCACATCGACAAGAAGTCCGACATGTCCAAGCTCTTCAGCGAGAGCCTTGGCACCAGCCCCACCGTCTCCGCCCTCGACTCGCTCGCCAGTGAGGCCATCCGCGACGTCGACCAAGGCGTTGAGGCCTTCAAGTTCCTGCTGGAAAAGAAGGAATACCAGAGCGCCGCCAAGCGCCTGAGCGAATCCTACATGGCCGGCGAGTTCATGCCCTCGATCCGCACCCTGCCGCGCGATGACAAGCGCAAGGTCCTCGAGTTCGTGCGCGAGTCCTACAAGCTGCTCGCCGCGCTGGACGTGAAGGACTACGGCACCGCCAAGGACCTGACCGAGAAGCTCAAGAAGAGCTCCGGTGACTTTGACCCGACCAAGGCTGAGGCCGCCATCGCGACCTTCACACGGGTCAGCAACATGCACATCGATGCTGCCAAGCTGGCGGCCTCCAAGGGTGACCACGAAAAGGCCAGCACCGAGATCCAGAAGGCCATGGAAGTGTGGCCGCAGAATCCGAAGCTCGCCGAATTCGACAAGCTGGTGGAAACCGGCAGCGGCATGGCCGTGGCCAAGAACGACTTCGACCGCCTCGTCAGCGAGGGCAACTACCGCGAGATCGTGAAGCGCCAGTACGAGCTGGCCCCCGCCATCAATGGCGACAAGGACCGCGAGGAAGCCTTCAAGCAGATCGTCACCAATATCATGAAGATCGAGCAGGCCATTGCGAAGGCCTCCGAGTTCACCAAGGCCGGCCAGAAGCCCGCCGCTTGGGAGCAGCTCGCCGTGCTGCGCAAGGAATTCCCGGACGATCCGATCCTGGGCCGCAAGCTTGAAGATCTTGCCCCTGACGTCTCCGCATTCACCCAAGCTCTCAAGAAGGCCCGCGAGTTCGAGGATCGCAAGGACAAGCAAGTCGGCTCCGCGCTCTCTTGGTACCTCAAGGCCCGAGCCATCTATCCGAAGAGCGAGTTGGCCGAGGAAGGGATCGAGCGCATGCTCAATGAAATCCTCCCCGGCGGCGGGAAGTCCGATAGCAACCGCGAAGCCAAGTCCTCCAGCAAGAAGGCCTCGGCAGACTCGAAGGATTTCGAGTGATCCTGTTAGGACCGCGGCGCTGAAAGCCGCCGGTTAATTTCAATCAAGGAAGGGCGCGGATCACGCGCCCTTTCTCTTTTTAGAAAGCGTCCTTTCCTGGGAGCGCGGAGGCACCTGCCCCGCAGAACGGTCCCCAACGACACGCCTCTTCTCCCGGCACGCAATCGCCGTCCCAAGCTCGACTCACCCACACTCACCGGCTCCTCTTCCCCCATGGAAGAACTGCCGCCTCCCGCCTTCTGGCATTCCCGCGGCTATCTCCCCCATTTCGATGGACCCGGCCAGCTGCAAGCTCTCACCTTCCGCCTCGCGGATAGCGTCCCCAGCAAAGTCCTGGCCTCTTGGAGGGCCGAACTCGGCTTAGTCACCGGAGATAACCCCACTCTCCGCAGACGAATCGCGACCTATGAAGATTCGGGGCACGGCAGCTGTTTGCTCCGCTTCGAAGCAAACGCGGCAATCGTGGCGTCCTGCCTTCTACGGGCGGATGGCCAGCGTTACCGCCTCCTTGAGTGGTGCATCATGCCGAATCATGTGCATGCTCTGATCGAGCCCTTGGATGGCATCCGGCTCGGGAATATTGTGAGGACTTGGAAGACCTACAGCGCACGGGAAATCAATCGTCGGCATCAGCGCTCGGGAGCACTTTGGGAAGCGGAGTATCATGACCGCTACATCCGGGATCAAACCCACTATGAAGCAGCGAAAGCCTACATTCGGGAGAACCCGGTGAAAGCCGGTCTGTGTGGAGTTGCGGGAGAGTGGCGTTGGAGCAGCACCTTTGAGTCAGGTTAATATCCTTGGGAGGAGAGCGCTATTAGGGACCACTCTGCGGGGCTGCTGGCTTGTATGTTGCAGCGCCATCCAAAACAACGGCCAGCCGCGGGCTGCCACATGGCGGCACGCACGGTGGGTTGATCCCCACACCGTGACGCTCCGCGAGCGCAGTCGTGGCCCTAACCGGAAGTCGTTGGGAGATCCGCCGTTAGAGCCACTTCCTCCGCACACCGTCTGCACGGACGGACTACTTCTGATCCAGATTCGCCGTCATCTCCTCATCGGTCGGCGTCTTGCTCGGCACCCCGTCCTTCGGCACATCCACGTGCGCGATCCAGGCAATCGCATTCAGGACGATGCCGCGATGGTCATCGTTCTTCCAGTTCTTGTGGAAATGCCCGCCGGTGAAGCCGAAGGCCCGGCTCTTGCCGCCATCGCGCTCATAAGCCCACATCACATGCTGCGGCTCCTTGCGCTCCAGCACCGCCGCGCGCACCTCCGGATTCCCCTCGTGCTCGCCATCCGGACGGCTCAGGGATTCCTTCGGCGGCAGGTCGGTCAGGATCGGGGTGACACCATCCATCTTCTCGCGGAAGCGCATGTGGTAGTACCACTCGTCGACGATGTTGAACTCCTTGATGCCATTGCTGATCTCATGCTTGGCTGGCTTGAATTTGCCATCCCAATGCGGGTTCACGGACCAATTGCTCTCGAAGTAACCGCCGATCACATCCAGGAAAGTCTGGCCACCTTCGCCCTTCGGCACTTCCACGGCGTAGTGGATGCAGCCGATCCCGGTGCCCGCGTCCGCCAGCTCCTTGAGCTTCTTGAGGTGCTTCATCGCCGGGTGCCCGTCACCACCGTCCGCGTAGATCACCACTGCCGCGGCACCGTCGAAGACCTTCTCATCCTGCGGCCAGCCATTGGTGACCACGGTGGCTTCCACCGGCAGACCGCTCTTGTTCAGTTGGTCCGCCAGCAGCATGCAGCCGGCGCGATGCTCGTGCTCGCCCTTCGGGTGGCTCGGTCGCCCAGCGACGAAGACGATCTTCTTCTTCGCCGACTCCGCGGCCTTGGCCGGCTCAGCGGGGCTGGGGCTCATGAGCGCAAAGGTGGCAGCACCGGCCGCAGCCAGCGCCAAGATCAGCGAACGAGGATTCTTCAACATGGGATTCCTCCCATACACGGCCATCGCGCGGCGGATTTCAAGGGATCACTCCGTCGGCATCCCCGCCGTCTTCCAATCGGCGAAGCCGCCTTGGAGAACCGCAACGTCATGTCCGCGGGCTGCCAGCTTCTCCGCGACCGTGCGGGCATCCGGACAAGCGGCGTCCGTGCAGTAAACCACCACGATCTTCCCCGCCTTCACAGCGGCACCGATCTCCACTTCGCGGCTGGCGATCTGATGGTCGAAGTCTCCCTTGGGCCAGGAGATCGCACCCGGGATCTTCCCGAAACGAGACACGAAGCCCGGCCGGGCGTCATAGATCAGGGCCGTCCCGGCCTGCTGCCGCGGGAAAAACGCCTCCAGACTGATCTCCGTCAGCGTGCCCCGGACGGGAACAGGTGCCGGGGGCGTCGGGGCGGCGGGCTTCGGCGTCACCGCTTTCTTCGGCGGGGTCGGCTTGGCCACCACCTGAGCCGGAGGGACCGAAGCGGCATGACCGGTCTGCCCCTCCTCACAGGCAGCAAGTTCCAACAGGGCCAATCCGGCGAGCAGGCAGCGCTTCACGGCGCTGATTCAAACCCTCTACCGGCCCGCTGCCAAGCGGACTCCGCCGGGTGTCGAAAAAGTCGGGATTTCCCCGATCGTGTCCGGCACTGCTTCTGCTAGATCTGGCATTCGTGCCGGTGAAAACCTTCGCCTCCCTCCTGGCGCTCACAGCGATGGCGGCTGCCGTCGAAGTGCGCGTCGCGGCCTTCAACATCGGAGCCCACTTCAACGGCAGCAATCCCGACTACAGCCTCGGCGACCCGGGGACGCCCGACTACGAGTCGGTCAAAGCGATCCTCGCCCGCATCAACGCCGACGTCGTTTCCCTGGAGGAAATCGATGGGGCCGATGTCAGCAATCCCAGCGACCTGGGCACCCTCGCGAGCAGCCTCGGCTACCCTTACATGCACATGCCGCCGGTCTCGGGGAGCCAGCCGGCCTACAGTGCCCCGCTCGATAACAACCTGCGCGTGGTGATTCTCTCCCGCTACCCCTTCGCCGCGACTGGCTTCATCACTTCACCCCCCGGTGCGCGGGAGATGACGCGTTTCCTTCCTTGGGCACGAGTGGACGTTCCGGGTACCCTCAATGATCCAACGATCGTGGGCGCCCACCTCAAGTCGAGTGATGCGACGGAGGACCGCTTCCGGCGGGCGGTGGAACTCCGGCGTCTCAGCAACTACCTGAGTTCCTCCAATCTTGATGAGGACGACAACTACATCATCGTCGGCGACTTCAACATGGTGGGGGCCAACCGCACCTTCCAGAGCCTGCCCACCACGCTTCCCGCAAGCTACACTCTCGGCGGCGATGTCAGCTTCCCGGTCAGCTATTCCTCCAATCCGGTCGCTTATTTCGGCGTTCCCGGTGTAGTCCGCCTGGACCCGCGGCAACTCAATGGCTCCGCCGTGACTTTTCCCAGCAGTGGCAACGTGCTTGATGTGATGATGGTCTCGCCGGCAATCGCAGGCCGGATGCACGCCACGGAGATCTACAATTCCGCGCTGGATACGGCCAACGGCGGCTTGCCCAAGGCCAGCGATCCGCTCGCTGCCGGCACCAGCAGCAGCGCTTCCGACCACTTCGCGATCTTCGGCGATTTCGAGCTCGATGCCGACTTGCCGAACCTGACCCTGAGTCTCTCCCTGCCGGCGGTGCTGGAGGGAATGCCAGATGGCACGGTCACCGGCACCGTGACCTTGCCAGCGGTCCAAGCGAATGCGGTGAGTATCACGCTGTCTTCGGATGATCCGGAGGCCGCGCAGCCCTTCCCGCCGGTCGTGCAGATTCCGGCCGGGCAGTTGACCGGCACGGTCACCATCCGCACACCGCGGAACTATCTGGTCGATCCGCAGCGCAGCGTGACCATCACCGCACTCGCCCCGGGCCACGATCCCGACAACGCGGTGCTGGCAGTGGAAAACACCGACGGTCCCTATGTCCTCGATGGCCAGGGCGACACGGTCACCGAGAACTTCAACGGCTTCGCTGGAAGCCACGATCCGGCACCGTGGACCAGTAGCGGCGGCATCGCCTGGCGCGGTGTCGATGACGGCAGTTCCGCGGTCGCCGGACTGCGGGCCTACGGCTCGCTTACCGATTCCTCGCTGGGCTTCCTGGCAGACGGAACCGGCACCGTCGCGGCTGCAACCTTCACCAATGGCTCTAGCCAAACGCTCACCGCGCTGCAGATCGCCGTGGATTTTGAGCAATGGCGCTCCGCTCTCGGCGGCCGCGCGGACACGCTCAAAGCCTTTCTATTCTACGATGGATCTAGTATTCCCCTGCCTGCACTGAACTACACCGCCAGCACCGCGCTGCCGACCGGCCCGGTCAGCAACGGATCCACCGCCACGCTTTCCGCCACCGCCACCGGCCTGGCCATCCCACCGGGAGCGAACTTCGAGCTGCACTTTAGCTTCACCCCCGGACCCGCAGATGTGGTGCCACCAGCGGATGTCTTCATCAACGAGTTCCACTACGACAACGCTGGCACCGACCAAGGCGAGTTCGTGGAGGTCGTTGTGGGCCCGGGCTACACCGGCCCTCTCTCCGCGGTCTCGCTGATCCTCTACAATGGCGCTGGCGGCGCGAGCTACGGGACCCACGCCCTGAATACCTTCACCGCGGGCGACACCACGCCGTCCGGCTACCGCCTATTCTGGAAGGCCATCTCCAGCATCCAGAACGACAATGACGGCATGGCTCTGGTGGTGAACGGCGTGGTCTCGCAATTCATCTCCTACGAAGGCGCCGTGACTGCCACCACCGGTCCCGCCACTGGCATGAGCGCCGTGGATATCGGCGTGGACCAGGATCCCGCGCCTGCCGCGGGCGTCGGCTCACTGGGCCTGACCGGCACCGGCGGCCAAGCCTCCGCCTTCACCTGGACCCAATTCGCCGGCGCCTATACCCCCGGGCAAGTGAATGCAGGCCAGACCTTCAGCATCCCCGCGCCGCCCTCGCAAGGCCTCGCGATCGACAACCTGAGCGTAACCGTCCTGGCTACCAGCAATCCCGACAGCGATGGCGACGGGCTCGCCGACTCGATCGATCCGGATGACGACAACGACGGCCAGAGTGATGCGGATGAGATCGCCTTCGGCACTAACCCGCTCGATGCGACTTCAATCTTCCGCCCCATTTTCTCCCGCGTCTCTCCACGCAGCTTCGAACTCCGCTTCCTCGCCGCGGCGGGCATTACTTACGCCGTGCAATCCAGCTCCGAGCTTGAGCACTGGAATACTTACACCTATCCCGGCACGGGTGAGGAAACGATCATTGCCTTCCCGCAAGTGGAGGGAAATTTCTTCGTGCGGGTGAAGGTGGGTCAATAGGCAGGCACCGATCACCAAGGGTCAGCCGGAGGGAGCAAACCTTCATCATCTCGTGTTGCGCGGGCGGGCGGAATTCTGCAAAAAGCATCCACCCACAGTTGAGATAATTTTGACGCGCAGGTGTCTCAGAAGCTCCAAGCCCGAATTAGGAGGTGGGAGCAGTTGACTTCGCACTTCCGGAGTGCACCGCACTAAACTTGAATCCTTCTTTGCAAAGAATATGCCCAATTGCGACGACATCGATCCCCAAAAGATTCGCGCTGCATCCCGGAAGCAGGATCTCGTGTACATGCGCGACAACCTTGGGGCCTCGGGTATGCGAAGAGTGTTGGCCGATCTTATTGATGTCGGCATAACGATTGCCATCGCAGTTGGTCTCTACCACGCAGGCGCGAGTCCTTGGTATTCCCTCGGATATTTCCTGATCAGGGACTGTATTCCCTTGGGACGCAGCATTGGGAAGCTGGTGACCGGTGTGCATGTCAGGGACGCTGGCAGCCTCGGGCCTTCCACATTCCTCCAACGGCTAATCCGAGGGGCCACAACCATCGCTATCCTAGCACCTCTCGGGTTGCTGATCGCGACGTTCATGGCTCTGTCCTTTGGAGTTCTCGCAGCCGCCGGATTCATTGTGATCCTTTGGGGAGGGCATTCCTCCTTCCTGCAAATGATCGGCTACGATTTCGCGACAGGCCGGACCGTCGCGGACCGGATCGCACGGACTCACTTGGTAACCATGAGCGATCTTGAAGTGCTTTCAGCTTCTGCCCGGAAACTGGAGTCCCTCCGGAGCGACCTGCCCAACCGTTAAGCCGGAGATCTACCTGAACAACGCATCCACCCCCATCGCGCTCTTCCGCAAGAACTTCGGCACCGCCTTGCTCTTCCCCGGCCGGAACAAGCGGAACACCAGCCCCAGCAGGTTCAGCGTTAAAACATGGTCGATCAGCCGGTAACCGCGCTGCCGCCGCAGCAGCAGTGAAGACAGCCAGCCCAGAGTCTGCCGCTTCACCTTGAAAGGCTCGAAGGACAGCTTGATCCGGTAGCGCTGCCGCTTCTCGCTCGGCCACGCCTTCTTATACGCCTTCTTCGAGGCACGGATACGCTCGGTGAGCTCCGGCTCGAAGGGCAGGAAGTAGTAGCGCCGCGCCAAGCGGATCAGATGGCAGAAGTCGCGCCAGTGCTCGATGTCCGCCACCGGCAGCTCCGCCGCGCGGGCCAGCTCGATCATCCGCGGGAAAAGCGCATAGGCCGCCTCGCCCTCGCGCAGCGCCCGCTCCGGATCCTGCACGAAATGCCGCAGCACCTTCCTGACCGCGTGATTGATAAACAGGCAATCCCAGTAGACATGCAAAAGCGGCGGAATCCGCACCCGCCGGAAGAACAGCTTCTGCGAGGCGAAGTCACCGATGTAGTGCAGCTCCTTCACCACCGTCTCCGCGTGGCGCAGCAACTCCAGCGCCGCGGGAGCCCTCTCCACGCCAACCAGATTCGCCACCGCGTCCTCCACCGATTCGCGGTCTCGGAAGATCCGCAGCGCGACCACCGTGTTCAGCCGCAGCCAGAAATCGCGGTCATTCTCCTCCAGAAATGCCAAGCGCCGGAAGCGGTGCCAGCCACCGGTCTGGCACCACACCGAGATCCCCGCCAGATTCGCGTCCCCCTGCAGCTCGCGTGCGAATTGCTCGCAGTCCCAGCCGATGAAACTCGGAAACTCCCCCGCTCCCTCATACTCGCGCCGCGCCTGTAGCTCCACGATCTTGCGGTGCGGCGTGCGGAAGAAGGCCCGGTTCAGTGGCAGGTAGCGGAAGAAGTCACTCTCCCCATACTTCATCGAGAGGATGAAGCTCGGCGAGTTCACTCCCACTAGCGCCTTCGCCAAGGTCCGGCGATGCCAGATCAAATCGCCCACCCGGTGCGCCCCCACCGTCCAAGTCCGGAGAATCAAGGTCCGCTCCTGGCGCTCGAAGACCGGCAGCAGGGTCCGCAGCAAGCGATTGGTCTCCGCCGCGCTGCGCACATGCAAGCGGGTGCGGATCGGATCCTTCACATCCACCCCGTCGCTCTCACCGATCCGCAGCACCAGCCCGGCCACCTCCGGGTGCGCCTTCAGGAATCCCTCCACCAGCGCCCGGTAGTATTCCTCCAGCTTCTGGCGGTCCTGCCCCAGCGCCGCCTCGATCGCCGGGGTCACCGGCAGCACGTCGGAGGTCACGTAGATCTGGAGCCCCGCCTCTTGGATAATCCGGAAAAGCTCCGCGAACTCCTCCCGGAAGACCGCGATCCGCGCCGCCGTCTCCGGCTCGTGCAGCGGGTGCGGCGCCAGGTGCGCCAGATCATCCACCGTCACCGCATTGAAGCCGGCGGCGGCGACCTCGCGGGTGAATTTCCGCATATCCTCCCGGATTTGCGCCCATTGCGTTCTGCGCGCCTCACCCTCGGTTGCTAGATGAGTGAAGGGAATCTTCGACCAATTGATCCGGCGGCGCTCATAGCCGCGGAAAAATGGACCGATCGCGTCGATGAGAAAGATCCCCGGCGGCATGATTCCTGCAACGTACGTGTCACGTGCACAGGGGGCAAAGACCGTGAATTTGACGAGATCGTCGCAATCCCGAATTTGTGGCGGGGCGCTCGGCGACCGACGCCTTGCGTGTCTACTTCGTGATGGCGCGCAGTCTCTTTTGCATCTGCGTGCTTTCGGTCGTCTTCCCGTGAAACCGCCGTTCCATCCCTCCGCAGGCCCCGCGCCCGGCTTCAGCTTGATCGAGCTGCTGGTGGTGATCGCCATCATCGGCTCGCTGACGGCCCTCGGGATGTCGGTGCTTGGCACAAATGCGGCGAAGTCCCAGCGCACCGCCACGGACCAGTTCTCCGCCGCGGTAGAGCAAGCCCGCACCGCCGCCATCACCCGCCGCAAGCCAGTGATCCTGGCCGTCGCGGAACCGCAACCGAATGCCACCGATGAGGAAGCCCGCTTCGGACTCTTCGAGGTGGATACCCTGCCGGATGCGGGAGCTTTGATCGAAGCCCGCCAAGTGGAGCGCTGGCACATCGTCCCGAACGGTGTGGTCTTCCTCGCCGGCAGGGTGCAGGAATTCGAGAACCTCTTCGATGAGACCGAAGTGGTCCTGAGCCTGAAAGGCGGCCAGGAAAAAGTCTCCGTCCATGCCCTCGCCTTCGACTCCCGCGGCGGCCTCGCCTGGCCGAAGGGTTCCGATCCGGTGGCCGTGAAGCTTGGCAATGGCCACTACGCCAGCGGCAAGCCGGTGACGGTCTCCGGCGGCGGCCACAACTCACTCCGCATCGGCCGCGTGGTGGCCCGTCCCTGGAGACTCGACTGATTCGATGAAGCTCGCCCTCCCACTTCCCGGCCTGAAGCGCGGCGCATCCCTGGTGGAGATCATGGTCTCCATCGGCGTACTCGCAGTGGTTGCTCCACTCGCCTTGGCCACGCTGTTGCAGGCCGGTGAAGGCGGCAGCACCTCACGCGCCGAAACCCGCTCGCCCCTGATCGTGGAGAACTGCCTGTCCGAACTGAGTTTGGCGCGCCAAGGCCTTTCGGCGAACCTGCCCGCCCTGCAAGCAGGCAGGGAGTTCGGCAAGGATCAGGTGATCTGCCTCGCCTTCGGCGGCGACGGCAAGCTGCTCGGCAAGATCGAGGGCCTCGGCTACGATACCGGCACCGGCAAGGTGAAGGATGAAGACGCTGCCTTCCTCGTCCGCCTGAGCGGCGTGGAGGACAAGAGCCGTAGCGACTTCCCGTCCATGCTCACGGTCAAAGTCAGCATCGAGCGGCCCGCCATCGCGGCGTCGAAGAACCGGCGGGTGATGGATTTCTACACCAAGCTGCCATGAAGCTTCCGCGACATTCCCGTGGCTTCACGCTGATCGAGTTGCTGGTCACCATGGCGATCGGCTCGGTCATCCTCTTCGTCGCGGCCTTGATGCTCTCGAAGGCGGGCGAAGGCTACGACCACGGTGCCGGCAGCGTGGCCGCGGAGCGCGAGGCCCGCGCGATCCTCCACCAGATGGGCAGCGACCTCGCCAAGGCCGAATGGCACAAGGACACCCGCTTCAAGAATGACGGTGCCGACTGGATCAAGGCCGACCTCGGATTCTTTTCCCTGCAACCGGAGGATGCGCAGTCCGAGAGCAAGCGCAGCGCCGACCTCTGCGCGGTGCACTACTACCTCCAGGACATCACGGTCGGAAACGCCACGATCCGCTGCCTGATGCGCGGCTTCCGCGAAAGCGGCGAGGTCTTTCCCGCTCTCAAGACCGGCTCGCTCGATCCCCTCTTCACTCCGGAGAAAACCGACGAGCCGGTGGCCTTCGGCGTGCTTTCCTTCGAGGCCCAGCCACTGCAGCGCTCGAAGGCCGGGCAATGGGAAAACTGGAATGGCGACAAGACCAAGGCTCCCACCGCCGTGCGCCTGCGACTGGTGGTCGCCCGCCGCGAGCTGCTCGGCAAGCTGACCACCGCGCAGGATTGGAACAGCAGCCCACTCCGCGGCGTTCCCGGCCAGGTTGCCAACAACCCCAACCTCGAAACCTACGAGGCGATCCAGAGATACGGAAACGATGCTTGAACGCCCCCGTCACTTCCAAGCGCACGCCGCGGGCTTCACCTTGCCCGCGGTCGTCATCGTCGCCGCCGCTCTGCTAATCCTCGCCGTCGGCCTGCTCTCGATCATCGGCATCGAGCGCAAGACCGCCCGCTCCTTCGCCGATGCCAAGCGCGCCGAGTTGGCCGCCCGCGCAGGCTTGGAAGACTTCCGCGCGATCCTCCGCAAGGAGACCGCGAACGACGACTATCTGGTGATCTCGGGGCAATCGCCGAACAAGCCATCCACCTCGGTCTTGGAATCACCGGCCCAGCTCTTCATCGCCCGCGGCTCCGGCGGCGGCGATAAAGTCAGCTACCGCTACCAGCCACTCTTCAGCACCCAGAAGCTGCCCCAGAGCAGCGGTGGCGGCATCCTCAAAGCACCGCCGATCGACCAAGCGGATGAGGGCAGCGAGGACTACACCCCGGTCAAAGCCCTGCCTTGGCAGGATGCCCCGCGCGTCCAGTGGGTCCCAGTACAGGATGAGAAGGGCGAGACCGTCGCCCGCTACGCCTACTGGGTAGAAGACCTCCAGGGCAAGGTGGATGCCAAGACCGCCGGCAGCGAGAACCTCGCTGATACGCCACGCAACGCCTGGCCCTTCCCCGCCTCCGGCATCAATCCCGAAGCGCCTTCCGACACGGAGCCCAAGCTCAAACAGATCGCCATCCATGCGCTCGATCCGGCGGCCGGTGAAGCCGACACCGCCGGGCTGACTCGCAAGATCGTCGATGGCCGGCCGCTGATGCTATCGCCGGAGTCGGTTGCCGCCGCAGCCGGCTTTGCCGCGCCGCTCAAGCGCAAGTCGGATGGCCTGTTGGAGAATCCCATCGCCGCCGGGCTCGAGCGCAGCGCGAGCGCGGCGATCCAACCCTACGAGGAACTCGCCACCGTGCCCTACGCGCCGGGTATCAGCACCGAGGTCGCCGGCCGGCCGAAGCTCAATCTCAACTTGCTGCTCTCGAAGCCCCGGCCCACCGCAATCGATGAATTCGCGAGTTGGATCAAGAACGGCCTGCCCGATTTCGAGTCGCGCAAGGGCGGTTTCCCCGACGATTATTTGCGGACCCTCGCGGCAAATGCCTTCGACTACGCGGACGCTGACAATGACCCGAGCTTCGCCAAGGGCGTTTACCGCGGCCTCGATGGCTATCCGCTGGTGAGCGAGTTCCTGATGAGCTTCCACTGGGACGGCGTCACCCGCGAGAACAACCGCACCTTCATCAACTTCACGGTCGGCACCTTCGCAGAACTCTGGAACATGACCGACCAGCCGGTCGAGGGCATGGCCCAGATCAGCTTCGAGACGAAGTTCGACTTCCAATTGGGAGCCAATCCTTCGGTCTCCTTTGAAGAGTATGCGATCGACAAGGATGCGGCGACTCCAGTCCTCAGCCAATCCGACGGCTACACTTGGCACGAGCCCTTCCCGGTCACCCTGCGCCCGAATGAAATGCGGGTCTATGCCAAGCGTGTCGTCCTGAAGATCGACGCGGGCCCGGCCTCTCTCTTCGTACCCAGCCCGCTTCAGATCAACTCCAACGGCTACGACCGCGAAGCAGGCTACCGCTTGCGCTGGAATGGCCAGCTCGTCGACCAATCGCGGGCCCAGATGTGGAAGTCCGGTGGCTCGGTCTACTACCCGGACGATACGGAAAAAAAATCCCGGCAATTCGTCCGCGCCACCATTCCCGCCCACAGCCACGCTTCGACCTCCAGTCCGGACGACTTCCGCAACAACATGGGCGATCCGCGGATGGCCTTCTATCTCACCGATCCTCAGACGCGGAACAATTACCCGAACAACTATAGCCCCAACCGCCGCAACATCCGCTGGGAGAACGTTTACAAGGGTGACGGCCCGACCAAGCCCCTGATCTACGGCCGGGTCTTGCCCTCCGAGTGGCCGGACCTCGGCCACGATGCCCCCTACGGCACACGTCCGTCCGTGAGTGCGGACGACCAGCGGATCAACCCCGACGATCCGAAGTTCTTCCAAGACCTGCCCACCCCGCAACGCGAGCAGGCACCGCTCCGCCTTTCCAACCAAGGCCGCTTCTACAGCGCGACCGAACTCGGCCGGGTCTACGATCCGATCATGTGGCGGCCCACCTATGCCAAGCTCGCGGATACGAATTCAATCCGGGCTGGCACCCTGCCGGGCACCCAAACCGCTTGGCCGGACGTGAACTTGGGCGCGCCTGCCAGCAGCAGCTACGGCGGCGGCAATACCTTGCGCATCGGCCGCGCGGAGCACCCGCTCTTCGATCGGGCGGGCGTGCACGCCGCGCTCCTGCTCGACCTCTTCACTGCGGGCAAGGGCACTTCCGGCAGTGCCGAGGAACGCGAGGGCCATCTGGTGGACATGCGCGGCGCCGTGAATCTCAACACCGCCACCGCCGACGCCATCCGCGCCCTCGCGGTCGGCATGCTCAAGCAAGACCCGCTGCTCTCCCAAGTGCCCTCAAAGAACCATCAGACCACTAATCTGATGGCCGCGCCCACCTCGCCACTCGACCTGGGAACTCCGACCCGCACCAAGGCCGCCGACCGCCTCGCGGAAGCGATCATTCGCTCGCGCCCATTCAATACTTCCGCCGCCGTCGCTGCCGCCAAGGACAGCACCGACAAGCCGGTCTTCGGCAACCGCGAGATGTATACGGAGGGCAACAAGATCCAGTGGACGGACTCCGCCGCGGAGGAAGTCTTCGCCCGGATCTATGAGGCCTCCACCCTGCGCTCGCGGAACTTCCGCGTCTGGGTGGTCGGCCAAGCGATCTACACGCCGCCCAAGGGTTCGGGCCGCAAGGTGGAAGTCCTCTCCGAATCCAAGAAGTCCTTCACCGTCTTCGCCGACCCCGGCGAGCGGAAGCAAGATGGCACGATCGATACCAGCACCTACCGCCCGCGAGTGACCCATGAAAACGACTTTTAACCGCCGCACCGCCCTTCTTGCGCTGGCCTCGCTGGCGCTCTGCGGAACCGTCCACGCCCAGAAGAAGGAGAAGGAACAACCGAAGGTCGGCTTCCTTCGCCTGATCAATTCCGTCGGACAAGGCACCGGCAACACCAAGCTCACCATCGATGGCGAGGACATGTTCCCGAAGGGCTACAAGCTCGGCCAGCGCACCGGTGGTATCGGCCTGCCGGCGGGCTCCAAGAAGATCACCGTCAGCAAGGAAGGCGTGGTCGAGGGCACCACCACGCTCAGCGTGGAAGACGGCGAGACCATGAACATGGTCGCCTTCGCCGAGAGGGTTCCTGCCAAGGACGACAAGCCCGAGCATTTCGAGATCAAGCTCATGCTCCTGAAGCAGCGCGACGTTGAAAAAGGCTACCGCCTGACCGTGCTGAGTGTGAGCGAACAACTCGAGACCTTGTTCGAGGTGAAGCGCGAGGGCGCAAAGGAGAAGGCACCGAATAGCGTGAAGCGCCTCATGACCACCTCGATCGACCTTGGCTCGCATGCTGGGGACGTCGGCGTCTTCCTCCGCGACCAGCCCGAATCGCTCGCCTTCTTCCGCCCGGACTCTCCCGGCAACTACGTCGTCGTCTTCTACGACGACCCCGAAGGCAAGGTGAAGGCACTCTTCTTCTACGACCCGAAATTCGTGATCGCAGGGTAAGCTTGGGAGCCTCCATCGCCCCAAGGGGGCGAACGTTGATAGCCCCGGGCAAGCGACAGCGCAGCCCGGGGTCGAGAGGTCATTCAGGAATTGGCGCCCTGTAGGGGCGCACGTAGTGGGTAAGTCTCCGCGTGATCCCAACCGCGACCCACGAGCCCTCCTTCAGAGGGCAATATCCTCAAATACGTTCACCCGGGGCCGCGCTATCGCTTGCCCCGGGCTATTGACTTTTGCCGCCTTCGGGGCATGAACTCCGCCCCTCACCCCCCACACAAAAGCGCCGTCCCCTCACGGAGACGGCGCTGGTAAAAACCGTTCGGCTCACTGGTTCGGGATCATCGCGTAGAGCGCCATGGTCATGCAGTAGGCTTCGTCCATGCGCATCTTCTTCTTCTCGTGGCCTTCGCCCCAGGAGTCGGTGTAGTAGATCTCCTCGGTGGTCGGGTTGTAGCCGAAGATCAAGCGCATGTGGCCGCCGTAGCTCTGCGGCAGGTCGCCTTCCTTGAACATGCCGAGATAGAGGGTCCAGCACAGCGGGTTCCCCTGGTCGACGTATTCCTTGATCTTGCGGCTGAACTGCGCGTAGCCGGGCTGGGCACGCTTCACATCGCGGAAGGTCCCCTTGTCGGCGTTGAACCAGAAGTTCCGTGGATCGACGTAGTAGTTCTTGGTGTCGATGTCGAAGGTCTTCACGCCGGCCTTCTTGGCCGCGGAGTTGTAGGCACGCAGGTCGCGCTCGGCCTGCTTGTCATCGTAATCGATCAGCTTGAGCGTGCGCAGGTGGACCTTGCCGGTCACACGTTGGAAGGCCTTTTCCATCTCGTCACCGCTGGTGCCGTTTTCGCCGGTATTCGCGAGTTGGGCCATCTCGTGCTGGTCCATCGTCGAGCCGAAGTAGCGGGCCACACGCTCGATCGAGGCCACCACGCAGTAGCCCTTCTGGCCTTGATCGACCATCGGGATGCCGTCGATCCAAGTGAAGCCCTTGTCGTCCTTCTTCACGTTTTCCGCAAAGGTGCCGCGGCGGGCCATCTTGGCGGGTGCGGTCGCAGCGGCGGAAACCGAAACGAGACGCAAGCGGATGAACTCGGCGCGCTTCTCGCCCTTGTTGATGCTGCCTTCGAGGGCGATCGCCGTATCACCCTTCTTCCAGGTCCAGCCTTGGATCGGCACGGCACCTTGCTGGGTGTTGCGGGTCTCGGAGCGCACGCCGGCCATCTTGCCGTCGATCAAGCCCTTCCACTCCGTCATCTTGTTGTTGAAGGTGGCGAAGGGGATCTCGCCGTCGTCACCACGGTTGAAAATGGACACCGTCGCGTCGATCGGCTTGCCATCGCGGCCACGCAGGATCACCTCGCCCACTTCTTGGCCGAGCAGTTTGAACTCCTTGGGATTGGCGCGCAGGCCATCCTTCGCGGAAGACAACCAAGCGAATCCTTCCGGCGCGTCCTTGCCTACGTAGATGCCCTTCTTCTTGAGCTCTTCCTTTAACTTCTCGTCGTTCTTATCGGGTTCCGGATCGGGCCCCTTGAGTTCACTCAGGGGCTTGTCCCAAAGGGTCTCGCTGAATAGGATGTCGTCGATCGACACCTTCTCTTTCTTTTTGTCCTCTTTGGGGGCCGCCATCGCGGGAGCCACCAGGAGGACGGCGGCAAATGCAGCTAGGGCTTTCATCTCGTGTGGTTGTTATACAATTTCGCGCACATGTCCAACCCCGTTTGGGGGTAGTTTTGTTTGAAGTATTGAAGAATTTTTGCGGAATAACGCAGTATCAAGCCCTCGCTTACGCGCCAATTGGAATCGGATTGTCATTTTCCCCTCAACTGTTAGCTCCCTAGGGATACCGAGCTGCGCATGACTCAAGATTCCCGCCAATCGCTGATCGAACTCCTCTTTCTGGCCCTCTACCTCGACGACCATTTGTCGATCGCGGAAGACGAAGTGCTGACCAACGCACTCGACTCCCTCGGCTGGGAATCCGCCCAGCCGCGCGAAATCTTTATTTTCCAAGGCTTTGCCAAGGCCCGCGAGGCAGCCGGCGATGCCATCAAGACTGACGAGTTCCTGCTGTCCCACGCGGATGTTTTCAAACGCGACGGCACCTCCGCCCCGGCACTCACCTGGCTCTACAAGATCCTCGGTGCCGACGGAATTTCGCCCACCGAAGAACGCTTCCTCCAGAAGCTGGAAAAGCGCCTCTTCCCGGATGCCTGATCCCCGTAGCGGAACGGCTGCGTCGTTCCGGCAGGGCGCGCTCGCCCCAACGATCGCCGAGCCTTCTCTCTAGCCGACGGCCCCCAGCCCATCCCCGCGGCCCCGTCGCCTCGGACTGCGTGCAACCCTGTTGCGGAATCGCCCCACAAAAGAGCAACTCCCGGGAGGCCTCTCACTCAAGCGGAAGGCTGAACCACGGATAAACACGGACGGACACAAACGAAGAAGGGCTCCGGCCTCCTTCCTCTGTCTTTCATCCGTGTTAATTGGTGTTCATTCGTGGTTAAAATCTTCCTGCGGCGATAGTCCCTACTGGATGGAGTAAGTTACTTCTCCTTCGCCAAGATCGCCAGATACGAGTTCGCCGCCTCACCCAGATCCGACTTCGGATCCAGCTTGTTGATCTCCTTCAGCAACGCGGGCAGCTCCGTCTTCTTCTCCGGCCAGCGTTGGTAGAGTGCGAAGCGCGCGGCCAAGGCTTCCTGCCGCTGCGCCTTGCTCAACTGTGGCTTCTTCAGCCAGCCGCCGATCTCTTCATCCGCTTCCTTGAACTTGCCGGCCTTGCCTTGGTCCACGGCGTCGTCGAGCAACTTGCGCCCGGGAAAGGTGTAGCGCGCGATGCCACCGGAGCGATCCTCTGGATCCGCCTCCTGCATCTGCTTCACCACGGGCTGGTAAGCGTTCTTCGGCCCGGTGTCCAAGCCGAGCAAATCCAGCCCGGCGGCCAGCATGCCCGCCCGCTGGGGACCACGCGCACCCTCGGCCTTCTTCCACAGGTCGTCGCGCTTCTTGCGCAACTCCACCGCCTTCTGGATCACCTGCTCCGGCTTGCCCAAGGTATCGAGTTCCGGAGTGCCCTCGCGCAGCGCCACCAAGCGCCCCTCGCGATCAAAAAGTGCGATCGCCGGCAAGCTGCGCGGCTTCACCACGCAGGCCTCGTTGCGCTTGGCCAGCTTCTCGTCCGCTGCGTCGGGCGACTCCTTGCGGTCGATGTCGAGGATCAGCAGCTCATCCCCTGCCGCCGCCGGGAAGCCTTCGGCCTTCCAGTGGTCGGCATACTTCTTCCCGGCCTGGCACCAGTCCGAGCCATGGAAGAGCACCGCGACGTCCTGCCCGCCCTTCTTGGCCTTCTCCAAGGCGGCCGGGAAATCCTCCGCCCGCTCCGCCGCCGTGGCGACAGCAGCCAGCGCCACCATCCAAAGCATCATCAAACCACCCTTCATTGCAGCCTCCTTCCGTAAACGTGGATCGCGGCAAGGTGGAAGACCTCCTTGCGGGAGTCATCGCGCTCAACCTTCACCCAGCCCGCCCGCGGGACCTTGCCCTCCAGCGGGATCCGCCACGGCCCGCCGGGCTTCTCGCTGCGGAAGACTTCCTGCCAGCTCTGCCCGTCTTCCGAGACCGAAACTTTGATCGGCACGATCCGGCTCGCGTTATAGCCGGTCGAGCTGTCTGCCACCACGATCCCGGACAGCTCGCCCAGTTTCGCAAGCTTCACGACGACGTTCGGGTGGACCTCCGAATCCGTGTGGAGGCGGCCACCCTTCTCCTCAAGCACCGCGGCGTGGCTCTCAGGCGAATCCCAGTTCGAGGTGGTGGACAGGCGGATCAGGCCGCCAGCGGAAAGCAGTTCGCCCGGGAAGGGCTCCAGCGGCGGCAGCTTCGCCCCCTCGCTGGTCGTGACCACCTTGGCGAGTGCTTGGAACGCATCGATGTTCCCGGTCGCCGCGGCAGCCAGAATCGCCGGGCGCAGCGCTTTGCGGGTAGCATCGCCCGCGACGCCGCCGGTGCCCGTCGAGAGGCCACGGCCGAGAGCCTCGAACCAGCGGGTATCCCCTCCCTTGCCAAAGCGTTCACTGCCCCAAGCGACGACTGGCGCGAGCCAGCTCTCCGACTTCGCCTGGAGGATCACCACCTGCTCGAAGAACTCTAACTCCTGTGCCGGCTTGCCCAAAAGTTTCACCTGCTCATCAAGCGCCTTCGGCAGGTCCCACATCACCGGCCCATTCTGGCTGGCGATGGCATTGTGGAAGGACAGCAGGAAGGGAATCCGCTCCTCCTGCGGGACGTCCTTCATCAGCGCGGCCTGGATGATCTGGGCCACGTCCCAAGCGGCTTCCGGATAGGGTGCCAGTGCTGCCAGCGCCTCATCGTAAACCTTCTTCCATTGCAGCGGCTCCAGCTTGCGGGAGTCGCGCAACCAAGTGACGTATTCCAGCCACGTCGGCTGGGCCAAGGGCTGGGCCGCAATCGCCCGTTGGTAGGCCTTTTCGGCCAGCTCCGGGTTCTTCGTCTTCAGCGCCCGGGCCTCCCAGAGATAGAGTGCGTTGCGGTCCGCCGCATACTTCTCGTCGAGCACCTTCTCCTGCAGCACGAGTTGGGTCCAGGTGCGGCCCCAAAGCGAAGTGTGCAGGCCCCGCTCCCAGGAAAGCGAATAAGCGGGCGTCCACTCCCCACGCTTGGTGCGCACCGCATAAGCACAATGCCCGGGCTCGCCCATGGTGATCGCCGGGATGCCGTTCGCGCGCGCGGCGGTCGCACCGTAGTGCGAGAGCGAACCGCAGACGCCGCCCACTTCCCGGACCCGCTCCGCGTGGATCATCTTCTCAAAGGGGGCGTAGTACTTCGCCCCGTGGATCGAGTCGCCGAAGACGTTCTCCAAGCGGTAGGGCGCCTGCCAGCAGGCCCCCGTGTAATCCTTGATCGGCAGCTTCACATGATCGCGCAGCCAGACCAGCGATTGCTCGCCCCAGCCCTCGTTCCCGGCCCAACCGCCATTGCCGCCGGCGGAAACAACGTAGCGCTTCTCCCAAGTCTCCAGAGTATCGAAAACCGGGTGCAACTTGCCGGCCTTCCGCGAGTCCCGGAAGTAGAGATAGCGGGCCGCCGCCTGGTCCTCCGGCCAATCCTTCTTCGCATACATCAGCGCCACTGCCGCGGCGGTGGTCAGCTCGTTGCGGTTCGCGAAGTCGCCCCGGTAGTCCTTCCACAGCGCTTCCGCGATGCGGACCATCTTGCCCGCATCCTCGGGTAGCGGACCGGAAAACATCAGCTCCTCCAGCAGCTTGCCCTGCAAATCGCGGAAGAAGGTTGCACGTGGCCCGTTGGTCAAATTCTTCCACTCGCGCTCGCCCAAGGCCCGCTCCAGCTCGGTCAGCGCCCATTGGCGGCGGGTCGCCACGTCCTCGGCGCGGATTTCCAGCCCGGCCTCATTCTCCGGCAAGGAGATCGCCGCCCGCAAGACCGGGGACAGCAATAAAGGCAGCAGTAAGAGGGGAGCGTGACGCGCGCGCATGATGCTAAAACGCATCAATGCTCGCTTTTGTTTCGGTTTCCAGCCCTAAAAAGACGCAATCAGGGCCTCAAAACTTCGTTCCACTGCTGGCAGGCTCCGGAGCAGGGGCACTCTGGGAGATGATTCGGAGAGCGTCATCCATCAGCCGATGGGACAGCGCCTGCAGCTCGTCGTGCTCGGACACCACACCGCTGAAGCCAACCCGCATGACCTCGGTGTCGATATTCTCAATCCGGTTGCTGTCGGCCTTGAGGATCACCCGCTTGCGGAGTTCGGTCACCGCCGCGGACTCGGAGGGCAGCTTCCACTTGGTGACGATGCCGCAGTCGCGGACCACGCCGGTGAGGATTTCATCGGTCAGCAGCTTCGCGCGCATGTCCTCCACACTCGCCTTGCGCTGCTCCTCGGTAGACTCCGCGCGGAAGGGCAGCGGGATGTAGCTGAAGTCCGGGTGCTGCTGCTTGATCTTCCAGACCGCGTAGAGCCCACCTCCTCCGAGCAGGAAAAGAACCAAGGCCCCTACGACGATCCACCGTTGCATGTCCCCGGTGTATCCTCCATTTCTGTCCCTCCAAGCCGGAAATTCATGGATTACCCCGCCACTGCCGCCACCCAGGAAAGCTTGCCAAATGGTCTGACCCTGATCCTCGATCCCGATCCGGCGGTGCCGGTGATCAGCGCCCAGCTCTGGGTGGAATCCGGCAGCCTGCACGAGGGGGCCCTGTTAGGATCTGGTCTATCCCATTTCCTGGAGCACATGGTGTTCAAAGGCGGCGGCCGTTTCGGCGCCGATGAGCTCGCCACCGCCGTCCAAGGTGCCGGCGGCCACTGGAATGCCTACACCACATTCGACCGCACCGTTTACTACATCGACGGCCCGGCCACCGGCCTGGAGACCTTCCTGGAAGTGCTGGCTGCTATGATTTTCGCCCCCGCTCTCCCGGAAGACGAATTCGCCAAGGAGAAGGACGTGATCCGCCGCGAAATCGACATGGGCCTCGATGATCCGGACGACGTGGCTAGCCGCCTGATGTTCTCCACCGCCTTTTCCGCCGATCCGCGGCGTCACCCGGTGATCGGCCACCGCGGGCTCTTCGATGCGATCCGCTACGAGGACCTGACCGGCTACCATCGCGCCCGCTACACGCCGGACCGCTGCTGCCTGTGCTTGGCCGGTGATTTCGATGCGGACGCAGTGCGGGAATCGATCGAGAAGCACTTCGGCAGCTTCACCCGCGGCAGCGGGGCTGAGCCGGTGGTGCCACAGGATGGCGTGCAGCTCGGACCACGCCGTGGCCGTGCCAGCTTCGCGGTGCCTGCCAGCCGGATCAGCATGGGATGGAAGATTCCGCCGCTCGGGCATCCGGACGTGCCGGCCTACGATCTCGCCGCAGCAATCCTCGGGCGTGGGCGCTCGGCGCGGCTCTACCGCCACCTGCGCGAGGAGCGCGAGCTGGCACTGGAGATTTCCGCGTGGTCCTGGAGCTCCGCTGGGCGCGACGGCTTGTTCGCGATCTCGGCAGAGGTGGAACCCGGGAAACGCGACGAGTTGATCGTGGCAATTCTGGAAGAACTCGCTGCCTTTCCCGGCACCGCCCTGGATGACGACATCGCCAAGGCCCGCCGCCAGATCGCGGCCAGCCAATTCAAGACCCTGACCAGCGTCTCCGGCCGCGCGACCGATCTAGCATCGAACTGGCACGAGGCACGCGATCTCGATTTCACGCGCCGCTACCTGGCGGCGCTGAATGCCACGACGGCTGCCGATGTCCGCCGCGCGATGGCGAAGCTGACGGAGGATCTGATGACCATCACGATCCTCGATCCGGAAGAAGCCCCGACACCCGTAAGCCTGAAGCCAGCCCCGCGCCTGCGCCCGGAGCCGGAATGCATCACGCTGCCGAACGGCGCGGTGATCGCGTTGCTACCGGACCACCGGGTGCCGATCTTCACCGCGCAGGTGGCGGTGCGCGCCGGTCTGGTTTCCGAGATTCCGGAGAACGCCGGACTCAACACGCTCCTCGCCTCGACCCTTCCGCAGGGCACGCTGCACCGCAGCGCCTCTGAGCTGGCAGGTCTGCTAGAGTCCCACGGGGCGACGCTCGGTGCTGCCTCCGGCAACAATGCGATGCTGGCCCAGCTCTCCGGCTTGGCTCCGGATCTCTCCGCGATGCTGCCACTGCTGGCGGAGGTGCTCACGGAACCAGCGCTGCACGGCGACTCGATCGAGCGCGAGAAGGCGAGCCAGATGGCCTCGCTGCGGGAGTCGCTAGAAGATCCGCTTTCGACCGCATTCCGCCTGGCGCGGCAGCATCTCTTCAATGGCGTCGGCTATGGCCTGTCCTCGCTCGGCACGGAAGAATCCCTGACCAAGCTCGATCGCTTCGCGCTGTCCGCCCACCACTCGCGGCACTTCCAAGGCAGCAATCTGGTGCTGGCACTGGCCGGCGACTTCGATCCGGACCACGCCCGGGCGCTGCTGAGCGAGGGCATCGGCCGCTTGCCCGAAGGCACGCCTTGGCAAGCGCCGGCGGCGAGTGTCAGCAGTGATTTCGAGATCGAGGCCTTCCTGCCGAAGAAACAAGCGGTGCTCGCTTTGGCCTATCCGGGCTGCTCGGCCTTGGCCCCGGAACGTTTCGCGCTGCGGATGCTCCAGGAATGGTGCTCGGACATGGCGGGACCGCTCTTCATTCGGATCCGCGAGGAACTCGGCCTCGCCTATCAGGTGGGCGCGACGCAGTTCCACGGCCACGATGCCGGCTTCTTTGGCTTCTACCTCGCGACCGATCCCGCGCAGGTGGATCTGGCCCAGCGCGAACTCAATGCCGAGATCACGAAACTCGCCGAGGAAGGGATTCCGGAGGAAGCCTTCGAGCGGGTGCGGGCGACTGTGCTCTCGAGCCTGGCCATCGGCATGCAATCGCCAGGAGCCATCGCCCGCCTCGCGGCGGTGGACGTGCTCTTCGGCCTTGGGGTCACGCATCACCGTGAACTGGCCGGGATCTTCAAGGCGATCACGCCGGACGAGGTGAAGGCCACGGCCGGGAAGCTGCTCGCGGTGAAGCCGGTGACGGCACGGGTGATGCCGCGGGAGTGATCGCCGCAGGAAGGCAATCGTCCGCCCGGCATCACCTTAGCTCTCTGTGAAGAGACCTAGGGCGCGAAGGATCAATCGATTGCGGGTGCTCTGGAGGCATTTCCCGCCCTACTTTGGCAGCTACTGACGGAAAAAATTCCGTACTTTCGCGTCGTCATAAGACCATCTCCGCCAATTAGTTAATTGAAATTAACTATCAAGTGGGACTTTGACAGCGCCTGACAATTAGCGTTAGATTGCGATCCCCGTTGCCTTGGAAAAGGCGGCGTCCCACACGCACACAAACACCCATACATGAAGTCGCTATCCCTTACATCCACCCGGCGAAGTCTGCTCGCCTTGGCGGGCGTGGCCGTTCTGGCCGCCCCGGTCCATGCCGCAGCGCTCCGCTACACCGTCCCGGCCGCAGCCGGAAATGCCGCGCTCGGCTCCTCGCTCGCCAGCGTCGGCGACTGGAATGCCGATGGCATTGCTGATCTGGCCATCGGCGATCCCGGATTCTCCGGCGGTGCCGGGCAAGTCCTCGTCGTGAGCGGCGATGACGGCAGCACGCTCTACACGCTTGCTGCCCCTGCCGGGAGCCAAGCCTTCGGCAGCGCGCTGGCGGTGCTGGATGCCAATGGCGATGGCACCGCGGATCTGGCGGTAGGAGCCAGCGGTGGATCCGGAGCGGTCAGCCTTTTCTCAGGTGCCGATGGCTCGTTGCTGCGGACCATCACGGCGGCCTCGCCGGGAGCCGGCTCGCTGTTTGGCGCGGCCTTGGCCAATGCCGGTGACCAGAATGCCGATGGAAAGCAGGATCTCTTCGTCGGGGCACCGGGTGCCGCCGCCTTGAATGGCAGCGTGCTGGTGATCTCCGGCTCTGATGGCGCACTGATCTGCACGCTCGCTCCGCTGGGGGTGGCCGGAGAATTCGGTGCCGCGGTGGCCAGCGTGGCCGACCTGAGCGGTGACGGCCTGCCGGATCTCGCGGTCGGTTCGCCGGGCGCGACTGCGGGTGCCGGTCTGGTGCAATTGATCCGCAGCTCGGATGCGACGGAGATCGTCGCTTCCGTGGGAGCCACGGCCGGTGCCCGCTTGGGTGCCCAAGTGGGTCTGGTCGATGATCGCAATGGCGACTCGGTGGCGGATCTGGTAGCGGGCTCCGGTTCCGGCGGCTCGGCCTTCGTGCTTTCCGGATCGACCCTGGCAGTGGTCAGCGATCTCTCGCTGGCAGGTGCCGCGACGGGCCAGCCGGTGGTTTCCGGCGGTGCGCTGGATGTGGATTTCAATGGCACGACCGAGCTGCTGATCGGTTACCCGGGCGCTGCTCCGCTGCCGAAGGTGGCGGTGCTGCCAGCTCCCCTAGCTCCCGAGCCGGCGGAATACACCGGTAGCGCGGCTGGCAGTGGCTTCGGCGCTGCCGTGGTGGTGCTGCCGGGTCTGGGCTTTGCGATCGGCGAGCCTGCGGCTGCCGGTGGTGCGGTGCACGTTTACACCGCCGCGGTAGATACCGATGGCGACGGCGTGCCGGACATCGATGACCATTGCCCGAACTCGATCCTGACCCCGACGGTGGTCTTTGGCGACGAGGACACCGGCGTGGAAAACCGCGTGGACGAAGAGGGCTGCTCGATCGCCGACCTTTTCGCCGCGCTTGAGCCGGAAAGCGGTTGGAAGAACCACGGCCAGTTCGTCTCCAGCGTTGTGAAGCTGGTGAAGCGCTTGGAACGTGATGGCACCATCAGCAAGGAAGAGAGCAAGGCGCTGAAGACCGGCGCGGCGCACTCGGACGTCGGCAAGAAGGCGAAGCCGGAAAAGCCAGAGAAACCCGAAAAGCCGGAGAAGCCATCCAAGCCGGGAAAACCTGGCAAACCCGGCAAGCCGGGCAGTGGCAGCGCCGACGATGACAACAGCGGCGATGACTCCGGCAACACCGGTGGCGGCAAGCCGGGCAAACCCGGAAAACCGGGCAAGCCAGGGAAGCCCGACAAGCCGAAGAAGTAAGATCTGATTTCAGAATCACTCAGCCGGTGGGTCCTCGTGGCCCGCTGGCTTTTTTATTCCTGCGCGGAGGGATGACTTCGGTAAAAGGGCCAACGCGGAAGATCGGGACGCCCCAGACTCTCCTGCTCGAAGTCGCCTTTGTCTTTGCTGGCGGAGATCGCTTGCAAGGACACGCGGACATCTTCGAGCCACGGATCTGTTAGCAGGCCAGGGAGGATTGAGCGATCGTAGGCGCTCAGAGGAATTGGCTTCGCACCTTCGCGCCGATGCATGAGGAAGGGCGTGACGGGACGGCCTGCGACCTGCCGGAGCTTTGAGAGGATCAAGAAGCCTGCGGGATCGGTATCGCCGAAGTGGTAGATGGGGAGATCCTCCGGGAGAAGTTCGAGAAGGCGGCGCAAGCCTTGCGTAGGATAGGCGCAGCCGAGAATGAGGGTTTCCTTGTCGACGTTCAGAGATGCGATGCGCGACAGGGTGGTCTCGGTATTCTCGATGGTGAGGATGCGCTTGGCTGGAGTGGTGGCCGAACTAGCGACCAGCAGATCGGTGGTCAGGTGGTAGCTGCCGTGGAGCTCGTCGATGATCTGCGGATCGCGGCCATCGGCGAAATGGAGGATGAGTTCACCCGCGATCTCAACGCGCAGGCGATGCAAGACGATCCCAAGCATGCCGAGAGTCAAATGCCTGTCCAACAAGGAGGAGATGCAGGACTCCACCACCAGGCGGCGGCGTTCCAGTTGCTTGGAGAGAAGCCAAATGGCGACGCTGGCTTCGCGCACGGGGGTGCCTTCGTCCCAAGTTCGTTCGGTGATGCGGAAGGTGAGATCCAAGAGTTCCGTGACGAGCGTGGGACGATTCCAGAAAAAGGGCCGCATGTGGGTGCCGGCTTCGAAAGCAGAGCGGATGCGTGCAGGCCAAGCGGTCCAGAGTTCCGGATACAGGGGATGCTCCTTCGCAGCGGCTTCGGAGATGGCAGCGAAGCATTGGCCGCGCAGGGCCTCGGGAACAGGGGCGTTGAAGAGATCACGCAGCCATGCCTCGGCCTCCAGCGGCACGCAGATGCCTTCGACGAGATGGCTGCGGTAGCGATGACGCTTGAGGGTGATCTTGCCCTCGGCCTCCAGCTTGGAGGCCTCACGTCCGGCGGTGGAAACATCTTCCGCTGAGATCACTCCAGCGTCATCGAGCAACTTCGGCCACGGTCGAGCGAAGGGCCGCGACTTGGCGCCGAGATACTTCCCGCGGGCCGCGTACCACTGCCGGTGCAGTTCGACGAGCCACGCGGGATGCCTGGGCTTCATGAGAGGGCCTCGATGAGCTTCTTGCGGTCAACGCGGACGCACCAGTTGCGGATGCTGGTGACGGTGCCGCTCTGGTCGTCGTAGGCGCGTTCGACCTTGGCCTGCACGACGGTCTGGGCGTGCTGGATCATGGTCGGGAGGCGGTCTTCCGGGAAGGCCATGACGAGTTGCAGACCGAAGTTGCGAGCCAAGGCCAAGCAGGCGTCGATGCGGTCGCCGGAGAGCTTGGAGAAGGCTTCGTCCATAACCACGAGGCCGAGGTTGCGGCGGTGGTCCTTCTTGCCGAGGTCGTAGACGCGCTGGAAGGCGGCGAGCATGGCGACGAAGAAGGGCGCCTGGTTCTCACCCCCGCTCTGCTTCTTGGCGCTCTTGTTGAGCGAGATGGCGGAGCCTTCACCCTTGCCGGCGGGAGTCGCCTGGATGTCCCAGTGATGGTAGTAGCGGTAGTCGAGTGCCTTCTGGTGGCGCGGGTCCTCTGCGTTCTCGATCGCGAACATGAGGGCCTGCTTGGCCTTCTCGATGTCTTCCTTGCCGCCGGCGGCGAAGAGTTCCATCGCGGGATTGAGGCCCTTGTCCACCAGGGTCCAGATCGCGCTGTGGGTGCGGTCGGCACGCATCGAGAGCTGGTAGCGCATGCCGCCGATGACATGGTCCATCGCCTTGTTCAGCTCGCGTTTGGTGCGCTCGGCTTCGTCGAGCTTCTCCTTGAGCACATCGAGCACCTGGTGCTGTAGGCGATCTTCCCACTGCTTCTGGGCATCCTCGGCCTCGACGCGGTAGCGCTCGAGTTCGTGCTCTTCGAGCTCCCTACGACGGGCATCGTAGCGGGTGTTCTCGTCGTCCGCGGCATCGAAGAACTCGGCGGTGTCGGGATGCTTCTCGGCAAGGGCGTTGCGCTCGAGGTCGCGGGTGTCGCGGGCCTTCTCGGCACCGCGGCGCTGCATCTCGGCGAACTCGCGCACAGCATCGATGCGCTGCGGCCATTTCGGGAACTGCTCGCGGGCGGAGTCGATCTGAGCATCGATCTCGGCATCGCGGATGCCGACGAGGCGCTCGCGGCTCAAGCGGCGCTCGTGAAGCGTGTTCTGCTCCTCTTCCTGCGAGATCGCGATGGCGTCCAAAGCTTCGCGCTCCTGCTGCTCGAACTTCGAGAGCGAGCCATTCAAGCGGCCGGTGCGCTCGATCACTCCTTGGAAGGTGCGGTCGAGCACACGGAGCTTCTCCACCGTGGCCTCACGCTCGGGCGTGGCCAGCAGGCGGATGGTTTCATCGAGGCCCTGCGCTTCCTTCTTGAGGCGCGGCAGGTCACGGAGGCCGGAGGTGCCGGGGGGAGGATCCGCTTCGTCGAGCTTCCACTGCTTGCCGCGATGCAGCCAAGTCTTCCAATCATCGCGGCTGCGGTTGAGGCGCGAGAGTTCGGCGCGGACGCCTTCAAGCTCCTCCTCGCGCAGTTCGCGCAGGCGACGCAGGCCTTCCTCGCCGATGGTGAACTCCTTCGAGGGCGTGAGGTGCAGGCGTAGCGGCGGATCCTTCAGCCAGCCATCCTTGGACAGCGCACGCGGATGCTTGTCGAGCTGCTGGACTTTATCCACCGCGGCAAGATCGCCGTAGAGGTGATCGAGATAAGCACGGGCGGCATCGTGCTTGGTATCGAAGAAGGATGCGACCGTGGCGCCTTTCCCCTTGCCCGGCTTCTTGAGTTCCTCCTGGTTTACCAAGGGCTCCTCGATGTGGCCGAGGCGACGCGCTTGATCCCATGCCGCAGTGAAGTCCTCCGCGAGCACCGCCTGGCGATTTGGCCCCATCAGGGCTTCCAACAGCGGCCACCATGGCTCGGCGTCCGGCTTCACTTCTACCACTCGGCCGAGTGCCACCGCCTTCTGACCGCGCGAGCGCAGGGCATCCAAGAGCGGCGAGGCCGTGGTGCTACCCTTGTTCGCCAGATCGTCGAGCTCACGCTTCAGCCGGGACTCGCGGGCTTCCTGGTCCTTGAGCTTCTCCTCTACCGGGCGAAGTTGCTCTTCACCCTCGCCGACGAGGATCTGATAGATCCGGGCCATGCGGCTGGCGGAATCGAGTGCAGGCGCTTCATCCGCGCCTTGCATCTCCTTCAGCCAGCCGGCGGCTTGCTCGGGCTCCTCAAGGCCGAGTTCTTCGGCGTGCTTGAGCCAGTTCTTCCAGTGCTGGGTCTTGTCGTGGAGAAACTGGCGCGCGGTCTTCGCAGCTTCGCGGAGTTGATCGATCTCCTTGCCGACTTCCTCACGGCGGGCACGGCCTTGGGCAAGGTGGGCGATCTGCGAATCGTTGCCCGCGACCAAGCGCACAGCATCGAGCTGCTGCTGCAGGTCGTTGCGCTCGGCGATCGCCGCTTCGTAGTCGGCGCGCTGCTCCTCATTCTGGCGGCGCAGCTGGTCGAGTTTGGTTTGGCGGGCATCCAGCACCTCCTTCTTCTCCTCGTGAACCAAGGCATCGCGAAGGTGGCCGAACAGAGCGGCTTCACGCGAGGCCGCGAGATAAGCGGCATGCTGATCGCAGATGCGCACCAAGCGCTGGTGCTGGTCGTGCATCGTATCGAGGCGATCCTTGGCGCGGCGATGAGCGTCCACGCTGGCACGCACCGCCTTCACGTCCGGCAGGCCCGGCTCTAACAAATAGTCGCGGATGAACTTCTCGAAGCTCTCGACCGGCTGGAAGGCCATCGAGTTCGGCAGGGTCTTGTTCATCTGGACCCGGTCGAAACCGAGGTGGCTGCGCGAGGCCATCTCCTCCAGGTAGGTCGCCTGGCGGTCCCAGACATCGCCCTCCAGATCGCGGCGGACATGGACGCGGAATTCGTCCTCGGAAAGAAAGGCCATCGCATCGTCCAGCAACTGCGGCGCGAGGAAGTCTTCCTGCTGCAAGCGGCCCGGCACGCAGAACCACAGCGTGCGCGGCTTGGCGGTGGGACCTTCGTATTCGATCCGCGCGCCCCAAGTCTCACGCCGCGGCTCGTCTTCACCGGCCGTGGCCGGCCACGAGAACTCAAGAGCCGCCAAGGTCACGCCGCTGGGACGCAGAAAGCGCTCCTGGCCATCCTTGCCCACGGTGTTCGTATCACAAAGGCAGTAGCCGCGCAGGGTGCGACCACTGCCGGCACCGGCCGCGGCCTTGTTGAAACGGCTGAGCGATTCGCCCAGCATCACGAACTGCAAGAGGTCGAGCAGCGCGCTCTTCCCCGAGCCATTCGCGCCGGTGATCAGCGAGAGCCCGGAGACATCAATGAAGTCCCGGTAGCCATACCAGTTGATGGCGATGATGCGACTGAGGTGAACACGCATGATGGGACTCAGGCGGAAGCTTCCGCGGCAGGCTGGGGCTGATAGAGGGCGGTGCGAGCGCTCCAAGCTTCGATCGAGTCGAAGGGAATGGTCCGCGCGAGGCTGGGCAGGATTTCGATCAAGGTCTCACCGATGGGGGCATTCGGATCCGGCCGCGTGGTGCGAACCAGACGATGACGCTTCATGCGGGCGAGCATATTCTCCACGTGGGTCTTCTCCGGCGGCTCGATGTTCTCGAAGGTCGATTTGAAGCGCTGCCAGAGGTCATCCACGGTGATGATCACCGACTGCTCCGCGCGGCTGGTGCGGTGGTCATCCCAAGCGCGCCACAGGACCAGGAGCAGCAGAGTCTCGTCCTTGGTGAACTGCGCGAGCAGCAAGCAGGCCTCCGGTCGCGGGCGAGCCTGAAGGAGATAGAAGTCATCATCGACGATCAGCTCCAAGCCGAGCGGCGCGAGGTAGTCCTTGAGGTGCTCCTGGTAGTGATCGCGGGCCAGCAGGAAGAGATCGCGGCCACTACCATCCGTGCCGAGCAAAGTGCCACGGCCTAACAACTCCGCCAGGATCTCGCGCAACGGGGCGCGGTCGCTATCGGGAACATCCGGCCAGAAGCGCGGCCAAAAGGGATCGGTATCGCTCATACTTGGCTCAGGCTTGGCGGGTCAGGGTGAAGCGTTCGATGGTCCAGTCCCCGGCCTGCTCGTCCATGGGGATGTTCTCGGGATGCAAGCCGTCGACACGGCGCGGGCCATCGGCGGCCCAGCGCAGCACGCGGCCATCCGCCATGGTGGCGTGGTCATAGGCGGCGGTCGCGAGCAGATCGAGCACGTCATCGATGCTCGCGGACTCGATTGTTTCCGTGCCGATGCTGGCGGCCACGCCATCGAGCAGGCGGGCGACGAGACGCGCGGCGCGTTGCGGCGTGAGGGCGAGGCGCTGGCGTTCCTTCAGCGCCTCCAGCGTGTCGTCCTCATCCTCGCGCGGGCCACCATCCACACCGAAGGAAAGATCTGCCGCGGCGCGAACCCGGCGAGTGCGCGCCAGCGATTCGACACCATAGAAGCAGCGCATCTCCGGCACCATCGGAGTAAAGTCCGGCGGCACATCCCGAAAGCCGGAGAGCTTGGTCCCGGCGTGGGCTGCATTAATCGCGTCGCAGTAGGCCTTCACGATCTCCGGACGACGGCCGCGCAGCTCGGTCTGGTAGTTGTAGCGCTGCTGCGACAGGCGGTTGAAGCTCGCCATCCGCGCATCGATCGCATCCGCGACCAGGCGGATCGAAGCGAGGCGGCGCTCGAGATCGCGCAGAGCCCGTTCACCACGCGAATAAGCTTCATCCGGTTGCCAGCCGTAATGAGCAGCAAGGCCTTCAGCGAGACGCTCTTTCACCAGCGGCTGGTCGCGGGCGTCGCCGACCTTGGTGCGGATCGCTTGCAAGCGCGGCAGCAGGCCGTTTCTACGGAGAGCATCGTAGCAGACCATGTGCTGGCCGGAGCCGAATTCCGCATAGAGCAGGCGCAGGGTCTCCGCCGGGGACTCACTGGCGCGCTGGCGTTGATCGAAGACCGAGATCAGCTTCTCCACCCCGTGGAGCTGGATCACCGCGTTCTCCAGACGCGAGTTGAGATCGGTGACTACCGCCCGGAGTTCGTCCGGCTCACGGAAGTATGGATCCAGCACCTCCGGGCGCTCCAAGGTTTCGCAGACGCCTCTAACCGTATCCGCGAAAGTGGTCAGCTCCGCGATTTCGTCCTCGGCGAGTTCGCGAAGGAGCCGCAGCAGGGGCCGAAGGCCGGGCGAGACCAGCGACCAGCGCTCGTGCAGGCCGAGTTGCTGGTCCTCCAGCCAACCGGAATCGCAGAGGCGGTTGAAAAGCTGGCCAGCCTTCTGGCGGGCATCGCGCAGGGACGCGCCTTCGTCTTCTCCGAGCGGGATGTCCGGGTGGGAGGCGAGGGTCTCGCGGACCAGGGCAATAGCGTCTGCATGCGGAATTCGCCCCGCGTCACCCGCCGCATCCGCGATCCGGTCCGCGCAGTCGATATAGATCGCCGCCGAGGGGCGCGACAGCGGCCGGAAGAAGTCCCGGGAAACGGAACCGAGCAGGCGGCGGCTGAGAGGGTCGAGATCCATCGGAAGGGAGCGGGCGGCGACGCTACCGGATCGGGGCCGGGTGCCAAGCTCCGTTGGAAAACAGGCGGCGGTTGCCACGCAAGGATTTGACATCCAAGCAAGCGCGTTTACCGCAGCTCGCCTGCTCCCGGACCACCACCAGAAGGCCCAACCGCACTCTTGGCACTTGGCACCATTCCTCTGGAACTTCAAACTCCTCCCCCCATGCCCGACGCCGACCCGCGATTCAACGAGTTCATCATCCTGCAGGCGCAGAACGCCGGGCTTTTCCTCGGCCAGATCCCCCACCCCGCCACCGGCGAAGCGTCAGTCAACCTGCGCGCCGCCAAGTCCGTGATGGACTCGCTGGAGATGCTGGTGGCCAAAACCGAGGGCAACCTGACCGAGATCGAGGAAAAACTTCTCACGACGGCTCTTGCCAACCTGCGCCCCTTATATGAGAAAGCGGCAGGGTAAACGGTCGTTTGGATTATTTCCGCCTCCTTAAGCTTCAATCATGTCCTTTGAACCCTTCCAAATCGGCAGTGTCCCCGTCGGGGGGCCTGCGCCGTTTTTCATCCTCGGTCCCTGTGCGCTGGAGTCCGAAGCCTTCGCGTGGGAAATGGCCCGCTCGATCGACGAGATCGCGAAGAAAACCGGGATCCACTACATTTTCAAAGCGTCCTACGATAAGGCGAACCGGACCTCGGTAAGCTCTTTCCGCGGCCCGGGCGTCGCCGATGGCTGCCGGATCCTCGGCGAGATCGGCAAGGCGCTGGGCGTGCCGGTGACCACCGACATCCACACCGCGCAGGACGCGGAGATCGCCGCCGAGCACATCGACCTGCTGCAGATCCCGGCCTTCCTGTGCCGCCAGACGGACCTGCTGGAAGCCGCGGCCAAGACCGGCCGGGCGGTGAATGTGAAGAAGGGCCAGTTCCTCGCGCCGTGGGACACGGTGAACATCGCCGACAAGCTGCGCGCCTTCGGCTGCCGGGATTTCCTGCTCACCGAGCGCGGCACCACCTTCGGCTACAACAATCTGGTGGCCGACATGCGTTCGCTCTACTGGATGCGCAAGGAAGGCCTGCCGGTGATCTTCGATGCCACCCACTCGGTGCAACGGCCCGGCGGGCTCGGCGGCACGACCGGTGGTGACGGTGAGCTCGCGCCGGTGCTGGCCCGCGCCGCGATCGCGACCGGGGTGGACGGGGTTTTCCTCGAGACTCACTCGGACCCTGCGAATGCTTTTTCCGATGGACCCAACCAAATCCCCCTCGAATTTCTTGAGGATCTTCTCGTCCGACTGGTGGCCATCCATCACGCCGCCCATGGTGCCTGATTGACCCGAAGTCCTCCCGGAATCACCTCTCACCATGTCCGCACCTCGTCGCCACCGCTGTTTTGCCAACGGTCTCCTGACCCGGAGTCTCATCTGCGCGACCTCGCTGGTGATGGCTGTGGCACAGGCCCAGAATCCGCCGCCCACCGCGAAGGAGGAGGAGGAGCCGGAGGACGACAGCACCGGCGGGCTGCTCTCGGGGAACGACCTCTTCCCTGACAACAGCGTCCTCAAGCACGTAATCCTGCCCACTTACGACGAGAAGCTGCATCTCACCAATACGCTGAGCGCGGAGGAGATGACGATCGTCACCAAGACGAACATCGAGGCCAGGAACCTCAAGATCGACTTCTATGGTGATGACCGCAGCCCACGCGGTTCGATCTCGCTGAAGAAGTCCTTCTTCGACGCGACCAAGAAGCTGCTGACCACCCAGGAGCCAGTGTCCTTCGTCTCGGATGAGATGAACGTGGACGGTAGCAGCATGACCTTCGACACCGAAAGCAACCGCGGTTTTCTTTTCGGCCCGGTGACTGCCGTGTCCAAGAAGGCAACGCACGAGACGACCCAGAATGCCCCCGCTGGCCAGAAGGGCACGGAGGGGAAGGCCGCCGCCGCGACGGATACCGGAAAAGAGTCGGCGGCTCCGGCGCAGGCTCAGGCTGAGGGAGCTTCTCCCGCTCCGATCCTAGTGAAGCCCAAGGTGGATCCCCTCGCTGGACTCACCACTGAAGAGAAAATCGCGGCGATGACCCTGAGTGCGGATCGCCTCCAACAAATCAAGGCCGAGGCCGCAAGCCGGGCACCTCAAATCGAGGCCGCACGCGCTGCGGCCGACAACGTCCTGGCCGAGAGCCGGGACAGATCCGAAGGAGCAAGAATCGACATGAACAGCTTTTTCACAGCCGCAGCGCTGACGATGCTCGCCGTAGATGCAGCCGAGCCACCCACCGACCCGGTACCGCGCCCAGTGATGGAGGCACCAAAAGAGGGCACCCAGAAGACCACGATCACCTCGGACGGCGGGATGTTCATCGACAATACCCAAGGGCTGACGGTCTTCTTGAAGAATGTGAAGGTTGTAAACCCCGAGTTCACCCTGACCGCCCAAAAGGAAGTTCAGGCCTTCATGACGGTCGATCCCGCTTCCGGCAAATCCGAGGCAGAACAGCGGGAGGAATGGAACAAGAAGGTCGCCGAAAAACAAGCTGCGCGGGCCGCCAAGGCGGAAGCAGAAAAGAATGGCACGGCCCCGCCTGACGCCAAGGAAGGCGAACTTCCCGCGCCGCCGGAAGAAGCAGTGAAGCCTATCAAGCCAGAGCTTACTCCCGAGCAGGCGCAGAAGCAGCAGGAGAAGCTGGAAGAGGCGCGGAAGAAGAAGCAAGCCGCGGGAGGAGCGACCGGCGACGTGAAGCGCCTGATCGCCTCTGGCACGGTGCTGATCGACTACCAGCCCAAGCCTGAAGAAGGCGAGGCGAAGAAGGATCCGGTAAAAGCCGCCGCCCACCTCGTGATTTACGATCTCGAGAAGGAGGAGATCCTCCTGCAGGGCGGGTCCCCTTGGGTCATGATCGGCACCAATCTGGCCGCCGTGAACGGCAATGATTCCTACATCCAGGTGACCCTGAAAGACGGCCGGCCGATCTATGCCGTGACCAAGGGCGGCTCGATCAAGGCCGAGCTGGAGCTGGACGACATGAAGGAGAAGGACAAGCCCAAGGAGGGCGACAAAGCCAAGACCGGGGAAAACAAGCCCGCCGCTGGCAACAACAACAAGCCCGCCGCTGGCAACAATGGCCCGAAGCCACCTGCCCACACCGGTGCCAAACCGAATAATCGCTGAAGATGCCTTCCTCCCCGTCTCCCTCGAACGGCCAAGCCCTCCTCACAGCCACCGGACTCCGCAAGTGCTACGCTGGCCGCGCCGTCGTGGATGGCGTGAGTATCGGTGTCTCTCCCGGTGAAATCGTTGGCCTGTTAGGTCCGAACGGCGCAGGCAAGACGACCTCCTTCTACATGATCGCCGGCTTGGTGCCGCCAGATGCCGGCAGCGTTCATTTCAACGGCAATGACATCTCGCGCATGCCGATGCACCGCCGTGCGCGCCTCGGCCTCGGCTACCTGCCGCAGGAAGAATCCGTCTTCCGCAAGCTAACCGCCCTGGAGAATCTGCTGGCCGTGCTGGAGACCCGCCCGGGTCTTTCCAAAAAGGAGCGCATCGCACGGGCCGAGGATTTGTTAGAGCGCTTCAAGATCACGCGGGTGCGGAACTCCGAAGCGATCGCACTGTCCGGTGGTGAAAAGCGCCGCTTGGCCATCGCCCGCGCACTCTGCACCGAGCCGCGCTTGCTGATGCTCGACGAGCCCTTCGCCGGCATCGACCCGATCGCGGTGGAAGACATCAAGGCCATCGTCCGCGAACTGCGCGAACGCGACGGACTGGCGATCCTGATCACCGACCACTCGGTGCGCGAGACGCTCTCGATCGTAGACCGCGCCTTCCTGATTCACGACGGACGCGTGATCCTCGAAGGAGCTTCGGAAGTGCTGGTGAATGATCCCATGGCCCGGAAGCACTACCTTGGCGAAGACTTCAGGATGTAAGTGTGCTCAGGCATCAGGACCTGCGCAAATCAGGCCAAGGCCTAGTCTTCCAGGCAGCTCCTACCAGTGCAAAAAAGAGACCGCCGCGGACATCACTCCGCGACGGTCTCTCCAAACACTGTGTAACTGAAACTGAGATCGTCTTCCTTTAGGTCGCCGGCAGCGCGTCACCCGAGGCGGGCTTCGGCAGCGGCTTATCCTTGCGGCGCAGGGCCTTGCGCATCTTGGTCAGCGCCACGTTCTGGAGCTGGCGGATGCGTTCGCGGGTGACACCGAATTCACGGCCGACTTCTTCCAGCGTCATCGGCGTCTTGCCGGTGAGGCCGAAGCGCTCGTCGATGATCCGGCGCTCGCGCTTGTCGAGCACATCAAGCAGTCCGCCGAGCTCTCCTTGGAGGTTGCGCTCGGACAAGCTTTCCAGCGGATCCTCGGCGCGGTCGTCACCGATGATCTCGCCGTACTCGGTGGCTTCACCTTCGTTGATCGGTGCGTCGAGCGAAGTCGGGCGCTGCGAAGCCTGGCGAAGCATGGCGAGCTTGCGGCGTGGCAAGCCGACTTCCTCGGCCAACTCTTCATCGGTCGGTTCGCGGCCGAGAGCCTCAGCAAGAATCGTCTGGATGCGGCGCATCTTGGCGATCTTGTCCACCATGTGGACGGGCAGGCGGATCGTCTTGCTCTGGTTGGCCAAAGCACGCTTGATCGACTGCTTGATCCACCAGGCGGCGTAGGTCGAAAGCTTGCCACCCTTCTTCGGGTCGAAGCGCTCGACCGCCTTCATCAGGCCGATGTTGCCTTCGGAAATCAGGTCGGAAATAGGAAGGCCGTAGCCGGAGTAGTCCTGCGCAATCTTAACGACGAGACGGAGGTTCGCCTTGATCATGTGGGTGCGAGCATCCTTGTCGCCCTTCTTGATGCGCCGGGCGAGCTTCACTTCCTCTTCAGGAGTTAGCAGGGGAGTCCTTGAGATCTCCCGGAGGTAGACCTTCAAACTGGAGTCGGAGTCGTATGACATGGCAGGGGTCCCGGTGCTCCCGGGTTCTATTGATTTAACGCCGCAGCGCCTCAGTTTATTCCTATAAACCACCCTCGTATTTGTACTTACAACGTAAGGACGGCTACTTGGGTAATTCCTTGGTATTTCCTAGCATTGCCCGTGCCCTCCCCGCTCGACGACCCGCCAAGCCTTGTCCTTCAAACGATTGCATGAATGTGCGATACAACTTGCACCTATGGGACCCAAAAAAAGGTGTCAATTTGCCACGCTAGGTGCGTCACACCGTTCAATTTGCAACGCCGCATTGTCACAGTCGAATCGCTTGACGCGATCCGCAAGGAGTTTTCGGAATCAAGCTCCCCGAAGGAACCAGAAGTCTCCCTTCTGCGGCTCCCCCGCCCCCAGCGTCAGCGACGGTAGCGGATCGGCATGTGCGATCAGGAGCACCCGCTCGCCGGCAGAGCCGCGCCATGCCGTCAGCAGGGCGGCGAAGGCCTGGGCATGATCGTAGCGGGAGATGGCGACTTGTTCGGTGGGAAAGCCGCTGCGGGTTGCCAGCCCCCGGAGCGCGAAAACCTCGTCTCGAGTACAGGACTCATCCGCGAGTTCGCCCGGCGGCAGGTGGCGCAGCTCCGCAGAGATCTGATCCTGCGCCTGCCGGTGCCGATCCCGCACCGCATCGCGCGAATGAAGGTTCCGGCAGTCCGCGACCAGCCCACGCAACGCTGGCAGCAGCACCCGTAGGCTGCGCTGTGCCTCGGTGGAGTCGAAATGGACCGCCGCCATAAAGGGGAAATAGCCCCTCCCGCGCCCATCCTCGGACTCCACCATGCGGATCAGCATTGCCTCGCTCTCACGGAGCCAGAGCAGGAAGTGTTGGTAAGGCTGCACCGGGCCTCCTTCCGATTGCTGGCGTGCCGCATTCGCCGCCATCCCTTGCAGGTAGAGCAGGCGCTTGCAGCTGCGCAAAGAAGGCGTGGAGAGCCCGAAGTCATCCATGTGGTCATTCCACGCCGGATGCTTGCCGAAGAGCGCGAGCACCGGCCCGCCGTTCCCCCGCTTGAAGTCGCGCAGGAAGTCCTTCTGAAATGCCGGATCCATAGGCGTTCTGCTTGTCTATTTGTCGAAGCTCTCGGGCCGTATGGAGGGATAGGGGGAGGTGAAAGTGAAAAGGAGGGTCAACTGTTTGCCGAAGGCAGTGAGGATCGGCAACTGGCGCGTGAGCGCAGCGCTGCTACCCGACTTCGAAACAATGTAATCAAGCGTACCCCAGACCCCGGCATCACCATCGCTGAAGGGTCCCATGTTTTGGGCCGCCTCCCACTCCACGGTGACTTTGATCGGATCCGCAAGGAAGAGCTTGCCCAAGGCCACCCGCTGCCCTCCCGGCTTGGCCTGAAGTTCGGCAGGCGGCTTGCCCACTTTCACAGCCTTGATTCCCTGCGCGATCACTACCTGGTTGTTCTTCACGAAGGGCGGCATCAACTGCAACTGGCGCTGCTGTTGAACCACAGCGGGCATCTCAAATGCCCCGATCTCCGCTTCCACCCAGTTGACCCCGAAGCCAGCATCCGCCACGGCGTTCTTGGCGCTCAGGATCGTGTCGAAGCGGGAACGCTTGTTCTGCGTTGCGCTCGTGATGTTCAACCGCAGCGGCTCCAGCGAGGTCTTCACCCGGTAGTGCCGGCTGTTGTTGAAGATCGCGTCGCAGGTCGTGAAGTCGCCCGCCATCAGCGTGATCATCTGCGCAGCCCGGCTGAACTCCGGCCCCGGCGGCAGCGCCGGCTCGCGGCTGCCGAAAGGCTTGCGGAAGATCAGCCCCTGCTGGGCCTTGAGCATTTCATTGAAGGGCCCATCGATGTACTTCGAGTAGAGCCATTCCTTCGTACCCAGATCGAGATCCACGGTGATCCGCTTGCCGCGCTCGGCGAGTTCATTCAGGCGTAGCTGCAGCTTGCGTGTCGCCTCGGCCCGCGCCCGCGTCTTTGCCGGGTCGGCGGCGGGATCCGGCTTCTCCTCGGGCAGCTTGGGAGCCTCGGGGTAAGCGGCGATTAGCTTGGAACGTTCCTCCACCCGCTTGGCCAAGCCATCGAGGATGACCTGCAACTGCCCCGGCTGCGGCGCTTGGAGCTGGCGGGTCAACTCGTTCTCGGGATCGCGCAGCGGGAAGTGCGCGAGCAGGGAGTTGAGCCGCCTGCGATACTGCGGCAGCCCGTCATCCGCCGGATCAAGGTACGCCGACCAGAGGACCGCCTTGTCCGACTCGGGATCGAATGCCCGTTGCTTCTCCTCGATCGCCACCCACGGGGCATCCGGCTGGTGGACGCCGTCGAGCGCCGCACCGATCTGCGAACCTAGCAGCGAAGGCAGCTTGGGTATGAGATCGCGCAACCGGGCATCGAACTTCGCATAGTCGACCCGCCGCATCGAGTAAGCCGCCGGATCCACGATGTCGTCGAGGTTCTTGCCAACCGTCACCAGGCTGCCGATCCACTCCTCGATCTTTTTGAAGTTGTCACCACTCTGCAGCAGGGTCCACAGCTCGTCCTCATAGATCATGAAGTCGCGCGCGAGTTTCTCACGGGCTTCCACATCCTTGTCAGTCTTCGACTGCCGCTCGTCGATGCGCCGCTTGTGCTGAGTGAAGAGGCGCATGCCGCGGTCAATCGCGCGATAGGGTGGTCCTTCGGCCATCCAGTGCATGCGATCGAGATCCCCGGAATTAATCTCCGACCATGCCTCCGCGATCAGGCGGTTGAGTTCCTTTTCGGTCTCCGCCCCGGCCGCCGCCTTGCCATTATTCGGCGCGAAGGTCGCGGGCGCAGCAACGCGGAAGAGCGGTCCGAAGATTCGTGCAGCATCGTCCGCGCTACCGATCCGCTTGGACTGTTCGATGCAGGCTTCCAACTCGACCAAGGACATCGTCGCAGCCACCTCGTCATCGGATCCGACATCGCGCTTCGAGTCGCGCAGGTTGTCGCGGGCGGCTTGGAGCAGCGGGCGGACGACGCTGCCTTCCAGGATAACGATCCGGGCTCGCTCGCGGTCGTGGCTGAGCTGCCGGTAGGCAGGCAGCGGCGCGAAGTAGCGGCCCCATCCTAGCCCCTTCTCGACCTCGGTGGAGAGCTTCTGGTGATAGGCCAGCCGTGTGAACTCGGAATTCATCACCGGCTGGTCCCCGGCGTAGCGCCAGGTGTTCTCCGGCCCGCCGCGGTCGAAGAGCGGCAGGAAGGTGCCATTGTCCCAAGTCTGGTTCGCCAGGCTCCAGAGGTTGCGCTCCGCTGCCAGACGCTTGTCGAGCTGCCGGCTCGCATACCACCCGGTGAGCAGCAGGAGCAGCAGCACTCCGGCGGTGGTCAGGTAGAAGCGCATCAGGCGGTTGCGCATGCCGCCGGCGATGTTGGTGAGACGGGTGACCAGACCGTTCTCGCGGAAGAGCTTTTCGAGAAAGAAGTCGCGCAGGAAGAGTGACTTCTCCGTCTGGTAACCGCGGACTTCCGGGAGACGCGTCAGCGGCAGGTTCAGCGCGGACGCCAGTTCCTTGTCCAGCACCGCCCCCTGGCGCAGGGAGCTGGTGAAGTAGATACCGCGGAAGAAGGGCGGCCGCTTGTTCTTCCAGCGGTCGCCATGGAAGAGGACTTCCAAATACTTCCCGAGTGGTCCGAAAAGACGCCGGAACTCGCCGGGGAAAGCATATAGCGAGTCGAGGAAGTCGAGCCGCCGCAGTTCCGGCCCGGTCGGCCAACTTGCTCCAAGCAAGCGGTCGCGGACCCGTTGCAGTCGGTCGGCGATCGGCCCTAACAGCGAAGGCGTGCGCGAGGGCTCGAAGGGATGATCCAGCGGCTCGGGATTCGACCATCCGAGCATCTGTGGCTCGAAGGACTCATTGCCCGGCGCATCGAAGAATTCGCGGAAGCCGGTGATCAGGTCGCACTTGGTGACCATCACGTACACCGGATAGCGCAGGTCGAGCGACTCCTGTAGGACCGCGAACTGCTCGACGATGCGACCCGCCTTCTCCTCGATGTGGCGCGGATCGTCGACCAGCAAGCTGTCCGCGGGAATCGCCAAAACCAGGCCCGTGATCGGATAGTCCGGACGGTAGTGCTTGAGCTGGTCGAGGAATTCTTCGAACTGCGCCTTGTTCGATTGCTCCAGCAGCAGTGCACCGGCGGTGTCCAGGATAATGGCGTCATTCGTGAACCACCAATCCATGTTGTAGGTGCCACCGACCCCTTGCAGGAGATCGTTGATGCCCTGCGGGAAGCGGATCGAACTGTGGCGGATCGCCTCAGTCTTGCCCGCTCCCGGCTCGCCGACCATCACGTAGAGCGGGAAGCGGGTCAGGTTCTTGCCGCTGTCGGTGAGGGTCTTCAGGCCCGCCTTGAACTTGTCGCGCAGCTCTTCGCGGCGCGCGATCTCGCCGGGATCGGTGGAGGGCCCACCCGCCGCAGTGGAAGCCGCAAGCTGTTGCTCGAACTTCGCCGCCTTGCGGTTGCTGATTGCCCGGACGATCAAGAAGACCACCAGCCCGATGATGATCAGGCCGGCAACGATCAGAGCAAAGATCAGCACGCCCCAGATCCCGAACTGCAGGAAGGCCATCGCTCCGAGTGATGCCAGCGTGAGCAAGCAAACGATCAGAAGGAGCAGGCCGGGTAGGCTCATGCCAGCCGACAACATAGGTCCAATAAGACCTATACGACCTATCGCTTTGCCTTGGATGCCCGCTTTCACTCTTTCACCTCCTTCGAGCGGTCTTCGGGAGCCTTGCCTTCTTCCTGGCTGGTCCACGGTTTGAGGTCTTGGGAAGAGCCGATGATCTGCCGCAGTTCGTCCGGCAGGTTCCGGTTGAAGCGCAGGTAAGCGTAGAGGTAGAGCCCGCAACCCGCCATCACAGCACACAGCACCGCCGCGATGGTCGCCAGCTTGCGTTCGCGCGGCGGTCGCACCAGATCACGTTCGTCGAGGCCGAGATATGCGGGCGGACTCAGCTTCGCCGCTTGGTCGAGATCGATGAACTGCCGGACCTTCGGCTGGATTTCCTCCATCAGCTCGCGGATTTTGTCCGGTGTCTCGATGCCTTTGAAGCCGAGGCCGAGGCAGGTGTAGTAAACCATCAGGCGCTCGGCTGCCGCAGGCGATGGCGGCTCACGCATCGCGTCCCGCAGGCTGTCGAAGAAGGCTTGGTCACCGTGGCGGCTGGCCTCGTAGCCCAGGCGGTTGTCGTGCCATTCTTCCGACTGCGGTGATTGCAGGACGTGGCGCGCCATCATCCCGTCGATGAAGTGCTTGATCGGAGTGTGGAGACGCTGGACGTGATCAGCCATCAGCGGGTCCCGCCGTGCCGTATCCGCAATGTCGGTCAGGATCGTGATCGCCCGACGGCGCAAGTCCGCGGGATCGATGCGCGCGCGGTTCCGGGCAAGGCGACTGGCCTCGCAGATGAACTCGAACACGGGTTGATAGAGTTCGTGTGCCGTCACGTCAGTTCAGCTTGAGTCACGAAGTGCGGGTCGGGATCGGGATGATGAAAGCGATCTTGAAATCGGAGGAGGCCGCGCCGGAAAACTGGATGCAGGCGCTGTCGTCATTGGTCAGGCGCTCCCAGAGTTCGCGGCTTTCCTCGGCGAGGATCCGGAAGTAGTAGAGTCCGGGATCGCGCGGCAGGCCGAAGGGCAGGTTGCGCACTTCCTTCATCTTGATGCCGCGGACGGCGACCTTGTCGCGCGCCACCTCGCCCGGTAGGAGTTGGAATTGCGAGGAATCCTCGGCCAGCGTCACCAGATCGGAAGCCGGCCAAGCCGAGCGCACCGCGAGGTAGAAGCTCGCCGCCTCGTGGAAGAGCTCGGCACTCACCGGCGCAGTGAAACGGCGGTCTTCCTTCACAAAGTCCACGCTGCGGTAGCGCTGCTTCGGTCCGGTGAGATACTTGCGGATCCGCGTCACCAGCTCGGCGAAGGCCGGATAGGCATTCGAGTGATCGTAGGCGGAGCTCGCGAAGTCTTCCTGCTCCGGTTCCAGCGCGGCAAACTCGCCTAACAGCTCGCGCAGGTGCAGGTAGAGATCGAAAGGCGGCACCTCGCCCGCCTCGACGATCGCGGGGATCGTCGCCTCGAAACGCGAGAGGATCCGAAGGCGGAAGAGGTAGCGCAGCGACTCTGGCCCGAAGGACTCGCCGAGCGGCGGATTGTCCACCAGCAGCGCGGAGAACTCGCGGCGCACCGCAGTGATGCGGCTGCCGAGGTCGCGCACCAGCTCGCGCACTCCCGGCATGCCCGCCAGCGAGAGCGCACCGGGCACGAAAGCCGGATCGCGGCGTGGGATATCGGGAAGGTTCTGGCGTTCGGTGCGGGTGATCCGGAGCACCGGCAGCAGTTCGTAATCGAGACGGCGCAGGTCGGGACCATCGAGCAGAAGGCGCGCGTTCAAGCGCCGCAGTTCCAGAACCTGCGGGTGTTGGCCGGTGTTCTCGTCATTCGTCTCGCGGCGGGCCAGGGTGTAGCGCACTGCCGCGGCACCCGTGTTGTCCTCCGCGACGTTGGGCCGCTCCTCGAACCACAAGGGTAAAGCCAAATGAATCAACAGCGTCTCCTTGCCGCTGCTGAAGGCCTCCTTGATGTTCAGCACCGGGAGGTCCGCCTCTTCCGGGAAGCGCAGCAAGGTGCCGCTGGGCAAGAGCACGTGGAGCTTGCGGAAGCGGACTTGGAAGTTCTCCAAGTCATCCTCCGCCAGATCCATGTCGATCACCCCATGCGGGAAGCTGCCGCCCAGGCGTGCGACTTGCTCGATGCGGTGGTGGACGCCGCGCTGGAATTGCTGCAGGTGGTGCGGCTGGAGAAAAAGCCCTTCGCGCCAGTGGATGTAGTCGGACATGAGAGGTTAGGAGGCTTTGGGGCCGATCATGGAACTGGTACCTTCCACCAAATGCCGGAAGAAGCTTTCCGCAAGTCGCGCGGCGGTGAAATCGGCGCAGCGGTATTCATACTCGCGCCAGAAGCGTTGCTCCGGAGCACCTCCCAGTGGCCCGCGCTCGGTGCGCCGGACCTCCGCGGCGATCCGCTCCGGCGCGAACTGGTCGAGCCAAGCCGAGGCCACCTTGTCGAGCGCCGACGGGATGGTGCTGAGCAATGCAACCAGCAATTGCCCGCTCTGCGTCACTGAGCGGCTGTATGTAGCGAAAGAGCCGCCGGTCTTGCCCTCTAGCAGACGTGCGGTTTCAGCATAGAAGCCCGCCTCGAAGGGTGTCTGCCACTGCGACTTCGGCGCGGCGGAGCCCCAAATCTTCCAGAACACCGACTCAACTCCGCCAAAAGTATCGATCAGCAGCGCGGCGGTCTTCACGACATTCAGCAGCTCCAGGGCGGCGGCCGAGCGGATGTCGAGCTTGCCGGACTTCAGCACCGTAATCGCCAGTTGCAGGTGCGGCAGGCTCTCGGTCTCGCAGCGCAAGATGGAGCGCAGGTCCGGCCCGGTGGAACCGCCTTCAGATGGCGCATGCGCCGCGACTAACACCCGCACTCGCGCCGCCAGCGTGGCGGCGGCAGCGGGATCGAGACTGCTGAAAGCATGGGCTAACTGTTCGACCGGATCCCCCGCCGCGGCAGTTGGTGAAGTAGCAGGCGCGGGCGCGGAAGCCTCGGCGGGAAACAGGCCCAACATTTCTTCAAGGTATGCCGCGCGCTCGTGAGCGGGCAGTTCCTCGACCAGCTTGCGCAGCTCTTGGCGCAAGTATTCACGCCGCTTCGCAGGTGGCAGGTGGGCGCTACTCGATTGCAGCGAGCGTAGCCGCCCGGCGCTGTCGGAAACCCGCTGCCCTTGGTTTTCGAGGGTCATGGTTCTTATTCCTAGACGACTGCATGATGGTATTCCATGCTGCGCTGTGGCAATGCCGTAAGTTCAACAACGGCCAAATTTATTTGCTCCCACAACCGTGAACCCGGACAAGTGGCACTTTGCGATGCGCAGGCGGCTCTATCAGTGGGCTTGCCTACTGCTGGCCGGAATCGCCAGCGCCCAGGACCCAAGCACCATTCCGGCTCCCGATCCCGATGGTGAGGTGCTGCGCAAGGACATCGAGATCATTGTCGATGTCTCGGGCTCGATGGATTCCGCCACCGCTTGCGAGGCGATCGATGTGGTGACGGATTTGATCCGTGGCCAGATGCGTCGCCCTTCCTCGGGCCGGGCGGATGTGCATGAGCACTGGCAGCCCTACGAAGCCAGCGACCCGAAAATGTTGGGCTACCTGCGGGTCGAGAACGCCGACAAGCGCTACAACTTCCTGAAGGTCGATTACTTCCGCCGCCTGCTCACCGGCGAGGGTGAAGTCAAACCGCTGGCCGGTGACTTCGACCAAATCAACATCACTTACTTCGGCGACCGCGAGCGGACCCTCGATCCCTCCAGCCGCTTCACCTACCGGATGGGCGACCTACACCGCATGGGCGAGCTGACGCGGACCCAGCAATTCAAGGACGGGCACACCAACCTACAACTGGCGATGGCCCAGGTGCGTAGCCGCAAGGGCAGCCAGGCTGGCTACTACCTCTTCGTGATCTCCGACGGCCAGGATGACCCCGAGGTGAACGAGAAGGACGCAACCCTGTTAGGCAACTGGGGCCCGGACCGCTTCCTCAAGGACGACCACGGCATCGTGGTGCTGGCCCACCAACCGCCGGGCCAAGTCGGCAAGAAGACCAAGCCCTACATCTGCATGGTGGCCGCCGGTTTCGATCCCGTCACCGAAACCCAGAAGGTCGTCACCAAGGAGGTGCCGAAGATCGAGGGTGCCATCACCCTGCTCGGCGGCCTTGCCTCGGAAACGCCGAAGGTTTTCCTCAACCAGGCGCCCTACTTAGCTTGGCAAATCGAGCGCGATCCCACGGCCCAAGGTCCCGGCAATGACTACAAGTTCCGCATCATGCTGGAGGACCGCGATGCACCGCAGTTGATGGTCTATGCGCTGAACACCCCCGAGTGGCAGGGTGTCTCGCGGATCTCGCTGGATGCCAAGACGCTCTTCGACGACGCGAAGGGCCGCGGCCTGCGCGCCGCCGAGTTGCCGCCGGGAAACTGGATTTTCACCGTGGAAGAACAGGAAGGCCGGCTCAAGCCGACCAGCGGCACGATCGTCGTCGAGCGCAAGCGCGACTCGGCCCTCGCGATCGCCTCGCTGGCCGGGCTGACCTCGCTCCTGCTCTTTGCCTACTCATGGTGGGCGGTGCGCCAGCGGCGGAGCAAGGTATGACAGCGGCAAGCGTGAAGACCATCGCGATCGGCCCGCCGGATGCCGGAGAACTGGCGCTGGTCGTCTTCGGCGCGCCGGTGACGGGCGATCGTGCCGAGCCCTTCTGGCTGCTGCGGCGGCATGCCGAGGCTGCCGTCTATCTCGGCGCGCTGCTCGATGCCTCCGGCGCGGTGTACGAGCTCTTGGAAATTTGGGTCCAGCGCATCGAAGGCTTTATGGCCAGCCAGCCGGTGCTGGCAAAGACCTGGACCAATGCCGACCTCGACAAGCGCTGGCAGGATCTCCGCGAGGAAATCGCCCGCGCCGACGGCATGGCAACGATCCGCCTCGGGATCGAGCAGCGGCCTGCCGCACCGGTCCTGCTGGACATCGCCCTCAAGCCGGTGAACGAGCCATGGGAAGTCTGCCGCGATGACGAGGCCCTGAAGGCCAGGGGACTCGCCACCTACAGCGGCTCGCTCCAGCGCTACCTCTGGAACAAGGCAGACGATCTCTGGGCCGCTATCGGCAATGCTCCCACCGGCGAGGTCGCCAAGCCCTTTGCCGAAGCGCTCCCCGGCCGCCGCAGCTTCAATCCCGAGGGTGGCAAGGTCTTCTGCCGCCCGGCCGGCATCATCAGCTGGCGCGACTTCTCCGCTATCCTCCGTGGCGGCGTCTGGAATCCTAGCGTCCCGGAGGAATGGCTGGCGCTGCTGCCACCGGTCCATGCCGAATTGGCGAAGGAACGCGGCAGCGAGGTAACTTTCCGGCATTTCCTCCTGCCCGCGATGGGGACTGAGGCCGGCCCCGCCGAGGCGACCTACCTGCGGCTCGCTCTCTTGCACGGCGCGGTGGAAGCCGTCGCCAAAGCCACCGCCCGCCGTGGCTCTCCCTACCTGAACCTCAGTGACGAGCACTTCGGCATCCGCCTCGGCGACAGCGGCTTGGGCCTGCCCGCCCTGTGGTCCGCCAAGGTGGTCCTGAACCGCGGCGGTGGTGCGGTGGCGGTGACCGACCCGAAGGGCAACAAGCACTTTCTGCCGGATGTGACCGCCACTCCCGGACCTTTCCGGATCGCGGGTCCGATCGATAGCCAGCGCTCGATCGGCACCCTGCGGATCCGCAAGCTTGGCGAGGTCGTCGGCGGCCGGGCCATCGTCGAGGCCACCCTCCAGACGGAGGATTTCCTCGAAGGCCAAGCCGGCTACCGGCTGGAGATCTTGGTGGAAACCCCGGGCGGGACCCGGGTGATTCCGGGCGAAATAAGCCCGGGAGGGGGACCCCGTGAGTGGCTTTTTGCCGGCACGGTCTCGCCGGAAGCCCACGGCGAATTGGTCGAAGGGGCCTCTTACTCGAAGGCGGAAGTCCTGCTCCATCCCAAGCTCGGCTCGGCCTGCGATCTCTACTCGCTGGGGATCCTCGGCCTGCAGCTCTTCCTGACCACGGAGGACCGCAGCCTGGCGGTGGTGGCGGATGAGATGCTGATGCTGCGTGAGCGCGGCGGGAACTTGCAGGCTGCCGCCCCGGAGTGGTTGCTCCGGGAAAACCCGACGGCCCTGCAATGGGAAGCTCTCGAATTGCTACTGGGAATGCTCGGAGGCAAGCCGGGCGACCGCCTGGACGAAGCGCCCGAGGCGATCTACCGCGAGCCGCTGCGACGGCTGGAGGACTTGGTCCGGCGGGCCCGGGCGGCAGTCTTCGGCGAGGGCGGGCGCAACCAGGAGATCCGCGACGAAATCCGGATTCTGCTAGATGAACTGCGGCAGGCACCGCTTTGACGATCCCGCCGCACGAAATCGTGTCGACGCGACATCACTTCGATGACAGCGTGAAAGTGTCGGCTTAAGGTCGGATCAGGATTATGGAGTTTACCACAGAGGACATCGGTGGCGTGGCGGTGGCGCGTCTGAAGGGCGTGCTGGATTCCGCGGGAGTGATGCGGATGCAGGAGAACGTGGAGAGCCAGTTGATCGGCCGCGAGCGCAAGGTGGTACTCGACTTCAGCGAGATCGACGCGCTCGACCCGATGGGCTTGGCGGAGCTGCTGCGGCTCTCGCGCTGGATCAAGGAAGGCGGCTTCCGATTGCGGGTGGCGCATGCGGCAGGGCACGTAGAGGAGGCCTTCCGCGACAACATGATTTCGGACGTGGAGTTCTTCCGCGATGTGAACAGCGCCACCAAATACACGGTGGATGCTCCCCCGCCCCGCCCGGTCGATCCTACTCCACCTCCACCACCGCCGACACCCAAACCGCAGCGGCCGGGTTTCATCAAGCGCTACTGGTGGCTGCTAGCGGCCGTGGTCGTTCTGGCAGGGCTCGGTGTCGGGGGAATGATGCTCTTCTCCGGCAAGACCCTCAGCAAGAAGGTCGAGTTCCTAACAGAGTCCGGCCAGCCGTGGAGCGACAAAGTCAGTGAGAGCCTGAAGCCGGGTGAGGAAAAGACCCTGCGCTTCAAGGTAAAGAATGCCGGCCAGATCCTGCCGATCCGCAATGAGGACTGGATCGAAATGAAGGTGCAGGACGGCCCCGATAAGGAGACCAAGGAGGTGGTCTATCACTTCGCGCCGGACAAGGACTTCCCCTCGACGGACACCTTCTTCTACGTGACCGCCGGCGACGGCAAGCCGCGGGTGAAGTCGCCGATGATCTATCTGACTTCCGATGTGAAGGCAGTCTTGCCGAAGTTCGTGACCGAGGGCCGCGACTACGAGAAGAGCCAGGATGGCAAGGAGGGCTTCCTGCTCGCAGCTGGGATCGAGGGCGAGCAGTATGGGCCTGACGGTATCGCCGCGATCGGCGGGGCCAAGATCCAATATGCCGCGAGCGGCCACGAGAAGTATGGCCTGAAGTTCGATACCATCACCGGGCGCTTCTCAGGTGAGGCGCAGTCGGCGACGCCGGATGGCGGCTACGTGGAGGTCACCATCAGCGCGAAGAACGATGCCGGCGCGGACAGCGTGAAGGCCCTGCTCTTCATCGAGAAGAAGAAGGTGACCGAGACCAAGACCCAGGCGGTGAACGTCTTCGGCGAGGAGATCGACAAGCGCTTCCGGCTGATAGACATCACCTCGCTGGAGCGCGAGAACATCGCGCTGCTCTTCGCCTACAAGGACGCGATCCTCAAGCAGGGCGAGGGTGACATCCACAAGGTCGGCACCGTGTTCTTCCCGAAGGGCGAGACCCGCCTCTCCGTGGAGTTCCAGCGCCGCCTCGACAGCGAGTTCGAGGCCGAGCGCTTCCGCGAGTTAGCGAAGAACCCGGGGACCTACTTCTTCGTGCTCGGCTTCGCCGACAAGGGTAAGACCACCGATGCCCTCAACAAGCGCCTGATTCAGGAACGCGCCGACAAGCTGAGGGACTATCTGGCCCAACATCTCACGGACCGCTACAAGCTGAGCGCCGAGGAGTTGAAGCAGCGCGTGCGGGTAATTCCCATGCTGCCAGTGCCGGATGGCAGCACCGGTCAGCCGGTGATCTTCGAGTCGCGCGAACGCAGCCGGGCCGGCGAGATCTGGCTGGTGAAGGATCCCCGCAGCAAATAAGCGCATCATGGAAGACTGGCCGGAACTCCGCTGCATCCAGGGCGCCAGCCTGCGGGTGCGGCTGGCACCGGGCCGCGCGGTGTTGATCGGCCCCTCGTATTCCTCGCAGATGTGCCTGCCCGCGGCACCAGCGGCGGGGACGGTGCTGTGGACCGGGGAGGAAGTGACACTGGAACCGGAAGGTCCCGGCTTCGAGGTCGGCGGTGCGGCGGTGGATGCGAAGGTGCGCCTTGGCGATGGCGCGGAAGTACGCCTCGGCCAGTACTTGCTGAAGTTGAGCTGGCAGGGCGCGGAACCCGCTCAAGGACCCGCCGTGGCGAAGGCAGAAGAGCGCCCGCGAATTCTGGCGAATGGCCAAGAGGTCGCGCGGATTGAACTGCGCCAAGGAATCTCGATCGGCAGCGATGCGACCTGTGATTATCAGGTCGGAAGCGCCAGCGCCCGCCGCGCCTACTGCGTGAATGTCGCGCAATCGCCCCAAGGCTTCCAAGTGGAGGCCAGTGGCTTTGAGGAGCGCGGGGTACTCCTCAATGGACAGCTCTTCAGCCGCCGCGATCTGGTGCTCGGCGACTACCTGCAGATCGGTCCGCTGTGCTTCCGCTACGATGGTGAGTCTGGCCTGCTGCCCTGCGCGAATTCCCTCGGGGCCTCGCTGGAAGCGGAAGCGGTGGGCGTGAGCTACGACGGCGGCGGGAAGTGGACGCTCGATGGCGCGACGCTGCGGGTTCCGGCCGGACACTTCGTCGGCATCCTTGGCCCCAGCGGCTCGGGAAAGACGACCTTGTTGCGCGCGGTGAGCGATTTGATCAAGCCGGGGCGTGGCGAGATTTTGTTAGATGGGCGGCCGCTTCCTTCTTCAGCGACCGAACGCCGTTCGCTGATCGGCTTCGTGCCGCAGGATGACATCGTCCACCTGGACCTGACGGTGCGGCAGGCGCTGCGTTTCGGCGCCAAGCTGCGGCTGCCGGACAGCGTGCCCGAGCACGAGATCACCAAGCTGATCGAGCGGGTGGTGGGCCGGATCTTCTTCCAGTACCGCGATCGGGATTTCGAGACGACTGATGCCGTCCGGCTGGAAGCGATGAACGCCCGCATCGCCGAGCTGCTGGCCAAGCGTGTGGGCAATCTCTCCGGTGGCCAGCGCAAGCGGGTGAGCGTGGCCGTCGAGCTGATGAGCCGACCGCGGATACTCTTCCTTGATGAGCCGACCTCCGGCCTTGATCCCGCCTCCGAGCAGGAGCTGATGTCGATGCTGCGCGACGTGACCAACTCCGGCTGCAGCGTGGTCTGCACCACCCACGTGTTGGAGAACGTCTGGCGCATGCATAGCTTCGCGGTGGTGCACGGCGGCAAGGTGGTCTTCCAAGGCGACAGCGCGGAGGCACGGACCCACTTCAGCGTGCAGGATCTCTCGACGATCTATCAGCTTCTCGAACGCTCGCCTGGCAAATGGCAAGCGACTTTACCCGGACCGACCAAGAGGACCGGTGAAGTCGCAGCCGTCCACTCCCCCGCCAAGAGCCCGCTCAAGCAGGCATTTCTGCTGCTGCACCGGCAGCTTGAATTGCTCAAGCAAGACGGCGGCAGCATCGCCCTACTGATCGGCCAGCCGGTCCTGATCGGCCTGGCGCTGAGTCTGGTCTCGGTCGATGAAGGCTCGATCCCCTACAAGCTGTTCTTCGGGATGGTCATTGCCTTTTGGTTCGGCTGCAGCAATGCCGCGCCGCAGATCGTGCGTGAGCGCGCGATCCTTCAACGCGAGCGCGGTGTCGGCTTGGGACTGACGGCCTACCTCGGTGCCAAGTTCGCGTTCTTCGGACTGCTGACCTTGTTACAGGTGATCGCGCTGTGGACGATTCTCGCGGTGCCTTGGTATCCGAAGGTTGGGACCTATCCCGCGGAGAGTGGTGCGGCGGCATGGCTCACGGGCCAAGCCTGGCAAGCCATCGGCGCGCTCGCGATGATCTTCTGCGCAACCGCGTGGGGACTAGCGGTCTCCGCATGGGCGAAGAAGACAGCGCAGGCCTCCTTCGTGGTGCCACTCCTGGTCATTCCTCAGATCCTGTTCTCCGGCTTCGTGTTTCCCTTGGAGGACTGGCAGACCAAGGACAGCGATGTCGCGCGCGAGAAGATCGGGAAAGTGGTCGTGCGCGGCGCGGCCAGACTGGTGCCCGGCTATTCCGGTCAGCGACTGATGGAGACCAGCCTCGCCTGGGATCAGGATACCGATGGCAAGAAGCACGCCGCGCGGGAGCGGGCCTTTGACAATCTGAAGGTGCAAGTCAGCGAGACGGCGTGGACGGACTTCGTGAATGGCAAGGAGCAGGGGGTGACTTGGCGGGCGATGGGACCGCCGGGGATCGCGGTGCTGACGCTGGGATTGTGGACGGTGTTTAGCATGGGGGGCGCGGCGTTCTTTTTGCGGAGGGAGAGGGAGTGAGAGTGTTTACAGAATCGCAGGCTATCGCCCGGATGTGTTGAGATTGCTGCACGCAGAAACCCGCAGGGTGCAGTGCAACAAGTGCAATTTTTCAGCTGAGCGAGAGCTTGAGATTCCGCGCGTTTTTGCAGACCATCGCGAAGTCAGCGCAGCAAGCCATGCCACCATCCTTACACGTTTTCTCCGGCAAGTTTGGCTCCCAAGAAGAAGCTCGCCGATACACGGAGGCGCAGTGGCAAGATGGGAGCGAAGAGCCTACTTGGAGGATTCGTCAGGACTTGCCCGTCACCTATCTTAGCCCGGATTTTATCGAGACGATTTTCGGAGATGAAAAAACCGACTATTTGGAGAGTCAGTTGGCGAAGGATTCAGACAAGGGCTCGCTGCGGGCTGATATTTCTGACGATGCGGACACATTGGTTCTGATTATGAGCCCGGCGTTTGACGGCAAGAAAGTGCGACTTTCATCGACCCCGAGACTACGATATCATGGGGAGTATACTTGGAAGCTTTGAGCTAGACCATGAGAGCTAACCACGCGCTACCGCAAACCCGGCCCACGCGCTGTGGTTGCAATCGTGGCGTCCCATGGACTGGGTCGCTGAGTTTGGATCGTTAGTCCTATGAGCGCCACCGCCACAACAACGCCCAGAGGCGGGACTTTTGCTCCCCTCGTCATCTGTGCATCGCTCGGTCTAGCCACCGAGATCTATTTCGTCACCTTGTTCGGGGTCGCGGTTCTTACCCGGCCTTACTTTTGGCCGGGACTACTTCTATCTGCCTTCTGGGTCTATTGCCTCATCGTTCGCAGGTTCCGGCCTTGGCACCGCTACGTTTGGCGGTTCGCTAGTATCTGGAGCGGCATCTGGACTGTCTTCGGTGTTCTCTTCACCTTCGTTCCCTTCGCGGCACTTGCTATTCCATTTCCCGCGTGGCCCTGGCTTGAAGAGACCGGCGTGAATCCATACTTGGCTCTCGCGCTCCACGGCTTCATCTGGGCTTGCTGCACCGACGTCCTGCGAGCCGTCCCCAATCCGCGGAAGGCCTGAATGACTCCTTGCACATTCTGCCGGATCATCTCAGGGGAACTGAGTTCAGCCCGTGTTGGTGAGAACGAGTTGGCTATCGCGTTTCTCGACATCCGCCCCGTCCATCGCGGACACACGCTTGTGGTTCCCCGTCGCCATGTTCCTTCGTTTGGCGATCTCACCGATTCGGAATCCAGCGCCGTGTTTCGGCTCATTCGGGAGGTTTCGTCCGCTCTCAAATCGGAACTTTCCGAATGCGCGGGGATTACCCTGTCTGCCGCAGATGGCGAGGCGGCGGGGCAGGAAGTGTTTCATGCGCACTTCCATGTGATCCCGCGGTCTTCGGGAGATGATTTCGGGTGGCGGCGGCTTGGCACCGCCGCGAACCCGGAAGAACTGAATGCCACCGCATCTCTCATTCGTCGTTCCAGAGCCCCTGGAGAGGCTCACTAAAAGCAAGCAGCACCGAGCCACCGAGCACGAGTTTAAATAAGCGACAACAAGTCGTCGTGCCAGAAACCCTGAGCCGCCAAGAGTCGGATCGAACCTCCATGCCACACATTCTTTTCGATCTCCAAAGTGCCGCGACAGCCGATCGCTTCGAACGCGTCAACAAGCAGTTGCAGACCTGTCGGCCTGACTACATCGCGCGGTTCGGAATGGTTGGCTCCAAAGAATGGTGGGAGAACTATCAGTCTGGATTCATTTCCAAAGATATCCAAGTGGGATTCGTCGCGCACCTTGGCCAACACCCGGAATGGGGTGAAGAACCTGTAGTCGTGATTCGCACGGACCGCCGTGACCACGCATACGATCTCGATGACTTCTGGCGGGATCCGTCCGTGCAAGTGAATGCCTGGATTTCCATTCAGAGATTCAAGATTCACATCCCCCGCCCCAGCGGCCCTGTGACAGAATTGGTCGACGCTTACATTGAAGCCCTCGATTCCAAACCACAACAATCCGAACCATACGGTGAAGACAACTCCACCGCGCTCCCGGCTTCACCTTGAACGTTCGCTAAAAATGCGTTGGATCGACTACAGGATTGCAGAAAGGCGTCCGGGATGTGAAGGCCACGATGTCCGCCTCCAAGATTGGATGCAAGAGGGGCTTGAGAGTGGCGATTGTCGATTTCCCACGGAGGCCGGAAAGATTGCATACGCGGGCTTCTACCTTGAAGGGGTGGTCGATGACCTCTGGCGAGATAACGAGCCTGATGATCCCCTATGGGACACTTTCTCGTTTGGTCACTACCGGCACGCAAGGGATCGCTTTCTGAATCTCTGGCTCAATGCGCGGAGATCAATCGCCTATGACCCGTTCATCGGTATTCACCTCCAAATTCGTGATCTGCATTCGTTCTATTACGGCGAAGCCGCGCGTTCTGAATTCCGCCTCTATTTGCAATCCAGAATGGAGAAAAGAAGCGAGCAAGCCGACGCATCCGAGGGCGACAAGCCGTGAATCGGAATTCGGGCTCCCAGCGCGACGCCCGATGGCCCAAAGCGCCCGCCTAAGGAAGAGTGAGGCCAGCAGAGGAAAGATCACCGCTAGTGGCTGGACGCCAGCAAGGGCCTAACACTTCCACGGGGTCGCTTCCCCCAGCGTTTCCTGCATCGTTTTGCTTCGCCAGCCGGGAAAGTCCGGGTTAAGAGATAGGTTGTGTTCAAGCAAGGCGAGGTCGTGCTCGGGGGCCGCTACCGGATCGAAGGTCCGGCGGGAGAGAAGAAGTCGTGCGTGGTGTTCAAAGGCACTCGGGTTTCCGATGACTTGCCGGTGGCGGTGCGGATGCTGGCGCCCTTTGTGAAGAAGCAGCCGCACGTCGTGGCGCGCCTGCGCTCGCGGGCGGAATTCGTGCGGGGCCTGGAGCACCCGAACCTGGTCCCGGTGCTGGATGTCCGCGAGGACCTGGATGCCTTCCTGGTGGTGGAGACCTGGTATGAGGCCCTGCCCCTGCTGCGGGTGGTACGAGGCAAAGGGGCATGCAGTCCCTATGAGACGGCGTGGATCGCGGGGCAACTCGCCCGCGGGGTCGATCACCTGATCTCCAGCGAGGCCCCGGGTTTCGACTTCACGCTTTCCGATGTCTATGCGGACATTGGCGACCTGCGGCGCGAGAATGAGTTCTTCTCGATGAGCCTCGACCGCTGGCCGGGCCTGGCGGTGCGACTCAGCCCGTTGGCCTTGGATGGCGACGGCTTCTCCGAGCGGGCTCTGGCCACGCCCACCGACTCCGCCCAGCCGCTGGTGCGGAGCATGGCGCGGATCGTCTTCAATCTGGTGACAGGCGGCATGGGCGATCCGCTGACGGAACCGGTACTCTCGGAGAAATTCACCGCCTCCCTGCGCGATTGCCTGACGGGTGCGCGGCAGAGCGGGACTTGCCGTGAATTGCTGTGGACCTTGTTCGGTGACTTCGGGCCGGAGATCACGGCGCTGCTGCCCGCCGAGCAGGCGGAGATCGGCGATGCCGAGGTCGGCTCGCTACTGGAGAACCTCGACAAGCAGGGAGAGGAACTGGAAGGGCTGCTGCGCTACAAGACCTTCGGCAAGCAGATCAAGAAGCAGCTCGCGGTGCTGGAGGAGCAACGTGCCGGGGTGCTGGAGCAGCAGCGCAAGATCCGCGAAGACGCCGAGCGGATGCGGGCGCTGGAGGACCGCCTGCAAGGCGAGCAGCGGCAGGTGGAAGCCCAGCGCGCGGACCTGACGCGCCGCGGCGACGAACTTTCCGAACTGGAGCGCAAGGCGGACGAGGCCGCTAAGGCGCGCGCCGAGGAACTGCGCCAGCGCGAAGGCGAACTCGCCGCCCTGCATGCCGAGCAGGAGCGCGAAGCCGAGCGGGTCCGCTCCGAGCTGGAGCGCCTGAACGTCAGCCAAGCCGGCCTCGCCAGCGAGAAGGAGGCCTTGGCCGAGCGCGTGACCCGCTACGAGCAGGAGCAGCAGGAACTGTCTAACAGCCGCAACGCGATCGACACCGAGCGCCGCAAGCTCGCCGGCGAACGCGAGCAGTTCGAGAGCCGCTCCGGCGAGCTCCGGGGACTCAAGTCCGACTTGGAGCGCAGCCGCAGCGAGCTGGAAGAACAGCAGCAATCGTTGGCCCGCCGCCAGGCGGAGCTTGAAGCAAGAGGCGCGGGCATCAGCGAAAGCGAGCGCCTGATCCTTGAACAAAAGGAACTCGAAGCACGTCTGGAGACCCTGCAGAGCAAGGGCCGCTCACTCGACGAACGCGAAGCCGCGCTACGCACCAAGGAGCTCTCCATGGAGAGTGCCAACCGCGCCTTGGCGCGCGAAGAAGAGACGCTCGCCGGACGGATGGGCGAGGTGGACACCAAGCTCTCGCTGGAACGCAGCCGCCTGGCCGACAAGGAGCGCGAGGTCCAGTCACGCGAAGAAACACTCGCCGCCAAGGAACGCGACTGGCAGGCCAAGCAAGAACTCCAGCGCTCCGCCCACGACGAGAAGGAGAGCCTGGTGGCCGAGCTACGCAAGAAGCTCGATGGCGTGACCGCCGAGCTTGGCAACGTCACCGCCGAGAAGCAGCGTCTGGAGAGCGATCAGCAACGCCTGCAGGTTTCGCAGCAATCACTGGGGCAGCGCAGCGACTCGCTCGACCGTGAGCGCACCGACCTCAAGGCTCTCGAGGACAAGCTCCGCAAGGAGATCCAGGACGAAGGCGAGAACCGGGCCCGCGAACACCGTGCCTTGGAACGGCGCATCGTCCTGTATCGCAGGTTCACCCGCTTCGGTGTACCGGCGGCGGCAGCGGTGATTATCGGCCTCGGTGCCTTGGTTGTCGCCAAACCGAAGTTTCCGGAAAACGCCAGCGCCGTGCACAGCATGCCAGAGTGGAAGCAGGAATGGCTGCGCCGGGATCTGGCGGAGGACATCGGCAAAAAAGTGGCCGCAAGTGAATGGCGCGAGGCGCTGGCGCAGCTCCACTACTATTCGCAGGGCTTCAGCCGCCGGCCGGACGACATCATGAATGCCGCGAAGCAAACTTCCGCGGAACTCGCCAAGGAGTACGACGCCGCACCGGACAAGTTCCCCACCACTTATCAAGACCGTGATGGTCACACCGTGCCGCTGCTCCACGCGCTCCAAGCCTTGGCAAGCTGGGGCATCCCGGATGCGGAGCGGCTCTACCATCACCTGCACGCCCGCGAGTCCCTGCGCTTGGCCCTGACCGAGCGCGCCTTGGGTGCCCGGGCCGATGCGCTGCGCTCGATCGTGGAGCTGCGCCGCCTCTATCCCGATGTCCAGAGCTGGCATGCTGCGGTGGCATCCACCTTGATGCCGCTGATCGCGAGTTCGATCGGCGAAGCGATGAAGCTGTTAGAGCCCGGCAGCTCGGGCCAAGAACTCACCAAGGAATTCCGCGAGGTCTTCTCCAGCGATCAAGTCATCAAGGACCTGAAGGTGCTGGAAGAGACGGGCATCAAGGAAGCGATGGCGCTGCGGGTAGCCGCGGAGGCCATGGGCGAGATGATGAAGTCGGGCACCCCGGACAACGCCGCGCTGGCGAACTTCATCGCCGCTCGCCTGGCGGAAGACTGGCCGGTGGAGATCCGCACCAAGCTGATCGCGGTGATGATGGACCACATCAAGCACTTCCGCGGGCAACTGCGGAAGGACGGCATGAGCTTCGTGGATGCGCTGGAATCGATCCAGGAAAAGCCGCAGGAGGAGATTGCCGTGGCGCAGGCCCTGTGGAAGCACCAGAAGGACGACTACATCCCGGACTGGTTCAGCAAGGAGCAACGGCGCGAACTCTACGGCTTCATCGGCGATGTGCTTACCAAGCACGCCAACCGCAACCCTGACGTCCACGATGCCTATCAGTTCGCCGCAAATGAAGGCGACGAAGAAGGCATGTACTGGTCGGGCCGTGGCAAGATCGGGGTCGCCCTGGCCCCTAACAATGGAAATGCAAATGGCCCCGTGATGGTGGTCCAACGGCAAAAGGACTTCGACGACGGACGCTATCTGCTGGAGGAAGCGGCCAAGAGCGAAGATCCCCACGTCCGCCAGGAAGCTTACTGGGTGCTGGCCGAGACCGACCTGCTACTCGGCAAGAATGCCCTGGCCGTGGATGAGGCCCGCAAGGCCCACGAGGCGGGCAAGAACATGAAGTCCATGAACTTGCTGATGCGGGCACTCCGGGCGGCACAGGATCCAGCGGGTGCCGCGGAGCAGATGGCCCTGGCCCTGCAAGCCAGCAAGAGCGCGCGGGAAGCGCCGAAGGATCCGCAGTCGCTGCCGCTTCTAAACGAGGCACTGGGCGGCTTGGCCGAACTCTTCAAGGCCGGGGCGAAGCCGGACGCGGCGCTCGTGGATGAACTGACCCAGCAATTCAAGATCACGCCGGCAGAGGACAAGATGACCGCGATGCGCTTCGCCTTCCGCGCGAACTGGAAATACTCGGGCTTTCCGCCCTTCACGGGACTGAGTGAAGATGAGCGCACCAAGGGATTCTTTGAGGATCTCTGGGAGGCCTCCCGGGCGAATGACGAGGCAGCGCGCAAGAGCGCCGAGGCGAATGGCCTGAACTGGCAGAAGGACAAGGAGACGGCGATCAGGGAGGTGCTAGGGCGGTAGGGAGAACTATCGATCACCTATGATGCCCGTCCTTTGCGGCATCGCTCGCGATCAAAACAAAAACGGCCGGGATCACTCCCGGCCGTCTTGAAAAACCTCAGCGACATTAATGTCGCCTCTCCTTATCCGATAACTTCCGGCCACTCGGTGTGGAAGAACTCGCCGCGTGGCTTGTCGGTGCGCTCGTAGGTGTGCGCACCGAAGAAGTCGCGCTGGGCCTGCAGCAGGTTCGCGGGCAGCACGGCGCTACGATAGCTGTCGTAGTAACCGAGCGAGGCCGAGAAGGCCGGCACCGGGATACCGGCCAGCGTGGCCAGCGAGACGACCTCACGCCAGTTTTCCTGGAATTCGTTGAGCAGGTCGGTGAAGTACGGCGCGAGCATCAGGTTGCTGAGCTCGGGGTCCTTGCGGTAGGCGTCCGTGATGTCGTTCAGGAAGCGGGCGCGGATGATGCAACCACCGCGCCAGATGGCGGCGATCTTGCCGAGGTCGAGACCCCAGTTCTTCTCCTTGCCCATGGTGGCGATCAGGTCCAGGCCTTGTGCGTAGGAGATGATCTTGGAGGCGAAGAGCGCGTCGTGCACCTTCTTCACCAGCTTCTTCTTCTTTTCGTCGATCTCCGGCTTCGGACCTTCGAGCACCTTGCTGGCGGCCACGCGCTTGTCCTTCATCGAGGACAGGATGCGCGCTTCCACGGCGGCATTGATGGTGGAAATCACCACGGTGTTCTCCACCGCGTTCATGATCGTCCACTTGCCGGTACCCTTCTGGCCGGCGGTGTCCAGGATCTTGTCCACCAGCGCACCCTTGGACTCAGTGTCCTTCTGGGCGAAGATCTTCGAGGTGATCTGGATCAGGTAGCTCTCGAGGTCGCCTTCATTCCACTCGGTGAAGACTTCGGCCAGTTCTTCGGCGTCGAAGCCAGCGGCCTTGAAGATGTTGTAGGCTTCGCAGATCAGCTGCATGTCGCCGTACTCGATGCCGTTGTGGATCATCTTCACATAGTGGCCGGCGCCGCCGGGACCGATGTGGGTCACGCAGGGCTCACCGTCCACCTTCGCGGCGATGCTTTCGAAGATCGGCTTCATCACGTCCCAGGTCGAGGCAGGGCCGCCGGGCATGATCGAGGGACCCTTCCGGGCACCTTCTTCACCGCCGGAGACGCCGGCGCCGATGAAGCGGAAGCCGAGGTCGCCGAGCCACTTGTCGCGGCGCTCGGTGTCGGTGTAGAGCGAGTTGCCGCCGTCGATGATGATGTCACCCTTGTCCAGCAGCGGGATCAGGGACTCGATCACGGCGTCCACCGGGCCACCGGCCTTGACCATGATCATAACCTTACGCGGCGATGCCAGCGACTGGACGAACTCTTCAAGCGTCTTCGCGCCGACCAATTTCTTGTCCGGGTGAGCGCCCACGAACTCCTCTGTGACGGAAGTGGTACGATTGTAGACGGACACTTGGAATCCGCGGGACTCCACGTTGAGGACGAGGTTCTGGCCCATTACGGCCAGGCCGACGAGGCCGAAATCGCTGTTGCTCATGGTCGTTGGAACGGTTGGGAAATCGGCGGCGGTGTAAGGAAGCCGCGGCATCGGTGCAACCCCTTGTTGCCATGATGCCATGCATTCCCCACATTCGCCCTGTGAACCTGCCCAATGCAATCACCGTCTCGCGCCTGTTTCTCACGGCGGTGTTCGTGGCTGCTGTGGGCTTCCGGACGACCACCGGCTTCACCATCGCGCTGATTACCTTCTCCGTGGCCGCCGCCACCGACTGGCTGGACGGCTACCTCGCCCGGAAGCTGGGAATGGTCACGCCGCTGGGCAAGCTGCTGGACCCCTTGGCCGACAAGATCCTGGTCTGCGCGGCCTTTGTGTATTTTTCCGCCCAACCTGTAGGCGGCTACCACTGCCCCGTCTGGGTGAGCTCCCTGATCATCGCCCGGGAGTTCCTCGTCACCGGCCTGCGCCAGATCGCGGTCGAAGCCGGCCAAGTGCTGGCGGCAGACCGGCTGGGCAAATGGAAGACCACCTTCCAGCTCACCTTCTGCATCACCGGGCTGGTGTGGCTGACTTTCAGCTCCATGTCGGACCCCGGCTCAATCGGCGGGATGCTGCGGGATTGGGCGCATCCGAAGGCTTGGCTGATGCCGGTCTCCCTCTGGACCGCCGTAGCGCTCACTATGATTTCCGGCACCAACTACGTTTGGGGTAGCCGCAAGCTGCTGGTGCAGTCGAAGTAGCCCTACTCTTCCTTTGTCAGCCGCTCCTTGATCTGGGCCAGCACGGAATCAAAGGCCAAGCCCTCCGCATCCGGCCGCTGGCTGGATGACACAAAGCGCGGGATCAGCCCCGGCGGCACGCCCAAGCGCTTGTCCAGCACCGCCGGATCAAACTCCGGGTGCAGGTCCGCGCGGTGATACTGCAGCGCTAGGGCTACCCCATCGAGGTCATAGCCGTTGCGTTTGGTATTCTCAGAAAGCCGCACCAGGCTCGCCCAGGTCGCCTTGAAGCGCTCTGGAGCGACATCGACCACGAAAACGACGCCTGCCACGCCACGCAGCAGCAGCTCCTCGGACGCATTATACTCCATGGGTCCGCTCAAGGAGTGGGCGGCCACGTGCAGGAAGCGCCCGTCCGGCAGGGTGTTCGGCTCGGTCCACTCCACCCGGTGGACGCGGATCGAGCCGATGAGGTGCTCGCGCACGGTGGCGGTGCCGTAGCGAGCGGCGATCGCTCGTAGAATAGCCAGCTTGCCGGTATCGGCCGCCCCCGCGAGGGCGACCTTCACCGAAACTTGCCGGCCATCTTGCTCCACCGTCATGGCGACGACGACTGCGGGCTGGCCCCCAATGGGCCGCGCCGCTTCAGAGTCTGCCGAGTTCGCGGGCAACGATCATGAGGGTCTCGCGAACGCCCGGACCGAAGGCTCCGTCGTTCTGGACCGCCAGCATCACGTTGCCCTCGCGGATGAACTCAATCGGCACGCTGCCGCAGTAGAGCTTCACCATGCCGGAAGCGAAACCGAGGCTGCCGACGAGGCGCTTGAAGCCGTCCACGGTGCCGATCTCGGCCGCAGGGACGCGGGCGAGGTGGCGGATGCCCGGCAAGGAGCGGGCGCGCTGGAGGATTTCATCCGCGCTCAGCTCGCGGTCCACACCGAAGATTGCGCGCAGCTCGAGCTGGCGGATGGCGCGGGAGTCAGACTCGTAGGATTCAGATTCCACGGAAGTAGTAGCGGAGGCAGGCGCCGCGGCCGGGGCCGGGGCGAGAGAGGAAGCAGGAGCAGAGGCCGGGGCAGGTGCGTAGGAGTGAGAATGAGTCGGCACCGAAACGGTGGCCGCCACGTGCTGGACCGGAGCCGCCGCCGGGACCGGCGGAGGAGTCGCCGCCACCTCTTGGGTAAAGCTGAAGGGCGAGGCCGCTGCGGCGGCAGCAGATGCCGGAGCAGGAGTTGCGAAGGGCGCATCCGCGGAAACCGGGGCCTCGAAGGGCGAGGGTGTCATCGCCTCCGGGGCGAAGGGCGAGCGGGCCTCGATCGGCGGCGGATCCCCGGCTGCGGGGCGGCGCTCCGGCAGCTTCACCGGGCGATTCGGATCGGGGGCCAGACGCGGCGGGTTCTCCTCGCGCAGGGCAGCGAAGGGCGATTCCGGCTCAGCCACCACGGCGAACGGGCTCGCCGCCGGACCGTCATCCGCCACGGCGAAAGGGCTCTTGGCGGGAGGAGCAGGCGCGAAGCCTTCCTGAGGTTCGAAAATTCCGCGGCTGCTGTTCATGATTAAGCTGTGGTGGAGGGTAGAAATGCGATCTGCCCAGGGTGAATAACTTCACAATTGCGTAAAGTCGAGCCCCCAAATGGCCGGAAACCTCATTCATAAAGCACTGCCGCCCCGCCGTCAGCGCAAGATTCCGACCTGTCCGGAGATATCCTCAACCCGGTGCCGCCACTTGCCCTGGGTGGCAAGGCATCCCCTACTTCCCCGAGCTGTTGTACTCGTAGTGGATGAAGAAGTTCGAGTTGTAGAGGCCGCCCTCCATGGTCTGGGTTCCGTAGTAGTTCCGGACATCCGCAGCCGCGACAGAGGCGGCCACCTTGTATTCCCCCGGGCGCAAGTTGGCATGGCGGGTTTCACGCGCCGGGATCACCAGCTTCTGCGAGAGCGGCCCGCTGTAGCGGACGGTGAGCTCATACTGGGTATCGTTCCTCACCTCGATCTTGCTCTCATTCCCACCCACCATCCGGGTCTCCGCTTGCGGCAGGTCTCCATACTTGCCCTCCGCGATCTGCTTGACCTCCAGGTCGATGATCCGGCGCTCGATCCACTCCCGCTCGGCATGATCCGGGAAGCGATCGAGGAAGCGCTTGTAAGACTCCAAGGAATCCTGCTCGCGCACCCATGACCAGTCATTGAAGAGTTCCTCCACGCGCGCTTCCGCCGCAGCCTTCTGCGTGGTCTCCGGGTGGTCCTTCAGGAAGTCGCGGATCTCGGACTCGGAGCGTGATGGAGCGATCCGCTTCCATGTTTCGTCCGCGAGCTCCACGATAAGGGCCCGCGCTGCAGCAGCGGTCTGCGGCGGGGCGTCCGGATATTTTGTTAGATATTCCTGGATCGCAGGCTTCAAGCGAGTGGCGGCGGCTTTCTGCCATGCCTCTTCGATCAGCTCTTTGAGCAGTATCCCCTGCTTTGCCACCGTCGGCCTTGAGGCCTCAGGGTAGAGCTTCAGGAACTCCCTTACTTCGCCTTCGGATCGAGCGGAAGCAGTCTTCTGCCATTCCTCATCGACCAGCGTCTTGAGGAGGTCCTGGGATTCATCCAGATGCTTGCCGTCAGGATAGACCTGCATGTAAGCGCGGACCATCTTGACCTTCCGCGCCTCCGCCGCCTTTGCCCAGACCTCATCCTCCCGGAACAGGCGGATCTTCTCCTTGGCCTTCGCGGCTTTGCTCGAATCGGGGAAGCTCTCCACGAAAGCCTCGTAGGACGCCAGCTTGTTCACCAGGCAAGCCCACTGGTAGCGCGGCCCCGGGAGACACCAGAGGAACGCTAGAAGCAAGAGAGCCACGCTGGAAATCCTCAGGTAACGCCGGACCTGCTTAGCTCGCGACACCGGCACCATCTCGCCACGGGCCAAAGGCACAGTCACATCGTTCCGACACTCCGGGCAAGCCGCGCGACGCCCCGCCATCGAGTCATCGCACTCGATGCGGACGCCGCAGTGGCAGCAAAAGAATTTCATCGCGAGGAGGCGCGGAGGCTCGTCTTCTTGGTCGGCACGTCTCTGCTAACTCTCCCATCTATCAGATCGCCGGCCACATGCAAGCTCTCCCAATCTTCATGATTCGCCAGCGCTTCCAAACTGCCTCGCGACCTCCATCTGGTATCCCCATGCCTCATCCACCGGAACATCCCGGATCTCATCAGGCGGCAAAACACACTCCGCGCTCCACAGCGGCGTATAGATGAACAGGCAGCGATCCGGAGCGAGTGCGGCGATTACCTCTTCGCAACCCGGCCAAGCCAGCTCGTCGTAGAAGCCCCGGAAGTCGGAACAAGCCCACCTCAGGAAATCCGTATAGGAAAGATCCAGCGGCTCCCAACAAAGGCTGTCAGGAGCGAAATAGAAGACCTTCCCATCCCCCGCTCCCAGCGCGCCACCGTCCAAGGCGAAGAAGCCGCCGAAGGCATCATCCGCCACCAGATAGAAACCCTCAGAACGCCCCTCGTTCCAATCGGGCAAGCTGCGGGGAATCGCAGGACTGCCCGAACCAAGAATGCGAACCCAGCCGCCAAGCACCGAGATCCCGCCGGAATGATACGCGACCGCGCCCATCGGTGAGCGTGTCGTGACCTGGGTCCGATACAACACATCCCCCGCCTCCGCCGAAGCCGGATGAATGACACAGCGCCCGGGCTGTGCCTCCGCCGCCTCGATCACGAATGGCAGAGCGGAGTCCTCGGCATTGATAAGCTGGTCGAGTGGACGCATGGCATATCACTCCAGCACTTCGGCTGGCAGTTCAAGCCCGGCAACTCCCCGCCTCAATGCTCCTTCTCCGGTGCCGTCGGCACGGGCAGCTCCGCAACGCTCAGCGTCAGCGGCTTCCCGGCATTGCGGGCAATCACGATCGGCGCGCCCGGAATGCAGAGGACCGCACCGGAAAGCACAATCGAGCGATACTCGTAGTTCGTTGCCTCGTTCTGGCCCTTTGAGACCGAAGTTGCGATCCGCAACTGCGTGCCGATGCTATACGAGACCCGGTAGCCTTTCTCGGTCTTCGATAGCTTGTACTGGCAGCTCAGGATCGAGCCCTCCTCACCGATCGTCTGGTCCGCCGTGAAGCTTGGACCGCTGCCGGTGAGCTGGAGATCGACCGTCGGCCCCGAGCTCAGCGTGCCCTCCAGGCTGATCGTAAAGTTTGCCTCCGGAAGCTGACTATCCGCCTCGGCGTCCGCGTCGGGTGAATTCACTTGGCCGGCCCACGGCTGCCCCGGTGCTTGTGGCGGCGGCACGACACGCCCACGGGGCCTGGTCGGATTGCCCTGTTGAGCCTGTGCGGAAAGCGGCGCGAGAAGCGCCATGGCGAGGAGGAACGAAATGGCTTTCATATCATGAAATGAACTCCGCCGCGGCGGATTTTATTCACCGCAAAGCGAGGATTTTCGCCTCGCCTTCCCCTAAAGCCCGCGCGCTCGCAGTCAAACAAGCCGGATCCTCTGGAAAACCCCTAATAAAACGCGGCCCCACGGTGTCTTCCCGGTTAAGAACACAGAAGCCATGCGCCGAAGCCTTCACCATCGCCTCCAAGCCTCCACCCTCGCCCTGCTGCTCGGCATCGGCACCGCCATCACAACTCATGCCCAAGAGGCGACCAAGAATCCCGCTCCCACCTTGAGCGACCTCTTGGTCAGCGAGCTCCCCGCCGAGCTCGCCAAGGGCGAGGCGGAGCTGGCAACCGGGCGTAGCGAGATTATCGCGGGCCTGCTCAAGACCATCGACTCCGGCGAGCCCAAGGCCAGCGCTCAAGCGGCCTTGGAGCTCTCGCTGGTCATCAGTCCCTGGGCCCGCGGTCGGGAAAGCAGTGAGCGCTTCCACAGCACTAAAATCGAAATCGTCGGCCGGCCGGTCACGCGCCCCACCGGCATTCCCGAGGCCCCGGCGATCCGCCGCAGCCTGCAAGCTTCGATCCCCAAGCTGCTGGATATCGCCGCCAAGGGCGACTCCAACAGCTTCTTCGCCACCAAAGCACTCAAGGCGCAATGCGAGACGCTCACCGAACTCGCCGACGATGCGACCATCGACTGGACACTCAAGCAACTCGGCAAGGGCTACCCGTCCTACAACGTCGCCCCGCTGGCCCGACTGCTGTCCATCAGCCTGGCGCTCCCGCCCTTCTTCACGCCCGGAGGTATCTGCGGCAATAACTCGCCGGAGTTCATGGCCGAGTTTACACGACAAGAACAAGAGCGGCTCCAGAAGTCCCGTCTCGAACTCATCGGAATCTGGAAGGAACTCCAGCCGATGGGCCCGCAGGAGCGGATCGACCACTCCATCCAGGCATGGCGCGCGCATTTCCTGCCGGTTCAACAAAACTACTCTGGCAGCTATCCGCTCGATGAACGGCTGTGGATCCACGAAGACATGGAGCCCTTGGTTCGCCTGGGCCCCGCGGCAGTGGAGCAGTTGCGCGTGCAGCAGACCAAGGAAACCGACCTCCTGACCAAGTGCGTCTGGGAAGCGGTGATCTCAGCCATCACCGGCCATGAGGACCATCAGCTGGTGCGCGGGCTCTTCGACACGCCCGGCACAGGTGTCAGCACTACCTTGAGAATGGCCTGCCAGATTGTGGTCGCCGCCGGCAGCAAGGATTGGCTGGCCGAGCTCGATGCCCTGCAGACCCGGCCCTACATGGATTTCCACCTAGCCAGCCGGGCAATCGCCAGTTGCCATCGCGAGGCCGGCTTGCCCGCCCTAAAGCGTGGCTTCGAAGCGATCGGCAGCAACTACGACGCGGAGTATTCCATCCAAGAACTGGAGACGCGTGCCGCGAAAGGCCCGCCGCGCCGCATGAGCCAGCGCTTCTAAATGGGGAAGGAAAGCCCTCCGGTCAGCCGGGCTTGAATCGTCTGGTGCGGAGTTTCACCTCCCATCCCGCTTCCCCAGGTGGAAAGCCTTTACCGCAAAAGAACCGTCTTCCCCTACGGTCGCATCCAAATAGGAATCCAGATTCGCCGGGAAATCCTCGATCTCCTTCGGATTCGCCGTGAGGTCCACGTGAACGCTTAGAGGCAGCTTCACCCCCTTCCCCTCCTCCACATCGGCGCTCACATCAACCGTGAAGCCATCGGGGAATGCCGAGCCGCTCCCGGCATTGGCCTTCTTCGCCGCTGCATACTTCTCCGGTGCCGCCTTACGCGTGCGTTCCAGCAGCGCCTGCTGGGCAGTCTTGAGCAGATCAAGCTGCCACTTCGCGCCCTTGTCTTCGAGCTTCAGCACCACCAGCGCATCCGGCGTCCACTTGCCGTCCACCTTCCACAGCAGCAGCGAACCATCCTTCGACCACGTCGCCTCGCCGGTCCCGTGATGATTCAAGGACCGGTTATAAGCGGGATCCGCCTGGATCACCGCCACGGTCTTCCCGCTCTTCCGATCCACCACCTCGTCCTTGCGGGCATCCGAGTCCTTCTGATCCTCGTGGAAAACCGGCACCTTCACCGCATAGCGGCCATCCGGAGAGTGAGTCTCAGGCGGAGTGACGTACTCGGCCGCGCCGTCCTTTGCCCCAAGCAAGGAGCAAGCACCCAAAGATGCAGCGAAGAAGCAGACGCGGAAAGAAGCAGATCGGTTCATCACGATGGCCCTTCTGTCGGGCAGGCTGACCCTTCCAGAAAACGCAGGGGAAATCAATCCCCCTCGGAAGCCTCGCCTAAACCGGCTTGCCTGTATCGGCAGCTCCAGCGGTCCGACTACGGTAAACGGACACGGCGGCCAAGCCGATGCCGACCACCAGCAGTCCGATGTTCCCTATCAGGCTCGATGTCTCGATCGGCTCTGGCAGGGGAACGCCCATGTAAAAGGTCATCCGCGTGTAGGTCACGACCGTACTCCACACCACGCCGGCCAAGAGAAAGGCTCCTGCCAACACCACCAGTTGGCACCACAGCCGCCAAGGGGCCCGGACGGAGAAGGCCGCGAATACACCGAACGCAGCGGGACTCAACCAACCCCACCAATCGGCGGGCGCGATCGGCCAAAGCCAACGAATCAGAATCGGCAGATCGACATCCGCAACCTTTGCCCCCTCACGATACCATTCTCCGAGCGAGTTCCACTTGTAGTCGTATCGCACCGCCCACAGGGCGAACAGGATGGCCCAGCCCACAATCGAAACCGCAAGCGCCACCGTTACCCGAGTCGATTTCATACTTTTGCCGCATGAGCCAAGCTCAGCGCTAGAGGGTGGCATAAGCAAAAAGCCCGCATCGCGCGAGCTTTCTGACATGACCGCGGTTCTGTAATCCCTCCCCACTCGGCCAAGGCTCAAGGCGCAAGCCGCTGCTGCCACTCTGCGGCAGCGGCGGGGTCCGTTTGCTGAAGCTTGTCGATCATGCCCTTGATGCCCGCCGCGCGGAAGTCAGAGGGCGGCATCCGGCTCAAAATCACTCCCGCCTGCCCGGGATCTTGCTCCGTCCAGCGCTCGAACTGCGCGGTCACCACACTGGCCGGCCATTTCGTCGACAAGGCCTCGACGAAGCCCCCGAGCTCACCTTGGTTTGCCCGCGCGACCGATCCGCAGAATTGACCGAACTCTTGCACGCCCATCCACGGCTGCGCCCCCACATGGCTCCAGGCCGTGGCGGCCTGTTCGGGCGTCAGGTTCTGGAAGCGATACTGATTGCCATTCCACCCCTGGCGCGCCGCGGCGCTCAGATCCTCCTTGTCGTCCGGCAGGCTCGCCAGCCACTCGCTCATGCCTTCCAGACCATCCGAATAGAGCTTGTCGAGCGCGGCACCCACCATGCAGTCGCCGATCTCTTGCCGCGAGAGGTTGGCGCTGGCGAGCCAACCCGTCGCCGCAGCTGGATCCTTCTGCAGCCATCCCGCCACCACCGGCTTGTAGGCATTCATGGACCCAAGTAGATCCTTATGCTCCGCGATCCACGCCATCGCCTCCTCAGGGTGCGAGGAACCCCAACCGGCCATCACTTCATGCAGGTCGCCGGGCTTCATGTCGGAGGGCTCGTGCGAGCTGAAAAAGGCCATCGCACCCGCCCCATCGACTTGGCCCCAGCGGGTCGCAAAGGCCGCATATTCTTCCGCGAAAGGGCGGCCTGCGCGTTCGAGCTTCACGAACTGCTCGTGAAGCGCCGCGGCATCATCCTTCGTCATCTTGTCCAAGAGGATGCTGAAGTCGCGCTTCCGCCGGTGGAAGCTGGAGTCATCCAAGGTCAAGGTCACCGCCTTCAGGAATTTGGCATTCGGCTCGCCCGGTGTCGCGGCTTTGCCCATCTCCGCCATCAGACTCAGCAAGCGCACGCTGCGCGGATCCTCCAGCACCCGCGGATCCTTGTTGCCCTGGCCTCCGCCGCGCTTCGAGGGATTGGCCGCCTTGCCCGGATCGGCCGCCGCGGCTTGGCTGGCTTCCGCAGACTGCGGGCTCTTGCTCCAAGCGCTGATCCAGCCGGCGCCCGCCAAGGCGAAGCCCACGCAATTCAGGATCACCAGCGACCGGCGGGAGAGAGGGAACATGCGGGGTGATATGTGGAGAGTGACGCGCACCTGGGCAATCCCTGAATCAGGCACCGCCGTGCCCTCATTCCGCCGTCAGGTCCCATCACTTCGCGGCACCAAACGAGGAGGGCTCGCGAGAGCCTCCCGTGCTTCATCTCACCCTTGGCTCAGGCGACGGTGACTTCTGCCGCACGGAGGGCGGGGAAGCGCAGGCCGGTGGCGGCCTCAATTTCCGAGATGGGTCTGGATTTGTAGGTCCCGAAATCGATCTCCTCGGTGATCGGGCCGTGGGCTTCGATCTCGTCCCGCTGGTCGAGAATGAATCCGGTGGCTTTCAGGGTGGAGTCCTCAATCCATGCCACGATCTTCCAGAAGGACTGCGGCACACGCATGCCCTTGCGGCGCTCGGCGGCGGGCACTCCGCTGCGCAGCTCATTGAAGAAAGGGTCGTCACTGCGGAAGATCGGCCCGGCGAAGTAGCTCACCTTGTGGCCCGCCATGGCCTCCTTGGAGACGATATCCTCGAGATCGCCCCACTCCACGTTGTTGAAGTTCCCGATCATCGGCGTGGCGTTGGTGATCGTGAAAGAATGCTGGTCGGCCAAGGCCATCTCTTCCCGGTCCGCGCCCCATGAGGCGTCCTCGCGCTTGAAGAGGTGGCCGCGCTGCATCGCATTGCTGAAGATCCCGTCGTCGGGCTGGAACTTGTCTTCCATCCGCGGGTCAAAGCTCCAGCTCGGCCGCGGCGGCAAGGCACCGAGGTCCGGGTTCTGTTTCCAATGCAGCGCGCCATCGATGTTCGCCGCCACGTAGAAAGCAGTGCGACGCTCGCGGTTCATGACGAGGCTGTAGTGTTGATACTTCAGCTCCGTCTCGGTGGAGTCCCTCAGGGTGGCTACCTCGCGCTTCACCTCGCTGCTCATCCCCGGCAGCGGGATCTTGTGGGTCCTGCCCAGGAAGCCCGGCTTGTAGCCACTGGCGTCCTTGAATTTGTCAGCCGACCTGCGCAATAGCTCCTCCGGACCGCCACCCTCATTCACGCCTGGCAGCGTGGGCAGCATGAGCGGTGCCGTGAGCAGGTCGAAGGGCCCGGTGCGCGGATCCCGCGAAACCTCGCCGAGTTTCTCCAAGGCCATCGCTGCATGCTTCTGTCTCTGCGCTCCGGCGTCGGCCGCAATCTCGCGGAGCGACTGATAAATGCGGCTGACGCGCGTGCCCTCGTTCTTGATGTAGCGCAGATCGTTCAGGCTATCCTTCTCGCTGGCTGGCTGACCATCCCAGCGGATCGCGACCCTCTTGCCATCGATCATCTGCGTCTCCGGGACACCGCCGCGATGCAGGGCGACGACATACCATTGGTCGCTGCAGACCGGCGAACCGGAAGAACCCTTGAGCGTGTCAGTGCCGTAGAATAGCGAGGAAAGCTGCTTCCCGGGGTCGGCGGCATCGGGCACCACCGGTTCGATGTAATTGTCGCGAAGCGCGATCTTCTTCGGACCACCACCCGGGTGCTGCACGATATTCGCGGCTTCGCGCTGCTTGGGATCAAGCTTGCCGGTCTGCTCGAAGAGCCGCAGATAGCCGAACTGGGCCAAGGGCACACCGCCGGATGTCTGCGGCGTGACCGCGACGAGAGCATAGTCGAGCTTCTCGTCATTCACGAAAAGAAGATCCGGCCGGAGTCGGAAGGCCCTAGGATCCTTCGGATCGCCATTGAGATCGTCCTCATCATTGAAGATGACGGAGGAGGCGGCGGCATGGTCCTCCGTCGGCAGCACGTGCCAGTTCGTGATCAGGATGCCGGGTGCCACCATGAAGCCGGTGGCATCACCGCCATTGAATTGCGGGCCGTCGGCGACGCGGATCTTCCCCACCGAACGGGCCGCAAGGACGCCCATCTGGAGAAAGCGGATCGGCCGCAGGTCGTTGTCGCGGCTGATAATTTCCGGAGCCAAGGCCGGGACTTCCACCAAGGGCGGGACAATCCCGCGCGAGCCCCGCACATCGCGGATGATCACGGAACGGGTCGCCCGCCGCGCTAAGCGCTCCGAAGCGGGGACGAAGAGATTGTCATGGCGCTCGGAGGCTGCCGCTTGCTCGATGTCGGCCCCCGGCGGAGCGGCACGGCTCGCCGAGGTGGCGGCGGCCGTGTGGTCTTCGTAGCGGTCGGCGGCTTCGAGGAGTTTCTCAAGATCAAGGCTCATGGGGAGGGGAGTTATTCCAAGTTATGGAAAAGATGCGCGTGAGATCAAGACGGCAGATCTCACAAATCTGTCATCAGACACACGAATCCCCTCCCGGGCTCCAGCTACCCGGGAATGTAGCGGCGACCTCAAGCGCCGGGAATGCTGACTCTACTCGAGTTCCTCGCTGAGCGCGACGATGATACCCTCCGGCCCGCGGAGATAGGCCAGGCGATAGGAGTCTTCATACTGCACCACGTCGCCGACCAGTTCAGCGCCATGGGCGAGCAGGCGCGCGACCACCTCGTCGATGCCCTCGACGGCGAACATAATGCGCCGGATTCCGAACGCGTTCACCGGAGTCTTCTCAGGCCCAATCTTAATCGCATCCGGGGTGTGGAATTTATCCAACTCGATCCGCCCATGGCCGTCCGGAGTCCGCAGCATCACCAGGGTGGCCCGCACGCCCTGAAGTCCGATGAGGTGATCGACCGTCGCCCCCTCAACCGTCGCCTCGCCTTCGAGCACCATGCCGAGCTCAATGAAGAAGGCCTTCACCGATTCCAGATCGTCGACGACGATGAGGACGTTATCCATTCGCTTGAGGGTCGTGTTCATCGGGTGATCTGGTTCTTTGATTCGCCTTCGGGCGACTTTCTTTAAAGCGCCTAACATCGGGAGCCTCCGCCAATTCCCAACAAGATCAATCACTCTGTCCGATGCTCGATCCCGAAAGGATCGCAGCGCGACTCCACTGTTAGGGATCGCGCGTAGAATCGATCTTGGGGACAAAGGGCTTTGCCATCACTCTCATCTCAAGGGCCGAAAAATAGAATCCGGCCGCAGCTCCCACGGCGATGGCAGTTCCGGAGGGAACGTGAATCTGAAGAACAACGAATCCCACGATCATCGACAAGTAGGCCAACAAGCCATTCGCGAGATTCAGGTTCGGCACCGCGCAAAGCCACCCCAAGGCAACGAATGGAATCGCCAGGAAGCACCAAGCCGATCCCGCGAATCCGATCCAGATGGATGCGATGAAGAGCAGAGCCGGACCGACTCGCGCCCTTCGAACCACGATGAACTTCTCGGCCAGCATGCAATACTCAGCCGAAGAGTCTAGCCGAGCCACCACCACAAGTGAAGCCGGAATCCAATAAGGGGAGTTGCCGCCACCGGGCTCCTCACCATCGTGAGATCGTGATCGTCAGCGGAAACTCGGGAGCGCCTCCGGAGTTCGCGCCCATGTAGCGCTTGCCTTGGGCATCCTGCCAACTCGCGATAATCGAATGCCAACCGCCGCTACAAATCCTCTTCGCTGGAATGGTCACCCTACCCTTGGCGTCGGTCACTCCTTGCAGCACGGCAGGGCCCGAGACGTAGCTGATCCGCACCTCGGCACCTTGGACCGGAGATCCTTCCGGACCGATCACCGTCACGCGACCGCCGCGAAGCTGTCCCCAAGCGATCAGCCCGAAGGCGATAGCCAGAATGCCTGCGATGATTGCCTTCTTCATCTTTGAAATGGGACACGGCTTTGGTTACGCTTCTTCGCCTTGCCCGGCTCGAAGTCGGAGATCTCCTCGACCGGGTGCGAGTTGAGGAACTGCCATTCTGCAAGATTCAAGGACTACTCCCTTGGTTGCTAATGCCCCCAAAGCGGACTTTGAAAGCCACTGTCTCGATGTGAAAATGCGAGAACTGACCCGGATGGCAGGAGGTGGAGCGTTTCATCACAGTAGCCCCTCGGTCGCGCAAACTGACCCTCTTAGAAAACGCCGCGGAAATCAATCGTCCCCGGGAATAGATTCGCGGCCTCCCGCACTTGGCTGTCACGCGGTTGGGCGGCCTGCCGCGATCGGCACTACAACCGTCTTTGCCTTCGGGCTCCAGCGATAGCCGCTCAGCGCACCGGTGCCGGGATCGGCAATCAGTGCCATCACTCCACGGCCCAGCCCAGTGCGTCGGCCACCGGGCTCGATGGACTCGGCGCGTGAATCCTCGGCTCGCGAATCATCCTGATGCGGTGCTCCCGTGGAGTCATAAACCTCGACCAGCCACACTCCATCCGCGCCCTCTTCCGGCTTGGGCACGCCGGCAATCACAACCGCATGCCCCACCGCAGTCTCCGTCTTGTGATCCCAGGACACGATGTCGCCAGGCTGCAACTCCGAAACCTTCACAACCGCTTGCCATCCCGCCTGAGGCTTCGCGGCCAAGCTGGCGAAGAATGTTTGATACCGCGGCGGACTCGGGAAGTAGCCTTTCCGGATGCTGCACGCCGCCACCACCGAGGCCCACGCCTGCGGCGCGGACTGCCGCAGGGCATAGGACACGAAACCGACACAATCGTATCGATAGCTCCCCGCCGCACGATCCACCTCGGTTTTATGCTGATACCGCGTGGCCGTCATGGTTTTGAATTCATGGCTCACCTCCCCGAAGAAGGAGCCATCCGGCGACTGCAATTCTGCGGCCCTGGATTCTCCCACGGACCAGCCGCCAACCAAGCTAACAAGGATGCAACACACGAAGCGGGACCAAGGACGCATAGTCGTGAGCATAGGCGGAATAATCTGTCCGGGAAGCGATTCGGGAAATGTCGCAATTCCGACAGGGTTCACCCTCACGCGCCCGGCTTCGGAGATCAGTTCTCAAATTTCAACGTCTGCATTTCTTCACACTCGAGTCAGGCGCTGGTCTCCACAGCCTGATGCCTCGATGGCTGTGAAAATGCGAAATTCGACCTCTTTCGCAACACTTAGAGGGCCACCTTCGGCTCCGACCAAAAGCACCACCCGATCACTTCGCCAAGGCTGATGTCCGGCTGGGGAAGCTTGCCACTCGCCTCTGCAAAGGCGCGGAACAGCTCCTCGCTGCCCATCCTTGCCTTCATCCACTCCTCCCCTTTCAGATTCCCCCACTCCGCGCGGGTGGCGTACCGATCGTCATGACGATTCCCGCGTCATACATCTCTTCGCGCAGTCGCTGGATCGCCTCAACCTTCCGCATTTCGGACTCGGGTAGCCTCACCAGGAAGAACTCCTTCTGGTAGGGATCTCCTCCTCGATCGTATCGAACCAATACCTTTGACCCTTCCACTCGGCGACGCCTTGGAGGGGCAGGTCCCATAGCAACCGGACCTCGGCATTGGGAATCCGCGGCAAGGCCAAGTAGGTATTCTTGTTCCGCGCGCTCAGCATGGCCGGGGCCCAATCAATGGGTTCTGCTTCCGCATTTCAAGGTCTGCATTGCTCTCCTTGGCGCGCAGATGCTGGACAAAACACCCGGCGAAACCCCTCGGATTCGACGCGCGCACGGAATTCATCGACGCCAGAAAGGAACGAAGGAGGATAGACGAACCCGGTGGCTCGCTCGATCTCCCGAAGGCTGTCCAGAGGCATCATGACGTCGAAGGCCTCGTAGGCAGCCCTCACCCCTCCTCCGCCAACCGCTTCAACTTCCGCCGCAAGCTGATCTTCGCTGCCGGGGAAACCCGATCGGTGAACAGCACGCCATTCAGGTGATCCGTCTCGTGCTGCAGCGCGCGGGCTAACAGGCCATCGGTCTCGATCACCAGGGTGCTGCCATCCAACTGCGGCAGGGTGGCCTTCACCGCGGCGGGACGGTTCACTTCCGCACGGATGTCGTGGATGCTCAGGCAGCCCTCGGTATCCCGCTCCTTCGGTGCGATGAACTCGAGCTCGGGATTGATGAACTTGAGCGGCATGATCGACGCCAGCGGTGCGTCCTTGCCGTCCACCCGGAGAAAAGTGATGCACTCCGGATCGTGCGAGACATCGACCACCGCGAGGCGAAGGGCGACGCCGACCTGCGGGGCGGCGAGGCCGACGCCATTGGCGTCGTACATCGTTTCCAGCATGTCATCGGCGAGGATGCGGATGGCGTCATCGACCTGCTCGACACGCTTGCAGCGCTCGCGGAGGACCGGGTTTCCGTATTGGACGATTTCGAGGATCATTTGTCGGGTGCAGCGCCGGCTTCCTGCGGCAAGCGGATGCGGGCGGGCACGTCCTTAATCGGGATGCCCGCGCGGGTCAACGCGTCCCACACCTCCAGCAGCTTCTCCAGCGGGATATCCTTGTCAGCCTCCAACTCCAGCTTGCGGCCCGGATTGTTTTTCACAAAGGACTTCAGGTAATTCTCCAGCAGAGCGATGTCCGGCACCCGGATGTCATCCAGCGAGAGCGTGCCCAAGCGATCCACGGACAGGATCGACGAAGCCTCGGTCACGGTGGCCGAGGGCACTTCCTTCACTGTCGGCAGCTCGATCCGCAGCACCGGCCGCGGGCGGCGGAACTGGGTGGTCACGATGAAGAAGATCAACACCACGAAGAGGATGTCGATCATCGGCATGATCATGATGCCGCGCGAGCGGCGGGCGGGGCGCTCGAATTTCATGGCCGTTCGGGGACACGGGGAAGCGTGGGCGGAGCGGACTTGCCGGAGCCCTTGGCGGCGGCAGCGGCGCTTTCAGCGGTGCCAGCCCCCTCGCAGAGCCGCGCCACGCGGGCGAGTAGCACTTCCAGCTTCGAGACCAGCACCTCGATCCGGCGGCTGAACCAGCCGTGGGCAACCACTGCGGGCACCGCGATGGCGAGGCCGACGATGGTGTTATCCAGCGCCCGGCCAATGCCGCGCGCGACCATGTTGTGGTCGGTGGTATCACCGAGGCCATTGAAGATGACCACCAGGCCGCTGGCCGTGCCCAGCAGGCCGAAGAGCGGGGCCACGGTGATGATCGTATCGAGAATGATCATCCCCGAGTTCATCTGCACCACCTCGTCCCGCGCGGAGGTCTGGACTGCGTCGGTGATGTCCGCCCGGGACTTGCCGCGGTTGCGGATCGCGATGTTGCAGAGCCGCGCCAGGCTGCTGCGGCCGGAGTTGCTGGCGCTGGCCAGTTCACCGACGTCGCCTTGCTCCTCGGCGCGGTTGATTGCCTGCTCGAGTTCCAGCGGGACCACCGCCTGACGGCTCAGCGACATGATCTTGAAGACGATCGCGGCGAGCGCGACGAAGGAAGTCGCCGCCAAGGCATACATGAAGATGCCGCCTTGGTTGAAGAAGTTGCCGATGGCCTTGAAATCAAGGGCCGAGAGAAGCGTGGGAAGCATGGATTTCAGAACGTGAAACTGTAGGTGACCTCAAGCGGCTCGCCATTGAGCTGCTTTTTCAGCTCGGCGGGAAAGGCGGGAATGGCGGCGGTGCGGATACTCTCCGAGGTGAAGCCCTTCTGGATATTCCCCACCCCGAACTCCTCCACGAAGGTCAGCGAGCGGACCTTGCCCGTCGATTCCAGCACGAAGCGCACGACGATCTGGCCGGGGATGATATAGTCGCGGTTGCGCACGCAGTTCAGCTGCCACTCCTTCTCCACCGCGCGGCTGAGCGCGGAGTGGTAGCGGCCGAGCAGGGAATCCTCCACATCCAGCGCGGAGCCACCTTGGCGGGTGATCGATCCGCTCAGACGGGTCTTCTGCTGATTGCCGCGGAAGCCGGGACTATCAGAGGGAGAGGCAGGCGGGCGCTGGGGCTTGGGCGGCTTGGGCTGCGGCGGAGTCTCCGCCACGGGCGGAGCGGGTGGCGTCGCGGGACGCTCGGGCACCGGCGGCTTGGGCAGCTCCTTCGGCGTCTCCTCCTTGACCTGGCGGTCCACCGGCATGGTGCCTTGGGCGAGCTTCTCCTTCGGCTCCGCAGGGGGAGGCGTGGGCGGCGCAGGCGGGACCGGACTTGGGGCTTCGGGAGTGGCCGGCTTGGTCTCGGTCGGCAGGCTCGGCTCACTGGGGTCCGTAGCCGCGGTCTCCGGTGTGGGAGCCTTGGTCTCCGCATCCGGCGTCTTCATCGGCTCCGGTGCCGGAGCCGACGGAACCGAGGGCTCGGTCGCGGGCTTCGCGATGTGATCGGAGGCCAGGTCGCCGTCCTGATAGTTGCTGTTCGTCGTCTCGACCTCCCCTTCGAAGTGCGGCTCGCGCCCCTTCTGGCTGGGCATCAGCGGCGCTTCCGCCCCCGCCGGCGCATCGCTGCGGGCTTGGGTATTGCGGTCGCCGATGAAGGCCGGCTTCTCCGGGCGCTCCGCTTCCTGATCTTTCGAGGTGCGGGCGAAAGGCTTCTCGGTAGGCGGCGGCGGGGCAGGCACCACCGCGGGTGCAACCTCGGGCACGATCGTCGCCACCGTCTCCACCTGAGGCGGCGGAGGAGGCGGATCATTGTGCGCAAATATCGAGGACGGCTGGAAGCCGAGCGCGCTCAGCACCGCGTACTGGAGCACCTCCAGAATCACGCGGAAACTGATCCAGACTGCGATCAGCAGGACCACCAGCAGATTGACCAGCGCAGATACGCCAAAGGCCGCCGACCAAAGCCGGGCCTGCTGGCGTGACTGGACATCTGGCGGTGTCATCGGAATCCGGGCGCGAGCTTCACCCGGATTCCCGACGCCTGCAATCCGGGAAAACCCCGGATTTCCTTACCAATCTTGGTAGCTGACCGGTTGGTGGTCGCCCGTACCAGCGAGCGAACAATTGAAATAGAGTGAACCGAGCGCGGGCACCACATCGCCACCGGAGGCGTAAACGCCTGCGCTTGGGCAGAGTGGGACTCGCTCGACGAAGCGGCCGGAGCCAATGACTTGGCCTTCCAGACCGGCGACCGAGGCCCCGGGCTCATAGCCATAGAGATTGGCGTAGCTACGGACGCCCTTCTGGACGGCCTGCAGGTTCATGATGCAGACCGAACGGTCGGTGCCTTTTTTCCAGGTCCGAGCGCCAATCGCCAGGATGCCGATCAAGGTCAGCAGCATGAGGATGACGATCGTGAGTTCCAGCAAGGTCATTGCTGGTGCTAGCGTGTTATGGATACGGCGGGCGCCACGCAGGGTGGACACGCGCCGCAGTCGACTCGCAAGTTTCATAGGGCTGGGACAGTTTGATGATGGGCCGGGGAGTGGCTTTCTTGCGGGGAGTGCAAACAGCACCCTAAGAATTTTAGGAACAAAGACAAGCAATTTCCAAAAACCTCCCGGCTCTACTGATCACAAACCTCGCGAGAGCTTCCAGCATTCTAAAAAACCGCTCGCAAAATCGGACGGACGGGCATCGATCCAAGCACCCAGCTCGTCCGGGCGCATCCACAACGCCGCCTCCACCTCCGCGGAGGGAAAGCGCGGACTGCCGTCCCAGCGGACCAGAAAAAGGCGGACGTGCTCCCAACCAGTGGCCTCGCAGGGGGCAATTTTCCCAATTTCCTGTGCCGGGACATCGGTGATGCCCATTTCTTCCTCCAGCTCGCGGATGGCCGCGCTGGCATAGTCCTCCCCGGCATCGAGGTGCCCTGCGACACTAGAATCCCAGACGCTCGGGTGGGCGTCCTTGAAGCGTGAGCGTTTCTGCAAGAGGAGCTGGCCGTGGCGATCGACCACGAAGACGTGGACCGCGCGGTGGAGCAGCCCCTTCTCGTGCACCTCGCGGCGGGTCGCTTGGCCGGTTACTTGGTCGTTCTCGTCCACCACATCGAAGATCTCCCCGTCCTTCTGCGGGATGTCCTTGAGTGGATGGGGATCGTAGATCCGGGCGAGTTCAATCCATTGGCCGAGAGATAGTTCCTCCGCCCTCGTGGTGGGAGAGGCGCCGATGCTGGCGGCGGCTTCCTCCCACGGTGGATCTTCCGGCATGTGTCGGCCCATCTGCTTGCGGCGCTGGGCGAAGCCGCGGCGGATCAATTCATCGAAACGGCGGGCATCGAAGGCGGGCAACTCCTTGCCGCGGGGCAGCAGGAGCGCCACCGAGGAGTCAATCTGGGGCCGGGGATGGAAGGCTTCCGGCGGCACGGTCTTCAGGGACTTCACCGACCACTCGCTCTGCACCCGCAAGGTCAGGAGACCGTAGTCCTTGGTCCGGGGGGCGGCCGAGAGGCGATCGATGACCTCCTTCTGGAGCATGATCACGGCGCGGCAGAAGGGATTCGGCCGCGACAGGAAATTCCGCAGGATCGCGCCTCCCGAGGAGTACGGCAGGTTGCCCAGGAACTTGACCGGGCGATGCTTGAAGAAGGTGCGGATGTCGAACTTCGCGGCATCGGCATGGTGGACCTCCACCGTCGGATCCGCAGCGTAGCGTTCCTTGAGCCAAGCGGCCAAGCGGGAATCGAACTCGACCAGCACCAGGCGCCGGACCTTTCCCACCAGGTGGGAACTCAGCGCACCGGTGCCGGGCCCGACTTCCACCACCGCATCCCCCGGCTCGATATCGAGCTGGTCGGTGATCCAGCGGGCCATGTTCGGGTCGCAGAGGAAGTTCTGGCCGAGCTGGCGGCTGGGCATCACCCCGGCCGCGGCCAGCGCCTCACGGATTTCCTGTCCAGTCACGGAGCGAGCGATGGCCCCCGGCCGCGGCCGGGGCAAGAGCGCTTTCCGCCGGGCTGACGAAAAAATCGCAGAAACATTTGAACGCGTTCCAAACAGGCCTGTCTGAAACACTGAAAACCGCGCGCAAGTGCAGTTTTCATGTAAGGGTGAACAGCAGTTGTCAGCTCCTGTCGGACTTGTCCGGCGAGGGTTGACGAACTTGGCCGTCGGGGAGTGGGTGCTCCCCGGCGGCTCTTTTTTTTGCCCGGATTGAGACGGCGGGGGCGCTTCCCGCCGCTTCTCCCCTCGCAGGGGGTCCCCCAAAGGGGCCAAAACAGCCCCCTCATGACCGCAAATAGGGGTTGATGCACCCCCGGTGGCTCCATTAACTACCGCGCCCCGCGGGCACACCCCAAGAAGAAGCAAGCGTCCATGATTGAACACCTCCGCAAGTACACCGGCTTGATCATTTTCGTGATCGCCCTGCTTTTCGTCGGCTTGGCCTTCTTCGGCGACCGCGCATCCATGGGTCACTCCAGCCCGACCAATCCCGTGGTGCTCACGGTGGATGGCACGAGCTACAACGCAACCCACTACCGCAAGCTCGCGGAGGTGCCGATCGCGCTGGTGATGAACCAGGACACCATGGGGATGACTTTCCAACTGGGCCTGTATCAATACGTCGGCGAGCTGGATGGCTTGGGTGATGAGCAAGGAGCCCGCCGCTTCTTCATCAACCGGCTGAATCTGCGCGACGCGGCCCAAGACTTCGGGATCGATCCATCGCCGGATGAGATCAAGGCCCGCGTCCAGAAGGCATTTGTCAAACAAGCAGTCCTCGACAAAGACGGAGCCATCAAAAGCCCCGAAGCCTTCGACCAAGAGGCTTACAATGAATTCGTCAAGCAACTGCCGCGCTTCGGGATGCAGGAGAAGGATCTGCTGGATCTCGTGAACGACATCCTGGCGACCGAGAAGCTGAAGGAAATTCTGGGTGGCAGCCTCGCTGGCAGCCGCAGCTTCGCGGCGGAAAGCGGCGCGAGCAGCGAGCAGCAGGTGACGATCCAGACGGCACGCACCGCGCTGGCGACCTTCCAGGAGAAGATCACGCCGACCGACGAGGAGCTGAAGGCAGCTTGGGAAACGACCAAGGAAAAGTACATGGTCGAGCGCAAGATCAAGGTGAGCTACCTGCTGGCCAAGCCGCAGTATCCCGAGCGCAAGGTCGAGCCGCCGAAGCTTCCGACCGCCGTCACCGAAGAGGCGAAGAAGGAAGAAGAGAAGGCGGAGGCCGATAAGAAGGCCAAGGAAGACGCCGAGTATGCCGCGACCAAGCGCGCGATCGACGATGAGGTCCTGAGCAAGATCGAAACCATCCTGACCGGCATCCAGAACAGCGAAGGCAAGGATTTCGAGAAGCTGGCGACCGAGAACGGCTGGCAACTGGTGGCGACCGACTTCATCCAGCGCTCCGCCCTGCCGCCGGAGCTGGCGATTTCCACCGCCGAGACGCGTCCGGTGCCGGTGGGTGACTACCTGTTCCGCCTGACTTCCAGCAAGGAGCCTCTGACCGCCTTCACCGAAGCGCTGCAGCTCAAGGACAACGCGTATCTGATCGCACGCCTGGACGCTTCCGAAGACGAGCGGCCGAAGACCTTCGAAGAAGCGAAGGATCAGGTGAAGACCGACTACATCGCGAACAAGGCGAATGAGGAGCTCAAGAAGGACGCCGACGACAAGGCGGCCAAGATCCGCGAAGGCCTGAAGGCCGGTAAGCCCTTTGCCGATGTCGCCAAGGAGCTGGGCCTGGAGCCCAAGAGCTTGGCCGCCTTCAAGGCGACTGACACGGTGCCGGGCGAGCCGGACGTGAGCTCTCTCTTCCAGACGGCGGCCACGGTGGATCCGGGTAGCCTTGCCGACCCGGTGATCAAGCCGGACAGTGCGCTCTTCATCTTCGTGGAGAAGCGTGAGCTGGTGAAGGACGACAAGCGCAACGAGCGGATCGACCAGAACGTGAAGCAGCAGGCCAACGCGATGCAGAGCTTCACCCTGCGCTCCTGGCTGCGCGAGCGTCTGGAGGCAACCAAGGTCGAAGATCCGCGCGCCAAGGGTAAACACTAAAGGGTGATGTCCGAGACCGAACGCGACGACCTGTTTGACGAGGCGAACGGTTGTCTGGCGCTCGGCGAGCTTGAAGAGGCGGCGGTATTCTACCGCCGCTGCGTGGCGCTAGATCCGGAGTTCTTCGACGGCTGGCACGCGCTGGGCATGTGCCTGCTGAAGCTCGGCCAGGTGAAGGAGGCAATCGGCTGCGGGTTGCAGGCCACCACCTTGAAGCCGAACGACTTGCTGGCGTGGACCGGACTCTCGCAGATGTATGTGCGGGACGGCCAGATCGGCGAGGCCGAGTTTGCCAAGGGGAATGCGCGGATCCTGTCGCTGGGCGGGAAGATCGTGAAGGAATGAGCGTCTGGAATGACGAATTCCGGATTCCCGAATGACGAATGTCTTGTGATGGGAGGGGAGGAATTTGAGGATGGGTGCGGACGCGCTGTTACTTGCGCCCGGCTCCGGGGCCGTTTGAATCCGTTATTTTTTGTCTGCCATGTTCTACATCACCACCGCGATCGACTACGTGAATGGCGCGCCGCACATCGGGCACGCTTATGAGAAGGTCTTGGCCGATGTGATCGCCCGCTACCAGCGGCTGCGCGGTGAGGAGGTCTACTACCTGACCGGGGTGGACCAGTACGGGCAGAAGGTGCAACAGACGGCGGAAAAGGAAGGCGTCAATCCGGCGACCTTCGTGAAGCGGAATACCAAGCTGTTCCAGAACCTGTGGCTGAAGCTGGGCCTGCAAAACGACGGCTGGGCGGCGACCACCGACGAGCGGCACAGGACTTGCGTCCAAGCGATCCTGAGTGACCTGAACGAGAAGGGCCAACTCTACAAGAAGGCCTACAAGGGCTTCTACTCGGTGCGGCAGGAGCAATTCCTGACCGACCGCGACCGCAACGAGGCCGGTGAATTCGGCCCGGAGTGGGGCCAAGTCGAGGAACGCGATGAGGAGAACTGGTACTTCCGCCTCAGTGATCATGCGGAGTGGCTGAAGGAATTTACCGCCAAGCAGACGGACTTCGTGATTCCGGGGTTCCGGAGGAATGAATTGTTAGGCGCGCTGGCGAACTCGGGTGAGATGGATCTGTGCATCTCGCGGCCGAAAGAGCGGCTTCGCTGGGGCATCGAGTTTCCCTTCGATCCGGACTTCGTGACCTACGTGTGGTTCGATGCGCTGATCAATTACATCTCCTTCGCGGGCTACGGGAAGAAGGAGGGCTCGGATCTGCCGGACTTCAAGAAGCTGTGGCCCTGTGCGGCGCATGTGATCGGCAAGGACATCCTGGTGCCGGCGCACGGGATCTACTGGCCCTGCATGCTGCATGCGATGGGCTTCTCCGATGGGGAGATGCCGAAGATCCTGGTCCACGGCTGGTGGAACATGAAGGGCGAGAAGATGTCGAAGTCGCTGGGCAACGTGGTGGATCCCGATGCCTTGGCGGACAAGTTCGGCGTGGATGCGCTGCGCTACTATCTGGTGCGCGATATCACCACGGGCAAGGACGCGGACTTCGATCTCGACCGGCTGGTGATGCTCTACAACCAGGAGCTGGCGAACGAGCTGGGCAACCTGTGCAACCGGGCGCTGAACATGACCGCGCGCTTCGCGAACGGTATCGTGACGACCACGTCGGAGATCGGCGAGGACGAGCAGAAGCTACGCGCCTCGCTGGAGACGGTGACCGCGGAGTATCGCGCGGCGATGGATGCTTTCGACATCGCGGAAGGCCTGAAGGCGATCAACCGCCAGGTGACCTACTGCAATGCCTATGCGGAGCGGAACAAGCCGTGGGAGCTGGCGAAGGATCCCGCGCTAAAGGGGCGTCTGGATGCGGTGCTTTACCACCTGGTGGAGAGTCTCGCGCATTGCGCGGTGCTGCTGTCCCCAGTGCTGCCGGATCCGGCGGAGCGGATTGCCGCGCAGCTGCGGATGGATGATCTGCTGAAGCTGAAGCTGGATGACCTGAAGTGGGGACTGGTGGCGGAAGGTCATGAGACCGGAAAGCCGAAGCCGGTGTTTCCGCGAATTGTGATCGAGGAAGAGGCGAGCTGAGGAAGACAGAGAGGCACCACGAATCGGGCGAAGCCGACGAATCAGGAGAGGTCATCCCTATGGAAAAGCAGGGATGAACCACTAAGACGCCAAGGATGGCGGCCCGAGCGCGTCCAAGCCGGGCGGTGCCCGGGGCGCCCAGGTCGTTGGACACGAGGGCGTGGAAAAGCGACAGGGCCAGCGGCCAACTTCCTTGCCGGCTAAGCGCCATCGGCAGCGGGCTGGAGATAGCTCCGGTGTCGTCGGGCTGATTTCACGAGGAAGCAGCTCCAGATCGCGAGCCAGCCCATGAGGAAGAGCCAGGTAGGGATGCGGACACCGCGATGGCGCGTTAGCGAATCGGTCTGCCAGAAGACCCGTGGGGTCCAATAGAAGTCGTCTTCTTCGGTCAGGCGAACGCGTTCATCGGTTCCGTAGTAATCCGCGTTCGCAGCGATATGGTCGCTCCAGGAAAGGAAAACGCATCCGCCGTAGATTTTTGCGACGAATGATCCGGATTCATCGGGCGTTCCTCCGGGAATAACGCGCTCATTCGACCAGTCACGGAGCGAGCCGCGGTGGATCGTCCGATAAGCCGTGAGGTAGAAGAGAGAATCGATGGTGAGCCACAAGAAGAAGGCGGTAACCAGCAGACCTAGCCAAAGGGTCCGGGTGGCAAGAAGCCTGCGCCTGGGGAGTGACGCGGAGGATGAAGGGCTGAGGGTCACGCGGGGTGTAAACGGGAAGAAGCTACAGCTTGTTCATTGTGATCGGAGGTGAGGGAGACATTTTTTTGGGGGGTGGTGGGGATGCTTGTGGTCGCCGTCATGACGGGAAGGGCCGACGGCTCCCTATTGCCCTTCTTGCGGGAGGTGGATTTTCCCGCCGAAGGCAGCAAAGACTACCAGATCCTTAGTAGGCTTGTGACATTTCAACAATCGCGCCGGAATCTACGACGCTAACGATAGGCGGGGTGCGCCTTGATGGCGTCGCGCAGGGCATCGCAGTCCGACCATGTGAGCTTGGTGCCGCGCATGGTGAGCAGCTTGCGGTCGTCGATGAGCTTGAAGGCGGCGGCATAGATCGCCTTCGCCAAGGGATCGCCGCCGATACTCGTCATGTTCATTGCCTTCAAATACATGGCATCGGCCAGATAGGCGATGACCTCGTCGTTGTGCATGATCACCTTGATATCCGCCACATCCATCAGGGCGTGGACGCTTTCATGGAAGACGGCTGCCTTGCCAATCACGTTGTTCACGACGTTGGCGCTCCCCACGGTGATCTTGCCGATGAGCTTCTTCTCGCCGGGATCGAGGCGCCGGCCTTTCCATGAGGAATAGCTGGCGCCGAGCTGGGAGCCGGTGTTGCCGACTTCGACAGCGATGTCGCCGCTGTCGATGGCTTTGGCGACCTTCTCCATCTGGGTTTTGTCGACGGTGATGACATCGACCCGAATGCTAACGCGGTCGGAGGGAGCATTGCGGAGGATGGCGGCGCAACTTGATTCAAGGCTCATGGTGGTGGTCTCCCGGGTTTGGATTGAATTCGTATTCGGATACCGCGGGAGTGCCTGGCTCCCGCGGGTCCGCCGCGCGCTTGAATCCAGGGAATGAGAACACCCCTTCTCGCGCTCTTGCAGTGGAATCCCGATGCAGTCCGAGGTCAAGCCGCCGGTTTTCTTGCAATCAAGGGGAAGGCGGCAGGGCCTCTGGCTGGAGGTAGCTGCGGTGACGCCGGGCTGATTTCAGGAGGAGGTAGGTCCAGATGCCGAGCCAAGTGGCGAGAAAGAGCCAGGTGGGGATGCGGACGCCGCGGTAACGTAGCATCGAGTCTGCCTGAGAAAATATCCCGGGGGTCCAGGAGAAGGTGTCGTCTGCGGTCAGGCGGGTGCGTTCATCCGTTCCGTAGTAGGAGGCATTCGGTGCAATGTGGTCGTTCCAGATGAGGAATATGCAGCCGCCATAGATCTGGGCGACGAAGGATCCGCTTTCATCGGGTACGCTTCCGGCAATGACAGATTCCTCCGACCAATCTCGGAGGGAGCCGCGGTGGATGGTCCGGTATGCGGTGAGATAGAGGAAGGAATCGGCGGTGAGCCAGAGGAAGAAGGCCGTAACGAGGAGGCCGAGCCAAAAGGTGCGGGTGGAGAGGAACCAGGATTTGGGGAAAGGTGGGGAAGATTGAGGGCGGAGGGTCACGCGAGAGGGTAGACGGGAAGGAGGCGGAGTTTGTTCATCGTGATCGAAGGGATGGAGACAAATTTCCGGGGCAGCGGGGTTGTTTGCCTGATTATCATTTCATGACGGGAGAATCCAGACGCTCCGGTTTTACCCTCCTTGCGGGAGTGGCGGGGATTTCCGATCAAGCTACTACGGACACCGTAGAATTGAAACACCGAGGCAACCCCTTCGGGGTTGAGATTTTTCTTGGATGCTCACCCAAGGCAGGCCCCGGACCTTCTTGCCCGTCGGGCTGCGAATGCCCGGGACCAACCCTGGGCTGTAGGATGGAACGGCGTTGCCGTCCTTTGAGCGGAAGCGGCGTTGTCGCTCTTTGGAGGAACGGCGTTGCCGTTCTCGGGAAAAAAGCCGTTCTGGGAAATTACCGGACCTTTCAGGGATTCATAACTGGATCACAACTCCTATTTCATGCCGGCTGACAGATACGATGAACGGATTGCATGACCCACGAAATTGTCACTACCGGAGTGATGAATCGGCCAGTCGGGCACGTATGTTGCTCGCGATTTGCGACCACCCACTTACATTGCAATGAACACACATCAAGAGTCTGCACCCTTCCCTGACTCGACGATGGTAGCCTCCGAATTGAGTTTCGGGGACTACTGGAGTCCTGAAGCGGTGTCCAATTTGATCCGCTCGAAGTGTAGCTTCGGCGAGACGCCATCCTTCCTGTTTGTAGGCAAGAAGGAGGCTGGCTTGCTGCAGGAGCACCTTGCGGAAGTCTTCGGCAGAGAAGCGGTCAGCACGCTCCACGGCACTTACTACATGGGCCTGGAGGTCGTGGAGATCGAAGTCGAAAGCTTCTTCTTCGCCGGTGGCCGCAAGACGGTCCGGACGCTGCAGGATCCGATCGCGCGACGGCCCGCATGGCGGGATCGCGAGACGGAGGCGCTGTGGCAATTCCGGATTTGATTCACCAAACTGATTTCTCCCCCTGGGGTGGCCTGCGCCCCGCCCTTTCTCTTCGGAGCGGGGCGGGGCGAGGGCGGCCCGTTAGAGAAGTCACTTGATGATGGTTTCGGGCGGGGCATCGGCGGAAATCGGTCAAATCTTTACGGATGCGGCCCAAATCCTCCGATAGGGTTGATTGGCGGCGCGCAAATTGCATTTGATGGGAGATATGAATGCCCCTTCCCGTCACGCCGGACTTCTTGCTTGGGTCGAGGAAATGAAAGCGCTGTGCCAGCCGGAGACGGTGGAATGGTGCGACGGCTCGCGCGAGGAGTGGGACCGGCTCTGCCAACTGCTGGTGGATAAGGGGACTTTCACACGGCTGAATCCGCAGAAGCGGCCGAACTCGTATCTGGCACGCTCCGCGCCCTCCGACGTGGCGCGAGTGGAGGACCGGACTTTCATTTGCTCGCGGCGCAAGGGCCTAGCCGGCCCGACCAACAATTGGATGGAGCCGGGCGAGATGAAGGCGCTGCTGACGGAGAAATTCCGCGGCGCGATGAAGGGACGGACGATGTATGTGGTGCCCTTCTGCATGGGTCCGCTGGATTCGCCGCTGGCAAAGATCGGCGTGCAAGTGACCGACAGCGCCTATGTGGCAGTGAACACGCGAATCATGGCGCACATGGGCCAGCGGGTGCTGGAGCGGCTGGAAGCCGAGGCGACGGAGCAGGTGCACTCGCGGCGCGAGGGCCACGGGCATTTCATCCCCTGCCTGCATTCGATCGGCGCACCACTGGCGGAGGGCGAGGCCGACGTTTCCTGGCCCTGCAATGAGGACAAGTACATCGTGCATTTCCCGGAGAGCCGCGAGATCTGGTCTTATGGCTCGGGCTACGGTGGCAATGCGCTGCTCGGCAAGAAGTGCCTGGCGCTGCGGATCGCGAGCAACATCGCGCGCGAGCACAACTGGCTGGCGGAGCACATGCTGATTCTGGGGATCGAGTCGCCGCAGGGTGAGAAGACCTATGTGACGGCCGCCTTCCCCTCTGCGTGCGGCAAGACGAACCTGGCGATGATCGTGCCGCCGAAGACCTACTCGGATGCGGGCTGGAAGACGACGATCGTGGGCGACGACATCGCGTGGCTGTGGCCGCACGAGGACGGACGCTTGCACGCGATCAATCCGGAGACGGGTTACTTCGGCGTGGCTCCGGGGACATCCTACGACACCAATCCGATCGCGATGGAGTCGATGAAGGAGAACACGATCTTCACGAACGTGGCTCTAACCGATGATGGCGATGTGTGGTGGGAAGGTCTGACGAAGGAGGCTCCGGCGCACTTGATCGACTGGCAGGGCAAGGATTGGGAGCCGGGTTGCGGCCGGGTGGCGGCGCATGCGAACGCACGCTTCACGGCACCGGCGAGCCAGTGCCCGGCGATCGATGCCGAGTGGCAGAACCCCGAGGGTGTGCCGGTGTCGGCAATCATCTTCGGCGGGCGGCGTCCGGACACGATGCCGCTGGTCTATCAGGCCTTCAACTGGTCGCACGGTGTGTATGTCGGTGCGACGATGGGCTCGGAGGTCACGGCCGCGGCGATCGGACTGAAGCCGGGAGTGCGGCGCGATCCCTTTGCGATGCTGCCCTTCACGGGGTACAACATGGCAGACTACTTCCACCACTGGCTAGACATGCGGCGGAAGGTGAACCGGCTGCCGCGGTTCTTCCACGTGAACTGGTTCAGGAAGGACGAGAACGGGAAGTTCCTGTGGCCGGGATTCGGCGAGAACATGCGGGTGCTGGAGTGGATCGTGAACCGCTGCCAGGGGAAGATCCCCGGGTACGAGACGCAGATCGGGTGGACGCCGGATTGGGAGGACTTCAACGTCGAGGGATTGGATGGCTTCGATGAGAAGCGCTTCGACCAGTGCATGGCCTTCAATGCGGAGGAGTGGAAAGCGGAGATCCTGTCGCAGGGAGAGTTGTTCCTGAAGCTCTACGATTACTTGCCGAAGGAGATCGTGTTCCAGCGGGAGTTGCTGGCGGCGCGGTTGAGTTGAGGGGAAGTGCCGGGTGATCAGTGATCAGTGGGGAGAAGAGGAACCACGAATGAACACGGATTGACACGAATGAAAGGCAGGGAGAAGGGCCGTATTAGCAGCTCCCATGAAGTCGCTCTTCACCTTTTCCCTTTTCTTGCTTGGGGCAAGCGGCGGTTTCGCGGCGGAGGCGAAGCCGAATGTATTGTTCATTGCCGTCGATGATTTGAGGCCGTGGCTGGGGTGTTACGATGCCTCGCTGAAGGGGCGGTCGCCGAATATCGACAAGCTGGCGGCGAGCGGGCGGCTGTTCACGCGGCACTATGTGCAGGTGCCGACTTGTGGGGCTTCGCGCTGTGCCTTGTTGTTCGGGAGACGGGCGGGGCATTTCCCGGCTGACGTGGGGAATGATGCGATCATGAAGACGGCGGGAAAGCAGCCGCTGCCATCGATGCCGGCGTTCTTCCGGAAGAACGGGTATCGCACGGTGGCGATCGGGAAGATCACGCACTACCCGGGCGGGCATGGAGGGAAGGATTGGCAGGAGGGGCCGGAGGAGTTGCCGGGGTCTTGGGACGAGTGCTCGATGCCCTGTGGGCCATGGAAGACGCCCGAGGCGGCGATGCATGGCTATGCCGGTGGGATGGGCCGGGCGGAAACGAAGGAGAAGGGCAAGCCGCCGCTGACGCAGGTGACGGAGGGGGATGACAAGTCTTGTACCGATGGCTGGACAGCGGAGGCGGCGACGGCGCGGCTGAAGGAGCTCGCGGGCGAGAAGAAGCCGTTCTTCCTGGCGGTGGGTTTCCTGAAGCCGCATCTGCCGTGGGTGGTGCCGCAGGGCTATGCGAAGGCGGATGCCGGTGCGATGGCCCCGGCCTTGGCTGCCGGGGCGGTGAAGCCGGCATTCCCGAGCACTTGGCATGGGAGTGCTGAGTTCCGGCAGTATGGATTCAACGCAGGCGATCCCTTTGCTTCACCGGAGGCGGTGAAGAGGTATCGAGAGGCGTATCTGGCCTGCGTGCGATACTCCGATGCGCAGGTGGGGAAGTTACTGGATGCGCTGGCGGAATCACCGGCGTCTGGGAACACGATCGTGGTCTTGTGGGGGGACCATGGGTTCCTGCTCGGGGAGCACGGGGTGTGGGGAAAGCATTGCCTGTATGAGGAGGCATTGCGGTCGCCGCTGATTATCCGGGTGCCGAGGCAGGAGCAGGCGGGAGTGAAGAGCGAGGCGATCGTGGAGACGGTGGACCTCTATCCGACGCTGGCGGGGTGTGCGGGCTTGGATCTGCCAGAGGGACTGGAGGGGAATTCGCTGGCGCCGCAGTTGAGGGATGCGGGTGCGAAGTCGGATGGGGTGGCGGTTTCAGCCTGGCAGGAGTTTGTGTCGGTGAGGGATGAGGGGTTTCACTTGGTATTCTCGAAGAAGGATGCGGAGCATGTGGAGCTGTATGATCTCGCTGCCGATCCCGGTGAGAAGGTGAATGCGGCGGAGGAGAAGAAGGAGGTGGTGGCGAGGATGAGGGGGATGTTAGAGGAGAAGTAGGGGACAACGGACTCAGTGATCGATGCCCAAGAAAGGATGCTGAGGGCGGATGCACCCGGGGGCACTTGGCGAAGGCGGGAGTTTCAGGGTGCCTCACGGCAGCAAGGCTGCCTGCCGGAAAGCGGCAGCAAGCTGCACGCAGTCCAAGGCGGCTGCGCCGCGATTGGAAGCGGACCACCACGCTGACAGTCCAGCCGTTTAGTTCCCGCCGGAGACGCGGAGGGGCGAGACGTCGGTGAGGACGGCGACGTTGGGCTCGTCGCGGGCGGCGACTTTGGCGAGGTCGACCATGCTGCGGTCGATCTGATAGACCTTGGAGCCTTTGACGCGGTTGTTGGCGTCGACGAGGACGACCGAGCGCCCCTTGGGGCCTTGGGGGTCGTTGACGGGGACGACGTAGGTCTTGCTCTTCTCTTGCTTGATCTCGGTGTCGATCATGACGAGCTCGCGCTTGGTGGCGGACTCCTCCTGTTGCTCGGCGGCCTTGTTCTCGCTTTCGGCGGCGGCGAGTTGCTTGGTCTTCTCGGGCGCGGGGAGCGGCGAACTCTGGATCTTGGCGACCTTGGCGGCGTGGCGCTTGGTGCGCTCGGCGGTCTGGGTCTTGTGGCGCTGGACGGTCGCCTCGCGCTTCTTTTCGAGCACTTTCAGACGCTCAATGCGATAGCCGCCGATCTGCTTTTGCACGAGGGCTTCGAGGATTTGCTCCTCGTTGCGGCCGAGCTGGCGCTGGCCGTTGATGTAGCGCGAGATCTTGCCGAGCGAGCCGATGTCGACGGTGCCATCGCCGCGGGCGATGAACTTCACTTCATCGCTGCCATCGCCGCGGCCCATGTTTTTGGTCGGGTCCCAACCCTGGTTGGAACAGGCGGGAGCGAGGACTACGATCAGACAAATACCACCGGCACGAAGGATCGACGGGCTTTTCATCAGAACGGCAACATCGCTCATGTCGAAAATCTATCAAGTCGATTTCGATGTGGCATTCGTGCGGGATGCACTGAATTTGATCGTTACCCATTTTTGCTAGGCTTGTCTCAGCGAGGCTGATAGCGGTTAGGTTGAAAGGGGGAAGAAACGTCGCAATCGGCCATGCGTTAGCGCGTAGGCAGCTGGCGGCGCTGCTGTCCTCCGCTCGAACCCCAGAACGAGAAGAAGCGAACGGCGGCAATGATCGACGTGACTGAACTCCTGACTCCTGTTTCGACCGCTCCGCCCTGCGGTCCCGATTTGGAGGATGATGCGGTATCGCCCGCGAACCCGGGCATGATGGCCCAGCAAGCGGCATTGTACAATCTGGACGCGCTCTACTCTGAAGCGCGGCGTCCGGATTCCGACGATGCGGCGTGGCAGGGCGTGCTGGCAGCGGCGACGGACTTCCTGGGCCATAACAAGCACCTGCGTGCAGCCGTGTATCTATGCGATGCAGCGATGCGGCGGCAGCGGGCGCAGGGGCTGGCGCAATCGCTGGAGCTGGTGCGGAAGATTTGTGAGACCTACTGGGATGACTTCCATCCCCTGCCCTCCACTCCCGGTGGCAAGCAGGCGCGGGTGAACATCCTGAGCGGCTTGGCCGGGAACAGCTTTCTTGCAGCGCTGCGCAGCATGCCCTTCGTGTCGGGCATGCCGGAGGCGACGCTGAAGGCCTATGAGGCGAACGCGGGTGCGGATGAGGACGCCTCGACACGCGCTTTCGCAAAGGCGACGCTGGGGGCGACCAACAAGGAGGTCCTCGATGATGCGCTGGCGCAAGCGACGCAATCACTTGAACAGGCCCAGTGGATCGTCGCGAAGGTGGACGCCGCTTATGCGCCGGACAACGAGGTGGACTGCGGGGAATTCCTGACAGGCGTGGAGGGGAAGCTCGTGAAGCAGCTCGGGGTGATCCGGCGGATTCTCTCTCACGCGACCGGATCGCCGGTAGAAACGGTGGCCGGTGCAGCGACCGAGGGCACTGCTACCGCGGCGGCGGCTCCGGTGGCCGGCGCGGGCGGATTTTCCAAGGCCAGCATCCGTCCGATGCTCGACCAAATCATCGACTACTACCAGCAGAACGAACCCTCCAGCCCAGTGCCACTGCTACTGCTGCGGGCCAAGCGGCTGATGGACCTGAGCTTCATCGACCTGGTCAACGACACCGCCGGCGAGGATGCCGTGCGAAAGGCGCAACAAATTCTTGGTATCGGCAAAGAAGGAAGCTAAAGGATAGGCGATAATTTGTCTCAGGTACTAGCCGGGGCATTCCGGCGTTCAACGATCTCACCACGATGAGCAGCCAAAAATACATCACCCGCAACCGTCCGCCGCGTGTCCACATCACCTACGAGGTGTACACCGGGGATGCGATGAAGAAGGTCGAACTACCCTTCATCGCGATGGTCATGTCCGATCTCTCGGGCAAGAACGCGGCGGAACTCCCGGCGGTGGCCGACCGCAAGTCGATCGACATCCACGCCGACAACTTCGACCAGGTGCTCAAGTCGCAGAAGCCGCGCGTGAGCTTCCTGGTGGACAATCACCTGACCGGCGAAGGCCAGCTGCCGGTGGACATCACCTTCGAGAAGATGAGCGACTTCGAGCCCGGCGCGGTGGCCCGCAAGGTGGACGCGCTACGCGAGCTGCTGGAGGTGCGGCAGACGCTCGACAATTTGCTGGGGGTCATCGGTGGCAAGCCGAAGGCCGAGGCTCTCTTCGAGAAAATCCGCCAGGATCCCACCCTGCTCCAATCGCTGGTCAACGAAGCCAAGAAGGCCGGCGCGCTGGATAAGCCTGCCGACGCCTGATCAAAGCCCACGCCGAACACTTCCATGAGCGATACAGAAACCTCCAAGCAGTCAGCCGCCGGCGAATTTGAAAACGTCAGTGCGCTGGATGCCGCGATCGAGGGCCTTTCCCTCCCCACCAAGGGTGCCGAGGATACCACCAAGAATGCCGCACGCTCGCTGGCAGCGTGGATTCTCAAAGACACGGTCACCTATGATGGCAGCATCCTCGCCTACATCGAGGGCGTGATCGCGCAGATCGACCAACTCCTATCCAAGCAGCTCAATGCGATCATGCACCACGCGGACTTCCTGAAGATGGAAGGCAGCTGGCGCGGGCTGGAGCACCTGGTCTTCAACACGGAGACCGATGACCAACTGCGGATCGAGATTTTCAACATCAGCAAGAGCGAGGTGCGCCAAGTGCTCAAGGAGTACAAGGGCGACAAGTGGGATCGCAGCCCGCTCTTCCGCAAGGTGTACGAGGAAGAGTTCGGCATGCCGGGTGGCAAGCCCTACGGCGTGATGATCGGCGACTACGCTTTCGACCACTCGCCGGTGGACGTGGACATCCTGCGCGGTGTCGGCCAGATCGCGGCAGCGGCACATTGCCCCTTCATCACCTCGGCGGCTCCGACCCTGCTGGGGCTGAGTTCCTGGCAGGATCTCTCGAAGCCGCCCAAGATCGACAAGGTCCTGTCGAAGACGAATCCGGAATACGCCGCATGGCGCTCACTGCGGGCTTCGGAGGACTCGCGGTATCTGGGTCTGACCCTGCCGCGCTTCCTGGCGCGCGCGCCGTATGATCCGGTGAAGAACCCGATCGATGACTTCGAATTCGTGGAGGAACTCGGGGGTGCGGATCACGACAGCTATGTGTGGTCGAATGCGGCCTATGCCTTCGGGGCGAACGTGACGCGGGCCTTCAAGCTCTACGGCTGGTGCACCTACATCCGCGGCCACGACAGCGGCGGCAAGGTGGAGAATCTACCGGTGCACACCTTCCCCTCCGACGACGGCTCGATCGACTACAAGTGCCCGACGGAAATCGCGATCACCGACCGCCGCGAGCACGAGCTGGCGAAGGTCGGGCTGATGCCACTCTCGCACTACAAGAACGAGGACTTCGCGGTCTTCATGGGCGCGCAATCGCTGCAGGAACCGCAGAAGTACTACGAGGACGATGCCACGGCGAATGCCGCGCTCTCGGCCCGCATGACCTACCTATTCGCCTGCTGCCGCTTCGCCCACTACCTGAAGGTGATGGTCCGCGACAAGATCGGCGCCTTCATGGAGCGCAACGAGATGGAGGACTGGTTGAACAAGTGGATCAACAACTACCAGTGCGACTCCAGTTCCTCGTGGGAGCTCAAGGCGAAGAAACCACTCGCCGCCGCCAAGGTGACGGTGAAGGCCAACGAAGCCGACCCCGGCTACTACGAGGCCGACTTCTTCCTGCGGCCCCACATTCAACTCGAAGGTTTGACCGCTGCCCTACACCTCGTCTCGCGCCTGCCCAGCCTGGGCGGCAAGTGACCAGGATTATTTCCATGCCCCCTCCGCTGTTCTATCCCGGGCGTCCTACGCCCCAAAAATCAATCTAACGGAAAATCCATCGCGCCATGCCTGACTATTACATGCAGATCAAAATCGACGGCTCTGAAGTCAAAGGAGAGTCCGGCGATGACGGTCACAAAGAGTGGATCGAGATTTCCTCGATCTCCCACGGCATCTCCCAAGCCGCAGCGTCCGCCGCCAGCCAAGGTGGTGCCAAACCCGAGGGCCGCAGCCATCACTCCGACATCGTGGTGACGAAGATGTACGACTCCGCTTCGCCGAAACTCGCGCTCGCCTGTAGTGCGGGCAAACGGGTGGACGAGGCGGTCTTCGAACTCTGTCGAGCGACCGGTGAGAAAACCTGCTTCCTGAAGATCACGATCAAGAACGCCTTCATCTCCAGCTACACCGTGAGTGGTGGCGGCGACATTCCGAGCGAATCGGTATCGATCGCCTATACCGAGATCGAGTGGGAGTACAAGCAGCTCAACCCCGACGACTTCAAGGAGAAGACGACGATCGGCCACAAGTGGAGCCTGAAGACGAATACCGGAGAATAATCATTCGCCGAGATGTCTCAAGTCACTTGGGAAGACGCGCTCCGGAGCGGAGATCTCTCCGGAGCGCTCGCCGCCATCAAGGAAAGCGTCCGCGCGAAGCCGACCGACGGGGACTTGCGCCTCGTGCTCATGCATCTCGCGGCGTTATCCGGCGAATGGGAGTCCGCGGTCAAGCAGCTCAAGCTGTATGGCGACCTCGGGACCGACGAGCAGCGGCAGTTGCTGGTGATCACGGTCACCTCGCTGGTTGAGGCCGAGACGCAACGCGTCGCGGTATTGGCTGGCGAACGCGAGCCGCTGATCTTCGGCGATCCCTTGCCGTGGATGGCGGACTTGATCCAGATGCACCGCCATCTCCGGGCCGGGGAAACCGAGGCCGCCTTGCAATGCCGCGACAAGGTCACGGATGCGGCGGAGTCGGTGCCAGGAACGATCGACGGCAAGCGCTTCGCTTGGCTGGGCGATACGGACTCACGCTTCCCGGCAATATTTGAGGCAGTGATCGGCGGCTCATACTACTGGCTACCGGTGCAACGCTTGTTAGGGGTGCGGGTATCCACACCGAAGACCCTGCGCGACCTGATCTGGCTACCGGTGAATTTCCAATTCACCAACGGGTCGGACACGCCGGGCTTCCTGTGCGCTCGCTACTCGGGATCCGAGAAGAGCGAGAACCAGAATCTCGCTCTCTCACGCGGCACGGTCTGGGATGAGCCCCAGCCGGGTCTCGTGAAGGCAGCCGGCCAGAAGGTGCTGACCGACGGTGAGAACGACTACTCGCTGCTGGAAGTCCGGAAGATCGAATTCGAGCACCCCGACATCGAGCGACCCCTGTGAGGGCAGGATGAACCGCCGCAATCACCAACTTGAAAGCGGGGTTCTCCCCTGCCTCTTTGATCGTATCGTCCGCTCGCTCGGTCGGGGGACGCCCGAGAGCCGGCAGATCGACTCGCGGGTGTACCGCGATGCGATCCGCCGTGACCTCGAGTGGCTCTTGAACTCGAAGCGCCGACGGACGCGGGAGGAGCTGGACCGCACGACGATGAGCAATGCGGGCAAGGCGGCGATCGATGATGCACCCAGCATCTACGATCACGAGGAGCTGCCGCTCTCCGTGATCAACTACGGCATCCGCGACTTCAACGGTGCCGCGGTGAATCCCGACGACGCGCGGGTGATGGAAGGAATCCGCAGCGAGATCCGCGATGCGATCAAGCAGTTCGAACCGCGGATCGTGTTCGACAGCCTCAAGATCGAGCCGATCCAGAACGAGAAGGAGCCTTCGATCCTCGCCTTCTCGATCGAGGCGGAGCTGTGGGCCCTGCCCGAGTGGGAGTCGCTGCGGATCGACATCGATCTGAATACCGGGTCCTGCCAGGTGAAGGATGGAGGTGTCGCATGAACGAGCGCTTCCTCGAACTCTATGATGTGGAGCTGCAGCACCTGCGGCGGCTGGCGGGAGAGTTCGCGCGGCACCGGCCGCAGACCGGCAAGCAACTCGGAATCGATGTCGACGGGCGGCAGCTTTGCCAAGACCCTTTCGTCGAGCGCTTGCTGGAGGGCTTTTCCTTCTTGGCGGCGCGTGTGCACTATCAGCTTGAGGCGGAGTTTCCGCGCTTCACGCAGGGACTGCTCGAGACGGTGTATCCGGACTATCTCGCGCCGCTGCCTTCGGCGGGAGTGGTGCGTTTCAATGTCGATCCCGGCGCGGTCTTCGAGCGGGTGGAGATTCCCGCAGGGAGCGAGGTGGTCACCGAACCCTTCGGGCCGCGGGCAACACGCTGCCGCTGGCAGACGACGCAGGACCTCACGCTGCTGCCGATCCGCATCGCCGACGTCAGCTATCGATCAGGACACGGGAACATCGCGACCGCGCATGAGGCCGCGCTGAGCATCCGCCTGGAGCTGCTGCACCCCTCGATGTCCTGGGAGGAGTTGGGCTGTGACAAGCTGCGCTTCTTTGTCCCTGGCGCGGACCAGGGGCGGCTGCGCTTGCTGGCGCACATCATCTCGCGGAGCCGCGGCGTATGGTTCGGCGGGCCGAATGGAGCGCGGCAAATCACCGCGGCGAACTTGAAGCAACTCGGTTTCGGCGAGGGTGAACGGCTGCTGCCGATGAATCCGGCAGGCTTCGAGGGCTACCGTCTGTTACGCGAGTATTTCCTGCTGCCGGAGAAGTTCCACTTCTTCGAGATCAGTGGGCTGAAGGAGGCGCTGGCGGCGACAACGAGCCGCGAAGTGGAGATCCTGCTGCCCTTCTCGGAGGACGACAGCTCGCTGCAGGCGATCGTCGGCAAGAAGTCGCTGGAGCTGTTCTCCACGCCGATCGTGAATTTATTCCCGCTGTCGCGGCGCTTCGATTTCGATGCCCGGCGCCCCGAGCATCACGTGACGATGGATCGGGCGCGCACGCATGACTTCGAAGTCTACTCGATCGAAGGTGCGACGGGCCATGGAACCACCAGCGGTGAAGACACCCGTTTCCGGCCTTTCTTCTTCAACCAAGCGGACGGCGACAAAGAGCAGGCCTTTTACATGGTCCGCCGCGATTCGTTCCCGCGGGCCACGAAAGGCGTGATGCTGCCGCACCTCGGCTATCCTGGTTCGGAGGTCTATCTCTCACTGGTGGACCTGAAGGCGGCTCCCTTCCGCTTGGATATTCGCCAGATCGGGGTGGAGGCGCGCTGTACCAACCGCCACCTGCCGCTGCTGATGATCGAGCAAGGCTTGCCGGTGTTCACCTATCCCGAGAGTGAGCTCGTCCAATCGATTGAGTTCCTGGCCGGCCCCACGCCGCCGGCAGCTTCAAATGCGGAGGGACCACACGCGTGGCGGCTGATCAGCCATCTCTCGTTGAACTACCAATCGCTGATCGGGGCCGATGGCGATGCCGCGGCCCTGCGCGAGCTACTCGCGCTCTACGCCGAGAAGAGCCGCCGCGAGATCGCCTCGCTGCGCACGGTTCGATCGGAGGCCAAGCAGGCGCTGCATCGCTTCGAAGGCGGTCCGCCGTCCTTCGTGCGCGGCCTGGAGATCACCCTGGGTTTCGATCAAAATGTCATGAGTGCGCCCGAGGTGCTGCTCTTCAGCCGCGTGCTGGAAGAGTTCTTCGGCCGCTATGTTTCGATGAACTGCTTCACCCAAACCTCGGTCAGCTTGCTGCCGGGCAAAAAGGAACTCGTCCGATGGCCACGACGAATCGGCAAGACCTGCTTGATCTGATCAACACGCTGGTCGAGCGGCCGCAGGGTTTCTCGTTCTACCAAGCCGTGCGGGTGCTGGAGTGTGCCGCCGCGGGAAGACATCCGCGTGTCGGGCGCTCGCGCGATCCGGCGGACGATTTCGTGCGCTTCGGCCAGTATGTGGATTTGGTCCACCTCGCGACCGACCTACGGGTCTGCACGCCGGCAGGCGACCCCGAGGACCCGATCTACAAGCTGAAGGCCTGCTTCACGGGACTGTCCGGCCCCTTCGGGCCGATGCCGGAGTGGATGACGGAGACGCTGGTGCATCTCTCGCACGGCATTCCGGACGAGGTGCTCTTCCAATCCCCGCAAGGTGCCGGGCTCTATGCGAGTTCCGCGGTGAAAGACGAAGGAATGGCAGAGTTCCTCGACCTCTTCCACCACCGCATGTTCAGTTTCCTCTACCGGGCCTGGGCCTCGGGGAACATGCCGGTGGCCTTCGACCGGGTTGCCACCGGTGGCACGAGGCATGAGGGCGATGCGCCGCGCTTCGGACACTTTATTGCCAGCACCTTTGGAGCGGGTAGCGATCAGCTCTTCGAGCACCCCCAACTCCCCTCTCTCGCGCGGCTCGCCTTCGCCGGGCATCTCTCTTGCCAGACACGTCACGCCGAGGGGCTGGTCTCGATTCTTTCCGGCTTCTTTCATGTGCCGGTGGAGATCCGGCAATACGTGGGGCATTGGATGGCGATTCCGGAAGATTCGCGCTGCCGTTTGGGTGAGAGCCCGGACAGTGGCACGCTGGGGCAGAGCATCTTCGTCGGCAGCCGGATGTGGGACCACCAGCAGAAGTTCCGCATCCGCTTGGGTCCGATGAAGCTTTCTCAACTGAAGGACTTCCTGCCCGATGGCCGGGCCTATCCGCAGCTCGCGGCGTGGGTGGACTTCTACACCTCGCGGCAGTGGATCTGCGATTTCCAAGTGATTCTCCAGAAGGAAGAAGTGCCTGTCACCGTGCTGGGCCAAGCCGGGCAGCTTGGACGGTCCTCTTGGCTCAAGTCGCGCGACTTCGAGCACGACGCCGAAGACCTCGTGCTCAATCACGCCAACTGAACGACGTGCTGCTCCAAAAATCCTGCGGCGAACTTGCTTTCACAACCGAAACAATCTTCACTCTCTAATCTAATGGCTGATCTCCGTCCCAAGGATCTGTTCGGCAAGCTCAACCAGCTCGGCTACCGCACGCTTGATGGCGCCGCGAACTTTTGCCGGATGCGCACCAATCCATCGGTCGAGCTGGTGCACTGGTTGCAGCAGATGCTGAATGAGCCGGAGTCCGATCTGCAGACGGCGGTGCGCCATTTCCAGATCGACGACTCGATACTGTCGAGGGACCTCACCGCGGCCTTGAGCCACTTGCCGCGTGGTGCCGGCTCGATCACCGGCTTCGGCTTGGCGCTGCGTGAATCCATCGAGCAGGGCTGGATCTATGCTTCGCTGATGTTCAAGCAGAACAGCATCCGCGGCGGACACGTGCTGATCGGCTGCATGAAGAACCCTTCGCTGGAGATTGTCCTGAAAGGATTGTCTGGCGAATTCCGCAAGCTGAAGGCGGATGAGCTGACGGATCACTTCGACGAAATTTTCAAAAGCTCGATCGAGAATAGTAGCGCCGAAGCAGTGCCGGCATCCGGGGATGAAGCGCCCGCCAGCGGTGGGCCGCCAGTGCCGGGACGGGTGGAGGCGTTATCGAAATTCACCTCCGACCTGGTAGCCGAGGCAAAGGCCGGGAAGATCGATCCAATCACCGGCCGCGACAAGGAGATCCGCCAGATCACCGACATCCTGCTGCGTCGACGCCAGAATAACCCCATCCTAACAGGTGAGGCGGGTGTCGGCAAAACTGCAGTGGTCGAGGGCCTGGCCTTGAAGATCGCTGCCGGCGATGTGCCGCCGGCACTGAAGGATGTGGAGTTGCGCACACTCGACCTTGGTGCCTTGAAGGCAGGCGCGAGCATGCGGGGGGAATTCGAGAAGCGGCTCAAGCAAGTCATTGAGGAGGTCGAAGGCTCGCCGGTTCCCGTGATCCTGTTCATCGATGAGGCGCACACCTTGATTGGCGCGGGCGGACAGGAGGGCCAAGGCGACGCCGCCAACCTACTCAAGCCCGCCCTTGCACGGGGCAAGCTGCGCACCATCGCCGCGACGACTTGGAAGGAGTACAAGATGTACTTCGAGAAGGACAACGCGCTCGAGCGACGCTTCCAGCCGGTGGTGATCGAGGAACCAGACGAGGACAAGGCGCTTGCGATGCTGCGCGGGGTGTCCCGCAAGCTGGCCGAGCACCATGGCGTGCCAATTCTTGCCGATGCGATGGCGGCGGCGGTGAAATTCTCGAAGCGCTACATTCCGGCAAGGCAACTACCGGACAAGGCGGTGAGCCTGATGGACACGGCGGCGTCGCGGGTCTCGCTGAGCCAACACGCAACGCCGGCGGAGGTCGATGATTGCCGCAAGCACATTGAAGCTTTGGAGCTTGAACAAAGCATTCTGAAGGAAGAAAGCGCGGCGGGTGCGGATCGTAGTGCGGCACTTGGCAAGCTGGATGAGCAAGTCAAGGAAGCGCGAACGCGCTTGGAGGGGCTGGAGGCGAATTGGGCCACCGAAAAGACTTTGGTGGATGCGCTGATCGCACTGAAGGAGAAGCTCAAGCTCACCGAAGGCGAAGCCGAGCGCGAGCCGCTTCTGGCCGAGGTCCGTGCGAAGGAAGCTGAACTGGCGGAATTGCAGAAAGACAAGCCGCTGATCCATCACTCGGTCACGGAGTCCGCGGTGGCGGCGGTGGTGGCGGACTGGACCGGCATTCCAGTGGGGCGGATGCTCAAGGACGAGATCAAGACGATCCTTACGCTGGCGGATTTCCTGCAAGAGCGCGTGATCGGGCAGCGCCATGCCTTGGAAGCGATCGCCAAGCGGATCGAGATCTCCCGGGCACAGTTGGAGAATCCATCGCGTCCGATCGGGGTCTTCATGCTCGCCGGCACCAGCGGCGTGGGCAAGACGGAGACCGCGCTGGCCTTGGCCGAGGCCTTGTATGGCGGCGAGGGTAATCTGATCTCCTTCAACATGACGGAGTTCACCGAGGGTCACAGCGTGGCCACGCTCAAGGGTGCGCCCCCAGGTTACAAGGGCTACGGCGAGGGCGGCGTGCTGACAGAAGCGGTGAGGCGGCGTCCCTACAGCGTGGTGTTGCTCGATGAGATCGAGAAGGCACACCCGAATGTGATCCAGCTTTTCTTCCAGGTCTTCGACAAGGGTCGCTTGGATGACTCCACCGGCCGGGCGGTGGACTTCCGCAATACCATCATCCTGATGACGACGAATGCGGGGACGGACCTGATCACCAATATGTGCGCCGATCCGGAGTTGCTGCCCACTCCGGAGGCACTGGCCGAGGCGATACGCAAGCCATTGCTCGAATTCTCCGATGAGCGCGCGGGCACTCCGAAGTTCACGCCAGCCTTCCTGGGCCGCGTGAATGTGGTGCCGTATTACACGCTGAGCGACGAGGTGCTGCGCAAGATCGTGGAACTCCAGCTCAGCCGCGTGAAGAAGCGCCTGCTGGAAAACCGCGGCACCGAGCTCACTTTCGATTCCTCCGTCGGCGATCTGATTGCGAGCCGCTGCACCGAGGTGCAGAGCGGCGCGCGCGTCGTCGAAGGCATCCTTACCCAGACCCTACTCCCCGAACTCAGCCGTGAGCTGCTGGAAAAGATCGCGGATGGCACCACGGTCGAAAAGATCGCGGTGACAGCCACGGACGGCCGCTTCGTTTACGAATTCAAGTGAGAAAGGTGATACCGTGCCTGAAACACAACAGGACCGAAGGCTCAAACTGACCACGCCGCTCGGCGAGGATGTACTGATGATCACCCGCTTCAACGGCGAGGAGGAGCTGTCGAAGACCTATCGCTACGAACTCGATCTGGTCAGCACCGATCCAAAGGTGAAGTTCGACGACATCGTGGGCCAGAATGTGACCGTGAAGGTGGAGGCCGAGAAGAGCGGCACGCGGATCTTCAACGGCTTCGTCAGCGAGTTCCAGCAGATGGAGCCGCGCGACCAACTGGCCCGCTACCGCGCGATCGTGGTGCCGTGGTTCTGGTATCTCACGAGAGTCGCGGATTGCCGGATCTTCCAGCAGAAGTCGATTCCCGAGATCATTGAGGCGGTGTTCTCATCGCGGAACTTCAGCCAGTATGAGCTGCGGCTGAGCGGCAGCTACAAGCCGCTGGAGTATTGCGTGCAGTATCGCGAGACCGACTTCAACTTCGTGAGCCGCCTGATGGAGCAGGAAGGGATTTGCTACTACTTCACCCACAAGGACGGCGAGCATACGATGGTCCTGGCAGATGCGCCCTCAGCGCACGATCCCTGCCCTAACTGCGAGTCGGCGAACTACTACCCGTGGAATCTCGGCATCGACTTCAGTGGCATCCGCTCGTGGGTCCGCGAGGGCCGGGTCTGCCCGGGGGCATTTGCCCACACTGACTTCGACTTCAAGTCACCCGGCAAGAAGCTGCTCGCGGATACCAGCAACCCCAAGCAGCACGATCACGCCGACTACGAGATCTACGACTATCCCGGCGAGTACATCGATCGCGGCGCGGGCAGCAACTACGCCACGATCCGCATGCAGGAGTTGCAAGCGCGGCACGAGACACACCGCGGTGAGGCGGATATCGCGGGCTTGCAGGTCGGCTTCCAGTTTGAGCTGAAGGAAGCATTCCGCGATGACGACAACCGGAAGTATCTGATCACCCGCCTGCATCACGACATTCACTCCACACCCTTCGGCTCCCAGGAGGTTTCCGGTGGACCGCGCTTCTATCAAGTGAAGCTCCTGGCGATTCCCGCCACGGTGGACTACCGCCCGTCTCGCGATACGCCGAAGCCGCTGATCACCGGCCCACAGACTGCGATCGTGACCGGTCCCGGCGGAGATGAGATCTACACGGACGAATACAGCCGGGTGAAGGTTCACTTCCACTGGCACCGCCACGATAATAGCGATGATAAGAGTTCCTGCTGGATCCGGGTTTCACAGTACTGGGCCGGCAAGCAGTGGGGATCGATCCACATCCCACGCATCGGCCAAGAGGTGATCGTCGAGTTCCTCGAAGGTGATCCCGACCGCCCGATCATTACCGGCCGCGTCTACAATGGCGACAACATGCCGCCCTACGGCCTTCCCGCGAACAAAACGCAGAGCGGGATCAAGAGCCGCAGCTCGATGGGTGGAGGAACTTCCAATTTCAACGAGATCCGGATGGAGGACAAGAAGGGCTCCGAGCAGCTCTATATCCATGCGGAGAAGAATCAGGACAACATCGTCGAGAACGATGAGACTACCTCAGTGGGTCATGACCGTACGGAGGATGTGGGTCACAACGAAACGATCCACATCCACCACGATCGGACCGAAACCGTCGACAACAACGAGACGATCACCATTGGCGTGAACCGCACCGAGACGGTGGGAAGCAACGAGGTAATCTCCATCGGTGTGAACCGCACCGAGACGGTCGGCAGCAATGAGACCATCACGATTGGATCGGCCTTCACTCACACGGTAGGAGCCAGCGAGACGAAGACGGTCGCCATGATGCGCACCCACACGGTCGGCATCAATGAGATGATCAATGTCGGCGCCGCGCAGGAGATCACGGTGGGCGGCGTGCAAGCGACCACGGTTGGCGCTTCGCAGTCGAACACCATCGGCACCAGCCAGACGAACACGATCGGCAGCGATCAGGAGACCTCCGTTGGAGCCAATCAATCGACCTCCGTCGGCAAGAACCAGTCTTTCGCGGTAGGCGACAACCGCGCTACCGACGTAGGCAAAGACGACACGCTCAAAGTCGGGAAGAAACTCGCGATCGACGCGGGCGACCAAATCCTGATCAAGACCGGAGATGCCAGCATTCTGATGAAGAAGGACGGCACGATCCAAATCAAGGGCAAGAACATTACCATCGAGGGATCCGGACAGATCCAGGTGAAGGCATCCAAGGATGTCACGGTCAAGGGTCAGAAGATCATGAACAACTAAGTCCCCCTTCCCTCTTTATCACCCATCGCATGAATCCCAGCAGCAGCATCATTGACTCGCCGCGAACGCGTAAAGCGAAAGCCGCTCCGGCATCAGGTGCGGTGGGACTGCCCAGCGTGGCGGTCGCGCGCCTCGCGTCCCTTGATGGAGAAGGCCGGCCATGGGTCACGCTTGCCGGCGATGCTTCCGGGTGCCCGCGCCTTGCGCGGCATACCTGCACTATCGCTCCCGACGACATTGGGCGTGAGGCCGTGCTCAGCTTCGAGAATGGAGATCCTTCAAAGCCGATCATCCTTGGCCTCCTTCAGTCTTCAGACGCGAAGCAAGCGGAGTCCTTGCAAGTGTCAGCCGATGGGGAGGAACTCACGCTGAGCGCCAAGCGGCAGATCACCCTGCAATGCGGCAAGGCCAGCATCACGCTGACCCGCGCGGGCAAGGTGCTCATTCGAGGAGCTTACGTCTCGACCCGCTCTTCCGGGGTGAACCGCATCAAGGGCGGCTCCGTGCAGATCAACTGAATGAGATGAATCCCTGTCGCCATGGAATTGCTCAACGGCACCCGGATGAAGGCCGCCTATACCATGGGCGTGAAGCCGGATGGCCGCGAGTATCTGGTCGTGGTGGTGAAAGGCACCTTCACGATTCCTTCTGACCCATCCAAAACTCCGGCGCTGGCGCCCTCGCAGGTGGATCTGGTGATGGCGGATGAGTTCACGGGAGAGCCCGGCTTCTCCGCCACGCACCGCGAGACTGACTTCGCGCCCTTCAAGCCGCGCTGTGATGTGCTCTTGGATGGCTATGCCCATGCGCCCGCAGGCAAACCTGCAGCTCGCGTCCAAGTTGGCATCCGCATCGGCAAGTTGACGAAGAGCTTTGAGGTCGTCGGCGACCGTATGTGGAAGAAGGACTTCCTCGGGGTAACCGCCAGCAATCCAACACCCTTCGTCACGCTGCCATTCGGTTACGATTGCGCCTTCGGAGGCAGCGACAACACGCATCGCGACCCGAAGCGCCACTCTGCTTTCACGGACAATCCAGTCGGTCGGGGCTATCATTCCAATCCCGACGCGATCCACGGAGCCGCGCTGCCGAATACCGAAGAGAGCGGCAAGCCGGTGAGCGATCCCGAGGGCAAGTATCGCCCGATGGCCTTTGGCCCGCTCGGCCGGGGCTGGCCCGCACGACTCAAGTATGCGGGCACCTATGACCAGAACTGGATCGATCATGTATTCCCCTTCCTGCCTGCCGATTTCGATGAGCGGCACTACCAAGCGGCTCCGGAGGACCAGCAGATCGACCACCCGAAAGGCGGCGAAGAAGTGGTGCTGATGAATCTCACGCCTGCGGGTCGCACGGCTTTCGTGCTGCCGGCACTTGATCTGCCCGTGGTCTTTTATCCACGCAACCGCCCCGAAGTCACCCAAACCGCAGTGGTGGACACGCTCTTGATCGAGCCCGAGGCCCAACGCTTCAGCGTCGTCTGGCGCAGCTCGCTTCCCCTTCGCAAGAACATGCTGGAGATCGCGCAGGTGGTGGTCGGCCGGATGAGCCCCGCATGGTATCGGGCGCGGAGCGGCGGGAAGAAATGGTATCCCTCACTGGATGCCATGGTCCGGGAGAAACTCGCCAGCGAGGAGGCGCGGTCATGAATCCTGCAATGGTCATCACCAAGGTCGGCATGTGCTCTGCGGTGGGCCTCGGCGCCGCCGCTTCGTGCGCAGCCATCCGCGTGGGCTTCACCGGTTTCGACGACACGGCATTCCTCTTCGATGGCGATGTGATCCAAGGCGCCGAGGTGCCCTTGGAGAAGCCATGGCGCGGGCGAGAGAAGCTGCTGCAAATGGCCACAGCAGCGGTCCTCGAATGTATCGGCGACTTACCCCCGGCGGCGCTGCGCGAAATCCCCCTATTACTGGTCATCGCAGAGAAGGACCGGCCGGGCCGGCTTCCGCGCTTGGACCCATCGCTGCTCCGCGAGTTGATGGATCGCTGCGGCGGTGAATTTCATCCGGAGTCCCGCGTGATCGAAAATGGCCGTGTGGGCGGCATTGAAGCGATCCAGCTGGCGGAAGGAATCCTGTCCCGCTTGCGCGGTGGCTCTTGTCTCGTCGTAGGGGTTGATAGTCTTCTGAATGCCAACACGCTTGGAGCCTACTACACCCGGCAGCGCTTGCTGACCTCGCGCCAATCGGACGGCTTCATCCCCGGCGAGGCGGCTGCTGCGATCTGGTTGGAACAGGCATCAAGCAGGACTGTCGGTCCGCTCGCGGTCCACGGCTGGGGATTTGCCCGCGAGGAAGCTGGCATTGAGTCAGAGCAGCCGCTGCGGGGTGAGGGCCTTGCTGCGGCGATCCGGGCATCCTTTTCGAAGAGCGGGCTGGATTACCATTCCATCGATTACCGGCTCTGTGATGCCAACGGCGAGCAGTATCCTTTCAAGGAAGCCGCCCTCGCAATGGCGCGCACGTTGCGGGTACGCAAGCAGAGCTTCGATCTCTGGCACACGGCGGACTGCATCGGCGAAGTCGGTGCCGCCACGGTCCCCTGCGCTCTCGCCGTCGCGTGGCATGCAGCCGTGAAGGGATACGCGCCGGGACCGGGAGTTCTCCTGCATGTCGGCAATACCGACGGCCAGCGTGCCGCACTGGTGCTTCGCCAGACCACCGAAGAAAGGAGGCACCCCTGATGGCCGACGACGTCTTCGCCAATACCCGCGAGATCACCTGCCAATCGGGGAGCAGCAAGAGCATCGCCGCCTTTCCGGATGTCTGCATGACGCCGCCGGAGAATCCGGCAACACCGCCCGGCGTGCCGGTGCCCTACCCGAACTTCGGGATGGCCTCGGACACCACCGATGGCAGCACCACGGTCTTCATCAATGGCAAGCAGGTGATGCTGAAGAACCAGTCACACTTCAAGAAGAGCAGCGGCGACGAAGCCGGCGCCGCCGCGAAGAAGGGAGTCATCACCAGCGTCAACCGCGGCAAGGTCTACTTCACCTCCTGGTCAGCGGACGTGAAGGTCGAGGGCAAGAATGTGGTCCGCCACCTCGACATGACCACCCACAACCACGCGTCCGATCCGGCGAACGAAGGCATCCCCTGGCCGCACATCGGGCGCATGGACCTGATCGCCGCCACACCGGGCTGCGAAAAGGAGCGCGAGAACATCAAGGACAAGTGCGGTGACCCGGTCGACGAAAACAAGTCCAAGTGCCCGAACCCCACCGCCCTCAACGCCGCCAAGGCCGAACATAAGACCGCCTGCAAGCTGCCCGATGGGCCGGGACGAGAAGCAGCCCAAGCGGCTGCCACCGTGAAGGTGCACAAAGCTCACGAGGACTACGCCGTCGACATCAACAACAACGCCTGCACCAAGGCCCTGCAGTGTGCCTTGACCTCCTACCGCAAGGGCCGGAAGTCGGCATGCTGCCCGGGCTCTACTCCCGATCACCTGGTGCCCGCTTCACAGTTTGGTGAGGATCGCGGACTCGGGCACCCGAAGTATAGCGCAGCAGGAGCTCCTTGCATGTGCGCCACCGGCGGTGCGCAGACCGCCACCCACGGCCTCTTGGGCAAGGGCCGCACGGACTACATGGTGAAGAAAAATATCGCCGTGAACGAACACGCCAAGTCGTGGACCGTGGCCGATTCTTGCAAATGCGGTGCGACTTCTGCCGCCGCCGTGACGGGTTGCAACCAGGCCTGCCTGGAGGCCCAGCTCAAGAAGGGCCACGAGGACATGGGCGTGAAGTCTGACGAGAATATCTCAACCCGCAAGGAGATCGTGGACCGCGATCTCTCGGCTTTCCAAAAGCGCATGGATCCTCCCGCCGCCCCGGTGGGCTTGGGCTAAATGCAGATCGAACGCCAACCGGGAACCCATATCATGGCTGAAGCACCTTCACCCGATCAATTCAATCTGAGGACCGGTCGAATCCTCAATCCCGACTCCGTGGTACTGCTACTGGAGGATCCAGTCATCGCCGAGGAGCAGGTGCCCTACACCCTTATCGGCATCTGGAAGCGCGGCCAGGAAGAGTGGTACCGCGGATCGGTCCAACACGACGGGATCTCAGCCGCTGTGATTCCGCCGATCGCCGATCGCGAAAAGCAGCTCGTCATTGTTGGCCCCTCCGGGAAGTGCACCGTGATGGATAGCAAAGCGGTTACCACTGACATCATCCGGAAGGATTATGACTTCTCGGCGGTGGCTTGCATCGAAGGTTCTGCGGTTGCCGTCGGGATCAATGGCAGCGTCAACCGGATGATCGATCGCGCCGTCTGGAGTGACCTCTCCAATCCTGAGGTGGATGAAATCCTTGAGGGCATCTGCCCCTATCCACCTGGCGGTTTCCTCGTATGCGGCTGGAATGGACTGGTAGCCCACTATCAGGGCAAAAGCGTTGACCGATGCGAGACCGGCTCCAACGCCATCCTCACCGGCATTACCTGCGACGAAGACGGCCTGATCCACGCGTGCGGCCAGCGCGGCACCATCATTCGGGGCACAAAGGATGCCCTCACCCGCATTGACCTGCCCAGTGTGGTGGAAGATTTCTGGTCCATCGTCCGCTATCAAGGCCGCATCCATGTGGCATCCAACACCGCTCTCTATCGCCTGAAGGATGATGACAGCTTGGAGCTAGTGAAGTTCGAAGGCGAGGTGATTCCTACCAGCTTCTATCATCTCGATGTTTTTCAAGACACCCACCTCCTTTCGGTCGGAATGAAGGATGCGGCCCTCTTCGATGGGACCGGGTGGACTCGAGTCCTCTAATCTATTTCATGCAAGTGCAGCGCCCATCGATCGCGAAGATCGTCGACCAGCATGCCGAGGAGGCGGCCTTCCAGTGGCTTCTCCGCGATGCCGCCGTGACCAGCGCGAAACACACCTTGCTCCAGCTCGGCCGGATCGACGAGCGAGTGACTGCCCATTTGGACGGCCTCCTCATCGCGGGCGACGCGGGCTGGCAGGCATGCGAGGAAGGCTTGGCATGGAAGGAGCCGGGCGAGGTTTTCGCTGCCACATGGCTGGCGCTCTTGCCAGGTGGCCATGCGCGCTTCGACAAGGTGCTCGAGTTCGCCGTCACTGATCCGGCTCTCAGCCGCGCCTTCATCTCGGCTTTGGGATGGAGGGAATGGAATGAAGTCGCAGGACGTATTGAGAATCTCATCTCGTCCCGTGATCCCGTGATGAGGAGGATCGGCTTGGCAGCGACTGCTGCGCATCGCCGTGTGTCACGCGAGGATCTAGAACGCGGGTTAAAGGATGAAGACTCCACCGTACGCCAGCGCGCCTTGAGAGCGGTCGCCGAGATCGGTGACGCCAAATTGTTGCCGGATCTGCGCCACGCCCTCTCCGAAAACTCCGAAGCTGAGCGCTTCCACGCTGCTCGCTCCGCCACTCTGTTAGGTGATCCTTCTTCCACGGCCGAGCTCTGCCGGCAAGCGATGGCGGGAGGTCGCCATGCCGAGGAGGCCTGTAGCCTGGCGATGAGATCCCTCAACTCCGCCGACTCCGCGCCTTGGATCGCGCGCGCCTGCCTGGATGGCTTATCTTCGCGCGCCGCGATCAAAGGAATGGGAGCCAGCGGGGATCCGGTGCATGTTCCCTGGCTCTTGGAGAGGATTTCGGATCCCGCTCTCGCGCGGATCGCCGGTGAAGCGATCACCTCGATCAGCGGACTGGATCTCGTGGCCGAGGAGATGGAAGGAATCGCCCCTGACAATTTCGAAGCAGGTCCTTCGGATGATCCGGACGATGAAGGTGTCGCTCGCGATGCTGACGACGAGCTGCCTTGGCCCGACGCTCGGAAGGCGGCGCAATGGTGGCAGGAGCATGGCTCGTCATTCATTCCGGCGCGACGCTACCTGCTCGGAAGGCCTCACTCCGATGAGACCTTGCAGTCCACCTTGCAAACCGGAACCCAGCGCCAGAGGCAGGCCGCTTCGGCGGAGCAGGCGCTCCGCCATCCCGGAAGGATCCTATTCAACACCGCGGCTCCGGCTTCCCGCCAGCGCGCCGCACTTCGATCTCCGCAATGAGCTACTCCCGAAAGCCCGGCCCCGTGGATGAGAGCCACGACTCCGAATCTGCCAGCCCCATGGCACCGGATACGACCAGCGGCGATTCCGGACCCGTCGGCATGAAGGGCGGTGGCGGAACCTGCGGAGGTGCACCCCGCTTGAGTGGCTGGCCGAGGTCGATTGCCTGGCGGGGCGACTTTCCCGATGAGCGGGAGGAGCGCCCACCTGGCGAGGACGAGGATGCGCAGATTCATTCAGAGGCCGTGCTCGACGACGATGTCAGCGTCTGCCGAAGCGACGGGCGCTTCCGGCTGGGAAGCTTCGGCGTGCGCCTGAGAGTCGTGCCGGATGACACTTGGGTGGTACGCTCAGCAAAGTCCGATGCACTTCTAGCCCATGAGCAAGGGCACTTCGACATCAGCGGCATCGATGCGAGACAACTGATGAACGATCTAGCCGCCCTCCGGGCCGACACCACCGATGAATTGCAGCGTCTGGTAAGCGCTCGTATCGAGCGCTCCAGAACGGAGGCGCAAGCGATGTCCGATCGCTACGACACCGAAACCAACCACAGCCGCAATGCGGATGTGCAGCGGCGCTGGGAGACTGCCATCCGCGAGGCCATCGACGGCAACCACGCGCTCAGACCACCGGCGTGACTTTTTAGAAGTTGCTGTTGCCCGGCCTCGGACGGTAGAGGCCTTTCGAGCCCCAGTAGAAGATATCGTACATCCGCTCAGGGGTCGCCGGCTTGCCATTCAGGGCTGCGTTGAATTGGGAACCCAAGCGATGCTCCTGTGCGGGACCGGTCAGAATGCCAAGGGTCTTGTCGGTATCTGAAAGCGTCTTTTCGCGGGTATTATCACCCACACGTCCGGTCGCGCTCGCAACAGCCTGCTCTTGTGCGGCGATGGCCGCGCCCACTCTGTTCCCACCGGGGAAGTTCAACTTCGGCACCACGAAGCTGGGCCCCATCAAGGCGGAGGTGGCGGCCACACGGTTGAGATTCACCGTTGCAGGATCCTGGATGCGCTCTTCGGTCGGCGTGATGGTGACCATCTGCCCGGGCTTAAGGGTCACGCTGTCACCCATCAGCGCCTTGAGACTGACCTTCACCTTGCCCTCCACGCAGAGCACCTTGAGATACTTGTCCTTCAGGTAGCTCACCTGCATGGTCCCATAGGAGGTCGCGCGATGGCGGTCGGTCTCCAGCTCGAATCCGCTGCTCTGGGACTTGTTGCTCACCAGCACGATGCCTTCCTTGAGCGTGAGTCCCTGACGGTTCTTCTTGAGAGCCAGATCGGTGTTAGAGCCAGCGCGAACGGTTGCGCCGCCCGCATCCACTTGCGTCTGGCCGGTCTTGCCGGTGTGGACGCCGTCGCCCCCTTGGAGGGTCGCGGCCACCGCCATGCGCCGCATCATGCCGTCGCGCACATACATCGAATCCCCGCGGATCGCTTCGACACTACCGGGCTCTGCATGCAGGGCAGCCGGTGCCGCAGCTGCCAGCACTACCAGCGAGGAAAGCAAAAGGTTCAAGCGTGAGCTGTGTTTCATGGCTCGGAGTCGTAGTGGTTAGAAGCTCATTTGAAGTGAAACGCCCGCACCGATACCAAAGGTGTCGTAGTCGAAGGCTTTCAGGTCCGAAGCATTCGAAGTGAAGGAGGCATCTGCTCCGAAGGTCACCCAATCGCGGAGGTGATACTCACCGCGGAGCATGACCACGTGGTTCCAATCCGCGCGGTCGATCTCGTCAAAATCGGAGTAGCCCAGCCGATATGAGAATGTGACTTCGAAGGGTTCGCTCTCCCATTTGTAGCCGACGTTCATGCTATACTCGTCGTAGCCGGTGATGTCCGGGCTGGCATCCAGTGCCCAACGTGCTTTGAGCTGGCCGAAGACCGATTGGCCCGGAGCGAAGCGATAGACTTGCTGGGCTCCAGTCTCGAAGGAATGCATCCCGTAGAGCTTGGACTCAAAGGTGCCCGACTCCAGATGCTCGTAGCGGTAGCGCGCGAAGACCTCGAGGTCCCGCAAGGACTGGATCACGTAGATGAAGCCGAGATCCGCATTGGTGTAATCGAAGTCGAGCTGGTTGAGCTTGTCGAAGCGGTAGAACTCCTGCGACAGCGAGGTATCCAGGAAGAGGTTGTTCGTGATCAGCGGCGTGTATCCCACCCCCAGTCCGAAGTGGTAGACGAAGTCGTCCTCGTCGTTCAGCACTCCCGCCAGTGTCGGTGAGAGCAGGTTGATCGAGCGGATGTTGTCGTAGTAGTGGACATCGGCCCCGCCCCAGACTCGCCAAGGCTCCCAGTTCGACTTGCGGTAAGTCACCTCCTCGATCTCCCCGAACTGAGAATCGGAGGGCCCGGTGTATTCACCGGCGGAAAGCGTTAAGACCTGTGCGAGGGCAAGGACGGCGAGTCCTTCGATCATTCCAAAAGTTCGTTTCATCCGGCGACGATGCTACAGGTTGATTTACCTCCCTAATGGCAGCCTCCATTGATTCAGTCAATGATATTCGGGCTTACGGGCAGGATGCACGGCGACCACAGCCTTCGCTTGGGACCGCCTCTGTTAGCTTGGCTCTAGCAGCAGCATATCTTGGTCATTCACCATGGGCCCTGATTGTGTTAGACGAAGGCGGCAGTGGGTCCCCCCCCGTTTTTGAGCCTTGCCACGGGCAAGCGGCCTCGCAATCCTTAGATGTTCATATGATCACACGCTTGTTCTCCGCCGCCCTCCGGGGCATCGACGCCCACGAAGTGGAGGTCGAGGTGAACGCCTATGGTTCCGAGAAGCCGCTGACGATTATCGTGGGACTACCTGACGCCGCGGTCAGGGAATCCTCCCAGCGGGTGCAGTCGGCCCTAGCGGCATCCGCCCTGTCCTTCGGCATGGGCACCAAGATCGTGAACTTGGCACCGGCGGATTTGAAGAAGGAGGGTCCCTCTTTCGATTTGCCCATCGCAGTGGCGATGGCCGCGGCCTGTGAGCAGATCCAACTCACCGCGGATGACTGCGCGATCATCGGTGAACTCGGCTTGGACGGTGTGGTGCGACCGGTGAAGGGCGCACTGTCCATTGCCATGGAAGCGAAGAAACAAGGGCGCACCCGGGTGGTCGTGCCGGAAGCGAATCAGACCGAAGCCGCGATCGTGGAGGGCCTCCAAGTCTTCGGGGTCAACTCCCTCCACCAGACTTGGCAGTTTCTTACCGGCAAGACCGAGATCAAACCTTGCGAGCTGGACCGCCACGCTTTCTTCGAATCCCACCGGAACTACGATGTCGATTTCGATGAGGTGAAGGGCCAGCACCATGTGAAGCGCGCCCTCGAAGTCGCCGCGGCAGGCGGCCACAACATGATCATGATCGGGCCGCCGGGCACGGGCAAATCGATGCTCGCCAAGCGTCTCCCGACCATCATGCCTGACATGAGCGAAGACGAGGCGATCGAGGTGACCAAGATTCACTCGATCGCCGGAACGCTCGACCTGAAGCATTCCTTCCTCACCACCCGCCCCTTCCGCTCGCCGCACCATACGATCTCTGATGCGGGCCTCCTTGGCGGAGGCACGAATCCCGGTCCGGGCGAAGTTTCGCTCGCTCACCACGGCGTGCTCTTCCTAGACGAGCTTCCCGAGTTCCGCCGGAGTACCCTGGAGGTGATGCGCCAACCCTTGGAGGATGGCCAAGTTACCATCTCACGTGCCTCCGGCTCACTGACCTTCCCCGCCCGCTTCATGCTCGTGGCGGCACTCAACCCCTGTCCGCAGGGACTCGCTTTGGGGAGACGGGCAGCATGAAGTGAGGATCCCCGCGACTTTTAGGTCAGGCTTCTTCTGGAGACGCCAACATCCGTAGTTTTCCCGAGGGACGGAATATAACTTTCTCAGGGTTTGCTCTAGGATCGGTGTTTTACCTCGCAGAACGGCCCGATGAAGGGCGGTTCAACCAACCGAAACCAAGAAGATGAAAACCAAGACCTTGAGCATCGCAATGGCGGCTCTCGCGATTGCTACCGCCACACCCGCCGCCTTCGCGCGGCCCGATTTCCCCGTCCAACGGCTGACTTCCGGCCCTCGCACCGTCAAAATGGAGCGGATGCCGGAGCACTGCTCGATGAACTGCTGCACCACGAAATACAGGCAAAACGCAGCGCTGGGTGGACGAGGTTCCTCGAGTTCTTTCACCAAGGTCAAGGCCTGCGCGAACAGTTGCCAGGTTCCCTCGAAGGAACGTCAAATGGTCTGCCGGAAGGGCAGCCGCGCTTGAAGTTGCAATCGGCAGGTAAACGATCACTTTGGAAACCATGAACGATTCCGACTTTGATGACCTGCTCCGCTCGGCAAGGGGCGACCGTCCCTTGCCGACCTCGTTCCGCCAGCAAGTATGGAGGCGCATCGAGAATGATGCGGCCGCTCTGCCGCTGCGTTGGTATCACCGCGTCTTCGCCGCTGTGACGAAGCCTTGGGGCGCTGCTGCTGGATTCGCTGCTACTGTCGCCATCGGACTCGCGCTGGGTCTGATTACCACACCTAAGGAGGATTCCTCTGCGTCCAGCTACGCCTACTCGATTAGTCCTTTCGCTCAAACTCATCATTGAAGTGAAAAAGCCACTTCTGGTTTTTCTATTCCTTCTGCTTGCCGGGGCCGCGGCCTTCTGCCTGACCCGGTCGGTCAGATCCACAAGTCACAAGGGCGCATTGCTCGACAAGATGCCGGAACTCGCTTGGGTACGAACCGAACTCGGCTTGAGCGATGAACAGTTAGCCAAGGTTTCTGAGCTGCACGCAGCCTATCGCCCGAAGTGTGAGGCGATGTGCCAGCGCATTCTGGAAGCTCACCAGAAGCTCGATCACTTGGCCGCCAAGGATCAAGGAATCACCGACGAGCTCAAGGCTGCCATCCGCGAACATGCCGACATTCACGCGGAATGCCAGGAAGCGATGCTAAAGCATCTCTACGAAACGGCCGGGCAGATGGATTCCCGGCAGGCTGCGAAATACCTGAAGGCAATGCTCCCCTACGCTCTGGATTTCAGCCACAGCGAGCCGAGTTCGGTCCATCGTCACTGACTGGCTTATGCCTCCCATGGAATCCTCGGATCCCGAATTGATGGCAAGACTGGCCACCGGCGATGACCTTGCGCTGAATACTCTGATGGACCGCTGGGGCCAAAGGGTCAGCGCATTCCTCTTCCGGATGACTGGGAACCGGGAAACCTCCCTGGATCTCGCCCAGGAAACTTTCGTAAAACTCTATCAAGCCCGCGATCGCTACCGGTCCAACGGTACCTTCTCGACCTATCTCTTCGCGATTGCCTCCAATCTGGCTCGTAATCACGCCCGCTGGAAAGCTCGTCATCCGACTCTCTCCATCGATGGTCCGCAGGGAGAAACCGGATGCTGCGCGGAGGAAGCGGTGGATCCAGGAAGAAGTCCCGAGGAAGTGGCTTCAGCTTCCGAAAAAAGTGCAGCAGTCGACAAAGCTTTTCAGAAACTCCCGGATGACCTGCGCGAGGCAATGTCCCTGTTCATCTACGAGGGAATGGGCTACTCGGATATTGCGGCGCTCTCCGGCTGTAGTCCCAAGGCAATCGAGACCCGCATCTACCGCGCCAGACAGATTCTCAAAGAGCAGTTGAAGGATTTCCTCTGATTCACGGTTCCACTGCCCAAAGCCGGTGACCTGAGCTTGCCAGACGATTTAGGGAAAATTCTCCCGAGTTTTTTCAAGGGTTTAGTAGTTCTCCGGGTTTTTACCGACAGAAGGCCAAGCAAAAGCGATTCCAGCTGGAGTTTTTTGGCCATAAGTTGCAGATTTTCAACGATGGTATTCTGGAATGTCATGACTGGCTTGGTTCTGGGGCTGATCCTTCAGCTTTCCCAGATGTCGGCCGGTATTTCCCAGTGCCTCGCCCGCCCCAGCACCTGTCAGCTTTCCACAAGCTGTCCCTGCACAAAGTCCAAGGGAGCCTGTTCCTGTGCCAAGAGCACCGAGCACAAACCAACCCCTTCACCGTCCCGCCCGGACTCCAAGTCGGTAAAGCTGGATCCCATCGCCCCGGGTGCCCGGGAATCACTCGCTTTCGTCAGTCACATCCCTCCACCAGTAACCGAGCCTCTCTCTGATCGTCCGGTGAGCATGAAGGGCCACGCCGGCCTGTCGCTCAACGTCTCGTTCTGCCGGTTCATCATCTGAGATCGCGCCTTTACAGGCGTACTGTGCCCGCATGTCGCGCCACGTCAGGCGTAAGCGGGCAATCCGGACCACTTCGTCCTGATCTCAAAATGGTGACCAATGAACACACGACTCTTTATTCTGACCGGCTTCCTCGTGGCCGGGAGCAACCTGCTGGCCGCAGAATCCCAGGTTACAACTGATCGCTTCCTCGCGCCCCTCCGAGCTGAGGCGTCCCGTAAACATCCCGCGGCAAAAGCTGCTGAACTCAAGGCTGGAGCCGCCGCCAAAGATGTGAGGGCAGTGCGGCTCTGGGATGACCCCATGGTCGGCCTCATGCTGATGGGGGCAGAAAAGAAAATGCGGATGGACGACGGCGACATCCGCTTGAGTCTCGAACAGCCGCTTCCACGTCCCGGCCTCTTTGAGGCAAACCGTTCCAAGGCCGATGCAATTCGTCGGGCAGAGAGCCAAAACGCGCAGACCAGCAGTCTCAACGCCGGGGCGGCCGCAGCCAAGGATGCAATTGAACTCGCTCTCGCCGACGAGTCGATCCGTCTCCAGGACGAGCAGATCCGCTGGATGCGTGCAATGGCAGACAATGCCCGCCAACGGGCATTGAATCCGGAGCAAACCAGCGTCGATGCCCTGCGACTCGAAAGCGAACTTGCACGCGAAGAACAGATCCTGGAATCCGCGAAGCGCACCCGAAAAAGCATCTCCGAACGTCTGAACCTAAGTCTTGGACGTCCCTTAGAAAAGGAATGGCCCAGACTCAATCTGCCGGCGACACCGCCGCCAACACCGATCGGAACCGCCGAGGTAACCAGAATCGCAAGGGTAAACCCCCGCGTGCTCGCGATGAAGGAGATGGCCGCTGCCGCCGGTGCCGAAACCCGGATCGCGGACCGCGAAAGATTGCCGGGCGTCTCCCTAGCGGTTGAAAGCAGCATGTATTCCGGCGGTGATCTCAGGAGCGCGTCGTTCGGAGTGAAAATGAACCTGCCATGGTTCAATGAACAATCTTATCAGGCCAAGATTGATGCCGCCCGTCTGCGCGAGAAATCGGCGGCACACGATGTCGATGCGGTGGTCCGTGAAATCGCCGACCAAGTCCTGGCACTCGCCAACGATGCCGCCAATGCAGCGGCACAATCCAGGGCCTACTCCGGCGACGTATTCGCCAAGAGCCAAGAGGCAACCCGCACCTTGGAGACTTCCTGGATCAGTTCGAAAGCAACCTTGACCGACCTGCTCGACGCCAACCGGTTGATCTTCTCACTCCGCCTCGAACAACGGCGCTACATCGCCATGCAACTCTCCGCACTCGAAGACCTCCGGGTGCTGGTCCCAGACCGCCGCTGAACACAGCCATGAAAACTCTTCTTACCGTCATCATCACGGCGCTGATTGCCGCCACCGCGACTTGGTTCGCCAAGGATCGATTCGCTCACTCACCCGCCGCGCCCACCACTTCCGGTGAACGCAAAGTGCTCTACTATCAGAGTGCCATGCATCCGTGGATCAAAAGCGACAAGCCCGGTCGCTGCACGATTTGCGGCATGGAATTAACTCCGGTCTACGAAGGCGAAAAGGGATTCGACAACGCCGGTGGCGAAAACGTCGTCGCCCTCACTCAAAGCCAGATTCAAGTGCTGCATGTCGAAACAGCTGAAGCAAGGCAACAGCAACTGGACCGCAAACTTCACGTCGCAGGAATGATCGACGACAATGCCACACGCCACCGCATTCTTTCCGCCTACGTCGATGGCCGCGTCGAAAAGCTCCATGTGAACTATATCGGTGCAGAAGTAACCGAAGGACAGCCGTTGGCAGATTTCTACAGCCCCACACTTCTCCAGGCCGAAAGGGAATATCGGCAACTGACCGGCGAGCTGAAATCCAACACCGGCCTGCGCCTTCGCCAGATGGGACTTACCAAGGAGCAGATCGCCAAACTGGAATCCAAACCGGCAGAAGTCCTCTCGAGCGAGATCATCGCCCCAATGAGCGGAACAGTTGTCGCCCAGAATGTCTACGAAGGTCAGTACGTCGCAACCGGTGAAAAGCTCTTCGAAATAGCTGACTTCTCCACGATGTGGTTCATGTTCCGGGCCTATGAAATGGACATGCCGTGGATCCAGATCGGGCAAATCGTTCGCGTTACGACCCCGGCGATTCCCGGTAAATCCTTTGAAGGCAAGATCACGTTCATTGACCCGAACTTCGACGAAGCCACGCGCTCCACGAAGATCCGGGTGGAGCTGCCCAACCCGCTGGTGGATGGTCGACGGACCCTTCTCCATCGTCTCTATGCCGACGGCGAAGTTCAGATAACCACCCCTTCCGTTCTATCGGTCCCACGTTCCTCAGTGATCGAAACGGGTCGCGAGGCCGTTGTCTATATCGACCGCGAAGGAGCTGCCTACGAACGCGCCGTCGTAAGACTCGGCCGCCGTGGAGACCAGCTCGTGGAAATCCTCTCCGGCTTGAACGCCGGCGACCATGTCGTCACCAATGGCAACCTCCTTCTCGACGGACAGGCGGAAATGAACCGGTCCTTCATGACCGGTAGCGAGCCGAAAAAGGCCAAGCCAGGAGCGTCATTGAACAATGAGCAGCAGGTGGCTGTGAACGAGTTTCTTAACCTCGCTGATGCAATGGCAAAGGCGCTATCCGCCGATGATCTCGCCGCGTTCAACGAGGCAAGCAAACCGGCCATGGAGGCAACCGACAAATTGACAACCGCTCTCGCAGGCAAATCGGAAAAACTGAGCGAACTCTCCGACGCTCGTCACTTCCACGGGTCTAAAGATCTCGTCGATGCCCGCAAGGCTTTCCATCGCTTCGCGCAGGCCGCGGCGGCCGTGCTTGAGCCCCTCCGAACAATGGAGGGAACACCAAAGTTCCATCTCTGGGAATGCCCGATGGTGGATCGCGCAATTCCCGGCGTGCCGAAGAAAGCACGCTGGCTTCAAACCGGAGATCGACCGGGCGCGAACCCGTTCTTCGGAGCCGAGATGCAAGATTGCGGCAAGGAGATCCAACCTTAAACGCCACTTTCCATGATCGAGAAAATCGTTGAATGGAGCCTGAAGAATCGCTTCATCGTTCTCTGCGCTACACTTCTGTTGATCGCGCTCGGCATCCGTGCCGTCCACCTGACACCGGTGGATGCCATCCCCGACCTGACCGAGAACCAGGTTTTGGTCTACGCGGATTACATGGGCCGAAGCCCGCAGGAAGTTGAAGACCAAGTGACCTTCCCGCTTTCCACAGGACTGCAAGGACTCGCAGGCGTGAAGGAAGTCCGCGCCACCTCCATGTTTGGATTCTCGCTGGTAACGGTGATCTTCCAGGACGGTGTCGACACCTACTTCGCCCGCGCACGGGTCCTGGAACGTCTGAACTTTCTTCAGAGCGCCATGCCCTCCGGCGTCACGCCCCAACTCGGGCCCGACGCATCTGGCCTCGGCTGGGTCTATCAATATTACCTCGATGTTGATCCGGAAAAGGCGAAGAACGGCGGCTACGACCTTGCCGAGCTAAGGTCGCTCCAGGACTGGTATATCCGCTACCAGCTTGCCAGCGTTCAAGGCGTCGCGGAAGTGGCCAGCATTGGCGGCTTCGTGAAACAGTATCAGATCGAGCTGTCATCCACCAAGATGCGCTCCGCCAACGTCACAATGATGGAGGTGATGACCGCGGTTCAGAATGCCAACCTCAACGTCGGCGGCAAGGTGGTGGAGGAAAACGGCGCTGAATTTGTGCTCCGTGGAGTAGGACTGGTGACATCCAAGGAGGACCTGGAACTCGTCACCGTGAAGGCGATGGAAGGCACCCCTGTTTATATGAAAGACATCGCTACCGTGCAAATCGGTGGCGACTTTCGGCGAGGCGCGCTCGATGTGAATGGCAAGGAAGTGGTGGGTGGGACCGTCGTGATGCGGACTGGCGAAAATGCCAAGGCCGTCATCGAACGGGTGAAAGAGAAAATCGGCAACATCGCCTCAAGCCTTCCGCCCGGTGTCAGCATCAAGCCCTTCTACGACCGCAGCGAACTCATCGATCATACAATCGACACGCTGAAGCACGCGTTGATCGAAGAGATCATTCTCGTGACCTTGGCCCATATCATTTTCCTGTGGCACTTCCGCAGCATCCTGATCGTAACGCTGCCCCTTCCGATTTCGATCCTCGTATCCTTCCTGCTGATGAAGGAATTCGGCATCACCAGCAACATCATGTCGCTGACCGGCATTGCGATCGCCATCGGTGTGCTGGTGGACGCCGCTATTGTGGTCACCGAAAATGTGATCCGTCATTGTGAACGCGCGGAAGAGGAAAAGGGAGGAAAGCTCGACACCAAGGAGACCTGGAAGGTGACGCTCATCGCATGCAAACAGGTCGGCCGCCCGATCTTCTTCGCGATGGCGATCATTATCCTCGCCTTTGTCCCTGTCTTTGCCCTGACCGGGCAGGAAGGAAAACTCTTCCACCCTCTCGCCTTCACCAAAACCTTCGCGATGATCGGTTCAACCCTTCTCGCGGTAACTCTGGTGCCGGTGCTCTGCTCGCTGCTGGTTCGAGGCCCGTTCCATTCAGAAGACCGCAACGTGGTGATGAAGTCCCTGCTGAAGATCTACGAGCCAGTTTTGAACTGGGCGCTGAAGCACCGCAAAACCGTTGTAGGCCTCGCAATGCTGATCCTCGCCTTCGCGCTGCTCGAAGCATTCGGTTTGCCTCGCGACACGGTCAAAAAAATCCGGGATGCAGGACATCCGAAGGTCGCGGAAATGGTAACCGGTTTCGGCAAGGAATTCATGCCGCCATTGAACGAAGGCAGCCTGCTCTACATGCCGGTCATGATCCCCAAAACCGGACTCACAGAGATCCAACGGGTGATGTCCTGGCAGGACGAGGTGATGAGCAAAGTTCCGGAAGTCGCCTCGGTTGCCGGAAAACTCGGCCGATTTGAAACCGCGACCGATCCGGCACCCACCGAAATGCTTGAGACCACCATCATGCTAAAGCCCGAGTACATTCCCGATGGACGCTTTAGCGTGAAGAGAAACCCCGCCTGGAGAGAAGGCATGACGGTGGAGAAATTGAAAGCCGAGCTGACCGAAACGATGAAGCAGGTTCCCGGCTACGTCCCTGCATTCCTCCAGCCGATCGAAAACCGGATCCTGATGCTCTACACCGGCATCCGCGCACAAGTCGGCGTCAAAATCTACGGCGACAACCTCGACAAAATCCAGCGCAAGGCATTCGAGGTGGAGAAAGTGATTCGGGGCATCGAAGGTGCTGCTGGCGTGTCGCCGTCCCGCGTCCAAGGCAAGCCTTACCTGAATATTGAGGTGAACCGTGAGGCCATGGCCCGCTATGGACTCAGTGCCAAGGATGTTCTCGATGCGGTTGAAGTCGCAATCGGCGGCAAAAACGTCAGCACGACCATTGAAGGAAGACAACGCTTCCCAATCCAGATTCGGGTGCAGCGCAGCGAGCGAGACGACATCGAGAAACTCAGCCGTATCCTGATCGCAGCGAAACCCGGAATGTCCGCGGCTCCAGCACAGGCGGCTGGAGCAGGCATGGCAGGGGGAATGGGAGGCGGTGGTGGCTCAGCTCCCGCACCCGCAATGGCGGGAGCCAACGAAGGGGAAGTGGTTCCCTATATCCCCTTGGGGATGGTGGCCAAAATCACCCGCGATGTTGGGGCCAATGAAATCGCTTCAGAGAATGGCCTGCTCCGTTCCTATGTGCAGGCCAATGTCCAAGATCGCGATCTCGGGGGCTTCGTCCAAGAGGTTGAGCAAAAGCTCCAGAAGCTCGATTGGGAGGGGATGACCTACAAGATGACCGGAGAGTACGAGAACCAGCGCCGCTTCGTCAAAACCATGCAACTCGTGTTTCCAATCGTGCTGATGATCATCTTCGTTCTTCTCTACTTCGTCTACCACAGCGCACTCGAAGCCGCTCATGTGATGCTCGCAGTTCCCTTCGCCCTGAGCGGCGGCGTTCTGCTCCAGAAGCTCCTTGGTTATAATTTCAACGGCGCAGTCTGGGTCGGCTACATCGCACTATTCGGAACTGCGGTCCAGACAGGTGTCGTCATGGTGGTGTATCTGGAGGAAACCGTGAAAGCCCGCCTGGCAGAAAAAGGTGATAGCTTTACCTACCAGGATCTTGTCCAAGCGGTGAAAGACGGTGCACGGCTACGCCTTCGCCCCAAAGTGATGACCGTGGCCACAATCGTCGCCAGTTTGCTGCCGATCATGTGGAGCCATCGGCAGGGTGCTGAAATCATGAAGCCGCTGGCTACTCCGGTGATTGGCGGAATGATCTCAAGCCTCATCCATATCCTGATCGTAACCCCCGTGATCTTTCTCTGGCTTCGCGGGCGGGAGTTCAAAAAAGGCCAGTTACATGGGACTTTGGGAAGCCAACCTTCAATGATGGATGTTTAGTTCAAGGGTTCTGCCTGAATCAGGTTTCTAACTGATGATATGAAACTACAGCACATCGCCTTGGGGATTGCGGCAACCCTCCCAACTGCCGCTCGCGCCTCGCAGGAAACCTACGAGAAACATGCACCGAAACTGGTGTTCGGTCTCGACGCCCCACACCTGCATCTCCTGACCAACCATATCCCGATCTTTGTTACGTTCTCGGGTCTGATCGTGATGAGTGTCGCCTTGAGGAAGCGGGATCATCTGGCGAGGCAAATCGCACTGGTTCTTGTCTCCATTGGAAACGCCGGAGCACTCCTCACCTATTGGCTGGGACAGCAATCCTACAAGGCCGTTCGCGGACTCGCTGACGAGAGTGGCCAAGACTGGCTTGATCTCCACATGGAACGAGCCGAACGGGTGGTTTGGCTCTATTGGCTGGCTCTAGTCGTTTCAGTGGCAGCCTTGGTGTGGTGCTGGCGAGGCCGGCGGTTCACCGCCCTTGCGACCTGGGCCGCTACCGCTTTCGCTGCCATTTCTTTAGGGCTGGCAGGCTGGATTGCCGATGCAGGAGGCAAAATCAGACATTCGGAATTCCGTGGAATGGAACCGACCCCCGAAGCCGAAGAAGCCCCGCACAGCCACTGAGAAATTTCTCAAAATCGTTCAAGGGTCTGACGCCCGACCGGACATTCACCAAGCATACGGACCACGGGTCCACGACGAAACCAGTACAACAAGAACATGAAATTCCGCATCAGCTCGATCATCGCCGCCGCCACCATTGTATTCGCTGGCCTGGCTGCTGCCAACCCCGGCCACGACCACGGCAAGGAAGAGCCCAAGAAGGAAGAGCCGAAGAAAGAGGAAACCAAGAAGGACGACGGCAAGGTCAAGCCCTACAAGCCCGACACCTGCATCGTCTCCGGCGACAAGCTGGGCGAGATGGGGAAGCCGGTGTCTTTTGAATACAAGGGCCAGGAGATCAAGCTCTGCTGCAAGGACTGCCGCAAGGACTTCGACAAGGATCCTGCCAAGTATCTGAAGAAGCTCGAAGAGAAGTGACGGTGGCCGAGGAAGGCCCGCCCCAACGGACTTAGAATCTAACACACGCGCATCAATCCAATGAATACACTCCTGAAAATCGCCGCAGCCTCTGCATTCGCAGCTTTTGCCTCCTGCGCCGCCAGCGGCACCCAAGTTGTATCAGGCGCTAAATCCTATCCCCGCAGCACCTGCCTTGTGACCGACAACGCCATTGGCTCGATGGGCTCTCCAGTGACAAAGGTCTACAAGGGTCAGGAGGTGAAATTCTGCTGCCGGCCCTGCGTCGCCAAATTCGAGAAGGACCCGGAACGCTATCTCGCCAAAATCCGCTGAACAGCGGCTCCAATCGCAGGGCCCACCTTGAATATGGTCTATTCCGCGGTTAATTTCCCCGATTGCCATGAAAACAACTCTACTAGTCCTAGCCGCGGCCATCATCACTGCCATCACCAGCTGTGCTTCGAGCGGCGGAGCGCCCGCTAGTTCCCAGCATGACAGCATGCCTGGAATGACCGTGGAAGAGCACGCCAAGATGCAGAAGCGCTAGGCGCGCGAACTAGCTAGGCGCGCGAACTACCTTGGCTCACCGAGCTATCGCCCAAGGTCGCCAACCCAATTCCCGGGGGGGGCGGCTTTGGCATTTTCGACAAAACCCTCTTTCGAACGCAGAATGAAAAAAATCCGCATCCTCCTCTTGCTTCTGATCACAGGCTGCGCCGGAGCCAAAGAGGTCTTCTACGACCTCACCATTGCCGCACAACACGTCAATATCACCGGCAAGCCTGTCCACGCGATGACCATCAACGGCGGCATTCCCGGGCCGACGCTCCGCTTCAAGGAAGGGGATGCCGCGGTGATCAACGTGCACAACAACATGAAGCACGAAACGTCGATCCACTGGCATGGCATGCTGGTGCCTCCCGACATGGACGGAGTTCCCTTCGTTTCGTTTCCTCCGATCAAGCCGGGAGCGACCTTCACGTATCGATTTCCAATCCGGCAAAATGGAACCTATTGGTATCATTCGCACACTCACCTTCAGGAGCAGATCGGAGTCTATGGCTCAATTGTGATCGATCCGAAGTCCGGACGTGAGAGTTCCAAGGAGCACGTCGTGGTTCTCTCCGATTGGACGAACCGGAACCCCCCGGAGGTCCTGCGCACCTTGAGGCGCGGATCGGAGTTCTTCAGCATTGAAAAGAAGACCGCCCAGAGCGTTCTCGGCGCGGCAAAGACCGGAACACTGAGCGACTTTTTCCAACGCGAGGCCATGCGGATGCCTGCAATGGATCTCTCTGACGTCGCTTACGACGCTTTCATTACAAATGGCAAGCCGGAGGAGTCGATAGCCGCACGGCCCGGCCAGACCGTCCGTCTGAGAATCATCAATGCCGCGGCAGGAAGCTATTTCCACATGAACTGGGCCGGCGGTCCTTTGACCATCGTTGCTGCCGATGGTCAGCGCGTTGAGCCGGTGCGGATGGATGAGCCCCTCTTGATCGCCATTGCCGAGACTTACGATGTCTTGGTGAAGGTTCCGGCAGACGGTTCCTATGAGTTTCGCTCAACCGCCCAGGACGGTTCCGGAAAGACGTCGCTTTGGATCGGGACCGGAGAGAAGCACTTTGCGAAGGATATCCCCAAGCCGTTTGTCTACGAAAGCATGATGGGCTTCGACCTGAAGCATCTCCTGGCACTCACGCCCCAGGGAACCATGGGAATGAACGATCGGATGGTTGAAAGTGGAGCCTTCGACAAGCCCGGGATGAACATGGGTTCCATGGGCCATGGCAGCGACATGGGAGGGATGAACCACGGCGGGATGAACATGAATAGGATGGATCACGGCTCGACGGAGATGGGTGGGATGAAGCACAAGAAGATGGCCATGGAAGGGATGAGTGAGGAGGTCCACACGGCCATGCAGGGAATGGATCATTCCAAGATGGACATGCCGGACATGAAGAAGGAGCAGGAGGGAGACGTCGGCAAGATGGACCACACCCAAATGCGGCACGGGTCCGACATGGGGATGGGAACCATGGACCACAGCAATATGAAGGATGGGGCTGGAATGGCCATGGGGGCAATGAGCCAAGACAGCATGCAGGGAATGGACATGGGCGGTGGCATGGGAGGAATGAAAGGCATGAAGCATAATCCTCCAAAGTTGTACGACTTTCTCCTCCGTGAGGACGCGGCACGGGCACCCATGCTGATGTCGGATGGAATGCCTCCAGACAGGCCATTCTCACCCTACAAGAAGCTCCGCGCCTTGAAGGACACCTCCCTTCCCGACAACGCACCCCGCCGGACTTTTCGCCTGACCCTGGACGGAGAAATGGGACGCTATGTTTGGATGATCAACAATCGACCTCTTTCACCAGACGACGACCTTCACATCAAGGAGGGAGAGGTCGTGCAGTTCATCATGATCAACCGGACGATGATGCACCACCCAATGCACCTTCACGGCCACTTCTTCCGCGTCATCAATGGCCAAGGCGACCGCTCACCGCTGAAGCACACCGTCAACGTCGAACCGATGTCGACCACGGTCATCGAGTTCATGGCCAACGAACCCGGGGACTGGTTCTTCCATTGCCACATTCTCTACCACATGATGAGCGGCATGGCTCGGGTCGTGCGCTATGAGGGCTTTACTCCTGCCCCGGAAACCGAAGCCATCGGCAATGGCGTTTACGAAGAGCACAATCCGTTCCTCTTCTACGGCTATGCCGATGTGATGAGCAACATGAACCAGGGTCAGATCACTGCCTCGTCATTGCTGAATATTTTCAATCTGGAATGGCAGGCGGGATGGGATGGAGTAAGCGATACCGAATGGGAAACCACGTTTACCTACGAACGCTTCATCAACCGCTTCACCAACGTGTTCGTCGGCGTCCACGCCGAAGGCGTCGACTGGACCCGCGAGGACGAACGCCTCGTTGGCGGGGTACGCTACCTGCTGCCCGGTAACTTTCTCTCCACTGCATGGGTCGACTCGGACGGTGAGGCTCGAATAACCCTTGATCGGGAACTGATGCTGACGCCACGCCTGAGCATTTTCGGTGAGGTCGAATACGACACCCGTGACGACTGGTCCTACCAAGTCGGCCTCAGCTACCTGCTGACAAAATCCCTTTCTGCCACCGCGCTCTGGGATTCCGACTACGGTGTCGGGGCCGGCTTCACCGTTCGCTTCTAGCTTCCTTTCCCCTTTTCCTGCTGGATCCCGCGGTTTTCAGATTTTTCAAAAATACCTCTTGATCCTGTACCTAGCTACAGGGCCTAAGGTAGGTTTATGGAAAGGCCCAAAGCATCCACATTCACGCGAACCTCACTTGCAAAGGCAGCAGGCGTCGGCATCGAAACCCTTCGCTTCTACGAGCAGAAGCAGATCGTCAAATCTCCTGAGAGGAACGGCTCGGGATATCGGGTCTACGGGCAACAGGACCTCGACCAATTGCAGTTCATCCGGCGCGCCCAAGGCCTCGGCTTCTCCCTCACCGAGATCAAGGAGTTGATGGGCTTGACCGGCAACATCCGCACGCCCCGCCGTCAGGTGCGAGAATTCGCCAAGGCGAGACTCAAGACCATCAGGGAGAAAATCAAGGCCCTCCGAGCAATGGAACGCGCACTAGGTGAATTGGTCGAAAAATGCGACGGGAGCGGCCCACTAAAAGGATGCCCGATTGTCGAATTTGTAGGAGGCAAGAACAACAAGTCCAAAGGAGGATGCCATGAACGATGACCATTCAAGCTGCCACCACGGCGACAACGATCAACATAGCCACAGACCGCCCGCGTCCCATGAAAACAAGCAAGACTCCTGCTGCTCTCACGGCAAGACGAGCCAACCGGAGGAAAAATCATGCTGTTCGTCGTCCGCCCCGGAACCGGCCGCAAAGGACGCTACCGTGAAGCAGTCCTGCTGCGGTGGTCACGACGCCCACACACATGGCCACCATCATGACTCCGGCATCACACCGTCCAGCACGGCGAAATACTTCTGCCCAATGTGCCCCGGAGTGGAATCCGACAAGCCGGGCGACTGCCCGAAGTGTGGAATGGCCCTGGAGCGGAATCCGGCATGGCAGGCGGCAAAGAAGACGATCTACACCTGCCCGATGCATCCGGAGGTTGAACAGGATCATCCTGGTGACTGCCCGAAATGCGGAATGCCCCTCGAACCCAAGTTCGTGGCCGATGCCACGGACGACGAAGGGGACGATGAAGCGGCCAAGCTGCAAACCAAGCTCTGGATCAGTGCGCTCCTGGCTCTCCCGGTCTTCCTGCTCGCGATGGGAGAAATGGTCTTACTTGGCAAAATGCCGGTAAGCACTGCCGCGTCCAGTTGGATCCAGTTCACCCTCTCTAGCATTGTTGTGCTCTGGACTGGCGGATTCATTTTCGCAAAGGCGTGGCGTTCACTCCTCCATCGGAGCTTGAACATGTTCACGTTGATCGCGCTCGGAGTTGGCTCTGCTTGGCTCTACAGCACGATCGCCGTCCTTTTCCCGAACCTATTTCCTCACTCCCTGCGTCACGGTGGAGCCGTGGCCGTTTACTTCGAGGCGGCAGCCGTGATCACCAGCCTTGTGATCTTGGGCCAGTGGTTGGAGGCCCGGGCCAGAAGCAAGACCGGCCAAGCCGTCCAAGCACTCCTCGGTCTCGCGGCTAAGACGGCTCGACGTGTTGTCGATGGCAAGGAGGAGGAGGTTCCGCTCGATCAGGTGAAAATGGACGACGTTCTCCGGGTAAGACCGGGTGAAAAGATTCCGGTCGACGGTTCAATCGTCGAGGGCAGCAGCAACGTCGACGAATCCATGATCACCGGTGAGCCGATTCCAGTCGCGAAGCGAACCGGGGATCGTGTGGTGGGAGCCACCATCAACCAAACCGGAGCGTTCACGATGAGAGCCGAGAAGATTGGCTCAGCTACGCTGCTCTCGCAGATCGTGCAAATGGTCGCCGAGGCCCAGCGCAGCCGGGCACCGATTCAGCGCCTCGCGGATCAGGTTTCAGGATGGTTCGTTCCTGCTGTCGTCCTGATTGCATTGCTCACCTTTGCCGGGTGGATGATCTGGGGGCCGGATCCACGCCTCGCCTATGCCATCGCAAATAGCGTGGCAGTCCTGATCATCGCTTGTCCATGTGCTTTGGGACTGGCTACCCCGATGTCGATCATGGTCGGAGTGGGGCGCGGTGCACAGCTCGGCGTCTTGATCCGCGACGCCGCGGCACTTGAGCGTGCTGAGAAGGTGAATTACCTCGTGACGGACAAGACCGGAACGCTCACCGAAGGCCGGCCGGCCGTCAAAAGTATCCAAACCGCAGACGCCCGCAGCGAGGATCAGCTGCTAGCCATCGCCGCCGCCTTGGAATCATTGAGTGAGCATCCACTCGCGCACGCCATCGTCGAAGAGGCTAAATCTCGCAGCCTGTCGCTTCCGGAGGTCAAAAACTTTGATTCTGTGACCGGGGCCGGCATTCAGGGGGAAGTCGAGGGAAGGATGATAAAGATCGGCAAGCCGAGCTGGATTGAAAGCATGTCCATCTCAATTCCCGACACCCTCAGACGTGCATCGGAGGATCTGCAAGCACGCGCCCACACGGTAATCTGGATTGCGGATGGCGAGATTGCTGCGGGCTTCGTCGCGGTGGCTGATCCTATCAAGGATTCGACTCCTCAAGCGGTGAGGTCGCTCCACGACATGGGCTTGAAGCTGGTCATGATGACTGGCGACAATCAGGCAACTGCAGACAAGGTCGGAAAGGAACTGGGAATCGACGATGTTCGCGGGGACATGAGCCCGTCAGACAAGCACCGGGTCGTGAGAGAGCTGCGTGCCCAAGGATCAATCGTCGCCATGGCGGGCGACGGCATCAACGATGCACCGGCGCTGGCTGAAGCCGATGTAGGCGTAGCGATGGGGACCGGAACCGATATCGCCATCCAAAGCTCGGGCATGACGCTGGTCAAAGGAGACTTGCGCGGAATCGCAAGAGCGTTCGGCCTTAGCCGAGCCGTGATGAAGAACATCAGACAGAACCTGTTCTTCGCCTTCTTCTATAACGCAATCGGGGTTCCGGTAGCCGCAGGGATTTTATACCCCTTCACGGGGTGGCTCCTGAATCCGATGATTGCCGGGGCCGCCATGGCACTCAGCAGTGTCTCGGTGATCGGAAACGCTCTCCGCCTCCGCAACCAGAGACTGAACTAAAGTCGACAGGCTTCTATGCCAACGACTGGTGAACATCGGAAGGAAGAACCTCCTTCCCTCGTTGGCGGAAAGATCGCCCAGCCTCCCGTGGCAGAGAGCGCCATAGGCACGGACCTCTTATATACCCGCACCCCCAAAGGCAGTGCAGGACGTTCCTGCGCCCTAACACCCCCGCTGCGCGACATTTAGCGCCGGTGATGGACCTCCGAAATGCCGGAGAGCCTCCGGCCCTTCACCGGCGGTACGGGCACTGGACGCACCAGAGACTTATGACAGCTCCGCCCTATCCTACAGGCCGCGCTCTCTTCAATGGCTGGATCAAGGCCTAAGGCCAAGGCCGAGATATCCCACCCAGTTTCCCGCAATCAGGCAACTTTGCAAGGAGCGCTGCGAGCAAGGGTCTCCATCGCCTCAAGCCTGAGTCATCCCAATGGGAGTGGCTGAGCAAGCGGGCGGTGTGAGCGGAGCGCTACCCGCAGCGTCACATGGGCGCCGATTCATCGTCCGCGGACTTGGGCGTTTTCGCTTCAGACGCCGGCCCTTGCCCCAATCCCAGTTCCTGGGATGGCTGTCGGGGAACTGCGGTATCCAAAATGTAAGACGCGATCGTCTTCAGCTGTTCCCGGCTTCCCTCTGGCATTATTGTTCGCGCCATGGTGAAAGCGTCGAGAAGTTCCGAGTAGAGCCGGTGGGGGTATTTGAGGCGAAGCTCATACAGGCTGCCTATTTCATTTGGTAGCTCTGGTGGCGTCATGGAGGGTCAGCCTGTTCCTGATCAAAGGAATTTTCCATTTATAAATAATGGCAATTTGCCACCATTGGGAGAAGCCGCCCCGGCAAGCTAACCGAGGCGGCCCATCTGCTCAGCTATGGGCCTGTCTGGTGGACGGGAGTTCGGAGAGGCAGGAAGGGGTCGCTCTCGACATAGTAGGCGATCCCTACAATGACGGTGACGACAAGAAGCGCGGCGGCCCCAAAGAAGAGCCCCCACCAATAGTCAGTTGGGTCGGGTTCCATGAATCATCCGATGCATCATACCCGCCGGGCCGTCAAGCGGCGGTGGAGTGGATCCTTGGGAATCGCATGCGCGCGATGGCGGACTTAGTCGTCCTTTACAAGCTCCTCGGCAGCTTGCCGCAGAGCGAACCGTGCCTCCGAGATGTAATGGGAGGTGGGGAGATGCCTTGTCAATTCCCCCGGAACAATCGCGTAAAGCGCTTCCCAGCGAAACTTGCGCAGCTTCTCTACCGTTGGTTCCGGAATGTCCAAGCTCTGTTCAATTGTCCGGGTGATTGCGTCGATGGCAGCGAAGACCTTCAGGTTTTGAATCTGGTCGATGGGATCAATAGTATCCAACAAGGCATTGAGGGCGGCGAAGTAGTGCTTCATCGGCCGCACCGTGCGGGCCTCCCCACGAACTAGCGATGCAAATCACCGCATCGGGGGGTAAGTTGGCGTTCTCTGCCAGCTTTGCCGCCAGTGTCTTCAAAGTCGGATGCGGACAACTTCCCCGAGACCCTTGCTCAGCGAAAAGTCGATGCCGCGTTGGGGTGCATAGCAAAGCGTTTGGCTCTGCCGCATCGGCACATACCACGCTGCCTGCCGAACGAAGCACGCCCATGCACGTCTTGCGGACGGGGGGCAGACGCCTCAACCCCCCCGCGGCAGGACGGGGCCATTGCTCATTGGAAGATGGATGAAGGAGCAGCGAATGAGGTCATTCCTCCGGGCTCGCGGGTTCGACGGCGTCCACGGCCGCAACGAAGTAGGATTCCTCAATGACGAACTGAAGAGATAGACAGCCATCGGTCCGGCTCGCCCTGAGACCACCATGGCAATATTCGCAGTTCTGCGCCTCCTCGTCGTCCCACGCCTTCTCCAACAGCTCGCGGGCGATACGTCTCATTTCATCCGGGATCGGCACCCCGCCGTCTTGTTGGGGGCGCGTGCTGATGTTCCAGCCAACGGCGGCTGCCGCAGCCACAACCTTGGCGAAATTGAACTGGGCCATCGTCGTCTCGATGGCCCTTGAACGGACTTCCGAGGGATCGGGATTCATGGGGAGAAATCATGTACAACTGCCCGGGAATTTCAACCCTTGCAGCGGCGAATCATGGCGCTCTTCAACGAAAAAAATTTCATCTCCTCCAGACAAGATGCCCCGATCCTGTCGCTCCATGATTGAACCGGCTCGCTCGCGACCCGGCGGGGCGAGCGGGCTGGTAGATCAACCACCCGCCTTATCCATACTGGAAATATGAATGCATTGATTCGATGGGACCCGTTCCGCGAGTTGGCTGATGTGCATGGTCGTCTGTCCAGCATCCTCGGCCGCTCCCCGCAGAACGGAACAAGCAACCAAGGTGAAACCCCAGCCTCACCGGATTGGAGTCCGGTGGTGGACATTGCGGAGAACGACGGCGGCTACCTGCTGAAGGTTGAGATCCCGGGTGTCCGGGAGGATGCCGTTTCGGTCCGGATGGAAGGCCGCAGCCTTTCCGTCCAAGGTGAACGCAAGCCCGAATGGAGCGACGACGTGCGCTATCTGCGCATGGAACGCGCCTACGGGGCGTTCTCCCGAGTGTTCCAGCTTCCCGAGAACGTAAACCCGGACAGCGTGGAGGCCAGGTTCAAGCACGGCGTGCTGGAGATCCACATCGCCAAAAGCGAGGCGTCGAAACCCCGGGTGATCGAAATTAAGGGAGAAACCTGAGACGCGCCCGCCGATGAGCCTCTGCAAGATGGCTCAGGCAGCAACCTACATCAACGGATGTGGTGGTCCGCTCCCTATACCGAGCGGGCCACCCGTCCCCACTTCATTATTAGCTCACTCTAACAAAACTATTGTGACCTATGAAATCCCTGTTGGATCGCAAGAAAGGCACCTGTGTGGTGGCGGGTGCAATAGCCGTCGGTGCCGGAGCAGTTGTTTTGACAGCGCCATTGCTCCGGGCCGATGAGGGGAAGGGCCAGGGAGTTCTGGAGAAAATCCAGGACTGGCAGAACGTGATGTCGGATAAGTTCCGCGACACGTGGAAGAGCTTTCGGAAGAGGGGCACTCCCTCGGTCGTATCGGCTTCGATTGATCTCCGCGAACAGGAGAAGAACTACATGCTGCGGCTGGACTTGCCGGGCCGGGACTTGGAGAAGGTGGAAGTCACTCTGAAGGGCGACGTCCTTCATATCGTTGTTCCGGAGGGCGGGCACCTGGGGCGCTACGAGCAAAGCGTGGTGCTTGGCGGAGTCCTGGTTGGAGCCGAACCGGTGATCGAGCGCAAGAAGGAGGATGGCGTCATTACGGTGACCCTTCCCAAGGGCTCCGAAAAAACTGCGCCGCCTTACTTGCGCGCGGTTCCGGCTGCGCCCCTCCTCACTCCCTCCAAGTGGGAGAGAGATGTCCTGAGGCAGATGGATGACCTCCAGAAGGAGATGGATGAGATCTTCCAGAGCGCCTTCGGAAAGGTTTCCGGGTCCCCGGAGCTGTTGGACTACTTCGACCAGCCGAGATTCGGCGCGTTCATCGACGTGAAAGAGGAGGGTTCGAACTACGTTGTCACCGCCTATCTTCCCGAGCGCGACGTGAGTAACGCCAAGACCTCCATCGAGGGCAGAATCCTCAAGATCGAAGCGTCAGCGGAAGACACACCATCAAAGGCGAATGACGGCGAGACCGCTTCGGTGACGCGTCGCGCCTACTACTCGCAGCAACTCACCCTGCCGGGTCCGGTCAAGGCCGACAAAGTGACCGTTGAGAGGAAGGAAGGGCTGCTAAAGGTCGTTGTGCCCAAGGAGGGCTAAAGCCCTCCGCCGCGGCGGGCCGACCAAGAAGTCTTCCCGTCTTGGGCCATCGGCGCATCTCGAAATCGGCCGCCCCTGGCATTTCTGGGGCGGCCGTAACGGGTTGGGGCCGGATGTGCAAATACCGGTCAAGCTCCCGCGGCGATGCGAATAAACCAACAATGAATGATGCTCGGTCACGCCGGGATGCATTCTTTTGAATAAAAAGCTGTGGAACGCGACACCCGAAAACACTCCAGCCATCCGGCGGGATCTGGACACCTGTATTTGCAGGAGAACGTCTCAAGAGCCCTCCGGGAACTGATGGATCCAGTCAAGTCATGGCGCGAGCGCGTGCTGTCGGCCTGCCAATTGGTGCGCAGGTCCCACGACGAGGAATTCTTCACCTACTATATGTCCGACTCGACCTTGGCAGCTTGGCGGGAGTGCGATCCGAATCGCTTCGACAAGCCAGAGGAAGAATTGAGCGATGTGGAAATCCGCGAACTCGCGAGTGCCTTGCGTTGCTATCTGAGGGGTGCGTTGGTGGACGAAGGAATCCGACTCGCAGGTCAAGACCCCAGGCAATTTGATGAGATCGGACTCATCATCGAACGAGATCAGGAAGTCGACCGGCCGCACCGGAATGCTTGAGAAGCAGACAAAGAGCGCGCAATGATCTCAAGAGCGGGTCCCGATGAGATTCGCGAGATGTCCGGCATCGCCGCGCTCGATGATGGCAAGACCGTGCGGTGCCTCAACTTCGGCAAGGCTCTGCTCCGAATGAACGGCAAGCGCCGCGATGGCTTCCACGACCTCGGCCGGCTGAACCTCAAGAAGCCGGCCTACGACATGTGGGCCACGGCGATAGCGCCGCTGCTGGCTGAGTTGATGGAGGCACCGGATCAGAAAAAGAAATGTCCACGAGGCCTCCAGCGTATTCGCTTGGGCCATGAACTTAATCGCCCCCGTCATTGCGCTGGTTGCTTCAGTAGGATTCTCCGCCGCCGAGCCGCCGACAGGCATGTGCTTCCCGGACGATCCAGCCGTGCTCGACGCCAAGCGCCACTTCGGCGCGAAGGGCGACGGCAAGTCGGACGACACTGACGCGCTTCAGCGCGCCATCGACGCAAGCTGCGGGATGGACCCCGGCCACAGGGGCAAGAGCAACGCGTTGTTGCTCCCCGACGGTATTTACAGGCTCACCCGGTCGCTTGTGGTGAAGAGCGCGCTCGGGCCGTGGCTCTACGGGCAGTCCCGCGATGGGGTCGTGTTGAAGCTCGACGATGGCGTGAAGGGCGTGACCGCCGTCCTCCGCACTCATCCGAAAGAGCAAGGCCCTACTTCGGCCGACTGGTTCATGCGAAACCTCCGCCATTTCACAATCGACGTCGGCAACAACCCGGAGACCGACGGGATCCGATATTACGCGACCAACAGCGGAAGTCTCAAGGACGTCCGAATCAGGGGGCGGGGGAAGATCGGCATCAATGCCGGCTTTCTCGAGCAAAGTGGCCCGAACCTTGTGCAGGATGTGGAGATCGATGGCTTCGAGACCGGCGTGCTGAGCCAGTGGATCTGGGGCCAGACCTTGTCGCGCGTCACCATCCGCAATGCTCGCAAGACGGGCGTGATCGTATCCGCGAACGTTGCCGCGATCGAGGATCTCAAGGTGGAGAACACCCCTCTGGGCATCGATATCCAGGTACCCAACGATTGGGCCCACTGGTGCGGAGTTGTCGCGCTTCAAGGGGCAAGTTTCCGAACAACCAGTGCTACGGGCCCAGCCATCCTCAATCGTGGCGTCCTCTACGCGCGTGACGTGACAAGCCACGGCTATCGTCAGGTGCTGGCCGGTGACTCGGCGGGAGGCTCCATCGAGGGCGGAGAGATCGGAGAATATACTTCAACTCCGGGACGCAGGCTGTTCGAGGGGACGCCGCTCCGGTCACTGGGGCTTCCCGTGAAACGCGAGCCGGTGGTGCCGTGGGAAATCGAGCCCGGAAAATGGCTGTGCGCCGACGATTGCGGCGCGGTGGCCGGTGACGGGATCGACGACAGCGACGCGATCCAAAGCGCGATGGACCGCGCGGCGGCGGAAGGGAAGACGGTGGTCTATTTCCGCGGATGCGGCGGCGGTGACCCGAATTGGTTCACCATCTCCAGGCCGGTCCGGGTGCCCGCGCCGGTCCGCCTGGTGACGGGACTTGGATGGGCCCGCATTCTGGGCGAGAAAGACGGAGCTTTCGTAGTGGACGATGCCTCAGCTCCGAGGGTGAAGTTCCAGAATATCGATTCCTTCGGCGGCGCGCCGGTTGCTGTCGTGAACGCTTCCGCCTCCAATGCTCTCATCGTGGAGAGCTGCGGGGTCACCGTTGTCGGCGACGGAGCGGGGGAAATTTTCGCGACCGATTGCCCGGCACATCTCCATCTCAGGAAATCAGGCCAGAAATGCTGGGCACGCCAGCTCAATCCCGAGGGTGCCAGCGATACGGGCCTCGTGCGTAACGACGGCGGCGACCTCTGGTGCCTCGGCGTCAAGCACGAGGGTCGCGGCGTCCGCTTTTCGACTGGACGCGGGGGGAGCACTGAGATCGTGGGTCTGTTCAATTACGGCGGCACCACCGACGAGATGGACCCGCGCCCCAGCTTCGCGATCGAAGACGCCTCATTCAGTGTGGCTGGACTACGGGAGATCGCCTTCGACCAGCACACCGCGCTCAACAAGGTGCGGGAGCGGCGCGGCGATCAGACGCGGACCTTGGACAAGCACACCGAGGGCGGCTGGATCGCATGGCCGCTTTTCAGCGGCTTCAAGTAGGTGCATCGGGTTCACTAGCTGGCGAGGCGCTGGGCGAAGGAAGTGAACAGCGGGATGCCGAGCAGGAGGTTGAAGGGAAATGTGATGCCAACGGCCAGCGGGAGGTACTAGCCGGGATTCGCTTCCGGCCTCCACTCCACCTGTGACCAAACAACATTCCCGGCTCAAACACGACTTGTCGCCGTGAGCACACATTCACTTCATCCGGGTCATTCCCGGCGGCAGCCCATCGCTTTTTGCTCCGCTGGCTTGCTTGTCCATCAGCGAAGGCCCGGGGCCGGGTGAGAAGTTGGGAAGCTGCGCGTTACCCTTGGCGGTTAGCACGCCATTCTTCTCTTCCACGATGATCGCGGAGGGAAAGTAGAGGAAACCGGTCGCATGCCACTCAGACCAGGCGGTCGTATCGGGTTTCCAGTCGCGGCTGGCGTCGCAGGAAAGGCCGGCAAGGTAGCTCCGGGTTACCCCGTTGAGGCGGTCTGCGTCGGACACCGATTGCTTGGTAATCGAACGGACCACGAGCTTCCGCCACTCGACCGGCCACTGGGACTTTCCGTAATAGGTGGACGAGGCCGTTCCGTCCGGCCTGAAGGTCACGTGTTTGACTAACAAGGTAGCGGTCGCGGTCAGCACTTCGGTTTTCTCCGGCGCGGAGAGGGGAGTCAACGTGGCGACAGCGCCCTTGAGGCCGTCTTCAAGCATCTTGGAGACGTTGGTTTGGGCGGAGGCAATCGAACTGAGAAGCAGGATGAAGGAGAGGATGCGCACAGCGAGCAGATGATATGGCAAGTGCGATCAGCAGAGAAGGGAGAACTGAGTGAGAGTTCCCGGAGCAGGAGAAGGGTGAGGGGATTGACGGCTGTAGTGAGATGGAAAGACCGCCTAATGCGGGCTATTTCTGGCCGTGACCCTACCCCCCTACCTCGTACCAGTCGAGAAAGCGCTGGGCGCTCCGCTCGGAACGCCAAGACGTTTCTATCAGGTTCTGGATCATCCGGCCCCGCTGGCTGGCTGCGAGTTCCCGTGTCGTTATCAAGACTGGGGCCGGCTTCATGACCTTGGGTTCAGAAGCGTCGTTTGCCTGGCATCCAAATACCCTGGCTACGATCCCGCACCGCTGTTCTCGTTGGATGCCTGCGAACTCGATGATCTGAGCGTCGCGGCAACACCCGATAGACCTGGTTCCGAGGCGAGTCGCATTCACTGGATTTCCAAAAGAGTTGTCGGGGAGCTTTCTCTTGGCAATGGGGTGTTGGTCCACTGCGCGGCGGGCAGGGGAAGGACCGGAACTTTGCTGGGAGTGGTTCTCCGGATGCTCGGAGTCCCAGCAGTTGAGATCATCCGCTACCTTGATGACCTGCATGTAGCGCGATCGGGGAGGGGATGGCCGGAGAGCCCGTGGCAGTCGCGACTCGTCGAGAGGATACCTCAAATCATTCCCGCCTCGCGAAACGAGAAGTAAGGAGCCCCGCCCAATGCGAGCATGCCGACGATCACGTGATCAAGGAAGCGGAGTTCCATCATTTGGGCGGCTTCGTCGATGCGTCTGGTGAACCTTCTGTCGGCTTCGCTTGGTGAAGGATCTCCGGACGGATGGTTGTGAACCAGCGCGAATCCATAGCTGCCGGTGAGGAGAACGGGGCGAAGCACTTCGCGAACTTTGGCGAGGCATTCATTGAGCGAACCAAGCGAGACCACGTGCCAACCCTTCATCACCAGTCTGGTGTTGAGACAGACCACCACGAGAAGTTCCTTGTCAGGCTCGAAAGTCGGTTCGGCTTCCACCACGTCCCGGAAAAACCGGTAGAGCGCCGCCGGCGAATCTCCGGGGACGGCTGCATCAACAGAGGTGCCAGGAACGGAAACAGGACGAGAGTCGCGGATGATGAACTTCACCCGACCATAAAAAATTGCGGGTCAAGATTGCGAGTTTGGCCTGGTCTCTCCCTCGCTTTGGAATCTTGTTCAAATGCGGCGCTCCGCTCTTGCGATAAGCTCCGACAGCTCCAAGCCTAGACCCTTTGCCACCTTAGCAAGTCCCTCCAGGGACGGTCGCCGGGTGCCCTTCTCATAGTAGGCGATCCCTTGCTGCGAAACGCCGCTCGACTGGGAAAGTGCATAAACGGTCAGCCCCAATTCCTCACGCCGAAGCCTGATCTCTTGCGAGATCGACTCGATGAGGATTTCCGGCCATGGCAACCGCTTCACAGCGTTGGAGGCTAACGGGTGACCGAATTGACAAATACTTCACGGTTGTGATGTATTGCCCGAGTGAATCCCTCTCTGATCCGCTTCAATTGCCCAGCCTGCCAGCAGGGCCTTTCCGCGCCTCCCGATCTCGCCGGCCAGCAAATTGCCTGCCCCAATTGTGGTCGCACCGTTTCCGTATTCGCAGTAGGCCCCTCAATTTCGCCCCCATCGGGTGGCCGCAATCCTGCCGGCCCCAAGGTGGCAGCCGCCATTGTTTTTCTTGCGATGCTCGCCGGTGCTGCCCTCTTTGTGAAGGGGCAGGGTAAGAGCCCGAGTGAACAAGCCACCAGTTCGTCGAGCGAGACGGCACTTCCCCGCGCACTTTCTTCGGCTGACCAGATCCACGGCAAGCCGATCAAGCGCTCGGGCTCCTCGAACTGGGAGGTAGCGTTCGCCTACTATGAGAAGGCACTCGGAGCCAGTCAGATCATGTTCTCGGCGCAGGAGCGGAAAGGGAAGCTCGCGATCCTTCCCGGGCGGCTCGTGGTCGATCAGGTCGGCGATGGTTTCATCATGGCATCCCACACGGCGAGCCGGGAACAATGGGTCCTCCATCCGGACAATCCGCGGGCACTGGATGAGATTGCGCTGACCGAGGGAACGTCCATTGCCCAGCTTGTGGGCATTTATCTAGGACCCGAGCAGATGGAGACGGTTGACGGCGCACCTCGCCGGATTCCGGCGATGATCGTGTTCGGGATGCTTACCTCAAAAGGTTACCTGGACTTCGAGGCGCCCGGAGCGGCCCGCGCTTCCGCTGAGGAGCTTCGGCCCTACTTGGACGCCCAAGGAACTCGCGAAGCGCAAGAGAAGGCAAAGGAAAGGGCGGAGCTGGATGCCCGAGAGGCCGAGCGCCAGAAGCAGAGGGCGAAGGACATCGCGGAACTGGAGAAAGATCCGTCGTGGAACCCCAAGGCCAAGCCGCCTGGTGCCGGCGACCCACAACCTTCGGCCCCCATCAAGAAACCTGCGACCGATAATCTCGCGAAAGCCCGTGCCGATCTCGCGGCGGCGAAGCTGAAGATTGAGACCGCGCGGAAGGCCGGCGCAGACGTGCCAGATTTGGAAGCCGAGAAGGCGCGGCTGCAAACACTGGTAGACGAGCTGGACCCCGAAATTCAGGAATGAAAGACGCTGCCATCACAATACGGCGTGGAGACCTGCTCTACGGGCCCTTCCCCGCGGACAAGCTGCCGGGCATGCTGAATGAAAGGTCGGTCGTTCTTGAAGACGACGCCTGGAGCGAGTCTGAGGGGCGATGGACCACGGTTCGTGAGATTGTGGGCGTCACCAGTCCTTTGGGCAGTGGCAGTGAACGCACAGCTCCGACGCTCGACGAGTTGCTTGGCAACACACCATTGAATGCAGCCGTGCCGCTAGCTCAGGTCGAAGATTATGAGAAGCGGGACCGAGTCGCCAACATTCTCTCGGCTGTTGGACTTATCGCGATCGTCCTAGGCACTCTCAACGTCGCCGCAAACATGAAGGATGCGAAGAAGCCCAATTCGGGCAAGGCGTCAGAGCGCGCGGAGCGAACGGTAAAGGAGAAGCCACCCAGATAGCCTCAATCGAGATTTCCTTTTTCCGTTATGTTTTTCATCTGCCTTCTCGTCGAAATCGTGGTGTTGGTCTGCCTTGCGTGGATGGATAGGCTGCCCCAATTCCTCATCAACGTCGCAGCGGGGCTTCTGGCGTTCTGCTTCCTCGCATTCTACCGAGGTGACGATTCCATTGTGGTGAATCTGGGCGTCTGTGCTCTCATGAGTTTCTTCGCGTTGGTGGGCGGGTACGTCTTGTGGAACGGAGTGAGGTTGGTCTGCGCTGCGATCCAAGATCCTCAAGCTGCCGCTCAGGCCATCGACACATTCGCGATGGAACGATCGGTCGCAAAGTCGCTGGCCGGCAAGTCCAGCGATCCCAACTCGTATGGCAACCGTCGCGTCGCCGAGGAAGTTGTCCGGGCGTTGAGGGACCAGAACAAGAAGGAGTGACGCGTGTCAGGCTAGGCGAGCAGCCCCTGGTGAACCGTTAGCGCTTGTAGCCAAAATGAAGACACAGATACGACCTCCGGTAAAGTTGCCGTGTTCGGTCGAAATTTTGGATCCGCATGCTCGTCAAGCCCGCCTGTACCGCTCGCGTTGTGAGAATCCTGCGAGCCGATCGAGCATCGCTCCGCCGGTTACCTACCAAGAACCCGCATGTGGGTTATCCCTCCGGCTACCAGTCCTCAATTCGCCCGGCAACGCGAGCCCGCTCAGCCCATTCCGAGAGCCTCCGCATCGTGTCGAACTCCAGGTCGACTTCGATCTCAAATCCCTCGACGGCCGCTAACGCTTCCAGTTCGTCCAAATCGATGTAGCCAAGCTCCGGACTTCCCACCCCGAGATCGCCTAAGCCGAAAGCTACATTGGTGTCTGGGTTGAGTTCGGTGAGAAGCCAGACCGCATTCGCATTGGGGGTGAAGAGTCGGACCTCAGGACGATGGTCGGGCGTTGCGACCTCCGCATGCGGAGCCACGTCTGTGATTCGGTAGTTCAGAACTAGCTCGCGGCGAAGGTGCTCAGGGATTAAAGGCATGCGCAAAGTGTTGATTTTAAAACACAAGCGAAAATTCCCGTCAATTCTCCCACCCTCCGTGGTCAAAGCGGGACGGCGCACAAGTTGACGCGGGGTTGAGGATGTGTGCCGTCGGCTACCTCAGTGTTCACTCGTCGCGGTAATACGGAGGCGTGTGGCAAAGAATCGGGTGGATGTTCTTCTCCGCAATGTGGGCGAATACGTGACAGAGGTAATCGTCGTCCGAAACGTTGTCCCCGGTAATCTGATTATCCCAATCGCTTGGCAGGGGACGGGACGCGCACGAACCAAGACCGCCAATCAGCGCCATCAGGATGTGCTCGATCGCCACATGCAGAGAATGCGCGCCTGTATTCGATCGCTCGCGGATGTTGCCCTCAGGGCACAGGAACCTATCGAGGCTAAGTCCGTTGACCGTGTAGTGGTCTGCGGCGAGACGAGCCCAGAATGCCGTGTCGAGCGTGAATGGCTGCGGGCCCTTGAAGCCTAAGAAGTGGGTTCCGAGAACCACTGAGTCGCGGATCAATAGGTAGAGCGCGACACGCCCTTCCGTTTCCAGATCCCAGAACCGCTCCCGTGCTGTGTCGTCCATGGTGATTGATGGCAGGAACCAAGCATCACCGCAGCCCTTCATCCGGAGGCTCTTCAAATGCCGCTTGCCCAGAGCCACACCAATCTGACGGGCCGCAACGGTGCGGTCCCGATCCAGCGCCCCGAGGAGACCCGTCCGCCGCCCGACGTCAACGAGTTCCTTTGCGGTGAACATGAGATGGCGCTCGCGCCGGATAATCTCGGCTAGGTTCGATGTGAGATGGTCGACGATCGAAGCGATCTTCTGCGCGTGCAGCGGATCGTGGGTCTTCTTCCTCGTCGGGCCGGCGAGCTTTAAATCTGCCTTGGTCCCCGAGAGGTAACGCAGTCGCTTTCGAAGAAGCTCTTGATCGCGGGCCAGCGCGGAGAGCTTCCGGCTTCCGATTGAGGGAGCATGCGCAGCTTCTCGCGCAATTGCGACCTCTATAGCAGCAGGTGCGCGGCCCACGAGGTAGTGCCGCATAGGCAACGCGCCGAACACGAGGTAAAGCGGTTCACCGGCTGCGTCCACAAATTCGCTGGGAAGACCGCGGAGTTTCAGACCTTCAGCAAACCAGGAGACGTCGGGAAACACGCGATTGTCGGAATCGGGGCCAAACGGAAAGAGCCGCGTCTCGATCGCACGCTGCGATACGACCACGATGTGGCCCGAACCACCGCGGCAGTTCTTCCACCATTTTTGGATCGCCGCCAGAGACGCGATCACAGGCTCGGGAATCTCGATCGCTTCGCAGCGCGCACGAACGAACCACGTGCGGTTCCGGTGGATGGCTCGCGAGATCTCTACGGGCTGACCGCTGCCAACGGCTGCGAGGATGTCCCGTGCTCCGCGACGCCAAAAGGGACGAGAGCGGAGAAATTTGTGGATGTCGTCATCAAAGGCCGCTCGATCAGCGGAATGGACGATATTGATGTGTGGCTTCATTGAAGATGATTGGTTAGAGGTCTGAGACCGTCGGCATGCTGGTCGAGTGGTGGAAAGACGAGGGGAGGGCGTATGACGGGGCGTTGCAGGCCTGCTCGGTTTCGATTAGAGGTCGCGGACTCAGGTCCGAGGTTCTCCGAGGTGGTGTGTAAGCGCTGCGTGAGTGCCAGCCAAAGCAGCGTGCTTTGATCGGTACGGGTACAAGAGCGCCGGCGCAGGCCCCGGACGGGCGATCGCTCACGCGAGCGAACCGGCTTCCCGCCGGAGGCGGGGTGCTCGACCAACTTGACGAGCACCCGCCTCACCGTTTTACCACTTGTCAAAGACAGCGCGGGCTAACCGCGCACGAATGCTTGGTAGCCCCCTCTAGACGAGTGACTCGATAGAATTCTAGGCGGCCGAATTGAAGCGGTGATAGGCTTCCGAGTAGAGGCGTGCCGTCTCAGCTGGCGAGTAGTCCTTCACCAATTGATGCCGAGGGGGTGCGGCGCGAGCAACCAGCTCAAATGCTCGCTCGCCGTCAAAGGCAACAGCACGCAGCAACGCGTCGAGCAGCACCTGATCAATCTCTTTTGCCGTGTAGGGCTGAAGGAACAGGGCAAGCTCGGTGACGGTGGCCACGGGGCGACGGATGGATTGGAAGATGGCCTCGCGGCTCGCCTCGAACTTCCGGAGGATGTCGTTTCGGTTCGGGCAGGTCTCTGACTCATCAGGATCGGAATAGTGGTAGAGCATATCGTCTTAGTTGATTTAGATGAACTCCTTTGTTGGAGCTTCTCTCCACTAAGCGTGAGGGGCGTCCGGATATCCGGACGCCCCAGTGGCGCTGCTATTTATGCTCTACGAGCGGGCATGGACGGGGTGGAGACCGTCGGGCTCAGGCAGCTAAATCCTTGTCTTCAGTATCGTCGGCGGTCTCGACTTCACGGGAGAGGACGGCTTCGGTCGTGCGCCGGATCTCCGCCACCATATCTGCGGGAGGAAGCTGCACAAATCGCTCGCGCTCGGCCTGGCTCATTCCGATCGCGGGCAGATAGAACGCGCGCTTACCAGAGCCGGTGGACGGGAGGTTGAAATGCTTGGTGCCTAGAATGTCGCCGATCGCATTGGCCTTCTTCAGCTTCGATCCATCGAGGGTGTATTGGATGCCCAGCTCGTGCATCGAGTCGAGAACGCCCGCGGAGGTAACAAACGTTCTACCGACGTGGCGGCAGATCTGCTGCCAATTGCTCTCGATGACGGCTGCCGTGAAAGAGCGGCCTCCCAGATTGAGGTTAATATCGGCGGCGAGGTTGAATTGGTTGTCGTTCATTGAATGATCAGTGGTAATCTTCATCGGCTCCCGCTTGGCCCTTTGGCGGGCCGCACGTTCGCGAATGTCGAATCCCAATGTTCCCATTTTCCCGGGCATTGCACCTGAACTGTCTCAGAATATCGCGAATACGGGCGAACCGACGTTCATGGGGAATTACAGCCTGTGTTGGAATACTCGGGATGAAGGAAAACCAAAGGTTTGTTAGCTATCTCCGGGTGAGCACTGGCCGACAGCAGCTCGGCTTGGAGGCTCAGCGAGAAGCGGTGAGACAATTCACTCGCCAATCCAACGGCGAGCTGCTCGCGGAATTCGTCGAAGCTGAATCTGGAAAGAAGAACGAACGGAAGATTCTCAATGAAGCGCTGGCTTTCTGCAGGAAGTATCGCGCCACACTCCTGCTGGCGAAGCTCGACCGACTGTCGCGGAAGGTTCATTTCATCTCCGGGCTAATGGAGATCAAGGGTCTGGATTTCCTGAGTATCGAGCATCCCACTAGGGATCGCTTCTGGCTGCACCTGCAAGCAGCATTCGCAGAAGAAGAAGGACGAAGAATTTCGGAGCGCACCAAAGCCGCTCTCGCAGCGTTGAAGAACGGGCCTCGTGGCCACCTTCTCGGTGCAACCGGCCGAGCCTTGGCAAAGCGTCACAAAGCAGAGGCGACGAAGAAGGCATTCACCTACGAGTCGATAGTCAGCGAACTGCGGTCTGAGGGCATCAAGACGGTAAAGGCTACCATGGAGGCTCTCAACGAGAGAGGCGTCCTGTCGCCAGGTGGGACCGGGTGGCACCTCCGAAGCACGTGGAAGCTCATCAACCGGCTCAAGACCGCTGCTCGCCCGAAGGGGTCACAGCTGGAGTAGCCTGCCCAGCGGGAGGGAAGGAGGGGTAGGAGCCTCCTGCCTTCTTTTTGGAAAGGTGGCGGCTCGGGAGGGACGTGCGACCTATGCGACAAGTGGGAACGTGCCTTCCATTCCGTGAATCGGAAGCATACAGGAAACAAGTTGGCCCATCTCGTGGGCGCAATGGGGATAGTCGCTTTCTATCCGTCATCCGAACCGACATCCTAATCTCCGAGATCTATGCCTCGACGGAGTCTGAGCCTCGAACGCGTCTTTCGATTCCCGGTGCCACTTGAAGGAGCTTGTTGAGGAGCAAACAATGAATCGGCGAGATACTTCGCTTTATCCGATCCTCTGGATACCTTGAATCGTCCCCAATGAAGGCCGGCAACAATATTGATCGGAAACACATCTTCCAGCGCGGCGATCATCCTTCGCTGAATCGGCCGAGAATCTCCTCCGATAAAAAGGCACGGAGCGAGATGCTTACCGTCAGCATTCAGATAGTCCACCGAACCGGAGGCAAACCACTTGTGGGCCGCTTGGAACATGCCTGTGAAGGAAACTAGCAATTCAGGGAATGGACTGAGTGATTTACACTCGTGGGCCGACACCACCTGCTCACTAGACACCACGAAGAACTTACGCTTCCCGTTGGCGTAGTCTTCGTCAAAGTCAGCCTCCACTGTCGTCCCTGGTTTCAACACGATAATGTCCGGACAAAAGGCCACGTCGGCGTGCCAGTGAGATCTCACCCTTACCTGTTGCCTGATCTCAAAGTCTTCACCTTCAATGTTCAGACGTATCCACGAGAAATTCTCTGGGTTCCCATTCGGCGACGTGAGGTAGCGAAATTCACCCTTCTCGTTCAAGTTTTCAGGGGAGAGCGATCCAACTTCCTCGTAGTTCCTAAGAAGCATATGGAGGCAGCCAATCTCGAACGAGGCAGCCCGCTCGCGCTTTTTGACAGCATACACCACCTTATAGTCCTTGCAGAAAGCCTTAACGACCCGCTTCACCTCGGTCACCCAAGCGTCATCGTCCTGATTCTTTGGCATCTTCGCTGTAAGGGGGATGAGTCACAATCCAGATCAAATCGCTTGCGCGCTGCGCCTCCAGCATTTTGCGAGTGACTTGAAAAGCCTCGCAAATCTTCACGAATCTAAGGCTCATCTTGTTTACCGCGGCGTTCCTTTTCGCATCGAACAAGATCGATTTGCCGTAGCGGATTGGCACCGTAGACCCGATCACCGAAGGAGACTGAGAAGACGCCCATAGCGGAGCGATTATGCGCTGATAGAAGCTATTGAGGCAGAAAACGACCGAAAGCTTTCTCGCGGTCCACCCATATTTGGTAGCGAGCTCCACTTCGTGAGGTTTTGCTTCCTGGATGAAATTGAATTCAGCCTCCATCAGCTCGACCCGTCGACCCAGCTCATCCTTCTCCTCTTGTTCAAGTCCCGATGTGAGGTCAGCCAGTAGCGGATTCATTCTAGTATCCTCATTTGAGTTACTGCCCGCGAAAAAGCTTGGAATCCACTGCCTCCAGCGGCTTTACGGCGCTCTCGTGTGACGCGGCGTGCTGTTTTTCCAAGTGGTCGACCGAGACCATTAACTGCTCCTTTTTTGCCACGATTCAATCGTTGTTCGGCGAGGAGAGTCGAAATCGTCATCAAGATTCCAAGATTGATGTCTCTCTCCCAGTCGAGGCCCGCCTGACAGCCATTCTCCCCAACGACCGCAGGGGTGCTGAGCTTGGTACGAACATCGGTTTCGGTGAGGGCCTTCTTGTTCATCCGAGGGTAGCCTGCTGTTGCGATGCGCTTCAGAGCCGATAATTCCGTCACAAGTTACGATCCGGTGGAAGCATAATGACACCGGCGCGGTCCGGGACCTTTCCTGAGCCGCTTTCGGTCAGGCTCGAGCACGTCCGCAAGGGCCGTAAGATGACCAAGCATTCACCGCCCCGCCCCCACCTTTCATACAGGACAATATCCAGGACGAGACGACCGGGTAGTGATGGATCGTGAACTATGGTGCAGCGTCGTGATGGGGGAATAATTCGAAGTGGACGCACGCTCTACCGAGGAACTCTCGAATCGCGTGCCCTTCCCGGCAGCTTTGGCAAGCCGGCTTGCTTTCCGGCTGGAAGCGTGACCCAAGCAAAGAAGCCTACTTGTGAAGGACCTCCACCCCCTCCACCCCTCCTCTGGGGAGGGGTGGAGGGGTAGGACGTTGTCGAAAAGTTCGTCGGTAACTTAAGGAAGGGCAACCCACGCTGGAGCCCCCATTGCGCACGGCGGACGGCTATCTAAGTTTGGCAGGCCGAATGCGTACCTTCCCCATGCTCGGCTTGAAGCATTCATCGACTCGTGCATTGACACGATCAAATGCCGCTCCGATTCCCGTTCGAATGCTCTGCCAATCCCCATCGCTATTCTTCCTCAACCCTTTGTGCGGCTCCATGAAGTCGTTTAGAAGGCTGATGATCGCAGAGCCCACAGGGGAAAAATCCAACCCAGGCTGGCGAAGAGCCGAATGCAACGGCTTGAACTCCTTGCTCTTTGCCAGGGCCTTCAAAGGATGCTTCTTCCCGAATTGCTTCTCCAATAACTCGCGCATTTCCTCCTCGGTGTAACGGTCCCACCGCTGGAGCATCTCCAGTCGACCTGCCACTGGCGGACCGAAAAGGATGGAAGCTTCGATGAGGCGCGTACAAATAAGAACGCCCATCAGCGCCCAGCCGCCAACGGCACCCCGCTTGGTCTCGCGTGTGAGCGCAAAGCGTTCGTAGAGGAGGTACTTTTCGCCTTCGCGTCCAGTGTCAAACGGGAGCTCGGCCAAAAGGCTGATGAGAAGTCTGGTGGTAGTTTCTCGGAGGTCGGTGGAGTCTTGTCTCTTCACCTACCTTAAAATTCCCTTTGCTCCCCCCAAATGGCCGCCGATTTGGTGCTGTGCAGGAATGCGCCCACCGGTGGGGCGATTCTTGTCCCTGACTCCCTCCCCTTGGGGGCTGCCAGTTGCCCTGATACCCTCCCGGGGGGATGCCCTCAAAAATAGCGAGCCGGGGACCGGGGAAGGGTTTCCTGATCCGGATGAGAAGACTTCAGCGCCGTAACTTGCATCCGGAGCAAAACATCCCAATTGCGGGCTGCCCCACTCGATGGCCGGAGCAGCCAGATCTGAATTGTCTGGTGGCTAGCCCGCCGATCACAGGCAAAGGAAATGGGAGAGTTTAAGAGGAATCAAAACAGTTAAGACCATTCATTCGCCAGCAAGGATCAGGCGACGTCCATTGATCCCATATGGCAACCACGCCGACACCCACCTCCGGCCGCGTCCCGCGCGGCACTCCGCAAGTAACCGCTCAAGAGGCGCACCGCAACGCACTCTTGCTGACGGGTGAGCGATTGCCCGTCGATCCCATCGGGGTGCTTAAGGCTAGTTCACCCGTCCCAATCCCGGCTGAGCCCGGAGAGCAGTGCGATGCTTTCCTCACTCGCATCCTTCGTCCCGGCCAACTCTACAACCTCATCGCGAGCGACAGGGCGCGACCCGAGTTCCCCGGTCCTACCTTCCAGACCGAGGAACTACTATGCCCGGAGTACAAGGGCGCGATTCCATCGGTCGCACCGGGTGGATTCCTCCGATTCAACCCGGTTGTCGGCCAAGGCTCCGGGAAGCTCGGATGCCACTGTGATCGGGACATCGCAGGGTTCGACTACGTGCTAATCGAGAGTGACGCCCTCCATTTGGATCTTCAGGCAACCCTTCTTCTTAAGCTGCTAGATCTCGGGTTCCCGATTGTGAGCGCGGTTCACACCGGCGGGAAGAGCATCCATGCGCTGATCCGAATCTCGGCTCGGGATCACGATGAGTTCCGAACCCTGGCCCGGCGCGTTTACGCCCGCCTCGTTCGCCTCGGGTTCGACCCCAGCACGAGCAACCCCTCTCGCATGACTCGCCTTCCGGGATGCCTCCGAACCTTCCCCGACAAAAGCACCGCGCTCCAGAAGCTTCTCTATCTCGCCTGAACACGAGCCGACCAATCACGATATGTACGACAACAACAACCAGAACGACCACGACGTAGAGCCCCAAGCGGAGGCCGACGCCTCTCTCGCCAAGAAGCCGAACGCCTCCCCGGAAGAAGAGACGGCTCACGACGGAGACTTCGAAATCGCTCCTCCGGAACAAAATGGAAGGATGGAAAAGGGCGCGGTCTCGCCGGAGGATTCCAGTGAAGGAACACGGTTGCCCATCGCTCGCCTCCCAGCTGAAGATCATCCGCTAAACAAGATCCTCAAGAATCTGGATAAGAAGCTTCCGAAGAAGCAAGGCAAGGTCCTGAAGGATGAGGATGTGGCGGAGGTCATTCGCGACTTCTTTTACGGCGCGAAGGAATACCAGTTCCGCACGCCTGATGGTCGCTTCATTCCACTCTGCGGCGGCGACGTGCGGGTTCGGGTCATGCTCGACCTCGTCGAGCGGGGATACACGGACGATGAACTGAAGGCGGCAGTTACGGACGCGATCATCCAGATTCAGAACCAACACTCGATGGACAGCGTCCTTTCTGCTGCTGGGTTCAGCTGCGGCCTGCATCAGTCACCGTCCGGGGATCGCGTCCTCATCCCTTCCGAAGCTTCCGCGCCGGATGCTTCTCCCGGCAACTACGGAAACCTGCATGCGTTCATCGTTCGGTTACTCGGCGACGAACAGGCAACGCACCTGTATGGAGTGCTCTCTGTGTTCGCGCGGCATATGCGCAGCATCCGTGCTGACCAGAACATGGTCTGGGCTCGCCAGCCGCTCCCGGCCGTCGCATTTGCGGGACCGAAGGGTTGTGGCAAGACACTCCTCCTTGCCCTTGTCGCACGGATGTTCGGCCAACGCACCGCGAACCCCTACCGTTACTTCAAGGGAGAAACTCGGTTCAATTCCGAACTCATCTCGGCTGAGGTTCTGGTGATTGACGACGAAATGGCCGCGAAGGATCACAAAACTCGCGATAGCATTGCCCAGTCGATCAAGCAGTGGATGTTCTCGAACGAGGTTCGCGTGGAGAAGAAGTACTGTAACCCGGTCATGATGCCTGTTCACAGCCTCCTAATGTTTGCGCTGAACGATGGGAACTTGCTCTGCCTTCCCACACTGGACGAATCGATGGGAGACAAGATCTCGCTCCTAAAGGTTCAGAAGGTCGATGGCACGTTCCCGGTCGACCCGGAGGCCAAGGACGAGATGATCGACTTGCTCTTCAGCGAGGTACCTCATCTCCTCCACTACCTGCTCGAAGAGCACCAGATCAAGGAGTCGGAACGCAACCACCGCACACGCATCGCCGCGTATCAACACCCGGAATTGTTGGAGGCGCTAAACGACCTGTCGCCGGAGACCGAACTGATGGAGATCCTCTGCGAGGTGCTCAAGGACCGCTACATGATGAAGCTGCCGGACACAACTACCGAGCGGATCTTGCTGTGGAAGGGCAAAAGTTTCAAACTCCACCAGCTCCTGGAAGCGAGCAGCAAGGTGCCTGCACTCCGGCTTCGCCAGTTGCTCACTGCGAGCGGCGACCTCGGAACCAGGCTCTGGCACCTTCATTCGCAGTATCCCGAAATTGTCCGCCGTGGAGCCAAGTCCAAGGGAGTTCGCACCTACGAGCTGCACCTGAACGAACACGACATTCTCCGCTTCATGCCTGAGCTTGAGGAGGAAATGCGCAAGTTCCGTGAAGGCCCGGATGGCGACGAAGAAGGGGCAGCGGCCTGAACTATGGTCTCACGGGCAGGCAGGCGTCCTCGTTGACTGGGGACGCCTGCCTGGGAAGGAACCCCCTACAAGTCTTATCGAGATATTGTGCAATGTGGTGTAATCAAAGTTTGGCAATTCTACCAGACTATCAGGCAGAGACGCGGCGTGCTCCGCGATGTGTCACTCTCGTCCGCGTGAGCACCGCCGAACAGGCGGCGGACGGACGTGCGGGTATCGCTCGTCAGCGCGAAGTGGTCGAACGTGTCGCGCGGGAGAAACTTTACGATGTGGTGGAACAGATCGAACTCGTGGATGTCAGTGGAACCTCGCTCCACTACGCGCCAGAGATCATGGGTTTGATTGAACGGATCGAACGGAAGGAGATCGACATCGTCCTTTGTTCCGAAATGTCACGGCTGGGGAGGCCCGAGGAATTGAACTCGTTCGCACTCCTTGGAGCATGCCAGCGGAATGGCGTATTGCTTGATCTCGGCGGAACAATCCACGACCTCGCCTCGCCCGAAGGATTCTTGAGCGGAGGCATTTTGGCGCTGCTCGGTGGCCACGAGCGCATGCAGATGCTCAAGCGAATGATGCAGAGTAAGGAGGCTAAACGCGCACGCGGACAAAACCCTCAGAGCCACATCACGCTTCCCCTCGGCATTGGGTACGACAGGAAGGCAGAGCGCTATACGTTCACTCCTGACATCGTGAAGGTCATCGAAGCATATCGACTCATTGATGAGGAGGGTTTGCGCAATCTCAGTGAAATTGGAAGACGTGCAGGAAACTTGAGCGCGGCGACCACTAAGAACGCATTGAAGAACCCGGTTTATCGGGGGGTGAGAATCTACGACAAGTTTCGGGACCAATCGAAGAAGACGGTGAAGAAGGGCGGACGGCAAGGGGATCGACCGAAGATCAAACGGCCGGCCGACCGCGTGATTGAGGTGAGAATCTTTTCACCTGAGGATCAATGCGTGAGCGATGAACGCTGGAATAGAGTCCAAGAACTACTTCGAGGGATTAGGGAGAACCACGAGGTCGCCGTCGCCGAACGTCACGAAGGAAACCTCCTTTCCGGGACGGCCAGATGCGGGTATTGTGGAACTCAGCGCATCTACTGCAAACGTCGGAACCGGAAGCTGTCGGAGAAGTCATCCACCAAAGGACACTACATCTGCCGGACACACCACGAGACGCAGACGAAGAAGGCGGGCAACGTGAAGTGCCGCCAGGGCTGGAGTCCCATGGAGGAGATGGACGAACTCCTTGAGGCATTTGTCTGCCGCTTCCTCGCCGATACGTCGTTTGTTGAGGCGGTGATCGCGAACGCGCGGACAAAGCAGGCGGGGAAGATCGTTTCGCTGGACTTCAGCGAGTCGATCAATGACAAGCTCGCTGACCTGGAGAAGCGCGACCGACGGATTGTTGACGCGCTGGTAGACGGAGCAATCTCGACCGCAGAAGCGAAGGAGCGGCGGATGAAAATCGAACAGGAGAAAGCATTCCTCGTCCGATCGGTCGGGTCTAGCAGCGAGCAATCATCCGACCAGGACGAGCTATCGGATATTGCACGCCAGATTGCCGAAGGCGTGAAGGGATGGCCCGCTCAGGGAACCACCAAGGAGAAGAAGGCATTCCTTCAGCGGATTTTCTCGGAGATATATTTCCGTGGACCGGAGATCACCGCGTTCAGGATCGCGCCGGGACTGCTAGGCCCGAATTTGGGAAACTGGTCGTTCATCGCCGACATCCCGGTCTCTCTCGATCCGCCGGTGCGATTGAAGGAGCCTGAGCCCGAGGTGGTGGTGCCGGAAGGGCACTTCCATTGCAAGGCGTGCAAGACTAACAAACCGAAGGAAGGTTTCTACCCGGGTAACAACTCTACGTGTCGCCGCTGCCGAAACCAAGCCAATACAAAACTGAAGCGCCGAAATCGCAGTGTGAAATCCGACGGCGGCGAGTAGGGTTAGGTTCGCATGCCTTATTTCTTGGATTATCCGAAGGAAGACCTAGTAGGAGCGGGTGGATTCACCCATTGGTCAAAGCCAGAACGACATTCCCATTGAGGTCTTCAGTGATACCGAGAAATTGGCTGACGAAAACGGCATTCCGTTAGAGGCCGTTCGAACTGGCAACAACGCAGCATGGCGTTGCCCATGTGGGTATTCCAGGCCGCTATTGGGCAGAACCGGTACCGGGGTTCTCCCAGCCACTAACACGCTTGTTCAGTGTGGCGGATGTAAGCGGTGTTACTTCCTGCTCCCAGAGAGCCCACAAGGGCGCGTCCTGATGGTCCGCGAGGTCACTCCACCCATCACGACTTTGGTTGCATCGGGTGATGATGACGAACCAATGGATTAGTCCGGCGGGAGCGCAGAACGTCGATGAGACCGCGCTGCCGCTATCGACGATCTGGATTCAAGAAGTGATTGCCCGGGATTCCGGAGACGGTCCCGAGTTTGCAGATCTGAGCTTGGTAAGCATACTACAGGCGGTCGGCACCAGGCCCAAATCACCGGCGAACTAGAAAAGCAAGCCGATCAGACTGGAATCGCGGGAGGACCTGAGACTCCATTCGTGGGGGAGGCCACCATGCTCTTCCCACGCACAGGAGAATCGGTAAGGCTCCCCTGTGCTCGAACGCGAACCATTGATCAGTAGCATTGCCTCCCGGCTGTCCTGGCTTTCCGGCTATCTCAAGCTTCAGGCTTCTCAGAACCTCACTTCGCCTGCGGTCCTGGCGGAGGATTTTTTTTCCAGGTTGCTCAACATGGTTTTCGATTGCGATCTGGTAAACGCAAATACACTCAAAAGGAATTACCCGGGCATCGATCTTGAAGATGCCGCCCGGCGGCTTGCATATCAGATTACCATTGATGATTCCGGCAAGAAGATCCGCGAAGTTCACGAGATGGCGGTTCGAACAAAGATGTCCGAACGCTACGATCAGATTGTCATCTTCTTTCTTGTCAACAAGAGCCCAACACAGCCGAAGGCGTCCGCAAACTTCGAGCCTTGCCGGGATCCTGCCATCCGAACCACGGATCTCTCGGAATTCCTTTCGCATGTCCGCACGCTAGAACTGGATCGTATCGCCGCCGTCGAGGCGTTTCTCCAGAAGGAAATCCGCATTCCCGGCAGACCGGCTGGTACCGAGCGGGAGTTGGTCTACAATCTTCCGTTCTCTTCGATCGGGCCGCTACTTAAAGGCCGGGACGAAGTTTTTTCTACATTGCGGAAACACTTCGACGAACCAGCAACGGAGAATTCGTCTTCAGGGGCTCGCAACCATTCGGAAGGGGGGCGACCCGTCGTCATTCATGCCTTGGGTGGCGTGGGCAAAACCCGCCTCGCGGTTGAGTATGCCTGGCGTCACAAGAATGACTACCGGGCTTTGTTCTACGTTTCGGCATCGGAGCCTGTGACATTGAAAGCGCAGATTGCTGCTTTAGCTTCACCGGATCTAATGGGTCTTCAACCGGTTGCGGATTTGGAGGAACAGTACTCTAACGCTCTTCAGTGGTTCCGGGACAGAAGCGGTTGGCTTCTGATCCTCGACAATGTGGACACGCGTGAATCTATCTCTGCAATCCTTCGATTGATGCCTAATTTTGTCCGCGGACACGTTTGCATTACAAGTCGTAGCGCTGAATGGCCCGCAAGCGTGTTTTCTATCGATCTGGCCTTTCTCGAAGATGATGATGGTCGCGACTACCTCCTTGAATCGACTCAAGGATTGCGAGCATCGACGGGTGATGACGGGAACCTTTCGGGCAGACTCTCGGCTAGGTTAGGAGGGCTCCCCCTGGCATTGGAACATGCAGCTGCCTACATCAAGAAACTGCGCCTCGGATTTGCGGGATATTTGTCGAAGCTGGATACAGCGGCAGCCGCTGTCCTCGACTGGAGAGGAGCAAGCATGGTTGAATATCCGGTATCCGTTGCACAGACCTGGCTGGTTACGTTCGGTGAGCTCTCAAAGTCTGAACGCCTCCTTTTAGGCATGCTTTCGTTCGTTGATTCGGGAGCGATTCCCCGATGGTTGTTCAGCGGCTCCCAAGCGGGAGAGAGCATCGAGGAAGTTCTAGGAGGGCTAGCTGTATGGCATTTTGCGACATGGACCGGAGATGGGACCGGTTGCACCATTCACCCACTTGTCTCCGAGGTAACGCGACATCAGATTTCCAGCAGCCAAAATCAGGCGCTCTTTCTGGAAGGGCTGAAGAGGCTTGTCGACAGCGCTGAGATCGGCAATCCTCAAGATCCAACCCGTTGGGACCGCTGGGACGCTATCCTTCCCCATGTAATCCGGATGGTCGAACACCTGGAGGTCGAACAAATGTGGCGTCCTGCAATTGTGTGGAAGAACCGGGCAGCCGTTTTTGAGCAATCTAGAGCTCACTATGAGTCGTCGGCCCGGATGTTGGATCAAGCCTGGGACCTTGTTCAGCTCAGACTTAGGGAGGAGGACGATCTTTATACCACTGTGCTCAACAATTGGGCGGGCGACCTAAGATTGAGGGGGCAGTTTGACGAAGCTGAGACTCTATACCGTCGCGCGCTGAAATTAGCGGAAATGCAGTATGGTCGTCGTCATGACCAACTGGTTGTTCCGCTTAACAATCTCGGAGAACTACTACGCGCCAACCACAAAATCGCAGAAGCACGCGATGTTTTCCGCCGCGCTCTTGATCTTGTTACTCTCTCCGAGGAAACGCGGAAGTCGATGCTGTCGATCTGCCTCAGTTCTCTGGGGGAAACCCTCTTCGTTCTAGGTGAGACGGAAGAGGCGGAGTCTATGCTCAGGAAGTCGCTTGAAGCGGACGAAAAAGAGCACGGTAAGAGCAATCCTTGGCAGACGGTTTGTTTGAACAACCTGGGTGAGCTACTGAGGCAGAGTGGCCGTTTAATCGAGGCAGAAGATGCCTTCCGCCTCGCATTCGATCTGGACACAGAATATCGTGGAAAAAGTCACCCCCATGTCGCCCGAGTTCTCAACAATTGGGCGTTGTTGAAAGTGGCCCACGGGCAACTGGAGGATGCGGAATCCAAACTTCGGCAGGCTGTCCAGATCGATCAGGACGCTTTTGGGGCAAATCATCCGACTTTGGCTCCTGACTTCCTCAATCTTTCGGAGATTCTCTTTCGACAGAAGAAGTATGCCGAAGCTCTTTTCTTCATAGAGAGAGCGGTCTCAATCTATAATGTTCACGGCGTCGAGGGTGGTCATGTGCCTCCAGAAGCGTCCGTGGCGGCCGACCTCATGCAAAGGATACGAGAGAGAGTCGATTCTCCTCCCGATTGACGCCTACTTTTGTCGTCGTCGAAGCGGAACTGAGGATCGGCTCCTGCGTAGTCCGTTAAAGGCTTTGTGGTAGGAACAGACGCCGAGATCGTAGCGGTCCGAATGGCTGTTCCGGAGGGCGTCAGGAAACCCGAACCCGGTCGCGGAGATAGCGAGAGATCGTTGCGGGGGATACACCGAGTTCACGGGAGATGGCTGCGTTCGACATTCCCTCCACTGCCAGGGCAAGCGCTCGCGCCTTCCGTTCGCCCGCCTCTTCAACCGGTGACGTTTCCCGTGCGTCCCGCGGTATCTCGGAGCGTTTTGGGCGTGCGGCAGGTCTCTTCGTCGTCGTGTGGGGCTTGAACTGACGGAGAAGGCTCTCGAACGCCGCAAAGAGCAAAATGGGCGGGAGGCTTGCGATCGCGGCAGGGACGATGCCCTTCTTCGCGTGTGCCACGTTGAACGCCACCGACACCAGAGTGATCACCACAACCAGCGAGAAGAACCAGCGACGGTCCTTCTCTGCTCCCCTGGCGGACGCCTGGAACGCCGAAAGCGAGAAGATGATTGCGGCTCCGTCAACCAAGATCGGGAGGAGCCAGGCTGCGCTGGCAGAAAGAGCGCCCGTCTCAATCGCTAGGGAGCGGAGTGCCTCATAGGAGAGGGCAAATGAGGCCACGCCAAGAAAGCCCACCATTGCGACGGTCGCTCGCGCGACCCAGCGGCTGCCTTCGAAGTTTGCAGGAGAATCAGCAGTGAGATTGGAAGTGTGCGTCATGCTCCAAAAAAGCATGGCGTACAACCATTCGTCCGCTCCCATCGCCGTTGAAGGCCGCGAAGTTTAAATACTCGGTTCAGTGGCTGTCTGCTGGATCGCTCTCCAGGCGCAATGCCTGCTCAAGGCGCGACCTCGACGAGCCGGATAGACGACGAATCCCGAAGATTCGCGCAACCTCGATCGGTAGATCAGTACCTTTGACTGCACTGGCGGCTGCCCTTAGCTCTGCGAACGAAACCTCCTCTAAACTGCGGACTTGCTCATCTGCTGAATGGCTACGGTAGGTGCTCCAGGAATCGGCCGCGTCGGAATTTGGCCAGATGAAGGAAGCCCCATCGGGATCTTTCCGACAGTGATGATTCTGGTGGGCTAACGTCCGGATACGCTCCCGAATCAGATTTCCTGCTCGCTGAAAGCCGTGCAATCTTGCGATCCGCTGGATCAGGAGATCCTCGTGGATCGGAGCCTCAGCCTGAACCGTATGGGCGATTAGCTCGGCCAGGCTCGCATCGTAGCCCTCGCTGTGGAAATGATCGGGCCGAACGATATCAGACACGATACTGAAGTCAGCAATGCGATAGCTCAATTGTGGCGCTGCAATTCCAGTTGGCGATGCTGCTAGCCCGTCCGGGCCAGCAAGAGACGCAACCTCCTGTTCGTCCGATTGCAAGGCGACAGCTTCGGCTGCCTGGTGCAATAAGGCTTCGGCTTTCACTTCGTTGATGCGAGCCAGCAGCTTGTTGATCTCTCCCTCCTGATCATGCCACCAGTCAGTGGACCAGATTCGGTGGAGCTTCCACCCCAAGTCCTCAAGAACTGCTTGGCGGAGCTTATCACGATCTCGCGCGGTAGCCGCTCGGTGATAGGTCGCGCCATCACACTCCACACCGAGGAGGTAGCGGCCTGGGTTTTCAGGGTCTACCACGGCAAGGTCGACCCGGTAGCCTGAGCATCCGACTTGATGATGCACTTCAAACCCATTGGCACGAATTCGGTCTGCCACCATACGTTCGAACTCGGAATCAGCCTCACCACTGCCTGAAGCTTGGGTCGCAGCAATCAGGGCTCGTGGGCCCCGGTCAGCGTAATCCAAGAAATACTTCAGATCTCTAACCCCGCGGGCTCGGCTGCGGGTCAAATCGATCTGGTCCGCCCTGAGGCCGCTGAAAACGAGCACTTCATGTTTCGCCCGGGTCACAGCCACGTTGAGGCGGCGCTCGCCACCGTCCCGATTGAGTGGGCCGAAATTCATCGAGATCTTGCCCGCTTCGTCCATCCCGTAGCAGATCGAAAAGAAGATCACGTCGCGCTCGTCCCCCTGGACGTTCTCCAGGTTCTTCACGAACACGGATTCACCCTCGACGGGGGGCTCGTCGCCGAAGTGCTGCTCGATCTCTGGGAATTTGCGACGTTCCTCATCCAACAGGTTTTCTATGAGCTGCTGCTGGGCTTGGCTGAAAGTCACCACCCCGTAGGAACGGCGCGCCGCCCTTTCGTCGCGGAGCCGCGAAGTTAGCTCCTTCACCAAGGCTTCTGCTTCGACCCGGTTGGTGCGGGATTTTCCCTTGTCGTACCGCGCACCCGCCAAGTGACGGAACCGTACGCCGCCGTGGGCCATTTCCGGGGACGGGAAAGTGAGCAAGTTGTTGTCGTAATACTGGCGGTTGCTGAACGTGATGAGACCTTCATGGCGGCTCCGATAATGCCATTGCAGACGTTTGTGGCGCAGCCCGTGGGTCATCAGTTCGTCAAGGATGCTCTCCAAGTCCTTGTGCTCCTCTGGCGTAATGTCGTCCTCGTCGTCGCTACCGCCTCCGCTGAAGAAGTTTGTCGGGGGAAGCTGCTTCGGATCTCCTACAATGATAAGCTGCCGGCCACGGGCTATGGCACCAATCGAATCCCATACCGGAATCTGGGAAGCCTCATCGAAAATCACCACGTCGAAGCTCTCATGTGAGGCTTCCAAATATTGGGCAACCGACAGCGGGCTCATCAGTACGCACGGTTTCAACCGGGGAAGCAGCGTCGGGATCCGCCCGAGCAGTTGGCGAACCGGGATGTGGCGCATACGTTTGCCGATCTCCTTTCGGAGCAGCCCGATCTCCGCCTTCGGAATGTCGTCATCACCACGATCACGGGGAATGCCCGCAGCGAGGCGAGCCCGGATAAGATCTCGGGAGAGATTCGCGAGCTTGTCGTCCAGTTCACGAAATCGCTCGATCCGCTCGTTGTGTTCGCGGCCAAAGAATTCGCGGAGCGCCGGCTCTTTTTCGATGACGGCAAATAGCATCGCCCGTCGGAAGCTCCGCTCAAAGAGGCTGGGAATGTCATCCACCTGTCCATCCGTCGACTCCAGTCGGGCTACTACGGTCATGAGCCCCATGCCAACCGACTCCCGGCGGGCCCTCTGCCAGGAGCACCACTCGCGGATTTTCGGCCACGCTCCAGAGGCTCTGTCCGAAAGGGCGAGAATGGTGGCCAGATGATCTGACGAAGTGTCGATCCTATCGCGCCGCAACCGGACCTCGTGGGCAAACGAATCCAACGTGACGTGCAAGGAAGCAAGCGCTTCGCCAAACTGCGCCATCCTGGTCCCGACAGCGGTTTCCGGGGCATAGGCCAATGGCCCTTCGGTGAATAGGCTCGCGAGGAGATTTCGAAACTGTGCGAGCCAACCAAGGTCATCTCCGGCAAAGGCAAGCACCCGCGCATGGAGCTTTCCTCCCCACTCGCGAGCACGCGTCATGGCTTCGACCGAGGGTTCTCCCTTATTCCAGATGATGCCAAGGCACGCCTGCGCCACTTGCGCGGCCGTAACAAACCCAGAGTCGATGGCGCGAAGCCGGGGAGCATCCCGCAGGAAAGCCGACAGCACTCCTTCGACTGCCGTAAAATGATGCGCGACCTCGTCCAGTGCTGACCGTCGCAAGGATGAAGAGCCCACGAGTTCACTATAAGCCGAGTCGTAGCCTAGAACGGTTTGCCGCACCGCAGCGAGACGGCGCCCGTCGGCAGCGCTCGGATGAAAAGCCGCCGGGCCAGACGGAAGGGCCCCGGAGAGCACGGCACGCATATCCGCAAGCCAGCCGGCGTCATCTCCAGCAACATCGCCCAGGCGCTGGTGCAGAGTTTCACCCCATATGCGTATCCGGGCAAGGTGATCGGCATTGGGTTCCCCGTTTTGCCAACTCCTTCCAAGCAGAGCGACCGCAGTGGGACCGGCTTTCTCCATCTCCCCATTAATGGTTCGAAGGCGGAGGGCATCAGTCACGATGTCTCCCATCTTTAGAGCATCAGGTTTCACCTTCTCGGGCAGAGCTATGCGCAAGTGCTTCCTGACAAAACCCAAGTGGAGCATCTTGGGGAGAAACCACGCGGACTGGGACTTCTTCCACCTTTCGTCCAGCACATCTAGATCGAGCGCCAACAGCTTGTTCTCGTCGTATCCTTCTAGACGCTGTCTCAGCTCCACACGTTCCACCGTCAAGGAGATCCACCGGTTCAACTCATCGGACGATTTCTCCCACAGTGCGGTCGAAAACGCGGCACCTACTTCCTCGCTCGACAGCAGGGCTTCACTGAGATCCGTCAGCCTCAGCATTCTGGCCCGCGTCGTTGCGGTTCTCGGAGCCCGCAGCCAAACCATCACTTCAGCGACGGCGACAGACGCGTCCTTCAACAGAACCTCCAACTCGCGGCCCTTCCGGAAAATCATCTCGGCTTCCCCCGAGGACCAGTTCTCGCAGGGAAGCGTCACCGCACCCTCGGCCTGTGGCTCGTGCAACGGCGCAAGCGAAGTCCGCAGGCCATTCCGCTCGCGGGCCATGGCTGTCCATTCCTCAAGATCAGACGATAGCTGGGACCATGAGGTTGTGGCAAATGCATGCCCCACCGGCTCTGGCGCTTGCAGGCATTCGATGAGGGAAAGCAGGCGCGACAGCCCTTCACGCGAGAGCGCATCGGGAAATTTCATCCAGTCGAGCAAGTCGCGGGTCGAATTGATCGCGGCACGACTGTCCAAGCCCAGTTTTGCTGCGAGGTCGAACGTCTTTTCAGCCCAACCCGGCGACCAATCCTCGCAGGCTAAGGGCTCTAGATCGTGGTCCACGAGCGGAGCGAGAGGACGGGATCGCTCCTGCATCAGCCGGGATAAATCCCGGGCGCGGTCCAAGGTCTCGGCGCTGGTATCGAGAAGGTTGACCCATTCGTCCAGCCGAACGGTCGGCTCGTCTCTCCGCGGCAAAAGGTAGTCGAAGCAATGGTGCGCGCTGAGCCCACATGGAAGGCGACGATGCAACGCCCGGGTGTAACTATTTAGCCCGGCTCGAAGTCGCTCCAGCTCAGCGGCGCGGTAATCCCAGTCATCGGCAGCTGTCTCTTCCGCAAACTTCAGACTTCGGTCAAACTGCGCCAATACGTCAGCCTTGCCCGTCTTGTTGGAGTGAAGCTCAAGACAGAAGGGTTCGAGTCCGTCCTCCCGCAATCTCCGGTGCACCACGTCCAGAGCGGCCCGCTTTTCTGCGACAAAAAGCACGCGTTTCCCGGCAGCCAGGCAGTGTGCGATGATGTTTGTGATCGTCTGCGACTTTCCGGTGCCGGGAGGACCTTCGAGCACGAAGTCATGACCTTCCGCGGCAGCCATCACGGCAGCGAGCTGGGAAGAGTCGGCGCTGCGCGGGCAAAGCACCTCCCGGGGGTGGAAGCGGTCGTCCAATTCCTGTGCGCGAATGTCTTCCGATGGGTTCGAAATCGGCGTCCCTGCCTCGTGGATGAGGTGTCGCACCACTCGATTCTTGGTCAGGTCGCCTAAACGGTCGGCGAGGTCTTTCCAGAGCAGGAACTTGGTGAAGGAAAATTGGCCGAGCCAAACTTCCGTTTTCACCTCCCAACCCGCAAGATCGCGAACGGCGTCGCGGAAAATCCTAAGTACCGTCGTGACGTTCACACCGCTTTCGTCCTCCGGCAATGGATCGAGCCCCGGGATCTCTTTCCCGAAATGCTGGCGCAGCATTTCCATTAGCGTGACGTTGAGGCGGGTTTCCTCGTCGATCCGGCGAAGCGTGAAGCCTTCCAGCACCGACTTCCTCTTCAGCTCTACTGGCACCAGAAGAAGCGGGGCCCGGTGAACTCGATCACTATGTTCGGTCTCCCTCCACTCCAGAATGCCCACCGCGGCGAAAAGGGTGTTTGTGCCGTTTTCATCCAGCGCGTTCCTTGCGGAGCGGAACAACTCGGTAAGGCGGCGCGCATGCTCGCTCTCCTCAAGGTGCGTATGCAGCCGCCCTTGCTGGAGTTCCTCCCGCAAGTGGTCGTGGAGCGCGTCAGCCCGCTGTTCGCGGGTATAGACGGTAGCGCTGCGAGGGTCATCATCACCCATCAGCTTCGGCTTCGCTCGAAGCGACAGCTCACGCTCCGCTGCGAGTTCGTCTTCGACGTGCTCCGGCTCCGATGAGAGGATGCGAATTGTTGATTTGGTTTCCCGGAAATTGAGAAGGCGATTCCGAAGGCTTAGATCCAGTAACCGGCTTTTCCATAGATCGATCCTACTAGCCGGCTTGGCGGGGCTCGAAATTGGAAGTACGACCTCGTCTGGAAACTCCCGGTGCCCGAAACCTTCGGATGTTGAGCTTCGGTGCAATTGTCCTGCCGGGCCATGGGCGATGGGACTTTGTCCGGGTACCGGCAGCGGACGGATCCGGGCGGATCGTGAAGCATAGACATCCAGAGTCAGGCGGAACGACTTCTCCTTTTCCGATTCGAGATGAGGTTTTGCCAGCTGCTCGGCATCGTTCAAGGTGCCAGGCCGCTCGCCGGTCACGGTCGTCGTCTCGAAAACCGTGATCAGTTCTTCCTTAACAAGCTTCCGAACCTGCTGTAGGTCGTCGCCCGCCGGTCCAGGCATGCTTCTTTCTTCCAGCCAACATCCTGCATAAGCGTGACCCTCGTGAATGAGAACGAAGGGCCGCAGCCCGGCCTGTTCGCAACATGCAGCGAAGAGGAGCGCGAGATCCAGGCAAGTGCCAAACCTCTGACTGAGCACTTCCGACGGGGAGCGCACCTTCTGACCTGAATTCTCGAAACTGGCTGCCGGATTGATGTAGCGAATCTCTAATTCCCCGATAGCCTTGTAGATCGCCGCCAACTGCTCCCAGACCCGACTCCGGCTTTTGTCCTGGTAGCCGTTGAGCGATGAGCGTCCGGTCGATTCTTTCAGGATTTCTGAAGCCCTACCGAGAATGGTCATCACCGCCGGGTCGTTCGGTAAGACAAATGCTGCTAGGATCTCGGGCAGTGCTACCAGCCCGCACCACTCGTTCCGCGCAAGAAGGCTAATCGGCTCAGTGAGCGATTGAACAATCTCCTCGCCCTCGACCATCTCTACTTTTAGCCAGCCAGTCACTCTCTCGCTGAGGCCTGCAAGGAAATCATGGCTCAGCTTTACTTCTAGCGGCGACACCCGAAATTCCGCTCCGGGTTCGATGGACTGCAGCCGGATCTCCACTGAGGGAGCAAAGGCTGGCTCTGCCGTCACTCGCAGCAACAGGTTTCTCCTCCGCACTCCATTGTTCTGTAGATGCAGCTCCTTTACGACCGGGATTGCGTTCTGCTGAAACGCGTAGTTGATCGAATGGTCGTAAGTTAGAGAGAGCTGTGGATACGGAGGGACAACCGTGACGGTCTGATTATCGCCAACCAAGACTTCGCCATCTTTCAGAATCCGGATTTGGACGTCACTTGTGGAGATCTCCGGCAGCTTTAGAACAAAATCCCGATCAATCTCCGCATTCAACTCCTCGACTTGCGACGCAGACTGAGGAAGGAGTTCGCGGATTTCCTTGATCAGGGGGCGGATGAGAGCCGGGTGTGAAGAAATCTCCACGATCAGGCCATTCAATGATTCGTTACCGTTGTTGGAGACCTCCAGCCTGCACGATAGAACTGCCAAGGAGGGGAACATCGAGAAATCCAATCTCGATTCGATAGCTGCGTTGAGATGAAGCGTGGGGTGATTCATTTTCGAATCGTGGGAAGGGTTGGGAGGATCAGGGTGATTTGCCGCCGTCACATTAGGATCCTAACTGGAAGTTGGCCAGCTCAGGCATCTGCCGGACAAGTTCGCGCAAATGTGTGGCGGGCAAACAACAGCACCAAAAATTGCGTCCGAGCTGGCTAGAGAAAGGCAAAATAGTCTATTCACTTGGATCGGGTGAGACTGACCGTAAACGACTATGGCGTTAGGACTCAAGCCATGATCCACCCCGAGCGCACAACAATCCATTCACTCGTAGCCCCCAGCTTACCCGGGCTGGCTCGGAGTGACCTTGGTTGTTCCCCCGCCGGTCAACGGCTGGATCTGAGTTGGTGTAGGGGTGGGTAGGGGCTGGCGGCAAAATTGGGCGTTCTCGACCGGGAGTTACTCGCCCAGAGCCTCGAGCTCCGCGATCCGCTTCGCCAAGCTGCCTACCATGCACCCCACCCGCGCGTCCCAGTTCGAACTTCGGCCTAGTTTGCGATCGATTTGTCCGGAATCTGCCGACCACTGAAGTCCTTATACCACTTCGACATGCGTTTCAGATCTTCGTAGACTTCATCCGGAGGCGGAACCTCTATGGGGACGTCATCGGAATGGCTGTGCATAAAGCCAGAATACTTGGTCATCATCTCTTCGATGAGGTCGCAATCCGAGTGCTGGATCCTCAGCAGCTTCGAGAGTTTGTTGTTCTTCTTGTCGCCGGTCATCACACTCTTTCGGAACCGGAGGACGATTTCGTCCAGCAACACCACCTCGACGCTCTTCTCCACGATGGTTCGGAACTCGCTGCACGTTGCCCGCCCCAGAGACTCGTATGCTTCGTAGCCCTGTTCGTTGAAGACCTTGGCTGCCTGCTTATGTTTTTCGATCAGCACGTTGAGCCCTTTCTCGGGTTTACCTGAGTAGGGTTTGATGGTGCTGGGTTGGCCGCAGACTCCCCGATACGAGCGGATGGAAATTTCTTCGCTTTCAGCGTCAGGCGAGTCCACCACCATGCTTACGAGACTCAACCTGTGAGTGAAGATGATCACCTGCCTTGTTTTGCTGAGTTCAATGAGTCGGCTGACGCACGCTCTCTCGAATTCGTAGTCGAGCGAAGAGATCGGATCATCGAAGACGAACGGCGCTTTGTGGCTGTTGGTTTCCGAGTCGGCCAGGAAGGCCGCGAGCGACACGATCCTCTGCTCCCCTTCGCTCAGGACGTGATTAGGGCCGGAGCCCGTCGTAGTAAGGCCAGAGAGCTGGATTTTGTATTTTGACTTCCCCTGCCGGGCGGGGAGTTTCACCAGCTCAACGCTGATGTGTCCTGCACTCAAGTCTTTCAGCTCACCGTTGAAACGATCAACGTAGCCTTTGGTCAGGTACTTATCGGCCACGGCTGTGGATCGAAGCGTGATTCCACGAGTCCCGGTCTGTCCCACCCAACGAGAATACTGGGCGAGTGTTTTTTGCCGGGAGTGCTCATCGGCAATGGCAACTGACTGCTCGGACGTCCACTTTTTCGCCTCCAACTCCGCCTTGTCCTGTTGGGCCTGTTTGCGGTCGAACTGCTTGGCGTCGGCATCAAGCTGCACCGCATCTTTTTCCAGCGTCGCGCTTTGATACGTGAGTTCCGAGAGCAGGGAATTCGTGGCAGTTAGATCCACTTCCGGAAAGTCCCCGCCGGCCAAATTCAGCAATGCACTGCCAATTTTCGCCCATTCAGTTTCGAGCTTAGGCAGCCATGTTTGCGTATCCAGTCCCGAAGCTTCGAGCGATGTAACGAGGTTGTCTTTCGAAGGATGGACAGGGAGATTCTTCAACGTATCCTTCCATGATTTCTCCGCTTGATTGGCGGCAGCCTCGAGCGAGCTGACGACGAAGTCTTCGAACGCTTTGAGGCGTGCTTTGGCTGACTCATCGAGGGACTGGTGGCACAGGACGCATCGAGCGTCATCGGTGAGGACTGGAAACTCCTGCTCCGGGTATGCCGAGCTGACGGAATAGGCTTTTGCTGCCGACCACATGGCTTTCCAAGTGTCGGTGCCAATTCCTTCAAATTCGCTGGTCGATACCGTGGCCTTCGCGCCTTCAACCGCCGCGGCTCGCTTTGCGTCTGCGTCCTTCTTGAGCAGTTTCCTCCGCTCCAGTTCTTCCGGGGCAAATAGCTTCGCCGCGTCTGCTAGGACTGACCTTAGCTCTTCGATCTGAACCTTCGCTTTGCGTTTGCCGGCTGCCTTGGCGGATGGATCTTCGGCTTTGAGTCTGGTCTCCAGGCTGGCGAGTGCGGTGGCGTCCTCAGAGGTCCACTTGTTGATTTTCTCCAGCTCTTGATGTGTGCTCGTCGGGCTGATCTTGGTGTAGATTCCGGCCACTTTGGTTCCCGTGTAATTTGCCGGAAGCGGGGGGAGCTTGGAAATGATTTTGTCCTTCTCGTCGTTTAGCCGACTCTTCAGGTGTTCGGCGGCTTTCACGAGGTCTTCGAAGAGTGCTACCGCCGGAGGCGTGTAAGTGGCTTCGCTTTCGCTTTCCAAATACAGGCGTGCGGCCGGCGTGTCGAAGATGTCGAGGTTTAGAAAATCCTCCACTGGATCGCCATCGCCATCCCACTCATTCGACACCGGGTTGCCGTCTAACAGGTAATCGAATATGCAGCGTTTTGGACCTTCAGGTTTCGCAAAGACGTTAGCTTTCAGTGCGACTGCGTTGGGCTTGCCGCTAGCCTTTTTAAGAATCCGGACGTAGCCGGATTTCCCCGCACCGTTGGAACCGTAGATCACTACCAACTGCTTCTCGCCGAAGTTGAGCGGGGTTGTCGGAGCCAGGCGGTCGATACCGGAAATCGGCCCGATTGCCCTGAGCCGGATCTCCTTAGATCCCGACGCGGCCGAGCTTACGATGGGAGGAAATTTTCGCGGGGTGGCAGACTTTCCAGCGGGTTGCTTCAGGATCGCGAGCAGATCATCGTAGTCCTGCTTTTTCAGCTCAGAGTTCTGGAGGAGGCGAAGGGCGGCTTCTTGCAGCCATTCGTCCTGACCAAGGAGCCATTCAACCACATCATCATTTTCGGGAGGCATTATGCACTATTCCCCGAAATCTCCTCCTGAGGTCAAGAGTTGTTAATCGCGGCAGGATCTCTCTTCGTTCCTCTGGGCTACCAAATGACACTTTCTAAGCCCCTAAAACGTTCGATAGTCAACTTTCGGATCAGGCCACGAGCTATCATTGCTCTATAGATCCAATCCAAACCGTGCCCGCCAAGCATAGACCCTTGGAATATCGTCAGAGTAGCCCTGACATTCCCCCGAGCTGAATTCGCATTCGGATAAGGGATGCGTCCAGCCGTCGAGATCGAGCCGTATAGCAGCGGTTTTTTTGGCTCGAAAATCCTAGAGACTCGCCTTCAGCTTCTGGAATCGAGCTTCCAGCGCATCCAGTTCCTTCCGCTTGGCCGCGATCACTCCGTCGAGCTTCGACAGCTCCGCCAGCACACTCCCACGCCCCGCTGTCGCCGCTGTCGTGCTTCGCTTGCGGCGGTCGCCTACCTCACCCCCGCTGCTCTTCAGCCACGAACCGACGGTGAGCTGGCTTACCCCGAATTTCTTGGAGGCGGCAGTCGCTCCACCCCGGCCGTTCACTTCGTTGTGAGAATTCACGAAGTCTACGACGGACTTCTTTTCTTCGGCACTGTATCGCTTTCCTTTGGTTGCTTTCTTGGCGGCCATGAGGTGAGTCTGTCGCCTCTTTCTCCGATTATACAAGTAAGCGTTTTCCCGTCACTGCTGTCCAGCGAGCCAGGCCATCCTAGGCGGCGAAGTCTGCGAGGTGTTGATTACCCGCCGTGTTGATAGCACCGACCATTGGGTGAAGTCGTCATTCGCTGGCACCGGTATCCTTTTTTGGTGTAACCGGAGCACTGTACCGAAGATCGACTATAGCTGGATCTTGCCGCATATGACGATCCGCTTTGATTGCTGCTTGAAGAGCTAGAGTGTCGGCTGTGGTTAGGATCGGCAAAGAGCGTCTTTTGCTGATGATCCACACCTGGCGAGCCCGAAGCGTGACCGGCGTTGATGCCAACTGGCTTTTGTTGTGCACATGAAGACAGAAGGGCGAGTAGGCCCATGCAGACTATGGGCAAGTAGGGGGAAAGCATGATTGAAGGGTGGTTAGAGAGAGATTTCGAGAACGACCGGCAGATGGTCCGAAGCCTTCGCGGCCTTTGGAGACGACAGCGGCCTCCCGAGCCCCTTGGTCCAGAAGTAATCGAAACAGGCGGCCGGGTAGCTACCTTTGCCCGGACAGGTGATACGGTCGCGATGTTCGATTCCTTCGAAACTCCAGCTGAAGCCCGCCTTCCGGAGAAAGCTGAACGTTCGTTCTCCCGGCGACTGGCCAGCCGGTGTGTCCGGATCGTCGGTGTTGAAGTCGCCTCCGATCAGCAACGCGTCGGGTTTCACCAGTCGCTCGTCCTTGGATTCAGTGTGAGCGATCAGTTGCCCAATTGCGTCCTCGCGCTTCGACGTGTTCTCGGGCGGGTTTCCCAAGTTTGACTTCAGGTGGAGGCAGTAAACTCCGAGCCGCCTTTTGCCGACCAGGAACGACGCGTAGGCGTAGCCGCGGGGAGCGCCCGCCCAGCCTCTCTGCCAGGGCTCCGACCAAGCAGCGTCGGCTGGGATCTTTGCGGCGATCACCAGCTGTTGGCCGGAAAGAAAGTTTCCCTGCATGAACCGGGAGACCACCGCGACCCTCCATTCCTTTCCGAGCGGCTGAAGCGTCTCTTCGATGACAGCCTGGGAGTTCACCTCCTGGAGCAGTAGAATATCAGGATTGAGCTTTCGGATTTGGTCACGGACCTCTTCGATTCGGCGGGTTTGTTCCTCCTTTGGCGCACCATTCCTGCCCCCTGGAAACCATTCCAGGTTCCAGGTGAGCACGCGAAGTGCATGGGCAGGCTCCGCCATCAGCGGGCACGTCCATAGCAAAACCAATAGCCTGAGGGCTGCGCCTGACCAGATGCGACGACTACTAGTCAGAGACCATACAGGGCTTGAAAGCTTCATATCTGGAGTTCTAGCTGTCCGTCGGAAGGCTTTGAATCCGGACGCAGCGGGTTGGTGATAGCGAGGAACATCGCCTCACACTTTTTCGCGTTCTTGAAAAATGTCGGTACAATTGCATTCGGATGATGACTTTCTAAATACCGTGTCATCAGCTGCACTGCAGCAATCACCAAGCCGCCAATCGATTTTGGATCTGCGAATGACGCAAAGTCGCATTCAATATCATCGATTGCGGACCGCGGTAGTTTGTTCCAAACGAATCCGGCAATCAGCCGATTTGCGTGGATGCGGATCATTCCCTCAGGTATGTCAGATGATGCAGAAATGTGGAAATTGTATATCGAACGATCAATTGCTCGTTGCAGGCGTACATAACGCCACAGCCGCCACCCGTCCAAATCAGCGCAAAATAGGTCGGTGTATGGTTCCGTTTCAGTGCTCTCCCATAGCTTTCCGATCTCTCTCTTCAGTTGCACTAGCAATTTCACTTTCGACGAAGCGCATGCGAGCGCGGTGATGGCCTCTACCAGATCGAAAGAATTTTCAGACCGAACGAATCCTTCTTCCCTCCCAACTTGATACTCAATTCCTTCGATGGCTAGGTCTGCTTTCAATTGTCCTTGCTTCGGATCCAAGGTTACAAAGTCACGGGTTTCGATGCGATTCTGGCGATTGTTAGTACGGGTGACGTCATCCTCAAAAGGCTTGTTTCCATCGGTGACGATAATTCGGACCGCAACGTATACGCTGTCCAAAAGGCTCTCATTCTCAAGACCTACCTTTCCGAGAGAAGAGACAGTCTGCGCTCCGTTAACGACGCTGACGTCCTTGCAGTGGAATGTGGCGAAATCTTTGTCTCCCCCTCCCGCCATCGTGCGCTTGGCCGACTCGGCCGTAATGGTGATTCCGTTGTTAAAGTACCAGAACGCTTCTGGGTTGCTCCAAAGAGTCCTTTGAATTTCTGTATTTACGTCGGTGTCCCCGAGGACATTGCGGATATTCTTTGAGAAGAGCTTTGAGCGGTGAGATTTCCACCAGCTGGCGACTTGGCTGCCACTGACTTGTCCGTAGTAGGCCTTGTGAGGCTCGTCCTTCTTCCCCCAACTTTTTAGGCCAATTGCAAGTTCTATGGGCGTCCCCGCTACTCCGGCAGCGAGAGAATTGTAAACCTCAACTTGCCCCCACGACACTAAAGAAACGACTTCGCTGGTGTCGTTCATTTCGCCGAGAATGTCATCCATGTTGCGGACTGCATGTACCCCCATTGCGTCAGTTGCCGTTGAAACGATAACCAGGACGTAAGTAGACGCCGGGTCATTCAGTGCAGACTCAAGGGTCGGCCAATGTGGGCCAAATTTTTCGCTAAATCTGTCCTTGGCTCCGTTGAACAAATCGCGAACTCCATCAGCAAATTTTTTAGTTTCCCCACTGTCTGGAGCGCCGGAGCCCTTTTCTCTCCACTTGGATTGGACGATAAGGAGACGCTTTTGCTGTGGATCATGGTAAATTGCGTCGATGCCATTATCGTTCTTTCCATCGGTGATGGCTAGGGCCGCGATTGTTGGAGAAGTTTCACCTAGGACTACGATGGCGTGGGCGGCTAAGGCTCTTGTGAGAAACTGTCCGCTCGCTGGAGTGCAGTCGCTACCGCAATCACTGATGTCTATTAGGCTAGAGAAGGTGGTGGCCAGTCTCTTCTTAATGTTTGTGACCTGGATTACTCCCATGTTTGCTGGGCGCAGCATGCGCCTGGGCGGCGCTCATAAGCAAGGGCGTCGTTCAGCGACTCAACTGTGCCGTATGAGCCAAGGTCGGAATGCGTCCGGCGATTTCGAGGGTTGGCTTAGCGAAACTCAAAGTCTCGACTCGGCGCGTTTTCTTTTAGCCGCCACATACTTTGCACGCCGTCCCTTCCGATGCTGAGCCGCTATGGCCGTTACCGGTTCCGTAGAAGCGGCAGCGTGAATTGTGGCGCTTCCCTGTGGAGCTGATCCAGTAGCCTCCGGCTTGTGCCGGCTGGCTCGGGGTGACCTTGTTGGTTCCGCCCCCTCCGCCGGTCAGCGGCTGAACCTGAGTGGGGGTAGGGGAGGGTGGGGCCTGGCGGCGAAGTTGAGCGTTCTCGGCTCGCAGGCGCTCCACCAGTGCCTCCAGTTCCGCAATCCGCTTCTCTAGCTGGGCGACGTTCGCATCGGCCGCAACTCCGAGCTTCTTCCGCGAGTCGTCGGTCAGCCTGTAGACCGGGACGCGGATCACCCCGTAGTCGGTGATCAGGCTGAGTTCTCCGTCCTTCACGCCACTCACGGTCCCGGTAATCGAGTCACCACCGACCAGCGACAGCTTGACCGGTTCCCGTTTGGCCTCGGTGGGCTGTTGTGCGGCGAGCGGACAGTGCGCCGCCAGAGCAGCGACTAGCAGGAGGGAGAGGTGTTTCACTCGATCAGTCTAGCTCGGATGCTCCCGGGGAGACAAGGCGTCTGTGGGCACTTTGTGCAGGCGAACCGGGGCCCAATCGGCTGGGTGCGCCCCGTCATCGCAATATCCAGGTCAAGAACCATGAAGGCCTAACAGGTAATATCGCGTGCTGTACGGCAGCGCAGAAAGTTCCTAGAGATCAACCCCTCTGCTTCAGGGAGGGTTATTCCCCAATGCTTTGCGACGGTCGAGTAAGCATTGGCAACTGCGAGGTGAGGCGATTCCGTGAGAAAGGGGGCATCCGATTCGATGAGAACCCTTTCTGCTGGAACTTGGCTGAGTAGCGATTTGTGCCTCCCCGTTAGCATCCGAAGGTTGAATGACATATAGTGACCAGCTTGGATTACTTCTTGAGCCAAGGAGGGAGCGCCAGTGAAATAGTGGAAACAGACGGGGGCTACTCGGGCTTCAGACAGCATCTCCAGAAGTTTCTTAGCGGACTCACGACTATGCACGCTGACGAATTTTCCGCCTTTAAGGCTAGGTAATACTTCCGCAAACATCTCTTCTTGGAGAGCCCTTGTCGACTTGCCGTCCCGCGAAAAGTCGAGACCGATCTCCCCGATGTATTCGGCCGCTTTCGCGAGCTGAATGAACTGCGCAAGCTCGCGCTTTCCCTCCCGTGCGCGCAGCGGATGCAGTCCCAGCGAAGCATGAATGTTGTCATAGGCTTCGAGGTGGGGGAGGCTCAGCTTGTAGTGGCTAGGAAGCATCGTAACCGATACGCACTCCATTTGTCGCGACGTGAACTTCGAGATCGCATCTAGCGGACGATCATGGAGATCGATGTGGCAGTGAGTATCGATCATTTGGAATCCTCAAAGGAGATTGACGCTGGCCAGCCATCCTTTCAATTCCGTTCTCAGACGAACGATCAGATCCACGTATTGATCCTTTCTCTCTAATTCGAGATACCCGTTCGATCGCATCTTCCGCCAGATCGAATCTGCATCGATATCCGACTTTACGAAGTCGACAACAGTTTGAAGATCGCTATTGGGTCTAAGAATATCGGAGGTTCCCCATCTGTTGCGGTCGGACACAGTACATCCGAAGGCCTCTTCATCAAAAGAGGCAGACGCGACGGCGGCTTGGCGGAAGATGCAGGGCACGCAATGACCGCAGGCTGCGGCGTGTTTGTCATGCCAGTGGATCCGGCTAAACCCCCGCTTGCCGCACGATACGGAGTCCTCGTAAACGGAACGGAGGAAGCTCTGGTTTTTGCACGAGGCCAGAACCTCCCCCTTGGTCTTGAACTCGTAGGGGTTCTCTACCTTACAGGAAAACCCGAGTTCCCTGAGCAGCTGATTGAACAGATCGATGAAGTGGGGATGGACGGTTCTGGTGCTAAGCGATCCGCTTCTAGCCGGGGAGAGAGGGTAGTTGATCGCGATGGCACCGTTTTCAGGTATCAGGATGCTCACGTCTTTGCCGAGGAACGAAGCCGCGAGCAACCCGTTTCCTAGGAACGTCAAAGAGCGGCTTCTGAAGTTGATGTCTTCGCCTTTGTTCTGAAGACCGGAGCGAGCAATGAAGCGGCTAATTCGACCCGGATACGCAGAATTCAATTTTGGAAGTAGGCGCTCTTGGTCGGCTTTGGCGTTTTCAGCGTGCGCGTCGTATGTAGAGGCTAAAACGAGCGATTTGGTTGGATTCGTTTCAAGCCAGTCGATGATTCCTGAGATCGAATCCAAGCCTCCCGAGAAGAGCGAGACGGCGGAACCGGTAATCTTTCTCTTCTTGTGAAAATCTTTCCTCGTTCGGCTGAAGGTCGAGCCGAACAGGGGGTGTTTTTGCTTCCGGAAGCTGATCCTCCAGATGTCTCCGGTGAGAAATTCGAGCATCTTCTCGATTGTTTCCGCTGAGCCGCGCCATCTCGACGGGAGGGTGACGGGGATGTCCACGGCGATCTCCCGGGTCCACCGGTCCCCGTTCCCTGCGTCCCTTTTCAGCAGCCTGTCGCAGCCGTAAATCAAAGCACAGAAATATGCGAACTCGCCCGCCTCGGTGGGAAATGATCGGTTAATTCGGGCATAGTCCTCGATATTGAATGAAAGCTTCTCCGGCTCGCGGCCCTCGGTGCTCAGGTAGACCGCGGCCCCGGAATGGAAAGGACGTTCCACGGTTGTGTTGACAGCGACTTCATTCATCTCCAATGAGTATGTTAAGGACCTCCTGATTGATCTGGTCGGCGATTGAAAGGGCTTCGGGACTCTTCCAGTCTATAGAGGATAGATCTCGCTCCTTCGCGAGTTCCTCCGATACGAGTGTGCGAATAAGGTCCCGCGACTCCTTGAAGAAGCGGTCGCACTGGGATTGCGGAATTTTTTCTCGAACGAATCCGCCTTCTTTCTGCTCGAAGTTCACGGCGAGCACATTTGCAAAGAATGATTGGAGGTGACCCTCTATGTTGTCGGGGCTTTCGCCGAGGAGTCTGTCGAATTCTTCGACCGTTTCAGCATCCTTGCTGAGTTCGTCTAGCGTCCTTGCCATCGCTTCGGTCACGGCCGCGTCATCGAGCAGTCCACCGTCCTCACAAAGCCTATCGAGAATGGCATCGAGGATGTCTTGGAGCGGCTTGCCTATCAGGTCCCCAAGGCCGAAGCTCGTCAGTGTCGGACCCAGTCCAGAAGAGGCCACTCCTGACAGGAAGGATCCGAGTCGAGCGCCAGCGCCTGCCGACCTAGCTCTCGCGGTGGCCCCGCCTCCACCTCCGCGGCCTCCCGTGGTTCGCCCCGCCCTGGAGATGCCTCCTGTGGTCGCGCCCGCGCGGCCCGTCGTTCCGGTATTGATGAAGCTTTTATAAGCTCCCGCGAAGGCACCAACGGCATTAGAGGTGGCCGACTTCGTGGGTGGACCCTTTGAGACAGCTTCGCCGACCTGGTCGTTTACGCCCGGCCATTTAGGACTGTCGTATGACTTGGATGTTCCCATGGGATGTTTACCTCTTCGGCGATTTTGGGCTGATGGTTCTTCCGATCTTGGTCTCGGTAGCGCCTAGTTCGAGGATGACTTGAGCAACTATCTTGCCGGCTGGTGTATCTGAAGAAGGCCTTGCATTTCGGAGCTTTACCCCCAGCCCGGCGTTGAGGTTGGCAGCCCCGATTTTCAGTGCGCTGGATCTGAAGGTAGTGGCGGCGAGCTCTGAACCGACCAGTGCTAGTCCCAAGAGTGAGTCCAAGGGAGTTTGGTTGTCTGGATCCTGCATTGCCTTCTTCCCGACCATCGCTACGACTCCCGCCTGTTCGTCTTCGGAAAGCGAGCTGAAGAAAGCGTTTCGATCCGACTGAGGTTGTGAGTCGGAGAGCATTGCGTCGATGCAGTGGCGCATGGCTTGGCTGAGGAGCCTAACCCCCGAGAGGGTGTCGCTGACAGAGCTTCGGGAGAGCCAGAAATAGTCTCTTAGGTCCTCGTCTGCTAGATTTGGCTCGGATTTAGCCCACTTCCAGATTCGGGAAGTGCGCCAACTCGATAGCTTCTCATCGAGTTCATCGGGGCTAGTTGCGGATTCGATAGCGCGTAGGACCTCAACCGTGCCGTCGGGGGTTAGACGGTGCAGGGCGTATAGGTCGTCAAAGCGTTCGGAGCTTATGTATTCCAACACCATCAGCTTGACCAAGACGTGATTCTTGATGTGCGAGAGCCCGGCAACATTTCCGAACTTTCTGCGGAGCCAGTAGGCGTTGAGGAAGCGCTTGATCTGCCGTGGGTTTCCCTTCAGGCCGTCAGTAATGGCGTCCGAGCATGCCTCTACCAGGCGCACGCTCTCGATCAGTTCGGACTTTTGAGGACCTTCAGGGAGCGCTTGCAGCGGCTCATCGAGAGGAAAGGAGCTGTAGCGCTCGCGAGATAGGAATTCAGAGTATTGAACCAACAGGCCATCGAAGGTGGAATCAGGAAGATGCTTCTTCAGGAACAATAAGCTCATGTAGGACCGGACCTCGTGGGGTGCCAGCTTGGGAAGCGTGTATGGGACCTGGATCAGTTTCTCTAGGTAGTCAGTCACGAGGGCTTCTTGCTGTGCCGGGAATTGTTGTTCCCCAGAGAACAGGGATGAGTATCTAATTCTGATCGCGTTCTCAACAATTCGTCGGTCTGCTGCTACAACGAACGCGGTGCTCTCCACGTTCAGAAAGAGCTTTACGGCTTCCAAGTTCTCAATCACACGCTCGGGCGAGCATCGGTCGAGATCGTCGATGAGAATCACAAATGCCTTCAGTCCCGTCTTCTCGATGAGGGATTGGAAGTCCCTTCGGAATGAGCGGACGTTATGAACGGCTTCCTCCACGTCCTTAAGATAGTCGGCGGGATTGGCAGCACCGTCGTTGGGCCCGGATTGACCTTTCGTGTCGTCTTTGGGCTCAATCGGATTTTCCACTGCGGCTAGGGGAAGCGGATTAGCGGTAACGTAGGCGAGGCCCGCTGCCGCGACGGATTTGAGAACTTTCATCCAACGGACTCTCCTCAAGAGAGACCCGATTTCATCTTTGACTGCTTTGTCCCATTGCCTCTGGTCCCGCAGCTCCGTCAAAAGCGACGTTAGAATAGCCGATTTGGCATCCTCGTAGCCTTCAAAAACCCAGCTGTTAAAGTATATGACGGCGAAGTCGGGATGCTCCGCAAAGTTCCGCTTCAAGATCTTGAGGATACTCGATTTGCCCCCTCCCCAGTCACCGAAAAGCCCGATCGTCACCGGGAGCATCTCAGGGTCCGTCACAATTTCGCCAATCAGGTTTGCATGAACTGAGAAACCAAGTAGGTCTTCGTCGGTCTCATTGTCGGCCCACATACTTTTTTATTTGGGGTGTCGGGGGTAAGCTAATCGGTCGCAAAGCTCTCTTCACAGTCGATATAGCACTTGGGAATGCTTCAACCAGGCGCGTGCGGGCCATCAGCCAAGGGTTAGCAGCGGCGGGTCCGGATGGAAGTTAGAAGTGAAAGATCGTTGGTATCGCAATATGGGACAATTCTCACTGCGCGATATTTTGCCCGCTTCGACATCTGTCATGAGCAAGCTGGAACGAAAGGACACCTGCGGGCGATCTCGGCCCGGACTTGGCTACCGCAATGGAGGTCATGCGAGTGCAAGTTTGCCGACAAACCACCGCCGAGCCGCTGCATGGAATCTAACACCGGTAAGTATCCCAGCGAAGCCCAAAAGCGGGATGAATTGGGGGACGAACGGGGCAAGGTCGACCTCCACACCAAAAGCTTGGCGGATATGCGCGAGACGGCTGTCCACTGCCAGCCAGAAGGAGACAGCCGTGACGAGGGTGCCGACAATGAGAGAAGCTACAAAAATCGTGATCTCGACGATCAACGGAAGGGAGATGAGAGCGAGATACTGTTTACGACGGTAACGTGGCATTGTTGTGGGTTGTTATTTGGGCTAGGCAGCTCGGGCTGCTACTTTTCGCGCGATCCTTCGACCAACCACCGCTCCGCCGAACGCGGCCAGGGCGACGCCGCCGGATACGATGCAAAGGCCACCGAGCATAGAACCGCCGACGAAGCTTAGGCCGGATGCGATTCCGGCACCAGAAAGACCAGAAACTGCTCCTCCAGCGGAAATGACCGCGGCCGATCCTGTCATTCCTGCTCCAGCACCACCGACCGCGCCAATCGCGGCCGCAATATTCTCCGTATGGGTCTTCATGGTCAAAGCACGATGTTTAACAAGGCCGGAGGCCTGCGACGACTACAGAGGGCTCCTCCCATTCTAACCACTTACTCCGAGCCGAGACTTGGATCTGGAGCGACTTCAGTCCGAGCAGCCGATGGACCGTTTCCACAGGCTTTCGCGGCGAACTGGATCTAGGAAGTGTGGCAGGGCTTGCAGCAGTAGTAGCACCCGTTGATCCTTTCCTTAGGCCAGCGCCTTTTTGCCTCCGCTACCGCACCGTGACAGGAGGTGTGAAATCCGAGTTCGATCTGGTTTTCTACTTTCGGCATGTAGGTGCAACCATTGGTCTTATCATGAACTTCATAATCGCCATTGGCCTGCTGGTTCTTATTGATGATGTACTGGGGCATAATTTCGATTTGGTGAAGTAATTGGGCATTTCCGAATCACCCGGCGTGGAGGAATTATTTAAGAATTGCGAAGTAAGTGATCCATCGTAGAATCCCGATGTGGCGAAAATGACGACGGGTGCAGTTTGCGCCGCATTCCGGAAATTACCAGTGGAAAATAACGAGTGAATCGTAATTAACGATGGGTAACGAAACACGGCTAGAGAATTGGGCGGCGCAGGAAAGGCTCCGAGCCGTAGAACGCGCGTTGTGGTGGCGCGGATGGATCGGGAGGCCAGATCTCGTGGAGGTCTTTGGGATTTCGGCAGCTCAGGCGTCGAGCGACCTTCAGAAGTATCTGGAAATCAACCCAGGGGCGATGGTCTACCAGATGAGCCGGAAGCGCTACGAGGCGACTGAGGCGATGGGGTGTGTTCTGCACGCGCCGAGGCTCGAAGAGGGAATGGCCGCATTCCTTCAACAGGGCGGGCTCGGGATGCTCACTGCGGGCGCACCGAGTGATGGCCCGCTAGTTTCAGTAGTGAGACCACCGAAGCGAAAAGTGCTGCCCGAGGTGGAACGGCGGCTGTTTATCGCCGTTGTTCAGAGGAAGAAGCTGCGGGTTAAGTATCACAGCGTAAAAAGCGGTAGGGACGATTGGCGATGGTTGGCCCCGTGCGCTTTTGGGCACGATGGTTTGCGATGGCATGTGCGAGCCTGGTACCAAAAGCGCGGAATACACGGTGACTTCGTAATCGGCCGTGTGAGCGATGCTGGGTGGCCTGAGGAGATTGGGACGGAGGAAACGCCGCCCCGAGATGAAGAATGGGAAACCTTCGAAGAGCTTCGTTTTCGCATCAATGACAGCCTCAGCCGAGAAAGCCAGGCGGCTCTTCGGTTGGACTACGGCACCGCCCCCGACGGCATACTCAACATTACCTGCCGGCGTGCGATGGCGCAGTATGAGGAGGCGATGTTGAGGGTGCCCACTAACGGAGAGTTCCCCACCCACTTTACGAGGGCATAGCGAACAGCAGCGTTTAGCCGGGAGGGGAAGAAGCCATCCCGACACCTCCCGCCTCGGTCCGGATCCGCGGTTCGGCGAGTCTACCGATAGCGACTCCCGGCTTCCTGGCCTTTCCTGGCTCCTACCGGTCGCAACGTGCCCCCGAGCCCAGAAGAGCCTTTCCCGATGGCTCTCCAGTCATCCTAGGCGTTGACTTCCAGATGGTTGAGGATTTCATGCTGAGGATCTCCCCAAGCAGAATCCGCATCCCTGTGGCTACTACGGCGATAGTAGGCGGCAGTGCCGCTGCACTTCGCGGCAAATTGAGAACTACCGCCGCCGCATCTCCGGCCCCTTGCTCGACCGCATCGACCTGCATGTGGATGTTCCGCTGGTGGAATACCGCGAGCTGTCGGCGGCCAGCAGCGGCGAGAAGTCGGAAACCATCCGCGCCCGCGTGATGCAGGCCCGCGAGATCCAGAAGCGCCGTTTCCAAGGCACCCGGACCTCCACCAACGCCTCCATGAGCGCCCGGCAAGTGAAGGATCACTGCAAGCTCGACGACTTGGGCAATGGCTACATGGAGCACGCTATGGGCGAGATGAACTTCTCCGCTCGCGCCCATGACCGTATCCTCAAGGTGGCTCGCACCCTTGCCGACCTAGGCGGATCGAATGACATCCGCTCGGACGATGTGTTGGAGGCGATCCAGTACCGTTCGTTGGACCGGCAGCTATTTCAGTAGCCGTGTGGACCATCAGGGGTTCGCTGCCGCCTGGGCAGGAGGAAGCTGATCCTGATAAGTATTGATCTTCGGCCGTCCGGACACCGGGTCGACATACGCGAAGATCAAATACCGCATCCCCGGCAGGAAGCGCAGCGAGCTTTCGTTGGCGATCCGCCACTTGTCGCCGTTGAGGAACTCGAAGATCACCGGTGCCATGTTGAAGTCGTCGCGCTCCTTCGGCATCGCATAGCCGTGGGCACCGGCGGCCTTGAGCATGCCCTTGTGCTCGCCGATGACGAAGCGGATGTCACTGGTGTAGAAGTTCGCGACATAGGCCCCGCCGTCCGGGAAGCTCTTGGCCGAATCCTCGATGACGAAGACCCGCCAGCCCGCGGAGGGCGGGGCATCGGCTGCGGCCTTGTCGAGCCGCACGAAAACGACCAGCGCGGAGTTGACTCCAGATGGGATGCCAGCCGTCGCCATCGGCTTGCGGTCCGCCGCGGAGATGAAGGGGATCTTGCCGTCCTTGGCGGTGCAGGTGATCTTCTTGGACAGCGTCGAGGTCGGCAGCGGGCAGGCGATCTCCTCGCCCTTGCCGCCGACAGCGATCGCCGCGGCATCATCCTTCACGCCGAAGGCGAGGAAGCGGCATTCGATCGGACGTGCATCCTGGGCAAAGGCGGTTGAGCCGATGACGGACAAGGCGAGGGAAAGGATCAGGCGCATGGCTGGTTTTGTGGAAGACGATGTCAGATCTCACCGGAGCTCAGCCAGCGGAAAGAAACAATCTCGAAGCGCCGGCCGAAGTGCTTGTTGGCGTCGCTGCTCAGCCCGGCCGCCGCGATCTCGGTCTTGTCGGCGGGATCGATGTATTCCGGGATCCGCTGCACCACCGCTTCGCACACCGCGGTGGCGGTGAGCTTGTTGTTGGCATCGCGCGCCTCGCCGTGGGCGCGGATCGTGAAGGTATCCGAGCGTGGCGTCGCGGCATTGCCGAACACGGTGAGCAGGTCGGCCTGGCTCAAGTATCCCGGTGCGCCCTGATAGCTGCTGCCGATGCCCGCGGCGGGGTTGCGGTACTTGTAGGTGCTGAT
>NZ_BATP01000023.1 GCF_000739615.1 Haloferula sp. BvORR071
CCAGGAGAAGTTAATTCCCGGGGTGCAGGTGTGGTTCGCCACACGGAGGAGCTGCACTCCGGGTTTTTCTTGTACGCGATCGCGGCATCTAACAGGTCAATTCCGCTTAACAGTCCTTAACACGACAAGCAGCCGAATCCGTGCTTTAGTATCACCAGTTCCGAGAGCGCAGGCCGCGAGGCCAGCGCACGAGGAAAGACAGTTTTCCAGGAGAAGTTAAATCCCGGAGTGCAGGTGTGGTTCGCCACACGGAGGAGCTGCACTCCGGGTTTTTCTTTGTAGGATCGGAGGCCCTCCAACAGGCCATCGCGCTTAACAGTCCTTAACACGACAAGCGGGTGAATCCGTGATCAAGTGCCGCCAGTTCCAAGAGCGCGGGCCGCGAGCCAGCACACGAGGAAAGCCAGTTTTCCAGTAGAAGTGAAATCCCGGAGTGCAGGTGCGGTTCGCCGCACGGAGGAGCTGCACTCCGGGCTTTTCATTTACGCGATCGCGGCATCTACCAGGTCAACTCCGCTTAACAGTCCTTAACGCGACAAGCGGCCGAATCCGTGCTTTAGTATCACCAGTTCCGAGAGCGCAGGCCGCAAGGCCGGCAGGCAGGGAACACAGTCTTCCAGGAGAAGTTAAATCCCGGGGTGCAGGTGTGGTTCGCCGCACGGAGGAGCTGCACTCCGGGTTTTTCTTGTACGCGATCGCGACATCTAACAGGTCACTCCGCTTAACAGTCCTTAACGCGACAAGCGCGAGAATCCGTGCTTAAGTATCACCAGTTCCGAGAGCGCAGGCGCAAGGCCAGCAGGCAAGGAACACAGTCTTCCAGGAGAAGTTAAATCCCGGGGTGCAGGTGTGGTTCGCCACACGGAGGAGCTGCACCTCGGGTCTTTCTTTTTTGGGGGTGGGCCTTCGGTTTCCCGGAGACGCTGGAATGGACAGGGCGTTTCCGCTTGTGGGCGGAGAGGAGTATCCGCCCTCCACAGGGCCGCGCGCGATGCGAAGGCGCTTGGCTCGCGCGGGGACAAGGTAGCAGTGAACTTGCCAAGCACTTGTCCAGCGGCGCTTCGAAGCCCGGAGGCACTCCCAAAACGGCGATCCTCGCGCGCACCCCAAAAGCGGGCAGGTGTAGTCTTACACTTCGGCTTCCTCGCCCTCGACCTTGGCGACGGCGGGCTCGAGGCGGCGGAAGTGGACTTGGCCGACGCGGCGGCCATCGGTGCTGGTGACCTTGGCCTCCCAGCCGTTGATCTCCATGCTCTCGCCGATTTCCGGGAAGCGGCCGAGCTGCTGGGTGATGTAGCCACCAACGGTGGTCACCTCGCCGCTCTCGATCTCCAACTCCTCGTCCATGCTGGCGAGATCGTTGAGGGTCATCGCGCCTTCGACCACGAATTCGTTTTCGTTGATCCAGTTCGACTCCGGGCGCTCGTTGTCGAACTCATCCTGAATGTCGCCGACCAACTCCTCGATCACGTTGTCGAGGAAGACAATGCCGACCGGTGTGCCGAATTCATCGACGGCCATGGCCAGGTGGGCGCGTTCTTTCAGGAAAAACTTGAGCAGCTTGTCCAGCGGCATGGTGTCCGGGACCATCTTCAGCTCGCGCTTGATCCGCATCAGGTCGGGATCGGGAGAGCCGATCAGCTTGAGGATGTCCTTGATGTGAATCAGACCGATCGCGTGGTCGAGGTGACCATCCTTCACCAGCGGGAAGCGGGTATGCTTGCTGCGGCGGGCGACTTCCAGGGCCTTGTCGAAAGGCTCGTCGGCATTCAGGACGATCACGTCCTGGCGCGGGGTCATCACGTCGCGGACCCAGAGTTCGTTCAACCCGAGCGCATTGATCAGGATTTCGCGCTCGGTTTCAGTCACCTCCTGGGCGCGCTCGCTTTCCGCTACCAACAGCGCCAGCTCATCGGAGGAATGGATGTGCTCGCCCTCAGCGACCGGATCGATGCGGAAGACGTTCTTGAGAATCCAGTTCGCAGTGCCGTTCAGCACCCGGATCGCCCAGTTGAAAGTCTTGTAGAAGACATGCAGCGGCCCAGCCAGTATCAGGGTTGCGGCCACCGCCTTGCGGATCGCGATCGACTTCGGCAGCAACTCGCCGATCACCACGTGCAGGAAGGTGAAGGAAGCGATCGCCAGCAGGAAGGAGATCGTCGAGATCGGCTTGAGCACCTTGCCCCAGACATCGACCGTCACCGGCACGCCGATTTTGTAGAGCGCAGGCGAAACGAGAGCCTCCACGAAAGGCTCCCCGAGGAAACCGAGGGCCAGCGAGGCGATGGTGATGCCGAGCTGGTTCGCGGAGAGGTAGCCATCGAGATGGCTGACGACGTGGAGCGCCGTCTTGGTCCTGCGATGGCCACTTTCCTTGCCCTCGGCCTCAAGCTGGCTGGGGCGGACCTTTACGATCGCGAACTCCGAAGCCACGAAGAAGGCATTCAGAAGCAGGAAGAAGACGATGCCCGCCAAGTAGAGCATGGTCTCCCCGGCGGAAGGAAACTCCGTGCGCAGCTCCGTGGCGGCAAGCAACAGGTGATCGGGAAGAAGGAAGTTCATCCCGAATCAGAGTTTCTCGTAAACTCCCTGATCCCGCTTTTCAAGGATCGTGAACCCCGCAGCCTTCGCGTCGCTCACGGAGAGCGGCTTGGCGATGCGCGGGGTATTCACCTTCGAAATCACCTTGCGCACGGGGTGCCGGCAAAGCGGGCACTTTTCCAGCGCCGGGCGGTCGAGCGGCCGATGCAACTCGAAGCCCTTGCGGCAAACGCGGCAAGATCGCTCCGGGTCTTCCGGGGTCTCGGAAAGGTATTCGTAGATAGGCATCGATGGGACGAAAGGTCGGGCGGTTTCCGCCTTTCGTCAACCGTAGCGGACGGCGTGCCGTTACCAGCTCGACTTCGTCACGCCCGGGATCATGCCGTGCGAGGCGAGCTCGCGGAAGCTGATACGGGAGAGACGGAAGCGGCGGATGAAAGCGCGGCGGCGGCCGGTGAACTCGCAGCGGTTCACAAGGCGCGTCGGGCTGGCGTCACGCGGCAGCATCGTCAGGCCGATGTAATCCTTCTCAGCCTTCAGCTTGTGACGGATATCGGAGTATTTGGCGACGGTGCGCGCCTTGCGCTCGTTGCGGGCGATCCAGCTCTTCTTTGCCATAATTCGGGGCGCGGTGAATATCCCATCAGCAGGGCCGTGCAAGCCCAAACTTGGGATTTTTCCTCGGAGGCGGCAGATTGCCGCCTTTTGGCACTGGAATCGGCCGCGACCGAGCCGGGGACCGGGCGAAGGCCAACTTCAAGCAGAACCACGGCATCCCGCCTCAAAGCAGGCCTAGGAACCGCGATTCCCGAACGCATTCCAATAGGTCGTCGCCGCGGCAAACAGATCCGCCAGCTCAATAGCTCGCCCACCGTCAAGCGCCAGGGAGAAACCTCGGGCAGCCAGCGAAATAACCCCTCCTTGCGAGCTTTCGACAGGCAGCGGGATCAGGCACGCGAAATCGGTTGGTGAGGTGCCCCGCAGGATATCCAGCTCCAAAGCCACGATTGCCGCCAAGTCAGTCTCCGCCACCTCCGCGTCCCAATTTTTGAAGGAGAACCCGCTACAGTCGTGGAGGGTGACGACAATGAGATCCCCCGGGTCTTCAAAGAACTTCCGCATATACAGAATGCAAATACCCAGCCGCAAGTCTCCGGGGACCGAGCCGGTGATCGTCTCCAATCCCCCGTCGTGCAGCACACTCCAGAGGTCCTCAGTCAGTGGTGAAACCATGGGGAGAAGGGATGCGGATCAAGGCCCGTCGGCCTTGGGTTCTCTACTGCTCTCTTGCCCGAAGCCGACCAAATTCCCGTCCGGATCCTCGACCACGAAGTCGCGCATCCCGTACTCGTAGTCCTTCGGCGGGGCTTGGGGTCTAGCGCCTCTTCCGATGATCTCGGCGTAATAGCCGTCCACGTCGCCGCAGAAGATGTAGATGCTCCCCTGCCCCACCTGTCGCTTGTTCGTGGACTTCGGCCCGGAGAGATGGATTTGCACCTCCCCATGCTCAACACCGGCGTAGTCGCCGAAGCGGAAGCGCTCCGAAAAGCCGAGAACACCGGTGTAGTAGGCCAGCGCGGCCTCGACATGGGCGACATGAAAGGTGGTGGCGGAGCCTTTTGTCTGCATGGCTGGGGCTCTAGAATCTGCAAGCTACCACCTCTCCCGTGCTGGAATCCTCGACTTCGGCTTTCCAATAATGGGGATCGTTGATTTCCCGGAAAATCAGAATGGCCTCCCTCTCCCAAGCCCTGCTGACAAAGGGCCCGGCAAGAATGACCAAACGCCTGAGCTTCCCCCATTCAAGAGCACCGCCGTCCACGACGCAGTTTCCAGCAGAGAGTTCAGCCTCCAAAAACCGCTGAAGTGGCGCTGACTCCAAGGGTTTCATTTCTAGATTCTCACCTCTCCGCCACCGGCGCGGTCCAGAACTTGGACGGCGGCAGGTCATTCGGGCGCAGGATCACGATCCCCGCGTGCTTCGAGCCTTGATAGAGGTAGTCCGTGATCGGGCAGTCGATGATGGTCATGCGGCCCTTGTCGCGGTCGGAGGTGGCGTGGGTGAAGACGGCTCGGCCGTTGATCTTGGTGATCATGCCGACGTGCGAGGTATAGCTGCTGTTGTCGTTGGCGGTGATTGCGCAGACGTCGCCGTCCTGCAGGTACTTCTCAATGTTGCGGACTTGGCTCTTCGGGACGTGGTAGACCGGCAAGCGCGACACGGCGGCCTCGATGCGGCCCATCTCCGGCAGCAAGTTCGGATTGCTGCGCAGGTAGCGGTAGCTCTTCCACTGGACCGTCATCTCGTGGATCTCGCGGTACAGACGCTGAGCCCCCGGCAGGCGCGGGGTGATATTGGTGGCGAAGCCGCGCCGCTGGTTGTCAGAGAAGACCTCCTCCAAGTGGTGCATGCGGCTGAGATAGCCTCCGGTGCAGCGTCCACCCCGATAGCGCTCCACCTCAATCATGTGGAGCATGTCCTGCGGGGTGTAAGGGCCCGGCTTGTAGCGTAACATGCGGGCGAAGGCCAAGGCGTTCTCGTAGTAGGTCCAGCAGTCCATGCCGGCGAAATTCACCACCGGGTTTTCGATCCGGTCATCCACCTCCAGCGTGTAGTTTACGTAGGGAGTGCCGACCATGGCCCGTGCCACGCGGATCGTGCGCTGGCCTATCGGAAGCTGGCGCCAGTTCTCCTTCTCGGCCTGCTGGACCAGTTGCTTGAACTTCGCCTCGCCCTTGAAGACGGTGGAAAGCGGCAAGCGGAGCGGGCAAGGCGGCGTCACCGTGTGCTGCGCGGCAGCAGGGAGGATCGCCATGGCTAGGGCGGCCAAGGGCACTAGAAATTTCATCGGGCTATCTTAAACATTCCGCTCAAAAAGCAAAGGAGCATTCCGCCGGGGACTGGATATCACGGTGACAAGCTTGCCGCAGCGACTGCTCATCCCTCACGCTTCGGCCAGCCATGAGCGACTCCTACGAGACACCCCGCAGCCCGCGCGACGAGATCGAAGGCCTGCCCTATTTCCCGCGACTCTGCCACAAGGTGCGCCTGCAGGCCGCCGGCAAGTTGCATCCCCAGTATCACGGAAACCTGGGCAGAGGCTGCGACCTGTGGACCTGCCAATTCCTCGGGGTGGACTACGCCGGTTTGGCGGATCAGGTGCGCGCCGGAAAGAGCGATCTGGAGGCCCTCGCCTGGGCGCGGGAGAACGGGATCTCCCGGCCAGCGTGCGAGGTCGCTTGGTGGCACTCCTACATTCGCACCCGCGGCTTCCGCGACGACTTGGCGGAGAAGCTGATCCAGCGCAAGGCGGAGTCCGGCTTCGCGGAGCGCGCGGATATCCTGACTTTCTTCGACTACATCGACGCCGACGAAGGGCGGATGTGAGCCCGGTAGGCAGACCTACCCGGGGGAGATGGCACTTGTGCATTTATTTAGGATTTATTAACAATCGATGCGCAACCCTTGCTGGTGGCTGAAAAACGCCCCCATCACTCCCCGACATCACCCATGAAGCACCCCCTGCTCTGCCCCACCTTGGCGGCGCTGGCTCTGATCGCCTGCGTGGCCCCGGCCTCCAGCCAGATCATTCCGGAAAACTCCTTCTACGCGGAGGACATCCCTTTCATCTACGACAGTAATCCGGAACCGGTCCATCAGCCGCAGCTCGCCGGGCTGAACCTGCTAAACATGCCCTTCCATGAGTCTGGCTATGTTTTCGACTTCTGCGCGGACTTCCTGAACGGCAACGGGGAGCTCAATGACTACAACATGAGCTCGGGCTTCGGCAGCCTGAGCAGCACCCAAGAGAGCGAGATCCGGGCGCTCATGTCCAATTCGCTGCCGACTTTCGTTGAGCTATTGAACGCCTACATCATCGCCAACGGCGGCGACTGGGGCGAAAACACCGGAGCGCTGGCCGGAGATTTCAACGAGGTGGTCGGCTACGCGGCAGGGATGCAGATCGCGCTGTGGGAAATCGTCCACGAGCAGTCCGGACAAATCTCGATCAATACGGACGGGCCGATCGCCGGCAGCTTCGGCGTAGAGACGATTCCCGCGGCACCGCCGAATCCGCGCGGGGAGATCGGCCGGGCGAATGCCGAGGACTTCCTGACAGCAATCCGCGGCGGCACTTGGAGCGATATCGGCGGGATCGGCTACTACTACGTGAATCCGGTGTCCCCGGCCGAACAGGACCGGCTGTGGCTGACGCAGGTGCCGGAGCCCTCCGCGGCACTGCTCGGAGTTCTGGGCCTGCTGACGGTCTTCCGCCGTCGCCGCGGCTAACGATTCTACGACTCGATTTTTCCTCCGAGGTCCCCGTCCGCTCTCCGGAGTGGCGGGGATTTCCTGTTTGGGGGAAGAGCCGTGGAGCTTCGCTCGTCCCGGGCTGGACGCGGGGCGGGGCCTGCCTAGAGTCCCCGGCATGCCCGACTTCGTTTACCAAGATCCTTTCCCGCTCGGTGCCGATGAGACCGAGTATGAGTGCATCAGCACCGAGCATGTCTCGGTCGCGGAATTCGAGGGCAAGCCGATGCTGAAGGTCGCGCCGGAGGCGCTGGCGCTGCTGGCGAACGAGGCGATGAAGGCGATAAATTTCACTCTCCGGCCGAGCCACCTCACACAGGTCGCGGCGATCCTCGACGACCCCGAGGCGACCGAGAACGACCGGATGGTGGCGCTGATGCTCCTCAAGAATGCGGAGATCGCAGCGAAGGGAATCTTGCCCGCGTGTCAGGACACCGGCACCGCCACCGTGATGGCGAAGAAGGGCCAGCAGGTGTGGACCGGCTGTGATGACGCCGAGTGGCTCTCGAAGGGAATCCACAAGACCTACCAAGAGGAGAACCTGCGCTACTCGCAAACCGCACCGCTGGACATGTACCAGGAGGTCAACACCAAGACCAACCTGCCCGCCCAGATCGACCTCTATGCGACCCAAGGCGATGCCTACAAATTCCTCTTCGTCAGCAAGGGCGGCGGCTCAGCCAACAAAACTTTCCTCTATCAGGAGACCAAGGCACTGCTGAATCCAAAGCGGCTGAAGGAATTCTGCGTCGAGAAGATGCGCTCGCTCGGAACTGCTGCCTGCCCGCCCTATCACCTCGCCATTGTGATCGGCGGGACTTCCGCGGAGACCTGCCTGAAGACGGTGAAGATGGCGTCCACGCGCTACTACGATGCGCTGCCAACCAGCGGCAATGAACATGGCCGCGCCTTCCGCGACATCGAGCTGGAGAAGGAGCTGTTGGAAGCCGCCCGGAACATCGGAATCGGCGCGCAGTTCGGCGGGAAGTACTTCGCGCTGGATGTGCGGGTCGTGCGCCTGCCGCGTCACGGGGCCTCGTGCCCGGTGGGTATCGGCGTCTCCTGTTCCGCGGACCGCCAGGCCAAGGCAAAGATCACCAAGGACGGCATCTTCCTCGAGAAGCTGGAGAAAAATCCCGGCCGTTTCATCCCGGAGAAGTACCGCGACTGGAAGTTCAAGGGCGTGGAAATCGACCTCGACCAAGGAATGGAGAAGACGCTCGCCACGCTGAGCAAGTATCCGGTGACCACCGCGGTTTCGCTGAGTGGCACAATCATCGTCGCCCGCGATATCGCGCACGCGAAGCTCAAGGAGCGTCTCGACGAGACCGGCGACTTGCCGGATTACTTCAAGGACTACCCGGTGTATTATGCGGGCCCTGCCAAGACGCCGGCGGGATATCCCTCGGGCTCCTTCGGCCCCACCACTGCGGGCCGCATGGATTCCTACGTCGATCTATTCCAGAGCCACGGGGCCTCGCGCGTGATGCTTGCGAAGGGGAACCGCTCGCAGGCCGTGACCGACGCCTGTAAGGCGCACGGCGGTTTCTACTTGGGCTCCGCCGGTGGTCCCGCCGCCTTGCTGGCGAAGGAACACATCAAGAGCCAGGAAGTCGTCGAGTATCCCGAGCTGGGCATGGAAGCGGTGTGGAAGATCCGCGTGGAGAACTTCCCGGCCTTCATCCTAGTGGATGACAAGGGCAACGATTTCTTCAAGAAGATCAACGAGTGCCCGGTCTGCGTATGACGGCCGGGGAAGAACAAGGCGACGAGGGCAACGCCCCCCAGGCACGGGGCGACAGGATGATCACGCGGGTCATCTTCGACATCCCCGCGAGCGTGATGGCAGAACCCGGAACCCGGTCCACGCCCGGCTTCTGGAAGCGCGTCACCGAAACGTCCAAGGAGCTGCTCAGGCCGATCCGCGACGCCTTGATCACAAGCGGCATGAAAGTCAGCGAACCTGGCGGCGGCAAACCGTGGGGTAGCGGCTTCACCGTCGGCGAAGGCCCCTCACGGGTGGATGTGTTCTTCTTCCCCTACATGGACGAGGACCGGGACCACTGCTGGGTGGGCGATATCCGCATCACGGAGGTATGGCCGTGGTGGACCTTCCTGACCATGGGTTACACCGCCACCCCACAGCAGATTGAAATGATCGGAAAGGTGACCGCGGTGCTTGAGACGCAACTCAAAGCCAACCCGGCGTTCACGGATATCCAGTGGAACCCGCCGGAGAAAGACGAGCATTAGGGGAGCTTCAGCGTGGCCGTGATTGCTTCGATCCGGACAACAGCCGTTTTGCTCAGGTCGCAGCGGAGGCTGCTTTCCGGTCGATAGATCAGGGCTTCGCCACAGCCCATGCAGACGATCACCTCCCGCCGATCAGCCCCGTCACCCCAGCGCAGATACCAATCGCCGTGAAAGCCGCCGCACATCTTCTCACCAGTCCATGATTCGTAGGTGGCCGGATCTGCTAGAACCGCTGCGAGTTGTTCGACGATTGGTGGCGGCAAGGCCGGATCGTCACGCTTGAAGCCGTTCCCATGCCGGACCGCGTGGGGAACAAAGAGTAGCTCGAAGGCGAGACGAAGTCCGTTGGGCTCCATGCGCGAAAGGCCGGAGCGGATTTCCACAGGTGCCGCGGCAGGAGGAAGAGATGGCGCGTCGGGGCGAATCCCGGAATTTGCGCCCGCGACATTCATGCCGGTAAAGGCACCGAACCAAGGCCAGAGACGCCAAGCGAGGACCAGAAGCAGCGCCAAGACGAGGCGCTTGCAATGTCTCCTGATCCAAGGTCGGAATTGACCGGGAAGCCCCATAAGGAGCCTACATCAAAGGCAATTCCGCAAGGAAAGCAATCCATCGGACAAGGCTCCTTCGCCTCCTTACGTGATTGCGTAAGCCGCGAGTTCTTGAAATCCAATCTCTCCCGGCCATTCTCAGCGTTGCTGTTTCACCCCCCAGCTCCCCCACAATGAAATTCCTGCTAGCTGCGGCAGCGTTGCTGCTCGCCCCGATGGCCGCGATGGCGGCTGCCCCTGTGCCTTCCCCGGTCGGCACTTGGGAGGTCACCCTTGCTGGTGCCGACCAAGGCATCAGCTATGTCACTTTTGAAGAGGATCACGACTTCACTGCCTACGGCGTGAGCGCAAAGTCCTTCGGCGTCTTCTCAATCTCCGGCACTTGGGAAGTCGATGACAAGGGCCTGCTCAGCGCGGTCTATGAGGAGCGGATCAATGGCGAGGACGTGACCGGCAGCATCAGCGGCAAGGTCACGGCAAAGAGCCTCAGCGGGAGGATCAGCGCGGACAACGGCAGCTTCACCTTCAAGGGCACACCGGAGAAGACGACCCAGGACCTGAGCGGTTCGTGGACTGGCGTCGCCCAACTCGGCAAGACCCGCCTGAGCGAAATCTATCAGCTTCAACCGGGCGATCTGCCCCACGTCTTCAATGTCTCCGGTCTCGGCATCTCGCCCAGCAATGGGGAGTTCGCCATCGCGGGCGTCGCGATCGCGGGCTCAAAGGGCAAGCTGCGGATCTTCGTCGGCAGCACCTATCCGGGATCGGAAACGCCGGGGCTCACCCACCTCTTTGGCACGGTCAACGCTGCCAAGACCAAGGGTGCCCTGAAGGGCTTCGAGCTCGACGGCCAGGCGATCAAGGTGTCACTGCGGCGCTGAGCGATTTCCCGCAATCTCCTGCGGGGTTAAAAACGAAACGGGCTCGCCGGCGGTTGCCAGCGAGCCCTTGATATTTGTTTCTCCTGTTTCCGGCGCGGGTCCGGAAAACCTCACCTTATTGGGTCGGTGGAGCGTAGTTGCGGATCTTCAGTTCCTCTGGCGAAATGCCGCCCGACTCGTCCTTGTCCAGCTTGTCGAAGGACTTGTCCAAGACCGCCTGCTTGGTGCGGGCACCACGGATCAGGGGATACTCGGTGGGGTCGAGTTCGCCGTCGGCATCAAGGTCGGCGAGGTAGAATTGGCGAGCCTTGCTCGGGGACATGTATTTCCGGCCGCCGAGGGCCTTGGCGTACTCGGAGAGATTGAGGTCCCCGGATTCATCGGTATCGCTGTACAGGAAGCGATGGTCCACCACCACCCAGGCGAGGCGGCCGCCGTGGCCGGCGACATACTCTTCCAAGGTCAACAGGCCATTGGCATCGATATCGATCTGGCGGAAGCGCTTCGCGAATGCCGCTTCCTTGCCCGAGCCATCGCCGAAGGTTGTGACCGTGACCGTGTTGGAATCCGCCGATTCGCCGGCGGTGGTCGTGGAGGTGACCACGTAGCTATAAGTCGTGGAGAGGTCCAAGCCCGTGTCCGTGAAGGTGGTCACAGTCAGATTCTCACCCACCGCCTCGTCATCACGATAGACGGTGTATTTGACGCCGGTCACGTTTACCGGATTCCAAGCCAGTGTGATGGTGGTTGAGCCGGTGTTGGTGACACGGAAATTGGCTGGAGCACCTGGAAGATCCAGCGGGCTGGCCGTGGCCGGGTCCGAAGGACTGGCGGCATCCGCGCCATTGTAGGCGACCACGGTATAAATGTAGTTGGTGCCGACCACCAGGTCCGTCGAGTTGTCGGTATAGGTGAGCTGTGTGATCTTGGTGGTCGTCAGCTCGACCGGAGTGGTCACCGTCGCGGTCGCCCGATAGACCTTGTAGCCATCGGCGGCCGGAGCGCCCTCCGTGGTGGGTGCCACCCAATTAAGGCGAATGGACTTGTTCGCGATGGCCGTGGCCGTGAGGCCGGTAGCCCGATTCGGGGCGACGGCCGACGCGACGGCAGCGGATAGGATCAAAAAGGCAGCGGCAAGTAGTCGCATGTGCTCGGGTCAGTGGAGGTGGTTAAGTCGGACGACAATGGGAACCTGAGACCGGAATTCCCGGCCATCAAGTCCCGTGTGGTCATGGCATCTGTGCGAAGGGAAAACCACCGGCAGGCGAATTTGTGTCTGCGATTTTTCGGGCATGGTGTTTGAAATGGAAATTCAGGCCGTGAAATTGCGGCGGGAGCTGCCAAATTGCGGGCATGCAGGAGACCCGCAGGGAACGCGATTCGATGGGTGAAATGGAAGTCCCGGCGGATGTCCTCTATGGGGCATCCACGGCGCGGGCGGTGGAGAATTTCCCGATTTCGGGCACGCCGCTGCCCCCGCGATTTCTGCATGCCTACGGCCTGATCAAGGCCGCCGCTGCCCGGACGAACGCCGATTTAGGCCTGCTGGAGCGCCCCGTGGCGGAGGCGATCGCCGCTGCGGCAGAAGAGATTGCCGCCGGGGGGCTGGAGCGGCATTTCCCGGTGGATATCTATCAGACTGGTTCCGGCACCTCCACGAACATGAACGTGAACGAGGTGATCGTGCATCTCTGTGCCCGGAAAGGGATCAAGGTCCACGCGAACGACGATGTGAACCTCGGCCAGTCGTCAAACGACACCTTCCCCACAGCGATCCATCTCTCCGCGGCATTGGCGCTCAAGGAAGAGCTGATCCCGGCGCTGGAGAGCCTGGCGGTGGTACTGGAGGCAAAGGCACGCGAGTTTCACGGCATTTTGAAGATCGGCCGCACCCACCTGATGGACGCCACGCCGGTGCGGCTGGGCCAAGAATTTGGCGGCTGGGCCCGGCAGGCCAGCCAGTCTGCCGGACGGGCGCAGAAGGCACTGAAGGCGCTGCATGAATTGCCGTTGGGCGGGACGGCGGTGGGGACCGGCTTGAATGCCCACCCGGAATTCGCGGCGCGGACCATCGCAGCTCTCGCGGAGCGGACGGGAATCCCCTTCCGGGAAGCGGAGGACCACTTTGAGGCGCAATCGGCCAAGGACGCCTGCGTGGAAGCGCACGGCCAGCTCGCCACCATTGCGGTAGCGCTGCACAAGATCGCCTGTGATCTGCGTCTGCTCGGCTCCGGGCCGCGCTGCGGGATCGGTGAGATCCGCCTGCCCGCGACCCAGCCGGGGTCCTCGATCATGCCGGGGAAGGTCAATCCGGTGATTGCCGAATCCGTGACGATGGTCGCGGCGCGGGTGGCCGGAAACCAGACGACAGTGAGCTGGTGCGGGGCGGGCGGCTTTCTGGAGCTGAATGTATCCATGCCCCTGCTCGCGGCTTGCCTGCTAGAATCGATCTCCCTGCTGGCGAATGTCAGCGCGGCGCTGCGGACGAAATGCGTGGAAGGCATCCAGGCGAACGAGGCGCGCTGCAAGGAGCTGATTGAATACTCGCTGTCGATGGTGACTTCGCTGGTGCCGACGATCGGCTACGACAAGGCTGCGGCGATCGCGAAGGAATCGGTGGCGAGTGGAAAGACTGTTAGGGAATTGTGCGCGGAACGGTTGGAGGAGCTGGGGATTACGGCGGCGCAGTTGGAGGCGGCGCTTGATCCAGGGAAGATGGCGGGAGGGTAGGGCTCTCCGCCTTTAACTGAACTTCCGCATCAGCCGCTTCTGGATCGGGCCGAGGGTGAATGGCAGCCAGCGGGCGAGGCCGCAGAGCAGCTTGGCGTTCGCGGGGAAGATGATGAGCTGCTTGCCGCTCGCGACCCCATCGAGGTAGTGGCGGGCTGCGACTTCCGTGGTCATCATCGGTGCGGGAAGATCCTTCACCACCTCATCCACCTTCGCACCGGTGACCCGGTCTTGGGTGAAGATATTGGAATTCACATAGCCGGGGCATACGACGGAAACCTTGATTCCATAGGCCTCGGCCTCGGCCGCGAGCGAGTTGCTCATGCCGATCACCGCTTTCTTCGCCGTGGTGTAGGCAGCAGCAGTGGCGTAGCCGGTGACGCCAGCCACGGAACCGGTGCTGATGATGTGGCCGCTGCCCTGCTTCACCATCAGCGGGTAGACGAGCATGATGCCATTGAGCACGCCCATCACGTTGATGTCGAGCAGCCACTTCCAGCGATCGAAAGGGACCTTGTGAGCCTCGCCTAACAGGGTGACGCCAGCGTTGTTGAAAAGATAGTCGATCGGTCCGGCTGCCGCGCATTCCGCGACCCACAGGCTGTAGTCATGGCGGTCGGTGACATTGAGCTGGCGCGGGACTACTTTGCCCGGCCCGGCGGCGGCCTCCGCCGCCAACTTGTCGAGACCGACGGGATCCATGTCCGCCCCATGCACTGTCGCGCCACAGGCGACCAAGCGCAGGGCAAGAGCCTTGCCGATTCCGGAAGCGGCACCGGTGAGCAGCACGCTCCGCCCTTCGAAGGCCTGGCGAGTAGAGCGGGCGATGTTGTTCATGCTGCTCATGCCGAGAGTTCGCGGAAGCGTTTCACCATCTTCGCGTGGATGCTGCGCACCAACCACGGGAAGCGCGGGCCGGCCCAAGCAAGAAGCTTGGCGTAGAAGGGGAACACGATCTGGCCCTTGCCAGCGGCACAGCCTTTCAGGATCGCCGTTGCGGCAGGAGCGGCCTCGATCATCGGGAAGCCCATCTCGCCGATCTGCTTCATCGTGTTGTCGTAGTTCGAGCGGCGGTAGATCGCGGTCTCGTAGATCCGGGTGCGGACGTAACCCGGACTGACGAGGTGGACCTTCACACCGTGCATGGGCGCTTCATAACGCAGGGTCCGGTAAAGACCTAACAGACCGGCCTTCATCGTCGCATAAGGGACGGAGGTCGGATAGCCGGCATAGCCCGCCAGCGAGGAAACCATCACCAAGCGGCCCGACTTGCGGGCGACCATCTGCGAGTAGCAGGCCTGCACCCACTGGGCGTAGCTGAGGAGGTCCGTGCGGTAAATCTGGTCCCAATCCTCCGGCTGGATGTCCTTCACCTCGCCGAAGATCGAAACCGCGGCGGCAAGGTAAACCTCATCCAGCTGGTTCTCCTTGAGGAACCAATCGAGGAAGACCCCGGAGCGGTCGATATCCGCCAGATCCTGCACCACGACTTCCGCCTCCGCACCCTTGGTGCGGAGTTCGGCGGCCAACTCCTCCAGCTTGTCGCCGCTGCGGGCCACGAGCCAGAGGCGCACGCCGGGAGCCGCCAATTGCCGCGCGAGTTCCAAGCCAATGCCTGAACTCGCGCCGGTCACCAGGATCTCCTTCGCCGCGCGCTGGCTCATCGATCAATCGGTTAGAAGCGGTAGTTGCAAGACAGGCTCACCGAGCTGTCGCGCGACTCATACTTGCCGTTCGCCGATTGGCCTGCGGCAGTCGGCACCGCTCCGCGGACATCGCGATTCGAGTAGCCAAACTGGTAGGCCAAGAACCAGCCCCACTTGTCGCACTTGCGACCGAAGCCCACATTGAACCATTGGCGATCGGCATCGCAGATCCCTGGGTTGAAGAAGGTGTCAGGCTGGGCGTTGCTATTGTAGTCGTAGCCCGCCGCCACCGTATAGCCGTTGTCGAAGGTGTAGCTCGCGCCGACCTCGTAGATGAACATCGACTTCCAGTGGAAGGGCACGCCGGTGGCCCCACCGGGGAGCACGGGCGAGCGGAGGTAGAGCGAGTTGAGCGAATCCCAGTCGAGCCACTCGATATTGGCCTCGATGTTCCAATTCGGTGTCGGGCGGAAGGAATAACCACCCGCGATCCGCAGCGGCGTGACGAAGTCGATGTCCGCCGGGCCAGCGCCGAGGATGTTCGAATAAACCTTGCCGCTCAAGTCGGTGGAGGTCTCGCTGGCCACGTTCAGGCCGAAGGCATGCTGCTCGCAGGGCTGCCAGCGCAGGGAGACCGCGCCGGAGACCGAGGTGCCATCACCCTCGAAGCGCAGGAAGTCGAGCGGCGCGAGGCCGAGGCCCTGCTCAAGGCTGAGATCCGTGTAGTTGGCGGAACCGGAGAGACCGACCGAAAGGGTATCCGTGAGGTCGTAGGCCACGGCCAGAGTCCCGGCCAGATAGACCAGCTTGGCCTCCGTAATCACGGTGCGGAATGGCGAGCCCTGTCCCCATTCGGTTCCCAAGCCCCAAGGGCTATTCACGCCGAAGCCCCACGCCAGATCTTCATTGATCGGCATGCCGTAGAAGATCGTCGGCACCGCCTGCCACTCGGATTTCGCCTCAAAGGTCCCTCCGTTCCCGGTCTTCACCTGATGATCGAGATCGATCCCGTAGAGACCGATCTGGAATTCCGGTTGCTCTAGCTGGGTCAGGCCTGCTGCATTGTAGTGAACGGCGGCCGGGCCATCGGCAGTCGCCACCCAGGCATTGCCTTTCGCGGTCGCGAGGGCGTCTTGGTTCGGCAGGTAGTAGCCAGCTGCACCGGCGGAAGCCGGAATCAGAGCCAAGCTCAAAGCGGAGAGGGAAGCGAATCTCATCGGGTTGATTTTCAGGAATGGTTAATAACCAGAAGGGAATTTCACTGTCAGGCCTAAAATCCACACATTTCCCCGGTTGCGGAAAGCTACTCCAAGCGACGGTTCCGCTCCGCATCGTGCCGACGCTGGAAGTCGGTCGGACTCACCTCGTAGAAGGTTTGGAACTCGCGGCTGAAGTCCTTGGTCGAGGGAAATCCCAGCTCCGCGGCGGCTTCCTTGATCGGCAGCCCCTCCAGCAGCAACTGGCGGGCCTGGACCATGCGCTCGCGGCGCAGCCAGTCCTTGGGACTGATACCCAGCGAGTCATTGAAAGTCCGGTGGAATTGGCGGTCGGAGAGGTTAAAGCGCGCGCAGAGCGGGCTGACCTTGAATCCCGTTTCCCGGGCGAGTGGGCCAAGGGCCATGGGTTCAGGTTCGCGGGGCCGGATGGCGACCACGCGGCCATTGCGATAGGCGATCTGGAGTTCAGGACGCTTCATATTCGGGTTCCAAGAGGAGGTTGGATAGGTTTCCCGGGGGGAGGGTCTCGATCATCCACGCGAGGGTTTATCCTTACGTGAAATTACTCAGGCTAGAGAAGCCCCAATGCAGAAGAAATGAGCAGATCATCGTCGAAGAGCCAGCGGGCGATATCCGAGCCCGGTGACGTTTCCGCCGCCGCGCCGCCGGGGCGGACTTGGATCGAGAGACTGTCCGAGCGCAGACGGGTCACGGAGGCATTCAAGTCGTAGATGCCCATCAAGGCCGCCAGCACCGGAACTGCGTCTTCGCCGCCCTTGCCACTGACGCCAAGGAGGCCGGCTAGAAGGCGTGGGAAAGGATCGCTAGCGGAACCCAAGGTGAAATTCTCCCCGTCCGGAGCGATATCGAGGACTTGGCCCTCAGGCAGGGACTTGGCGAAAGCGGCGACCCGGTCGGCCAGGGTCGAGCCGCTGAAGCCCGCCTTGAGCAAGCCTTCCAAAGTAGCGGCCAGCTTGAGCTCGACCTCGTGGACCTTGCGCCACGAATCGACCCCCGCATCCATGACTCCGGCCCGGCCATTGCCGGCAGCAGTGCCGAAAGCACCCAAGCGGATGAAGGAGCCGACGGCCTCTGCGGCGTGTCTGCCCGGCAGGGCGGCCACCACCGGAGCGAGGGCGAAAGCGGCGAGGCGAGCAGAGTAGATGACATTGGCCAGCGCCTGTAGCTTGGCACCCATCAAGGAATTGCGCTCGCGCTTCACTAGGAAGAACTCCATGGCACGGCGCAGAGTAACTTCGAGTTCACTGACTTCCCAAGGCTTGGTGATATAGCGATAGATGCCACCCTTGTTCACCGAGCCGATCGCCGCATCGAGGTCCGAGTAGGCGGTGGAGAGGATCTTCACCACATCCGGGTACTGATCGGAGATTTTCGCCAGGAAGCCGACACCGGTTTCATTCGGCATGCGCTGGTCGGTGATAATGATGCCGATCTCAGCGGCGTGGGCCCGGAATACCGACAGAGCTTCAACACCATCCGAGGCCTCAAGGATCCGGAAAGTCTCGCCGTAGAGGCGGCGGAAGTACTTACGCGTCTTCTCTTCGTCGTCCACGAAGAGGATGGCGTAGCGCTGGTAGTCATAGTTCAAGTCGCTCATGGCAGAGTATCGCTGGGGTCGGAGTCTTTGGAGTCTTCAGCATCCCAAACGGCATCGGGATCGGGCGGAGGGAAAAAGATGGTGAAACAAGTGAATTCCCCGGGGCGGGTGTCCACCTCAATATGCGCGCGGTGACGCCCCAGGATCTGGTGGGTGATGCTCAGGCCCAAGCCCATGCCCTTGCCCACGTCCTTCGAAGTGAAGAAGGGATCATAGATCTTGTGAATGATATCTTTTGGAATTCCGGCACCATTGTCCCACACCGTAACTTCCCAGCCGCCGGCGGCGGCGCGCAGGCCCACGTCAATCTTCCCCGGATCGCCTTCCTTTTCGGCTTGCCGCTGGTCGATGGCGTCGAAGGCATTCTGGAAGAGGTTTACGAAGACCTGCACCAGTTGGTTGGAGTTGCCGGTGATCGTCGCCTTGGCCGGCTTCTTGATATTGAAGGCCACTTTGTCCCCGAGCTGGTGACTGACGAGACGGCGCGAGCGCTCGATCACCTCGACCAGGTCGGCCTCGCCGCCCACGCGATTGTCATCGCGGGTGAACTGCCGCAGGTCGGCCACGATCTGAGCCACCCGTTCCACGCCTTCGCTGATGTCGCCCACGATTTCCTCGTAGTCGGCGTGTTCATCCTCGGGCAGGCCACGCTTGAAGGACTTCAGCGCGTGCAGGCCGGCGCGGGCGTAGTTGAGGGGATTGTTGATCTCGTGGATGATTCCAGCGCTCATCTGGCCGAGGCCGGAGAGCTTCTCGTTGCGCACTAGCAGGACCTCGTTCTCCTTGAGCTTTTCCATGGCTGCGGCGAGTTCGCGATTGAGCTCGCTGAGTTCGCTGCGGATCGCTGCCATGACGAGCTGGTTGCGCAGACGCAGGACCAACTCGGTGCTGGAGAAGGGCTTGGTAAGGAAATCGCTCGCGCCTGCATCCAAGGCCTGTAGCTTGGTCTGCTCGTCGGCCCGGGCGGTAAGCATGATGATCGGCATCTCGCGGGTGCCGTGATGGGAGCGGATCGCCTTGCAAACTTCCACGCCGTCCATTTCCGGCATCATGTGGTCCACCAGCGCGAGCACCGGCTGGTGCTGCTTAGCGAGCTCGAAGGCCTCCTTGCCGTCGCGAGCTTCAACCACGTCGACGTTCTCGAGCTGCATGACCAGATAGCGGCGCATGTCCGGCTCGTCGTCGGCCACCAGCACCAGCGGACGACTGGACGCCCCCCTGCGGCCAATGCCGCGGCTAACCACCACCGCTTCACCACCATCCGCCGGGCGAGCCACAGAGAGGGCGGCCTTGCGATGGAGTTCCTCAATGTGCTTGCCGGTTCCCAACTCTTGACTGTCCACGTCCGAGGCCGGTTCCGGCTCGGTGACCGCCAGCTCTGCGGGAATATCCACGATGAAGTTGGTCCCCTCTCCCACCTCGCTCTCGGCCGTGATCGTGCCGTGCATGGTTTCCACCAGGCTACTGACCAGAGCGAGACCGATGCCCGCGCCCTGGAACTTGCGTGTCGAAGATGAATCGACCTGCCAGAAGCGATCGAAGATCCGCTTCAAGCCGTCCGAGGTAATGCCAACGCCGGTGTCCTTCACGCTGAGCCGCAAGCGATCGTCCGCGATGGCCGCCACGACATCGATGCGCCCGCCCGAGGGGGTGAATTTAATCGCGTTGATCGTGAGGTTGAGCAGAACCTTCTCGATCTTGTCGCGATCAAGCATCCGCGCGTTCTCGCTGCCGGTGACATTCCAGTCGAGCGTCACGCCATCCTGATCGGCGAGATGGCGCATTGAGCTCATCAGGCCATCAAGCATGTCGCCAAGGCGGGTCGGCTGGAGCAGGAGGTCGGCATGGCCGGTGTCGAAGCGAACAAGGTCGAGAAGGTCATCGATGAGCTTGAGCAGACGCAGGCCGTTGTGCTCGGACATGGCGAGCATGTCGCGGACCTCTTTCTGGGGGCTGGCCTTGAATTTCCCGGCCAGGCGCTCGGTGAGGCCAATCATGACTGTGAGCGGGGTGCGGAGCTCGTGGCTGATATTGGCGAAAAAGCGGGTCTTCGCCTCGTCGAGTTCGCTCAACTGCTTGTTGGTCGCCTCCAGTTGGCCCCGGGCGTCCTCGACCTCCTTGCGCAAGACGAACTCGCGGAAGCGGAGGCGCTCATAGAAATAGCTTCCCGCACCGACGAAGACCGCGGTGACGAGGAGAAAGTAGGAGTTGTTGAAGAGCAGGCGGTGGTCCGGGTCCCAAGTCGAAAGCCGGACGCTGCTGAAATAGCAGACCAGACAGAGCAGGATCATCACCACCGAATCCTGGAATGCGCTGCGCAGCAAAAGCGAGAGGCCGAGCAGCACCAGATTGAGTCCGGCGTAGTATGGTGAATCCCCCCCCTTGGTCAGGGCGATCATCCAGCAGATGCTGACCGTGGGCAGCATGAAAAGACCATAGGTGGTCAGGCGCCGGGTCCACTCGCTGGAAACTTGGCCGAGCAGCCAATAGACCACGCAGAGCAGCAGCGTGACGATCGCCCGGATCAACAGGAAATGCCAGGACATCTCCACGAAGACCATCCAGTCAAGCGTCGTGCCCGCGAGCATGAAGAGCGCCGAGAGCGCGGCGGTACGGCGCGCATTATCCACAAACACGCCGTGTTCGTAGCGTTTGAAGGCGTGATTCAGCTCGGCCTCTTCAGTCGCCGTATAGGGAACTGTGGCGGCGTCAGCCATCGGCCAGTTCGATTTCCAGGAAGAGGTTCACCCCAGTTGCGTCGGCTTTCACTTCCACACGCTTGGTGGGAAGGTCGGCGGGGACGAGATCCAGCATATCCTCCTTGCTGCGGTAGATCAGGTTCCACTCCATCAGATATTCCATCCAGGCCTTGCGTGGATTGGTGTCTGCCACGTTGGTGACGATGACGATGCCGCCCGGATTGGCGATCGAGCAGAAAAACTCGACCAGGCGCTTGCCGACGCGCTGGGACAAGTAGTCGAACAAGCCGGCGCAATAGACCACGTCGTAACCCGCGAGTTCCGGGTCTCCACCGGGCTGGACAGCCGCCTTCAGGATCTGGTGGACGGAGCGCGGGATGAAGCGCAGGCGGGTGCTGCGGTTCTCCGCCATGCGCGCCTTGTCCAGGCGCTCGCGCGTGTATTCCAGGGTCTCCGGGTTGAAGTCGAGCAGGTCAAACTCCATCAGGTCGCTGGAATCGTGCTCCCGCAGGAAACGCAGGACTTCCTCCGCCGGTCCGCAACCCAGGTTGAAGGCGCGGGCCCGGCCCTTGCCGAAGCGCCGGCTCGATTCCCGGTCAAGGATGTCCACCAGATAATCGATACGATTGCGATGCGCGACTACCGGCTCGGTATTAAGAATCGCATAGTTGAGCATCTTCGCGAATGACGAGGCCCCTTCATAGGGATCACGCATCATCATATTGACCATTTCATAGTCACCCGCGTAGCCAAGTGGCTTCATGAAAGTGCGATACACAAAAGGCGCACAGAGCACGATCGGGTGCATCTCACGGCGGATATACGATTTGTGCGAGGGCACTTCATCCTCGGCAATCTGGTCTGCCACTTCCTCGAAATTTTCCATCGAGGGGATCATCTGCTCGAGGACCCGCTGCTGGACGCTGCTGAAGATCTCGCGCTCCAGGTCATCCCGCTTGCGGGTGGCGGCGGAACGGATGCCGACGTCGATGCCGCCCATCCAGTGCTGCACGCCGGTAAGGGCGCTCGCCATGTCAGCCACGGCGACCTTGAAGGGATCCTGCACATGGTTGGCAGCACGCCATTCCGACATGAAGGAGGTGAACTGGGCACCGAGATCCGCTTCCCCGGTTACACCGGAAAGGAAGTCCACCTCCTGCCAGCCATCCTCGAGGTTTGCCTCGCAGACCAGTACCAGGCCGGTATTGAGCAAATTGCTAACAACCGCCTTGCCGCGATAAATCAGACGCCGGTTCGCCAGGATGCGGAAGTCGGAAAGGACCTCCGAGAGCTGAAGAATACTGTAGGGATTGTAGACTTCGAAAACGACCGAGTAGCGGGTCAACCGGAGCAGGTTTGCCTGCACCTCCATTCCTTGGCTGTTACGGCATTTGATGACACTCTGCGACTGGTCGGGAAGAATCTCCATCAGGGAAAGTTTTACTGGGGGGCACAAGACTCGAAATCGGACACGCTCGCAAGCTCTAGTCTCAACCCTGCAATTCTTGCAGGGTCACAACTCGACCCCGAAGAAGTCCTTCATCACCTGTCGGTAAACATCGCGTTTGAACTCAGGGAGCCAATCGAGATCGAACTCCTCCGGCATGATCCAACGATAGGCTCCGAACTCCCGCGCGCGTTGGTTCACATTGACCTCCGGAGCCCCCTCCTTGAGCAGGCACTGATAGTAAGTTTGCTCCTGTCCGTGACAGCCGTGTTTGCGCATCTTCTTGGAGCGCACTTCCTCCGGATAGAGATAGCGGTAGCCGGTGCGGTAACCAAGCAATTCATAATGCCGGGGCAGCAGGCCGATCTCCTCTTGGACCTCGCGATACAGCGCTTGCTCCAAGGTCTCGCCATCGTCCACCCCGCCCTGCGGGAACTGCCATGCGCCGGGGATGGCCCAGCGCTCGCAGACGAGCAACTGCCCCTGCGCCCGCACCATCAACGCGGCAACATTCGGCCGGAAACGAACCACGGGCGAATATCTATGCAATTCCCGGCCGCGGCTCAATCCTTAACTTAGCCGAAATAATGCGCCGAAAACTCGCCAAGGGCATGAAGCGTATTCACACTCCTACCAAGATGAAAACGCCCGCTCTCACTTTCCTCCTCGCCCTGTTTCTGATCACCCTGCCGGCTGGTGCCCAAGGCCAGAACAACAACAATAAGAACAACAAGGAGGACGACGAGGAAGAGGTCCAGAAGGATCAGGACTCGAATGCCGAGGAAGCCCCGCTCTCCAAGCGCTTCTGGAGCGTCGTCCTGCCGGGCGGAGAATATACCGTCGGGCTGGACCGGATCTCCTCCGTCAGCATGCACGAGTACGTGCTGGATTCGCAGTTGGTGGTGACCGAGATGGTGATCGATACCAATGGCCGGGCCTTGGCGCGCTTTTACCACGTCCGCAGCATCCTTGAGAGCGTCGGCTCCGGCACCGCGGCCCGGGTCGCCGATCGGGTCAAGGACGTGGTGGACCGCGCCGGCCAGCGGGCAAACACGGACGTTCACAATTTGCCGCTAAAGAATTATCCGACGACCAGCCACGCTGGAATGATCGAATACCGCTTGATGAACCTGAACGACCTCAAAGCAGTCTTCAATAGTGCCCAAGGTGCGTGGGAATCCGGCCAAGGGAAGAAGATCACGGTAAAGTCGCCCAACACTCCGGCCGGAAAGTAAGCAGGACCCGGGCTCCGCTCGTTGGCTGGCGACAGATCGCCAGCCAACACCCTCACATATTCCCCATCTGCGAGATAATCCGGACCAGGGGCAGGAGGGTCGCCAAGACTGCCAGCGGGGCTAACAGGATCATCAGGAGCAGGCCGAGCCCGGCCATCCAAGCTGCAGCCTTGCCGCGAGCCCAGATGAAGCCAAGGGTGACAAGGAACAATACCGGTAGGGCAAGAAGCAGCGGGGAGCGGAACCCGACCAACAGACGGGAGATCACCGGCAGCTCGGCGGCTCCGAGTTCCGTGAACATCGCCTGGAATCCACTGAGGGAACTGAGCGCGAATTCCCCTGCAGTGAAGCAGGCGATGGCCATCGCAGAGGCTGCGATGCGCGCCAGTAGAAGCGCTTGATCCGCCTTGGCCAAAATCGCCGCCGGCACCGCCTGCTCGCTAGTCGGCTCGCTCACTCTTCCTTCTTCTCCTTTCCGCCACCGCCGAGGATGTCGAAGACGCCCTTGCCCACGTCCCCGGCCGCACCCGCCGCGCCTTCGATCATGGTCTTGCCCTGATCGATCACCTGTTTGCCTTGCTCGATGGCAGCCTTGCCCTGCTCAAGGACCACTCCGGCCTTGGCCAGATGACCTTGGAGGTCTTGGTCGATCACCTGCTTGGTGAACTTCATGACCTGTTCGCCGGTTTCCGGCAGGACCTCGAACATGCGCAGGCCGGCAGCCTCCACCAGACGGCCGCTGAGGTCTTCCTTGGGATCGTCCAAGGTACCGGTGATGTGCAGGTCGGTCCACAGCAGGCCGTTTGGTCCGCGGCGGAAGACCTCCGTTTCCGCACCCGGAATTTTTGTTAGAATACCGGGGACCAGACCCAAGCGGAAGCGCCCGTCGAGATTCTGCTGCTGGTCCATTTTCAGGCCACCTTCCAAACGAACCAAGCCCTCGCTGGAGAGCACCAGATTGCGCAGGGTCAGTTTGCCATCCTCCCACTCGTAGTCGGTCTTGCCCTGCTGCAGGGCGATCCGCCGGAAGCGGGTGGTATCCGCGTAGGCCGAAAGGGAATCGAGGACCGGCAGGGCGGTAATGACCCCATCGGTCAGCTCCAGCTCACCGCTGACCACGGGGCCGGAGTTCCTGCCCTGCACGGTGAAGTCCGAGGTGACCTTGCCGCTCAGGCGCTGTCTCCAGCTCTCCGGCAGGATCTCGGCGCAGGCGACGTCGCGCAGCTGGCCGTTGAAGGTGTAGCCCTCCCCCTTCACGGACATCTCGCCGTCCATGTCGAGCCGGCCGCTCTCATAGACCTGGAAGTCCGCGCTTGTTAGATAGGCGGTATTGCCTTGGTAGCGCAGCCGCGCCTTGCCGAGATTCAATCGCGGTGCCCACTTCCAGGGCAGTTTCACGCTGCCGTCGGTGCCCTCCGCGCGGTAGCTGCCCTTGGCGACGTCGGGCGTGACTTTCCAGGAGGTATTCGCGATGCCGACCGGCCCGGAGGCGGTGATGACCTTCACGGAGGAACTGCCGATCTCAAGCTGGTGCAGTTCCACCTCGTGAGGGATCAAGGCGTCATACCATTTCGACTCCTTCTTCTCCGGCGCGGGAGCTTCCGCCTGCAGTGGCGCGGGCTGATTCTTCATCCGGTCCGCGGCGGTGGCATCGATCTCGACCTCGATCCGCCGGGCTCGGGCATCGTCGACCCGCCATGCGCCCTTCCACCAGCCGCCGAGGCCGACGTCCACGCGGAGGTCGTCGGCATGGATATCCCGGATCAGGCCCTTGCCGGTGGCGGTGAAGGACTCAGTATCCATCCGGGTGCCGCCCCAGCGGAAGGGGCCGAATTCGCTGGAAACCTGCAGTGCCGCGTCCGCCTGGCCGGCGAGCATGCGGCGGAAAGCCTCGCTGTGCAGCCAGCCGCGCAGCCACAAGTAGCTGCCGCCCATGGCGACGACTCCGAGGGCGAGACCGGCGATCAGCACCCGGATCACCCAGCGCCCGCCGGCCTTTCCCGGCTTGGCCCCGCTGCCCGTGGCGTCTCGTCTCCTCTGTCTCCGGCTCATGCTGGCAAGCTGGCGGGTTTTCCCCGCCGCGGCAAGCCGCTTGCACCGCCCGCCCCCGTCGTTACAATGCCCCCATGCACGAGGAAATTGCCCTGGCCCGCGAGGTTGAAGCCATCCGCATCCCCAGCGGGGACAGCATCACCCTGCCGATCGGGACGCCGGTCTTCATTACCCAGCGCTTGGGCGGCACCTACACGGTGGCCACCTCCGCCGGTCTGGCCCGAATTTCCTCAAAGGATGCCGACGCCCTGGGCGTGGATCTCGAAAAGGAGAAGGAGAAGGTGGCCGAGGCGGAGCGCCTGAAGGACGCGCCGCTGGAAGAGCAGGTCTGGGCCCAGCTCAAGAGCGTGTATGACCCGGAAATCCCGGTGGATATCGTCAATCTGGGCCTGGTTTACGACTGCGGCATCGAGGAGCAGGACGGCAAGAAGACCGTGGCGATCAAGATGACCCTGACCGCCCCTGGCTGCGGCATGGGCCCGGTGATCGCTGCAGATGCGCAGGCCAAGATCATGACCATCGAGGGTATCGACGATGCCAAGGTGGAGCTGGTCTGGGACCCCGCTTGGAATCAGGACATGATCTCCGAGGAGGGGAAAATGAAGCTCGGGATGATCTGAGGCGGCCGATGCCCCTCTCCGGCGAACCCGGGAAGAGCTTGACGGCCCGGCCATCTGTTAGAGACTGTTGGTCAATGGCGAATGTCGGATTCCCGGATGACGAATGTCTTGTAGACTTGAGATGAGAGCCTCTGGCCGGAGACTCTTCTCAAGAACGCACTTCATTCGTCATTCTGGAATTCGGCATTCGTCACTTTGACTCCTGATCCAGACCGCGCAGGGATTCCTGGATCTCGCTGATCTCAAATTCATCCCCTTGCTCGCGCGCGAGGAGGAGTGCCGCTTCGTAAAGCTGGCGCCTTTCCTGGTCATCCTCCGAGTAATCAGCGCGGGTGGAGAGGGTCTGGGGGTGAATGCCGAATTCCACTTCCAGGCGATCGAGGATCTCGAACATCCGGGCCTTGTGGACCTCGATCATGACATCATCGTCCGCCGTTGCGGCATTGGCGATGTCGCAGGCTTTCTGGTGGACCTCCTCCCACGCGGCTTGGGTGATGGCCTTCATGTCAGGGTTGGGTAGGGCGGCTTCACAAGAAGCGAGTCAGTCCCTTCACGGTCGCGTCATCCAGGCGGCGGACTAGCGCCACGGCCAGCGAGACCATGTGCAGGTAGTCGTTCACATCGATCACCGAGTTGTGCGAGTGGATGTAGCGGGACGGGACGCCCAGCACGACCGAGGGCACGCCCTCACCGGCCAGATGGAATGAGCCGGCATCGGTGCCCCCGCTGCGACGCACGGTGACCTGGTGCGGGATGCCTTCTTCCCGGGCGGTGCGGATCGCGAGTTCCGCGAGGCGCGGGTTCATGATCGCGCTGGGATCGAAGAGGCGGATCTGCACGCCACCGCCGACGCGGCCCTGCGACTCCGCACGGGAGAAGCCGGGGGTGTCGTCGGCCGGCGGGCCTTCCAGGATGATGGCCACGTCCGGCTTGGAATGGATCGCGGCGGTGCGTGCGCCGCGCAGGCCGACTTCCTCCTGCACGGTGCCAGCGAGGATGATTTTGTTAGGCCGGGCGCCGCCGGAGAGAATCTTGCCGGCCTGGATGGTGCCGGCCATGCCCACGCGGTTATCGAAGGCCTTCGCCATGAACCAGTCTTCCCGCTGCAGCGGGGTGAATGGCGACCACGGAGCGATCGGATCGCCCAAGGAAATCCCGAACTCCTGCTCCACCTCCTGGCGCGAGCTCGCACCGACATCGATGTGCATCTGATCGATGGACATCAATTGGCGGCGCTGGGCCTCCGGCAGAAAGTGCGGCGGCCGCGAGCCCACTACGCCGATCACCTTTTCCCCGGAGCGGGTGCGGATTTCGACGCGCTGCGCGATGATGGTGTGCTCCCACCAACCGCCGACCGAGAGGAACTGGATGAAGCCATCCGGGGTGATGTTTTGCACCAGGAAGCCGATCTCATCCATGTGGCCGGCGACGATGACGCGGGGACCCTCGCCGTCCAGATTGCAGAACACGGAGCCCGAGCGATCCGCCGACAGCTCACCGCAGTCTTCCAGTTCGTTCACGAAGATCGCGCGGACTTCATCCTCATGGCCTGGCACCGAGTGGGCTTCCGTCAGTTCCTGCAGCAGGGAGATCGCTTTGTCCTTCACGCTCGTGACGCTACCGACACGCGGCGGGCGGGTGCAAGCGGATGTCGCGAAACGGCTGCGTCGCTCCCGCGGGGGAACACTCTTTCGGGAACCCCATGGCGCGCCATGGGAGAGCCCGCCCAGCCGGAACGGCGCAGCCGCTCCGCTACCGCTTCGCCTCAACTTGCACTCATGACCATTCCATGACAAACCGGAGGAAGGAAGCTGCCACTGTCCTGCCATCATGACTCCTTATCCGATCCGACGTTCCGGCCTGCTTCTCCTGGCGCTGATGACACCGCTCGCGCCGCTGCGGGCGGAAGACCCGGGCCAGAGCTCCCCGCGCGAGATCCTGCGCGACGCGCTTTATGCCGAGGAGGTGACCCGAGATGCGAGCAAGGCCGCGGAGAACTATGCGAAGGTGCTGGAACTCTACAAAGCACAGCAGCCCTTCGCGGCCACGGCGCTGTTCCGCCTGGCGGAGGTGCGGCGCAAGCAGGGCAACAAGGAGGAAGCGGTGAAACTCTATCAGGAACTGCTGCGGGAATTCCCCGCCGCGGAGGTCGAGGGCAAGCTGGCGCGGGAGAACCTCGCCGCGCTCGGTGCGGGGGAGGTGCCTGCTCCTGCCGCAGTGACCGTGGTGGTGGACGAGGAGGCGCAGGAACTCCGCCGCATCCAGGAGATGGTCAAGAGTTCACCGGACCGCGCCAAAAGCCCTCAGCTCGCCGAATCGGCTGTCGAGAACGGGCAGGCGCGAGTGTTGGAGTATCTGCTCGAGTCCGGCTTGGAAGAGAAGCCGGCGCGCTTGCTGCCGAAGGCGGCACAGTCCGGCCATGTGAAGATCGTACAGATGCTGGCCAGCCGGGCCAAGGATGCGCCGGAAGCCGGACAAGCGCTCTGGCTGGCGATCGCAAGCGGTTACAAGCAGGTGGCCATCGCTCTCCTTGATGCCGGGGTCAGCCCGAACTACTTGACATCCGCTGCCGCGCTGACTGTGCCGCCAGCCTGGCAATTCTATTCCTCCGGGAGCAAGGTTTCGCCCCTCCACCTGGCGATTCGCCGCGACTTGGACTGGGTGCGCTTACTTCTCGATCATGGGGCGGATCCGAATGCGATGGCGGAAATGGGGAGCACCGACCAGGGCACCCCGGAGCCCGGCAAGCCCATTGGCACGCCGCTGCACGAGGCAACACGGCAGGGAGCCGCCGATGCGGTGAAGCTGCTGCTCGCCAAAGGAGCAGACCCGAACCGGGCCGTTCCGGGTACCGGCATCACACCGCTGCACGAGGCTGCCGAGGCCGATAAACCCGAGATCCTCGACGCCTTGCTCCAGGCCGGTGGCAAGCTGGAGGCCAAGACCGCTGTCGTGGAGCCCGCGGCGGGCGAATCCTCGCCCAAAGGTGGCAAGACGCCCTTGATGACCGCCGCGGGGAGCGCGTCCCTCGGCGCGGTCGAGTTCCTGCTGAAGAAAGGTGCCGACCCGAATGCCAGATCGGCCGCCGGGACCCCGGTCCTCAGTTTCGCTGTCCGCTCCGGCAGGGAGAAGCAGCTTGAGGTCGTCCGCCTGCTGCTCGATCACAAGGCGGATCCCAAGGTCCGTTTCGGCACCTTGAAGTTGGCTCGCGATGCCGGCCATGGCGACCCCTTCTTCACCGGCACCGAAAGCGAGACGGTGACCGAATATTCTCTCCTCTATTCAGCCGCAACGACGACTTACGGGGATCCCCTGCCAACCATGTCCCTGCTACTGGAAGCCGGCTGCAGCGCCGGGCCCGAACTCTCATATACGATCGCCATGGTCGCCACCAAGGATACGGAGGGCAAGGTGGTCAAGGCACTCGCCGCCCTGCACCACGGCCCGGTCAATATGGAAGAGCTGCCGCCCATGAGCGAGTGGAAGGAGGCCGCCAGGACCGCCTATCTTGAGGCGATCGTCTATCCGACTCTCGCGGCGCGGCCGGGTGCCAGCTTCGTGAACATGGAAGGCAAGCTGAGGCCGGTGGAGCTCAGTCCGCTGAAGACGAATTCCGATATCCCGGGTCCTAGCGGGCCGGCCAAGCTGCTGCTCTCCAACCCGAGTTATTTGCAAAGCACCCCCAACTATTCTTCGCCGATCGCAGGGTTCACCTTGACCCTGGTTCGCAAGGCCGCGGATGGTGCTTGGTCCAGGACCGTCTTGAATCCCGCGGATGATGCCCCCTTCCCCGAGCTGCTTGCCGGCGACATCGTCGAGCTCGCGTCCCAACACAGGGATTGGGCGCCCGGCGAACCCAGGGACTCCAGCCAAGCGCGACAAATGTATGAGCGCTTGAGCTGGGACCTGCGCAAGAAGGTCAAGTTCCCGGTCAGCATCGAAATCGACGGTGAGGCGCGCGAACTCACGCTGCGCGGCGACCTGCTGGTCTATGACCCGCGCCGCCCGAATGAAGTGCCATGGACAGGAGCTGCCGGCATGGTGGGCATCCTCAAGGACTTCTCGCGAGGCGATGCCGAGATCAGTGTGCAGCGCAAGGGCTGGCCGGACGTGCAGGTGCCGGAGCATCCGCAGGGCAGCAAAGCGGACTTCCTCCTGGAAGCGGGCGACAAGGTTGTTGTGCACTGGAAGCCCTATCGGGACCAAGGAATTGAAGCCCGGAGGAAGGAACTGCGGGTCCAAGCCGAAGGTTTTTTTGCGGGCAGCTACTACTCCAAGGAGGATCCATTCGAGGAACGGAGCGCGGAAGGAACCCTGCCCACCCTGATCCAGGCCTTGGCCGATCTCGACGGGCGCTGGGCCAGCAATTTCGGCGAAGCTCCCCGCGACAATGAGATCCAGCCCGCGTGGCTTCAGAAGAAGACGCCCTATCCGGTGGTGCTTCTCCCCTACCCTGACTTCTCCCGGATCAAGATCCGCCGCTTGGAGGAGAACGGTCAGGAACGGGTGATCGCCGTGAACCTCGATCCTCTGGTTGCGGCCGCGGCCCAAGGCTCGCTGACCGTGGAGCAGGCGCGCGGTGCGGACCAGGCCTTGCAGGGCGGCGACATCGTCGAGATCCCGACCCGCCCGGATAAGCTGAACGAAGCATGGAAGGGCTGGTCCGAAGCCGAAGCCACTTTCTTCGCGAAGGCCTTGGATTGCCGGATCCAATTCACGGAATCGGACGGTGTGATCGCCCTGCGCGAAATCCACTACCGGGCGCCGCGCTACCTGAACTGGGGCGGCAGTTGGTTTCCCGCAGCCCCGGTCGCCGGAACCCCTTCCTTCGCCGTTACTCCCGCCTTGCTCGGGAACAACAGCCAGATCGAACTGACCCGCAGCGGCAAGGTCAGCAAGCCGGTGGACGCCACGAAGGTCTACCTGCGCGATGGCGACGCGGTGAAGAACCTGTGGCAACCGCTACCGAGGCAGCAACCGAACCCAGCCAACACGCCGACAGCTCCAGCAGTCCGGCCGGCCCGGCCACGGGGAGGATCCCGGTGATGAAAGGCCATCTTCATACCAGCTCATGACCATTCCATGACAATCCGCGACGAGGAATCCGCCAACTTCCCCTCATCATGACTCTTACTCCTCCACTGATTCAGCGCCGGACCGGTTTGCTGCTGCTTGCGCTCTGGATGCCGCTCGCGCCGCTGCGCGCGGACGAGCAGGCCCCCGCGGCACCACGCGAGCTGCTGCGCGATGCGCTCTATGCCGAGGAAGTGACCCGCGATGCGACCAAGGCCGCAGCGCACTACGAGAAGGTGCTTGAGCTCTATGAGGCGCAACAACCCTTCGCCGCCACCGCGCTCTTCCGTCTGGCGGAGGTGCGGCGCAAGCAGGGCAACAAGGAGGAGGCGGCGAAGCTCTACCAGCGCCTGATCCGCGAGTTTCCCGCTGCCGAAGTCGAGGGCAAGCTGGCTCGGGAGAACCTCGCGGCGATGGGCAATCCCGCTGCTACCGTTCCGGACGCAGACTCCCCCGCCAGTGATGATGAGGAGTCCAAAGAGCTCCGGCGCCTTCAGGAACTTGCCCGCTCCAGTCCGGATCTCGCCCGCGATCCCAAGCTGCTCACCACTGCCGCGTCGAAGGGCCAGACCCGCGTCATCGCCTTCCTCATCGATTCGGGCCTCGATCCGCGCGAGCAGCCGGCCTTGGAGTACGCCGCGCGCAGCGGCAATCTCAAAGCCGTCGAGCTTCTGATCGCGAAGGGCTGCGATCCCGCCAAGTCCCCGCACGACCAGGCCCTCGTCGAGGCCGTAAAGATGAAGTTCCGCTCGATCGTGGAAGTCCTTCTCAAGTCCGGCGCCGACGCCAACAGAACCCGCAAGTTCACCGACCGCGAGACCGGCCGCGAGAGCTCGACCATGAGCCCGCTCCACTACGCCGCCGCACGCAATGATGAGGCGATGTGCCGCTTGCTCATCGAGCACGGCGCGGACCTGAACTTCATGCCCGAGCTCTGCTACCGCGACGCTGGCGGTTCACGCAGCGGCGATGAAAAACCCGTCGGCACCCCGCTCCATCAGGCGCTCGCCTCCGAGTACGCCGCCACCACCAACCTGCCGGCCATGCTTATCAAAGCCGGCGCCAAGCCCGGACTGCCCGCCGCCGTCACCGGCATCACCCCACTCCACCTCGCGGCCGCGGGTAGCAATCTTCCCATGCTGCGCCTCCTGCTTGAGGCGGGGGTCCCGGTCAATGCCCAGGTCAATCCGCTCCCACCGGTGTCCAATGGTCAGGGCCAGAATCGCCCCACTTCCCTCTATTCCGGCGGGCTCACCGCACTCGACCTCGCAGTGGAGCACGGCTCGCGCGAAGCTATCGACCTGCTCCTCGACAAGGGTGCCGATCCAAACCTCGCCACCGACTACGGCGTCAACGCCCTTGGCTACGCACTCAGCAAAAGCCGCGACCTGATCTCCCTGCTCCTCCAGCGTGGTGCCAAGCCTGACTCGCCCCAGCTGCTCATCGAATCGCTCGGCGGCGACCTGGAGATCGTGAAGCAATTCCTCGATGCCGGCGCTGACCCGAACAAGATCTCCACACGCTACGGGAAGAATGCGATCCAGTGGGCCATCGACCAGGGGAACTCCTCTGCAGAAGTTGTCCAGCTCTTGCTCGACCATGGAGCCGAGGTGGACAAGGGCTTGCTGTCAGCGGTTCGCAACTCGTCGCCGGAAGTCCGCCGCCTCCTCTGGGAGCGCTTCATCTTACCCGACCTGCTCGAGCGCCCGGCCATTACCCTCACCAACCGGGAGAACTCTGGCAGCACCTGGACCCCGGCCAAGCGCGAGGGCGAGGGCGACCCGCCCCAGCTCGAAGCCCTGCTCCTGGACACGCCCTCCCTGCCCTACTACTACATCGGCAATAGCTCCATCGCCTACCTCCCGGAAGTGATCACCATCCACCGCCGGGAAAAGGATGGCAGCATCAAGAAGCTCCCGGCTCGCATCGACGGCTCGGCTCCCATGCCCAAGCTTGAATGGGGCGACGTGGTCGATCTGGCCCTCGATCCCAGCATCAAGAACTACCGTGCCATCGAGCCGCGCATGACCTCCGACAAAGCGGAGATGTCTCCGGAAACTTATTGGAAGCTCCACCAGCATCTGGTGGTGCCGATCAGCCTGCATCTCGATCCCACCGGTCCGGCGCGTCCCTTCACGCTGCGCGGTGATCGCCTGGTCTATCATCCGGGCGAAGCGGTCGCGCCCATCGCGCCCGTCGGTGTGCTATCCAAGCTGATTTGGAGCCGGGTCCAGCCGCTCGCGCTGTCGATCCGCCGTGCCGGGTGGCCGGAGATCCGCATCGAGAAGGGCAGCGCCCAGGCGGATACCTTTCTATTCCAAGCGGGGGATGAGGTCACTCCCGTGTATCCGGGAGGCGGCTTGGCGGAGCTCGAGAACAAGGCCCGAGATGGAGTCGCCACTCTAACTGTGCCTGGCACCACCTTCGCTAAAACTTGGCCCGCCAACCACCCGCCCACCGCGCCCAGCCTGATGGAGGTCATCGCCGATCTCTACGCCTCATGGCCCGGGTCCGTCCTTGGGAAGCTGCCCGAGGAAAGTTCCGCCGCCCGCTGGGGCATCATCGCAGCCAGACAGCAAGGCGAGCGCGTGACCGTTCCACTGTGGTATAACGGGAATAGCGGTGACACCCTCGCCATACCCGCGATCCCCGAGCACCCGGACTTCTCGAAGATCCGCATCCACCGCCGCGCCGCGGATGGCAAGGAGAGCATTCTGGAGATTGATCTCACCAAGGCCTTTGCCGCCACCACTGCGGCCACCACCCGCGAGGAAGCCGCCCGCCATGACGTGATGCTCCAGGCAGGCGATCTGATTGAATTGCCGCTGCTCCAAGGCGGAGCTCCGTGGAAGGGCTTCAACGAGGCTCAAGCCCTCTTCATCGGCAAGTTGCTCAACGGCGTCTTCCAATACACCGACGGCAACGGCACCCTGCGCCGCAAGACGCTCCTCTGGCAACCGGTGCAGTGGTTTGATTCCGCTGGCGGTTCCGTGCCCATGCCACCCGAGCAGGGAGTCTCCTCCACCCTCGCCCGCCATCAGGACTTCCTCGGCGGCGACTCCAACCCCGAAGTCAGCCGCGGCAGCAGCAGTGAGCTCTATCACCTGAGTGCGGACTTCTTCATCCGCGATGGTGACCGCATGGTGACCGGGAACATCACCGAAGCACCCCAGCCGAATCTCCAACAACAGCTCCCGAATGCGCCCCAAGTCCCACAGCCCAGGCCTCCACGCCCGCGCGTCCGCCAATGATTTTGATCGATCGCCCCTTTGATCCGTTCCGATGCCCGCCCGCAAGCCTGATGCCCTGCCACTGCGCCTGACCCTCGCGGTCTTGCTGCCGCTGCTGCTGCTGGTCGCACTGGCGGTGCAGGGGATGAGGGCGCGAAGCAAGGCGGCTTGGGACGAGATCGAGGAGGAGGCGAAGCGCGGCGCTCCGCTGATCGCGGAGCTGCTCGCGAAGAGACTTGCGAACGATGTGCGCGAGGCACCGCTCTATCCCGATCCCCCGCAGCCGGGCGAGCCATCGCCGCTGGATGCGGTGCTCGATGGCAACGATCCTGCCGCGCTGAATGAGATTGTGCGCAATCCGGATGCCGGCAGTTCCCCGGCGGGCTTGCCGCGGCGCGTATTGGCGGTACTGCGCCTGATCGCGCTCAACCCCGACTTCCCGAAAAGCCTGGAAGCCGAGGGCACCGAGGTCTCCGAACTCGCGAACCAGTGCCCGTCGGTCCTCAGTCCGTTGCTGTTGGAAAAACTTGGTCCCACCGCCGATCTTGCAGGGGCCAAATGGGAAGAGTTCGAGGAAGCATCCCGTCTGTTAGAAGCTCATCCGCAAGGGGGCTGGATACCAGAAACGGGCCAAGCTTCCGGGCAGCCGCGCTTCTGGTGGCTGGAGAGCCGGCCCGACAGTATCCGCTTTCTGTCCGAGCGCGTGGTTTCGTGGGCGGTGATCGAGATCAACAAGGAAGCTGATGGACTGAAACCCCGCACTTGCAGGGGCCGCCTCACCCTGCGCGACAGCAAGCCCCGCTCTCCTGCTAGTCCGGAACTCATGGCCGTTGCCCCCGTGCCCTTCGGCGAGGGCTTGCACCTGGAGATCTACTTGACCGATCCCGCGGAGGTGACCCGCAGTATCCGCCTGAAGGAAGCTTGGAACCTTGGCTTTGTCAGCCTGGCCTCGTTGGTTTCTATCGGCGGCCTGTGGCTGATCCTCACCACGCTCAAGCGCGAGCGGAAGCTGAACGAGATGAAGGGCCAGTTCGTCGCCAGCGTGTCGCATGAGCTGCGGGCCCCGGTGGCCTCGATCCGGCTGATGGCGGATGCGCTGGAAGAGGGCAAGCTCGCGCCGGAAACCGCGCGCGAGTTCCACCGCCTCATCGCGCGTGAGGGGGCGCGGCTTTCAACTTTGGTGGGCAATGTGCTCGATCACGCGCGCATCGAGCAAGGCCGCAAGGTCTGGAAGATGGAACCCACGGACCTCTCTCCGCTCGTGGCGGATACCCTGCGCGTGATGCAGCCGCTGGCCACGGAGAGGAAGATCGAGCTGGTATCGAAGCTCGATTCCGTCGAGGCCACGGTGGATGCCGATGCGATCCAGCAAGCGCTCGTGAACCTGTTGGACAATGCGATCAAGTTTTCCCGGCCCTGCAGCAGCGTGGAGGTGGAGCTCACGAAGTCCGATGAACGCCGTATTTGCGCGATCCGCGTGAAGGATCAAGGCCCCGGCGTCCCCAAGGAGGAGCAGGACCGCATCTTCGAGCGCTTCTACCGGCCCGGCGATGAGCTGCGCCGTGAGACCCAGGGCACCGGCATCGGTCTGAGCCTCGTGAAGTCCATCGCCGAGGCCCACAAGGGCAGCGTGACCGTGGAGAGCGAGCCCGGGAAGGGCAGCAGCTTTATCCTCCAACTCCCCCTCGCTCCATGAGACTGCTCGTGATCGAAGACGAAGCGCCGATGCGCACCGCCCTCGTAGAGACCCTCAAGACTGAGGGCTACCGCGTGCTGGCTGCCGCCGACGGCGTCTCCGGCCTTGAGCTGGCCTGCACCGAATCCTTCGATCTCGTCCTGTTAGACGTGATGATGCCGGGCCTCGATGGCTTCGCGCTCTGCCGCGAGCTCCGCAAGCGCGAGCGAACGATGCCCGTGCTGATGCTCACCGCCAAGGGCCAGGTGGACGACCGTGTGGAAGGCCTCGACAGCGGAGCGGACGACTATCTGGTGAAGCCATTCAGTCTACGCGAATTACTCGCGAGGGTCCGCGCACTGCTGCGCCGCAAGGAGCGAGCGGACTCGCTGGGGAAGGAACTCCTGATCGGGAAGTCCGCCGTAGATTTCGACAGGCGGATCTTGGTGCGAGGTGAGGCGCGGCACGAACTCTCCGAAAAGGAAACCGGGATGCTACGCCTATTGGCGACGCATTCCGGCGAAGCCGTGAGCCGCGAAAAGTTCCTGGATGTGGTCTGGGGCTACCACGCTTACCCGAGCACGCGCACGGTGGACAACTTCATCGCGGCTTTGCGGGCGAAGCTGGAAGATGACCCCGCCCATCCTAGGCATCTGATCACGGTCCGCGGGAGCGGATATCGACTGGACCTCTAAGCAAGAGCTAGCCGTAGATCCTTCACGAAGTTTCTGAACTCCGCTTCCTTCCGCATCTCATCCGGCAGCCGCAGCAGATACGAAGGATGTACCGTCAGAACCACGCGCTTCGCCAAATGCGGCACCTCCACAAGCCCCCGCGCCCGCGATACCTGCACACCCGGCCCCAACAAGGACCGTGCTGCCGTACCACCTAACAGGATCAAAACATCCGGCGCCACCTTGCTCAGCTCTGCCAGCAACCACGGCTTGCAGGCCTCGATCTCCCCCGCCCCCGGCTTCTGGTGCAGACGGAGCTTGCCACGCGGTGTCCACTTGAAGTGCTTCACTGCATTGGTCACGTAGGCAGAGGAACGATCCAAGCCGGCCTCCTTCAAGGCCCGGTCCAACAACTGCCCGGCCGGCCCGACGAATGGCCTGCCTTCCAGGTCCTCTCGATCGCCCGGTTGCTCGCCCACGATCATGATCCGCGCATCCGCAGGCCCCTCGCCGGTCACCGCACAGGTCGCATTCTCCCACAGCGGGCAATGCCGGCAGGCTTGGATCATCCGTGCGATCTCCTCCAGTGAGGCATCTTGAGGCTCCTTCACCACCGGGGCGGCGGAGAGTTCCTGCAAGTGCCCCAGGTAGCCGTTGTTAGGGGCGCGCCTGACCGCCCTGCCTTCCTCCGCGATCATCTCCTGGGTTCGCGACGCGCTGCTACGGGTCAGCTCTCCGATCAAGTCCGCTTCCGGTAGATTCTTCCAATACCGCTTCGGCATCTCGGCCTGCATCATCTTCAGCTTCAGCCGCGCCGGATTGAAGATGCTGCGATAATAGGTGCGCCAGATTGCTTCGAGGGCGTCGGGATCCTCACAGGGATTCTTCTCCACGCCCGGCGTGAAGTTCAGCTCCCCGCCGATCCAGTGCGCACAACCCTTCGGCGTAAAGATCGACCAATCCATGTTGGCGAAGCGCTTGCAAAAGAAAGGAACCGCCATATCCACACAGCCATGGTCCGGCTCAAACCACGCGACGAAGCGCTCCCTGCCTTCCTCATTCTCGCCGATTTTCCGGAAGCGCACGAAGGCGTGCATCTTGTGGATTTCGCGCCGCACATTCTTCGCCATTAGCCGCGCCCGCGCCACATCGGGATCGCTGGCGATTTCCAACAAGCTTCGCTCGTTCAACCGCGCGATCCGCCAGAGCAACCGGTAAAGCAGCGCCCAGCGCCGCGAATTCCCATGGCAAGCGACCTCCTTGGCCAGTTCCATGAAGGCCGGTGGCACCACCAGCTTCACCGCCGTTGCGATTGAACTCGTTTCCTCCTCCCCAAACAAGCTACCCGTTCTCTCCGCTTCCCAAAGCACGTCGCCGGGGGCCACGCCTTCCGCCAGGAGGCTGCGCGCCGCCTTCCGCCAGGATTCGAAGCCGGCTCCCGGATCAACCCTGCGCATGGTCGCCGAAGAGTTCGAGTTGCTGCGGCTTCGGCGCGAAGCGTGCCAGCAAACGGTCGCTGTCCAAAAGGAAGCGCGCCGGGTGATGATCCGCGGTGATCACGAAGGGCCGCACCTTGTCCAAGGGTATGCGCAGCCGTGCCAAATCTTCCAGCCTCACCCGCTTGTGACGGCGGATCACCAGCAAGCGATCCACGTTTTTCACTCCCAGCCCGGGCACCCGCAGCATCTGCTCACGCGGAGCCATTTGAAGATCCAAGGGAAACTCATGCCGATTCCGCAGCGCCCAAGCCAGCTTCGGATCGATCGTCAGGTCCAGATTCGGAAATTCCGGCGGCAGGATTTCGGAAGTACGGAATCCATAGTGCCTCATCAGCCAGTCGGCCTGATAGAGTCGGTGCTCCCGAACCAGCGGCGGCGCCACCGCCGGCAGAACCGAGGACGGCTCGGGAATCGGGCTGAAGGCGGAGTAGTAAACCCGCTTCAGCCGGTAGGCCCGGTAAAGTTCATCCGAGCGCGCCAGAAAATCGGCATCCGTCGATGCATCCGCGCCCACGATCACCTGAGTGCTCTGGCCTGTGGCATGCCGCAACTTCTTGTCGCCCGTGCGGCGCTGCTCCGCTGCATCCTCCAGCTTCACGCGGATCCGCCCCATCGCCTGCTTGGTCCGGCCCAGATTCTTCTCCGGTGCCAGGCAATCGAGACTCTGCTGCGTCGGCAGCTCTAGGTTGATACTGATCCGGTCCGCATAGCGCGCCGCTTGCTCAATCAATCCCGGCGAGGCTTCCGGGATCGTCTTGAGATGGATGTAGCCGCGGAAGTCATGCTCCTCCCGCAAGGTCCGCGCCACCCGCACCACCTGCTCCATGGTGTGATCCGCGCTGCGCACGATCCCGGAGCTGAGGAACAGCCCCTCGATGTAGTTCCGCTTGTAGAAATCCAGCGTAAGCTTGACCGCCTCCTCCACCGTGAAGGCAGCCCGCCGCACATTGCTCGATCTACGATTGATGCAGTAGTGGCAATCGTAGAGGCAGCGGTTGGTCAGCAGGATCTTGAGCAGCGAGATGCAGCGCCCGTCCGGCGCATAGCTGTGGCAAATGCCCGAGCCACCCGCAGAGCCGACACCGGTCCCATCGCTCGAATCCCTCCGGTTCGCCCCGGAGCTGGCGCAAGAGGCGTCGTATTTCGCCGCGTCCGCCAAAATAGACAATTTATCGCCAAGCTCCATGCTGTTCGCATGGACAGTATCAATCAGCCGATATTTCGCTACCGCAAAATTCCCGCGTTACTGCGGAAGGGGCAGATCAAATCCCCAGTTCTTCCATTTCCTCTTCTTCCTCCTCACGCGTCCGCGCGGCCCGGCAGCAGTCGCTTTTCGCAAATGCGATCACACCCACCGCCAGGATGCCGACAATCGCCGCCCCGGACAAAATCCCGAAGGCCTGCCGCGGCGCGCTGGAACTCAAGGCATTGAGGCGCGCCTTGGCGTAACTGCCACTGGCAGAGAGCCCTTGACGTGCCGAACCAGCGATCTCCCGCGCACCCTTCGGCAGGGTATAGCGGGTGGTGTAGGTCAGCAGCTTGGTAACATCTCCCCGCAAGTCCGAGATATCCTCGCGGACTTTCGAGAGAAGCTTGGCCGCTCCGGGATCATGAAATGGATTGCTCATGGCATGCAGCGCGGCTTTCGCGCGTCCCGAGCTAACAACGCGTTGTGCCCGGATGCAAGTTCCCTCTGGTGAAACGACGCTCACGGCATCTTGCCGCTCAGCGCACGCGAGGCCGCCGACACGATCATCAACACCAGAAAGACGATGAATAGGATTTGCGCGATCGACGACGCCGCTCCCGCAATCCCACCGAAGCCAAGTGCTCCGGCGATCACCGCGAGGATCAAGAATGTGATGGTCCAGCTTAACATGACGGTCTCCTTTCGTTGTTTTGGAAAATTGTTACTCACTCACCCACCACAGACGCGAAGGCCTGCTTGGCCAGACGCACCTCACCTACCGCGTCTCTGAATATGGCGCGGTGCTCTTCCGAGGTATGTTCGTCCTCCATCGCGGCCTGCAGCGTGCGCTCCAGTTCTTCCTCGCCTCGCACGCACTCGTTGAGGATCGCGTCGGTCTCCTGCTCCGACATCTTGTCCCGCACGCGGATCCACCAGCGATGCACGCCAGCCTCAATGCTGCCGCCTTCGTCGGCCTTTGCTCCTTGCTCTTGGATCAATGCGGCAACCCGACCGGCAATCGCATCGCGGCGTTGCGCAATCAATCGGAAGGATTCTGCCAAACCCGGCTGGGCGACCAGTGTGGCCGCTTGCAGGTAGCCATCGCGGGAGTCCACATAACGTGTGAGAACGTCTTGGACCCGGGCGGAATCAGAGTTGGGAGTCGTTGTGGTGCTGGTATCCATGCTCTCTCCTTTTGCAGCTTCGATACCACTCCCCAAGCACCGCCTTCACCTCTGAAAACCAAGGCTTTGCGCGACAGCCTCAAAATCGCGCCGTTTACCGTCCCCTTCCTCCGCTGCATGATTCAATTGCAAATCGCACCAAGCCTCCGCTGATATCATCCTCTGCCCATCCCTCTCATGAAGATCCGCATCATCAGCGACCTGCATCTCGAATTCGGCGAAGTCGAGATCCCCGCAGCGCCAGCGGATCTAACAATCCTGGCTGGCGACATCCATACCAAGGGTCATGCCATCGCGTGGATCAGCGAGAACTTCCCGGATCGAGAGGTGCTCTACATCGCCGGCAACCATGAGTTCTACGGCTCAAGGTTTCCCCGGCAAATCGGCAAGCTGAAGGAACTCGCAGTGGGAACAAAGATCCACGTGCTTGAAAACGAGGTGCTGGAACTGGGCGGCTGCCGTTTCTTCGGCGGCTCGCTCTGGACCGACATGAATTTAACTGGCGATGTGATGGTCGGCAGCGTCGAGGCCAGCGCCCTCATGAACGACTATCGCCGCATCCGCCACTCCGAAACCTATCGGAAGCTCAGGCCGGTGGATACCCGCGCCCGCCACCTCCAGACGCTCGCTGCCATCGGCAACTTCCTGGACAGCGGCGATCCGCGCCGCTCGATCGTGGTCACGCATCATGCGCCTTCCGCGCTCTCGCTTCCCGAGCGTCGGCGCACGCAGATCCTCAGCTGCGCTTACGCCTCTCACCTCGACGACTTCATCGTCCACCAGAGGCCGCTCCTGTGGATCCACGGTCACATTCACCATTCGCAGGACTACCTCCTCGGCGAGACACGGATCCTCGCGAATCCGCGCGGATATCCAGACAAACCGAATCCAGCCTTCAATCCATTGCTCACCTTTGAGCTGCCCTAGAGGCGGTTACTTCTCCTTTTCCTTGGCGTGAAGCTTCAGCGCCAATTCGATCACGCTATGCAGCGAGATCTGCTTCTCGAAGGGGTGCGGCAATTCCCGCTCAAGGTCGAGTTGGTAGGAATTATTCCGCCCGGCTTTCACTATCTTCAAAAACTCGGACTTTCCGAGAGAGCCGATCAGGAGACGCACTGAGCGTTCCGTGAGGTCCATGTCACGCGCGAGGTCGGTCAAGCGCATCCGCGGATTCTTCGCCAAGTGAATCAACGCGTGACCGTGGCGACTGAGGAGAGCCCATGGTCGTGGAGTAGCGTTCATGGCCAAAATCTAAGCAAAGGACCTATATACGTGAAGAAAAAAACCGGAAATAATTTTTGCCTTTTTCCGGGTTCGCGGCGACCAGTCCTGAACACCGGAAGTTTATTACCGGTGAAAAAACCACCTATGACCTTGGAAGGAAACCAACCTTTGACCCACGAGCAAATCCGAACCTGGCCCGCATTCTCGTCCTATTTCGAGGCGCTATCACGCCTCACCAACGGCACGATTCAATGCGAGCAAGGTGCACCGGATGGGGAGACGCTCTGTGCCGCATCAGCATTCACCCTTTCCGTTCCTCACGGGGAGGATCGTTGGCACATCTATGTCGCCAAACCGAAGGATCCGGCGGGGCCGCCACCATGGCGCGAGCCCACCTTGGTCCGCATGCTAGCCGCCATGCAGGATAACCTGACTGGAGCGAAGGCCATCAAGCAGTGGCCATCGGCAGTGAAGGCGACTTGGCAACTGGTAGTGGAGCACCCCTGCCGGGCGATGACCCTTGCGGAGGTATCCAACTGCGTGAACCTCTCCGCGGGTTACCTCGGCGAGCAGTTTGAGAGGATCACCGGTAGCAGCTTCAAGCGCATCCTGCGCGACGAACGCATCGCCTACTCCTGTGATCTTCTGGAAAATTCCAACCTGCGGGTTGCGGAGATCGCCTCACGACTCGGCGGACTTTCGCTATCGCAGTTCAACCGGAGCTTCGTAGCCGCCACCGGCTGCAGCCCCACGGATTGGCGGCGCAACTTCGCCAATAGGCGGAAAGGTACGGCTTATTCGCCGCTGCCCCCGCCCCCCTCAAGCATCAATTGAGTCGCGCGGCGTCGTCTGTCCGGCGCCAAGCTACTCACGGAGCTGAGTTCTAGTCGTTCACCCCTGGTACTTTGAGCGGAAAGGTCGCGTTGTCGCCCATCTCCCGCTTCAGGATCTCCACCGCTTGTTGGATGAGCTCCGGCTTTTGCGCGGCCAGATTCTTCGTCTCTGAGCGATCTGCGGGAATATCGTAAACTTCCCAATCCCCCGGATTCTTTGTGGCTAGCTGACGGCGCAGCACCTTGAAGTCACCGATCCGCACGACCACTTGACCGCCGTATTCGGCATAGGTCCATACCAGCGGTTTGCGCGTGGCCAGCGTGCCGCCCTCAAGCACGGGGAGAAGATTGTCCCCATCCAGTTCGGCCGGAGCCTCCACTCCGGTAGCGGAACACAAGGTGGGGAACCAATCCGCGTGGTAGCCGGGGGATTCCGTACTCGATCCCGCCTTCACCTTGCCGGGGTAGCGCACCACCGTGGGCACCCGCATGCCGCCTTCATAGACGCTGCCTTTGTAACCCCGCAGACCCGCGGTGCTGTTGAAGAACTCGGCGTCCACACCGCCGGTATGGAAGCGAGACTCCTTGCCGTCCTCCATCGTGGTCCCATTGTTGCTGGTAAAGACGACCAGCGTGCGATCTGCCACACCCGCTTTCTCGAGTGCCGCCATGACGCGCCCGACATAGGAATCCAGATCCGAGATCATGGCGGCATAGGCAGCACGTGGCCGCGGGTGCGGGGTGTAGCCTCCCTCTCCCCGGTAGGGCTGGGTATCCCATTCCTTCGGGAATTTCTCCACCGATTCCTTCGGCGGATGCATCGCCACATGCGGCTCGATGAAGGCTAGATAGAGGAAGAAGGGTTGGTCCTTCTTCTCGCCGATAAACTTCTCAGCCTCTGCCACCATCAGCTTCGGCGCATAGTTCTCGCCGATGTAGTCCTCCATCTTCACCTCAGCGTTCGCACCCAACGGCCTCGGATGTCCGGAAATGGGCTTGGCATTGATCTCGACCTGCTGGTCATTCCGCCAGAGGTAGCGGGGATAGTAGCTGTGCGCGACCGCTTGGCAGTTGTAGCCGAAGAAGTAGTCAACGCCATGGCGGTTCGGATCGCCGCTGCTGCCGACGGGGCCGAGGCCCCACTTGCCGATCGTCGCAGTGGTATAGCCGGCCTTCTTGAAGACCTCCGGCATGAGGACGGTCTCCTTCGCGATCGGGTGCTGGCCTTCCTTGAACTCCGGGAAGGCGAGCTTCGCCTGGCGGTTGCCGCGGATGTCCGCGTGGCCGAGGTGCTTGCCACTCATCAGCACGCAGCGTGAGGGCGCACAGGTCGGCGCACCGCTGTAGAATTGCGTGAGCTTCATACCCTGCTCCGCCAACTTGTCGATGTTCGGGGTCGGGATCTTCTTCTGCCCGAAGCAGCCGACCTCCCCGTAGCCGAGGTCATCGGCGAGGATGAAGACGACGTTGGGCTTCTCCGCGGCATGCAGAGGCAGGACCAACAGGGCAGTTAGAATTACTTTCGGGCTCATTTGAAGAGGATCGAGGACGCAGATACTACGTCAGTGGACCCCGGAATTTCCACCCAAAATGCCACCCGGGCGGGTATCCTGCTGTTCTCTCAATTTGAGATCTCAAATTTCAAATCTCAAATCGGACTTACAAGTTCGCAGCAAAGGTGATCAGCGCAGAAAGCTCGGTGTTGAAATTGTAAATCTCTGCCCGGGCAGGCTCCTGCCACTCCAAGGGATAGAGCCCCTCCTTCACTTGGCTCTTCAAGATCGCGGCAGTGCTCGCCTCAAGCACTCGCTCAAGCCGGGCCGCAGTCTCCGGATGAACCTGCCGCTGCCGCAGGACTCGCGCCAGCGCCTTGAAATAGCGGGCGCAGATGCCCTTGAACATTCCCACGTCCCAGCCGTCGGTACTAAGCTTCTCGTACAAGACACCGTCTTCCCGGACCACCCCTGACTTCTCGATGATCGAGTCCGCCACCGCTGCGGTCTCGTCCAAATATTCCGGCTTCTTGGTAGCCAGATAAAGTTCCGTCAAACCTCCCAAATAGGCACCCTGATTGTAGCTCCAGTAGTCGCCCTGATGCCCGGGCCGATCCACGATGCCCGTGCCATCATAGAGCTTCGCCTCCTTCTCCCAAGCCAGCGCCTTCAGCGCCCAATCAAGAAAGGCCTTCTCCTTGGTCACGCGATACAGCCGTGCCGACAGCACAACGAAGAGGCTGTTCGTGATCGCATTCGGATCGCGCTTGTCCGCTTCCTCGCCCCACGACACCCCGCCCTCTTGGCGCCAGTTATTGGCCATGTGCACCTGGATCGTCCTCGCCGTCCTCAAGTAACGCGGATCCTTCGTCCGCTCGTGGAACTTCAGCCAGGCGATCCCCCACCATGCCGAGTCATCCAGATACTCGTTGCGGAACTCGCTGCCTTGCACCTTTTCCGGGTCCAGCGCCTTGAGCCTGCGGGCCAGCTTGCGCTCGTCATCCTCACTCCACTTCCCTTGCTTGCGCAGGCTCTCCGCGATCTTCGGCAAGCGGCTCCCGCGCAGCACATTGCCGGCATGGATCTCGCGCAAGCGCTCGTCGTAAATGTTCGTCCGCGTCAGATCCATGTAGTCCACCATGGTCTCCACCACATTCGCACAGGACCACCACGGCGGGTTGATCTTCTCGTCAAAGGACCCGCGCAAATCCTTCCCCGGGCGGTCCAGCCAATTGGCAATCTCCGGGACCCAGAAGATCTCATCCAGCTTGGCCATTCCCTCACGGAACCGCTTCGCCAGATCCTCGCGCCCCTCCGGCGTCCCTCCCCAAGCCCCCGCTGGCAGGAACACGGCGGCGGACATCAATCGGACAAATTCGGCACGCTTCATCGGAACAGACGGAGAAGATCTTCAACCGCGAAGTAACGCGAAATCCGCCAATCCTGGAACAGCCAAGAACGACATCCGGATGCCCAAGCACCCCACGCCCAACAGCCTTCTCAGACAGTCCCCACCTTCACCGCCTTGCCCTCACGGATCGACTGGTAGATCGCCTCGATCACCAACAGGTCCCTCAAGCCTTCCTCACCCGATGGAATGAAGGGCTTCCCTGCCATGACCGCTTCCGCAAAGGCATCCATCTCGGTAGCAAAGTGGTCCACCGCGGGAAACTCGATCTTAAGCTCCGGCTTTGAGGTCCAGCCCTTCAGCCCGTCATAGCTGTAGGCGGGATCCATCCCGAAGCGCCCCTTCTGGCAAGTGGCCGTAAAATAGTTCGCGCCGTTAAAGGCATAGGTCGTCATCACCGAGGCCAGCACGCCAGACGGGAACTTCATCGACCAAGAGATCGTTTCATCCACCTCCGCGAACTTCACCGGATCGGTCTTGGTCTCCTGGGCCACGACTTCCACCGGCTCCTCACCGGCGAGATAGCGGCAGGCCTGGATGGCATAGATCCCCACATCCATCATGGCACCGCCACCGGCCAGCTTCTTGCGCAAGCGCCACTGGGTCGGATCGCCGATCTGGAAGCCGAAGCCCGCATCGATGAATTTGAGATCGCCGAAAACCTTCTCCCGCGCCAGGCGCATGCACTCGCGATGGTGCGGCTCGAATTGGCAGCGGTAGCCGACGCCCAGCGTCTTGCCCGCCTGCTTCATCGCCGCGATCATCCGCCGGCATTCATCCGCGCTACTGGCCATCGGCTTCTCGCAAAAGACATGCTTCCCGGCCTTCGCACCGCGGACCACGAACTCTTCGTGCATTGAGTTCGGCAGAACGACATAGATCACATCCACATCCGGATTCTCCGCAATCTTGTCGAAGGTCTCGTAGTTATAGACGTGCGTATCCGGGATTCCGTACTTGGCCTTCCACTCGTCCGCCTTCGCCGGCGTGCCAGTCACGATCGCCGCGAGTTTGCAGTTCTTGGTCTTCTGGAGCGCTGGCGCGATCTGGTTCTTGCTCAGCGAGCCAAGCCCCACCAGCGCCCAGCCGAGCTTCTTCGATCCCGCCTCTTGGGCACGGGCTCCGGTGGAAAGGGCGGCGGCAGTGGCTCCGAGAGTTGCGAGGAAGGGGCGGCGTTGCATGGGGCTTTTCTGTATTACAGGTCGTCGGTCTGAAACGTATTGTTCGGGTCGAATCGATCACTCTGCAGGCCTTTCTTGAACCAGCGCACCCGCTGCTCGGAACTGCCATGCGTGAAGGAATCCGGGACCACTTGACCCTGCGCCTGCCGCTGCAATGTGTCATCTCCGATCTGGTTGGCCGCCCGCAGCGCTTCCTCCAGGTCCCCCTGCTCCAGGAAGTCATATTTCTGCTGCCCCTTGCGCGCCCACATCCCCGCGAGGAAGTCCGCTTGCAGCTCCAGCCGCACCGAGAGCTGGTTCGCCTGCACCTCGCCACCCCGCTGCTGCGCCTCATGCACCTTGCTGGAGACTCCCAACAAGTTCTGCACGTGGTGCCCCACTTCATGCGCAATCACATAGGCCTGCGCGAAATCTCCCGGCGCACCAAAGCGCTGGCTCAGCTCATTGAAGAAGGAGAGGTCGATGTATACCGTCCGGTCGGTGGGACAATAGAAGGGCCCCATCTGCGCCCCGGCGAAACCGCAGCCGCTGCGCACCTGGCTGCGGAAGATCACCAGCTTCGGCTCCTCGTACGTACTGCCCATCTTCTTGAACTCCTCACCCCAGATCGTCTCCGTGTCCTTGAGAATGGTCGCCACGAATTGCTTCGTCTTCTCCTCCTCCGGCGACGCCGGCGCCTCTACTCCGGGCGACCCGGTGCCTCCTCCTTGCTCTTGGAGAAATTGCAAGGGATTGCCCCCCATCAGCCAGACAATCACCAGCAGCACGATGGTCCCCATCCCGCCACCAAGCGCGATGCGTCCGCCGCCGCCGCCACCCCCACCGCTTCCCCGGCGGTCTTCCACGTTGTCGCTCTGTTCACGTCCCTCCCAGCGCATGATCTACCTCCGGTTTCCTATCTAGCATGGAGAAGAGTTGCCGCAAACGGTAATCCTGAATCGCGGCGATCACCCCCGGCACCGGAAGCGCCGCCCTCGAAAGAAAAAGCCCGGCCGCGCTCTCGCACGACCGGGCTTTTGAATTCTTATCGGATCGGGTGATCGCTCAAGCGCTCTCGACCGCTTCTTCCGTTTCGGCCGGTTCCGGCACGAAGAGCGGTTCAGGCTCTTCCACGGTGAACTCGATGTCCGAGTCGCGGTGGCAGTCGAAGCCGGAGCCCGCCGGGATCAGGTGACCCATGATCACGTTCTCCTTGAAGCCCGTGAGGTAGTCCACCTTGCCTAGGGTCGCCGCTTCCGTCAGCACGCGGGTGGTGTCTTGGAAGGACGCCGCGGAGATGAAGGAGTCGGTCTCAAGCGAGGCCTTGGTGATGCCGAGCAGCACCGGTTCCGCTTCCGCTGGCTTACCACCGCTGGCGACGATACCGTCGTTGATGCGGTTGAAGGTCGAGCGGTCGATCTGGTCGCCCCAAAGGAGCTGATCGGCGTCGCCGGGATCGGTGATCTTCACCTTGCGCAGCATCTGGCGGATGATGATCTCGATGTGCTTGTCGTTAATTTCCACGCCTTGGACGCGGTAAACCGACTGCACCTCGTTCACCAAGTGCTCCTGCAATTCTTGGGCACCGCAAGCCTCGAGGAGGTCTTCCGGAGACACAGGACCTTCAGTGATCTGGTCACCACGCTTCACGCGGTCACCATCCGTCACGATGATGTGGCGGCCCATCGGGACCAAGTGTTCCACCTGCTCGCCGGAGTCCGGATCGCTGACGATGACCTTCTTCTTGCCGCGGACGGTGCCGCCGAAGGAGACCTCGCCCTCGATCTTCGCGATCACGCAGGCATCCTTCGGCTTGCGGGCTTCGAAGAGCTCGGCAACGCGCGGCAGACCACCGGTGATGTCCTTGGTGCGGGCCACCTTGCGCGGGGTCTTGGCAAGCTGCGTGCCCCCCGTGACCACTTCGCCTTCCTTGACGGAAAGGTGAGCGCCCACCGGGATCGAGTAGGAGGCTTTCACTTCCTTGCTCTTCTCGTCCACGATCACCACCTGCGGGTGCAGGTCTTCCTTGTGCTCGGTGACGACCATGACCTTCTTGCCCGTTTCCTTGTCGGTCTCGTTGGTCACGGTGATGCCCGAGATCATGTCGCGGAATTCCACCTTACCCGGCTTCTCCGTAAGGATCGGCACGTTGTAGGGGTCCCAAGTCGCCACGGTGTCGGCCTTCTTCACGTCGTCGCCATCCTTGATCTCGATAACCGAGCCGATGACGATGATGTGGCTTTCCAGCTCCAAGCCGTCCTTGTCGCGGATCGAAACCGAACCGTTCTTGTTCAGCACAACCCACTTGCCTTCGGCGCTTTCGACGACGCGCAGATCCTTATAGATCACGCGACCGCCGTTCTTCGCCTTGATGATCGGCTGCTTGAAGGTCGCCATGGCCGCACCACCCACGTGGAAGGTACGCATGGTGAGCTGCGTGCCGGGCTCGCCGATCGACTGCGCCGCGATGATACCGACGGCTTCACCGATCTTCACCGGCTTGCCGGTGGCGAGGTTCAGACCGTAGCACTTCGCGCAGCAACCGCGCTTGGATTCGCAGGTCAGGACCGAGCGGATCTTGAGCTTCTCGTAACCGATGCGCTCAACCGCCTTCGCGGAGTTCTCGTCCACCAGCTCATCGAAATCGAGCGCGATCTGGCCGCTGACCGGATCCTTCACCTGCTCGCACGAGGTGCGGCCGTAGATCCGGGTCGCCAGAGAAGCCGCCTCTTCGTCGCCGTCATAGATTGGCGCGACGACGATGCCATTGGCGGTGCCGCAATCGAACTGCGTGACGATGACGTCCTGCGCCACATCCACCAGCTTGCGGGTCATGTAACCGGAGTCAGCGGTCTTCAGCGCGGTATCGGCCAGACCCTTACGGGCGCCGTGAGTGGAGATGAAGTACTCCAGCACGGACAGACCTTCGCGGAAGTTCGAGGTGATCGGGCGCTCGATAATTTCACCGGAGGGCTTGGCCATCAGGCCGCGCATCCCGGAGAGCTGCTTGATCTGGCTCTTGTTACCACGCGCTCCGGAGTCCACCATCATGAACAAGGGGCTCGCGCCCGGCTTGCCGTCGTTGAACTCGATCTTGCGATAGAGCGCGGAGGCGATGGTGTCCGTAGCATGCGTCCAGATGTCGACGACCTTCTGGTAGCGCTCGCCATCGGTGATAACACCGTTGCGGTACTGCTTCGTCACCTTGTCCACGTCTTCGTAGGCCTTGGCGATGATCGCCGGCTTTTCTTCCGGCACAACCATGTCGACGATACCGATCGAGGTGCCGGAGCGGGTCGCTTCGCGGAAGCCGAGGCTCTTGAGCGCATCAAGCGCCTGCACCGTGGACTTCTGGCCGGACACCTGGTAGGTGCGCCAGATAATGTCGGACATCTGCTTCTTGCGGACCACGAAGTTGATGAAACCGAGACCGACAGGCCAGATTTCATTGAAGCGGACACGACCCGGCGTGGTCTCGAGAATCTTGCTCTCGTGATCGCCGAAGACGGTGCCCTGCTTGCCGTAGTTGGGGTTGCGGATCCGGATCCACTGGTGGTAACCCACCTTGCGGGATGCGATCGCGAACTCGACTTCAGACGAGTTCTCGAACAGCGGCAGGTGCTCCTGCTTCTCGCGGTCCTTTTGCGTGCGCACCGGAGCCCAGGTGAGGTAATAGGCACCCAGAATGATGTCCTGCGACGGCGTCGTGATCGGGCGACCGGATGCCGGCGAGAAGATGTTGTTCGGCGCAAGCATCAGCTGGCGCGCTTCCATCTGGGCTTCCACCGAGAGCGGCACGTGCACGGCCATCTGGTCACCGTCGAAGTCGGCATTATAAGCCGTACAGACGAGCGGATGGACGCGGATAGCTTCACCTTCGATCAGCTTCGGCTCGAAGGCCTGAATCGAGAGACGGTGCAGCGTGGGCGCGCGGTTCAGGAAGACCGGGTGACCCTTGGTCACTTCCGCGAGGATGTCCCAGACTTCCGGGGTCTTGCGGTCGATCATCTTCTTGGCCGAGCGCACCGTGTGGCAGTAGCCCAGCTCCTTCAGGCGGCGGATAATGAAGGGCTCGAACAAGGTCAGAGCCATCTTCTTCGGCAGACCGCACTGGTTCAGAGTGAGGTCTGGGCCGATCACGATCACGGAACGACCGGAGTAGTCCACGCGCTTGCCCAGCAGGTTCTGGCGGAAACGGCCACCCTTGCCCTTGAGCATGTCGCTCAGGGACTTCAGCGGACGGTTGCCAGCGCCGGTCACAGCACGGCCGTGGCGGCCGTTGTCGAAGAGCGCGTCAACGGCCTCTTGCAGCATCCGCTTTTCGTTGCGGATGATGACCTCCGGCGTCTTGAGCTGGAGGAGGTTCTTGAGACGGTTGTTGCGGTTGATGACGCGACGGTAGAGGTCGTTCAAGTCGGAGGTCGCAAAGCGGCCGCCTTCCAGCGGGACCAGCGGGCGCAGGTCCGGCGGGATCACCGGCAGCACGGTCTGGATCATCCACTCGGGGCGCGACTTGGAGCCTGCGAAACCCTGGGTGATCTTGAGACGCTTCGAGAGCTTCTTCTTGTTCTGCTTCGAGCGGGTCGTTTCCAGCTCTTGCTCCAGTTTGATCGCCAGATCCGCCAGATCGACCTGCGCGAGCAGGTCTTGGATCGCCTCCGCACCCATCGAGGCGCGGAAGGAAGACTCACCGTAGGCGTCCTCCGCATCGCGGAGTTCGTTCTCCGTGAGCAGTTGGCCGCGCTCGAGCGGGGTGTTGCCCGGCTCGGTCACCACGTAGTCTTCGTAGTAGATCACGCGCTCGAGGTGGCGGGCGCTGATATCCAGCACCAAGCCAATGCGCGAGGGCATGCACTTGTAGAACCAGATGTGCGAAACCGGCACCGCCAGTTCGATGTGGCCCATGCGCTCGCGGCGCACGCGGCTCAGCGTCACTTCCACACCGCAGCGGTCACAGACCACGCCCTTGTGCTTGATGCGCTTGTACTTGCCGCAGGCGCACTCCCAGTCGCGGGTCGGTCCGAAGATCCGCTCGCAGAATAGGCCGCCTTTCTCGGGCTTGAAGGTACGGTAGTTGATGGTCTCGGGGTTCTTCACTTCCCCCTTGGACCAGGACCGGATCGTATCCGGGGATGCCACGGTGATGGAGACCTGGTCAAAGGCCTCCGGCCGCTCGTCCACGCCGAAAAGTTCTCGAAGGTTGGTATCAACGTTCATGCTATCTAAGGCTTGTTAGGATGTCGGTTCGTGGTTCGGGCTATCAAAGGGTCAGATCGTCGAGCGAGAAGTCGTCGACACCGCCGATCGACGGAGCGCCGCCAGGGCCGCCGGCACCGCGGCGTCCAGGACGGACGTCGAGACCCAGCGATTGCATTTCCTTGATGAGGACGTTGAAGGACTCCGGCGTGCCGGCTTCCAAGTTGTTGTCCCCCTTGACGATCGCTTCGTAAATCCGCGTGCGCCCTTGCACATCGTCGGACTTAACCGTGAGCAATTCCTGAAGGGTGTAGGCGGCGCCGTAGGCCTCAAGGGCCCAGACTTCCATTTCCCCGAAGCGCTGGCCACCATACTGGGCCTTACCACCCAGCGGCTGCTGCGTAACGAGGCTGTAGGGACCGACGGCACGGGCGTGGATCTTGTCCGCGACCAAGTGACCGAGCTTCAGCATGTAGATGATGCCGACCACGACCGGTTGGTGGAAGGCCTCGCCGGTGCGGCCGTCGAACAGGGTCGACTTACCACCGGTGCTGCCGTCCTTGCCGTCACCGATCCAAGTGTAGCCGTCGACCTGCTTGGCCTCGGTCATGAACTCCCAGATCTTCGATTCGGGGATACCGTCGAAAATCGGGGTCGCCACCTTGAAGCCGAGCGCCTTCGCTGCGACACCGAGGTGAGTCTCAAGCACCTGGCCCACGTTCATACGGGAAGGCACGCCGAGCGGGTTGAGCACGATGTCCACCGGAGTTCCGTCCGCCAGGAAGGGCATGTCCTCCTCGGGAACGATGGTGGCGACAACGCCCTTGTTACCGTGGCGACCGGCCATCTTGTCACCCACCGAGAGCTTGCGCTTGGCGGCGATGAAGACCTTCACTTCCTTGATGACACCAGGATCGACGTCGTCACCGGCTTCCAGCTGGTCGAGCTTGCGCTCACGCTCGGTGTCGAGCTCCTGGAACCGCTGCTCGAAGGAACCGATGATCTCGAGGATCTTGTTCCGGATCGGGGACGGATCGATTTCGATGTGATCGTGCACCGAGGCGAGCTTGCGCAGCAGGGTCTTGGTGATCTTGCGGTTCGCCGGGATGATGATTTCACCGGTCTGCGCGTTGACCACGTCGAGCGGGATCTTCTCGCCGAGCAGGATGTCGGAAAGCTTCTCCGTCAGATCGTCGGTCAGCTTGTCCGCCTTCTTCTTGTGCTCGTCGTTGATCTTCTTGAGCTGCTTCTTGAGCTCGACCGGATCCACCTTCTCTGCGCGCTTGCGGGCGGAGCCGTGCGAGGACACGCGGATGTCCTGGACGATACCGATGCAGCCGGAAGGCACGCGCAGCGAGGTATCCTTAACGTCAGCGGCCTTCTCACCGAAGATGGCACGCAGCAGGCGCTCTTCCGGGGCGAGTTCAGTCTCGGACTTCGGCGTGATCTTGCCGACCAGGATGTCACCCGGCTTCACCTCGGCACCGATGCGGATGATGCCGTCGTGGTCGAGGTTCTTGAGCGCCTCTTCACCCACGTTCGGGATGTCCCGCGTGATTTCTTCCGGACCCAGCTTGGTGTCACGGGCGGCCACGTCGAATTCGGCGATGTGGATGGAGGTGTAGATGTCCTCCTTCTTCACCTTCTCCGAGATGACGATGGCATCCTCGAAGTTGTAGCCGTTCCAAGGCATGAACGCGACCAGCACGTTGCGGCCGAGCGCCAGCTCGCCGAGCTGGGTGTTCGGACCGTCGGCAAGGACGTCGCCCTTCTTGATCTTCTGGCCCCGCTTGACGATCGGCTTCTGGTTGATGCAGGTGCCGGCGTTCGAGCGCATGAACTTCCGCAGCGGGTAAGCCATGATGCCCTTGTCGATGTTGGTCTTCACCGACTCGGGGTCGGAGAGGAACTTCTCATCCGCCACCGGCATCTTGCCGTCAGGCGTCGTCACGATCATTTCGGCAGTGGCCGCGGCCACGATGCCATCCAGCTCGGAGACAATCACCGAGCGCGAGTCTCGCGCGGTCTTGCCTTCAAGGCCGGTGCCGACGTACGGCGACTCGGAAACGAGCAGCGGCACGCCTTGGCGTTGCATGTTCGAGCCCATCAGCGCGCGGTTGGCGTCGTCGTGCTCAAGGAAGGGAATCAGGCCCGCAGCCACCGAAACCAGCTGTTTCGGCGACACGTCCATGTAGTTCACGTCAGTAGGACCGACTTCGATGAACTCCCCGCCGGCTTCGCGAGCGGTGACCTTTTCATTCAGGAACTTGCCGCTCTTTTCGATCGGGTTGTTGGCCTGCGCGATCAGGAACTTCTCTTCCTGGTCGGCGGTCAGGTATTCGATCTCGTTGGTGACCTTGCCGCTCTTGACCTTGCGGTACGGCGTCTCGATGAAGCCGAACTCGTTGATGCGTGCGTAGGTACACATCGAGTTGATCAGACCGATGTTCGGACCTTCCGGGGTCTCAATCGGGCAGATACGGCCGTAGTGGGACGGATGCACGTCGCGCACCTCGAAGCCCGCGCGGTCGCGGTTCAGACCACCAGGCCCAAGCGCGGAGAGACGGCGCTTGTGCGTCAGCTCAGCCAGCGGGTTCGTCTGGTCCATGAACTGCGAAAGCTGGGACCGGCCGAAGAAGTCACGCACGACGGCGGAGAGCGCCTTCGGGTTGATCAGCTTCTGCGGGGTCATGCCCTCGATATTCACGTCGAACAGGGTCATGCGCTCCTTCACTAGGCGCTCGGTGCGGGCGAGGCCAACGCGGCACTGGTTGGAAAGCAATTCACCCACGGCACGCACGCGGCGCGAGCCAAGGTGGTCGATGTCGTCGATCACGCCTTCGCCCTTCTTGAGGCGAAGCAGATACTTCACGGCACCGAGGAAGTCCTCGGGCACCATGATGCGCTCGTCCGGACCGACCTTGCTTTCGAGCTTGCTGTTGATCTTGTAACGGCCGACGCGGGTCAGGTCGTACTTCTTCGGGTCGAAGAAGAGACGCTTGAGCAGGGCGCGGGCGTTGGCAGCCGTCGGCGGATCGCCGGGGCGCAACTTGCGGTAGATGTCCTTCAGCGCGCTGTCCTCATCCTTCGCCGGGTCCTTGCGGAGCGACTTGAGCAGGATTTCGTCTTCGCGGCCGTCGATCACTTCGATCTGCTTGTGGCCGAGGGCGATCAGCTGGCGGACGATGCCGATGGTGAGCGGCTCGTAGGCCTTCGCCACGACCAACTCGCCGTCCAGGATGTCTTCGAAGGGCACCTTGTGGCCGAGCTCCTGCTCGTCCATCTCCTCCTTCATCTTCAACGTCTCGACGTTGTAGAAGTTGGTGACGATGTCGCGGTCCGTCGGGTAGCCGAGGGCGCGCAGGAAGGTGCTCGCCAGGAACTTGCGGCGGCGGCGGCGGCGGTCGAGGTAGACGTAAAGCAGGTCGTTGGTGTCGAACTGCACTTCCAGCCAGGACCCGCGGTCCGGGATGATGCGGAAGCTGTGCAGGATCTTGCCGTTCAAGTGCTGCGAGGTTTCGAAGCAGATGCCCGGGGAACGGTGCAACTGGGACACGATCACGCGCTCGGCACCGTTGATGATGAAGGTACCGCGGCGGGTCATCATCGGCAGTTCGCCCATGTAGACGCGCTCTTTCTTGGTGCCGGTCTCGTCCTTCAGCTTGAAGGTGACGTAGAGCGCGGCGGAGAAGCTCTCACCGGAACGCAGCGCGTCCAGCGAGGTGATCTTCGGGTCCTCGATGTCGTAGGTGACGAAGTCGAGTTCGATCGCTTCGTCGTAGCTCTTGATCGGGAAGACCTCGCGGAAGACGGCCTGCAGACCCGTATCGGTGCGCTCGCCGGCAGGAATGTCCTTCTGCATGAACTCCTCATAGGAGCGGCTCTGAACCTCGATAAGGTTCGGCGGTTCAATGACTTCCTCGATTTTCCCGAATTGGAGACGGTCGGCCATGGCTGGATATGGTGCTTGCAAGTTGAGCCCGGACCGCAAGCGGTGCCGGGCAGATGGGATTCAGAAACTGGTGGATGGGTCCGGGATCGGCGGAAACGGTCGCTTCAATTTTACTTTAGTGACGTGACGGCTTCCGCCGGTTCCGGGAAATGGCTTCGCGGCTGGTACAACCAGCCGCGAAGCAAATCCGGTAAACTGGATTACTTGAGGTCGATCTTGGCGCCGGCTTCTTCGAGCTTCTTCTTGGCAGCTTCGGCGGCGTCCTTGGAGACACCTTCGAGCACCTTGGCAGGAGCACTTTCGACCAGCTTCTTCGCGTCCGCAAGGCCCAGGCCCGGCGAAACTTCGCGGACCGCCTTGATGACGGCGATCTTGTTCGCGCCGCCGTCGGTGATGACGACGTCGAATTCGGTCTTTTCTTCAGCGACTTCAACCGGGCCAGCTTGCACGGCGACGCCGACGGGAGCTGCGGCGGAAACGCCCCAGGTCTCTTCCAGCTTCTTCACGAGGTCGGCAGCTTCCAGAACGGTGAGCTTGCCGAGTTCTTCAACGAGTTGTTCGATATTGGCCATTGTATTTCTCCTTTGCGGTATCGTCGCGCCCGGAAGCCTCCGGACATTTGAGCCCCGCAGCAGCGGGGCCGACGAGGAACCATTGTGGGTTCAGGCCGCGGCGGGAGACGCCGCGGCCATCGGGTCAGATTCTTATCAGGCTTCGGCGGCAGGTTCCGCGGCAGCTTCGGCAGCCGGGGCGGCTGCGGCTTCTTCGGCCGGGGCTTCGTCCTTCTTGGAGTCGGCGTCCGGGTTGAACTTCTTCTGGATGACGCGGGCGATCCGGGTGGAAGGCTCGAGGATGGTGGCCAGAAGCTGGGAAAGGACGGCTTCGCGGGACGGAATGTCGGCGATCGCCTTGAGCTTGTCGGCGTCAAGCACCGCGTCACCCAAGATACCAACCTTCATTTCCGGCTTCTTGAACTCCTTCTCGAAGTTCTTGATCGCCTTGGCAGCGGCGAAGACTTCGCTCTCACCGGTGATGAAAGCGGTCTGGCCGACGAGGCTGTCTCCGAGATCCGGACGACCGGCTTCGGCGAGAGCCTTCTTCATGTAGGTGTTCTTGGCGACGTGGCACTCGGCACCGGCCGCACCGAGGCGGTTACGGAGCTCGGAGAACTGCGGCACGGTCATGCCGGTGTAATCCACCACGAGCACGTAAGGCGAGGCGTTCACCTTTTCGAGCAGAGCGTCGATGATGACTTTCTTATCGGGATTCATGGTCGTGGAAAGGTTAGACGGACTTGGTGTAAACACCGGACTCCAGCGGGATGCCCGGGCTCATGGAGGCGGCAACCGTCACGCTGCGGACGAAGTTGCCCTTGGCGGATGCCGGCTTGGCGCGCACCACGCTCTCGATGAAGGCGCGGGCATTGTCGACCAGTGCTTCTTCCGTGAAGGAAGCCTTGCCGACCGCTCCGGAAACGTTGCCGTTCTTGTCGAGCTTGTAGTCGATACGACCTGCCTTGACTTCCTTCACCGCCTTGGCGGTGTCGTCGGTCACGGTGCCGGTCTTCGGGTTCGGCATCAAGCCGCGGGGACCGAGGACACGGGCGATCTTGCGGACTTCGGTCATCGCGTCCGGCGTGGCGATCGCCACGTCGAAGTCGGTGAAGCCGCCTTGGACACGCTTGATCAGTTCTTCGAAGCCGACGAATTCCGCTCCGGCAGCCTCGGCCGCTTCAGCGGCGGCGCCGGCGGCGAAGACGGCGACGCGGACGTTCTTACCCGAGCCGTGCGGCAGGGCGACGCTTCCGCGGACCATCTGGTCGCTCTTGCGGGGATCCACACCGAGGTGGAAGGAAACGGTAACGGTCGGGTCGAACTTCGGCGCCGGGAACTTCTTCACCGTGCCGACAGCTTCTTCCAAGCCGTAGGTCTTGCCGGCCGGCACAAGGGCGGCGGCTTTCGTGTAACGCTTGCTGCGGTTCTTCATGTTTCGTTTTGCAGTGCTGGCGGACCGGTCCGTATGACTGGCCCTCCTGCGGTTTCAGGCGCCGCTCCAAAGAGCAGCGCGGAAAGATTACATACCTTCGATCTCAAGACCCATCTGGCGGGCGGTGCCAGCCAGGATTCGGGCGGCGGCCTCGGGATTCTTGGTGTTCATGTCGGGCATCTTGATCGCCACGACTTCCATCAGCTTCTCCTTGGTGATCTTGCCGACCTTGATCTTGTTCGGCTCCTTGGAACCGGAGGCAAGGCCTGCCGCCTTCTTGAGCAAGTTGCCCGCGGGGGGCTTCTTGGTGATGAAGGTGAAGCTCTTGTCCTTGTAAACCGAGATCACAACCGGAAGCACGTCGCCGGCTTGGCTCTGGGTCTGGGCATTGAACTCCTTGCAGAAGCCCATGATGTTCACACCGGCTTGACCGAGAGCGGGACCGACGGGCGGAGATGGGTTAGCGGCTCCGGCGGGAATCTGGAGCTTGATGACTTTAACGACTTCCTTGGCCATGGTGGTAAAGAGAGAGGGATTGCGGGATCGGGATGTTTAGCGTGTGAAGATCAGGCGCGTTCGACTTGCCAGTACTCGAGTTCCACCGGGGTGGAACGACCGAAGATGGTGACCGCCACACGCAGCTTGCCGCGCTCGGGGTCGATTTCCTCGACGATGCCGTTCTGGCTCTGGAACGGGCCATCGGCGACCTTCACGGTATCGCCGACTTCGAAACTGATGGCGGGGCGGGCGTGCTCCTCGCGCTCCTTGATCTGGGAAAGCATGCCTTCCACTTCGCTCTGGCGCATCGGGATCGGGCGATCCTTGGTGCCGGCAAAGCCGATCACGCCTTCCATCTCCTTGATGAAATACCAGGTCTTCTCGACGAGCTGGTTGTCAGGAGTCAGAAGGTTCATGTTCACGATGATGTAGCCGGGGTAGAACTTCCGCTTGGAGGAAGTCTTCTTGCCGCGGCGGATCTCGGAGACCGTTTCGGTCGGAACCAGCACCTCGTAGATGTATTCGCCCATCTCTTCCGCCTCGCGCTGGCGGATGATGCGCTCCTTGACGCGTCCTTCTTGTCCGGAAAGGACGTGGACGACGTACCACTGGTTCTCTGGGGACGGTGCGGGCATGACGGGAGATAAAAAAGCTAACCGGGAAAAACTCTCAGCTCGGTTCAGTGAGTCGCGTGACCCAACTGCGTGATGAAATTCAGCACCAGAATGCAGATGCTGTCCCAAAACGACACGAAGCCCGCCAGCAGCACGGTTGCGACAAGCACAACAATCGTGGAATCCACGAGTTCCTTGTACTTCTTGATGCCCTTGACCTTTGGGTCGGACTCCCAAGGCCAATTGGCCTTGCGAAGCTCGCCTTTCACTTCGCCGAAGAAACGTGAGACTTTTGCGAACATGCCGGGATTACCTGAAATAGAGAAGCTGGAGTTGAAGAATGGCACGGAAGGTGGGACTCGAACCCACAACCAACGGTTTTGGAGACCGCTACTCTACCAATTGAGCTACTTCCGTTTTATTCTTCGTGACCGGTGGAGGCGATGGCGGGGCACCCCGGCAAACTGCCGAAGTGCCCCGAAATTCGTCCCAGCCGGTTGTCGCGGGGCGACAGACTGAGGACCTACCCGAGGGTAAGTCAAAGGATTTCGCTGACACGGCCGGCACCCACGGTGCGGCCGCCTTCGCGGATAGCGAAGCGCATGGTCTGCTCCATGGCGATCGGCGTGATAAGCTCGACTTCGAGGTTCACGTTGTCGCCAGGCATCACCATTTCGACACCTTCCGGCAGCTTGATGCTTCCGGTCACGTCGGTGGTGCGGAAGTAGAACTGCGGGCGGTAGTTCGAGAAGAACGGGGTGTGACGGCCACCTTCGTCCTTGGACAGGACGTAGATCTCGCCGCGGAACTTGCTGTGAGCCTTCACCGAACCCGGCTTGGCGATCACCTGGCCGCGCTCGACGTCGTTCTTCTTCAGACCGCGGATCAGGAGACCCACGTTGTCACCCGCACGACCTTCGTCGAGCAGCTTGCGGAACATTTCGATGTCGGTGACGGTGGTCTTCTGCGTGTCGCGGATACCAACGATTTCGACTTCTTCCATCTTCTTGACGATACCGCGCTCGACACGACCGGTGCAGACCGTTCCACGACCTTCGATCGAGAACACGTCTTCCACGGGCATGAGGAAGGGCTTGTCGATGGCGCGCTCCGGCTCCGGGATGTAGGAGTCGACGGCTGCCATCAGCTTGAAGATGTTTTCCTTGTGGGTCGCGTCGCCATCAAGGGCGAGCTTGGCGGAACCCATGACGATCGGAATCTCGTCGCCGGGGAATTCGTAGGTCGAAAGGAGGTCGCGGACTTCCATTTCAACGAGCTCAAGGAGCTCAGCGTCATCAACAAGGTCAACCTTGTTCATGAACACCACCAGGGCAGGAACACCCACCTGGCGGGCAAGCAGGATGTGCTCGCGGGTCTGAGGCATTGGGCCGTCAGCGGCGGACACCACGAGGATGCCACCGTCCATCTGGGCGGCGCCGGTGATCATGTTCTTCACATAGTCAGCGTGACCCGGGCAGTCCACGTGGGCGTAGTGACGATTGTCGGTCTCGTATTCGACGTGGGCGGTGTTGATCGTGATGCCGCGCTCGCGCTCCTCGGGAGCGGCGTCGATGTCAGCGTAGCTCTTCTTCTCGGCGAAACCCTTGTCGGCCAGCGTGTTGGTGATGGCTGCGGTCAGAGTGGTCTTGCCGTGGTCAACGTGACCGATGGTTCCGATGTTAACGTGCGGCTTGTTCCGCTTGAATGCTTCTTTGGCCATGGTTGTGGTGGTTACGCTTGAAGAAAATTTCGGGGGATCCTCCGGGCAGCCGCTGGAGCTCGTGGGGGGAATTGAACCCCCGACCTCGTCCTTACCAAGGACGCGCTCTACCCCTGAGCTACACGAGCAATTAACGACTGGCTATGTTCGCGATTACCGGGACTTGCCAGGAAATCCGGAGGGGCTCTCGTGAGACGAAAAACCCCCGCGAATTTCTCGGCCGGTTCCGGGAAAAGCGGGGCGGAAGTTGAACAGAACCGCCCATCCTGTCAAAAAAAATATGTATTGGAAGGAAATTTATCGTGGGACGCGCGAAATTCACTCGATTCCAATGGGTTACAAGGAATCCACCAGCGGCGTTGCGACCTCTTTCACCACCAACAAGCGGTTGAAGCGGGCAATTTCCAGGCAACGACCGGTGGCCGGATCGACATCCACGACCGCGCCGCAGAGCCGAACCGGTCCGCTGGCGATCGGAAAGCGCGTTGGCATCCCGGTACGGAAGCGCCACACCACCGACTCCGGGGCCCGTCCCAGCACGGATTCCTCGGGGCCACACATGCCGGCATCGGTCAGGCAGCCGGTACCGCCCGCCAGAATCCGCTCATCCGCAGTCTGGACGTGAGTGTGAGTTCCCACAATCGCGGACACCTTGCCATCCAGCGCCCAACACATCGCGATTTTCTCGCTGGTGGTCTCGGCGTGGAAATCCATGAAAATCACCTGCACGCCCTCGGCCCGCAGCCGCGCGGCCTCCTCTTCCGCTGCCAGAAAGGGATTTTCCAGCGGCGGCTGCATGAAAGAGCGGCCTTGCGCTTGGATCACGCCGACCTTGCCCTTCGGGGTCTCCAGCACCACCGAGCCCGCACCAGGCGTATCGGCAGGATAGTTGATCGGCCGCAGCAAGCGCGGCTCGGTCGGGAAATAATCCACGATCTCAGCCTGGTCCCAGACGTGATCGCCAGTGGTAATCACCGCCGCACCGGCCCGCAGCAACTCAATCGCGATCCGCGGTGTAATCCCGCGGCCACCGGCGGCGTTCTCGCCATTGACGATGATGAAATCCAAGCCCAGTTCTTTGCGCAAGACGGGCAAATGCTCGATCACGGCCTTGCGACCGGGCTCTCCAACGATGTCTCCTAGGAAAAGTATGCGCAGCGGCTCCATGAAATCGGGGGCCCGCGAGGCTTACCCCCCCACCCTCCGGCGCGCCAAGCCAAATCCCCGATGAGAGCCCGCAGTTTGCCTATCCTGATCGTCTTTTTCATAGGGTTGATCGTCCTTTTTGTCTGGCTGCGCGGTCCGCAGCCGCAGCCCCCCGCGTCACCTGCGCCAGCGGTTTCGGTCTCGCTATCGGATCTCGCACCAATCCCGAACTGGCTGGAAATCAATGACTACCAATCTACCATCTCGCGCCCGGCCTTCCTGCGCCAGATGGACGGTGTCTTCACGGTCTCCCCGGCGTGGCGGCAGTTTTTCCAGGTGAATGACGATCACGTTCTGGTGACAACCGCTCCCGGGGAGACATTCCGCCTGCGCTTCGCCCCGGAGGGGCTGGAATCGGCTCCCCCCCGCTTTTGGCGGAAGCCTTCACAACTCGGCCCGGCCGCGCCGGAAAAGCCCTTGGAGGGGGTGAAAATCGCCATCGACCCGGGCCATATCGGCGGCAGATGGGCCAAAATGGAGGAGCGCTGGTTCCAGATCGCCGGCTCCCAGCCGGTCCAGGAGGGAGACATGACCCTTGCCGTGGCCAAGCTGCTCAAGCCCCAGTTGGAGGCGATGGGTGCCACCGTCACGCTGGTCCGCGAGCAGACCGAGCCGGTCACTCCGATCCGCCCCGAGATGCTTCGCGAGGAGGCTGACAAGAACAACGGCGACGGCACGCTCGCCCAACGTGCGGAGCGGCTTTTCTACCGCACCGCGGAGATCCGCGCGCGGGCCAAGATCGTCAACGAAACCATCAAGCCGGACATTGTCCTCTGCCTGCATTTCAACGCCGATGCCTGGGGCAATCCGAATGCCCCCACCCTCGTTCCGGCGGATCACTTCCACATGATCCTGAATGGGGCCTATACCGACGACGAGGTGGCCCTTGGCGACCAGCGCCACGAGCTTCTGCTGAAGATGCTGCAGGGCATCCACGATGAGGAAGTGGCCCTAGCCACCAGTGCTGCATCTGCCTTCGTCGAGCGCACCGCCATGCCGCCCTACATCTACACCGCTGCAAGTGGCCGGGCCCGCAACGTGGATGCCAATCCTTATCTTTGGGCCCGCAATCTCTTGGCCAATCGTATCTATCACTGCCCGGTGCTCTACTATGAGCCCTACGTGATGAACTCCGAGGAAGACCACGCCCGCATTCAAGCCGGCGACTATGACGGCTTGCGCGAAGTCGCCGGCAAGCGACGCCCTTCGATCTTCCGTGAGTACGCCGACTGCGTGGCTCTCGGCCTCGAGCGCTACTACCGCGCCCAACGGCCGGCTCGATAAGCCGACGCTTGCCAAGCGAAGGCTTGCATCGCTTTGCTGTGCGCGCCCCCCAGTGACCGCTCCCCGCAAAAAGAAGCTGCAAATCGCCGGCCTCGTTTCGATGGCCTCCGGATCGGTCTTTGCCCTAATCGTCGCGGTGAGCCGTTCCTACCGCGACAACGCCTTCTCGGCTGGCCTCCTCGGCAAGGATGATTACGCCGCCGGAGATGGCATGCTCGATGTCATGATGGGGCTGGCAGCGTTGGTCTTCGTCGCGGGCTGCATCGCCTTCGTCGCCGGACGCTTTGCAAAAGCGGACCGCAATTGATCGGCGGCAAGGCTAGCGGGTTTCGCTGGCCAAATCCCCTTGATGGGTGAGTCACCGTTTCCGGTGACAACGAATTTCTGTAATTTCCTGCGTCTTCAGGATAGCCCTTGGACGTTTAATCCGTTTCTGTTCGCCGATGCCAAGAGCCGCCCTTCTCGCTTCCATACTGGCCCTGCCACTCCATGCCCATGCGCAGGATGGTGGCCAACTCTTCACCACCTACTGTTCCGCCTGCCACGGTCCTGATGGCAAAGGTGCCACCGGGGGCCAGTTTCCGCCGCTGGCCGGCAGTGACTGGGTCGCCGGCGATCCGGCGCGAGCCGTGAAGATTGTGCTTCACGGGCTGCACGGCGAGGTCGAGGTGGACGGCCGCAAATTCAACCTGGAGATGCCTCCGCAGGGCGGCGTGCTGCCGGATGACCAGATCGCCGCGATCCTGAGCTACGTCCGCTCTTCCTGGGGCAACAAGGCGGAGGCCATCAGCACGGATTTCGTGAAAGCCACCCGCGCCGCCACCACCGACCGCAAGGTGCAGTGGACCCAAGCGGAGATCATCAAGCTTCATCCGCTGCCCCCGAGCAAGCCGCCGATCGCCAACCTGATTTCGCAGGTTTACAATGGTGAATGGCAGAGTCTTCCGGACTTCTCGAAGCTCAAGGCCACCAATGTGGAGGAAGAGCACGATGGCAAGATCAGCATCAAGAAAGCCGGAGCGACCGATCTCTTCGGCATGGTCTGGGAAGGTGATCTCAACGTCTCCGAGGAAGGCGAATATCTCTTCCGCCTCGATGCCGATGATGGCGCGCGCGTCGTCCTGGATGGCAAGCCGGTGGTGGAGGTCAGTGGCATCGGCCCGATGGACGGTGGTCGCGCCAAGAACGGCTCGGCAAAGCTCAGCGCAGGGCCGCACAAAATCCGCGTCGAATACTTCGAATACAAGGGCAACGAAGGCATCGCCCTCGCCTGGCGCAAATCGGACGTGCCGGGCTGGAAGAGCCTGACCGATACCGCGATCAAAGGTGGCCGCGATCCAATCATGCTGGCTCCGGAAAACGGTCGCGCCGTGGTTTACCGCAACTTCATCGAGGGCACCACACCCCGCGGCATCGGCATCGGTTTCCCGGGCAGCGTGAACCTCGCCTACAGCGCGGACAATCTGGCTCCCGAGCTGATCTGGACCGGCGAGTTCATGGATGCTTCCAAGCACTGGACCGACCGCGGCCAGGGTAACCAATCCCCTGCAGGCGATCATGTGGTGAAGCTCAGCGGCTCGCCCGCTTTCAGTGGCGAAGCCCGCTTCCGCGGCTACAAGCTCGACCCCGCCGGCAACCCGACCTTCTCCGTGCAGGTCGGCAATCAGTTCGTCCTCGATAGCTGGAAGCCCGGCACCGCCAACGGGGCCCCCGCACTGGTCCGCACCCTCACCGTGAACGGCCAGGGTGACGCTGTAAGCCTGCTGATCTCCGACAAGCTGGCACTCAAGAAGGAGGGCTCCGCCTCCAGCCTGGGAGATGCGATCACGCTCCAAAGCGACCACGCCGAGCTCGAAAGCCGAGACGGCAAGGTCTTCGTCAAAATCATCCCCGGCCAGCCCGCCACCCTTACCTACTCCTGGAAATGAAGTTCACCCGACCACAGTCCTCTCCCCGGCGCACCTGGCAGCTTGGCGCTTTCCTGCTGCTTGCTTCGCTGGGCTCTGCCTCAGCGCAGAAGCAATCCGACTTCTACACCCGCGAGGAGATCCCCATGCCGCCGGGTGAAGTGCTGGAACTCAGCTCAATCGCGCTGATGCCCGACCAGAAGATCGCCGTGGCCTCTCGCCGCGGCGACCTGTGGATCTGCACGGGTGCCTATGGCTCCGATCTCTCGCAGGTAAAGTGGAGCAAATTCGCAGAGGGCCTGCACGAGCCGCTCGGCATGTTCTACAAGGACGGCTGGCTCTACCTCACCCAGCGACCGGAAGTCACCCGCCTCAAGGACAGCGATGGCGACGGCAAGGCTGACACCTTCGAGACCATCAACTCGGACTGGGGCATCAAGGGCGACTATCATGAGTATGCCTTCGGCTCCGAGCCGGACAAGGAAGGCAATATCTGGACCGTCTTCTGCCTCACCGGTTCCTTCACCGCGGAGTCAAAATACCGCGGCTGGTGCATGCGGATCACGCCGAAGGGCGAAATGATCCCGACCTGCTCGGGCATCCGCTCGCCCGGCGGCATCGGCTTCAATGCCGAGGGCGACACCTTCTACACCGACAACCAAGGCCCGTGGAACGGCTCGTCCTCGCTCAAGTGGCTCAAGCCCGGCTCCTTCCAAGGCAACCCCGAGGGCAACAAGTTCTACACCGAGACGAAGGCGATCGGAGCACGGCCAGTGCAGCCGAACGACAACTCCCGCATCATCAAGGAGCGCAAGCGCATCCCCGAGTTCGTGCCACCCGCTGTCGTCCTGCCGCATGCCAAGGTCGGTCAATCCCCGTCCGGCATCGCCTGTGATCTCACCGGTGGAAAGTTCGGCCCATGGGAGAAACAGCTCTACATCGGTGAGCAGACCAAATCCGAAGTTCAGCGCATCTCCTTGGAGAAGGTGAACGGTCTCTATCAGGGAGCGGTGTTCCACTTCCTCAGTGGCTTCGAGGCTGGCATCGTGCCGGTCCGCCAGGGAGAAGATGGCTCCCTTTTCATTGGCGGCACCAACCGCGGCTGGGCCTCCAGCGGCCACAAGCCCTTCACCTTCGAGCGCGTCCGCTGGACCGGCAAGACGCCCTTCGAAATGCACGACATCTCCGCTCTCAAGGACGGCTTTGAAGTCAGCTTCACCGAGCCCGTGGATCCCGAAAGCGCCAGCAAGCCGGAGTCCTACAAGATGGACGCCTGGACCTACATCTACCGAGCTGAATATGGCTCGCCGGAAGTGGATCAAGTCACGCCCAAGATCACCGCCGTCGAGGTTTCAGCGGACAAGAAGAAGGTGCGACTGAAGGTCGATGGCATGGTCCAAGGTCATGTCCACCACCTCGAAGCTCCCGGCGTGAAGTCCGCCAGCGGCGGCAAGCTCTGGCACGACGAGGGCTGGTATACTCTGAACGAGATTCCGAAGTAAGCCCAGCGACTCGCACTCTTCATCAGAGAACGGCAAAGCCGTTCCCCATAAAGCCCAAGGTTGGCCACAGGCCCACCTTGGGTTTTTGGCGTAGAAGGCTTTCACCCTCGAGGAGCTTGCCGAGGGTGACTTCCTTGTGACAAGCCCGGGATGACCTGATATCCATCCGCGCATGCCTCACGAAGCATCTATCGTAGAAATCGACCTGGGCGAGGGCGATCAAGCCTTCGCCGTGATGCTGCCCGCTGCCCCCTACGACGAAATCCTTGTCGTCTCGCCCGACAAAAGCCCTAACTCGCAGGCTCTCTTGAAGGAACTCTGTCCCCACTGGGGAGCCCTTTGGCCGAAGATCTTGAACAAGCTCGAAGAAGGCATCGCCAAGCACGGGGAGGAGACCGTTTTGGAGGACGAAGAGTTCATTGCCGAGGTCAGCCGTCTCGAACCAGGAGTCTACATGGCCGACAAGGCCGATATCTTCTTCCGCCTGGAGTTCGACGAGCCACCGCTGTGGGACTGCTTCATCAAGGGAGACGAACTGGTTCACTTCCAGCCCGTCTTTTAACGATCGGCTGGGACAGGTGCGGGCGAAGCCTGCCTTTTCATGCGGGATCGCACGCCCCTCCCCAGCCTACTCCAATCGCGTCGGGAAATTGTAGTTCGCACCCCCACCCGGGACGATACCTTGGCAATCCTCCGGAATCGCCACTCCCCATGCCCTCTCCCGCCGAAACCCTCTGGCACGCCGCTTGGAACGGCGACCTCGACCTCATCCGCGAATGCATTGGAAAGGGTGCATCCCTCAACGAGCGCAGCTTCAATAGCTCCACGCCTCTCGAAGCCGCTGCCTACAACGCCCAAGCGGAAGCCTGCACACTCCTTCTCACCAGCGGCGCTGATCCGAATGCGACCTATGGGCCAACCGGAGAAAGCGTGCTGCATCAGGTGATCACCAAAACCGGCGATCCACGCCGCACCGCCATCGTCAAGGCCCTGATCGCTGCCGGAGCGGACCTCAACCGGCCCACTCTGCCGAACGCGCCAACCCAGTGCTTCGCCCGCGATATCCGCACCCGCGGTGAAACGCCCCTGCACCGTGCCGCCGCATACGGCGATGCCGAGATGATCAACGCCCTGATCCAAGCCGGTGCCGACAAAACCGCCCGTGACATCAACGGTGACTCCCCGCTCACCTGGGCGAGTTGGCATTTGAGGGACAACACCATCCTCCGTCTTCTGCTCTTCGGGGAATTCGAGGGCTCGATTCCCGAGTCCCGCCCATGAAGCGCGAGAACTTGCGCGCATCCCATCACTCCCCCTAACTCTCCGGCGTTGAAATTTCTATCATGGTTCGACCGGCGGCACCCCGTCCTTGAATACCTTGGCATGGCCGCGGCGGGGTTGCTGTATGCCATCGCCCTGAAGTACTTCGTCTTTCCCGCCAAGGTCATCCTTACCGGCTTCGAGGGTATCGCCGCGGCGCTCAGCTACTTCTTCGCCAGCGACTCGCTGTTCCTGATCCTCTACGGCATCTCACAGGCGATCCTCGTCGCCTTCGCCTACAAGAAGATCGGCCGCACCTTCGCTGTGCGCACCGCCTTGACCACCGGGATGGTGCTACTCGCATTACCGCTGCTGCCGGAAATGACGATGGCCGACTCCCAACATGAGCGCCTGATCCTTGTCCTCTTCGGCGGCATTCTTTCCGGATTGGCGAAGGCAATGGCCCTGCGCCTGCGCGGTTCGACCGGCGATGAAGACGTGTTAGGTGCCTGGTTCGCGATGAAGTATCTCAAGCCGGTCGGCACCATCGCGGTGATCTCCGCGGCAATCTCCTGCGTCTTCGGCCTCGCGCTCGAATACCTCAAGGCCCACCAGATCGAGCCGGTGATCAACACGCTGATGTACACCAGCATCTTCATCTTCGCCGGCGCGGAGACGCTCAACAACTTCTTCCGCAAGTTCAAGCTGGTGATGATCACTGCCTTCAGCAAGGAGCCAGACTCCATCGGCAAGGCCATCACGACCGCCGCACCCCACCGCACCTTCACCATCCAGCGCGGCATCGGCGGCTACTCCGCGGAGCCCCTGCACCTAGTCCGTACCATAGTCACCCACGAGGAACTGCCCGAGGTGCTGGACGCCCTTGAGCTCGACTGCCCGGAAGCCTTCCACTTCCACCACGACATCGAGGGCATCTCGCGAAGCTATTACATCAAGCCGATCGGCTAGAGAGGCCATCCCGACCCTTCTACGCGACCGCGCTCAACAAAACCGCGAGGTGGGTATGCTCCGCAGCCACATTCTCACCCGGCGAAATCGCGGCTTTCTACTCGAAGTAACATTCGCGGATCTCAGTCACGTAGCCGAGCTTCGCGATGCCGATCAGCACTTCCCGCCAATCCGCCCCACTGGTGCTGCCGATACACAGCGCCTGGTCGCTCCCACAATCGATCCGTCCCTTGCTCTCCGGTTGGATCGACACGCCGGGCGCGATCTTCCGCAGCTCTGCAAAGGTCGTTTCATCCTTCGGCACGCAGAATTCGTAGGAGACCGAGACGAGACCATCCTCGGGACCGCGCAACCCGTCGACGCGGATTTCGTCCAAATTGAATTTGATCTTGGCCAGCGCGACTTCCTCCCCGGTGCGCATCTTGGATGGAAGTCGCTTGCCCGATTTTGCCGCGTCAAGGCCGCCATCGCCACGAGTTCCGGCAACCGCATCATACTCTCCCGCCTGCTCTCGCGGCCCTCGCCCACAACGCGACACGACCCAGCCTCCCGCTACGACCAGGACCAGCATGACGGAGACGACGCGGCGCTGCTTCGACATGGGATGCATCCCTACTTATTTTGAGAAGAAGCGCGAGCCCTAGGTCTTGGACCGCTTCTCGCCTCCCTTTACATTGTCCCCAGCCTTGGCGATGAAAGCCGCATGCAGACACTTCTTCTCTGCGGTCACGGCTACCTGGGCCAAGCGATCGCCCGCGATTTCCACGCGGCGGGCTGGAAGATCGTGGCCTTGTCCTTGTCTGGTGGAGCGGATTCGATCGCTTGCGATCTCTCTTCCCCCGCCGCGGTCAACTCCCTGGACCTCGCACCCGACTTCATCGTCCACTGCGCCTCCTCCGGTCGCGGTGGTGAGGAAGCCTATCGCGCGGTCTATCTCGAAGGTTGTCGCAATCTGTTAGCCCGCTTTCCTGAAATGCCGCTGTTCTTTACTTCCAGCACCTCGGTCTATGCCCAGACGGATGGCTCGGTGGTGACGGAAGAGAGCCCCGCCGAGCCCGACCGGGGAACCGGCAAGCTCCTGCGGGAAACAGAGGACCTCGTCTTGGCAGCAGGCGGCAGCGTCGCGCGCCTCGCGGGGATCTACGGCCCGGAACGCAGCGTGATTTTGAAGAAGTTCCTCGGTGGTGAAGCGGTGATTGAAGAAGACGGCAGCCGCTATCTCAACCAGATCCACCGCGATGATGCAGCGGCTGCTATCCTGCATCTCGCGACCAGCGGGGCACCGGCAGGTATCTACAACGTGGCCGACTCCACCCCGCTGACGCAGCTCGAGTGCTATACCGGCCTGGCTCGCGTCTTCACCCGCCCACTACCGCCAAGTGGTCCGCGAGACCTGAACCGCAAGCGCGGCTGGACCCACAAGCGCGTCTCGAATGCGAAGCTCCGCTCGAGCGGGTGGGAGCCGCGGCATGCTTCATTTCTGGATGCGGCGGCAGAAGTGGAGAAGACCTTGAGCTAACAGGTAGCTTTGCGGCGCAGGGATTCCGCGGTCGGCAGTTCGCCCTCAGTCCCCACAGAATACCAGAGTGCCGCCAGACTTCAGGGCTTGATCGGCCGCATCGTAAAGCTTGAGCAGGCAGTCCCTTATCTCAGCACAAGACAAAGTCACCAGGCCCTTCTCGAAGGCGTCGAACTGAACCTCAGTCCTCCTGGCAAAGATCGCGGAATCGATCAGATACTCGATGTTGCCCTTCAAGCGGGCGCAGTCTTCGGTGCTGAACTCCGTGGCATCATACTCATCAATAAACGGCTTTCCCACGTTGATCTGAGGGAGAAGGAACTCCTGGATCTCGAATGAGGGAAAGAACCACTCGCGCTCTTTGATACTCTCGAAATCGGGTGATAGGCGCCAATCGATCATCTTTCAATGGAGTGTGGACCGTCGAGTCCCGAACAATCGCTCGCATATCCTGACAAACCCGGCAATCGCCCAGAAAAGAAGAAGCCAGGCCGGCGGCAATCATCGGTGAGAATCGTGAGACCGGTGATAGGGACGGGCCGGCTCCTAAAGAGAAGCCGGCCCTTGCTTGTGATGGCAACTCCACCGCCATTCAGCGGATGAAGCCCAAGCCGGAGACGCGCTCTTTGCCGTCGCGCTCCGTGACGGTGATCGTGACGGTGCCGCCGCCGGAATCCGCCGCCACCTCCGTCTTGATATCATCGTGGTGGCTCACGCGCCAGTTGGTGAACTGGCCGGGCGTGCCACCCGACTTCTGGAAGCCAGAGGCAAATTGAGTCACATAGGAGGTTTCAAAATTCCGCTTCTGGGTTTCCGAGGGAAGCTGCGAGTATTCCGCTCCTACATCCTCGCCCATCGACTGGAGCATCGGCCAGTCGATCTTGTCCACGACCGAGCTGTCGCCGCGCGCGAGTTCTTCAAAGGTGTCCTTCGCAAAGGACATATCAGCCTTGCTCTCAATTTTCCCGACTTGGTGCTCGGCCTCATCACACTGGGTCAAGGTGATGGCGGAGAGAAGGCTTGCTGCGATCAGGAGTTGTTTCATGCGAAACTCTCTTTGCAAGCGCTATGCCCAAGCCATTACCCATTGTCAATCAATGGACCGCCAGTCCCTGCGAGCGGTTAGAATGGCACAATGCAACCCCACCTTTGGTGGCATTGTGCAACTTGAAGCAAACTGGCAATACGTGCTCCGCCTTTTCCCCGGTTTTCGGAACTTTTGCGGAGCGAGATGCCGACTGATCGAAAATTTCAGGTCCCCTTGATCAAAGGGGCGTGCTACCCTCGCGCGCCCTCCGGACCGTATCGCCCTTTCGGTTCACCCTTGAAAACACACCCGCGATTTTTGCGGATGCTCTTGGTGGCATGCGCGACCGCCGCTTGCAGCCTGCAAGCGCAGAGCCTCTACAGCTTCGGCAATCCGACTCCGGACGAGCAGCTCTATCTGGAGTATATCAATCGTTCGCGCGCGAATCCGCCAGCGGAGGGAGCCCGCCTGGCCGCAACCACCGATGCCGCGGTGCTGAATGCTTATAGCATTTACAACGTGAACCTCGCCCTGATGCAGAGCGAGTTCAAGGCGATCCCTGCGGCTCCTCCTCTGGCACCAAGCGCCGCGCTCACCACGGTGGCGCGCAGCCACTCACAGTGGATGCTGGCGAATGCAACGCAGAGTCACGATGAGGGCCCACTAAAGATCGCCACACGGATGGCAACCACCGGCTTCTTGACTTGGGGCGAGAACGTCTATGCCTACTCAAACAGCACTTGGTTCGGCCACGCCGGTCTGAATGTGGACTGGGGTCCCGGTGGCAGCGGCGGCATGCAGAGCGGCCGCGGTCATCGCACCAACATCCACAATTCAATCTTCAAGGAGATCGGCATCGGAGTGGTCAACGGGACCAACGGCGGCATCGGCCCTCAACTCGTGACCCAGGACCTTGGAGTCAAGGGCAGCACCGCTTTCGCTACCGGCGTGGCCTACTACGATCTCAATAGTAACAACTTCTACGATCCCGGCGAAGGCATCTCGGACCTCGACGTCAACGTCAGCGGTGCCTCCTACTATTGCAAGACCGCCAGCGGTGGCGGCTGGGTGGTGCCGGTGCCCACGAGCGCGGCGGACCGCACCGTGACCTTCTCCGGGCTGAGTCTGAACCAGAGCTCGCCGATCACGATCCCCGCGGCCACAAATGCCAAGCTGGACCTCAAGCTGGCCTATGCTCCACCTGCGATCACCAGTCCCGCTACCGCGTATACCGGTAGTCCCTACAATATGAGCTTCACCGCAGTGGGCGGTGCTGGCAGCTACCGCTGGAAACGCTGGACCGCACCGGCCGCTGCCGCGGAGAACGCCGAAAACACCACCAAGATCACTTCGTCGATCCTCGGTGGCTACTCCGTGGTGAACTCGGGCGTGAAGCAACAGGGCAGCAGCTCTTTCCACCTGGTAAACGCTTCGCCCCCGGGCACCCAGTGGATCCAGCTTTCCCCGCTCTACCGCGGCCTCGCCTCCGCCTCGCTCAGCTTCCAGAGCCGCCTGCGCACCGCGATGCCCAGCGAGCAATACAAGGTGCAGGTGAAGGAGGAAGGCAGCTCGAACTGGGTGGACGTCTATAGCCAGACCGGCGTCAACAGTGCGGGTGAGGCGTCATTCAGCCTGAAGACCGCCGACCTCTCCGCGATGGAGGGCAAGCTCTTCCGGGTCCGCTTCCTCCTCCAGTTCTCCAGCGGCTCCTACTGGGGCAACAGTGGCAATACCTACGGCTGGTTCATCGACGCGATCAACTTCAGCAAGGTCCAGGAACTCCAGAACGAGGTCAGCGACACTCTCGCCAGCACCACCGGGAGCTTCACGCCTCCCGCCACCGGCACCTATCTGCACGCCATCTTCCCGGTAATCTCGGGACTCGATTTCCCGCCTTCGTTCAAAACCGTTACCGTGAATGCGGGGCCGCCTCCCGGCTTCGCTTCGTGGGCGGCCGCATTCGAAACCGCCAATTCGATCCCCGCCGGGACCCTTTCCGATCCGGATGGCGACTACGACCAAGACGGCCGCCCGAACCTGGTGGAATACGGCTTCGGCACCTCGCCGGTGCTCGGGACGGAGAGCATGGCGCGCTATCCCGCGCCATCCACGAGCGGCAGCGACGTCATCGTGAGCTACCAGATCGATACCTCGCTCGGCGATATCAGCTACTTCGCCGAGGCCGGCACCGAACTCGGGACATGGAGCCCGCCGGGCCAAGCTGGAGCTCCCGCCGGCTTCAAGGATCAACTGGTCTCGACAAACGGCAGCATCGAGACCCGCGAGGCCACCCTGCCGACCGGCTCCGGATCGCAGGTGTTTTTCCGCGTGAGAGTGGCGCCGAATCCTTGAAGTCACGGGTCTTCAAGGCCTTGCGAGACGCCGCCGTTTGTCACTTTAGTCGTCATCGTCCTGGTCCTCCCGCTCGCTTTTCACGACGAGCTGGATGAAGTGCAGCTTGCGCAGCACCGAGCGAGACATCACGAAGGGGTAGAAGTCCTGCTGCCCCATGCTGCGCGCCACTTCATTGAGCACGGTGACCAGTTCCAGCCAGGCATTTACCAGAGACAGGTAACGCGGGGCGCCGCGGTCGTCCGGGTCGTAGAGGTCCTTCAACTCATACTGATCCAGCTCCAGCTCGACATCGTCCCCGGTGAGCCCGAATCCCATCGCGGTATTCAAGCTGTCCACGAGGTGCATGTAGTGGGCCCAGCATTCGGCCCAGTCTTCCCATGGGTGCACGGAAGCGTAGGAGCTGATGAAGTGATCCTGCCAATCCGGCGGCGGCCCTTGTTCGTAGTTTTTCCGCAGCGCTGCACCGTAGTCGGCCCGCTCGTCGCCGAAGAGCTCCCGGTATTTTTCATGCCACGGCGAGTCGGCGATCAGGCGGTCCCAGTAGTAGTGGCCGATTTCGTGGCGGAAATGCCCGATCAGGGTGCGGTAGGGCTCGTGCATGTCATAGCGCGTCCGCTCGCGCACGGAGTCGTCCGCCTCCTCGACATTGAGGGTGATCAGGCCATTGCCGTGGCTGGTCATCACCCGTGGACCCTCCGGCGGAGAGCGCAGGAAATCGAACATCACCCCGCGCTCCGGATTCTCTTCCACCTTCGATTCCACCGGCAACCCTAGTGCAATCAGTTGCGCGACCATCCGGCGCTTCGCGTTTTCAATCGCGCGCCAGTAGCGGCAGTTGTCCGGATCGCCCAAGTCGGGGATGGTCCGGTTGAGCCGGCAGGAAGTGCACAGGTCCGATGCATGCCCGGTGGGCAGGAGCCAGTTGCACCCGGCGGGCGAGCTGAAGTTGCTACAGCGCTTGTAGACCCCCGGCGTGTCCTCGGGGTCACCGTGCAATAGCCAGGTATCGGCACTGGGGCCGGGCAGCAGCGCCCGCACTTCGCCCAGCCCCGGCTCGTAGCCGAGCGGTGAACTGCAGGCGAGGCACTTGCTGTTGCGGAAGAACACCGGCCGCCCACACTGGCAGCGATAGGTGTGGCCGCGCTGCGGTAGCTCGGGACTGTGCCAGGTTTCCGAGATCCGCCTGCTGATCGTTTGGATCAGGGTCTTCATGATCCGGGCAATCCAGACACGGGGTGAAGCGCCGGAAACGAACACCGCTTGCCGGTCGCTGAAAAATCCGTGCGTGGGGTGATATGCCTAACATGCTCCGGCTGCTTTCTTCAAGCAGGCACCGCCAAGGAACGCAGGCTGCCTACGGCCATCCCCGCTACCCTCACCCGATCATCCTTCAGCTTCCCTAACCAAAATGTTCCGGACACTGTCCGGACAATAACAATACCCTACACATCCATGATCCTCCGCACCGCAGGCCGGAGGAGAGACGGGAAGTTCGGCTTGAAGTGGATCCGCTTGTCGCGGGTGATCCAGAAGGAACTCACCACCGGCAGCGGATCTGCCTCGAAGAGTGCGCGCAGCTGCTTCATCTGCGTGAAGCTCGGGTGACCCTTGCGCACCCGCAGGTGCTTGGCCCGGATCTCCACCCACTCGGTCGCGACCTTTTCGATGAACTCGGCCATGGCGCGCGACGGAGTCCGCTTAGAAGTGCTTCATCACTTTCTCGACCGCCGCCTCCGCGGTCAGGCCGTGGAGCTTCATCAGGATGTCCGGCTTGCCGTGCTCGACGAAGGCGTCCGGCCAACCGATGCGCTCGACCGGCGTGGTGATCCGCGCGTCGGACAGCAGCTCGATGACACCGCAGCCGAAGCCGTTGTGCAGGACGTGATCCTCGAAGGTGCAGACGACCTTGCACTGCTTGGCGAGGCGTTCGATGACGCTGGCATCCAGAGGCTTGATGAAGCGCGGATTGACCAGCGCAACCGAAAGGCCCTTTTCCTCAAGCATCGCCTTGGCCTTCTCGGCCATCCCGAACAGCGTGCCGAGGCCGATCAGCACTACATCGGTGCCTTCCGCCGCGACCACTGCCTTGCCGAGTTCGATCGGAGCAACCGGCGCATCCAGCGGGGTGCCGCTGATCGTCCCGCGCGGGTAGCGGATCGCCGAAGGACCGGCCTCGTAATTCGCCATCCACTTCAGCATCGCCACGAATTCGGCCTCGTTGGCCGGCTGCATGTGGACGATACCCGGGACCGGGCGCAGGTAGCCGATATCGAAGAGACCGTGGTGGGTCGGACCATCGTCGCCGGAAAGACCGCCGCGGTCCATGCACAGGCGCACGGGGAGGTTCTGCAGCGCCATGTCATGGATGATCATGTCGTAGGCCCGCTGCATGAAGGTGGAGTAGATCGCGAGGAAGGGCTTGAAGCCCTTGGTCGCCATCCCGCAGGCGAAGAGCGCGGCGTGTTCTTCCGCGATGCCCACGTCATAGTAGCGGCCGGGCAGCTCCTTCTTGAAGATCTCCAGCTTGGTGCCGCCGGGCATCGCCGCGGTGATCGCCACCAACTTCTCATCCGTCTTGGCCATGTCCGTGACGGTGCGGCCGAAGATGTCCGAACAAGTCGGCGTCGCGGAAATATCGGTCGAGCCGTCCTCGATCTTGTAAGCACCCAGACCGTGGAACTTGCCCGGGTTGTCGAGCGCCGGCTGGTAGCCGCGGCCCTTCTCCGTGATGATGTGCAGCACCACCGGCTCGTGCAGGGTCTTGAGGTGCTCGAAGGTACGGACCAACAGCGGCAGGTCATGACCGTCGATCGGGCCGTAGTAGCGCAGACCGAATTTCTCGAAGAGCACGTTCGGGAAGAGCAGGTTCTTCGCACCCTCTTCCACCTTGTGGGCCAGCTTGCGGACCGCCTTGCCAGCCACCTTTTCCACGAAGTCCGCCGCGGTATTGCGCACGCTGGCGTAGGTCGAGTGGGTCTGTAGCGCGTTGAAGTAGCGGGCAATCGCCCCCACGTTTTTGTCGATCGACCACTCGTTGTCGTTGAGCACGACGATGAAGCGCTTGGTCGTCTCGGCGATGTTGTTCAGCGCCTCCAGGGTCGGACCGCAGGTGAAGGCCGCATCCCCGGCGACGGCGATGACGTGGCTGTCCTCCTGCGCCAGATCCCGCGCAGCGGCCATACCGAGGGCCGCGGACAGGGCGGTGCCGGCGTGGCCCGCACCGTAGCTGTCGTGCTCGGATTCCGAGCGCAGCAGGAAGCCGTTCAGGCCTTGGTAGGTGCGGATCGTGTGGATGCGGTCGGCCCGGCCGGTCAGCATCTTGTGGACGTAGCCCTGATGGGCGACGTCGAAGACAAATTGGTCCTCCGGCGTGGAGAACACCCGGTGCAGCGCGACGCTGAGTTCCACCACCCCGAGGTTCGGTCCGAGGTGGCCACCCGTGCGGGAAAGGCAGGTAATGAGCGAGTGCCGGATTTCGGCCGCCAGCTTGATCAGATCGGACTCGGGAAGCGCTTTGACGTCTTCAGGCGATCGGATAGCGGCAAGGAGAGGGCCGAGGGCAGAGTGCTCAGAAGAGGCGGATGTCGTCATCGTCGTCGTTGTCGTCCGGGGTGCCGGAAGAATTACCGGCAGGTTCATCATCGTCTTCCTCCGGAGATTCGTCGGGTTCTTCCGCGAGAGCCCCGGCTTCGGTGGCGGCTTTCGCGGAGATGGTTTGGAGTCGTTTCCGGGCGGAGGCGAGGACCGTCTCGCAGCGCGCCAGCAATTTCGAGCCCTTTTCGTAGCGACCCACTAATTCCTCAAGCGGAAGCTGCTCTTCCTCCATCGCCGCCACGATCGCCTCAAGCTCGGAAAGGGCGGCTTCGAAGCTAATCCCCTCTCCCGCAGCCTCAGCCGGGTCCTGTTTCTTACGGGCCATCAGCGGGAAGAGTCCTCCGGGAGGGTGTTGCGGCTGCCGTACCACACGAAGTCGGCGCCCACGAGGAACTTCATGGCTCCGTAGCGGTTCGAAATCCCCTGCAACTTGGAGTCGGCGTCCAGGATATTGACCGAACGGCTGCCCGGGCCTGCCGCGGTGGTCAGATTGACATAACCATTGAAAACCAGCGAGGTAAGGTCGTTATACTGGCCACGAACCACGCCCGGGGTGGCAGACTCGATCGAGCTGGGGGTCATCAGAATCCCGGCGAAAGGCGTGCCGAGTGCTTCGGCGTCGGATTCCAGCTTTTCAAAGCCCTTCTTGGTCTTGGGCAGCCAGAGGCAGACTGTATCGGCATACCATGCCACCGCCCAGGGCTGGTCGGAAACCGCCACCTTGGGGGCCTCCGAGGACCCACCACGGCGGGATTTCATCAGATTCGGCAGCTCCTTGCTCAGAACGTCCGCCCGGTAGTGCGGCCAAGGGACCCCGTTTTTACTGAACTGCATGGCGATCAGTCCTTTCTTGGGGATGCTCAGCAGCATCGGGGCCGCAGAAAGCACGACGATAGCGATGAAGTGAGCATGACGCAGGAAAGGAACGTTCGCCACGACGTCCAGGCGGCTCCACAGGATCGAGATGAAGGCCAGTCCATACGCCGCCATCAACGGCGCGAAGAGGATGTGGATCTGGTTCGGGTGGGTCGAGTGCTCGCGGTCGATGCCGAAGATGGCCATGCCGAGCGCGGCAAAGGCCCACATCAGCAGGATCCCCCAGCGGAAGGTGGCGATGGTCTTGCGCTTGAAGGGGTGCAGCAGCGCGAGGAAGAAAATCGGCGCGGCAAGGATGCCGCCGAGGAAGGGCAGCAGGTCGGAGGCCTGTACCAAGGTTGTACCCAACAGCTTGACGATCAACCCGTCGAGCGAAAGCGGCTCGCTTTGCAGGTCGTGGTTGCGCATGACCACGGATTCAGCTCCGCCCGCCAGACCGTTGTAGAAGACGTAAAAGCCGGTTCCGAAGGGCTGGCCAGTGATCCCGCTTGAGCGAATGAAGGGAAAGGCGACCGCAATCGCCAGCATCCCCAGCGCCGCCAGAGCCACCGCGCCGCGCGGCTTGAAGGCCACCGCCACGAAGATCGCGTAGCCCAGGAAGATCCAGATCGCAAGCCAGTGGGCGAGCGCCATCAGGACGAAGAAAACCGCGCCTAGCAGCGCCATGCCGAAGCTCACCCGGCCTTCCTCAGCCGCTTCCATCGCGCGGTAGGTGAAATACATGCCGCAGGAGAACAGCAGCAGCAGCAGCATCTGCGGCAGGCCGCTCTGCGAGAATTGCCACATCAAGTCACAAAGCAGCATCAGCAGGACCGTGACGCCGGCGATCTTGGGATCGAATATTCGCCCTACCAGCAGATAGGTCACCCCGATCGACATCAGGAAGAATAACGTGGAAACCAGTGCCACGATCCGGTCCAAGGGGAAGATGAACTCATTGTTGGTCATCGGCCAAGCACCCGGCTTGTCGGCACCCACAAGCTTGAGCACAGCCCCCAGGATCAGCGGGTTGAGCGGAGCATGGTAGGTATCCCGGAAGAGAGTGAAGGGCACCCGCCCGCCGTTGTTCACCTTCTGCGCTTCATAATAGGCGAGCGGCCGGATCATCTTGGTCACGAAGCCCTCACCGCGGGCGACTTCCCGGGCGATCGAGGCCTGCTCCATCGCCTGCGGGGTATCGAGTCCGCGGAACAGAGGGAAGAGGTGAGCCAAGGTCAGGGCGATCAGAACCAGGAAAAACAGAATCCGGCGGATCATTACCGCCGTTTCAAAATGCGAAGTCGTGGGGCTGCTCATGTGGGTCGGTCGGGGTGCCGTGGCGGGGCTTCAGTCCTCCTCTTCCTTCAGCTTGCGCTGCAGGGTTCGGCGGCTGATGCCGAGGAGCTCGGCGGCCCGCGTCCGGTTGCCTCCGGCTTGTGCCAAGGCGGAGCGGATGGCGCTGGTTTCGAGCGCATGCAAGTTGAATTCCCGGGGAGCGGCAAGGGTGATTTTCCCTTCAGGCAGGACCGTCACGGGCGCAGCGGGAAGCACCGGCAAGGGCCCATCTCCCAACACCGAACCAGGCAGGTGCTGGAGGTCGATCACCGGATCGTTGCTCATCACCACCCCGTGCTCGATGGCAGTCCGCAATTCGCGGACATTCCCCGGCCAAGGATAGGCCCGCAACCGGGCGAGGGCGGCGTCGCTCAACGGCTTCACCGGACGGCCGTTCTCCTCAGCGAATTCCTTCAGGAAGGCTCCAGCCAGGATCACGATGTCCTCCGCGCGCGCTCGCAGCGGCGGCATCTCGATCCGCACCACATTCAGGCGGAAGTAGAGGTCTTCCCGGAAATCACCCCGCGCCACCATCGCGGCCAGGTTCTTGTTAGTGGCGGCTACCAGCCGGACATCCACCTTCACGGGCGCATTCGAGCCGACCCGCTCGATGGTCCTCTCGGACAGGGCGCGCAGCAGCTTCACCTGGATGCTCGGGTCGATCTCGCCGATCTCGTCGAGGAAGAGAGTTCCGCCGTCCGCCTGCTCGAAGCGCCCGATCCGGCGCTGGATCGCCCCGGTGAAGGCCCCCTTCTCGTGGCCGAAGAGCTCGCTCTCCAAAATCTGCGGAGCCAGTGCCGCACAGTGCACAATCACCAGCTTCTCCGCCGGACGACCGCTCAGGCGGTGGATCGCGTGCGCCACCACCTCCTTGCCGGTGCCGGACTCGCCCTCGATCAGCACCGTGGCCTTGGTCGGCGCGACTTGGCGGACCACCTCAATCACCCGCTGGATTGCCGGCGACTTCCCGGCCAGACGCTCCAGCCCCGGTGCGTCGGCGATCTGCTGGCGCAGCTCACGGTTCTCCACCTCCAGCTTGCGGCTGCGCAAGGCCCGCTTCAGCAGCATCTCGACCTCGTCGAGATTGAGCGGCTTGGTGACGAAGTGGTAAGCCCCGCGCCGCATCGCCTCCACCGCCGTATCGACCGAGCCGTAAGCGGTCATCATGATCGTCACCGGCTGGTGCTCCAGCTTCTGAGCCTCGCTCAGCAGGTCCATCCCGGAATCCCCGCCCATCCGCAGGTCGGTCAGCAACAAATCGATCGGCTCGGACTTCAGGACCTGCAGCGCCTCCTTGTTGTTGGACGCCAGATAGACATCGAAGTCTTCGTCCAAGGCGGCGCGCAAACCATCGCGGGTGGCCTTTTCGTCGTCTGCGATAAGAAGCGTGGGGGTCATGGAGAGGCGGGAATAGAGATCACAAACCGAAATGGGCAACCGCCCACACGTTGCAGACGACAAAGTAGTGGACTACCGAGAGCAGGACCACGGCGGCCAGCTGTTGGACGAGTCCCGCGCGCTTGCCTCTGGCGAAGGCGAACCACGCAGCAAGCAAAGCGAGCGAATTCAGAACCAAGCCGCCTCGCGAGATCGGCGCGACTGGAAGCCGGGTGGCAACCGCGAAGAACAGGCTGTTCACCACCGAGAGAAACACTGAAAGGGCGAGAAGAAAGATCCCCGTCCGATCTCCCAAGCGGAAAATCAAGTTCGGCGTGTTAAGTTCGTCGTCCGGCATTTCTAGTCGATGTCGATGATATTGGGAGGGGTCTCTAACAGCCGCACGGGGCGAGGCCCGCGTGGAAGATGGATCAAGACCCGCGTCCCGCTACCGGGCTCGCTCTGGATCTCGATCTCGCCGCCGTGTTCGCGGACGACGCGGCGGACGATCAGCAGGCCCAAGCCGGTGCCGGATTGCTTGGTGGTGCGGTAGGGCTCGAAGAGCGAGCCCATCTGCTCCGGCGGTATACCGGTGCCATTGTCCTCAATGGTGAAGGTCGCCTCGAAGTCATTCGCCTTGGCCTGGACGCGGATCACGCCCTTGTCCCCGCCGATCGCTTGGAAGGCATTCCGCAGCAGGTTGTAGAAGACCTGTTGGAACTGCCCGGCATCCACCTCCATCAGCGGGAAGTCCGAGGCCAGTGATAGCTCGACCGCCACGCCGCGGGCCGCGAGTTCCGGCTCCAGTAGCTTCACCGCATCCGAAAGCACCTTCGGCAGATCGCAGCGCTCGCGATTCGGCGTGGTCGGGCGGATCGCCTGCAGGAACTGCCGCAGGATGGTGTCCAAGCGCTTGATCTCGTTCCTGGCGGTGGTGAGGTTCTCCTCCAGCGGCGCGCGGTCGCCCGGCGGCAGCTTGCGCAGCTTGCGGGCCATGAGCTGGAGGTGGATGTCCAGCGAGTTCAGCGGATTCCCGATCTCGTGCGCCACGCCGGCGGCCAGCAAGGTCAGGGCATTCAGGCGCTCGGATTCGAGGGTCTGCTCGGCTTCCGCGCGAGTGGTGGTCAGGTCCCGCACCAGCATCACCCAGCCAAAGGCCGCGTTCGGCGAGTGCTCGTGGCGGATCGGTGAGAGATAGAAATTCAGGAAGCGGTTGTCAGGATAGAAGATCTCCAGATCCCGCGAGACCACCATCTTGGACTCCACCAGCGAGGCCCAGTCCAAGCCCGGAATCCGCGCCGTGAGCAAAGTCCCCACGGCCGTCTCCGGATCGATCCCGAAGAAGCGGCAGGCCGCGCCATTGATGAAGGAAATCTCGCCGTCGTCATCCAAGACGATCACCCCTTCGTGCAGGGCCTCGAAAACCTGCTCCAGGAAGCCCTTCTCCCGCACCAAGCGGTCGAGAAGTTGCCGCGCCTCCGCCGGATCGATCCGGTCGATGCGGGCGAGGAGTTTGTCGAGAAAGCCGGGTTTCAAAGATCAGAGAGGATGGAAGAGAGAGGCACCACGAATCTGGCGAATCTTACGAATAAGAAGGTTCTGGAGAGATTCGTGGGATTCGTCAGATTCGTGGTGCCATTTTCGCTGTCCGGGGTTCAGTGATGCTGCATGGAAAACACCATGGTGGTCCTATGCACCTTCCCCGACATCGAGCAGGCGCGACAGATTGGCGCAGCCTTGGTGGAAAGGCAAGTGGCGGCCTGCGTCAATCTCCTGCCGGGCGTGGAATCGCTCTACCGCTGGGAGGGCAAGGTCGAGAAAGCCGGCGAGGTGCTGGGGATCATCAAGACCACGCGCTATGCCGAGCTGGAGGCTGCGATCCACGAGCTGCATCCCTATGAAGTGCCGGAGATCCTGGCGCTGCCGGTGCAGGCAGGGTCGGAGGCCTATCTCCGCTGGGTGGCAGAGTCATGCGGAAAGCCCAGCTAGTCATGCCCATCGTCCGCGAGTATGCCATGCAGTCGATCTTCGCTGCGGCGCAGGCGATGGTGATCGTGGCTGGATCGCTCATGACTGCGGCGGTCCTGCAGACTCATGGCTATCCCGATGCCAAGGCCGAGTGGCGCTGGCTGCCGGTTTTCGTCCGCGAATGGGGTCTCGCCCTGATGCTGGTTCCTGCCGCTTGGGTGCTGACTACCCTGTGGCTGGAGCGGCACCGCGATGCATGGTTTACCAAGCGCTGGACGATCCTCAGCGGAAGCTTGCTGCTCGCGGGATTGGTGGGGCTGATGGTCTATGCCTACGCTTTGGCGGGGTCGGTCATGACCCAGATGAATCCGCCCGGCTGAGACCTGACTCAGCCCCGGATCAAGCCCAGCTCGCGCAAGCGCTCCTGCAGCACTACCGTGGAATCCCACGGCAGGATCGGTGAATTCTTCCGCTCGTCCGGTGGGTTCTGCTCCAGTTGGTCCGACCAACCGCCGCAACCTGTTAGAGGAAGCAGCGGCCGGTGGTGGAGCCAGGCCAAGCAGACCTCGGAAATCGTTCCCGCCCGGCCGCCAATGACAATGCAGGCATCTCCCGAGAGGGCCATCAGCAGGTTGCGGGCATCGCCCATGCCGCAGGGGATCAGCACGGTGCAGGGCCAGTTCTCGGTCTTTATATTGTCGGAGGGGATGATGCTCACCACCTCTCCGCCCGCCGCGAGCGCGCTCTCCGCGGCAACACGGGTCGCCGGGCTGCCGCAGCCGCTGACCACGGTGATGCCGAGCTTGGCAAGCAAGTTCCCGGCGGCTGCGGCGAGGCCGTAGGCCTTGGAGCCAGGCTCAGCACTACCGAGGATGCAGACTTGAGGACGGCGGGGTGATGGTGCGGAAGACATGAAGGCAAGCTAACAAGCGCGATGCTCTTGCCAATGCCACCTTCGTTCCGCCTGGACCACCGTTACTTGGCATCCTGCTGCCAGATCTCTCGGATCGTGTCTTCTTGGCCGGAGCCATCGGGGCTCGCCGCGGAAGCGCGGTTCACGGTGTACCAGGACTTCCGGTCCTTCGCCCCCGCCAGGCAGCGCATCCCGGGCATTTCGAGATAGCCCTCGGCATCGTTCTCTCGGATCCACTTCCAGGAGTCACGCAGCCACTGGTTTCGGTAGTCCGCAGGCTGCTGGGAAAACCAGGTGATCTCATCCCAGCCCCAGACCCAGTGGACGCCCTGCCCTGCCTCGCCAGGCTTCTTACTACGTCCATAGTTGTCGAGTTCCACCAGATAGGGCAGGTGAGCGCAGCTCCAACCGGAAGGGGTGACGCCGCCCTTGCTGCGCCCGTAGATCGCATCCTTGTAGCCCGCGCGCAGACGACCTTCCTGAGGCTTCTCTGCCACTTCTTCGACCCGCAGCGGGAAGGAGTGGAAGTCGAAGAGCAGCTTGCCATCGCGTAGAAGGCCGCCGTTCGGCACATGTGAATCGCAGACCACGAAATGGCGGCGGGCCTTCTGCTTCGCATAGGCACGGGTGCGCTCCAGCACTTCGTTCCAATGCGCGTTGCCCGGATCATTGCTGTTCATGATCTCCGTCTGGCCGAAGTGGATCGCTTCGCAGCCGATGTCGATGTAGGAGGCGGCGAGGTAGTGGAAAAACAACTTGGTCTCAGGGCGACTGACATCCGGGATGCAGGTCCCCTTCCCCCATTGGTCGATGCCCTTGCCGTTCTCGTACTTGATCCCATCGAAGCGGAAGTTGCGTTGTTCCACCGGCATGCCCAGCGCCTCGAAGGCCCATGCCGGCACCGCCAGCTTGTTCACCTCCTCCGAGGCGATCTCGAAGATGCAGGCCTGCAGGATGATCTCCGGATCCGCCGCATGGATTTTCGCCACCTTCGCCCGCGCTTCTTCAAGGCGCCTCGGCAAGGCGGACTCCCCGCCCTGCTCCCGGCCCCAGTTGTGAATCGACCGCCCGGCGAATTTCACGCCGGTCTCCTTCATCATCCGGATATTGTCATCGAGATCCCCGCCCCCCGTGAGCAGATACATCAAGGTCATCGAACGCGAGAGGTAGCTGCGCAGCACCTCCTCCGACATCGAGCCATCAAACTGGTAGTCGCGGGCACGAGCGGGCAGGAGAAGACCGCAAAGCAGGAGCGCGGGAATGAGCTTTCGGAGCATCCGAAAGGTTCGGCCATGCTGCCGACTTCCTTTCACTCCCCAGGACGAAAGCCCGTCCCCGAAAACGGGGGCATGTGGGATCGCCCCACTTCCAATGGCCTGTTCCGTCCTCGCCAAGTCGCCGGAAGCAGCTTCAATAATGTCGTGGCAGAAGGAAACCGAGAGGCTCCTGTCCGTAATCGCAAGTTCCGCCGCAATGGCCTCGTGCTCTCCTTGGGCGCCCTGCTCGCTGCTGCTGCGGCTGGCTACATCGCGCTTCGCCACCAGGATGTTTACCACAAGAAGGAACGCCGCGAGGCAAAGACGGAGATCATCAGCGCCGTCACCGCGGACCTTGGTGCCAAGAACCCTCCGCCCGAGCCTGCGGATGACGACTGGATGAACGACAAGGTGATCTTCTGCGCCGACGGAAGCTGGCTTGCTTACCGCTCGCGCTGCCACAAACAAGACCCGAAGGTCTGGGATATCTTCATCGCCAAAGCCTCCGACGGAAAGTGGTACTACTCCACCTACCACTTTTGCGTAGGCGCTTTAGTCTTGGCTATGGACGGCCAGCCCGAATCCCTCGCTCAGTTCAAAGAGAAATACTTCCTGGCCGAGTTCGACGGGCAATCCGATCTCGCCTTGGAGAAGACATGGCCGCAGAAGTGACTTTGAGGCCTATCAGGCACACTCACCTCTCAATCGTGAACCCCTTCACCCCTTCCAGCGGCGGGATGTTCTTCACGTGCATGCCCTTGATGTGGTGGGCCAGTGGCGACTCCTCGGCGATCTCCTTTAGGAAAGCCTCCACCTCCTCACGCTCGCCCATGACCTCCAGCTCGACGGTGCCGTCGACCAAGTTCTTGACCGTGCCGCAGACCTCAAAGCCCTTGGCCAGGTCCTTGGTGGTATAGCGGAATCCCACGCCTTGCACGCGGCCTTCGAAAATGACGCGTCGGGCAATCACGGGGCGGAGGATGCGCTGTAGTTGGCGACCCCATCAAGGAACATTTGAACCGCCACTAGGATCAGCAAGAGGCCCATCAAGCGCTCCAGGGCGCGGGTCCCCTTGCTCCCCAGCAGCCGCAGCAGGGCGGGAGAGAAATACAAGATCACCGCCGAAACCAACCAAGCCCCGCTCACCGCCAGCGCGATCGACGGGATCTCCTGCGGATACTTCGAGGCGGTCAGCAAGATCAGCGCGATGCTGGAGGGCCCCGCCATCAAGGGCACCGCCAGCGGTACGATGAAGGGCTCTTCATCCGCCGACTCTCCCAGGACCGAGCGGGTCGGAAAGACCATCCCCAGCGCGATCAGGAACAGCAGGATGCCGCCGGAGATGCTCAGCGTGGCCTGCTTGACCCCGAGGAAGCCCAGCAGGTATTTCCCCACGAATAGGAAGCCGAGTAGGATCACCAGCGCGAAGCACAGCTCCCGCAGCAGCACCCGCGGCCGCCGTTCCGTCGGGACCTTCGCCAGGATCGCATGGAAGATCGCCGCGTTCCCGAAGGGGTCGAGCACGAGGAACAGGGTGACGGCGAGGGCGAGGAGGTTCACACCGCAGATTTCAGCCTTAAAACTGCGAATGCCAAGCGGAAGCTAAGGTCTCGATTCAACCGCCCACTCCGATCAATCATTCCGCGGATCCGGATCGCCATGCTGGGGAATCGAATGCGAGCCGCGGGCCGCGTCCTTGAGCTTGCGGGAAGTATTGCGCTCCACCCGGATCGGCTTGCCATCGCCCTTCAATGGATGGGTCTCCGCGAGATAGCTGAGGTCCGTGATCTCGATTTCATCCCAGCGGAAGCGCATCACCCGGGTCTGCCCGCGCTCAACGATCACCAGCTTCTGACGATCACCGCTTTTCAAAGTCGCGACAAACTCCGGCGGGACCATTCCGCGGTCATCCGCGAAATAGACGATGTAACTCAGAGGCCCATAGTAGAGGCCCAACCAAGCGGCCACGAGGAAGACGAAGATCACCGGCAGCTTCACCCGCAAGCGGCGGCGGCGCCGGTTCGGCCGTGACTCCTCGGGCGGCACGCCATAGCCCGGTGGTAACGGTGGCGTCTCAATCGCCGGTTCTACCACGTAGCCGGGCGGCAGCGGCGGCGGGTCGATGTTCATGGCTTCAACATCGTCGGACGACATGGTTCGATCAGGGAGCGAGGGCAGCGGCAGCTTCCTTGGTCGCCGCATTGATGAAACGCACGCGGTCGGGAGCCGATCTGTGCACTACGACGAAACGATCCTCCCGAGTATTCAGAATGGTTCCCGCTGCCGGATTCTCGGCAGCTCCCGCCAAGGCAGATGCCGCGGACAAGGCCGACTTCAGCAGCGCCTCCGCGGCTTCCGGCGTGGCGAGGCGGATTTCCCAAATCAAGTGAACCTCACTGTCGCTCGTCGCGGAGAGCCGGTAGCGGTCACCCCGCCAGGCATCGGCAAGCTTCATCGCCTCCTCGCCCAGCGGCTCCAGCCACAGCGACAAACCTAACATCCCCGCCGATTCTTCTAACAGGACATTACCTGTTGCCGCCGGCAGTTCCGGTGGCTCGGCCTTCAAGTCCTCATGCCCCTCGAAGAAACTCGCAGTCAGCGCCGGCGGCCGATGCAGACCTTCAAGGATCTTCTTCTGATCAATCAACCGTCCCGCCTTGGCCTGCCCGCGCGACGAAGGAAAAGTCGCCAGCCCGCGCACAAAAGCGGACAAGACATCCAACAGCTCACGCGCGCCGCTATCGGCCGCCTGCGAGCCGGTGAATCCAGAAGCCAGCGCCTGGCGAGCCAGGAAGCGGTTCTCGATCGCGATCGCAGTGCCATGCTCCAGTGCCTCCCGCGAGTTCGCCGCCTCATCCCCCGGCCACCCGGGCGCGGGCGGGTTGTTCTGATAAATCAGGATCCGCGCGAGGCTGCGCACCAGCGCCGCTTGGTCCGGCACCGATTGCGGGTCGAAGCGGTGCGTCACCCAGCCTTCGCCGCTCTGGCTGTCGAACCACGAGCGCGCGCCGATCGCCTGGGTCGCGGCGAATTGCGGTGCGAAGCGGTCATCCGCCGCCAGCAAGCCCATGAGCTGCCAGGCCTGCTCGCGGGAATCGAGGCCATGCGGTCCGTAGCGCGACTCGATGGTCGCGACAATCCGGTCCGCCAGTTCCTCTCCGGCGATGCGGTGGATCTGCGGCGAGCTGCGGAAGCTCAGCCCGAGCGATTGCTCGACGAACTGCACCAGCTCCGGCTCCACCTTCACCTCGCCGCCACCTTGGGCCAGCGAGCGCAGGCTCTCGTTCTCCCGGCGCAGCAGGTCGACCTCGTTCTCGAGCGCGACGATGCGGCCGGCGGCATCTTCATCCGGCGCCGTGGCGGCGGCGGATTTCCAATGCAGCCCCTGCATCCATCCCGCCGCGCCAAGCGCCGCGCCGAGCAGGCACGGCAAAATGGTCTGCGGACGCATTGGAATGAAAACCAGCGCCCTTACTTCCCGACCGCGCGACCCTTGGGATTGGCAGTGCCACCACCCTTGGCAGTTGGATCAGCTTCCTTCGGGTCGAAGGGGTTGAACTGCAGGCCGGACGGCGCAGCGCCGAACACATCCTCCGCCATCTTGCCAGGGATCAGGTTGATCGCGATGGGGGCGTTGCGATTGCCGCGGGCATCGTAGGTGTAGATGAAGCGCCGGATCGGCATCTCCTCATTCGTGCCCGGCTTCTTGCGGACCATACGCGCGTCAAACATCTGCTCCTCCAGCAGCTTGCCATAGGTCAGGCCGGCGCGGGTGTCGTAGCCGTAGCGCGACTTGAAGAGACGCACGCCCTTGCCGTCGGAGATGTCGCAAGTCAGAGGGTTGCCCTCCGGACTCAGGCGGTAGACCGTCGTCGTGAGCAGCGTGTGGTTCGCGCTCTTGAGCTTCTTGGTGATCGTGCGCTCATCGGGCGGCCGCGAGAATTCCTCATACGATCCGTCCTTGTTCCGCTTGATACTGGAATAAGGGCCCGTCACCTCCAAACCGGGGACACCGGCAGCGGCGACTCCGGCGAGCAGCAGCGAGAAAAGCAGGGTTTTGAATTGCATGGCGCGGACCCTAGACAAGCGCTCCCGCCGCGGCAAGTTGGCATTTGCAGGCAGTTAATACGATTCCCTGAAGTATTATCCGGTCCCAGTCGAGGCTTGCCCCGCACCCCGGCAGGCCGCCAATTCCCCCCCGCCATGTGGTGGAAAACCTCGCGTTCGCGCATTGATCTCTCCCGTCACGGGCTGATCATGGGCATTCTCAACGTCACCCCGGACTCCTTCTCGGACGGAGGAGAGCACGCCGGGATCTCCGCTGCCCTCAGCCACGCCCGCCAGATGATTGCGGAGGGCGCGGGAATCATCGACGTGGGCGGCGAATCCACCCGACCCGGCGCGGCGGAAGTCGGCATCGCCGAGGAAATCGCCCGCACTACCCCGGTCATCGCCGCCCTTCGCGCGGAATGGGACGGCTGTATCTCGATCGATACCTCCAAGGCCGCGGTCGCCGAGGCCGCCCTCGTTGCGGGGGCCGACGTGGTCAACGACGTCAGCGGCCTCCAAGCCGATCCGGAAATGCTCGCTCTCTGCGCCGCCCGCGGCTGCGGCGTAGTGATCATGCACATGCAAGGCGACCCGCGGACCATGCAGATCGCTCCGCACTACAGCGACGTGGTCGCGGAGGTCCGGGCCTTCTTCGAAGAGCGGCTCGCCACCCTCAGCGCCGCGGGCCTCAACCCGGAAACCATCTGCTTCGACCCCGGCATCGGCTTCGGCAAATCCTTGGAGCACAATCTCTCGCTGCTCCGCAAGCTCTCCTGCCTCGGCGTGGGCGGGCGGCCGCTGCTACTGGGTGTCTCCCGCAAATCCTTCATCGGGAAAGTCCTCGGCAGCCCGGAGTTGGCCGACCGCGCTTGGCCGACGGTCGCCATCACCGCTTGGACCCGCGAGGCCGGGGCCATGATCCACCGCGTCCACGAGGTGAAACCCAACGCCGAGGCCCTGCGCATGGCCGAGGCGATCCTGCATGGGGTCTAGCCCCTCAGGCAACCTGATCCCGGATCGACAAGATTTCGGAGCGCGCTCACCAGAATCTTGCAATCGGCCAGCGGCAGCGGACGCCCGGTCCGGCGGCCGGCTCTGTTCTTAAACGTTTACTTCCGCCCGCTTCCAAATAAGGCGGAGCTTGGATGAATATTCCGGATTGGCCTCCGTCTTATTTCCGAATACTGGAAGCCATGAAATCCCTCGTTCCCAAAGCTGCGGCCTGCCTTGTCCTGACGCTGGCCGCCTCTTCCTGCGTCACCACTTACGACGCCTACGGCCGCCCGGTCCAGACCGTGGACCCCGGAGCCGCCGCAGTCGGCATCGCCGCCGCGGGGATCGCCGGCTACGCCATCGGCCAGCACAACGACCACCACCACGGCTACTACGGCCCTTATTATGGTCCCTACTACGGACCCTACCGCTGCTATTGAGCCAGCCGCCCGGTAAATTCACCGGGAGGTCGAAAGGGAATGACAGCCCGCTGGGGTGCGGGCTAGTATCGTGGCGCGATGGCCTGGAAGTGGTTAGCAGATCATTGGAAGGACGGGATCGAGATCCTGATCCTCGCGATCGCCATCTACCAGATCTACCGCGCCTTCCGGGCCACCCGCGGTGCCCGGATCCTGGTGGGTCTGGTGGTGATCCTGGTCGCCATCACCCTGCTGCTCAGCTACTTCGACTTCCAGATCATCACCTGGCTGGTCCAGCGCACTGCGATCCTGCTGGTCCTCTCGCTGCCGATCATCTTCCAGCCTGAGCTGCGGAACGCCTTGGCCAAACTCGGCAGCAGCCGCCTCTTTTCCTTCTCGAACAAGAGCCAGCTCGACTTCCTCGAGGTCTTCGAGGACTCGGTCGTCACGCTCTCGAAAAAGCGCATCGGCGCGCTCTTCGCCATCGAGCGCGACATCACGCTCCGGCCGTACGAGGAAACCGGTGTCACCCTGAATGCCGACTACTCGCCAGAGCTGGCGATGACCGTCTTCTTCCCGAAGACCCCACTCCATGACGGCGGGATGGTCATCGCGAACAAGAAGATGTCCACCGCCGCCTGTGTGTTCCCGGTCAGCCAGAAGGAACTCAGCGACCGCTCGATCGGCCTCCGTCACCGCGCCGCCATCGGCGTGACCGAGGAAACCGACTGCGTGGCCGTGATCGTGAGCGAGGAAACCGGCGCGATTTCCATTTGCCTGGAAGGGGTGCTGGAGCGGAATCTCGGCGAGGAGAAGTTCCGCGCACGGATGGCCCAGATCTTCCTCGCCAACGACGACAAGGATGAAAAAGGCGCTCCGAAAGAACATGATACCAAAGATCGTGTCGCTGCTTCTCGCGATCGCGATCTGGTTTCTGATTAGGGATTACCTGAAGCGCGAAGGGCAGTACTACGATCCCGACGACCGCCCGCCGAAGGCGCGCCTGGTGCCGGAGGACGAGCAATAAGCAAGCGCCGCGGATCGCTCTGGTCTTGACCCCCTCCCGGCGGCCCGCCACGGCTGCGGCGTGAGTTACTTCGTCACCGGAACGGACACAGGCGTCGGCAAGACCCGCTTCTCCTGCCTGCTTGTGGAAGCCCTCCGCGCCGAGGGCGTGGATGCCGCGGGCTTCAAGCCGGTCTGTTGCGGCGACCGCGACGACGCCCTGCTTCTCGCCGCCGCCTCCGGCGGCCTGAGCCCGGACGAAGTGAACCCGGTCTGGCTCAAGGCCTCGGTCGCTCCCCTGGTGGCCGGTATGCTCGAAAATCGTCCGGTGGACACCGCGGATCTGATTGGCAAGTTCCACGCATTCGCCGCCGCCCACCACACCGTCATCGTCGAAGGCGCCGGCGGATGGCGCGTGCCCTTGGCCGATGGCTACGACATGGCGGACCTCGCCGCGGACCTCCGCCTGCCGGTTATCATCGTCGTCGGCAATCGTCTGGGCGCGCTGAACCACACCATTCTCACCGTCGAATCGATTCGCGCGAAGGGCCTCCCGATCGCCGGCCTGGTGATGAACCACCTTGTCGACGAGCTGGATACCGCTTCGATCACCAACAAAGGCATCATCGAGCAGCTCACCGGCCTGCCGATCCTCGCGGAGATCATCCACGGCCAGGACTTCCTGGATGTGGAGCCGTTCCTCGGGCGCTGAGAAACGCGCCATAGGTCCCATAAGACCTATAGGGCCTATCTCTCAAGGCCTTCGCTTTCCAAGAAGGCCTCGCCGCTCCGCAAAATGGCGTAAGATGGGGGCGAATGACACCCTTCGTCGCCACACTTGGCGCGTTCGCGAAACCCCCATGCATGCCGCTGCGTCTCTGCCTTCTCCTTGCCCTCGCCATGGTGTCACCCGCCATGGCCCAACAGGCGGGTCCTGACGGCGACAAGGAGTTCCCCTCGCCTCCCGCAGCGCCGCTTCCCACCGTAATGCCACGAGCGGAGATCGAGGCCGGCCTTGCCAGCCATGACCGTGCGCTCTTCATCAAGACCGGCTGGATCCGCGATCCCTACATCACCGTCGGCCCGGACAAGCTCTACTACCTCACCGGCACCACCCCGGATCCCAGTGATCCGCGCGAGCAGAGCGATCCCTACAACGTTGGCCTCGGCAGCAACTCGATCGTCGGCGGCACGGTGCAAGTGTGGCGCAGCAAGGACCTCATCGATTGGCAGTCGCTCGGCACGCCCTTCACGGTGAAACAGGACAGCATTCGCAAGGAGCCCGGCAAACTGGTCTGGGCCCCGGAAATTCACTGGCTGGGCGACCGCTGGGCACTCGTCCACTGCCCCGCCGCGAAGTCGAATCTCGCCTTCACCAGCGGCACGGAACTCAAGGGCCCATGGACCCATCCGATGAAGGGCCCCAAACTCGGCAACAAGCATGACCCCTCCCTTTTCCAGGATGGCGAGACCTGGTACATGCTCTGGGAGAACACCATGATCGCCCCGCTGGCGAAGGACTTCAGCAGCTTCACCGCCGAGCCTGTTAGAATCGACCCTTCCGGCAGCCGCCTCGGACCGCAGGGCACGCCGATCAGCCGCATCGGCCACGAAGGTGCGACCATGCTCAAGGTCGGAGACAAGTATGTCCACGTCGGCACCGCGTGGTCCACCGACAAGGGCCGCAAGGGCTCCTACAACCTCTACTACTGCAGCTCCGACAAGATCACCGGACCCTATGGCCCGCGCAAGTTCGCCGGTCGTTTCCTCGGCCACGGCACACCCTTCCAGGCCCTCGATGGCAAATGGTGGTGCACCGCCTTCTTCAATGGCAACCAGCTCCCGCTGTCGCGCGATGGCATTGAGAAGCGCGATCTCTCTGCCGATGCTCAGACCATCAACCAACGCGGCCTGACCATCGTGCCGATGGAAGTCACCACCAAGGACGGCGACGTCTTCATTCGCGCCCTCGATCCCGCCTACGCCACCCCGGGCCCCGACGAAGCCCAGAAATTTTGAACGATCATGAAAGCCGCACTGCTGCTCACCCTGCTCGCCGCACCGCTGATGGCAGCGGACAAGCCGAACATCGTCCTGATCATGGTCGATGACATGGGCTACTCCGACATCAGCCCCTACGGTGGCGAGATCGATACGCCGAACATCGCCGCTCTCGCGAAGAACGGACTGCGCTTCACGCAGTTTTACAACAACGCCCGCTGCTGCCCGACCCGTGCCAGCCTGCTGACCGGCCTCGCGCCCCATGAAGTCGGCATCGGCCACATGACTGAGGAGGAAGGCGCGGGCAACAAGGATGTGCCACCGGCCTACGTGGGGAACATCAACGACTCCTGCGTGACCCTCGCGCAAGTCGCGAAGAGCGCCGGCTACTCCACCTTCATGGCCGGCAAGTGGCACCTCGCCGGCAAGGACCAGGGCGACTGGCCCTTGCAACGTGGCTTCGACCGCTACTACGGCTGCATCGCCGGAGCCACCCACTTCTTTTTCCCGGAAGGCCCGCGGATCATGTACGATGGTAACACGCCGGACCCGCACCCGAAGAGCACCACCGACCGCCCCTTCTACACCACCGACTCCTTCGCGGATCACGCGCGGCAGTTCATCGACGAGCATTCCGCCGGTGCCGACAAGGACAAGCCCTTCCTGCTCTACCTCGCCTTCACCGCGCCGCATTGGCCGCACCAAGCCCCGGACCAGGAACTCGCGAAGTACAAGGGCAAATACACCATGGGCTGGGACAATCTGCGCGAGCAGCGCTTCGCCCGCCAGCGCGGGTCGGGCCTGATTCCCGCCGCATGGCAGATGTCACCGCGCGATCCGGAAGTGCCCGCATGGGACACGATCGAAAAGGAGCAACAGGAAGTAAGTGCCGGGCGCATGAGCGCCTACGCCGCAATGATCGATCGCGTCGACCAGAAGGTTGGCGATCTCGTCGCGACGCTGAAGAAGAACGGCAAGTTCGACAACACCCTCATCCTTTTCCTCTCCGACAACGGTGCTTGTGCCGAGGGCCCGCTGATGGGCGAGGGCGACCCCGAGAAGGACCGCGGCCCCGGCACCAAGTGGGACAGCCCGCGCTACGGCAAGGTCTGGGCCAATGCCTCCGCCACGCCCTACCGTCTCTACAAGCACTTCGCCCATGAAGGCGGCTCTAACACGCCCTTCATCGCCCACTGGCCCGCGCGTATCAAAGCGGGCCGCGACTGGTATCGCGAGCCCGCACAGATCATCGACATCATGGCCACGGTGATCGACCTCAGCGGTGCGACTTATCCGAAGGAGTTCAAGGGCCACCCGGTGCTGCCGATAGGAGGCGTGCCGCTGACCCCGGCCTTCGATGGCAAGCCGCTCGGCCGCAAGCAGCCGCTCTTCATCGAACACGAGAACAATGCCTTCATCCGCGACGGCGAGTGGAAATTGGTCGGCCGCGGTGTTTCGATGCCGCGCGGCCTGCAGAAGGACAAGTGGCAGCTCTATCACATGAGCGAGGACGGCACCGAGCTGAAGGACCTTGCCAAGGACATGCCGGACAAGGTCAAGGCGATGTCCGACCAGTGGGAAGCCTGGGCCGAGCACGCGCATGTCTATCCCAAGCCCCGCCCCAACAATCCGCCGCCCGCCGGCAAGCAAGGCGGCCAGGGCAAGCAGCAGCAGAATCAAGAGAAGGAAGCCGCCGAAAAATCCGAATAGCACCGGATCCGACGGTCATAGATTTCAACCACGGATTCACACGGATGGACACGGATTGAAGGCAAGGGGAGACTGCCGGAACTGAATCTCAATCCGTGCGAATCCGTATAAATCAGTGGTTCCTTTCAAATTTCATCAGCATGAAACTCGCTACCCTTACCTCCGCTCTGCTCGCCTTCGGGTTCACGGCAAGTCTCCGCGCCCAAGACGCGCCGGAGAAGCCGAACGTCCTGATCATCATGGCGGACGATTGCACCTTCAGCGATCTGCCGATCAATGGCGGTGAAAACGCCATCACGCCGAACATCGATGCCTTCGCCAAGCAGAGCACGGTCTTTGATCGCGCCTACCTCGGCATGGCGATGTGCTCGCCTTGCCGCTCCGAGCTCTTCACCGGCCGCCTGCCACTCCGCAATGGCTGCGCTTGGAACCACGGCACCTGCCGTCCCGGCACCAAAGCGCTGCCCCAGCTTCTGGGGCCATTGGGCTATCGCGTCGGACTGACCGGCAAGCGCCACATCCAGCCGGATGCGGTGTTCAACTTCGAGCGGGTCCCGGGCTTCGATGACAACTGCGTGCGCAACCCCACCAATCCGCACGACCTCGGAGGCCTGAAGGAGTTCATCTCCCGCGATTCCAAGCAGCCCTTCTGCATGGTCGTCGCCTTGGTGGAGCCGCACGCCCCTTGGGTGATGGGCGACGTCTCGGCCTACCCGCCGCGCAAGCTCAAGCTGCCGCCTTACCTCGCGGACACGCCGCGCACACGCCAGGACTACGCCGCTTACCTCGCGGAGATCACCTACATGGATTCGCAGGTCGGCCAGATCCTCGCCGCACTGGATGAAGCCAAGCTTGCCGACAAGACCCTCGTGCTCTTCAGCAGTGAACAAGGCGCACAGTTCCCCGGCAACAAGTGGACCAACTACGACAGTGGCCTGCACACCTCGCTGGTCGCGCGCTGGCCCGGCGTGATCAAGGCCGGCCGCCGTACTCCGGCGATGGTCCAGTATGCGGACGTCGCACCAACCCTCATCGATATCGCCAGCGGCAAGGCCGATCCCGAAGCCTTCGACGGCACCAGCTTCCTGCCGGTCCTGAAGGGCAGCAGCGACAAGCACCGCGAGTATGCCTACGGCATGCACAACAACTACCCGGAGGGCCCGCCCTACCCGATCCGCTCGATCACCAATGGTGAGTGGCGCTACATCCGCAACCTCACGCCCGACCACCTCTACATCGAGAAGCACGTGATGGGACGCGATGAGCACAACCCGTACTGGATGACCTGGATGTTCCAATCCACCGAAAACCCGAACACCCTGCGTTTGGTCGAGCGCTACATCCACCGTCCCGCCGAGGAACTCTATCACACCTCTGCGGATCGCTTCGAGATGAGCAACCTCGCCACCCATCCCGCCGCCGCGGAAATCAAGGCCAAGCTCGCCGCCGAACTCGACCGCTGCCTCGCCGAGCAAAAGGACCCCGGCGTGCCTCTCGACACCCCCGAGGCCCATCAAGCCGCCGAACGCGGTCAACCCAAGTTCCCGAGCAAGCCATGAAGTTCCTCATCCCGCTCTGCCTCGCGCTCTTCGCCTGCCTCGCACGGGCGGAGGACAAGCCGAACTTCGTGCTGATCATTGCCGATGACTGCACCTGGAACGACATGGAGATCCATGGCGGCCAGGCGAAGACCCCGCACCTCAAGGCCCTCGCGGCGGAGGGCATGAAGTTCGAGCGCTGCTTCCAAAGTTCGCCGACCTGCTCGCCCACGCGGCACAACCTCTACACCGGCATCTATCCGGTGAAGTCGGGCGCCTATCCGAACCACACGATGGTCTATGACCACGTGAAGAGCATCGCCCACTACCTGCAGGCTGGCGGCTATCGCACCCACCTCTCGGGCAAGACCCACATCGAGCCCAAGGCCTCCTTCCCCTTCGAATACTCGGCGGGCGGCAAGAACCCGGACATGGGGGCGATCAGCACCTTCCTTGGCGAATGCAGCGAGCAGAAGAAGCCCTTCCTGCTGATCGCGGCTTCACACGAGCCGCACTCTCCGCACAACCTCGGCGACCCCAGCGTCTATCCGCCGGGCAAGATCAAGCTATCGCCAATCCAAGTCGATACGCCGATCACCCGCCGCGTGCTCTCGAACTACTTCGCGGAGATCACCTACTTCGACTCGCAGGTTGGCGATGTCCTCGCTGCGCTCGACGCCAAGGGCCTGCGCGACAATACGATGGTCATCGTACTCAGCGAGCAGGGCTACGACCTGCCCTTCGCCAAGTGGACCTGCTACGATACCGGCCTGCACAGCGCCTGCGTGATCCGTTGGCCGGGCAAGGTGAAGCCCGACAGCACGACCAAGGCGATCGTCGAATACACCGACATTGTCCCGACCTTCCTCGAAGCCGCGGAGCTCCCCCGCCCCGAGGTTCTCGACGGCAAGTCCTTCCTGCCCGTCCTGCTCGGCAAGACCGAGACCCACCGCAGCTACACCTATTCGCAGGAGACCTCGAAGGGCATCATCGCCGGCCCGGATCACTACGGCATCCGCAGCGTCCGCGGCGAACGCTACCGCTACATCCGCAACCTCACCCCGGAAGCGACCTTCCAGAACACCACCACCAAGGGCCAGCCCTTCCAAAGCTGGATCAAGTTCGCGAACAACGGCGACGAACACGCCGCCAAACTAGTCCACGACTACCAGCACCGGCCAGCCGAGGAACTCTACGACTGCGACAGCGATCCCTGGAACCGCAAGAACCTCATCGACGATCCTGCCCTCGCCCCGGTCCTCGCCGACCTCAAGGAAAAGCTCGCCGCTTGGATGAAGTCCCAAGGCGACGAAGGCCAGGCCACCGAGGAAAAGGCCCTCACCCGCATGCCGAAGAAGCTCGGCAAGGCCGGTGCCAATGAGGATGCAGACGAATAGGGAGTAGCGGAATGGCTGCGCCATTCCGGCGGGGAGGATGAGCCCGTAAATCGCCATTCCCTTCCAAAGGGAGTCTTTTCCCGCCGGAACGGCGCAGCCGTCCTGCTACGGGCGCGTTGCTTCCTCCGCGATTTTTTCGGCTGCTATCCGCCCCGTCCTGTGTTTTCTTCCCGCCCCCATGGCAGCCCTGACCCTTCCAGACGCGACCGGACATTTCGGCAAATTCGGCGGGATGTTCGTGCCGGAGACCCTGATGGCACCGCTTCAGGAGCTATCCGCGGCCTACGACGCCGCCCGCAAGGACCCGGAATTCCAGCGCGAGCTCGATGACCTCCTGCACAACTACGTCGGCCGGCCGACTCCGCTCTATTTCGCCGAGCGCTGGACCGAGAAGCTGGGCGGCGCGAAAATTTACCTGAAGCGCGAGGACCTGCTCCACACCGGCGCGCACAAGATCAACAACGCCATCGGCCAGATCCTGCTGGCCAAACGCCTGGGCAAGAAGCGGATCATCGCCGAGACCGGTGCCGGCCAGCACGGCGTGGCCACGGCCACCGTCTGCGCCCGCTTCGGCATGGACTGCGTGGTTTACATGGGCGCGGTGGACATGGAGCGCCAGGCGCTGAACGTCGCCCGCATGCGCCTGATGGGCGCTGAGGTTCGTCCGGTCACCGCCGGCCAAGCCACCCTCAAGGAGGCCGTGAACGAGGCGATGCGCGACTGGGTCGCCACCGTCGACCACACCCATTACATCCTCGGCTCCGCCCTCGGCTCGCACCCCTTCCCGATGATGGTCCGCGATTTCCACCGCGTGATCGGCCTCGAAGCCCGCGAGCAGATCCTCGCCAAGGAAGGCCGCCTACCAGACCTGCTCGTCGCCTGCGTCGGCGGCGGCTCGAATGCCATCGGCCTCTTCCATCCCTTCTTGCAGGACGAGAACGTCCGCATGGTCGGCGTGGAAGCCGGTGGCCTCGGCATCCTGCCGGAGAAGCACGCCGCCCGCTTCCAAGGCGGCAAGCTGGGCGTTCTCCAAGGCACCAAGACCTGGCTGCTGGCCAATGAGGACGGCCAGATTGAGCTTACCCACTCCGTCTCCGCCGGCCTCGACTACGCCGCGGTAGGCCCGGAACACGCTTATCTTCAGGACATCGGCCGGGTGGAATACACCTACGCCACCGACGACGAGGCGCTCGCCGCCTTCAAGGAACTGGCCCACACCGAGGGCATCCTGCCCGCGCTGGAGAGCTCCCACGCCATGGCCTACGTCTCCAAGATCGCCGGCAGCCTGCCGAAGGCCTCGATCCTGATCGCGAACCTCTCCGGCCGCGGCGACAAGGACGTGGAGCAAGCGGCGAAGTATCTGCTTGGCGGAGTCTGATGCTGATTGAGCACGCAGGACGGACCTACAGCACCGTGCGCGGTAGCGATTTGGCCCGCGACGGCATGTTTCTGGAACTCAGTGTCGCTGGATCAAGCGAGGTGCTGATGGAGATCTTCTATTCGAGCGTGGACGGAAGCTTCAGCCTTTCCAGCTTCGGCGCCCAAGTCCCTCTGGAAGTCGCCGAGGCACTGATCGCGGGTGCCCGTGAACTTCTTGTCCAGAGGCCGGAGCAGATCAGCTAAGCCTATTTCTTCCACCAGTCCTCTTCCCTCTCCCACGGTTCACGGGACTCCGCGCTGCCGGAGGGCGGGGCCGGATGTCGTTCGGCTTCCTCGTCGCGGCGGAGTTCTTCCAGCAGTTTCTCCACCTCGGTCTCCGCGCGGCGGCCGCTGCGGCGGATGATCGTGAGCAGTAGCGCGACCACGCCGAGGCTGAGGACGAGGATCACCACCATCGACATGGCCATGCCGTCGGCGGGACTGACCACTCCGTGGACCATATCCGTGATTCAGGTCACTCCATCGATGATCCGCCGCATGGGGATCATGTTGGAGTATTCAAAGCCGTTCTTTTTGAAGAAGTGCTGCGATTCCGCGCTGATCTTGTCGGTCAGCAGGGTGATGCGCTTGAAGTCCTTCTGCTTGGCGAACTCGATCACGCGGTCGAGCAGCATGGTGCCGTAGCCCTGGCCACGGTGGGAGGGGTGGACGATCACGTCCTCCATCAGGATCACGAAGCCACCCATGGCGGTGGAGATGGTGAAAAGCATGTTCACCATGCCGATGATCCGGGTCTCGTTCCGCACCACGAAGATCCGGCCGCGGCTGGGCTGCTCCAGGATCAGGGCGAGGCCGCGCTCCTGCAGGTCATGGTCCGGCGTGAAATCGTCGGACAGCGCCAGAAGCTCCATGACCAGATCGGTCAGGCCCGGCAGATCCTCGATCGTCGCCGCCTCGACCTTGGGGCGGTTGGCAACGGCGACGCCGCTCTCGGGAAGACCTTCGCTCACGTCGGGACGCTGCCACGCCGGGTAGGCAGCAGCACGAAATTTTCCGGCCATCCCCAAAAAAAATAAAAATTCCGCCCAACGGGGAATTTGGCGGATTGACAAGGGTAGGCTGACCCCTAGAGTGCGCGCCCCGCCGGGCCGGAACAAGGGTTCCATCGCGCCGCGGGCAGAAAGAAACGCTTTTCCCCGAGACTTACAGCCATGAAACGCACATTCCAGCCTTCCAAGCGCACTCGCAAGCGCCAGCACGGATTCCGCGCCCGCATGGCCACCAAGTCCGGTCGTGATATCATCAAGCGCCGCCGCCAGAAGGGCCGCAAGCGCCTGATCCCGAAGGGTGCCGAGCTGCAATACGCCCGCCACACGACCCAGCACGGGGTGTAATTTCAGCCTGCGCGCCGCGCCCGGCCCATGCGCCTCCCGCGGAAGCAGAGCATGTCGAAACGCGCGGATTTCCTCCGCGTGCGCACAGACGGTCAGGCGAAAGCCGGCCGTCTTGTTGTTGTCAGCAGCTTGGCCGATCCGGCCCTGCCGCACTTGCTGGTCGGTTTCATCACCACCCGCAAGATCGGCAAGGCCCACGACCGGAACCTGTTGCGCCGGCGCTTGCGATCGATCGTCCAGCGCCACGGCCACCTCTTGGCAGACCCGAAGCGCTTGCTCGTCGCCATCCCCCGCGCCGGTTCCGCCGCCGCGAGCTTCGCCGAGCTGGAGGCCGACTGGCTGAAGCAGGTGAAGCGGCTCGGACTCTTGTCCCGGCCCGCCCCTACCGCCGAGTAAGCGGATCCCCTGACGAGTGGGAAAACCGTGGAAAATTCTCCCTGCACCCGGCCCCAAGCGTGCTATTTCCCCTGACCGCATCCGCCCCCTCTCCAGGCGATATCACTTTGAAACGGGTCATCAGAATCCTCATCCGCTTCTATCAGAAGTTCCTCAACCCGGTGCTGAAGCTACTGGGCGGGCCGAACTCCGGCTGCCGCTATCAGCCGACTTGTTCGAACTACTTCCTGCAAGCGGTGGAGACCCACGGCTCCATGCGGGGCTCCTGGCTGGGGGTTCGCCGGATTTTCCGCTGTCATCCCTGGGGGGGCTATGGTTATGACCCCGTCCCACCGAAACCGGGTGCAACACCCGACCATCCCACAGGGCCTGAAGCCTGAGGCGGGTCTCTTTGCTTTTCCTTATCTCACATGTACGACCGCAAGACTTGGATCGTTGTGATCGCCTGTAGCATCCTGCTCGCGACCAACATTTATTTCCAGAACAAGAACAAGGTTCTGGTGGAGCAGGACAACAAGGCGCGAGCTGCCGCGGAGGAATCCGCGAAGAAGGCAGCCGATGCCGCGAAGGGCCAAGCCCCGGGTCCCGACGGCCAGCCTGCGCCTGTGCCCGGCTTGGTCGAGGCTCCACCACCGGTGGAAGTAGTGGAGCAAACCGTGACCTTGGAAACTTCCGAGGCGAAGTTCGTCTTCACCAGCATCGGCGGTGGGATGAAGTATTCGGAGCTGAAGAATCAGACCCCGGGGGTCGAGGGACCGGTGCAGCTCAACCGCCATGGCTCCAATGCCGTGGGCGCACTCTCGGAAGGCTCGGATCGGGTTGAGGGTGGCAACTACGAATACGTGAGCGCCTCTTCCCAGCCGGGCAAGTCGGTCGTTTTCCGTGGCAAGCTGCCCTCCGGTCTGGTGGCGGAGAAGACCTGGTCCCTGCGTGAGACCGGCAACGAGGGCGACCCCTTCATGCTCGACTTCAAGGTGGAGCTGAAGAACGACAGCGGGAACTCGGTCAATCTGGACAACTACAGCGTCTTCCTCGGATCGGCCACGCCACTCGATAACGTGGAGCGCGGCGACCAGACCGGCTACGTGGTGAATGACGGCGACAGCTTCACCTTCCACTCCAGCACCGAGTTCGCAAAAGGCTGGTTCCGCCCGGCCAAGGACCAGATCACCACGCCCTTGGACAAAACGATCTACGCGGGTGTCTCCAATCAGTTCTTCACCACGGTGCTGAAGCCGACGGAGCAGGCAGGTTCCGTGGTCTGGAGCGCGATCGAAGAGCGCACGCTGGTGCAGGGCGCGCGTCCCGTGAAGGCAATCCGCGCCGGCTTGAGCCTGCCGAAGGCGACGCTGGCTCCCGCCGAGAAGCGCACGCTCACTTTCGAGGTTTTCACCGGTCCCAAGCAGAACCGCATCCTCCGCAAGATGGAGACCAAGTGGGGTTCGGAATGGGGCTCGCTGATGAACTACACCCCGAAGTTCGTCAGTCCCTTCAGCCGTTTCCTGAACTGGTCGCTGTGGTGGGTGCACTCCGCGATCACCAAGATCACGACAAAGTGGACCTGGGGTATCGCGGTGGTCGTCCTGACCATCCTCCTGCGCACGGCGATCTGGCCGCTCTACAACCGCTCCAACCGGACCATGAAGCGGATGTCCAAGCTCAAGCCGGAGATGGACAAGCTGCGGGAGAAGTATCCGGACGATCCGCAGAAGATGAACCAGGAGATGATGGGCCTGTACCGCAAGTACGGCATCAATCCCGTGGGTGGCTGTCTGCCGATGTTCGCGCAGATCCCGATCTTCCTGGGCTTCTACTCGATGCTGCTGCACGCGGTGGAGATGCGCGGCCAAGGCTTCCTGTGGGTGATGGACCTGTCGCAGCCTGACACCGTCTTCCACATCGGTGGAATTCCGATCAATCCGCTGCCGATCCTGATGGCGATCAGCAGCTTTGCGCAGATGGCGATGATGCCGAACACCGGCGGGGACAAGACGCAGATGGCGGTCATGAAGTTCATGCCCTTCATGTTCCTGTTCATCTGCTACAACTTCGCCTCGGCACTGGCGCTTTACTGGACGACCTCCAACCTGTTCTCCATCGGCCAGACTTGGCTGAGCAACCGCCTGCCGGAACCCGAGCTGAAGGCCAAGGCCGGTGCCGGCGGCAAGAGCATGATGCAGCGTTTGGCGGAAAAGGCTGAGGAAGCCCAAAAGATGAAGCAGGCCAAGGGCCGCGAGATCACCCCGGACGACGACGAGCCGAAGAAGCGCTCACCGCGGACGGGAGGCTGAGAAACACGCCCGCTACTGAATTCGAAAATAGGTCCTATAGGTCATATAGGACCTATTCTCTTTTCGGGGTGACGCCTATTTGTCACTACGGCGGATTGGACGAATCGCGCTTCCGGGCTAAGTTAGGCCGAATGGCTGCCGAAAGAAGAAACGTTCTGGGCGGGGTGTTGCAGCCCTGCTCGACCCAACCAATGACTGGTTTCTTTCGTGACGGCTGTTGCCGTACCGGCCGGGGTGACGTGGGCGTGCATGTGGTCTGCGCTCAGGTCACGGAAGAATTCCTGGCCTTTTCCAAGGGGCGCGGGAACGACCTTTCCACGCCACGGCCGGAGTTTGATTTCCCTGGCCTCAAGCCCGGCGACCGCTGGTGTCTTTGTGCGACCCGCTGGAAGGACGCGCTGGAAGCCGGCCACGCGCCACCGGTAGTGCTGGAGTCCACGCACGAGGCGGCGCTGGAGTTTGTGGACTTGGAGGATTTGCGGGCGCACGCGGCGCAGCGGTAGTCCGCTCAGTCCTCTGAGCGGACGACGCAGTTATGGTAGCGGCTGCAACCTGTGGTCCTCGAGTGGAGTCTGCCACACCGTACCTCGGCCGCTGGCTCAGGCCTGTCTCGGGGGCACTTGGTGTTGTCAGCCGAAAGAACTACTTCGTCCGCTCAGAGGACTGAGCGGACTACCTTTCGGCTCGCGCTGCGCCGCGGCTTCCCCCACCCTCCACGCTGATGATCGCACGATTGATCACCACTCTTTTCGCCTGCTTGACCGTTGGTGCCATTGCAGAGCAACTCCAGATCGAAGGATTGTCCCAGCCGGTAGAGGTCTCGCTGCCAAGCAACCACGACTCGTCGAAATCTTGGCCAGCGGTGTTCTTTTACCACGGGATGGGCGGACACCCGACGACGAACATGATCCGCTCCCAGACCGGTCCGAAGGACTGGATCGTGGTGGGTATGGCTTACACCAAGCCGGGCTCTTTCACCTTCACGCCGGAGAACGTCCAGAAGGAGCTGGCGATGATGCACAAGGTGCGCGACCAGCTCGCGCAGACCAAGGGCCTCGATCCGAAGCGGGTCTATGTCTCCGGCTTCAGCCTCGGCGGCTGGATGACGGACATGATCTTCCAGGCGGACCGCAGCGTGGCGGGCGCCGCGATTCTCGGTGCGGGGCACATGTATGAGGTGTCTCCGAAGCTGGCTCCCTTCCGGCCGGACACGCCGCTATTCATCGCAGTCGGCCGGCTAGACGGGAACTATCCCTTTGGGTTGAAGGCGCGGCTCTTCTACAACAAGCTGGGGGTGACCACACGGATGGAGACTTGGGAGAGGCAGGGGCATGCTTTTCCGGGCGGTGGCTCTCCGGGGCTAAGGGAGTGGTTCGCGCTGCGGAATGGCGGTGTTCCCGATACCGCGGCGCTGCAGGCGGACTACGCGAAGATCTGCAAGCTGGCCCCGCTGGCGCAGTGGCGGGCCTTGCTGGAGTTCCGCGAGCGGCCCTATGCGAATGTGCCGGGGCAGACGTGGCCGGAGACCACCAAGGTGAAGATCGCCGAGCTGGAGGCGATGCCGGAGGTCGCGGAGGAAGCGAAGGCCTACAAGCGGCACCGGCAGCTGTTGGCGGATGAGATCCAAGCGGAGACTCTGACCGACCTGACAAAGGTGCAGAAGGGCTACGAGGCGCTGGTGCCGGAAGCGGGCAACGGCGAGGAGGTGGGTTTGATCGTGGAGGATCTAAAGCGCGTGACGGGTTTGGTGGAGCGATTCGAGCAGCAGAAGGCAGAGCGCGAGGCGCAGAAGCCCAAGCCGATCGAGCCGAACATGCCGAAGTCGGATCATGGGATACCGAGGAATCCGTTGGTGAAGTGGAACCGCTGACCAAAGACATCTCCCAACTGGCAATCGCCGAGATCGTCGAGGGCTGGCGCTCCGTCGTCGAAAGCCTCCGTCCCGATGCGATGTGGATCAGCTCGCACCTGCCGGTGGCCAGTGCCGACGACATGATCGGAACGGATGTGAATGCCGCGTGGTTCTTCGATGGCAAGGAAGTCTCACCGCGGCAGCCGGTGGACTTCATCCGCTTCATTGCTGTGCAAAGCGGGGGCTTCTGGCATTCGGGCACGATGCCACCGCCAGCGGCAGTTTTTAATGCGGGATCGAATGGAGGACGCCACGAAATCGGATTGGCGCATTTCTGCCACCTTGAGGGCCGCGAAGATCATCTGCTGATCGAAACGATCTTCGGCGGCCGCTACGGACGCGGAGTGCTCTATCGGATCGAGGACGCGAAGCTGGTGGAAGGGGCGATGACTTGGATCTCTTGAGACGTTTTCTTCCGTCCCGGAGGGACAGCCACCAGATCTGCTTCAACCGAAGAACAGAGGAGGGCTGTGCGGACCACCTTCTTTGTCCCACACGGCGTGTGCGAACTACGTCGACCTATGCGGACCACTTCACGACGATCCCGCTTCCCAGAGCCGGAACAAATGTCCAAGGATCGACGAATCGTGAGCCGAACCCGATGGCGGATGACGATTCTCCCGCTGCTGGCGGGGGCCGGCTGTTTTGCGGCCGGATGGGCCACGCATGGCAACCCGGAGCAACCCCAAGCCATAACACCAGCGGCGGAAGGGAAATCGAAGACCCGCCCCTCTTCACCACTGCAAGGCCACGGTGACGAGCTCTTGGTCGCTTGGGCCGCACGGGTGGAGGCGGCTGGCAATGGCGAGTTGGAGTCCTTGGCCCTTGACTTGGCGGCGGAACCGCGTGGCAGGGATCTTAGCTTTTGGATGCCCTTGCTAGCACGGTGGTCGGAGGTGGATGGCGCGGGGATGATCCACTTCCTCGAAACCAAGGCACCTACCTCCTTACGGTCGAATCTGCTGCCGCATGCTTGGTTTGCTTGGGGTGTGGCGGACCCAGACAAGGCCTTCGCGGCGGGCCGGAACCTCAAGGCGGAGTGGGTCTGCAAGCTTCTGGAAGGAGTGGCGGAAACCGATCCGAAGAAGGCCGCGGATTTCGTCTACAAGGTTCCGGAGCCACATTATGCCGTCTATGCGATCTCCCGGCTGCTGGTGGCGAAGGCCCCGGAGCTTGCCGAGGGACTGCTGTCGCGGGCCATGTATGACGGCGCACGCTGGGGGATTCAGGACGCGATGATGCGGCAGCTTGCTGCCAGCGATCCGGCCGAGGCGATCACCTATGCGCGCCGTTGCGGAATCATTGGTTACGATCCGGTTCCGAATGTCATCGCCATGATCGCGTCGGCAGATCCGGCCAAGGCCATCGAGCAAATCGAAGCGATGCCCTCTAGCCGCGCAAAGGCACTTTCCTCTGTCAGGCTCGCGGCGGCGTGGGCCACGCAAGACCCGGACAAGGCGACTGCCTGGGCACGTGATAATCTAAACGGACCGGCGCTGCACTATTCCTTGGTGGCCGTGGCTTCCGCGACCGGACGTCAGGATCCGGAGAAAGCCTTCGACCTTCTGTTAGAGGCGGGGCCCGAGGCAGGCGGTGATTTCTTCAAGGTGACCGACTACTCGATCGAACCCAGCGAGGTGAGAGCGATGCCGGATATCCACAAGATCTCCGTCGATCTGCTACGGCAGATGAAAGAGACGAATGCGGAAAACGCCCGCCGTTTTGTCAGCCGGAAGCTTGGTGGAGACAAGTGGAGTTCCTGGGCAAAGGAGGCCGGGATCGAACCATGAAAGCCCCTGCCCTCATCCTTGGTGCCTGCACCATCGGCTTGCTTGCCGGATGGAGCAGCGCGGCGCTTTTCGAAGCGAGGTCGACTGCAAGACCGCAAGCCGCTTCATCTTCCGCCCCGGAGTCCTCCAAGCCGGAGCCAAGGCGCAGCATCCCCCGGGAAAGGACTCACCTCGATACAGTGCAGGACTGCCAAGAGATGCTGGCAGCGGCCGCGACCGACGACGGAATGCATCCTCTCCTGCGTCAGTTCGATCGCCGGCGGGCCCTGCGGCGCTGGATCGAACTCGATCCCGAGGGTGCCCTGACTGAGGCGGAGCGAAGTTCGGAGAGCTCCTTTGCGCGGGATTTGTTCCGCGAATGGGTGGCCATGGACCCACGGGCGGCGCTCGCGGCCCTGAAGCAGACCCGGCGGGATGTGGCTGGCTCCGTGGCACAGGAGTTCTTTGTCACGCTGATGGCCACGGATCCGGCCCTTGCGGTGGCGGAATTGAAGGACGAGCGCTGGAAAAAGAAAAACGGGGACATCCTGGGCTGGGGTTTCCATTCCGAAATCGGTCTCCAGTGGTTCCTGTCCGACCCCTCGGCAGCCATCGCCTTCTTGGAAAATCCCGGCTCCTCGTATGATCAAAAGCAGATCCAGACGGCGATTCTCAGCGAATTGGCGAAGACCGACTTTGCGACCGCATGGAAGCATGTCGTGGGCGAGGCTGAGAAGGACGAGAAGCGGATCTCAAACGAAAGCGACAAAATCCTGGCAATGGGGCTGCTCTCGGAAGACCCGGGGGCCCTGAAGGTCCTTGAGGGCCTTTCCGTGAAGCTTTCCGGCGAGCTGGATGACGTGAACCCGCGCGGGGATACGGCCAAGGAGATGGTGAAGGAGGATCTCGACAAAGCGATGGCCTGGGCGCGCTCGCGGCCGGAGGACGATCCAATGCGGCGAGACATCCTGGCCTATGCGGCGGACCGGCTTGCCACCAGCGAGCCACGGCAGGCACTGGCGATGCTGAAGGAAGCACCGGGTGCCCTTCACGATTGGGAAGAGGGCTCCGTTTTGCGCGAGGGCCTCGCGACGATTGCGGGTGAAAATCCCGAGGAGGCAGTGGATACGATCGCAGGCCTCCCGCCCGGGCAGCGCAAGGAAGGGATGTGCGGGTACCTGACCCGGATGTTTGTCGCCGATCCCGAGGCGATGATGGCGCAGTGCCGTCTCTGGTTGGAAGATCCCGAGTTGAAGGGCAGTCTGCCGGGAGCATTCGCCACGGCATTTTCATGGAGCCACGGGTCCGGGGTCCGCGATCCCGCTGCGATCCTGGAGGCGATTCCCGAACTGAATTCAGCGGTGAATGGCGACGTGCTCGCCACTTGGGCGAAGGCGGATCCCGAAGCCGCGGCCGGGTGGATCTCCGCGCATCCCGAACAAAAAGGGCTCGGATTGAAGCAGGAGGGCTTCTTCGCGGAGCTTGCCATTACGCGCCCGGATTTCACGGCGGGTTGGGTGCTCACGCTGCCCAATGCCGAGATGCAGGCCGAAGCGGCGCGGACGCTTACCTCCAACTGGGGCACCTTCGATTCCGCAGCGGCGCAGGCTTGGACGGAGGAGCTGCCGGAGGGGAAGATGCGGGAGGCCGCTGAGGAAGGGATGAAGAAGGCGGCGGGCTTGCTTCCGAAGGCCAATGATCCTTTCGGGGGCGATCCGTTTTCAGGGAGCGGATTTTGAGGCAGCCGGGGCCACTGGGAGGCACCGGGTGATCGTCGGCCACTCGTCCACACAGAGGACTGTGCGGACTACTTAGTCCATCAGCTCCGGATAGTACTGCTTCGCCATGCCCATGGTCGCATCCATGATCTCCTGGCTGATGCCGGTCTTCAGCGCCTCAGCGGCCATGGCGGCGCACTCGGCGTGGCTGAGAGCGCGGATGGCGCGACGGACGCGCGGGACCTGGTGGGGGCCGACGGAGAGTTCTTCGACGCCGAGGCCTAACAGCAACGGCGTGAGCCGGATGTCGCCGGCCATTTCACCGCAGACGCCGGTCCAGATGCCGGCATTCGCCGCAGCATCCACAGTCTGCTTGATGAGGCGGACGACGGCGGGGTGGGTCGGGCGGTAGAGATCGGCGACGTGGTGGTTCACCCGGTCCACCGCGACGGTGTACTGGATGAGGTCATTGGTGCCGATCGAGAAGAAGTCGACCTCCGGTGCAATCAGGTCGGCGATGACGGCGGCGCTGGGGACCTCGATCATCACACCGGTCTCCAGCTTCTCGTCGAAGGGGATGCCCTGCTTGGCGAGCTCGTCCATGCAGTCTCTAAGGTGCTCTTTGGCGCGGCGGACTTCGCCGAGGCCGGAGACCAAGGGGAACATGACGGCCAGCTTGCCGTGGGCGCTGGCGCGGAGAATCGCACGGAGCTGTTCCTTGAACATGCCGGGCCGGTCCAGGGAAACGCGGATGCCCCGCCAGCCGAGGAAGGGATTCGGCTCGGGCTCGGTGAGCGGCTCGATCGGCAGCTTGTCACCGCCGGCATCCAGGGTGCGGATGATGACCGGGTGCGGAGCGAGGGTGGAGGCCAGCTTGGTGTAGGCCGCCGCCTGCTCGATTTCGTCCGGCATTTCCTCGCCGTCCAGCAGTAGGAACTCGGTGCGGTAGAGACCTACGCCCTTCGCTCCGCTGTTCACCACCAGCTGGAGTTCGTCGATGAACTCGATGTTCGAGGACAGGGTGATCGTCCGGCCGTCGGTAGTGGCGGTGGCGGCATCGCGCTGGGACTCCAGATCCTGGCGGACCTTTTCCTTGCGCTCCTGCAGCTCGCGGTAGCGGCTCAGGGTGTCCTCGGTGGGGTTGAGGATCAGCTTCCCGGAGTAGCCGTCGAGGATCGCCGGGGTGAGGGTGCGGATGTCGAGCACCGCGTCCTCAATCCCGACGATGGCGGGCAGGCCCAGCGAGCGGGCCAGAATGCCGGAGTGGGAATTGACGCTGCCCAGCTCGGTGGCGAAGCCGAGAACGTGGTTGCGATCCAGCGCGGCGGTGTCCGAGGGCGTGAGATCGTAGGCAACGAGGATGTGCTTCTCCTCCGGCGCGGTGTGACGGATGACCTCCTCCGCGCGGAAATTCCGCAGGACCCGCTGGCAGACGTCCTCCAGATCCACGGTGCGCTCGCGGAGATAGGGGTCCGGCACCCGGCGCATGGCCTCCAGGAAGTGCTGCATGACCGCGTAGAAGGCGAATTCCGCATTCTGGCGGCGGGATTTGATCGCATCTGCCACCCGGTCGAGCATCGCGCGGTCCTCCAGCACCATCAGGTGAGCCTCGAAAATGCGGCTCTCCTCCTCCCCCGAGAGGGACTTGATCGTCTGTTGGAGCTGGTCGAGCTGGGCCTTGGTTTCCTCTAGGGCGAGGCGGAAGCGCTCCTGCTCGACGGGAATCTCGGACTCGGAAATGTGATAGACTTCCGGAGCGGAAAAGCCGCGGGCGACGACGTGCACGGGAGCAATACCGATCCCGGGCGAGACCGGAGTCCCCTGGAGCACGGTTTCCTGCGGCGCGACTTTGGACATCCCTTGGGCAGCATGCTGTGGGGGACCGGGATCGCTTCAAAGAACAAAAATTGGAGTGGGCGGCCCTAGGGCCTTTTTCCCATGATGAAAAATCCACTTGGAACCGGAGCGAAACTGCTCCTACGCTCCGCCCGTCCCGACGACACCATGCCGATGGCGCAACGCGAATTCACCATTCAGAACAAACTCGGCATCCATGCCCGTCCTGCCGCTCAATTCGTGAAGACGGCGAGCCGGTTTTCCTCGGAGGTCCGGGTCGAGAAGGATGGCGAGGAAGTGGACGGCAAAAGCATCATGGGTCTCATGATGCTGGCCGCCGGCCATGGCTCCGTAATCAGCATCGCTGCGGAGGGATCCGACGCGGATGCCGCGCTGGACGCGCTGGCGGACCTGATCGGACGGAAGTTCGAGGAGGAGTGAGGTTTCCCGAAGGGGAAATCATCAATCACCAATCTTCCTATCATCAATCGGACTGCGCGCTACCGCGCGGCCGTTGATGAGCAGCGACCTTATTGTCGCTGGCTACGTCCAAGCGAAGCAGCTCCTGGGGACCGCCTTGGGGACAGGAATGCCCCCGCTCCTTATACTTCACCCGCCATGTGCCGGAGCAGGCGCTGGTTGAACTCGTCCGCCATGTTGTAGCCGAGGCGGCGGAGCTGCTGGTCGAGGGCAGCAATGGCCACCATCCGGGCAGTATCGCGGCCGGGAGCCACCGGGACTTCGACGTGCGGGACCTGCTGACCGAGGATTTCGTACGATTTCGGCTGGAGGCCGAGGCGGTCGATCTCGTTCTGGTCGGCGTAGGCGATGAGGGTGACGACGAGGTCGAGGCGCTTTTCCGGACGGATCGAGGCGAGGCCGTAGAGGTTGGCGACGTTGACGATGCCGATGCCGCGGATTTCGAGGTAGCCGCGGGAAAGCGCCGGGGCGGAGGCGGTAAGTTCGCCATTGGCCAGCTTGATGCGGACCATGTCATCGGCGACGAGCGCCCCCCCCTTTTCGATCAGACCGATCGCGGTCTCGCTCTTGCCGGCACCGGACTTGCCAATGATCAGGACGCCGATGCCGCGGAGGTCGACCATGCAGCCATGCATGGTGACGTTCGGGGCGAATTCATTCTCCAGCCGCAAGGTGGCTGCATTCAGGAACTTCATGGTCACCAGGGTGGTGCCGAAGACCGGAATGCGGTGCTCCGCCGCGATCTGCATGTGCTCTTCCGAAAGCGCGGCGCCGCGGGAAACGACGATGCCGGGAATGTCCCGTTCGCACATGCGGCGGAAGCGCTCGCTGCTCATCTGCGGGGTGAGCTTCTTGAGGTAGGAGATCTCGGAGTTGCCGAGGACCTGGATGCGCTTCTTGGCGAAGTAGCTGAAGAAACCCGCGAGGGCGAGGCCGGGACGGTTCGGGGCGGGCTCGCTGATCGGGCGCTCGAAGCCGTGTTTTTCCCCTAGCAGGGTCATGGATAGAGCCCCGGCATGGCGCTCGAAAAACTCTCCAATCGTGATCGAGGCCGTTTGCTTGACGCGGGGTGTCATCCGCCGCTGACCCTAGCAAAACGCAGGGCCTGATGGCGATGGGAAAAGGTGTCCTGCCTGATCAAGATGAAGGAACTAGAAGCTCGCAGAGAGACCGAGCGACACGACATCGCCGGAGCCAGAGGCCTGGCCGCGGAAGCTGCCAAGGGCGGCGGAGCCCTCGCTGATGAAGACATCGTCGGCGAAGATGTGGGCGTAGCCGGCATCCAGGGTCCAGCAGGGGCTCAGCTCCCAGGAGAAGCCGAGGGTCAGCCAGAGGCGGTCGGCATCGGGGATGCGCAGGGTGATGTTGCTCTCCGGAATCGGGCTGCGGTCGTAGGCGACGCCGGCGCGGAAGGTCCAAGTCTCGGTGGCGCGCCAAGTAGTGCCGAGAGCGAAGCGCCAGGAGTTCTTCCAGTTCTCCGGCGAGGCGGGCGGCTGGGCCGGGGCACCGACGATGAAGGGCGCGAGCTGTTGGAATTTACTCCAGTTCGTCCACATCACGTCGCCATGGATCGACCAGTCGCCGATGTCTTGGACAGCGCTGACCTCAACGCTATCCGGCAGTTCGGTGGCGAGGCTGGCGGGGCCGTTGAAGGCGGGAAGCACGGAAACAGCACGGCCTTCCAGCTCGATGTCGATGGCCGAGCGGTAGTGCACCCCGATGCGGGTGTGTTCCCACGGCTTGAAGAGGACTCCTGCGTTAAAGCCGTAGCCCCAGTCATCGCCCGCGAGGTCCAGCAATGGCCTCACTCCGCCGAGAGAGGAGGTCAGCGTACCATCGGCGTAGAGGGCATCGAAGCCTGCACCGATCGACCACTGCTCGTTGATTTCCCAAGCGAGCGAGGGATTCAGGTTGAAGGAAACCAGCTGGCTAAAGTCCCCCAGACTGCTGGCGGAGAAGCCGACCGGGTAATTCGATTCCAGCCCGAAGGTGGTGTAGCTGCCGAAGCCGAGGACGAACTGCTCGTTCAGGCGCTTGGCGAGGTAGAAGTAAGGTAGGGCCGCGTTCTCGGAGACATTTCCGCCGATGGCGGGCACGGTAAGCCCCGGCGGAGCTGGTGAAGGCGGATCAAAGCGGCCATTGACCTCCACATTCGGAAAAATTCCGCTCACCCCGCCGGAGAAGGACCATTCGCCCGGCAGCAGGATCATCCCGGCGGGATTCGAGGCGATAACCGAGGCGTCATCGCCCATCGCAGCCTCGCCAGAGAAGGCGCGACCGAGGCCGGAGGCGGAGCGTTCCTGGAGCTGGAATCCGGCGGCGGAAACCGCATGCGCGGTGGCCAAGAGAAAGAACAGAAAGCGGACAGTCATCAGGAGGTGTCGCGTTGACGCGATCCCCCGCTGGATAACCGGACATACGTAAAAATGCGAGGTCTAAATGAAGGGCCGATTTTGGGAGGGTGATGCCATAACTCCCGACCCAACAAAGGTCAGAGGCTCAGGCGTCGCGGTGGACCGTATCCGGCGCGAAAGCAGGCAGGCAGACGGCGATGTATTCCGCGCCGCCCTCCTCCGGGGTGCTGTAGCGGACCCACTCGCCGCCGCGGGTGATGACCGCTTGGCCAGCCCGGACTTCGAGGGTGCCATCCTTCGACTCGACGTGCAGACAGCCGCGCAGGACCACGGTGTATTCGTCGAATTCCGGGGTCTGGCTAGGCTCCAGCCAGCCGCTGGGGCTGGTCATGCGAGCGACACTGAGGGCGGCGTCCCCGGAGTTCACGCGGCCGATGAATTCCTCGATCTTCTTAGGCGGGTGGCCGGCGGCTTCAATGATGGTGGGGGCGGGAATCAGGTGGGGCATGGCCGGATTCTCCGCGGCGAAAGGCGGGGAGGCAATATTGACATCCGCCGGAGGGCTGCTCCTTTCGGCCCATGTCTGCTCCCGATCTCCGTGATCCGGTCGGCCGCGTGCGCGTGGCGGGTATGGTGGAAGGCACGTCCTTCCTGATTCTCTTGGTCTTCGCCGTGGTGAAGCGCCTCCCTACCCTGTCCCCGGAATGGAACGAAATCGGCCGGATGGGCGTGCGGATCGTGGGAATCACCCATGGCGTGCTGCTGATGGTCTTCCTGCTGATGCTTTTCCAAGCCTGGGGCAGCCGGGCGCTGAGCGGAAGGCAGTGCGGCATGGCCTTCCTCGCCTCGCTGCTGCCCTTCGGGCCCTTCGTGATCGACCGGAAACTTGCGGTTGCAGAAAGCACTGCTTCACGGACCGAGGATGCGGCGGATTGACAGGGCCGCGGTGCGCGCCAAGTCTCCCCCCGCCATGCCCGCCGCTCCCTCTGACGTCCAAGCCCCGCCCGCCGATGCCCTGACCAGCCCCACGGGCTTGGCCTCGAAAGTCATCCAAGCCGGCAGTGGCACCGAGAAGCCAGGCCCGGCCGATACCGTGACCGTCCACTACTCCGGCTGGACCACGGATGGCCGCCAATTCGACAGCTCGGTGGACCGCGGCAAGACGATTTCCTTTGGCCTCGATCAGGTGATCAAGGGCTGGACCGAGGGTCTGCAGCTGATGGTCACCGGGGAGAAGCGCCGCTTCTGGATCCCCGCGAATCTCGCCTATGGGGAAAATCCGCGCGCTGGCGCACCGAAGGGCATGCTGATTTTCGACGTCGAACTCTTCGACATCAAGAAGGCCCCGGAACCGCCACCGGTGCCGGAAGACGTGGCCGCAGTGCCGGCCGATGCGACCACCACCGCCAGCGGATTGGCCTCAAAGGTCCTCTCGCCCGGCAACGGCAGCCGCCACCCGAAGGCCACCGACCGCGTGGAGGTCCACTACTCCGGCTGGACGACCGATGGCCAACTTTTCGACAGCTCGGTAGTCCGCGGCGAGTCGATCGACTTCCCGCTGAACGGCGTGATCCCCGGCTGGACCGAGGGCGTGCAGCTCATGGTCGGCGGCGAAAAACGGCGCTTTTGGATTCCGGCGAATCTGGCATACGGTAACAACCCGCCTCCGGGTGCGCCCGCCGGGATGCTGGTCTTCGACGTGGAACTCATCGACATTCTCTAATCTCCCATCATGCCTGAATCCTTCGACAACGTCTCCGTTTCCACCAAGGCCAACGTCTATTTCGACGGCAAGGTGGTCTCCCACAGCCTGATCCTCGCCGACGGGCGCAAGAAGTCGCTGGGATTGATTTTCCCCGGTGAATACCACTTCGGCACCGGCGATCCGGAGGTGATGGAAATCACCACGGGCGCCTGCGAGGTGGTGCTCGACGGCACGACCGAGACCCTCAGCGTCGCCGCCGGCTCGTCCTTCGACGTCGCTGGCAACAGTGGCTTCACGATCCGCGTGACGGATTCGCCCTGCGAATACATCTGCTCCTTCGGCACGCCCTGATTCAGGCTGCCGGCGAGCCAACCAGCTCCCGCCATGTCCTTGCTCCGCTCCCTGTTATTCCTGCCGGTGGTGATGCTCGCGTCCTGCGCGATGCATCTGCCGGAGCCGGAGGAATTTGCCACACGGAATGTCACCCGCAGCATGCCGATGGCGGCGGAGAGCGAGGGCGTGGACATTTACCTGCTCTCGGACAATCTGCACACCGGGCTGGTCTTTGACCTGCCTTGGTTGATGCAGAACGGCTACGTGCCGCCACCGGAGATCGCGGCGATGCCCAAGATCAAGCAGGTGACGATGAGCTGGGGCGAGAAGACCGCCTACATCCAGAAACAGTGGCTCAATCCGGCTCAGGTTTTCAAAGCACTGTGCACGCCATCCGACTCGGTGATGGAGATCATCCCGATCGACTGGAAGGTGAATGAGGTCTGCCACCACCAGACTGGCTACGTCGCCAAGGTGGACCGCTCGCGCGGCCGCGACCTTGCAGCCTTCCTGAATGCCTGCGCGGACAAGGGTCCGGATGGCAAGCCGATCACCGTCGCCCCATCGAGCTGGGGGCAGGGCCGTCTGATCCAGTGCCCGGACAATTACTCCTACTATTTCCCTCGTATTTGCAACGTGTGGACCGCTCAGGCGCTGAGCCATTGCGGATTCGACGTGACCACCCCGGGGGCAGTCTCCGCAAGCGGTCTAGTGCGCCAGGCGAAGCAGCCGAAGAACGGCTTCGTGAAGGCTTGGGAAGGGGACGGCAAGGGCGGGGATTGAGCCAGGTAGCGGAGCGGCTGCGCCGCTCCGGCTGGGGCAATCCTCCCTAACGAAACCCGTAGTGATCTACGGGTAAAATCAGACCAAGGCCTGCTTGCGCACGGCGGTGATGGTCATCTCCCGGGTGCCCGCCGGGGTTTCCCACGAAATGCGCTCGCCAATGCGGCGGCCTAGCACGGCAAGGCCGATAGGCATGAGCACGGAGATCAGGTCCTGATCGAGATCAGCCTCGGCAGGCATGACAATTTCAGGCTTGTACCAATCCCGCGAATCAAGCGGCGAGACCAAGGTGAGGCGGTCGCCGAGGGCGACGCAGCACTCCAGTTCGGAGAGGTTTGGGGTGGATTTGGTTTCCTCAAGCACAGCACGCAAGGCGTTCTGCTGCTCCGGTGTCGGTCGCGGGGAAGACGTGGATTCAAGGAGGTTTTCGAGGCGCGAAAAGTCGGCCCCGTTCAACATACGTGGGTTCATAACAATACTAGGTTGATGCCCGGACGACTAACAAGCCGTGGGCAAGTTTGCTTCCAAGGGACTTGGGAAACGGACAGCCGCGGGAAATGAATTCCCTTCAAAGAGGCTGTCCGATCAGGCCCGGAAGGCCGCCATGCGATGGCCACACCATCCCTGCAGGCGCTTCGCCGCGGGGCGAATGCCGTTGCCGGTTTTGATGGTGGATGCCGCTTGCATGGACGACGCTAGAATACCGCACTTTTCTAACGGAGCAACTCGAAAGATGACGGGCGCTTTCCAAACACCTCCTGTGAAGCCGTGATGAATTCGCGGTGAGGAACATCAATGGGCTTTGAGACGAAGCATCGGGAGAAGCATGATCCCGCGAATGATTCGCCGCTTGTTCACGGGATCGCGCCTGGCGGCGTACGGCAGCTTCGCGATCTGGTTCCTGCTATGGAGACCCTTCCATGATGGGATCCTGCGTTACGGCTTGATCGCGGCGATAACCGTGGTGTGGGCGGGCTTGCTGAACCTCGCATGGAAGCGCCGCGGCTGGCGGATCGCAGTCTTGCTGTTGCCTTTGCTGATGGCTCTACCCTTCGTCTTGCCCGGACGCACGCTCGACCAGCAGCGTTTGCGCGAGCGCTATCTGGAATCGATGAAATCCTTTGACGGGACGAAATACGTCTGGGGTGGCGAGAACCGTCGCGGCATCGATTGCTCGGGCCTGCCGCGAGCGGGACTTCGCAGCGCCTTGGCGGATCAAGCCCTTCTGGGGAATGGCCACGCGGCACGGCTGTGGCTGGAGCAGTGGTGGTTCGACACCAGTGCCAAGGCGATGGCGGAAAACTACCGCGGCTTCACGCGGGACCTCGGCATCGGCGGCGATATGCGGAAGCTGGATCTCGCGCAAATCCAAGCGGGCGACCTGGCGGTGACGATGGATCGCCGCCACGTGATGATCTACTTGGGCGGCGGCGAGTGGATCCAAGCGGACCCGGGCCCGGGCAAGGTCTTTACCTCACACGCCGGCTCGGAACTGAGCTTCTATCTGTCCTCCCACGTGACGCTCTGCCGCTGGACGGCACTGGAGGATCACGGATAAACCTGCTTCAGCTCCTTGGCCTTGGCGAGGTCGCGCGGGGTGATCATCTCGCGGTCGAGCGGGAGATTCCCCTGCCCTTCGATCGCTTCGATCACCGGCTTGTAGCGCTGCCAATCGAGCTCGCCGAGTTTCACCACATTGCCGAGTTCCTCGCCGGTGGCGGCCTTCCAGCCACGGAAGATCAGCTCGGAGCAGTAGATTGCCTCGGAGTCGAAGCGGTAGCGGGGATCGTAGGGCTTGCCGAGGTCCTTCCGCATAGCGCTGAGCGCAGCGGGGACGTGCTTGCGGGTGGAATCGTCGAGGCGATAGGCCCAGAACTTCTGCTCGCGGCCGCGGCTAGTGTAGTCGTCAAGGGCAGTCTCCTTCACTGGGCCGATGGCCTCGATGACCTTCCAGTCGCCGCCATCCTTGAAGACCATGCCGCAGTGGGAATAAGGCGAACCGGTGGAGCCTTCGATGGCGTCCACGAGGTCCATGCCGGGCTCATTCGGCAGGGACTGGAAGAGGATGTCGCCCTCCATGGGCTGGTAGGCGGTGGGCCTGTTGCCACTGCAAGCGGGAAGGGCGAGGGCCAGGAGGGCAAGCCAGCGGTACATGGGGACAGTGTAGGGAAGATCCGGCCGGGTGCAAGATAGGTCCTATAAGACCCATGGGGCCTATTCGAAACCGCTATCGCGGGTAGACGCCGGGTGCGGCATGCGCAATCCTCCCCGCAGATGCCTGCCGCGCGCGTCCTGATCGACGGCCCTTCCGAGCTTGTCTTTGACTACGCCATTCCGGAAGGCCTGCCGGTCGTGGCGGGCTGTCGTGTGCGCATTCCCCTGCGCAACAAGACCTCGCAGGGGACGGTGCTGGACATCGTGGAACCGCCTGCGGACTTGGGCTTCGCGCTGCGCCCGTTGCATTCCCTGAGCGACCCGGAGCCGTTGATCACGCCGAATTTACTCAAGGCGGGGCGTTGGATTGCGGACTACTACGGATGCAGTATCGAGAGCGTGATCCGGGCTCTTCTTCCGGAGGCGGTGCGCACCGAGGAAAACTCGGCGAAGGTCCGCAAGACCGTGGTGCTGCACAAGGACCCCGATCCGGAAGTGCTGGCGAAGATCACCAAGCGGGCCCCAAAACAGGCGGCGATCCTGGCGCTGCTGAACCATGCAGCAGACAAGAAGATTCCCCTCGCGGATCTGGGTGAAGGCGCCTCAGCCTCGGTGAAGTCGCTGGTGAAGCAGGAGCTGGTGCTGCTGGTGGAGGAGGAAGTGCGGCGCGATCCCGAGGCGGATGGCATCGAGGAAATCCTGCCCGACTCCCCTCTCCCGCTAAATGACGAGCAAGAGGTCGCCTTGGAGGTGATCCTCGAATCGATCCAAGCCGAGACCAAGCCGCCGATCCTGCTGTATGGCGTAACGGGCTCGGGCAAGACCGAAGTCTATTTGCAAGCCGCCCGACGGACGCTTGATCTCGGCAAGACAGTGCTAGTGCTGGTGCCTGAGATTTCCCTGACGCCGCAGACCGTGCGCCGCTTCCGCTCGCGCTTCGCGGACATCCAGGACCAGGTGGCAGTGCTGCATTCGAACCTCTCGCAGGGTGAGCGCTTCGACGAATGGCACCGCATCCGCAAGGGGAAGGCGCGGATCGTGATCGGCGCGCGCTCGGCGGTCTTCGCACCGCTGCCGGACCTCGGACTGATCCTGGTGGATGAGGAGCACGAAAACTCCTACAAGCAGGACCAGATCCCGCGCTACCATGGACGCGACGTCGCGGTTCTGCGGGCTTCACTGGAGGGCTGCACGATCGTGCTCGGATCCGCGACGCCATCGCTGGAGTCCTTCCAGAACACCATCGAAGGCAAGTATAAGCTGGTGCGCTTGATGAAGCGCGCCGACGGACAGTCGCTGCCGCTGATCCGGATCCTCGACATGCGCCTGGAGTCGAAGAAGCACAAGGGCGGCATGGCGATCCTTTCCGATCGCCTGCGGACCGCGCTGGAGCAGCGGATCGCGAAGAACGAGCAATCGATCCTGTTCCTAAACCGCCGCGGCTTCGCGCGCTCGCTGCAATGCCCCTCATGCGGGCATGCCTGCATGTGCCCGCATTGCTCGGTGGCGTTGACCTACCATCGCGAAGACGAGCGCCTGATGTGCCACATCTGCGGGCACCAGGCGGTAGTGCCGCGCAAGTGCCCGGAGTGCCGCGATCCGGCGATCGCGCTACAGGGCTTCGGCACGCAGAAGGTGGAAGAGGTGCTGGCGAAGGTGCTGCCCAAGGCGAAGATCGCGCGGATCGATGCCGATGCGATGCGCAAGAAGAATGCTCTGCGCGATCTGCTGAATGCCTTCCAGGCCCGCAAGATCGATGTGCTGGTCGGCACGCAAATGATCGCAAAGGGACTGCACTTCCCGAACGTGACCTTGGTTGGAATCCTCAACGCGGACATCGGTCTGCACGTGCCGGACTTCCGCGCCGGCGAGCGAACTTTCCAATTGATGACCCAGGTGGCGGGGCGCGCGGGCCGCGGCGATCTGGAGGGCGAGGTGATCGTGCAGACCTTTACCCCGCATTCACCGTCGATCCAGTTCGCACGGCATCACGACTTCGACGGCTTCGCCGAGCAGGAATTGGAGTTCCGCCGACAATTCGAGTTCCCGCCCTTCGCCCACTGTGCGGTGCTGACCAGCCGCTCGACGCACGAGCGCCGGGCGGAGTTTACGCTACAGACCTTACACCGACGCCTGAGCGAGGACCTCCCGCCGGGAATCTCCTTGGGTGAGCCCCTGCCCAGCCCCTTGGTCAGATCGCACGGACAGTTCCGCTTTCAGCTCATGCTGCGCTGCGCCAAGGCCCGGGTGCTGACCCGGCACGTTCAGCAGGTCCTGCAGAAGACCACGCTGCCGGAGGATGTGACCGTGGTGTTTGACATGGATGCGTGGAGTTTCACATGAGCGGCACTCCACGTCAGGACGTCTTTGTCCGCTCGCTTTATCGCCCGAAGTCGTCGTAGTACTCCGCGCTATACTTCTCGTAGCGTTTGATCAGCTCCGCGTTCTTCTTCTCCGTATCGGAGAGCTTGGTGCTGATGTCTACGGACACCGGCATGTACCAATCCAGCGCATCGAAATGCTGCCGCATATCCGCCAGCTTGAAGCTGTAGCCACGGCGCGCGTAGATCTCGTTGCGCATGATCCGCAGCTCCTCGGGGCGCAGGTTCTCGACGTCAGCTTCCTTCAGGACGCGCGCCGAGGCCTGCGGATACTGCCCGGCCTTCGGATTGTAAGCGAACTTGCGCGCCGGAAGGTCGAACTTCCGGGTGCCGATCTTCTTGTCGTTTGCCACCCACTCGCCGGACAGGGCCTTCGGTTTGGTCGCAAAGCTGAAGTGGAAGACACCATCGGCCGGATGATCGCCAGGCTCCTTGGCCACGACGGTGATCTTGCCATCCTCCGCCTTCCAAGACCCGCTGAAGGCGCGCTCATTCCCCGCAACGATGCTATAGCCGAGCACTGTGGTGCCCACGACCTTCTCAATGCTGACGGTAATCTTCCGCTCACCGAAGGCCCCGACGTAGGTGCCGGCCATCTCGGCCGCGGCGGCGTCCGGCACGCTCACATCCTCCGTGGTGTCCTCGCCCTTGTCTTTGGGCGCTTTCTTTTCCTGGGCGTGAAGCGGCGCGGCGAGGCAGGCGATACCGAGGGCTGACAAAAGGAGGAAAGGCTTCATGATCGAAGAGGGTCCGGTTCCGGTTGCGCCCAGCATCCGCCGAAGCGACGCTCGATTCAAGTCCATGCTCAACTCCGCCCATGCGAAAAAGCGCAGCCCGGTCAAGACCGCGGGCGGGGTCCTGCTGCTCCTGGCTCTGGCATTCTTCAGCGTGCTGATGGCGCGGATCACCGCGGAATACTGGCCGGTCCGGAATGACGCCGCCTTCCTCCAGATCAAGCAGCAGTATCTGGGCATCAAGCACTGGGAATTCGCCTTCTGGACCCACGTCTTCACCAGCATGATCCCCCTGCTGGCCGGCTTCACCCAATTCATGCCCGCGGTCCTGAGCCGCTGGCCCAAGCTGCACCGCGCAGTCGGCAAGACCTACGTGATCGCCGTGCTCTTCGTCACCGGCCCTGCCAGCCTGGTCATGGCCTTCTATGCAAATGGCGGAATCACCTCGCGGATCGCCTTCACCCTGCTGGCGCTCCTCTGGCTCTCCACCACCGCCATGGCCTGGCGGACCGCCCTCCAGCGGCAATGGACCAAGCACCGCGACTGGATGATCCGCAGCTATGCCCTGACCCTCTCCGCCATCACCCTGCGGGCGTGGAAATACCTCATCGTCCTCGCCTTCGAGCCGCGGCCGATGGACGTCTACCGCATCGTGGCATGGCTGGGCTTCATCCCGAATCTGCTGCTGGCCGAGTGGCTAGTGAGAAGCTACCGGAAGAAGAAGGCTCGCGTCGTGGAAGCCGTGAGGGAAGAACCGTCACAACAGCCGACTTGAGGCCCGTATCCTGCTGCCCGCATCCGCCATGTCCTGGACCATCACCCTCGCCGGCCGCAGCCACCACTTCCGCGACTTACGGACTTTGATGGCCAAGGCGACGCCGCACCGCTCTGGGGATACACTGGCGGGCCTCGCGGCTGAATCGGCCGAGGAGCGGGTAGCAGCTCAGTATCTCCTGGCAGATCTGCCGCTGAGACACTTCTTGGAGGAGTTGCTGGTCCCCTACGAAGACGACGAAGTCACACGGCTGATCCTGGACCGCCATGACGCCGCAGCCTTCGCGCCCGTCTCCGGACTGTCGGTGGGCGAGTTCCGGGACTGGCTGCTGGCCTACGAGACCGATGCCACAAAGCTCCGCGCCCTCGCTCCCGGCCTGACGCCGGAAATGGTCGCCGCGGTGAGCAAGATCATGGCAAATCAGGATCTGATCCTGGTGGCGTCCAAGTGCGAGGTGATCAGCCGCTTCCGGAACACCCTCGGCCAGCGCGGGCGGCTTTCCGTTAGACTGCAGCCCAATCACCCTACCGATGATCTGCGCGGGATCGCCGCCTCCATGCTGGACGGCCTCCTGATGGGCTGCGGCGATGCGGTGATCGGGATCAACCCCGCGACCGACCAAGTCACCACCACCTGTTCCTTGCTCCATTTGATGGACGAGCTGATCTCGCGCTACGAGATCCCCACCCAGTCCTGCGTGCTGGCACACGTGACAACCCAGCTCCGGGCCATCGAGCAAGGCGCAGCGGTGGATCTGGTGTTCCAGTCGATCGCCGGCTCGCAGGCGGCGAACAAGAGCTTCGGCATCGATCTGGCGCTGCTGCGTGAGGCGAATGAAGCGGCGCTCTCGCTCAAGCGCGGAACGGTCGGTACGAATGTGATGTATTTCGAGACCGGCCAAGGCAGCGCGCTCTCGGCAAATGCCCATCACGGCATCGACCAGCAGACGATGGAGGCGCGGGCCTACGCGGTCGCCCGGGAATTCTCGCCGCTGCTGGTGAACACCGTCGTCGGCTTCATCGGCCCGGAGTATCTCTTCGATGGCAAGCAGATCATCCGCGCGGGCTTGGAAGACCATTTCTGCGGGAAACTCTTGGGCCTGCCGATGGGCTGCGACGTGTGCTACACCAACCACGCCGAAGCCGACCAAGACGACATGGACAACCTGCTCACCCTGTTAGGGGTAGCTGGCTGCAACTACATCATGGGCGTGCCGGGTGCGGACGACATCATGCTCGGCTATCAGTCCACCTCCTTCCACGACGCGCATTACCTGCGGCAGGTGCTCGGCAAGCGTCCCGCGCCGGAGTTCGAGGCGTGGCTGGAGAAGGTGGGAGTCGCGGATCGCGCGGGGCACCTGCGCGACAATCCGCTGGCCCTCGCGGACGCACCGCTGGCCTTGGGACTTCACACCACCCAACCATGAGCGAGGAACTACAAGCATCGCTGCGACAGTGGACGGATGCGCGGGTCGCGCTTGGACGGGCGGGTGGCTCGGTGATTCATCGCAGTCTCTTGGACTTCCGCCTCTCCCACGCGCGGGCACGGGACGCTGTGCATCTCCCCTTCGATGCGGCGGCAATGGCGGTGGAATTGGAGGCGCTGGGGCAGCCGGTTCTGTTGGCGAGTTCTCAGGCGACTGATCGTGCCACTTACCTTCAGCGTCCCGATCTCGGCAGGCAGCTCTCGGAGGAATCGAGAGCCACCCTCGGGGGCGTACGAAGCGATCAAGGATACGATCTCGCAATCATTCTCTCCGACGGGCTCTCCGCAGAAGCCGCGCACCGCCAAGGCCCTCCCCTGCTCCGGGCTCTATTGCCACTGCTTGCCGGATGGCGGCTCGCGCCTCTGATCATCGCACCCTTCGCCCGCGTCGCGCTGCAAGATGAAATCGGGGAAGCGCTCGGCGCGAGAGCCGCGCTGATCCTGCTTGGCGAGAGACCCGGGCTGGGTTCCGCGGATAGCTTGGGTGCCTACCTGGTTCACTCCCCCCGGGCGGGGAACACCGATGCCGAGCGAAATTGCGTTTCGAACATCCGGCCCGCTGGACTTCCGGCGGAAGCGGCCGCACCACGGATCGCGTGGTTGCTCGGAGAGGCACGGCGGCTAGGCTTCAGCGGGGTGGATTTGAAGGATCACAGCGCCTCCGCCAGCACCCCCATTCTCGACACGACCAGCCTTGGTGATAGGCTCACATAGTGAGCTTGGGTGGCAAAATCACCGTCGGCCTCGCCTGCATGTGGGCTCTTGGCCACATTCTCCTGTGGGCGATGGCCAGCGGCTGGATCCACCTGTCGGAAGGCGTTCTCGCAACTTTAGCGTGTATCCAAATGGCCTTGGCCTTTCCGCTCGGATTTCTCGGCACCGGACTTGCCTCCATGGATCACGGAATGACCTCCTCCGAAGGGATCCGCTACCTCCTCCTCATGGTGCCGAATCTCTTCCTCCAAGGATACCTCTTGGCGGGAATCTGGCAGTTCTATCGGCGATTCACAGCACCCCTCCGGCGCGATTTCACGTAACCTTCACGCTCCCTGCACGCGGATGGTGTTGATTCCAAATGTGCCACGTGCCCTTCTCTGGATTCTGATTGCCCCGCTGTGGATTGCTTGCATCGGCGGCTTGGCCTATTGGCATTGGATGGTGGCGCCGGGGCTCGATGCCAGCGAAGGCTGCGGGGTCGCCTTCGGCGGGGCGGCGGTGGGTTGCACGGGTCCCCTCGTGGCGGTGGTTTTCACGACTTTGATTTTTGCCGCTGACCGGCTACTCAAGCTCCATTCCCGGCCCGGCTTCGTCCCGCTCTAACGTCATTCCCCTGTCCACCCTTCTCCTCTACCATCCCGCCATGAACGTCCTGCTCGTCGAAGACGAACCCGCCATTGCCGATACTCTGGTCTATGCCCTGAAGACCGAGTGCTTTGAAGTCCACCACGCCCTGACCGGCCAGGAAGCCCTGGATGCCTTCGGCTCCACCCGCTTCGACTTCGCCATCCTCGACATCGGCCTGCCGGACATGACCGGCTTGGACGTGTGCCGCAAGATGCGCGAGACCTCCAGTGTGCCGATCCTCTTCCTCACCGCCCGCTCGGGAGAAGTGGACCGCATCCTCGGTCTCGAGCTCGGCGGCGATGACTACGTGACGAAGCCCTTCAGCCCGCGCGAAATCGTGGCCCGCATCCGCGCGATCCTGCGCCGTGCCACGGTGCCCGCCACTGCCGCCGCCACCAATGGCAATGGCAGCTCTGCTCCGGCACCCGCGGAGGCAGCCGGCCCCCTGCACCACGATCCTTCGGCCATGCGCATCCACTGCCACGGCGCCGAGCTGGACCTCACCGCCCACGAGTACAAGCTGCTGCTCGTCTTCCTGAAGAATCCGCGCCGCGTGCTGACCCGCGACCAATTGCTCGACCACGCCTGGGCCGATCCCGGTGCCGTCACCGACCGTACCATTGATGCCCACATCAAGTCGATCCGCGCCAAGCTCCGCGTCGCGAAGCCAGGCGCGGAGGACCACATCCAGACCCGCCGCGGTCTCGGCTACCTCTTCGTGCCCTGAAGCTTCGAGTGAGAATGCCCGTGAAAAGCCTCAACAGCGCGGAATTCGTCCACTAGCCTCAGGCTGATTGCGGGCAGTTCTCGCCCTTGGAACTTCACGGACATGCGTCTCACCCGGGTTACCCTGCTCATCATCGCGCTGATCATCGGCGTCGGCCTCTACCTCTTGCTGCGCCAGCAGCTCCAGGTGGTGGAGCCGCAGACCTATCAGGCGACGGAGGAGTCGATGGTGGATGCGGCGCAGATCCTCGCCTCCTTCGTCGAGACCGACCTCGAAAAGGGCAGCTTCGACAAGGAGCATTTCCAGAAGGCCTTCGAGCGGGCGATCGGCCGCAGGTTCAAGGCAAAGATCCACGGCCACGAGAAAGAACACGTCGGACTCGGCGCCTACCTCACGAATGCGCAGGGCAAGGTCCTCTTCGACTCGAACGGCCGCCTGGAAGGCCTGAACCTAGCCGATGCCCGCGACGTGGCTCTCACCTTGCGCGGCGAGTACGGCGCGCGCAGTAGCCGGACCGACAAGGACAACCCGCTCTCCTCGGTGCTCCATGTCGGCGCGCTGGTGGGACCGCAGGATGCCCCCTTCGGCGTGCTGACCGTTTACAAGCCGCAGAGCGATGTGCTGCCGATCGTCGATGCCCGCCGCCGCAGTATCTACTGGGGCACCGGCTTGATCGGCGCCGGGATCCTCTTCCTGGTGACCGCGGTCTTCATCTGGCAATACCTGCCGGTTGGCCGCCTGACTGAGTACGCCCGCGAGATTGAGCAAGGCAAACGGCCGCCGCTGCCGAAGCTGGGCGCGGGCAAGGAAGTGAACACCCTCGCTCGCGCGCTCGAATCCATGCGCGAGGCGCTCGAAGGCCGCCGCTATGCCGAGCGCTACGTGCAGACGCTGACTCACGAGATGAAGAGCCCGCTGGCCGCCATCCGCGGGGCCGCAGAACTCCTCGGCGAAGAGATGCCGGTAGCCGACCGCCAGCGCTTCCTTGGCAACATCCGTGCTGAGTCCGGCCGCGCCGAGCGGCTGATGAACCGCTTGCTCGAACTCTCCGCTCTGGAAGGCCGCAGCAGCCTGGATGTGACCGAAGTGGTCGACCTTAATCCGATCGTCACCCGCGCCATCGAACAAGGCCAGCCGCCTGCCGAACTTGCCCGGGTCCGCCTGGACGTGGAGATGCCCGGCGATGCGGTGCCAGTGCGCGGCGAAGCTTTCATCCTGCGCTCGGCGGTGACCAATCTGTTAGAGAATGCCATCGATTTCTCGCCCGCTGGCAGCACCATTGAAGTTGCGTTGCGGCGCGAGAATGGCACCGCCTTCATCGAGATCGCGGATCGCGGCCCCGGCATTCCGGAGTATGCGACCGACCGGGTCTTCGATCGCTTCTATTCGCTGCGCCATCATGCTTCCGGCCGCAAAGGCACCGGCCTCGGCCTCACGCTGGTGAAGGAGACCGCAGAGCTTCACGGCGGTTGGGTGACCTTGGAGCCGCGCGAAGAAGGCGGCACCCTGGCGCGCCTCGCACTACCGGTCTACACCTGAGCTTCATGAAGTTCATGAAGTGAGGACCGCCTTTTCATGGCCGGTTCATCACGGGTTCACTGGGGGCCTCTTTGCTCGCGGCAGTGATTCGCCGCCTGCTGCAACCGACTTCCGAGCTGCTCGATGACCCCTCCCCGGGGAACATCGCGCGCACCGCGGGAATCACTGCCCTGGCCCTCGCCGCATACGGTTTCACCACCGGTTTCTGGCGCTCACCGGTGATGGGCTGCTACGTGGCGCTGAAGATGCCGCTGCTGGTCGCCTGCACGCTCGGCTGCAATGGAATGCTGAACGGTCTCTTGGGTTTGCTGCTCGGCGGCATCGGCTTCCGCCAGTCCCTGCTCGCACTCCTCAGCGCCTTCGCCTCCGCAGCCTTGATCCTCGGTTCACTCGCGCCGGTCACCCTGATGCTCGCGTTGAATGCGCCAGCGCCGGATTCACCCGATGCCGGCACCGCGCACGCCGGCTATTTGCTCTTTCATGTCTTCTTGATCGCGGTCGCCGGGATCGCGGGAACCCTCACGCTCTACAAGATTCTGCTCCAGCGCTGCAGCTCACCGGGCATCGCGATCACCACCATGCTGGCGTGGCTCGGTGGGAATGGATTTCTCGGCGCACAGTTCTCCTGGATCCTGCGGCCCTTCTTCGGCACACCGACCATTGCGGTCTCCTTCTTGCGCGATGACCCCATGCGCGGGAGCTTTTACGAGGCGGTCTGGCGCTCGCTCAATCGCGCCACTGACGGCAACGCCCTGGCCGCAGTCTGCGGATTAATCGCAGCCCTCGTACTCATCGCCATTCCCATCATCCTCACCCTGCGTCCCCGAAACCGGATTCCATTACCGCCATGAACAACGATACACCGCCCACCCCGCCGCCCTATTCCTTCACCCCTTCGACTCCACCACTACCGCCCGGGCAGTCGCCTGCACCTGTATCGGAAGCACTTCCCGCCCAACTCGATCTCCGCTCGATCCTCAGTGCCTTGTTGCGCAATCCCGGCGCTCTCATCCAGCGCTTAGCCGATCCAGGCAATGGCGCGATCTACCGCTTCATCGGCATCGCCATCGTATCCATGGTGGTCTTCGGCCTGGTGCTCGGCAGCTTCGCCATGCACGAGCAGCTCTGGGCGGCACCGCTGAAGATCACACTCGGACTCCTCATCGCCGGGTTGATCTGCTTCCCCAGTCTCTACATCTTCTCCTGTCTTGCAGGATCGCGTGCCGAGGCCGGGCAACTCGCGGCCTCACTCGCCGGCATGATGGCACTCGCCGGGCTACTGCTGTTAGGTTTCGCGCCGGCGGTCTGGATCTTCACCCAAGCCACGAATGCCTTCGGCTTCATGGGACTGCTCTCGCTGCTGCCATGGCTCGCCGCGGCAGGCTTCGGCATCCGCTTCCTAAAGACCGCCGTGAACCTCACCGGTGCCACCTCGAAGGGCCCCTTGGTCGTATGGAGCTGCATCTTCCTGCTGGTCACCCTGCAGATGACCACCTCGCTGCGGCCGATCCTCGGACGCTCGGACAAGCTCCTCACCGACGAGAAGAAGTTCTTCGTCCAACACTGGATCGAGGTGGCGGGCGAATCCCTTCCAACGACGCAAGTGCCCACCACAACCACCGCCCGATGAAAGCACGTCCGCCGAAAAAGCCTGTGTCCCCCTCCCGTTCCAGCAAGAAGCCGCTGCGCAAGAAACCGGTCACAGCGAAGCGCGAGGACCACCTCTTCGAATCACTGCGCCAGGAGCTGGGCCTCTAGGTCCAGCCCCGCCGTGGAGAGCGGGATTGCCTTTACTTGGGCGTCCCATCGCGGCTAGGAGTGGAGTGATTATTCTCCTCCCTCTTCATGGCTGCCGATCTATCTCCCCGCCTTCTTCTGGCCTTTTCCACCATGTTTTCCCCGGCCTTCGCCGCGGACCCCGATAAACTGGAGGATGTGGTGGTGAGGGCACGAGAGGAAAGCCAGGCACCGCAGCGCGAGGGCGACTTCGCCATCCCGCTCGCGGGAGGCCGCGGCTTCCAGGAAGTCATCCCCGGAATGCCCAACCTCCAGCAAGGCACCCCGAGTTCGACTGCCTTCACCGTGCGCGGCCTCGGGCAGGACAACGTGATCTTCTCGATCGGCACGCAATCGAACACGCTGGTGAACTTCACCAATGGCGGGCTGCCTGCCTCCGCCGGCACTCTCACCAGCGTCACGCCGCTGATGTGGGACATCGGCGAGATCAGCATGATCCGCGGCCCGGTGCTCTTCGGCCGCGGCGTGGCGGCGATGGGCGGCGAGTTCCGCCTTGAGCCGCACGTGCCGGAGTTCTTCCACGAAGGCAAGATTACCGGAGAGGTCGGCACCTACGGCTCATGGCGCGCAGGCATCACCGAGAATATCGTTCTGGTCGAGGACAAGCTGGCGCTGCGCCTCAACGCGGTCGGCGAAGGCACCTACAACGACGTGACCAACCTCTACGACGGCAACGAGCGTTTCGCCGAAACCCAGCGCTACAGCTACCGCGGCCAATTGCGCTGGCGACCCGCGGGCAACGACCAATCGGTGGTCGACCTGCGAGTGGATATTGATCGCGGCCGCGGCAACTTCTTCGGCCAAGCCTACGACCTGCCCGGTCATGATCTCTACGACCGAGTGGTGGACGTGAATGACACCGCTTCCCTGCCCGCCGATCTCTGGGGCGTGGTGCTGCGCGCCCGTACCGATCTCGGCGGCGGCTGGTGGTGGGACGGCGAAGCCACTGCCCAGAACCTGGACGGCACGCACTACACCGACTTCGATGCCACTCCGATCCTGGATTGGTTCTACCTCTACACCATCGATGAGCGGCGCTTCACCGCGAACACCCGTTTCGCGAAAGATAGCGAACGCTACCACTGGGTCAGCGGCCTGTATGCGGAAAGCTCCGAGTACGGCGTGACCTTCGAGGGCACAGGCCTCGGCCCGGTGCCGCAGGGCCGGCCCTTCCGCGACAAGTTCAACGAAGACGTCCTGATCGCCGCCGCCTTCTTCCACGGTGACCTCGCACTGGGCGCGGACTTCTGGCTGACCGGCGGTGTCCGCCTCGACTACCAGTCGCGGCAGATGAGCACCGCTGCCCGGCTCGGCGGCGTGACCACCGGTGCCGGCTACATTGAATCCGATTACACCGAGTGGCTCCCCGAACTCGGCGTGGAGTGGCGGCACAGCGACCTGACAGCCGGGGCCAAGATCTCGCGCTCCTACCGGCCGGGCGCGGCCTCGGTCGCCCCCTCGCTGGGCGTCGCCAGCCCCTATGGACCCGAGCGCGGTTGGGAGACCAATCTCTTCGTCGAGCAGAAGTGGGAATGCCTGCGCGCCGGCGGCCGGATCTTCTACGCCAAGCTCGACAACCAGCAGGTGCCCTACGTCCCGCCCGGCGGCATCCCGGTGGTGGACAGCTTCATCACCAATAGTGCCGAGTCTCAGCGCACCGGCGCCGAGGTGGAACTCGTTTGGGAAAACGGCGACTTCTCCGCAGGCCTCACCGCCGGCTATCTCTGCGCGAAATACGACGAGCTGATTCTGAATGGGGTCAACCGCTCCGGCCAATCTTTCCCGCTCGCACCCGAGTGGACCGTCGGCCTCGGCCTGAGCTGGAGCCCGGCTACCGGCTGGTTCGGCGAGATGGCCCTCAACTGGGCGGATACCTGCTACTCCCAGGCCGATTCGCCCAGCGGCACCAAGCTCGAGTCCCGCATGCTGCTCTCCGCCCGCACCGGCTACCGCTGGCAGCAGGTGGAAGCCTACATCTTCGGCAGCAACCTGCTCGATGAGGAATACGCGATGTCGAAGAGCGACTTCAGCGGCGTCGGCCAGCCGATCTCCGCCAAGCTGGGCATGCCTACGGTGCTCGGCACGGGAATGACCGTGAAGTGGTGAGCACTTTCAGCGTAGGCGCGTTCGTGAGAGCGCGGACGCCACGAGAACTGCCGATCACAGGTGCCGTTCCGCGCTGTCACCAGCGCGCCTACACGAAAGCCAAGCCCCCGGTGGAACTCTCCACCGCTTTATAGGACGATTCCGCCATCATGCCATTTTTCCTTCTGGTCTATGGCCGCTTGCCTCTAGTTTCTCAGTCCCATGTTCCTCGGTCTTGATTCTTCGACCCAGTCTCTCTCCGCCATCGTCATTGATCCCGCCAGCGGCCAGATCGTCCGCGAAGTCTCAGTGAACTTCGGCGCAGCCCTGCCTGCCTACAATTCCCCCAGCGGCTTCATCCCCGGCGGCAAGGATGGCGAGGTCCATGCCGATCCGCGGATGTGGCTCGATGCACTCGATCTCGCGCTCAAGCAGCTCGCCGATGGCTTCGACCTCTCCAAGATCGAGGCGATCGCCAGCTCCGGCCAGCAGCACGGCTCGGTCTACCTGGACGCCCGCTTCGAGCAGCGCCTGGCCGACCTCGATTCCGCGAAATCGCTCAAGGAGCAAGTTGCCCCGGCACTCACCCGCGCCACCGCGCCGATCTGGATGGACACCTCCACCGGCGCCGAATGCGCGGAGATCGCCGCTGCCGCAGGTGGCAATGCCGAGGTCTGCCGCATTTCCGGCTCGATCGCGATCGAGCGCTTCACCGGCCCGCAGATCCGCCGCTTCTACAAGCAGGACCCCACCGCCTACGAGCGCACCTCGGTGATCCACTTGGTCAGCTCCTTCATCGGCTCCGTCCTCGCGGGCAAGAATATCGAGATCGATCATGGCGATGGCGCGGGCATGAACCTGCTCAACCTGCACAGCCTCGATTGGGATGATACCCTGCTCGATGCCACGGCTCCCGGCCTGCGCGGCAAGCTGCCGCCCGCCGCTACCTCCACGACCATCGCTGGCTTTATCTCGCCCTACTTCGCGCAGAAGTACGGCTTCTCTAGTGATTGCCAAATCGTGCTCTCCACCGGTGACAATCCCTCCTCGCTGGTCGGCATGGGTGCCACCACGCCGGGCACCATGGTGATCTCGCTCGGCACCTCGGATACCTTCTTCGCCGCGATGGAGAAATCCGTGACCGATCCGCAGGGCTTCGGCCACGTCTTCGGCAATCCCGCCGGCGGCTTCATGTCGCTGATCTGCTTCCGCAACGGCTCGCTCGCCCGCGAAGCCTTGCGCGATGTACTCGGCCTCGACTGGTCGGCCTTCGACCGCAGCGGCCTGGCCGCCACCCCGGCTGGCAACGATGGCAACCTGATGCTGCCCTTCTTCGGCCCCGAGATCACCCCGCGCCGCGACTTCAGCGCCCCCATCCGCAAGGGCAGCACCGAGTTCGAAGCTGGCGGCAATCCGCCCGCCCAAGTCCGCGCGGTGCTGGAAGGACAGTTCCTCAACATGCGCCTGCACAGCCAGTGGATCGGCGAGAAGGCCAAGCTGATCCGCCTCACCGGCGGCGCCTCGCAGAACGACGGCATCGCCCAACTGGTCGCCAACATCTTCCAAGCCCCCGTCGAACGTTTCGCCATCGCGAATGGCGCCGGCCTCGGTGCCGCCCTCCGCGCCGCCCATGCGCTCGGCCACGACCTCACCGCCTTGCAGGCCAGCTTCTGCAAGCCGGCCGCCGGCTCCCGCCTGGAGCCGGATGCCTCCCTCGCGGGCACCTACGATCAGGCGTTGGCCGGCTACAAGGCCCTGCTTTCCGCATAGACGGGCGGCCCTTCCGCGCGGAGGATCGGGGCGTGAAGATGCCCGTCGTGATCGCCCTGTGCCTTGGCTTCGCCATCGCTGGATTCTTCGGTGGCCGCTTGTCCGGCAAGGACGGCGGCACCGCAACAGCCGGCGAAACCACTACCACCGGCGCGGGATCGACGAAGTCCTCGCGCCCGGATCCCGACGATCGTCCGGAGAAGACCGGCGCGGGCAAGTCCGACCGCCGCAGCATCTCCTCCAACTCCAACAGCACCCTCGCCGGGTCACTCGGTGAGTTTATCAAAAGCTGGTCTGATCAGAATATCGTCCTCGCGGATGGCGAGGAGCGCGAGGTGCTGGCCGCGGACCTAGGCCAGCTCTCCCGCCTGATGGCATCCATCGGCCGAGCGGATGCCGCCGATGTTGCGGAACTCAGGGAGTTGCTCAACCCCACCGACGAAACCTCCGAGGAGACGGACATGCTCAAGCACCTGATGCTCCTGCCGGTGCTCGGCCGCGAAGTTGAACTCCGCGGCAGCGCCGCCCTCGATGAGATGCTCGATAAGAACAAGGAGACGGAAGACGACATCTTCAGCGAGGCCATGCCACTTATGCTCTACACCTTGGCCAAGCAGAACCCAGCCGAGGCCGAGAAATGGCTGAAGACCTTCAAGGCCCGCTCCGACGCCGACGATTTCACCCTCGATGCCGACGAGCTGAAGGCGATCATCGAGAAGAGCAAGAAGGCCCCCTGAGCCTGCTCTCGTAGTGGAATGGCTGCGCCATTCCACTCCCTACCCCAACGCCGCCAGCATCTTCACCGCCTGCCACGCGGCGCGCACATCATGCACCCGCAGGATACCAGCGCCCCGCCTAACCGCCGCGGCAATACAGGCCACCGTCCCCGCATCGCGCTCCTTCGGCTCGGCAATCCCCAGGACCTCGCCAATCACTGTCTTCCGACTCACCGGAACTAACAGCGGCACCTCAAAACGCTGCAAGCGCTCCATCTCCCGAAACACCCGCAGATTGTCATCGCGCTGCTTCGCGAAATCGATTCCCGGATCCAGCACCAGCGCCTCCTTCGGGAGACCAGCCGCCGTGGCCATCGCGACCTTCTCCTCGAAGAAAGCCTCCATCGCCCCCATCACATCCCCCCACTGCTGGTGAAAGTGCGGCACCTTCGGCTCTCCCACCGAATGCATGATCAGGAGCGAGGCCCCGACCTCCGCACACAGCCGCGCATTACGCTCATCCGGCAGCCCGCCCATGTCGTTCAAGAACTCCACCCCGAGCGGCAGCACCTTCTCCACCACCTCCGGTCGCCAAGTATTCGCCGCCAGCACCGGCGGCCACACCTGTGCCTCATCGCGCGGCACTGCACCTGTTAGAGCCTCCGGCCAGGCCTCGAGGAATGCCCGGAAACGCCGGACCTCCTCCTCCACCGCAATCGCCGCCCGGTTTGTGCGCGCACTCTCCGCGCCGACATCGATGATGTCCGCGCCTTCCTCCGACTGACGCCGCGCCTGCTCCAGCGCGGCGCTGATATCCAGCGTCCCATCACCCGAGAAGGAATCGTCATTCACATTCACGATCCCCATCACCAGCGGGCGGCGGGGAAACAGGATCTCACGGCCCGGCAGGCACCATCTCACGCCGCATTCCAGCCCGGACCTCACGGAGTTCCAACCGGAAATTCACCGCCTTTCCCCCGCCGGTTCACGGGCAGATCATCTACCGCCCCCGGAATCGGCATCGCCATGAGAGTGAAGATGATCCTGCCCTCGCTCACCGAGGCGAAGAGCCCGCTCTTCCGCCCGATCAAGTATTCGCTCTTCCCGCCGCTGGGTCTCGCGACCCTCGCCGCCTACCTCGGCCCGGATGATGAGATCGACCTCCAGGACGAACACGTCGAGCACCTCCGCCTCGACGACGATCCCGAGCTGGTGGTGATCCAAGTCTACATCACCAATGCCTCGCGGGCCTACCGCTACGCCGACCACTACCGCGCCCGCGGTGCCCATGTCTGCCTCGGCGGCCTGCACGTGACCTCGCTGCCGGACGAAGCCGCCGCCCATGCGGACACCCTCTTCCTAGGCCCCGGCGAAGACACCTGGCCGGAATTCCTGAAGGACTTCAAGGCCGGCAAGGCCCGCCAACGCTACGTCGCCCCCGCCAAGCGCAGCATCCACGGCATCCCGCCGATCCGCCGCGACCTGATCAAACGCCACCTCTATCTGGTGCCGAACTCGATCGTGGTCTCCCGCGGCTGCCCGCACCGCTGCGACTTCTGCTACAAGGAGGCCTTCTTCGAGGGCGGCAATTCCTACTACGTCCAGAAGGTCGATGAGGCTCTCGCCGAGATCGAGCGCCTCCCCGGTCGCCATCTCTACTTCCTCGATGACCACCTCCTCGGCGACCCGCGCTTCGCCACCATGCTCTTCGAGGGCATGAAGGGCATGGGCCGCCTCTGGCAGAGCGCCGCCACGGTCAATTCCGTGCTCAAACCCAAGCTGTTGGAGAAAGCCGCCGACGCCGGCCTGCGCTCGCTCTTCGTCGGCTTCGAGAATCTCGACACCAATAACCTGCGCGATCACCAGAAAGTCCAGAACCTCGGCCGCGACTACGCCGCCTGCATCCGCCGCCTCCACGAGCAGGACGTGATGGTGAACGGATCTTTCGTCTTCGGCATGGATGCGGACGAACCGGACGTGTTCAGCAAGACCGTCGACTGGGCCGTCACCCACGGCATCGAGACCGCGACCTTCCACGTGATGACGCCCTACCCCTCCACCGGCCTCTTCCACCGGATCGAGCAGGAAAAGCGCCTGCTCCACCGCGATTGGGACCTCTACGACACCCGCCATGCGGTCTTCCGCCCGGCGCGGATGAGCACCACCCAACTGGAAGAAGGCTACCAGCGCGCCTACCGCGATTTCTACACATGGCGGAACCTTTTCGCCGGGGCCTCGGCGCACGAAAATTTGACCGGTAAACTCCGTCACTTCGCCTACGCCGCCGGCTGGAAAAAGTGCGAGCCCTTGTGGCATCTCTTGATACGCGGGCGACAGGTAGCCCGCGGCCTACCCTTTCTGGAAGCAGTGCTGGACGGTCTCGGGAAGGTCGGGGACACCCGCCGGGAGCATCTCCCGGAGCCCACACCAGCCACCACCGATGCCACACTTCACGCGGAAACATACACACCTTGACCTGATTCATCATAGCCCCTTGCCGGGTTTTCATTAGTGTGGTCGCCAATCATGAGCGTCACTTTTGGAGCAAGCACCTGGTTGTGGACTTCCCCTTTCACCTCGGAGCAAGGCGATTTGCTGCGCAGCATCGCCCGGCTCGGTTTCGATGCGGTCGAGCTGCCGATTGAAGACCCGGACCTCGTGGATCCGCAAAAAATCCGCCCGATCCTCGAGGAGACCGGCCTGACCCCCTACCTCTGCGGAGCCTTCGGCCCCGGCCGCGACCTGACGAATCCCGACTCCGCCGTCCGAGCGAATACCCGTGCCTACCTTTCCCGCCTCATGGACCTCGCCGAGGCCCTTGAGATCCCCTTCATCGCCGGCCCCATGTATGCCCAGGTCGGCAAGGCCCGCCAGCTCTCCCCGGACGACCGCAAGCGCGAGTGGGATCTGGCCGCCAGCGAATTGCGCACCGTCGCCACGGAGGCCGACAGCCGCGGCCTGAAGCTGGCGATCGAGGCCATCAACCGCTTCGAGAGTGACTTGGTCAACACCACCGCCGACACCCTGCGCCTGATCCGCTCGATCGGGCACCCGGCGGCAAAAGCCATGATCGACACCTTCCACATGACCATTGAGGAAGCCGACATTGGCGACGCGATCCGCCAGGCCGGCGACGATCTCATCCATGTCCAGGTCAGCGAAAACCACCGTGGCGTGACCGGCACCGGGCTCACCCCCTGGCAGGATTTCCACGACGCGCTCCGTGATATCAAATACTCCGGCGCCATCGTCATCGAGTCCTTCACTCCGGACAATCGCGACCTCGCCGGCGCGGTCTGCATCTGGAAGCGCTTCACCGCCACCCAGGATGAGTTCGCATCCCGTGGCCTTGCCTTCATGCGCGAACTCTTCGGCAGCCCCGCCAAATTGCCCGCCCTCGCCGCTTCCGCTTGATCGCGTCGGACCGATCGTCCTTATTTCATATCTTACATCCCGCCTCCCAGTCCTTTACCCATGAGTGATATCAACGTTGCCATCGTCGGCCTCGGTTTCGGTGCCGAGTTCATCCCCATCTATCAGCGCCTGAAGGGCGTGAACATGTATGCCATCTGCCAGCGCACCCAATCGAAGCTGGATGAAGTGGGCGACAAGTACGGGATCGCCAAACGCTACACTTCCTACGAGGACCTGCTCGCCGATCCGGATGTCCACGCGGTGCACATCAACTCGCCTATCCCCGACCACGGCCAGCAATCGATCAAGGCTCTGAAGGCTGGCAAGCACGTCGCCTGCACCGTGCCGATGGCCACCAGCCTCGACGAGTGCAAGCAGATCATCGACCTCTGCAAGGAGACCGGCCTGAAGTACATGATGATGGAGACCGTGGTCTACGCCCGCGAGTTCCTCTTCATGAAGGAGCTCTACGAGAAGGGCGAACTCGGCAAGGTCCAGTTCCTCCGCGCCACCCACCAGCAGGACATGGAAGGTTGGCCCGGTTACTGGCCCGGCCTGCCGCCGATGTACTACGCCACCCACTGCGTCGGCCCGATCCTCGGCCTCATGGGCAGCCAGGCGGAATACGTTTCCTGCTTCGGCTCCGGCACCATCGCTGAAGAAATGCATGCCTGCTACGGCTCGCCCTTCGCGATCGAGACCTGCCACATCAAGATGAAGGACAGCGATCTCTCCGCCCAGGTAGTCCGCTCGCTCTTCGATGTCGCCCGCCAGTACCGCGAATCCTTCGAAGTCTACGGCACCAAGAAGTCCGTCGAGTGGCCGCTGATCGAGCACGACCCGCTCGTCATCCACACTGCCAAGAAGCCCGAGCCGGAGATTCCGGAAGAAGTGCAGTGCCCCGACTTCGCCCACTACCTTCCGGAAGAAATCCAGCTCTTCACCAAGGGCGGCGTCTACGGCGGCGACAGCGGCGAGGACCACCTCTCCTTCACCCAAGGTGCCGGCCACGGCGGCAGCCACCCGCACCTGGTGTGGCAGTTCGTGAAGATGCTCCAGACCGGCCAGGACTCCTATCCGAACGCCGTCCAGAGCGCGAACATCACCTGCACCGGCATCCTCGCCCACGAATCCGCCCTCAAGGGCGGCGAGATCGTGCGCCTGCCGGAGTGGACCCTGTCCTGAGGCAATCGATTTCCGGGTTACACAGTTAGATCCGCATCAAAAGAAAGGCACTCCGCGAGGGGGTGCCTTTTCTTTTTCACCGGCTGCGCCCCTCCCCGCAACTCCCAGGCCATTCCTTTCACCCTCTTTCCATTTGTCGCACCGGTCCTCCTGTCTATCGTGGCTAGACCATGAGTGCACCGAACTACGACCGCCGATCCTTCGTGAAGCTGACCGCCGCCGCTGGAGCCGTCGCCGCAGCCGCCCCCTCCGTCATGGCGCAAGCCGGAGCCGCCGCTGACGCCGCCTTCTCGCTGCCGAAACTCCCCTACGCCTTCGACGCGCTCGAGCCCCACATCGACGCGAAGACCATGGAGATCCACCACGACAAGCACCATCAGGCCTACGTCGACAACCTCAACAAGGCCATCGCCGCGAACGCCGCACTCAAGGGCCAGACCCTCGAAGGCATCGTCGGCAACCTCGCGCTGATCAAGGACGAGGCCGCCCGCACCGCCCTCCGCAACAACGGCGGCGGCCACTGGAACCACAGCTTCTTCTGGGAAATCATGGCCCCCGCTGGCAAGGGCGGCGAAGCCAGCGCCGACCTCACCGCCGCGATCAAGGCCTCCTTCGAGTCGCTCGATGGCCTCAAGAAAGCCTTCAACGAAGCCGCCACCAAGCGCTTCGGTTCCGGCTGGGCCTGGCTCATCGTCCAGGACAAGAAGCTCAAAGTCGTCAGCACCCCGAACCAGGACAACCCGCTGATGAAGGAAATCATCCCCGACGCCGACTTCGGCAAGCCGATCCTCGGCCTCGATGTCTGGGAGCACGCCTACTACCTCCACTACCAGAACAAGCGCCCCGACTACATCGCCGCCTTCTGGAACCTCGTGAACTGGAAGGAAGTCGACAAGCGCTTCAAGGCCGCCACTGCCTGAGAAGCAAAATCTAGTCACGGGGACGCCCCTCCCACCTTCGGATAGGTCCTATATGTCCTATAGGACCTATTTCTTTTCCCGGTGAGTCCGCGTTTTCACCGTTCCGTGAACTTTTTTGTCCGTTTCCGCCCGTAGCCGGACAAACGATTCCATAACGATGTCCGGGCCCACCGATGCCGAACTCCTCTCCGACTGGCTGGATCGCCAGCGGGAGCCGGCCTTTCACGCCCTGGTGGACCGCTACGCCGGCCTCGTCCACATGGCCGCCCGCCGCACCACCGCCGGGGATGACTCCCTCGCCGCGGAGGCCTCACAGCTCGCCTTCATCACCCTCGCCCGCAAGGCCCGCTCCCTGACCGGGCGATCCTCCTTGGCCGGCTGGCTCCACGCCACCGCCGTCCTCCAGGCCCGCAACCTCCTCCGCCAGCGGGCCCGCGAGATCCGTAAACTTCAAATCCTGCGCACGCATATGGAACACGAATCGCAGGCCTCCCCTGCCGCGGACTGGCAGCGCGTCCAGCCGGTGCTGGATGAAGCCCTCGCCGCCCTCTCCACCAAGGATCGCGAGACCCTCCTGCTGCGTTTCTACCGCTCACTCAGCGTCCGCGAAATCGGGGCCGCCCTCGGCATCGCCACCGATGCCGCCCAGAAGCGCCTCGACCGCGCGACCGAGAAGCTCCGCGGCCAGCTTGCCCGCCGCGGCTGCCAGGTCGGCGGCTCCCTCGGCGTCGTCCTGCTCACCGGTTTCACCGCGGATGCCAAGGGCGCCGCGATCCCCTCCAGTTCCATGCTCGCCTCAAATGCCCTCACAGCAGCGGGCGCGGGCAGCACCGCCACTCTCACCACCATCGGAATCATTGCCATGACCAAGAAAGCCGCCATCACCGCCGGAGTCGTCGTTCTGCTCGCCGGAGCGGGCACCGCCGTATTCCTCAATCAAAACAAGGAACAAGCCGCCCCGAGCGGCCCCGCGGCCCCGACCAAGTCCGCCTCCACCCATCCCACCACCACCTCCGGCCTGGCTCCGACGGAATCCACCGCCAAGAGCGAGCGCCCCAAGGGCCGCGAAGCCGCCGATGACTCGGCGCTGGTCACAAAGTACGGCGAATCTCGTACCAACCTCTCCAAGCACGTCGCCACCCAGCTCATCGGCGTGCTCGAAGACGCCGTCGCCATGGGCGAACTCGCCATGTCCGACCAGAATGCAGCCATGTTCGGCGGCCGCCGCGGCGGCATGCGCGGTGCCATCGGCGGCGACCTCAGCGACAAGCTCGCCATGACCGACGAGCAGCAGGAGAAGGCCGGCGAGATCTTCAAGGAGTATCAAAAGCGCGAACTCGCCAAGACCAAGGAGTCCGTCGAGTCCATGAAGAAGGACCCCACCGCGCTCATGACCCTCATGCTCGCCAGCGACGCCCAGTCCAACGGCAAGATGACCGCCGACGAGTTCAAGGAAGTCCAGGCCTCCATCTCCGACGATCTCAAGGGCACCATCAATCCACTCGACCGCAAGAACTTCCAAGGCGGCCAGCCGATGAAGGACGCCACCTTCCGCAGCGAGATGGCAGCCATCCTCGAACCCGACCAGGCCGAAACCTTCAAGTCTGCCGCTGCCGAGCAGGAGGCCAAGAAGGCCGATGACCGCAGCATGAACAACCTGCCCTCCATGAAGCTGGAGGAAATGGACACCACCGTCAGCTCCGCCAAGAAAATGACCTCCGGCATGAAGAGCATGATGGAAGGCATGGGCGGCCTCGGCCCCTTGATGGAAATGGAAAAGAAAAAGCGCGAAGCCGAAGAAGCCGCCAAGGCCGCTGCCGAAGGCACCGCACCGGCAGTCCCCGCCACTCCCGCCGGGCAGTAAACCGCCCGATAGATTCACCTCCCTAACTCTCCCCGCCGCCCCCGGCTCCGTCTCCTCCCAGGCGGATTCCGGGGGCGGTTGTTTTATGACCCTAGTAGCAAGAGCCTCGGCAAGGACCGCAGCAGGAGCATGCGGTCCTCGGTTTCTTCAGGGCCAAAGGCCCGGCCTAACCGTGGACGCTCCGTTGAATCAAAAACGCCTCCCTTTTGGACCGATTAATCAAAACTCCCCCTTAAACGAGCACCGCGCCGTCGGCGTCTCGAAAATCACGATCTCCGCCAGCCCCGGCAGATCCGCTTCCAGCTTCCGCCAGAACCACGCCGCCATGCGCTCGATCGTCGGGCTCTCCAGCCCCGGAATGTCGTTCAGATACCCGTGGTCGAGCTGCTCCAGCAGCGGCCGCATCGCATCGGAGATCTTCTTGTGGTCGTAGATCCAGCCGATCGATTCATCCACCTCGCCCTCCACCGAGATCTCGATCTTGAAGCTGTGGCCGTGCATCTGCCGGCACTTGTGCCCCTCCGGCAGGCTCGGCAGGGTGTGGGCGGCTTCGAAGCGGAACTCTTTGGTCAGGCGGGCGCGCATTGTTGAAGGGTTCTAGCCGGGAATCCCGCGGGCAGCAATCGGGGAAGTGCCGGGCAATTCATACAGAGCCAGACACCGCAGAGGCTCAAAGGCCGCAGAGGGATCGCGGAGGAAAGGCAGGAATCCACTCCCTCTTTCTCAACTCTGCGATCCCTCTGCGACCTCCGCTCCTCTGCGGTGAATCGAAGCCAAGCTTCTGCGTGTTCCGTGTATTTCATGGTTTGATTTCCCCGTCGCGCAATTTGCCACCTCCGGCCCATCCCCACATTCCGGGTTGGACCACCCCTCCCCCAGCCGCCACAATCAGCCCCGATGCGCGAGTCAAACCCGGTGGTCCTCATTCCCAGCTACAACACCGGGGGAATCCTGCCAGGCACCGTCGCCGCCGCCCTCGCTCAAGGCCTGCCCGTCCGCGTCGTCATCGACGGCTCCACCGACGGCTCCCCGGACCTGCTCGATCCGCTCCTCACCAATCCCCTTCTCAAGCTCACCAAGCTCAGCCCGAATGCCGGCAAGGGCTCCGCCGTCCTCCAAGGCACCAAGAACGCCCTCGCCGAAGGCTTCACCCACGTCCTCTGCATGGATGCCGACGGCCAGCACCCGGCCGAGATGATCCCGCAGTACTTCGAGATCTCCCGCCGCCACCCCGAGGCCGCCGTCTTCGGCCGCCCGGTCTTCGATGCCTCCGCCCCCGCCCTCCGCGTCAATGGCCGCAAGGTCTCCAACTTCTGGGCCAACCTCGAAACCCTCGGCTGGGGCATTGATGACTCGCTCTTCGGCATGCGCCTCTACCCCGCCGCCGAGCTCGTGGAAGTCTTCGAAAGCACCGCCTTCGCCCGCCGCTTCGACTTCGATCCCGAGGTCGCCGTCCGCCTCGCCTGGCGCGGCGTGCCGATCGTGAACCTGCCCACCCCGGTGCGCTACCTCAGCCGCGAGGAAGGCGGCGTCTCGCAATTCCGCTATCTGCGTGATAACACTCTGCTCACCTGGATGCACACCCGCCTCTTTTTGGGCTTCCTCGCGCGCCTGCCATGGCTTGTGCTGCGCGGCGGAAATCCGCTGATTTCCCACAGCCCGCCGTCGTCCACCCCGTGACTGCCCAAATCGCCAAAAAACTCTCGGCACCCTTCCCCGGCATCTGGGCCCGCTCCTACGTGTCTTCGAAGGTGAAGACCGATCCGCTCTACGGCGCGGTCTATGAGGAACTCCGCGAGACCGGCCTGCCCCTCCTCGACCTCGGCTGCGGCATGGGTCTGCTCGCCTTCTACCTCCGCGAGAAGGGCCTCAACTTCCCGATCCACGGACTTGACTACGACGCCCGCAAGGTCGAGGCCGCCCGCCGCGTCACCGGCCTCCTCGGCCACCGCAGCCTCAGCTTCGATACCCACGACGCCCGCGGCGGCCTGCCCGAGCACGTCGGCAACGTCAGCATCCTCGATATCCTCCAGTTCTTCACCCCGCCCGAGCAGGAGACTCTCCTGAACCTCGCCGCGGATCGCGTCCTCCCCGGCGGCAAGCTGGTCATCCGCTCCGGCCTCCGCGACGACTCCTGGCGCTTCAAGGTCACCGTCGCCGGCGACCTCCTCGCAAAGGCCAGCTTCTGGATGAAGGCCGCCCCGACGCACTACCCCGCCGCCGCCGACTTCGAGCGCATCCTCTCCCCCCACGGCGAAGTCCGCATCGTCCCTCTCTGGGGCGGCACCCCTTTCAATAACCACCTCATCGTCCTCGAGGTCGGCTGAGGGGCACTGCCCCTCCCAAGGAGCCCAAGCAGCTCGCCATCAGCGGTATGTAGTCCCGCCTTTAGGCGGACGAAGTAGTTCTGGCGGCGGAGTCTACCTGAAGACCCTCCGGAGAATGCGGCAGTTCAAGTAGCTTCTCTCATTCGGAGAATCTTCTATTTCTCCGGTCCCCCCTGTCACATCCCACCTTCCCCATTCGTCGGAATGACGAACCGGTGCCGCACCTACGTAAATTCCCCTTGCCTCCCGACCGTCTGGACGGTTTGCTCCCGACCGTCTGGACGGTATCTCCGTCTTTTCCCTTCTTTGACCCAATGGGAATCTCTCGCACCAATTCCGTCCGCGACGCCCTCCTCGACGCCGCCGAAACCGTCGCCGCCAAGGACGGCATCTCCCGCCTCACCTTCGATGCCGTCGCCGCGGAGGCCGGTGTCAGCAAGGGCGGCCTGCTCCACCATTTCACGAACAAGGACCAGCTCATCGAAGCCATGGTCCGTCGCACCGCCGAGGGCTGGCGCAAGCACTTCACCGACTCCTACAACGCCGTCGCGCCCGGCCCCGGCCGCATGGTTCGCGGACTCCTCCAGGGCTGCTTCACCGATGCCGAGCAGTGGACGGAGGACCTGCGCCGCAGTTATTCCTCCGTCTTCGCCGCGCTGGCCCAGAACCCCGCCTTGGTCGAGCCGATGCGCGAGGCCTACAACGAACTCTACACCCTCGTGGAGGCGGACGGCCTGCCGGACGGACTCGGCGAGACCCTGACCACCGCCATCGATGGCATGTGGTTCTACTGGGTCATGCGCCTCCGCCCCGTCGACCAGAACGCCTTGGACCGCATGCGCAAGACCCTGGAGGGCATCCTGCATCAAGCGATGCAAGCCACCAAGCAAAGCAGCTCTGAAACGACTACTCCTCAAGAACAACCATGAGAGCTTTTCAATGGATCGGATCATTCGTCCTGATCGGCGGCGTCGTTGCGGCCGGCACCGGACTGGCCGCGTGGAAGAAAGGTGAGATCGGGAAATCGGCGGCGGCCGCCGCCGGCATGCCGGAGCCGATGGAAGCCGCCGTGGTGGAGACCGCCACCGAGATGGAGCATCGCAAGTCCACCACCGCCATCGGCACCGTGCTGGCGATGCGTTCCGTGACCCTCCGCAACGAACTCGCCGGCACCGTCGCGAAGGCGGACCTGACGCCCGGCAAGATCGTCGAGACCGGCACCATCCTCGTCGCCCAGGATGTCTCGGTGGAAGAAGCCGAGCTCAAGGCCCAGCAAGCCCAGGCCGAGCTGACCCGCACCACCCTCGAGCGAACCGAGCGCCTGACCAGCAGCAGCGCCACTTCCAAAAAGGATCTCGACCAAGCCATCTCGGAGCGGGAAGTGATCCTCGCCCAGATGGAGCGCACCAAGGCGATGATCGCCCGCAAGGTGATCCGTGCGCCCTTCCGCGCCAAGGTCGGCATGGCAGATCTTCACCCCGGCCAGTATCTGGAAGAAGGCACCGTCCTCACCACGCTGCAGGGCGTCGATGAAGCGGTGCACGTCGACTTCACCGTGACCCAGGCCGTGAGCACCGGCTTGAAGGAAGGTGATACCGTCGAGGTCGTCGTCGCAAACAAGGACAGCATTCCCGCCACCATTGAAGCCATTGATGCCCGCGTGGACTCCAACACCCGCAGCGCCGTCATCCGCGCCAAGGTCGCCGACGCCAGCAAAGTCCCGCCCCCTGGCGCCTCCGTTCAGGTGAAGGTCCCCGTCGGTCCACCGCAGAAGTTCGTCGCCCTTCCCGTCAGCGCCCTTCGCCGCGGCCCCGAAGGCGACCACGTCTTCACCATCAATCCGGACAAGGAAGGCAAGCCACGCGCCCACCTGCAGATCATCCAGGTCGCCACCGTGCTAGGCGATATCGTCCTGATCGAAAAAGGCCTCAAGCCCGGCGACCAAGTCGCCTCCAGCGGCTCCTTCAAACTCCGCGAAGGCGTCCTAGTCGGCGCCGCCCCACCCAAGCCCGCGGAACAATAAGGCCTCGCCACGAATGCCACTCAGTTAAGGCAGATTCCGTGGAACGCCAGCACTGGGTGCGCCGGCTTTAGCCGGCCCGAGTGATCGGCCAGCCAAGGACACGCCCGTGGCTTCCTCACTGATCACTCCCCGCCCTTCCACTGCTCACTGATCACTGCTCACTCGGCACTTCAATGACCCGCTCCTCTTTCACCGATATCTTCATCAAGCACCCGGTGCTCGCCGTGGTGGTGAACCTCGTCATCGTCCTCATGGGCTGGCGCGCCATCGGTTCGCTGCCCATCCAGCAGTACCCGAAGCTCGAGAGCTCCTCGATCATCATCACCACGCTCTACTACGGAGCCAGTGCCGAGACCGCGCGCGGCTTCCTCACCACCCCGATCGAGCGCGTGGTGTCACAGATCGGCGGTGTCGATCACGTGGAATCCACCAGCCGCGCCGGCGTCAGCACGGTGACCGTGCACCTGAAGCTCAACCACAACACCACTGCGGCACTCGCTGAAGTAACAGCCCGCCTGCAACAGGTGCGCTCCGAGCTGCCACCGGAGGCAGAGCCACCGATGGTCGAAATCCAGCGCGCCGACCGGCCCTACGCGACCTTCTATCTCAGCTTCAATTCCAAGGAGCGTGGTGTCCCCGCGGTCACCGACTGGCTGACCCGCACGCTCCAGCCACAGTTCGCCACTGTGCCCGGCGTGCAACGCGTGACCATCGAAGGCGGCCGCCAGATCGCCATGCGCGTGTGGATCGATCCCGATCGCCTCGCCGCGCTCAACCTCACGCCCGGCGATGTCCATGAAGCACTCCGCCGCAACAACTACCTCGCCGCCGTCGGCCGAACCAAGGGCAAGCTGGTCGAGATCAACCTGCTCGCGAATACCGACCTGCGCTCGAAGGACGAGTTCGACAAGCTGATCGTCTCCGAACGCAACGGCGGAATCGTCCGCCTCAGCGACGTCGCAACCGTCGAACTCGGTTCCGAAGAGCCGGACTACATCGCGAAGTACAGCCAGAAGGAAGGTGTCTATCTCGGCGTCTGGCCGCTGGTCGGCTCGAACGAAATCGACGTCCAGAAGAAGCTGACGGAGGAGATGGACCGCATCCGCCCCACCTTGCCTCCGGACATTGAGATGAGCTTGGTCTGGGACGGCACCATGTTCATGCGCGAGGCACTCAAGGAGATCAGCAAGACCTTGATGGAGACGATTGGAATCGTCGGCCTCGCGGTCTTCATCTTCATGGGCTCCTTCCGCACCGCGTTGGTGCCGCTGATCGCCATGCCCATCTCGCTGATCGGCGCGGCGGGCATCATGCTGGCCTGCGGCTTCAGCCTAAACTTGCTGACCATCCTCGCCATCGTGCTCTCGGTGGGTCTGGTGGTGGATGATGCGATCGTGGTGGTGGAGAACGTCGAACGCCACGTCCACGAAGGAAAATCACGGATCCAAGCCGCCTTGATCGGGGCACGCGAACTCACCGGCCCGATCATCGCGATGACCATCACGCTCGGCGCGGTCTATGCGCCCATCGGCTTCCAAGGTGGCCTCACCGGCTCGCTCTTCTTGGAGTTCGCGATCACCCTGGCCGCAGCAGTGCTGGTCTCCGGCTTTGTCGCCCTGACCCTCTCGCCGGTGATGAGCTCGCGCTTCGTCCACGCCCGTGGCAAGGAAGGCCGCCTCACCCGCTGGGTGAATCATGGCTTCGAGAAGGTGAAGCGCGTCTATGCCGTGATGCTCGACGGTGCCCTTCAGATCCGCTGGGTGATCCTCGCCGTCGCGGTGCTGATCATGCTCGCGGCGATCCCCTTCTACATGTTCTCCGAGCGCGAAATGGCACCCGTGGAAGATCAGAGCCACATCAGCCTCTTCCTCGACACCCCGCCGGACGCCACCATCGACGCCGCGAACAAGGAATCGCTCGAGCTGGTCAAGACCGTGACCGAATTCCCCGAGGCGGAGTACATGTGGTCCCTCACCGCTGGCTGGGGCGGCTTCGGCGGCATGGTCGCGAAAGACTGGAAGCATCGCAGCCGCACCACCGAGGAGATGTATGGCGAACTCTTCGGCAGGGTCTCGCAGATCCCCGGCCTGCGGATCTTCCCGCGCCTCGATCCACCGCTGCCGACGCCCGGCCAATACGACGTCGAGCTGGTCCTGCAAACCGATCAGCCGGTCGAGCAGATGATCCAGAGCGCGAATGAGATCATCGGCGCGGGCTTCATGAGCGGCAAATTCCTCTACGTCGATACCGACCTCAAGATCGACCGCCCGGAAGCACGTGTGATGATCGACCGCGAACGCCTCGCCGACCTCGGCATGGACCTCGCCGGTGTCGGTCAGGAACTCGGCACCCTCCTCGGCGGTGCCTACGTGAACCGCTTCAATTACTTCGACCGCAGCTACAAGGTCATCCCGCAGCTCGGCGACAGCGACCGTGCCTCGGTGGGTCCCTTGCTCGACCTCAAGATCCGCACCCCGGATGGCCAGATGGTTCCGGTCTCCACCTTCACCAGCGTCGAGGCCCATGCCGCGCCGCGCACCCTCAACCGCTTCCAGCAGCGCAACTCCGTGCGGATCTTCGGCGGCGTACAACCCGGCGTCACCAAGGAAGCCGGACTCAAGGTCCTCGAAGATGCCGCCAAGGCCACCACCGGTCCAGGCGTCACGCTCGACTACGCCGGCGAGTCCCGCCAAATCCGCAAGGAAGGCTCCGCCCTGGTCGTCACCCTCGGCTTCGCCGTGATCCTGATCTACCTCGTGCTTGCCGCGCAGTTCCGCAGCTTCCGCGATCCCCTGATCATCCTGTTAGGCTCGGTGCCGCTGGCGATCTCCGGTGCACTGGTCTTCACCTTCCTCGATTTCACCACCATCAACATCTACTCGCAGGTCGGGCTGATCACCCTGGTGGGCCTGATCGCGAAGAACGGGATCCTGATCGTCCAGTTCGCCAACGAACTCCAGGAGCGTGGCCTCGAAAAGATGGCCGCCCTCCGCGAAGCCGCCCAGACCCGCCTGCGCCCCATCCTCATGACCACCGCGGCCACCGTCTTCGGCCACGCCCCGCTGATCTTCGTCACCGGCCCCGGCGCCCAGGCCCGCAACAGCATCGGCATCGTCCTCGTCGCCGGCATGATCGTCGGCACCCTCTTCACCCTCTTCGTCGTGCCCGCCTTCTACTCCATCATCGCCGCGAAGCACCGCAAGGCAGAGCCGATCGAGGAACCCGAGGAAGTCACCGAACTCGTCGCGAGTCCTGCCTGAGGCCTCCCTCAGATCATCCCCGATAACAGCCGCAGGCCCTCGGACTGCTGGGGTCATCCACAGCTTTTGAGTGCATCTGGCGGCGCTTTGAGGGTGTGGGTTGAATCAGCCTTCCCGGCACTGTGCTGCCGTTCTCGCGGGCACGAAGCCACAGGAAGATCGCTTCGTTCTGCTAGAACAGGTAGGCTCCACCCTGCATTCGAAAGCTGCGGATCACCGCTGCAGTCCAAAGCGGCTAACGCCGCAACCATCAGGCGGCACGCCTCATCTAACAAGATTACACAAACCTCACTCCTCCTTCCCCAACTCCTCCAACACCCCGTCCAATACACCCACCCCCGTCTTCGTCCCCTCGTGCAGCAGCAGGATATCCCCATCCCGCACACCCTGCGTCAGACATTGCACAATCCCTGCAACATCACTCCGCACCGTATCGAAAGCCCGCCGGTTCCAAGCCACCACCTCCATCCCCAGATCCTTGCACACCGGATGCGTGAACCAATTCCGGTGCCCCACCGGCGCACGGAACCAGCGCGGCTTCACCCCGGTGACTTCTTCAATCACCCGGCTGCACTCGGTGATCTCACGCCGGGTCCGCACCGCCCCGGCCGCCCAGAAGCTCCCGGCAGGATGAGTCATCGTGTGATTCGCGATCTCATGCCCGCGCCGCACGATCTCCCGCGCGAGCTCCGGGTAAGCCTTCACGTTCTTGCCAATCACGAAGAACACCGCCTTCGCACCGCGCGCATCGAGCAGATCGAGAATCGCAGGCGTGTCTTCCGGATGCGGGCCATCATCGATCGTGATCAGAGCGCCCTCACCTTCCACCCGCGACACCATCGGCCCGAACAAGCGGGCGTTCGGCAAGAAGGTCCCGCAGCACCAGATGATCCCAATCGGCGCGAGCCCTAACAGAAGTCCCGGCATCCCGTAACGCAGCAGCAGGACGAAGGCTGGCACGTGCGCCGCCAGTGCCAGGAAAAAGCGGAAGCGCCCGTTGAGGAAGGGCGGCATCGACATGAATACTTTCCAGGTCAGCGCCGCGTTGCAGAGGAAGTTCAGCAGGAAGAAAAGCACCCACAGCCCCGCCGCCCAAGTCACCCCGCTGCCGCCGGAGAAGACCAGCAGCCACACACTCCAGAGGGTCAGCACGAATTCCCAGCGCGCCCACTGGATTCCCGGATTCTTCCCGCCGAGACCGAAGGCGATGAGGTGAAGAAGGGCAAAAAGGCCCGGCAAAAGCCCTGCTACTGCCCCCCAAAAGCCACCTACCCGCCACAGGAAATCGAAGAGGAAGGCCCCCAGCACCAGCGGCACGAAGCGCGACAAAAACTTCCACTCCCCGCGGTGCAGCCCCTGCCCCTCCGCCATCCGCCGGACATCCCCCGCCGGCTGCGGACGGTGATGCCCGAAGATCCGAAAGAAGGGCGTAACTGCCCGATTGTCAGGCCGATATTCCGCAGTCCGGGGCCAGCTCATGCGCGCCCCCTTTCCTCGCGGCGCAGCACTGGTTCGAACACAAACCACTGGTCCCAGTGGCCCTTCACCACTTCTAGAATCGCCCCCGCCCACACCGGCGTCGCCGGATCTTCCGCCCTGCCGCGCACGCGCTCAGGCAGTTGCAGCGGTGGCTTCACCAGTATCCGGTAACGCCGCCAGCCATCCCGGATGATGAAGAGCGGGAAACTGGCCGCACCGGTGATCCTAGCCAAATAGAGCGGGCCTCGCGGCAGCCGCATCATCAGTCCCGGCTCGACCTCCGCTTCCATCGGCGAGACCTCGAAGATCACGCGGTCCCCTTGGACCGCGACGATGTCGCCATCGCCAAGGAAGCGGGCCAGCTCCACGCCGAGCATGTCGCCACCGGTATTGAAGCAGGTGCGGAACCACGGATTGAGCCGCTCCTTCTCGCGCTGCTCGGCCTCGCGGATTGCTTGCATCTCCGGCACACGCTCGGGCGCACGGACCGCATGAACCACACGGCCGAACTTGTCCGAGAACAGCGGCGCGGCCATATCGTAGTTCCCCATGTGTGCGGTGAGGATCAGGCTGCCCGCCGGGCGCGTCCGCAGGTCCTCGAAATGCTCAAGCCCATCGATCACCCAATCGACATCGCCGCTGCCGGTCTCGGCGCGCATGGCCTCGACGTAGGTATAGGCGAAATTGAGGAAGACCCGGTAGGCCCCGACCCAGGCACGCAGGCCTGACCAGTCCGGAAAAAGCGCCTGCAGGTTGCCCGCGACGGCGCGGCGTTGCTTGGCGGCGAGCAGGAAGAACAGGAAGGTCCAGGGCGGCACCAGCACAGGCTCCAGGAACCACGGCGCTACCTTCAGCCCGCGCATCAGGCAGCGCGTCGGCAAATCGCCGAAGATGCCGAGTCGCCGCCACCGGCTTGCTTGCTTAGTTTCCTCATCCGCCAAGGCGCGGGGAGCAAAGCGGCTGAGCGTCAGGGGGGCAAGCTTGCGACGTCTTGAATCTCAGTATCCAGCCTCCGCACCTTGACAGATTACCGCAGTTCCGGGCGTCTAAAGCCACTCATGCGCCTGTTCCTTGCCGCAATTTCCCTCCTGCTGGCCTTCCCCGCCGGGGCCCGGCCCGCCTTGGAAAAGCCGAATGTGATCGTGATCCTGCTGGATGATGCCGGTTATGGCGACTTTGCGCATACCGGGAATCCGGTGATCCAGACCCCGAACCTGAGCCGGATGGTCCGGGACGGCGCGAATTTCCCGCAGTTCTATTCCGGGGCCGGGGCCTGCACCGCCTCCCGCTACGCCATGCTGACTGGCCGCAACCACCTGCGCTCCGGCTTGCCCGCATGGGCGATCGGGCCCGACGTGAAACGCTACATCCACCCGCGCGAGCTGACGATCGCGGAGGGACTGAAGGCGCAGGGCTACGCCACCGGCATGTTCGGCAAGTGGCACCTCGGCACACCGAACGACAAGAACGGCATGGCAGTGGAAGCGCTGCCGCTGGCGAATGGCTTCGACCGCTGGATCGGCACGAATGTCTCCAACGACTACGAGACCGGCTCCAACCTCATGCAGGGCCCTTCCGACAAGAACACTCCGGTGACGGGCTACGAGATGATCGAGAGCGACATCGACCAGAACGTGCCGCTCCAGGAGGGCCTGACCAAGCGCTATGCGGATGCGGCGATCGGCTTCATCCGTGAGAAGAAGGATGTGCCCTTCTTCATCTACATGACGCCGAACATGCCGCACCTACCAGTGCATGCCTCGGCGGAGTTCAAGGGCACTTCGAAGCGCGGGCTGTATGGCGATGCGATCCAGGAGATCGACGCGAATCTCGGGCGAATCCGCGCAGCACTGGTGGATGCGGGGATCGAGAAGAACACGCTGATTATCTTCACCTCTGACAATGGGCCGTGGATCCAGTTCCAGAATACCGCGAAGCATCCGCGCTACGATGAGGCGCGCTTGTTGATCGGCTCGGCACAACCTTTCCGCGACGGCAAGGCATCGACTTGGGAAGGCGGCCAACGGGTGGTGGGCGCGTGGTGCTGGCCGGGGACGATTCCCGCGGAGACAGTAGTCGCTGAACCTGCTTCCAGTCTGGATGTCCTGCCGACGGTATTCTCGCTTACGGGAGCGAAGCTGCCGGAGGACCGGACCATCGACGGGCGGAACATCCGTCCGTTGTTAGGCGTGGAGCAGTGGCAGGGAGCGGTCCCTGACTTCCGCTTCATCTATGCAGACAGCACGGAGGTGAATGCCGCGCGCTTCGGGCCGTGGAAGATTCACACGAAGATCATCTCGCAGACGGGAAACATGTATGGCTTCACGGCGTCGCCGGAGAAGCCGCTGCTGTTCCAAGTGGAGCAGGATTTCTCGGAGCGGATCGATCGCGCGGCAGAGCAGCAAGAGAAGGTGAAGGAAGGCTTGGCGGTGATCCAGGCTTTCAAGGACTCGGTGGCGAAGGAGCGGAGTTTTTGGGATCAGGAGGGGAAATGACGAATACAGTGTCAGGTAGCAGCGGCTACTTGCCTTCGAACTCCTTGCGGACTTGTTCGGGGACTTCGTTTTCCGCGAGCCATTTGCGGGCAGCGGCGGGGTCGGCCTGAAACCAGAGTGCGAGGGCGCATTGGTAGCGGTTCACTTTCAGCGGGCCGTCCTGGAGGCGTGGGATTTCTGCGAGGATCAGAGGTGAGTCCTTCGCGTCGCCGCCGAGCAATAGATCCGACAAGAAGCCATTGGAGATCTTCTCGGGCCAGCGGCGGGTGAGGGCCAAGGCCTCCGCCAAACGGCCCTTCATGTACAGCCCATTGGCGATTGCGTATAGGGCTGCCTCGTGCATGGGGCCGGGCTCCATGTCCTCAAAGGCCTTGAGGGCCGCGGCTTCATCGGCCTTGAACCAATCCTGATAGATCGGCCCATAGTTCCGGGGGCCGATGTCATCGGGAAAGCGACGCGCGAAGGCCAGTTTGGCATCCGCGCCTTCCAGATTGGTGAGGACCAGGTGCATCACCTGTTCGCGCCGGACTCCTTCGAAAGAGTCAGCCCAGGCATAGAAGGTATCTGCGGGGATCTTGGAGAACCTGGGGTGGGCTTGCTCTACCAGCATGCGCCCGGACCGCTCTGGCACAGCCATCAATATCTCACGAATACGCGGCAGATCCCCAGCCAGCGCTTCCATGGCCCGCGCAAACCCGAGCACCCTGGGAGTAGAGCCGAGGTCGTCCTTTGATTTGAGGAAAGCAATGGCTGCGTCGGGATCCTTGTGGAGCCAGGCGGGGAGCACGTAGCTCTCCATCTTGTTAGCAGTCGCCCACGCCATCGCGGCTTGCGGATCCGACTCGGTCCATGCGGAGATGATCAAGAGATACCAGGCGCTGCCCGAGCTGGCACCGATCTTCTTCATGGTATCGAGGGCCAGGGCCCAATCGTCACCTTTGAAGGCGGCAACCAAGTCCAGGACGGCACGGGCGCCATCGGCCTCATTGGAAGTCGCGAAAATGGCACGGAGCCGCTGCTCCAAAACCTGAGGGTCAGAAGGCTTGGTTGCGGAGCGCCCGGCCTTGGTGTTCCGCGAGTCTTCCGGTGCCTTGGGAAGCGTAGCGGCTTGGTCCTTCGGACTGCTGATACCTGTATCCTGCCGGTCGATGGTATAGCGCGCACCCACGCACAAGGCGGAGCCGACGAGGAGCAGAGACACGGTGAGGGCGGTGGCGGTTTCCGGCTTCATCAGTCAGTATTTGAGTGGTTCAACTGGCCCCTTCAGGGCATCGCGCACTTCGGCGGGGAGTTCGTGAGCCTCCATCCATTTGCGGGCATCGGCTTCGCGGCGCTGGAGCCACCACTTGAGCCGGTTGACTAGAACCTCATTGCGTAGGGTGGCATCCTTGATCGGGAGCATCTGTTCGATCCCGAGGGCCACGTCTTCGATCGCGCATTCCTGGCCCATTTCCGCTAGCACCATGTCGGTCGCGGCTCCCGGATAGCGATGCAGCAGGGCGAAGATTTCCGGGGGATTGGAGTTAACCGCAGCTACGCAGTATCCCGCCACCGCCTGATCCTGGAGGCTACCCGCAGGGACCTTGTCGATCGCGGCCAAGGCGTCCTCGGGGTGAAATCCCTGCCAACTCCGGAAGATGTTTACCATGGGTAACAGCTTCTGCGCACCTTCATCCGCGATGTATAACTCCAAGGCGTGCTCACCTCTGCCGCTATTCGCCAAGGACTCGAAACTCCATGCCAGAAGCGCGCTGTATTGCCCCCCGCGCTCTTGTCCCACCGCATCTAACAGAGCCTCGATCCTTCCGGCGCCACTGCCCGACAATTGGGAAGCCAACTGCTTGGTCGCCTCGATGCGGTCTTTCTCCTCCGGAATCGACTCAAGGCCCTTGACCGCAGCCGGGAAATCCCTGGATGCGGTGCCGGCAAGCACCGCGATCAGAGCTTCCCGTGCTTTCACATCTGGTCCAGTAGCTGCGGGGATATGGTGGACGACCCAATCAAGGGCTGCAGCAGGGTCCGCTTCCCCCCAAGGTTCCAGCACCCGGACCAAGGCAGCTTCGGCCGAACTTCCCTTGGCCCAAGCGACGGCGGCAAGAGGATTGGCCTTGGTCCAAGCTCCGATGAAGATCCCGAACTCGGCACCATAAAGCGAGGCCTTCAACTGTTCCAGTTGGGCCGCGGTCTCGGCAAATTGATCGCTGCCAAGTTCATCGATGAAAGCGAGCATGGCACGGGGGCGCTCCACGGCACTGGGAATCGCAAGAATCAGGCGAAGACGCTCGAGCCGTTCCGCTGCGGAGAGCGGCGAGCCTCTTCCTGTCCGCGCGCGGGAGTTTGCGCTTGAGCCTGCCTCCCCTGCCCCTGAGCGGGGCGGCTCCGCCACGGCATTCTCCGGTGAACTACTACGCAAGGCGTAGCTGGCGGATGCCATGAAAATGATGGCGGCCGCAGCGATGGCGGTTTTCTGAGCGGTGGTCATGGCGAGATGGACGTTAAAGCTGCTGGCAGCCAGAGGTGCCGCGCCTTTGGCCGCGGCGGAGACGGCGAGCACGTAGGACCCGGGAACGGGAGTGGCGGCATGCGCGGGGAGGATGGTGGCGAGTGCAGCGGCGGTGGTGGAGATGCCTTTCTTGGCAAGGAGGGCGCGCAGCTTCTCCAGGGCCCGCGCAGCGCGCTTCTTGGTCGCCGCCTCGCTGAGGCCGAGTTGCCGGGCCACAGCGGCGTGCGGCTCGTTCCGATAGTAGCGAAGCAGAAGCAAATCGCGGTCCGCCGCGGGCAGGCGGTTGACCAGGTTGTCGATGACCGGAGCCAACTCCGACCAGACTGGAGACGGGCTGGTGTCCATGAGGGCGGGATCAAGGGAGATGAGTTCGCGCTTCTTGCGGCGTTCCTCACTGCGGACGAGATCAATCGCGAGGTGGTGGGTCACGCGGTGGAGCCAAGCAGCGAGGGAGAGATCCTTGGGTATCAAGGCGGCGCGCTGGGCAAGCCGCAGGAAGGAATTCTGCGCGACGTCGCGGGCCAATTCCTCGTTGCCAGTGACCCGCCGGGCGACGCCATGGACCACCGCCAGATGCCGCTCCACCAATTGGCGGAAGGCAGCGTCATCGTGCCGCGTGATGAAGCGATCGAGCAGTTCCCGGTCGGATGGTTCCATGATCCAAGCGATATCCGTCGCCAGCGGAAAGTTGGAGACAGGAAATTGGCAAAGTTTCAGGCGGGAGAGATTCGACCAAGATGGATCGGATGGATAGGATCAGGGTGGAAATCGATGAGAACTTGCCGCTGGGGCTCATGGTGAGATAGGCGATGCGGGAATGAGCACGATCTTGATCCGCCCCATTCGCGAGAGCGATGTCCCGGGCTTCCATGCCGCGGTCCATGCGGTGTGCCGGGAGAAGCGCTACCTGGCGACTGTAGTTTCACCGCCGATTGAGAAGACCGCGCTATTCGTATCGGGCAATGTGAAGAACGGGCATCCGCAGTTCGTGGCGGATGATGCGGGGATCATCGTCGGCTGGTGCGATGCGATTCCGGGGAGCGATGGCAGGGCGCACATCGGTCGCCTCGGGATGGGAGTGTTGAAGGAGCACCGGGGACAAGGCTTGGGGAAGCGCTTGTTGGAGGCGACGATTGATGAGGCGCAGAGGATTGGTTTGGAGAAGATCGAACTGTCAGTTTATCTGTCGAATGAGCCAGCGATCGCTCTATACCGGAGCTTTGGGTTTGTGGAGGAGGGGCTGAAGAAGCGCGGGAGGCTGGTGGAGGGGATTTATGATGATGTGGTGCTGATGGGGTTGTTTTTGAGGGAGGGGACTTAGGCCTGAAGCAAGCGGCTTGGGGAGTTCCCCGGACGCAACCTGAAAAGTTCCGCTACTTTTGCGGAGGAAGACGCAGATTCGCGTCACGCTTTCTTGCACTGGTCGGGGCTACGGGCTTAATTTTCAGGGAAACCCGGGAAAAATCATGTCTGAAAACCCTCCCCGCCGCCCGCGGATCCTCGTCGTCACTCCTGAGATCACCTATCTGCCGGAAGGAATGGGCAACTTGGCCCAGCGCATGTGCGCGAAGGCCGGTGGTCTGGCCGATGTTTCCGCCTCGCTCGTGAAGGCCCTCTATGACCAAGGCGCCGATGTGCATGTCGCGCTGCCGAACTACCGCCGGATGTTCCACCTGGACGTGGCGAGCGTGTTTGACAACGAGTTCCAGAAGGTCAGCCGGGCCCTGCCGGAGCAGCGCATCCACCTGGCCCAAGACCGGGTCTTCTACCACCGTTCCAGTGTGTATGGCGCGGAGAATCACCTGATCGCCCTGGCCTTCCAGCGTGAGGTGATCAACCACACCATCCCGCAGGTGCGGCCGGACCTGATCCACTGCAATGACTGGATGACCGGCCTGATCCCTGCCGTGGCGAAGCGGCACGGGATCGCCTCACTCTTCACGGTCCACAACATCCACTCCGAGCACCTGACGCTGGCGCAGATCGAGGACCGGGGGATTGATGCGGCGGACTTCTGGCAGCACCTGTTCTTCCGCCGCGCGCCCTATTCCTATGAGGAAAGCCGCAGCGGAAATCCGGTGGATCTGTTGACGAGCGGGATCTTCGCGGCGGATCACGTGAATACGGTGAGTCCGACCTTCCTGGAGGAAATCGTCGGCGGTGGGCATTCCTTCATTCCGGATGCGATCCGCAACGAGCTGCGCGGCAAGAAGCATTCGGACTGCGCGACGGGCATCCTGAATGCGCCGGATCCTGTCTTTGATCCCGCGAGCGATCCCTACTTGAGCCACCACTTCGGCCCGAAGGATCACATTGAGGGCAAGCGCAAGAACAAGCTGGAGCTGCAGGAACGCCTGGGTCTTGCGGGCGATCCGGATGTGCCGCTGTTCTACTGGCCGTCGCGCCTGGACCCGGTGCAGAAGGGCTGCCAATTGCTCACGGAGATCCTCTACGATCTGGTCTCGAAGAACAAGATTCAGATCGCGGTGGTGGCCAGCGGCAATTTCCAGAAGCACTTCCTGAACATCGTCAAAGGCCACAACCTCTGGGACCGGGTGGCGGTGCGGGACTTCGACGAGAAGCTATCCCACATTGCCTACGCGGGCAGCGATTTCATCTTCATGCCCTCGTCCTTCGAGCCCTGCGGCCTGCCGCAGATGATCGCGCCGAAGTATGGCAGCCTGACGGTGGCCCACGATACCGGCGGCCTGCACGATACGGTGGAGCCGCTGGATGTGGCGGGAAACAAGGGCAACGGCTTCCTGTTCCGCCACTTCAATGCCGACGGCCTGCGCTGGGCGATCGGCGAGGCGCTGAAATTTCACGCCCTGCCAGCGGAAGACCGGGCCAAGCAACTGGCGCGGGTGATGGCGGAATCGTCAGCAAGATTCAATCACGAGACGACCGCGGCGGACTATATCAAGCGCTACGAGCAGATGCTCAACACCACGGTCACCGCCTGAGACGAAACAAAATGAAGCGCCGCACATTCCTGGGAAGCACCGCCGCTGCTGCCGGCATCCTGCCACGCCTCGCCGCTGCGGCTGAAGGCGGCGATTCCGAGCCGATCCTGCGCTTCGGCTTGATCACGGATGCGCAGTACGCGGATTGCGAGGCGGAGGGCGAGCGGCACTACCGCTCGACGCCGGAGAAGCTGAAGCGCGCGGTGGAAGCACTGCACGGGGAGAAGCTACCCTTCACCCTGCACCTCGGGGATTTCATCGACCGAGAATTCAAGTCCTTCGACGTGATGCTGCCGCTACTGAACGGCCTGGAGCATCCGGTATATCACTTGCTGGGAAACCACGACTACTCGGTGGCGGACACGGAGAAGGCGCGGATCGTTTCCACGCTAGGGATGTCGCACGACTACTATACTTTCCGTAGCAAGGGGATCCGCTTCATCATGACGGACACGAATGACCTTTCGGTCTATCGCAATCCCTCGGACTCCCCGGAAACGGCCAAGGCCAAGGATGTCCTCAAAGGCCTCGAGGCGGCGAATGCACCGGGGGCGAAGCCGTGGAACGGCGGCATGTCCAATGTGCAACTGGCTTGGCTGGAGCGGGAGCTTTCGGCCGCTGATGCGGCGAAGGAAAAGGTGATCGTGTGCGGGCACCATCCGCTGATCCCGGCGGGCATGCACCAGGTGTGGAATCACGCTGAGATCATCGCGATGCTGGAACGGCATCCCTGCGTGATGGCGTGGTTCAACGGCCACAACCACGCGGGTGCCTTTGAGGAACGGAACGGGATCCCCTACGTGACCTTCCGCTCGATGCTGCATTTCCCGGAGAACAATGCTTACTCGGTCGTGGAGGTGCACTCCGATCGCATCCTGATCAAGGGCTTCGGGCGCGAGGTTTCGCGGGAGCTGAAGCTGCGGGCTTGAGCCGATTCCTTATCGACCGCTACAGATTCCGCCGCTGACGCGTGGTGGAATCGCCTCGGCGCGGACTTCGGCAATCGTGGTGGCATGAAAGCCCTCGCGGTCTTGTTTGTGTGCCTTTCCTCTCTCGCGCTAGCCGAGATCCAATCGCCGGTACCGGAAAAGCTGCGGCAGGACTTCAAGCTGGATCCCTTTTACGCCAAGTGCGTGATGGTTGGGGACTTCCCGATCGTGGCCTCAGCGAAGGTCAATGATGCTGCGCTCACCGAAGCTGAGGTGATCGTGAAATCGATGCTCGCGGGACGTGAGGACATCCTCACCGCAATGGCGAAGAACAAGGTCCGCCTCACCGTGATGGCCACTTCCGAGCGGACCTGCGATGCACCGGAGCACTCGGACCTGACGCCAAAGGAATACTGGAACCGGCGGGCACGCGGACTGGGTGCGACTACCGCAAGGCCCTCGGTGAGCTGCGGGGAAGAGAATCTGCTCAACTGTCCCGGCGATCCGTATTCTACGGAAAACATCATGGTGCATGAGTTCGGCCACGCGATCCACCAAATGGGCGTGAACAGCATCGACAAGACTTTCGACCGGCGGCTGAAGGAGACCTACGAGGCGGCGATGAAGGCGGGAAAATGGAAGAACGGCTACGCTGCCGAGAACTACTACGAGTATTGGGCGGAGGCGGTGCAGTCGTGGTTCGGGACAAATCGCGAGAATGACTCAATCCACAATCATGTGAATACCCGTGCGGAGCTGCTGGAATACGATCCCGGCGTGGCCAAGCTCTGCGCGGAGGTGTTCCCCAATAACGACTGGACCTACCGTCGCGCCGATGATCCAGCCCGCAAGGACGAGCCCCACTTGAAGGGGCTCGATCGGAGCAAGCTGCCGAAGTTCGAGTGGAGCGAGGCGGAGAAGAAGGCGGATAAGAAGGACTAAGCCGGGCAGGGCACCGCGCTGGCGACAGCCTCCAGGATCGAGATCATCCGGCGTTGGGTCGGAGCATCCTTCACGGCGACGCGAATGGCGAACTCGCCAAGCGCCGAACCCATCTTTCCGGCATCGCGGAGGAAGAGGTTTTGCACTCGTGCCTGCTTCACGATTTCGGCGGCGGTGGGACCGTCCTCGGGGAGATGGGCGAGGACGAAATTCGCGCAGCCGGGCACGACATCCCAGCCAAAGCCCCGCAGGGCCTTCTCCAGCTGCTTCCGCAGAGCATGGGTCTCGGCGATACGGGAAGCATAGTAGCCGGGATCCTGGAGCGCCCGTACCGCAGCCACTTGGGCAGGCAGGCTGACGACCCAGGGAGGGGTGAAGGCGCGGAGTTCCTCAAGGTGATGCGGACCGGCACACAGGTAGGCGACCCGGGCGCCGCTGAGGGCATAGACCTTCGACATCGACTTGCAGACGATGAGTGAATCGTAGCGCGATACCAGTGGCTCGACGCTTTCGCCGGTGTAGTCGATGTAGGTTTCGTCGATCCATACCCTCGTCCGCGCTGTTGCGGACTTGAGCAGGGACTCGATCTCGCCGCAGGTGAGTCCGCGGCCGGTGGGGCTGTTCGGGTTCACGATGACGACTAAGTCCGGGCCACGGGAGATGAGTTCCCGCAGGCGATCCAGATTCACGGCGTAGCCATCGGAGCGGCGCAATGGCAGGCGCTCCACGTGGCAGCCGATGACCTTTTCCAGGACATGGGCATACTCGCCATAGGTCGGATCCAGCAAAACGGCATGCGAGTCGCGGTTCAGCCAACGAGGAAAGGCGCGGAAGATCAGGTCAGAGGATCCGGCACCCGGCAGGATGCAGGACTCAGGAACACCACCGGCCGCCGAGATCGCGGCGATCAAACCCTCGCAGCCGGTGGGCGGCGAGGTCCGCAGGAGCCAAGGCAGATGCGAGGAAAGGCTTTCCAGCACGCCGGGAGCTGGAGGAAACCATGCATCGAGGACATCCGCATTGATCACCGTGCGCGATTTATCCAGCGAGTCGAAGCCGCTGCCAACCGCGTCAAAGAAGGCACCGCCATGGAAACATGCCGCGGGCTTGCGCAGCGGCACTTGCAGTTCCCAGCGTATGGAGCGCTCGACCCGTCGCAGCAGATCTTCCCTTCGATCGAGACCGTCGCGGACCACCGACACCGGCGCCTGCATCAGATCGTAGGTGACCGCACCCGAGCGCACCGACATGCCTGCTTCCGCAAGACCCACGCGGCGATACATGTCCACCACCTCACGGCGCCCGATCGCAACGATGCGGGTGCCGCCACGCGACTCGATCCAGCGGAAAGCCGCGATCATCAGCGCCACAGCAGCATCCGAGGCGCGATAGTCCGGCAGCACGGTGAGAAGGCGGATCTCGTAGGTGCCGCCATCCGGAGTGAAGGGCAGCTCCTCGCGCCGGAAGTATTTGTCGATCGAGTAGCCGTGCGGCCCCGGCGGCGTGATGCTTACGAAGCCTGCGAGCATGCCGCCACAAGTCGCGGCGATGTAACGGTTCGAGGTATCAAGCGCATCCGTCAGACGGCCCACGTCATTCGCCGGATGTTGGCCGATCTCCAGCGCATAGACCGCATGCCGGGCCCGGTAGATCGCTTCGCGCAGATCGCCCGGGGCCTCGGCAAGCGTGATCGGCAGGTGACATGCGCGGTTCGACATCTTGCCACGCTGCCGGAAATCCGGCTCCGCGGGGCATCGATAATCACGCGTGCATCATCGGCGGAATCAATCCTTCCGCTTCAGCAGCGGGAAGAGGAGCACGTCGCGGATCGTCGGCGCACCGGTGAGCATCATGATCAGGCGGTCGATGCCGATACCGATACCACCGGCCGGCGGCATGCCGTGCTCGAGGGTCTCGATGAACTCGTAGTCGACCTTCTGCGTTTCCTCACCGGACTGGTGCTCCAAGCGTTCGCGCTGGACGTCGGGATCGTTGAGCTCCGAGTAACCGGGCGAGATCTCCTGGCCGTTGATGACGAGCTCGTAGACCTCCACGGTCTTGCCGCCGGGGCTGAGTTTGGCAAGCGGCACCAGTTGGCTCGAAACACGCTGAACGAAGCAGGGATCGAAGCTCTTCTCCTCCACCAGCTTTTCGAAGACCTGCTGGATCACCTCGTGGTCTTCCATCTCCTTCGAGATCTGCACACCGAGCTGTTCGCAACGCTCGCGGCGCTGCTGCGGGGTGATGTCGAAGAAGTCGGCACCGGCGGCCTCGGCGACGAGATCGTTGTAGTCGGCACGCTTCCAAGGACGCTCGAGGTTGATGGTGCGGACCACGTTGCCTTCCTCGTCCTTGTGCTCGATCTTCAGGCCGCCGCAGAACTTCTCCGCGAGGCCGCAGATCAGCGACTCGACGAGATCCGCCATGATCTCGAAGTCACCGAAGGCCTGATAGGCCTCCAGCATGGTGAACTCCGGATTGTGGCGACGCGAAATGCCTTCGTTGCGGAAGTTGCGGTTGAGCTCGAAAATCTTGGTGAAGCCACCGACCAGCAGGCGCTTCAGGAAAAGCTCCGGCGCGATGCGCAGCGTGAGCGGCATGCCCAGCGCATTGTGGTGCGTCTCGAAGGGACGGGCCGCGGCACCACCAGGGATGTCCTGCAGCATCGGCGTCTCGACTTCAAGGTAGCCGCGCTCGTGGAAGAAGTTGCGGATCTCCGCGAGCATGCGGCTGCGGGTCACGAAGATCGCGGCGCTTTCCTCATTCGACATCAGGTCGAGGTGGCGCTTGCGGTACTTGATCTCGCGGTCGGCCACACCGTGCCACTTGTCGGGCATCGGGCGCAGGGACTTCGAGAGAACGGTGAACTTGGCGACCTTCACAGAGGGTTCGCCAGTGCGGGTCAGGAAGGTCTCGCCCTCGATGCCGAGCCAATCGCCGCGGTCGAGGCACTCGAAGATCTCACGGTCGTGGTCGGAAAGCTCCTTCACGGAGATGTAGCCTTGGATCGAGCCGAGGATATCGCCGATGTGGAAGAAGCAGGACTTGCCCATGTTGCGCAGGCCGGTGATGCGGCCGGCGACCTTCACCTGCTGGCCTTCGGCGAAATTCGCGCGCAGATCGGCCGGCGTGTGTGTCGTTTCGAAGGCGGCACCGAAGGGGTCCACGCCCAGTGCGCGCAATTTACCGAGTTTCTCACGGCGCACAGCGATGAGTTCAGCTTCGGTCGATTGGGGCTGCGTGGTTTCGGACATGGCGGCGCAGGGAGTAGAGCGCCGCGCGCCAAGAGTCCAGAGCCCAGATGCAAGAGATTGAAAAAGAATGGGCCGCGAGAAGCCAGAAGAGGCCCATTTCCCGAGTTACCACTCGTGGCGGCGGCGCTCGTAGTCGAGATCCAGGCTCTTGAGCTGCTCCGGACCTCTGTAGACGGGGGGCTGATAGGAGTCCGAGGGAAGAGGTTTGGCACCCCGTGCCCGGCGTTCCTGCATCTGCTCCTCCTGAGCGCGGCGCCACTGTTCTTCACGTTTCCGCATGAATTCGAAGGCGGCCCGGCGAGCAGGTTCATCCAAGCGATTGAGCTCTGTCATCATTGCGACGACCTCGGGGTCCTTGTCGGAGTTGCGGTAGATCCCTCTCTCGAATTGATCCCGCTTCCACTCCGCGCCCAAGTCACCCGGCTTCTCGGTCAAAATCTTCCGCTGGAGATCCCGGTGATGGACCAGTTCGGCATTACCCGGGCACCGCTCTCTCGCAAGGACGATCCGGGTAAGCAGCTCTTTCCTCTCAGGTGAGTCTACCCATGGCAGCGGAGTGCCATCGTCGTAGGCCTTTACCGTTTCCATTTTCACTTCCACCTGCTTGAAGGTGGGCTCATCGAGTTGCAGCATCGGGAAGTACTTGGCCTCCCTCGCAGCGGGAAGATCCCATGGATCGACGGCATTGAGCCCGAGAATCAAGCTGACATGGACACCCGGCTCCACTTCCCCCATCGGGAATGCCATCGCTTGTCCGGATGCCAGCGTCGCTTGTTCCTCGACCTCCACCATCTCCTCCGCGGGATGGCCGGGGAATACATACGAAGGAGCGGGATGATGACCGGCGACGAAGGAATAGGCCGCATGGAGAGACAGCTCGAACGTGTCGCCCACGGGCCGGTAGCTGTGGCTCGCCATCCACCCGTTGAAGTGCTTGACCGGACAGTCCTCATCCCACGGTGCAACCAAGGCCCCATGGGAGGAGAAATAGTAATCGCTCAGGTTGGTCCACAGCGTCCGCTGGAGCGGGCCGATGCAGAGTGGCCCGGGCACCAGCGTGAGCTTCTGCGGGCTTCCCGCGGCCTGGGCGCGTGCAAGCTGTTCCTTGTAGCGCCGGATGTGATTCGCGAGCGAAGCGGCGTCGAAGAGTTGGCCATGCTCTGCAAAGGCTGTGGGTGAGACCACGACTCCCGCCGATACCACCATCGTCTTTTCCGGATGCAAGATCTGCTCGATTTCAGAGGGAGCATCAGTTGCGATTGGGGCTTCGATTGGAGAAACGGCAGCGACCGGTGGCATGAAGCCAAAGCGCGTGGCGAGCAGCAGCGCCAGCAGGCAGAAGCCCGAACTGAGGATCCTTTGCAGATTCGAAGCCTTCTTCAAGGGCCCGGCAGGAGCATCCAGCAGGCTGCCGATCCGCCGGCCCAGGCGCCGCTTCGATGCCGCTGCCATCGCAACCACACACACGTAGCGCTGGCCTGCCAGCGAGACCAGGAAGTGACCGTAGGCGGCGCGCTCCTCGGCTGTGGCTGCCGCAGCGCTGTCGCATACTTGCTCGCGTGCATTTGTCCACACGCGGTGAAGCAAGTGAACGATCGGATTCCACCAGAAGATCGTCCGGATGATCTGGGTGGCGAAGGCCCAGCGCGTGTCGTGTCCATCGCGGTGCGATATTTCGTGGCGGAGAGCCCAAGCCAGTTCCGTCTGCCGGGCGGGCTTGAGAAGGAAGCGTGGAATGATGATCCGCGGATGCCAGATCCCAGCCAGCGCCGGACCGACGTCTCCAGAGCCAAGGCGAAAGCCATCGCGCGGCCCGCACTCCGGACACGCAGCCAAGATCGCAGCCCACTCATCATCATCCGGCTGCTCCATCGAGCGATGCCATCTCGCAATCCGGAGCGCGCCGAACACCAACATGGCGAGTCCCACCAGCGCGCCGCTTCCCCATAGCATCAACAGCGTGCGTCCGGGATTGAATCGATCAATCACAGCGGTCGTATTCGGATCATCTCCGCCTACGGAAAGTTTCGGCCCTGGCCTGAGAACTTGGACACGAGGGGAATCCGTCAAGATATCGAGAAGTGTGTCGCCGGACTTGGGCCGATCAACCGCGGGCACCTTCTGACGATCCACCGACACGAAAGACTGAGGCCCCGGCATGAGAGTCAAGTCACGAGGAGCCGATGGGTCCTCGAGGAAAACAGCCGCCTCCTGAGCCGGAGCCGGGCCAGTGGAAGTCGGAGTCATCCCAGACGGCTTCGGCTTCATCGGCAGCACAATCCAAGACAACAAAGCCGTCGCCAGCAGGGACAGCAGCGAGAAGCCCGCCCGCCACCGCGCTTGGCGAATGCACAGGGTCACGAGGAAGCAGCACAGCGAAATGACTCCCGCCTGAAGAGCCACGCTGAGGAAGTAAGTCTCCAGCTTCACGGCTTCCCTCCTTTCCCGTGCTTCTCGATCATCTCGCGCAGCTCGCGGATTTCCTCGTCGCTGAGTCCACCCTCCTCCACCAGGCAGCGCACCAGCGAGAGGCCGGAGCCACCGAAGAGCCGCTGCGTTAGCTCCGACAGGATCTTGCCGCGGCCGCGCTTCTCCGGCACCGCGGCGCGGTAGAGCCGGGCGCGCTCGCTTTCATCCGCCTTCAGCCAGCCCTTCGCGTGCAGGCGGGTGAGCTGGGTCTGCAGGGTGTTGCGGCTGATCGGCTCGCTGCGATCGGCATTCACCAGATCCAGCAGCGCCGCGACCGAGACCGGCTGGCGTTGCCAGATCAGGTCCATCAGCGCCTGCTCGGCGGGAGAAAGGGGCGGCAGGGATTTCATGCTTGCGACATACATGACGACAGATGTCGTCAGTTGTCGAGGTGAATTTGACGACATCTGTCGTCATTGAGCACCCGTGCTTCCGTGACAGCACTGAAACTTTGTGGGCCCCCGGGCGTTTCCAAGAAAATGATCCGCTTCCTGCCACTCGCCATTGCCCTGCTGCTCCCGGCCATGGCCTGCCACGCCCAGCGCCTGCCGGAGGGGGACTACCCGCGCATCCACGATCCCTCAACGCTGGTCGAGGAGAAGGGCGATGCCTGGTGCCTTTCGACCGGCCAGGGCATCCAGCTCATGAAGCGCGAGCCCGACGGTCGCTGGAAGAAGATGGCCTCACTCTTCACTGAATTCCCGGCATGGCACAAGACGGAGGTCCCAGCGAACAAGGGCCACCTCTGGGCACCGGACATCATCCGCCGCAAGGACCGCTGGTTCGTTTACTACTCCGTCTCGAGCTTCGGCTCGAATGAATCCGCCATCGGCTTGGCAAGCAGCAAGGCGCTCGACCCAGCATCGAAGGACTACGGCTGGAAGGACGAGGGCATGGTGCTGCGCTCGCGCAAGGGCGACCGCTTCAATGCCATCGACCCCGCGGTGATCGCGGACGGCAAGAAGCTGTGGATGAGCTACGGCTCCTTCTGGGACGGCATCTTCCTGTTAGAGCTCGATCCGGAAAGCGGGCTGCGCAAGGACAAGGCCGAGCCCATCCGCCTCGCGATGTATCCCGAGATCGAGGCTCCCTTCATTCACAAGCACGGCGACTACTACTACCTCTTCGTGAACTGGGGCAAATGCTGTCGTGGCGTGGACAGCACCTACGAGATCCGCGTCGGCCGCAGCAAGGACATCACCGGCCCCTACAAGGACAAGGATGGTGCGGACATGAAGGCCGGCGGCGGCTCTGCCTTCCTCGCCAGCGATGGCCGTTTCATCGGTCCCGGTCATGCCTCAATCTTCGTGGCGAAGGGCAAGGAGATGCTCGTCCACCACTTCTACGACAAGGACCGTCGCGGCCGTTCCGACCTGCGAATGCTGCCGATGGAGTGGAAGGACGGCTGGCCGATGGTGGAGAAAGACGCCGGAGCGAAATAGCAGGAGCCCACCAGGGATCCTGCCCAGCGAGTGAACTGAGTATCGGAGTTTGCCCAAGCGAGTATGAGCGGCCGCACTGAAAACCCGGCAAGCTCAGGCCCAATTGGCAAACCTCCATGGACCTTCCGCCCCAAGCGCCCGCTGATCCGCCGCAGCCATCAGCCCCGCGACGGCCTCCGGTCCAACTTCCCCAGACGGTAAAGCAGTCTAGCCGAGGGCCTGCCGCGCAAAAGCAAGCGTTCGTCCAGCGCCCCCAGGTACCCACTCGGACAACCAGGGCATCCAAGAACACGCAGACCCAATTGCCGGCCCAGCGGGTCTCCCCGCCTGCTTCGGCAGACCAAGCGCAGCCCCAAGCCGCCCTCGCGCCCCCCGGCAAGCAGTCGATCTGGCGGAAGATCGGCGGCGGCTCGCTTTCCGTTTCGATCATCTTCCATGTCCTGCTGCTGGTGCTCGGCGCGTTCTGGATCCTACGCATCATTCCACAGCCGGAAAAGACGGTGGACTTCATGCCAAACGGCGGCGGCGGCGGATCCTCCGCAGCCCCGGCGACGAACGTGAAACGGCAGCAGGCACTGATGCCGAGGCCGAATCTCGCCAAGGTGGTCGCCGCGGGCGCGACCAGCGCCTTCACCATGCCGGAGATGGACCCCAGCAGTTCGATCGCCTCCATCGAATCCACGACCACCAGCGGGCTGTCATCCGGCGGGCTCGGCGGCAAGGGTGCCGGCGGAGGCCGCGGCGACGGACAAGGCAAGGGCTTCGGCAATGGCTTGGGTCCCGGCACCGCGGGCGGCGGCATGGGCAACCTGTTTGGCATGCCAGACGACCGGGAGCGGATGTCCGGCTACATCTACGATCTGACCCAGTTGAAGGACGGCAAGCCATCGCCCTACAAGGAGCTGTTCCGTGAGACCAACTGCGAATGGCAGGACCCGCTGGTATCCGAGCTCTTCAAAGGCAAGCTGCAGGACTCCACGCTGGAGAAATACTACCGCGGCCCGGAGAAGCTCGGTGTGCACCAGATCCTGATTCCTTGCAGCAAGGACATCACCGCGCCAAAGGCCTTCGGGGCGGAAGGCAAGATGAATGGCGGTGCTTGGGTGATCGTCTACCGTGGCAGGGTCTGCGCCCCGGAGTCCGGCGAGATCCGCTTCTGCGGCACGGCCGACAACTACCTCGGGGTGCGCTTCAACAACAAGAACGTGCTCTACTACGCCTCGGGCGCATTCTCCAAAATCCAGCTGTCCCCGACGGAAGCCATCCCAGGCCTGCGCATGCCGATCGCGAAGGGCGACTGGATGCGCGTGGACAAGGGCCGCTGGTACGACATGAACATCGTCATCGGCGATGCCGGCGGGGTGTTCTCCGCCGTGCTCTACTACGAGCGCAAGGGTGACGCCCAGAAAACCAAGGTCCTCTTCCGCACGCAGAACATCCCCTGGGATGAGGTGCTGGCGTTGGATGGCAAGTTCTACTCAGCCTACCTCGATCTGCCGAAGGACCTCGATCCCAACAGTCCGGTCTGGCAGTGCAAGCCGGCAGTCTCCTCCGCCTTCTGAGCGGCGCCCCCCTTAGAAGCGCCAGCCCAAGCCCAGTGTGAAGCCCAGCGCATCGATCCCCGGATTCGGGTCGGTCATGCCGCCGTTCGAGTGATGGATGAAGTACGCCCCGCCTAGTAAGGAGAGGTCTGGCGCGATCTCCCGGCGCAGGCCGAGCTGGGAAAACCAGTTCAGCGTGAAATCCTGCCCCAGCCCTTGCGCCCCGCCCGACGAATCCGTCCAGCCGAAGCCACCGCCGAGCGAAAAGAAAATCGAGGTCTTCTCATCCGGAAACCAGTACTCGATCGAAGGCGCTCCATTGATCCCGAAGTAGTAGTCTTCCGGGCCCGCCGTGATCGCCTCCGCCAGCAGCGAGAAGCGGCTCCGCACGATCAGCCGCGAGCCATCGTCACCCGCGAACCAATTCAGCACCGTGGGGCTGCGGAAGGTGAGCTGCGTCGGCACGATCTCATAATCGATCTCCGTGTTGTTGCCGATGTTCCAGAGATAGCCGGACTCGACCGTCATTTCCCACAGGTCCGCCGGGTGGCCGCCTTTCGGCGCCGGAGTATCGGTGAATGAACCGGCGAAACCGAGCGAGGCGGAACAAAGCAACAAGGCAAAGGTCGTTTTCATGGGAGAGAATCTATCAGATCAGGGCAGGTCGTCATCATCACCCGGCACCGGCGGGATGAAGTCCTCGCGCTGGAGCAAGCGCTTCAGGTCCAGATCATCCAGCAGATCCCCCGGCGTCCGCACCACCGTGGTGGCATAGGGCGTGATCCGGTCCATCTCCGCCACCGTGCAGTGCACCATGGAGGACACGATGTCTGCGTCGTAGCGCTCCCTGTCGAAGAGATTGGTAATACGGAAGACCAGCCGCTGGCGGTCCAGATCATACTCGAAGCCGCCGAGGTTCAGCGTCTTGTTCGCCCGCGCCAGCAGTTCCAGTATATAGGGCTGGTGCTCCTCATCCACCGGCAGCGGCATCTCGCCCATGATCGCCAGCGCGTTCATCGGCGGGTAGGCCTGCACGATCATCTCGATCCGCGTGTGGTGTGCGGAGAAGACGGCGCGCAGCACGTCCTTCCCTTCCACCAACTCGCAATGCCAGCCTTGCTGCCCGAAGGCTTCTTCAACGGTGAGGATCTGTCGGGATGGCGGGCGCATGGCAGTGATTCAGGAAGCAGGAAAGCGGCCGCGGATCGCGGCTGCGAGGAGTTCGCGGCGGTCCTTCGCGAGGGGCAAGAGCGAAAGATGAATCCCCGAATTCTTTTCCACATTGAAATGCAGGGTCAGCCGCTCCTCGTCCACCTCCGCCCCGGCAATTTGCGCCCACGGAATCACCTGCATATTCGCCGCCGGCCGGAAGAGCGGGAAAATCTCCACCCCGATCGGGCTCAGCAGGATGTAGGCATGCCGCGCGCAGTGCCAGGCCATCCGCATCAGCCCGAAGGAAAGCGCCAGCGGCAGCAGCCCCCACGCCGGGTGCGGCAGCACCGGATGATCCGCCCGGTAGGGCGCGAGAAGGAAAAACACCAGCGCCGCCATGAAGCACACCGCTGCCAGGATCATGAAGGGCAAGGCCTGCCCCGCGCGGGTAAAGCGCAGTTCCTTATGCGGCTCGGCGACGGGCATGGCGGCCATGTTCAGCGGTGGATCCGTCCATGGAAAGCGGGATTTGCGACGCCCCTGCCCTACCTTTGGACTTGCAGAACGGGATATTGCGGGTTTCCTCAGCATCGTGCGCGCATGGCTCACATGGCTGATGGTCTTCGGCGTATACGCCGGAATCTTCGGTCGTGTACTCGCGGTGGACCACGTCCACGCCGAGCCTCAGGGCAATGAATGCTGCGGCGGCCACCACCACGATGGCGGTGGCTCGGACAAGAGTCAGGACAAGGACCAGCACGGTCCCGATTGCCCTCCCGGCCCGCACGACCACCATACCCATGCCTGCTGCCACCCGGCACCGCTGGCGGGTATGGACATCCAGCTCCCGGGCCTCCTGTCGCCCGATGGATCGCGGCTGGATCTGACTTGGCACCGGTCACAGATACCGGACGAGCCGGTCTTTGCCTTGGATAAGCCCCCTCTGATCTGAGCGTCGCCCATTCGATGCTCCGGCCGGCTCCTTGTACGCCCGCCGTCTATCCGTTAGGCCTGCCCTGAATCGAGCGCCTGCGGATTCGTTCCAAGGTTTGTTTTCCAAGTGATTCATCCGTCCCGTGTCCAGTGGACGGCACTTTTTATCCTTCATGCATTCTCTGTTTACCCGTGCTGCGGCGGCATCATTCTGCCTGCTCGCGGCCGCTCCCCCCCTCAAGGCGGAGCCCGGCGTCGTCGTCTCGCTCGCCAGTATCGGCGACCGGATCCGCGCCCAGAATCCGGACCTCGCCGCCGCGCGGCTGAGGATCCGGGAAGCCCTCGGCCGCAAGCTCCAGTCCGGCCGTCTTGCCAACCCCAACCTCGAGGTCGACATCAGCCACGACCAGCGCTTCCGCGAGCGCTCGATGGAGATCGGCTTCTCGCAGAAGTTCCCGGTCACCAACCGGCTGCGCCTCGAAAAGGAAGTCTCCGCCACCGAGGTGAAGGTCGCCGAAGCCGAAGTCCGCGAGGTCGAGCGCCAACTCATCGCCCAAGCCCGCGAAGGCGTCGTCAACGTCCTCTCCGTCCGCAAACGCCGGGAGCTGCTCAAGGAACAGTCCGCATTGTCGAAGGACTTCGCCGACTTCCTCTCCGCCGCCGCCGCCAAGGGCGAGGGCTCACCCCTCGATGCCGGCCAGGCCAAGCTCGAAGCCGCCAGCCAGACCCTCGAAATCCGCACCCTCGATGCCGAGGAGACCGCCGCCGTCGGCACCCTCAAGCCGCTCTTAGGCATCCGCCCCGATGAGCCACTGCACGTCGGCGGCACCCTGCCGGATGCCGTAGTTCCCGGGACCGCCGTCGATCCCTCGAAGCGCCCGGACTTCCAAGCCGCGGTGTTAGGCGCAAAGGCCGCCGGCCAGGGCGTCGCCGTCGAGCAATCGAAGCGCTATGAGGACATGGAAGCCGGCGTCTTCTTCGGTGCGGAGAAAACGGAGGACGCTCCCAATGGCTTCGACAAGGAAGGCATCCTCGGCCTGAAGCTCACCATTCCCCTGCCCCTCTGGAACAAGAACGAGGGCGCGATCGAGGAGGCCAAGGCCAAGCAGGAGCGGATGGAGAAGGAAGCCAGCGCACTGGCCCGCGGCATCCGCCTCGAAGCCGAGGCCGCCAAGGCCGAGATGGAACAATGGTCGAAGCTCCTCGCCGAGACCGGAGACACCTTGCTGCCCCTCGCCGAGGAGCAGTCCAAGGCCGCGGAGGACGCCTACCGCAAGGGCCAGGGCGAAATCCAGACCGTGTTCCGCACGCGCGAGAAGCGCGTCCAACTGCTGGCCGCGCGCGTCGATGCGCTGCGCCAGTTCCACCTCGCCCGCGTGCGCTACGAAAGCGCCCTGGCCAAGCCCTGAGACCACTCCTGTTAGAACATGAAGTATTTCCCATTTGTCTGTGCGGTCCTGTTCGCGAGCAGCCTGCTCGCCACCGCAAACGAGGACGCCAACACGGTCGTCCTCGATGAAACCGGCGTGAAGAACCTCCGCATCGAGACCGTCGTCGCGGAGGAATCCGACTTCGAGGAGTCGGTCTTCGCCCTTGGTCGCATCGAATCCCTGCCGAACAAAGCCGCCGCGGTCAGCAGCCGCATTCCCGGCCGCATCGTCGATCTCACCGTTTCTCCCGGCGACAAGATCAGCGCCGGCCAAACGGTCGCGAAGGTCGAAAGCCGCCAGCCCGGCGATCCACCGCCAACCATTGAACTGAAGGCCCCGATCAGTGGCCTGGTCATGAGCTCCGACGCCCGCCTCGGCGATCCCGTCGAGCCGGACAAGGCCCTGTTAGAGATCATTGATCTCGGCGAAGTCCAAGCCATCGCCCAAGTCCCCGAGCACCAGGCGGCCAAGCTCAAGCCCGGCACCAAGGCCCACATCAAGGTGAGCGCCCTGCCCGAAGGCAACTTCGAGGGCGAGCTCCTGCGCTTCGGCAACTCTGCCGATCGCGAGAGCGGCACCATCGATGCGATCTTCAAGCTCGCGAACACCACCGGTGCCATGCGCCCGGGAATGCGCGCCGAGTTCTCGATCGTCGTCTCCAAGCGCGAGAACGTCATCAGCGTGCCGCGCGCCGCACTACAGGGCGATGCGATCAACCGCTTCGTCTACGTGAAGCACTTCGACCTGCCGAACGCTTTCATCAAGACCCCGGTCCAGATCGGCCAGATGAATGACCGCATGGTGGAAATCACCAGCGGGCTGCTTCCCGCAGACGATGTGGTCACGCGCGGCGCTTACTCGCTGTCCTTCGCGGGCGGCGGCAGCGTCTCGCTCAAGGAAGCGCTCGATGCCGCCCACGGCCACGAGCACAACGCCGACGGCTCCGAACTGACCGCAGAGCAGAAGAAGGCCAAGGACGCCGCCAAGGGTGACGGTGGCCATGACCACGAGCACGGGGAGGAAGAACACGGCAGCGGCAACGCCACCTTGTGGAAGATCATCAGCGGCGTCCTGGCGCTGATGCTGGTGGTCTCCGCCTTCGTGAACCGCAAGGGCAACCCGAACCGGGAGGAAGCCGTCTAGAGATGCTGAACAAGCTGATCCACTGGTCCCTTGCCAACCGAGCCATCGTCGTCGGGATCTCGATCCTGCTGCTGGTGCTAGGCTTCCAGACCGTGAAGGAACTGCCGGTCGAGGTGCTGCCTGACCTCACCAAGCCCACGGTGGTAATCCTCACCGAGTCCCCCGGACTCGCGCCGGAGGAAGTCGAAACCCGCGTCACCCAGCCGATCGAAAGCGCCCTCATGGGCGTCGGCGGTCTCACCCGGGTGCGATCGAATACCGATGTCGCGCTGTCCTTGGTCTTCGCCGAGTTCTCCTGGGGCACGGACATCTACCGGGCCCGCACCTTGGTGCAGGAGCGCCTGCAAAGCGTCTCCGAGCAGTTGCCCGCAGGCACGCAGCCCTTCATGACACCGGTCGCTTCCCTGATGGGTGAAATCCTGTTAGTCGGCGTCCGCTCAACCCTGAAGGAAGGCGATCCCGGCTACCTGCCTCCGCGCGAGATCCGCTCGCTTGCCGATTGGACCATCCGGCGCCGCCTGCAAAGCGTGCAGGGCATCGCCGAGATCCTGAACATGGGTGGCGGCGTGAAGCGCATGGAGATCCAGCCGGATCCCTACCGCATGCAGGCCGCCGGCGTCTCGCTGGAGGAATTGCGCCAGGCCGCGGCAGAAGCGGCCAGCACCACCACCGGCGGCTTCATCGATTCCGGCTCCACCGAGATCATGGTCCGCAACCTGGCCATGACCGTGCAGGTCGAGGACATCGCCGGCACCGTGATCAAGAAGGTCCAGGATCGACCGATCTCCATCGCCGATGTGGCCAAGGTCGAGTGGGGCACCGAGCCGATGCGCGGCGATGCCTCGCTCAACGGCACCCCCGGCGTGATCATGTCGATCACCAAGGCACCGGGCTTCGACACCGTGAAGCTCACCGGTGAGATCACCAAGGCCCTCGATGAACTCAAGGCCACGCTGCCTCAGGGCGTCGAGACCGTGGTGCTCTTCCAGCAGAAGGACTTCATCGATCACGCCATCGACAACCTCATCGAGGCAATCCGCGAGGGCGCGATCATGGTGATGATCGTGATCTTCCTCTTCCTGCTGAACTTCCGCACCACTTTCATCACCCTGATGGCGATGCCCCTGAGCTTCGCGATCACGCTGATCACCTTCAAGTGGCTGCACATCTCCGTGAATTCGATGACCCTCGGCGGCCTCGCCGTGGCCATCGGCATGGTGGTGGACGATGCGATCGTGGACGTGGAGAACGTCTACCGCCGCCTCTTGGAGAATGCCGCACTGGAGAAGCCGCACCCGAAGATCCAGGTGATCGCACGCGCCTCGGGCGAAGTCCGGAACTCGATCCTCTACGCCACACTGTTGATCATCCTGGTGTTCCTGCCGCTGCTCGGCCTGAGCGGGGTAGAGGGCAAGCTCTTCGCGCCGATCGCGATTGCGACCATCATCTCGATGATCGCCTCCTTCATCGTCTCGCTGGCGGCCATTCCGGTGCTCTGCTCCTTCCTGCTGAATCCAAAGCACGGCAAGGAACACAAGGACGGCATGCTCACCCGCGGCATGAAGTGGCTGCTGGAGCACACCCTGCTCCGTTTCGGCCTGAACCAGCCCTTCCTCTTGTTAGGCGGGGTGCTGGCACTGGTCGTCGTTTCCTTCAGTCTCTATCCGCAGATGGGCAAGGACTTCCTTCCCGCCTTCAAGGAAGAGACCGCACTGGTCTCCACCACCTCGGCGCCGGGCACTTCGCTCGCAGAGATGAACCGCATCTGCGATGCCGTGGAGCAGCAACTCCTCAGCATTCCCGAGGTCCAGAAAGTCGGTCGGCGCCTCGGACGCGCCGAGCGCGGCGACCACGTGGTACCGGTGTCAACCGCCGAGTTCGACGTCGATTTCCGCAAGGAAGGCGGCGGACGCAGCCGCAAGGATGTGCTCGCTGACATCCGCGCCAAGATCAAGACCGTACCCGGCACCTTCAGCGTGCTCACCGGCCCGCTCGCGGACCGCATCGGCCACATGCTCAGCGGTGTCTCGGCACCGGTGGCGGTGAAGATCTTTGGGCCGGACCTCGACAAGCTGCGCGAGATCGGCACCCAGGTGCAGGCGGTCGCAAAGACCATCCCCGGCTTCGAGGATGCCAAGCTCGACCAGCAGTCCTCGATTCCCCAGATCCGGATCGAGGCGGACCGCGATCGCGCCCGCGCCTATGGCATCGCCCCGGGCCACTTGAATGAGCAGGTCTCCACCCTGGTCGGCGGCGAGGAAGTCGCCGAACTCCGTGAAGGCCAGCGCAGCGTCGGCCTCGTCGTGCGCCTGCCCGGCGACTGGCGGGATTCGCCGGACAAGCTCGCCGAGCTGCCGGTGGAAACCGGCAGCGGCCAACGCGTGCCGCTCTCGCTGGTGGCCGATGTCCGTGAGGCCAAGGGGCCGAACAACATCAGCCGCGAGAACAACCAGCGCCGCTTCGCCGTGGCGATCAAGCCGACCGCGCGCGACGTGGGCGCACTGGTGACCAAGCTGCAGGCCGAGGTCGCTGAGAAGATCAAGCTGCCGGAAGGCTACTTCGTCAGCTACGAGGGCGAGTTCCAGGCACAGAAGGAAGCCTCGCAGCGGATCATGATCCTCAGCGGCGTGGTCTTCCTGATCATCGCCTTCCTGCTCTACGGCTACTTCCGCACTCCCTTCTTCGCCATCCAGGTGCTCTGCGATATCCCGCTGGCCCTCGTCGGCGGGCTGATCTTCACCTGGATCATGCTGAACAACATCAGCATTGCCACTCTGGTCGGCTTCATCGCGGTGGCGGGCGTGGCGGCACGGAATAGCATCATGCTGATCTCCCACTACCTGCACCTCATGCAGCACGAGGGAGCCGCCTTCAGCAAGGCGATGGTCATCCGCGGCACCAAAGAGCGACTCGTTCCCGTGCTGATGACCGCGCTCTCCGCCGGCATCGGCCTGATCCCGCTGGTGCTCGCTGCCGATCAACCGGGCAAGGAGATCCTCCACCCCGTGGCAGTGGTCATCACCGGCGGCCTGATCACCAGCACCCTGCTCGGCCTGGGGGTGACTCCGGCCGTCTTCTACGCCTTCGGCCGCAAGGCCGCTGCCAAGTCCATCGAACTCGAAGCACCCGCTTCGCATTGAATGAACGAATGAATGAAAGTCACGGACTCACGTCCCAATCTCAACTGAATCGAACGAACAACCGACAACCCCAAGCAACGATCATGAAATCCAACATCAGCCTGCTGTTCGCCGTCCTCGGCCTCGCCTTCTCTCCCGCTCTTCGTGCCGCCGATGAGCACGAGCACAAGGACGGCGACAAGAAGGAGGCCCATGAGCACGGCAAGAAGCAGCCCGGCCCGAACGGCGGCCGCATCGTCACCTCCACCGAGCCGCACTTCGAGTTCTTTGTCATGCCCGATGGCAAGGTGAAGATCACCTTCCTCGGTGAGGACGGCAAGGCCACCGCTCTCAAGGAGCAAAGCGTCACCCTCACCGGCGGCGACCGCGCCAAGCCCACCAAACTGGCCTTTGCCAAGGACGGCGACTCCCTTGTCTCCGACAAGGCGCTCCCCGAAGGCAAGGAAGTCCCCGTCGTCCTCCAGGTGAAGGTCACTCCTGACGCCAAGACCGTGAGCGAGAAGTTCAACGTCAACCTCGCCGACTGCCCGACCTGCAAGTTCAAGGAATACGCCTGCATCTGCGAGCACGGCGGCGACGACCACGAAGGTCACGATCACAAGCATTGATCGAACGGCAACGCCGTTCCGGAACAAAGCCCAGGGTTGGCCGGCGTCCTTCGTAGCCCCAGAGGGCGAAGAAGGGCGCAGGCCTACCCTGGGTACCCGCCGAACCTATCACTCGACCCCGAAGGGGTCGCAGCGCGCCCCACATCACTTCCCGTCCCCTTGGAGCGCCGCCTCGAAAAACTCCCCCAACTCCCGCGAGATCCTCTCATGCACCTCCTTCGCCGGCCGCTTCCCCGTCTTGGACAACCTCGGCCAAGGTGAACGGAAAATCGCATCGCTGAAGCCCAGGTGGGAAACCCCATTCATCACCACCCGCTTCCGCGCCGGCCCCACCATCGCCGCTTGCAAGCGCGCCTCGGCCTGCCGGACCAAAGTCTCCTCCGCCGATTCTCCAGGCACAGCGGCTAAGCCAAGCCACGGCGGCAACTCCGAATCAAAGAACAGAAAAGGCCCGCGCGGATCCTCCCCCGGAAAGCAAAGGCCGTCTTCATTCGCCCCTGCCCGAAACAAGGGATTCGTCGCACACAGCCTCAGCGCATACGAGCCGCCGAAGGAAAAGCCGAAGATCCCCATCCGCTGGAAGTCCAGACGTCCTGTTAGACGGGTGACGGTATCGCCATCGCCGTTCAAGGCCCGCACCGTCCGCTCCAGGTTGCGATCGCGCGCCGCGAAGCACTTCTCCCCGAGCGCCAGGAACTCGTCCACCTTCGCTTGGGTGCTGAAGTCAGGTGATCCGGGCAGCTCCGAGGTGACGACACTGCCATCCACATAGCGGACCCGCGAAGCTTGGCCGGGATGATCCACCGCGATCACCACGAAGCCGCGGCTCGCCAGGTCGGAAACCTGCGCCACATTCTCCGCGCGGTGCCCGGTCCATGAGTGCTCGTAGAAGATCACCGGAAAGCGCTGCGGCGTGGCCAGCAGCGGCGCATCCACCCCGATCGGCACCATGGCCTTCGCCAGATGATGGAAGGGGAATTTCGGTGCCAGCCCCTGATCCGCCAGCCAACGCGAAAACTTGCCCTTGGCTTCGGTCGGATACCAGGCCTGCGCCACCAGCCGCGGCTCAACGCCCTCCGCCGGGATCTCGAACCTGCAGGTGCCCACCTGATGCGGTCCCTGCCACTCGGGCAACACCGGCTGCGGCAAGGCCCAGCCCAAGACCAGCGTGGCCGCCGCTCCGCCCAATGCCATGGCAGCACCCAAAATCCGCCGGATTTTGCTTCGGCTTCCCAGAACAAACGCCGCCAGCCCTCCGACCGCGACCGGCAGCAGCCACTCCTTCGCATCGCCCATCCCGTAGGCCAGTGCGACCGCCCCAAGCCCGAGCCCCGCGGCTAAGCTACTACCACGTCGCGACGGCAGGACCGGAGCAACGACCACAAGCCCACAGGCGAGCCAGTCGGACCATGAGCTTCCGTTCATCGTGAGCATTTGGGAGGAGACCAGGCAGCATTTCGCGATCCGGCCTCCCGACTTTCAGCACACCCGCAGCGGATACCAAGGGAATATCGCCTTGACCCACGGCATCCCACGGGCGACCCCTATTTGCGATGCGACGGCTAATAGCAGCTTTTCTGCTGGCCTGCCTCGGGATGCTGATCCCGCTGGCAGCCTCGCCGGTGCGCATCTGTCTCGTGGAAACCAAGGCGGCCGCTTCCTGTTGCGCCAAGTGCAAGCAGAAGCACACGCCGGAGTGCTGCCTCGATGTCGAGCGCTTGCCGAAGGCCCAACCGCCAGCCACTCCCGTCGGGCTCCCGCCGGCAGCGGCAATCGACCTGCCGCCAGTGGTTTTCGAATTGCCGCCGGTGAACCTCGTTCCGCTCGCGGCCTTCGATTGGTTCGAGCCGATCCGCGGACCGGATACACCCTGTTGCCTACGGGCGCGATTGGGAGTCTGGAGACTGTGAAGCGCCGGCCTTGAGCCGACGTCGGACTGCGTCTTTGCCGCTGTCCTATGCGCGCCCCTTTGCGGGCATCCAGTGATCTCCAGTTCCCTAACAATACTTCCGTCGATTCTCCTCGTTTCGTCCCGGAGACACGGCCCATTCGCCGCCCCAAAGGCTCGGCCACTGTCGAAGGTCTTCGTCCCCAAGGGACGGCTCATAAAAGCCCGGCACGCAGTGCCGGCTAGGCCACCCAAAAGCATCGCGTCCTGAAGGGACGCCTCATGCAGGGAAATGCCAAATCCACCGAATCGCCGCGCCCATCCCCACAGTCGCTATGACTCCCTCTCTCGATACGCTCACCCGCCGTGAGCCCGAACACGCCGCCCCGCGGCGCGTCCCCGCGTGGTTGCTGCCTTTCGGCCTGCTCGCCGCCTTCGCAGCCCTATTCTTCGCTCTCTTCCGCGACCGCCTCTTGCCCGCTCCTGCGGTCACCACCGCCATCGTCCTCACCACCTCCGCCAAGCAAGGCGACGTCACACCAGCCGCCGCCGAGGGCAGTATGCTGTTCCAAGCCAGCGGCTGGATCGAACCCGATCCCCTGCCGGTGAAGGCCACCGCATTGATCGATGGCGTGGTCGACCAGGTCCAGGTCCTCGAAGGTCAAGCGGTCCAGAAAGGCCAGCCGCTCGCCACCTTGATTGATGCCGATGCCAAGCTCGCCCTCGCTGCCGCGGAGCGCACTCATGCCGCCCTAGGTTCCGCCTGTATCGCCCACCAGGCTTCCGTCGAGACACTCAGGAAAAAGCTCCAAGGCGCCGCCACCCGCATCGCTGCCGCCAAGGCTTCAGAGGATGAAGCCGAGGACCGCTATTCCCGGCTCAAGGATCTCAAGACCGCGGTTTCCGAATCGGACATCGTGTCCGCCCGGCTCCGCTATGAGCGCGATCGCTCCCTGCACCTCGCCGCCCAGGCCGAGGCCGCGGAGCTCGAAGCCGAGATTACCCGCGTGACTCTCGAAACCGACTCGAAGCGCGATGAGATCCTCACCGCCGCCGTCGCTGTCGATCAGGCAAAGCTCGCTCTCGAACGCACCCGTATCCTTGCCCCGATCTCCGGCCGCATCCTGCGTTTGGCCGCTGCGCCCGGCCAAAAGAAGATGCTTCTGATGGACGATCCCGACAGCTCGACCATCGCGATCCTCTACGATCCCGCCCACCTCCAGGTGCGGGTCGATGTGCCTCTGGCAGATGCCGCCAAGCTCAGCGTCGGCCAGCAGGCCAAGGTCCGTTGCAGCCTGCTGCCGGACAAATCCTTCGCCGGCGAGGTCACCCGCATCACCGGCGAGGCCGACCTGCAACGCAACACCCTGCAGGTGAAAGTCCGGATCGAGCAACCCACGGAACAGCTCCGTCCGGAAATGCTCTGCCGCGTCGAGTTCCTCGGCAGCGCCTCCTCTAACAGCTCGGCAAGCACCGGCTCACTCGCCGCCTGGGCCCCCGCCGCCGCCATCGATGGTGGTAATGTCTGGGTCTGCGATCCCGAATCGAAACGCGTCGCCAAACGCGCGGTGCAAGCCAGCAGCGAAACCCGCGACGGCATGATCCGCATCACCGAAGGCCTCCGCCCCGGCGAACACGTCATCCTTTCCCCGCAAGGCCTCCACGAAGGCCAGCGCGTCAAACCCCAACTCTCCAAGCCATGAGCCTACCGATGATTGAATGCCGCGGGGTTTCGAAGAGCTACCACAAGGGCAGTACCGTGGTCACCCCGCTGGAGAAGCTCGACCTGCAGGTGGCCAAGGGCGAGTTCCTCGCGCTCATGGGGCCCTCCGGCTCAGGCAAGACCACCTTGCTCAACCTGCTCTCCGGCATCGACTCGCCCAGCGAGGGCGCACTGCTGATCGATGGCAAGGACATCGCTAAGCTCGGCCGTCGCGACCTCACCAAGTGGCGCGCCAGCCACGTCGGCTACATCTTCCAGCTCTACCACCTCGTACCGGTGCTCACTGCCTTCGAGAATGTCGAGCTGCCGCTGCTGCTGTCCCCGATGGCGAAGAAGGAACGCCACCAGCGCGTGGAATCCGCCCTCGCCCTCGTCGGCCTCGCCGACCGTATGCATCACAATCCTTCCGAACTCTCTGGCGGCCAAGAGCAGCGCGTCGCCATCGCCCGCGCCTTGGTCGCAAACCCCTCGCTGTTGGTCGCGGACGAACCCACCGGCGACCTCGACCGCGAATCGGCCACCCGCATCCTTGATCTTCTCCGCCAGCTCTCCCGCGATCACGGCAAGACCATCGTGATGGTCACCCACGATCCCCGTGCCGCGGAAGCCGCCGATCGCACCCTGCATCTGGAGAAAGGCCAGCTCATGCTGTCATGAACGCCATCGTCAATCTACTACGCCTCTCGTGGGTTCAGCTCACGCGGCACAAAGTCCGCTCGCTGCTCACAGTCCTCGGCGTGGCAGCGGGCATGTTCCTCTTCACCGCGGTCGAAACGCTCCAGCACGCGCTCGCCAAGGCCACCGAGGAAACCGCCGCCGATACCACCTTGGTGGTCTATCGCCAGAATCGCTTCTGCCCCTCCGCCAGCAAGCTGCCCGAGCACTATGCCGATGAGATCCGCCGCATGCCCGGTGTGCGCGAGGTCATCCCCGTGCAGATCGTGGTCAACAACTGCGGTGCCTCGCTTGACGTGATCACCTTCCGCGGCGTCCCGGATGATGAACTCGAAAAGTTTGCGCCCGAGATCAAGGTCACCCAAGGCAGCATGCAGGAATGGAAAGCCCGCGGCGACGGGGCCCTGCTCGGCGAAGTCTTCGCCCAACGCCGTGGCCTGAAACCCGGCGACCGTTTCAGCGGCGCGGGCGTGACCGTCCACGTGGCAGGCATCATTTCCTCGCCCTTCCCGCAGGACAACAACGTGGCCTACGTGAAGCTGCCCTTCCTGCAACGCGCCTCGAAGGTCGGCCTCGGCACCGTCACCCAGTTCAACGTCCGCGTGAATTCCTCCAAGGACCTTGCGCCCGTGGCCAAGGCCATCGACGAGCGCTTCCACTCCGACGCCAATCCCACCGACACCCGCCCGGAGAAGGCCTTCTTCGCGGAATCCGCCAGCCAGCTCATCCAGATCATCGGCTTCACCCGCTGGCTCGGCATCGGCGCGGTGCTGGCGGTCGGCGCACTGGTGGCGAATGCCCTGCTCTTGGTCGTCCGCGGCCGCGTGAAGGAAAACGCGGTCCTGCGCACCCTCGGCTATCCCGGCCGCGCCATCGCCTGCCTGGTGGTCAGCGAGGGCGGCATGCTCGGCCTGATCGGCGGGGCCGCGGGCGTCAGTCTCGCCGCCCTCTTCCTCCACTGGCGCAGCTTCACCATGGGCAATGAAGGCCAGACCCTCGCGGTCCAGCCGGACGCTACGGTAGTCACCCTCGGCATCGGCTTCGCCTTGGCCCTCGGCATCCTCGCCTCCCTTTGGCCGGCATTTCAGGCCATAACGCAACCGATCGTGAAAAACCTGCGGAACTAAGAGCGATGCTCCCCTTCACCTACGCCGTGCGGAATCTCTTCCGCTCGAAAACCCGCCTCCTCCAGACCGTCGGCGGCAGCGCCCTCGTCGTCCTGCTGGTGATGGCTGCCGTGGCGATCAATACCGGCATGAAGCGCGTGCTCTCCGCCTCCGGCTCGCCGAACAATGTGATCCTCGTCGGCGCGGGCTCGGAGGAGAGCATCCAGCGCAGCGAGGTCAGCGAAGCCGCCGCCGGCATCGCTGGCACCGCGGTCCCCGGCATCTCGAAAGCCCTCGGCGTGCGCGCCGTCTCGACCGAGATCCACTACATGAACAACATCGACCTGCCGGGCGGTGTGCGGAAGCAGGCCACACTCCGCGGCGTGACCCCCGAAGCTCTGCGCGTTCACCCGGAGCTCCGCATTACCGAGGGCAATTTCCCCGCTGCCGGACAAGCCATGGTCGGCCGCCTCGCGTGGAAGAAGCTCGGTGTCCCCGAAGCCGAGCTGAAGCCCGGTGCCCATCTCAACCTCGATGGCCAGGACCTCACCATCTCCGGGATCTTCGCCGCTCCCGGTACCGTGCTGGAGTCCGAGATCTGGGCCACCCTCGGTGACATCCGCGTGCTCTCGAAACGCGATACCGTCTCCTGCGTAACCCTGCGGCTCGACAACCCCGAGGACTTCTCCGAGGCCGATCTCTTCGCCAAGCAGCGGCTCGACCTGGAGCTCAGCGCCCTGCGCGAGAGCGACTACTATGCCCGCCTCGCATCCTTCTTCCAGCCGCTCCGCGCGATGACTTGGATCACCGCCGCGCTGATCGCCGCGGGGGCCCTCTTCGGGGGGATCAATACGCTCTATGCTGCCTTTGCCTCACGGGTCCGTGAGATGGCGACACTACAGGCGATCGGGTTCAGCCGCGGCTCACTGCTCGCCAGCTTGATCCAAGAGAGCACCCTTGCCTGCCTCATGGGGGCTCTGCTCGGCTCCGTGCTTGCCCTCCTGTTCCTGGATGGCCGGACAATTCCCTTCTCCATCGGCGCTTTTACCTTGGACATCGGCCCGGATGTGGCCCTCTCTGGCCTCTTGACCGGGCTTTTTCTGGGCCTTTTAGGCGCAGTTCCACCCGCCATCCGCTGCTTGAAGCCTCCCCTTCCCGCCGCCCTGAGATCCTCCTGAACACCCTCCCCAAACCGCTATGAAAACCATTGTCGCTCTACTCACCGTCATCGCCCTCGCATCCTGCGAGAAGAAGGCTGAAACCGCTGCCGCCGCGAAGGCGTCCGCCGCGCCTCCAAGCGCCGCTCTCTCCAAAGTGCTCGGTACCGCACCCGCCGCCGCGCCGCAAGCCATTCACAACGTCCGCACCTCCGCCAAGCCAGGGGACACCATCACCATTTCCGGCAAGATCATGGGCAATATCTCGCCCTTCGTCGCCGGCCGCGCCGCCTTCGTGCTGGGCGATCCGGAAGTCATCCAAGCCTGCAACGAGATGCCCGGCGACAAGTGCGAGACGCCTTGGGATGCCTGCTGCGATACGCCGGAGAAGAAGAAGCAAGGCACCGCCACCATCCAGGTTGTGGATGCCGAGGGCCGCACGCTCAAGGAACCGCTCGAAGGAGTCGGTGGTCTTGAGAAGCTCGCCAAGGTGACCGTCACCGGCACCGTCGCCGCCGAGTCCAGCGCTGACTTGCTGCTGGTGAATGCGACGGCAATCCAAGCCGGAAAATAGCCAGCCTCAGGGCAGCCTGTAGCGCAGCATCATTCCAATCGTTACTCCGGATGGATCCACCTCGTAGTGGGTCGGTCCGGCGCCAACGGTGAAGTCCTTGGCTGCATCCAGCCGTGCGAATCCAGTGACTCCGATGAGATCGGTGAGCCGGTAACTTGCATCACCCTGAAGGTACACGCCCGGGCGGAATTTCACGCCATCGTCCTGATCGAGCCAGCGTGCGTAGGCGGTGGTGCCGCCAGCCGTGGTAACGTCGAGTCTTTCGTCCTGTCGGGCTTCCCAGTCATAGACATTCAGGGAAAAGCCGGCGGACACGGCAAAGTCGAAGTCCCCTTGGCTCAGGGTCAGCGAAGGCCCCAAGGTGATGTTCAGGGCATTGAGCTCAAGTGACGAGAACACCGTATTTGAGAAGACGGCACTCTCGCTGCCGATCAGGACCGGGGTCATCTCCCTGGATGAAGGAAGGTTTCCGATCGTTGGGCCCGGGCCGCCGGATGTGCCTTGGTAGGGAGCTTGGGGAACAAGCACGCCACTGACATCGTAGCGGTCGACGTAGTCGAGGCGGTAGTCTTGCCGCAACTGGGTCATGGAAAAGCCCGAGAACGCGAGGTTCCGGTCGGCGCTCATGTAGTCGAGCCCGGCTGAGAAGCCGACCCGGAAGGGGCCCAAGCGATGGGGACTCACCGCATCAAACTGCAAGTGGGGTGCCAGGCCTTCCAGCTCGCTGCTGGGGATGGGGCCCGCCCCGAGGGCGGAGCGATTCTCACTGTAGATGCTCTGGGCTCCGGTGGCGGCGAAGGCGAGTTGATTGCCCTGCAATTGATCGGCCCGATCATAACCCCAATTCCAAGTGTAGCCGTCCGCAGGCGTCCCGGCGTCTTGGCGGACATAGCCGTCGTTGTAGGTCCGGTCGCCATAAGTGCCGGGATCTCCGATCGGTGGAGTGACCAGAGAATCCCCTCCCACCAAGGAAGGGATCGCGAGTCCACCGCTGCGATACCCGCCCAAGACCCGGACATCGCCAAGCTGCCGCCACGCGGGTCCGGCGGAAATGGAGAACTCCCAGTCTCCGGCGGCGGAAGTAGTGACGCCCGCCGACTTGGCGTCTCCGGCGGTGGCGGGCTGGGCCGCGACGACCAGCAGGCCCGGCAGCAGGGTTCGGAGCAGATTCATGAATTGGGGATGGAGGAGAGAGGATTAGCGGGGGGCGTCTCCAAGCGTCACAATGCGGTAATAGCGGAGACCGGAGGCAGAGGGCTTCGATGGCGTTTTCGGAGGACCGCTATCGACCCACTGGGTGCGGTTCGCCGCCGCGGTTACGGGGTCTCCAGCCTGGGTCCAGTCGCTGAGATTGCCGCTATACTCCACGGCATAGCGGGTACCCGGGACCGATGACCACTCGATCAAGAAAGTGCCATCCGGCAAAGAGGAGCAGTGATCGATCGAAAACCGTGTCCCGGACAAGGCGGCGGGCGGTGGCGTGGGACGAAGTAGCTCAAGACGGTACTGCGGCACAAACGCGGTGGAGCGGTTGGGAGAATAGTACTCGATGCCCAGGTCAAGGCGCCCGCCGGCAGCGAGCGGTGCTTCGATCAGGAAATAGGGATAGCCCTCCGGCGTGGTGCCGCTGGCCCCTTGCGGCACAATGCCGGCAGGAAGCCCCGTGATTACCACACGGAAGGGACCAATGGCGGCAGGATTGTCATTCGTGACCGTGATCCGGTGTACCAGCAATCCGTTCTGCCGATTCAGCACTGCGGACGCCTCCCGACCGAGGAAGCTCATGCTCGCGGGGCTGAGGATGGAAGTATCAGCCTTCGCAAGATCGTCATTCGTCAGGATCAGGGGCTGTTGGACCGCCTGCACCTGTGCCGAACTCTTGAGGATCGAGCTGCCGCCCACAACCTCCGCCGGAACGCTGAAAGGCAAGAGCAGCTCCGCGCTCGCACCGGGGGCAAGCGTTGCAAGCCGCCATACGCTGCCATCAAACTCTCCGCTGGTCGGAGCTGAAGCCGCACTGGTCACTGCGGGCGGCAAGGTCCGGGTCAAGGCGATCTCGATTCCGGTCGCGGTGCTCGGCCCGGCATTCACCAGCGTGTAGCGGTGCCATACCGGTTCGTTGAATCCGGCAAGCACCGGATCGGAAGACTCCGCAACCGCGAGTTGGAGATCCACCTCCTCGATCACCTGGATCGAGACACGCGTCAGCGCCGAGTGGTTAACGCCATCACTGGCGCGGAAGGTGAATTCATCCGGTCCATGGTAGGCGGTGGTCGGCTGATAGACGAAGGAGCCATCCGCCCGCAGTTCGAGCGAGCCATGGAGCGCGGTATCCACCAGCTCCGCGGTCAAGGTTTCGGGCGCATCATCGAGGTCGCTTGCTCCCACCAGGACGCCATTGGCCCGGTTGACTTCAAGCCGCCCGTTTTCGGGAACCTCCCGCAGTGGCCCCGCGACGGTGACCGGAGAGTAGTCATCATTCAGGATCGTGCCTTCGGCGCGGCCCTTGGTCGCGGCGATCGAATACAGGGGGTCGGCTTGAAGCTCGAAGGCCAAGGTCTCGTCCTGCTCTTCGAGGCGGTCCTCCAGCGGCAGGGCCGACCATTCGGTAATCGCGCTGCCCGCTGGCAGGATCACCTCCTGCGCAGTGGCCCCTGTGAGCGTGTATTCCGCGGGCACCGCGGTGCCGGAAGCTGAAAGCAAGACACGGAGCGGCGCATTCACTGGACCCGTGCGCGAGACCCGGAAGCCAAGCGTGGCAATGCCATCCTCCGGCACTGCGGCGGGACCGGAAAGCTCAAGGGCAAGCTCCGGGACCACCACGCTGCCCTGAACCGAAAAGGAGAAGGGAGTGCGGTGGGCCACATTCGAAGCAAAGGTCACCTCCCCGCCGTAGCTGCCGGGAACCGGCGAATTCAGCCGCAAGCTCAGGAGGGCGCTGCCACCGGCAGGAATGGACGCGGGCAGTGCCTCGGCAAGTTCCACACCGGCAGGCAACAAGGGCTGGGACAAAGTAAGCGGCGCATCACCGGGATTCCGGATCTGCAGAGTCCGTGCGGCACCGGGAGTTCCGATCGCCGCCGCAGCCAGATCAAGCTTTTCCCCACCGCGGCCATCGAGCAGAGCGCCCCCGGCGCCGGTCCCGTCAGCGACTTCCAGCGCGGCCACACCGCTGCGGGAGAAGAGGAAGCCCGGCAGGCTGCGCCCGGTATTCCCCGAGCTGGCATCCGCAGGCATCTTCATGGTCAGGTCCCGGCTGACCAAGGAGCCTTGGACCTGGATGGCAGGGTCGATCTGCACCCCATTGGTACTAGACTTCACCGAGATGACGAAGGTGGTGAAAACCCCGACGACATACTGCGTGCCCGGCTGGAGAGTCACCGGCGTGATCGGGAGGTAGCGATGCCCCCCGGAGAGCAACCCTGAAGTGCCCGGCGGCGTGATCATGGAGCGGGCAAGCAATTGCCCGGTCTGGCGATTCCAGAGGCCGATCTCCACCGGGTAGAGCGTCCCATCCGGAACGATATCGAGGCAGCCAAGATGGGTGATCTTCAGGGCCTCCGTGGTGCTGAAGGAGAAGCCCATGGTGTACTGCTCACCGGTCGAGGCTCCGCCATCCGCCTGGGTGGTGGTCACTGCCGGGATGCCGGGAACGGGTGCCACCGTCAGCTGGGTCGGCGGGGTCTCGGCGGACCCAAAGGCATTCTTCACCACGGCGGTGTAGAAGCCGGACTGCTCCACCACGAGGTTGGTGAGGTCCAGGGTGGACGAGTTCTTGCCCGGGAGATCCTGGCCATTGAAGCGCCACTGGTAGCTCAGCGTCCCGGGGCCGGTGGCTGGCGCGGAAAAGGTCACTGCTTGTCCGGGCTGCCGCACCGAGTGCTCCGGCAGCCTGCCGAAGACCGGGACCGTGCGGGTGCGGTTGAAAGTATAGACAGCCCCGCCCCCACGGTTGAGACCGGAGGTGGGATCTACCGTGGCGGCGATGAAGATCTTGTCCTCGCCGATGGCCACGGCTCCGCCGAAGCCATAGCCGGTCTGATTGTCGCGGCCCTGATCGTAAGGGGCGAAGGCCTGCGAACGGACCCAAGCATTCGCACCGCTGCCAGTGCGATCGAAGGCGTATGCACGGAACCCATATGGCGCTCCGACAACCAAGAGGTCGCCGCTCAGATTCACGGAACGTCCGAACTGATCGAAGGTTCCGGTGCCTGATGTGACTTTGGCAACGGCTCCCCATCCATTGGTTCCGCCTTGGTTGCGCTCGAAGATGTGGACCGCCCCGGTGGGATTGAGGGCGCTGTCGGCCCGCAAGGCTGCAACCGCCAGGCGATCGCCTTCGAGATCAAGCTTCGAGCCGAAGCGGTTGTCGCTGGGACCATCGGGGGCCTCCAAGGTTTTGGTTTGGCCCCAGTTGCCGGCACCGCCGCTGTTGCGTTCGAACAGGAAGACCGAGCCGGGCGGCTGGTTCGACGAATCGAATTGGCCCGCGCCGGCGGCGATCAGATCGCCGCTGATGCTTACCACCGAACCGAACCCGGATGTGGAACGCGTGGTCGTCGGAACGAGCTTCTTGCTTTCGATCCACGACCCGGCCTGGTTCCGGTCGAAGACATAGAGCGCGGCCCGCGAGCCGATCACCATGGTATTTCCGTCAATCGCGACCGTGTTGCCGAATTGATCGTCGTACTTGGCATCGGAGGCATTGAGCTGCTGGATCTCCGTCCACCCGGCGGGATCGCGCTGGAAGAGATGGACGATACCGCCAGTGTAGGCATAAAGGCTGCCGACCCTGACATCCTGGGAGGGGGCACCGATCGCGACCAGCTTCCCTTGGGCAGCGACGGAGGCACCGAAGTAGGATGAGTTGCCTGCCTCCGGGTTGATGAGCTTCGCGGTTTCCAGGTATTTCTTCGGCCCATAGCTGGTCGGAGAGAATACGTAGGCCCCATACACCATGCGGAACTTGTAGGAGGTCGCGATGAGTTCCTTGTCCGCAAGGGCCAGGCCATAACCCAAGGCGGCTTCCGAGGTGAGGAGCGCCTCGGAGGTTTCCAGCTTGGAATCACCGATGGCATAAGTGGGCCCGGTGGCTTGGGCATGGGTCTCCGGAAGCAGCGCAAGCACGAGCGCGGAGCCAATCGAACAGAGTAGCTTGGATGAGAGGGTCATCGGGCCGAGGGGTGGCGGGGTGACGCGGGCGGTGCCCGCGGCGAGTCCTCCCCAATTGCCGATTTCACCAATCGAACAAGCAAGAAGTGCCAAACAACCGTAATTTCACGGAAAAAGCGTGAAACATTTGCATGCCTTCCTGCGGCCCCAGCAGTGATCGGCAGAATCTAGAAAGAATAGGCACTTCTGGAGCCTCACGTCTTCAAAGGCTCGAAATGGCGCTCACGACGCTTCGATCCAAGGCAGGAATTGCTTCAGGCGGATGAGGAAGGTTCTGCCATTGGCGAGCTTGCGCAGGTAGGGCAGGACCTCGGGCGACTGGCGCAAGGCAGCGCCGACTTCGAGACGTTGCGCTGGGTCAAGCAGGCGCATGCTGAAGCAGCCGAGATGCTGGACGGCATCAATATGAAGTTCCGGATGCATGCTATCCCCGAGGATGGCTGCGAGGTCCTTCACGCCCTCCTCAGGATGCGGGCCAGCCATGCCGACGGTGGCACGGAGCATGAGGACATCAGCTTGGTAGCGCCCGTCGGGGAAGCGTTGCTGGTGGGCGGCGATGGCTTGGCGGAGCTTTTCCAAGTCCTCTTCCGCCGGCTGCGGCTTGCCCTCGAAGTGCGAGTAACCGCGGAGCAGCGGTGACTCGGGGAAGGCGCAGTATTTCACCAAGGGGATGGAGCAAGTGGCCTGAACCTTGGCCCGCAGGATCCGCAAGGCGGCGGCTTCGGCTTTGGGACTATCCGGAAAGTCGCGCAGGTAGGCCGCCCAGGATTCCATGCTGATATCGCGCGGACGCTGGAAGCCGTAGTGGTCCACGCTGGGACGCGCGAGATCCCAGAAGGCGAGCCATGGTTTCAAGGGCAGCCACTCGCCTTCCGCGACGGGCGGAGCATCGCCTTTGATGCGCATGGTGGCGTAGCGCTGGAAGAGATCGAGGGTGATACCCGGGGCTTCAGCCACGCTGCCCAAGTCATCGAGGTGATCCACCAGTGCCAGGATCCGGTCTTGAGTGAATTTCGGGCGGGCAATGGCGAAGGCATCGCGCAGCTCGGAAAGTGCACCCTTGGCCGCTGCCATGTGCGCAAACTCCTGGCTGCCTAGAGCCTTGAGGCGGGTGAGGAGCGCGTAGAACTCGATCTCGTCATCCTGGGAATCAAAGCGGCCGCTGATCTCCGCAGCCATACGGTTCGTGACCAGCCACTCCGGACCGCTGCCGGGCATCCACCGCTTCAGGTTCGCCGGATCGGTGAAGGTCCATGCAATCGCACGTGCGGCTTCGGGACGATCCGGGAAGTCTCGCTTGAGGCGGGCGACCAGCTTGGCGGAGAGCGCGGTGTGATCCCCCTCGAAGGCCCGCATGGCGTGGTAACGGGAGAACTCACCCAAGCGGAAGAGCGCTTCGTTCGCAAGTTCAAGGGCAGGCGCGGCGATGGCGGGATCCGGGCTGTGCTCCGCGGCTTGCAGGAAGTGGACGAGCGCCCGATTCAGTTCATCTCGTGAATCAAGAGCCGAGGTCGCCTCATTTGCAGGAATGCCGAAGAAGGCGGCATTGCGGCAGCGGAGTTGGTGGAGCTTGTCGGGCTCCGAGTTCGAGAAATCGAAGAAGCGGTGAATCGGCATCGTGACCTTGCCGCGCAGCGATTGCCAGAGCTTGCCGGCTTCCAGATGCAGGGCGGCATCGTCGGGTGACCCGGCAAGCTTCGCCTCCAAATCTGCCAAGGGCTGGACCTCGCGGTCCCAGTGCGCCTGATCCATCGGCACGAACTTCCGCCACTCCATGGAAGCGGTGGCCAGCACCGCGTCTTCTTGCTCCGTGGCCGAAGGGTCGTTGGGGAGATCAAGATACTGCTTGGCCAAGTCGAAGTTCCCGGCGGCAAGAGCGCGATAGCGGACAATGGCGCGGAGTAGATCCTCCCGCGTTCCACCAAGCGTTCCCGGCACCAATGGCTTGGCGAGCTGCTCGATCGGCGCAAACTGCGCGATGGTATCGATCCACTGGATCGGCTCGAACTCGGCATGCAGGGTGCCGGGTGTCGGGCGATCCCACGAGCGACGGGACAACGGGATCAACTCCAGCAAGGCTTCGCCCGCCTCACCGGCATGGAAGCGCGCCATGGCCGCATCGAACTCAACCGTGCCAGCCAACTGGCTTTCCGGGTAGTCGCGACCAAGCTCGGCGTAGGCGCGAGCCGCCTCAGCGTGACGACCCACGGCCGCGAGCGCCGCGGCGTGACCTTGGAGCAATTCATCGCTGCGATCCTTGAGCAGGGCTTTCTCGAAGAGCGCGAGCGCTTGCTCATTTTCGCCAGCGCGCAGGGCAGCCCACCCGAGAACGGTCAAGCTGAGCGAATCCGAGCCACCAGCCGACGCGATGGCGGCGCCAAGGAGACTGAGAGAGCGCTTGGCAAATTCCTGCGGGCGAGTGATCCGATCGGTGAGGAAGTTCACCGTCCGCTCGTCGCTGGAGAAGTTCTCCACATCGTTGAATTTCTCACGGGTCACGGGATCGAGCGCCTGGAAAACGAAGAGCCGCACGACCTGTGGCTGCCGGGCGATGGCTCCCCATGGCAGCGAATGGGCCAGCGTATCCGGATCCGTGGCGGCGACGGGATCGTTGAACATGGCCGCGAAAATCCAATCGCACTCACGCAGCACGGAGGCGAGGACCTCGCGGGAATCGCGGACTGCCAGACGGTCCATCTGGTGGCCGACGGCGTCGCCCCAGAGGCCTTCATCCACGGCCAAGCCGCCGAGCCAACCGTGGGCATCGGACACGAAGCGGCCCTGCGGATACCTGCGCAGGTAGTCCTTGAAGGCCTCCTCCGATTTCGCGCGCAGATCTTTCACCAGCACCATGAGCTCCTCCTCCTTCAGCTGCCGGGTGATCACGACGCGGGACTGCTCCAGCAAGCAGCGGCCGATCATGAAGCAAGCGACCTCAGAGCGCGGATGATCTGGCGAGGCTTGGAGCAGATCGCGGAAGCCCTTGAGCGAATCATCGAAACGCTGGTTGCGCAGGAAGCGAGCGGCGCGCTGGAGCTCGTAATTCGGCTGCAGGAAGGGCGGCGTGCCGAGCTTTCCGGCTTCCAGCCAATCCTCCTCATCCTTCAAGTCCCTGCGGTACTGCTCCTCCGCATGGCGCATGTCCTCGTCCGCCCAATCCCAGCGCCGGGCCGGCGGCAGCAGGGGCTTGCGCTCGACCGCTTGCAAGCGCCACTCGAGATAGCGGCCCGCTTCATCCTCCAGCTTCTCGTTGCCAGCGATCTCCTTCAGCTCCAGCAAGAGCGTCGCGGCGCGGGCACTGAAGTTGCCGCCGCGATTGCGCTCCACCATCTCGTCGATCTTCGCTTGGCGGCGCTCGACAGGAAGAAGCGGCAAGACATCCGCGAGCTTCATCGCCACACGCAGGGTTTCCGCGGCGCTGGGTGAGTCTTCGCGCGGCGGCTTGGCATCCTGCAGCAGGCGCTCCCAGGTCTTACCGGGGACGCGGTGCGGATATCTCTCCAGCGGCGGCGGTGCCTGATAAAAGAAAGGACCGCAGGCGAGCAGCAGGGGCGTAAGGATGAGGATCCGGCGTTTCACGGCGAGGGTGATTGTGATTGTTGCAAATTGTTTCCTTCCAGCCAAGGCATCAAGGGGCGCAACCTGAAAAGACAGGTATCACCCTTCACCATTTTGCGCAGCCAGGGCATGGCCGCCGGGTGTTTCCGGAAGGCATCCGCCAGGGCGGCGCGCTGCGTCACATCGAGCAGGCGCATGCTGATCTCGGCGAAGTAGCGCGCGGTGGTCATCCGCAGTTCCGGATGCATGGGATCGGCGAGGATCGAACTGAGCCCGGCGATCGCGGTATCGTAGTCGCCCATCTGCGCGGCCACGGCGCAGCGTAGCTGGAGAATGTCCGCCGCGTAGAGCTTCTTGGGGAAACGCTCCTCGTGGGTAGAGAGGGCCCAGGCCAAGGCCTTCAATTCATCTTCCGGCACCGCGGCAGCTGGCTCCGGCCGCTTGTAGCCACCGGGAATTGGCGCATCCGGAAAACGGCAAACGCGAATCATCGGCACCGGCAAAACCTGACGGACCCGTAAACGCAGCAGGCGTAGCGAAGCGGCCTCCGACTTCGGCCCGCTCGGGAACTTGGCGAGGTAGTCGCTCCAACCTTCAATCAAAGCCGGAGTGGCCTCGGGATCCGGCCAGTCTCCCGCCTTGGCGGCTTCCCAATAGAAGGCCTGATGTGCATCCAGCATCGACCCGTCACCCCTTGCCTCAGCGGGAACGATGCCGTCGCGATAGCGGGAGTAGAGCTCCGGGGTCATGCCGGGCAACTCGGCGATCGAGATGCGGTCATGGATCGCGTTGCCGAGTTGGTTGATCGCTTCTTCAGAAAGGTGTGGCCGCTGGCGATTGAACTCCTCCAGTTCCCTCTGGAGTTCCGCGAGGAGGGTTTTCATGCCGTCGCCTGCCGGGGAATCCCAGCGGTCGGACGGCTCGGGAGCCGGTCCGGGGTCCGCGAATTCAAGGGCAGCGAGAAGCTCCTCCGCGCAGTGGTCCGGAGTGTAGTCTCCGGGCATCCAGCGATCCATCATGAGCGGCGGAATGAAGGTCCAGGTGACGGCGCGCTTCGCCTCCGGCCGGTCCGGGAAATCGCTGCGCAAGCGCCCGACCAAACGCGCGGAGAGACCCGCAAGATCGGTTTCAGCCGCCCGAACACCGCGATAGTGAGAGAATTCCGTAAGATGGAAGAGCGCTTCATTCGCGCCCTCCAAGGCGGGGGCCGCAAGCTCGGGGTCTCGCGAAAGCTCCGCCGCCTTGAGAAAGTGGGCGAGCGCGTGATCGAGCTCATCGCGAGACTCCAACTGCTTCACGATTTCATCCGCGGGGATGCCGAGGAAGCTCGCGTTGCGGCGGCGCAGCAGATCGAGCTTCTCGGTCTCGCTCTGCGAATAATCGAAGAGCCGTTCCAGCGGATAGGTCACGCGCCCACGCAGATCTCTCCAAAGGCGGCCGATTTCCAAGTGCAAGGCAGGGTCCTGGCCACCGGCTGCCTCCAGCCGCTTATAAGCATCCGCCAGCGGCGCGATATCGCGCTCCCAACGCGCCGCATCCATTTCCAGCCCAAGCGGAATCAATTGGCTCAGGATGTAATTGTCGCCGGGATATCCCCCATCGGGAGGGCCTGCAATGGAGAGATCCAGATACTGATGCGCGAGATCGAAGCGATGGGCGGCCAAGGCGCGCGAGCGGACGACGGCGCGCAGTAGAATGGCACGCGGGTCTTGCCACGGCAGCCGCGCCAAGGGCCGGGCCAAAGCATCCAGCTCTCCAAACTGGGCGATGCTATCGACCCACTGGCCCAGTTCGAGTTCGGTATGCAGGCCTTCGCCTTCCATCAGTCCGTAGGAACTGGAAGAAAAGCGCCCCAGCAAATCGATCAACGCTTCCCCCGCTTCGCCGGCACGGTAGCGCGAGATCGCCCGATCGAAGGTGGCGGACTGCGCCAAGGAACTTTCCGGGAAGCTCTCCACGAGCTCCTGGTAGGTCGATGCGGCCTCGGCGTGGCGGCCCAGCGAGCTGAGGGCTGCGGCCCGCCCTTGCAGCAGGTCATCAGACTTCCCCAGCGCAAGCGCACGATCGAAGAGCACAAGCGCCTGCCCCGGTTCACGGTCCATCTGCGAAGCCCAGCCAAGGACAAGCAGGGTGAAGGCATCGGGCTCGCCCTTCTTCTCATTCAGCACGGCCTTCCCCAACTCCACCAGCGCCTGGCGGGTAAAGGGGCGGCGTCCAATGATCCGGCGGTTCAGGAAATCCAGCGTGACGCCATCGCTCGACAGATTGCGGTCGATATTGGGCAAACCATCGCGGGCAGCGGGGTCGAGCGACTGGATCACGAAAAGACGCGCAAGCTCCGGATGCCGGGCCATCTCCGCCCACGGAAGGTCCTCATCCTCGTCACCGGCACTGCCCATGAATTCCGAATCGCCGAGGAGATCATCGATGATCGCATCGCACTCGCGCAGGGAGGAAGCGATGACCTCGCGCGTGGGGCGGCTGGACCAGCGGGCAAGCTGCTCCTTCAGCGCCTCGCCGGGCTGCTTCATTTCCCGCAGCGCGCCGGCCCGCCAGCCATGGGCATCCGGCACGAAGCGCCCCTGCGGATACTTTGCAAGATAGTCGGCAAAGGCCTGCGCGGCGGGCCCGAAGGATGCCTGAAGCTGCCCGAGGCCCCAGCTGTTGTGCTTCTGGCGTCGCATGTCTTCCAAGAGACAGCGCCCGAGCATGAAGGCCGCGACCTCCGCACGGGGATGCTCGGGATAAGCTTCCACGACGCCGCGGAATTCATTTGCCGCCATGGCGAAGTCCCCGCTGCGGAACAAGAAGGAGCCGCGTTGGACACGGTAGTTCGCCTCAAGGACCGGAGCTGCCTGCTGCAATCCCCTCTCGATCCAGCCCAGGGCCCCGTCACGCATGACCTCGTAAACCGCCAGCTTCGCGCGGTAGTCCTCGTCACTCTGATTCCAGTAGCGCGTGGGACGCATGGGCACCCAATGCGAGCCGATGCAATCCCCGCGCTCCGAGAGATAGCTCTGCGCGGCGGAGAGAATGGCGTAGTCCTCCGCCAGCTCGCGCAATTCGATCAGATAAGTCGCGATGTCCGGATTGAACTCGCCCTCGCGGTTGCGGGCGATCAGCGCATCGATCCTCGCAAGGCGCTCCTCCCGCACAAGCTGTGGCAGCTCCGCGGCCAAAGCCCGGCAATCCTCGGCCGACACCGCATCCGCCGCGGCCTCCGGATCTTGGGGATAGGCTTCACGATACACCTCGCGCCAGGACTTCCCCGGAGTGCGCTGCGGATAAGCTTCGAGCGGCGGCGGCGCTTGGTAAAAGAAGTCGCCACAGGCGATAAGAAATGGCGCCAACAGCAGGACGCATTTTTTCATTCAAGGGGCACAGGTGTGGAATCGTCGATGGTCCACTGGAGTTCACGGCCGTCTTTCAAGGTGACGAGGCCGGATTCACTCGCGACGACTTCTCCTACACAAAGCCCGTGAAAAGTTAACTCGATTTCGTGTGAAAAATTGATGGAGACGCGCGAAGCGGATGGAACCGCCACGCTGAGGAATTCTCCGGGGCCGACCGCGGCAAAGGCACCCGCCTGGCTGCTGGTGAGCTTGAGGCGATTCGCCGCCTTGCCGGGAGCGGGGATGAGATCACCCGACCCTTCGTTACGAAGGGTGATGCGACCGCTCTCATCACGTTGGAGCTTCAAGGATGGCTGTGGGGATTCACCACGCGCCAAAGCCGCGAGATGGCTTGGCGTGTGGCTTGCGCGCAAGCCGGGGCCGGGCAAGGCAAACCAAACGATGCCACGGGCACCCGCGGCGAAGGAGGAGGCAATGAGCTGGCGCAAGGTCTCATCATCAGGCGCGCGCCATGCGAGGAACTGTCCGGCATGCAGGGCGGTTCCTTCCAAGCTGGCATCGCGGGTCACGCGGTAGAGCGCGAGTCCCGGAGCAGTGGAGAGCGGCTGGAGGTAGTCCGCGGCCAAGACTGTCTCGGGACTCCACTGGCGGAGATGTCCGGAGAGAGTTCCATCGCTTTGGAACAAGGTCAGTCGCTCGAAGTTCGGCAGGCCCGCGCGCCATGGCGTGGAACAGTCCTTCCACTTGGCAATCCACTTCTGTGCCTCGCCACCGGCCATGGGGACGAACTTGCCCGCAAGGACATCGGCCGGGGGATCGGCGGTGATGTCGTAGAACATCGGCACGATTTCATCCGCTGCCTTGCCGACTTTCTCCAGGCCGGGTGTGCCGCCCCACGAGGCGAGGGCGGTGACGCTGAGCTCTTGCAGGGAAAGCTCGGCGCGGAGGGCGCTGATGTATTCCGCATATTTCGGCAGTAGGCGGACCGGGCAATCGTAGTCGAGCTGGAGAGTATGCGGCGGATTGCCGTCGAAGTGGAAGCGCAGCCACTTGGCGAGGGTCGCAGCGGCGTCCGGCTTGAGAATAGAATCCGGACCGGGATCGAGGCGGACGACAGGGACGAGATTCGGGGAGTCGGCTTGGGGTTTGCCCAGCGGACGCGGTGACCACTCGCCGTTGCGCCAACCGAACTCGGCGATCTGCCAGTAGAGGCGCGAGACGCCGCCGACCGAGAATTGCTCAGCCGGAGTGAGCGCGCTGGAACGGTGCCAGACCCAGAAGGAAGGTGTGGGGTCGGGTGGATGGGAACTCGCTAAAGGCGATGGCTTCTTCCCACAGCCCGTGAAGAGAAGGAAGAGAAGAAGCGCGAGGATGGTTCGCCCTGAGGCCATGGAATGGAAGTGACTACTTGAGGCGCATACCAACTCTCTCCCAAAAGAAAAGGGCTGGCATCTCCCATGATGGAAATGCCAGCCCCAAGATAATCGGTCGACTCAAGCGATCGCCCCGCCGTCCACCGTAATGGTCGTGCCGGTGATCTGCTTGGCTCCCTGGCCCGCGAGGAAGACCACCGCGGCGGCGATGTCCTCAGGGGTCCCGTATTGGCCGAGCGATATCGAGCTCTTCTGCGCCTCCGCGCCGGGGCCATCCGCCGGGTTCATGTCGGTATCGGTGGAGCCTGGTTGCACCAGATTCACCGTAACGCCGCGGGGTCCGAGCTCACGCGACAGGCCCGCGGTCAAGGAGCGCAGCGCGGATTTCGTCGCTGAGTAGACCGTCACGCCTGTAAAGGGGACCCGTTCGCCCAAGCCGCTGCCGATATTGATGATCCGCCCGCCGGCACCGAGATGCGGGATGGCGGCCTGGCTGGCCACGATCACGCCCCTGACGTTCACGTTCAGCAGCGCGTCGATGTCTTCCAGCGAGATCTCCTCGAAGCTGCCTTGGCGCGCGATCCCGGCATTGTTCACCAGGATGTCCAGACCGCCGAGTTCCGCGACCGTGCGGTCGATGCCAGCTCGGACCGCCTGCGGATCGGCGCTATTCGCCGCGAAGGCCACGGCCTTGCCACCGGCGGCTTCGATTTGCCGGACCACCTCAGCGGCCTTATCCGCCGAGCGCTCGTAGGTGATCGCCACGCTCGCGCCTTCCGCTGCCAAGGCCTTCGCGATAGCTGCGCCGATGCCACGGCTCGCTCCAGTGACCAATGCCCTTTTTCCTTTCAGTGTGCTCATGGTATTTCTGTATCGTTCGACACAGAAACCTGTATCCGCTTGCGGAGAGCCGTCAACCGAATTATATATCGGTCAGCACAAAAATCTTTCCATGAGCGAAAAGACCAGCACCCGCGGACGCCCGCGCTCCTTCGACCGCACTGCCGCGCTGGGAGCGGCCACGCGGGTGTTCTGGCAAAAAGGCTTCACCGCCTCCTCCATGAATGACCTCTGCGAAGCCATGGGGATTGGCTCGCCCAGCCTCTATGCCGCCTTCGGCAGCAAGGAACAGCTCTACGCGGAAGCCATCCGCCACTATGCCGCGGCCGGAGCCCCGCAGCTGGCCGAGGCCTTGGAATCCGCGCCCACCGCGAAACTCGGCATCGAGGCCTTCCTCAGGCTATCCGCCCGCTCCTTGGCCTGCCCGGAGCGTCCGCTCGGCTGCATGGTCGTGCTCTCGTCCGTCGCCAGCGAAGGCGTAAGCGGGCTCGCGGAGTTGGTCGTGGCGGAGCGGAAGAGATCGCTGAAACTGGTGGAAGCCCGCCTCCAACGCGGCATCAAGGAAGGCGACCTCTCGCGGGAAACCAACATAAAGGCCCTCGCCCGCTTCTTTGTCACGGTCCAGCAGGGCATGTCGATTCAGGCGCGAGATGGGGTGAGTTCGAAGGAGCTTGAGGCGGTAGCTGCTACGGCCATGCAGGCGTGGCCCGGGGAGTGACCTTTGAGAGAAGGACCGGACCAAGGATCACCCTAGTCTGGAATCGGTCTGATTAACGTTTCCAAAAACGGCCACCCACCCGCGGTATCTAACAAAGAGCGGGATTTCGCCGACGGCATCCCCGCACCTCAGTTCCTCTCGCCTTCGGGCAGCACACGGTCCGGAATCACGATTTGCTCCCCATCCAGCTGGGGCGAGCCGCTTTCTACCCTGGGATCCCTCGCGCCCTTCGGAATCTCCGGCGGCGGGGCTGTCTTCACTTCCGGGTTCGTCTCCTTTTTCTTGTCCAAGGTCTTCGCATAGCTGGAAGCCCAGCCCTTGTTAGTGCCCTTGCTCGCTTTCCAATTCGATTTCGATTTGGATGAGGCGCAACCCGTCACCGCGGAAGACAACAGGAGCGCCAGAAACAAGGTCACCAACTTCATCCCTGAAGCATGGCAGCCCGCGTCGCAAAAGGAAAGCCGGGCTTCAGCCAGGATGCTCCGCTGGCGACCCGAATCGGCGGGGGCAACGCTCCCTCATTTCTTCACCACCCAGATATTGCGGTAGCGCACTTGGTTGCCGTGGTCCTGGAGAAGGATCGGGCCGGGTTCGGCTGTGTCCTTGAGGACGGCTCCGCCGGTGGGGCCGGGAAGTTCGAGATCCTTGTGCACCACCACGCCGTTGTGGGTCACGGTGACAACGGCCTTTTTCTTCTTCTCGTCCTTGTTAAACTTCGCGGCGGTGAACTCGATGTCGTAGGTCTGCCAGACCATCGGCGGGAAGCACATGTTCGGCTTGGGCTGGGCGGTCTGGTAGATGCCGGCGCACTCGTTGTCCTTCCCTTCAAGTCCGAAGCTATCGAGCATTTGAACCTCGTAGCGGCCTTGGAGATAGAGACCACTATTGCCACGGCCTTGGCCACGGGCCTTCGGCATGAAGGGCAGACGGAACTCAATGTGAAGGGTGAAGTCGCCGAAGGTTTCCGCGGTTTTGGCACCTTGGGACAGCAGCCCGTCCGCGGTGACCTTGTCCTTGTCGAAGAGGTTGACGCCATCGCCGAAGAGGACGACGGCACCCTTGGGAGGCTTTGCGCCAAGGGTCGGCGATTCACGGTTGATGCGGGTCAGCTCGATCTCCTTCCCGCCGGGATTCTTCAGCGTGAGTTTCTGGCCTGCGATCTCGCCCTCCAGATCCTTGCCGGTGAATTTGGCGGTTCCGGCTCCCTCGCCACGGAATCCCTCGCTATGGGTGACCGCGTCCCACTTGCCTTCCCAACCCGCGCCGGGCAATCCGCGCTTGTAGGAAACGGCCTCAAACTTGCCATCGCCAAGGGCAATGACTTGAACTCCGGGGCCCTTTTGAGGGGCTTTCGCGTCGAGCGCGTATTCGCCTTGGATCGCATAGTCGGGATCTGCGGTCGAAGGATCGTTCTCCTGGGCGGTCAGGGGAGCGCAAAGCAAGGGAAGGAAAAGCAGGGTGGTCTTCATCGGGATTCCGGGGTCGTTGATATTGGCGGTCTGGTTAAAAGGAATGGCCTTGGGGGCCTTGGAGTCTCAGCGCACCGGCTCCAATTCCACTTTGCGGAATTCGACTTCGGTGCCTTCGGCCTGGAGGGCGATCTTGCCCTTGGTGGCGGTGCAGTTGTCGCCGACGTTCACTTCGGTGCCGTTGACCGAAACGGTGATGCTGTCGCCCTTGCAGACGATGACCATGGTGTTCCACTCGCCGAGCGGCTTCTCGGAGCCGTCGGTGAGGTTCTTGATGTTGCGGGCGTCATCGGCACCACCGCCGTAGGCCTGGCCTTCCTTCTTGGGGCGGCGCTTCTCCATGTCCGGCACCTGGATGTTCTCGCCGATGCACCAGAAGTCGCCGGCATTTCCGGATTCCATCTGCACCTCGATCGACTGCGGGAACATTTTGTAGAGCGTGCGCGGCTTGGAGGCGTGGACGAGGACCCCGCAGTTGCCGCCCTTGCCGGGGAAACGGTATTCCACGGTCAGGCGGTAGTTCGCATATTCCTTCTCCGTGACCAGGTGGCCGAGGGGCTTGCCCATCGAGACCAGCTTGCCATCGCGGACGATGAAGCTGGGGGCCGTATCCGGTTTGTCATCGGCCGCCGGCACATCGGGCTTCCAGCCGCTGAGATCCTTGCCATTGAAGAGGGCTTCGGGCTCGGCGGAGGCGGTCAAGACGAGCAGCGGAAGGAGAAGTGCGAAGGATTTCATAAGTTCGGGGAGCGCTTACGTCCTGATACTGAGGCTCATTTCCCGGCGACATCCGTTTCAAACCAAAAAAGTTTGCGACGTTTGATCATTATCGAACTACGCTGGCTCAGATCGCGCTGACGGGGAACTCCGTCAGGCGGGATGAAATCGGGAATATCCCCTGCCCCGAGCCCATCCCGGTGATCGTCAAATATGCGCCCCCCGGGAGCGCCGGACTCCGAAAGCAGCCATGTGGATCGTTCTTTTTGCACTTCGTTACAAGTATACCATCGGCGTTCTCGGCATCCTGATCCTGCTCTTCGGCATTATGTCGGCGCGGAAGATGTCCACCGACATCCTGCCCCGGGTCGATAGCCCGGAGATCACGCTGGTCTGGTCCTACAACGGCCTCAACGCGGCTGAGATGGCCGCCAAGATCACCTCCTTCTCGGAGATCGCCACGATGAACAGCGTGGACGACCTGCTGGAGGTGCGGTCCGAGACTTCGAACGGCGTGGCGCTGGTGAAGCTGAAGTTCCAGTCCTACGTGGACATCAATTCGGCTCTGACCCAGGCGACCGGGGTGTCGCAGACGATCCTCCGGCGCATGCCCTCCGGCACGACGCCACCGCTGATCATCCGCACCAGCCCCTCCAGCGTGCCGATCATCCAGCTGGTGATCTCCGCGGACAACAAGACCGGCGGGGAACTTTATGACTACGCGCGGCTGGCGCTGCGCGCGCAGTTGCAAAGCGTCCCCGGGATGCGGATCACGCTGCCCTACGGCGGTGCCGCGCGCCAGGTGATGGTCGATCTGGACCCTCAGGCGCTCAATGCCTTCGATCTCTCCGCGGCCGAAGTTAGCGCGGTGGTCGGCCGGCAAAACCTGACGCTGCCCTCCGGATCGATCCGTGAGGCCGGGCGCGAGCTGCCGGTGGAACTCAACGCCAGCCCAGAGAACATCCAGGGCTTCCTCGATCTGCCGATCCGCTCCTCCGAAGGCCGGACCATCCTGCTGCGCGACGTGGCGAATGTCCGCGACGGCGAAGCGGTGAGCTCGAACATCGCGCGGCTCAACGGCCAGAACGCGGTGATGATCTCGATCCTCAAGCTGGGGAACGCTTCCACCGTCGACATCATCGACGGGATCATGTCGCGCATGGACGACATCCGGAAGGCGGCGCCTCCCGGAATGGTGATCGAGCCAATCTTCGACCAGTCGGTTTTCGTGCGCGCGGCGGTGAACGGCATCGAGCATGAAATCATGCTGGTGGGCGGACTCGTCGCCGCGGTGGTGCTGCTATTCCTCGGCTCCTGGCGCTCGACCGGGATCGTGCTGTGCTCGATCCCCCTGGCGCTGCTCTGCTCGATCATCGGGCTCAAGCTGGCAGGTGCGACCTTCAACCTGATGACCTTGGGCGGCCTTTCGCTGGCGATCGGTATCCTGGTGGACAACGCGCTGGTGGAGATCGAGAACATCAAGCGTCAGATAGGGCTCGGGAAGAGCGTGAAACAGGCGATCATCGACGGCGCGAAGGAAGTTGCCTTCCCGGAGTTCGTTTCTACGATCTCGATCTGCATCGTGTTCCTGCCGATCTTCTTGCTCAGCGGCACGGCGTCCTACGTTTTCCGGCCCTTGGCGCTGGCGGTGGTCTTCGCGATGATCGCCAGCTATCTGCTGGCGCGCACATTGGTGCCCACGCTGGCATCGATCATCCTGCCGGGTGAAGCGCGGGCGGAGGCGAAAGCCAAGGCCGCAGGCAAGGGACCGCGTGGCTTGGGCCTGATCCATCACGCGATCGAGCACGGGGTGGACAAGATCGCCGCCGTGCAGGGACGCATCCTCAGCTTCCTGATGCGCGCCAAGTATCTGATCCTGATCCCGGTGGCGGCGGCCGTCGCGATCGGCATTTTCTCCGGCTGGCACTCGGGGCGTGAGTTCTTCCCGAAAACGGATGCCGGCTTGCTGCGGCTCTTCGTCCGGATCCCCAGCGGCATCCGGATCGAGGACACCGCGCGGGTGATGGCGGACATCCAGGTGCAGATCCGCAAGATCATCCCCGCCGATGAACTCCAGTTCGTGGTCGAGAACATCGGCGCGCCGGTGTCGATCAACCAGGCCTACGTGGAGACCACCTCGATCAGCTCCGCGGATGGCGAGATCCTGGTGCAGCTTCACGGCGAGCACGCGCCCAGCGTCGGCTACGAGCGCAAGATCCGCGCGATGATGGCGGAGAAGTTCCCGGAGGTGCAGTCCTTCTTCCGCCCGGCGGATGCGACCAGCCAGACCCTGGCCTCCGGCGCCCCGACCACCTTTGAAGTCCGTTTCACCGGGCGCGACATTCCCGGCAACCTGGCCCTCGCCAAGGACCTCCGCGAAAGGTTCTCCAAGGTCCCGGGGGCCGTCGATGTGACCCTGCGCGAGGTGCTCGATCAACCCGGCTACGCGATCCGCGTGGACCGCGCACGCGCCGCGACCTTCGGCATCGTCCAGCAGGACGTCGCGAACTCGATGCTGGCCGCGCTGGGTAGCGGTGGCTCGATCGCCCCGAACTACTGGGCAGACCCGGCAACCGGTGCTTCCTACGACGTGCAGGTGATCGCCCCGCCATCGACCCTGAACTCGGTGGAGCAGCTCCTGAACCTGCCAGTGAAGCCTTCGGTCGGGACCGCGACCTCGGTGCCCTTGCGGGCCTTTGCAACGGTGATTGAGAAGCGTGCGCCGGCAAGTGTCTCGCGCACGACCCTGGCACCGACTTTCACGGTGGTGGCGAATGCCGATGGCCGCGATCTGGGCAGCCTGACCAAGGAACTCGAAGGCATGATCGGCAAGGAGGCGGTAGCGGCCGATCCTTCCAAGAAGCAGGAGGCCCAGCCGGCGACCGGCCTGCGGTCCAAGCAGAAGCCGCCGAACAAGATCGAGCTGGCCGGTCAGGCGGCGCTGATGAGCTCGGCGTATTCGGAGCTGATCGGCGGCCTCGGCCTGGCCGCGGTCTTGGTCTTCCTCGTGATGGTGGTGAATTTCCAATCCTGGACCCTGCCCTTCGTGGCGATCGCAGGCCTGCCGGTGGCGGTCTCCGGCGCGCTCTTCGGGTTGTGGGTGACGGGCACGCCGATCAGCGTGCCGGCATTGATGGGTATCATCATGGTGGTGGGCGTCTCGACCGCGAACAGCGTGCTGGTGAGCAGCTTCGCGCGGGACCGCTTCGACCAAGGCGAGACGGCGGTGGACGCCGCGATCGAGGCCGCGACGACGCGCCTGCGGCCGGTGATGATGACCGCCCTTGCAATGGTGCTGGGCGTGATCCCAATGGCCCTGGGCCATGCCGAGGGTGGCGAGCAGAATGCGCCGCTGGGCCGCGCGGTGATCGGTGGCTTGGTCTTCGGCACCATGGCCTCGCTATTCGTGGTGCCGATCGCCTTTGCATTTGTGCGCGGGCTGACGAAGCGGAAGGTGCACGAGGAGGAAGAAACCCTGCCCGAAACCACGGCTGTGCCTGAGCCATCCTAATTTCAAATCTGTTTCCATCATGATCCCACGTTTGCTTCCCCTTTTTCTGGTCGCGACCGCTGTCGCCCAAGAAGCCGCCACGGTTCGCACGGTGCTGCCGAAGCCGGCCGAGGCCACGCGCAGCTTCGAGCTGCCCGGCCGCACCGAGCCGATCGAGCAGGCACGGATTTTCTCGCGCGCGACCGGCACCGTGAAGGAGCGCCCCGTGGACATCGGCGACCGGGTGAAGGAAGGCGACACGCTGGCAGTGATCGACACGCCGGAAATCGACCGCCAACTGGAGTCGGCACGGGCGGCGGTGGACCAAGCGGTCGCCAAGGCGGACATCGCGCGCAGCACGGCCAAGCGCTCGGCCGGGCTGGCGGAGGCCAAGGCCGTGTCGCAGGAGCTTTCCGAGCAGCGCGAGGCCTCGGCCGCGGAGCTGGAAGCGGCGGTGCGGATGGCCAAGGCGGAGGTCGGGCGGCTGGAGGAGCTGCAGAAGTTCTCAACGGTCAAGGCGCCCTTCCGGGGCACGGTGCTGGCGCGGCGGATCGATCGCGGCGATTTCGTGCGCGGCGACTCGGCCACCACGGCGGAATGGGCCTTCCAACTGGCGCGGATCAACGAGCTGCGCTTCGCGGTGGCGGCCACGCCGGATGTGGCGCTGCGCCTGAAGGCGGACACCGAGGCACAGCTGCGCTTCCCGGAGCTGCCGGGCCGGCAATTCCCGGCAAAGGTCTCCCGCGCCAGCAATGCCTTCGATACCGGCAGCGGCACGATGCGGGTGGAGCTGCTCTTGGATAATGCGGATTTCACGCTGCCAGCCGGCCTGACCGGCACGGCGGCCTTCAAGTTGGCACCGGCACCGGGAACCTACCTGCTGCCGAACAACGCGCTGGTGCTGCGCGAGGGCAAGTCGCTGGTGGCGGTGGTGGACCAGGGCAAGATCAAATTCGTCGACGTGCTGCCGGGGCGGAACCTCGGGCCGAACATGGAGATGACTTCCGCGTCCCTGACGCCGGAGAGCCAGGTGATCGTGAGCCTGAACGCCATGATCAAGGAGGGCGACGCGGTGACCGCGAACCCGCTGGTGGCCGGGAAGTAGGGGCGGACCTCGGGCCAAAAGGTCCAGACAAGGACTGAAGCGAAAGGTTGAACCGCCCGGCGATCTGCCTATGGTCCGGCGGGCCGCATGGAACAAGACCTGATCGAACTCATCCGCAGCGAAATCCTGGACACCACGGAGCCCTTGGCGCCGCAGAGCGATCTTTTCGCTGCTGGGCTGGACTCGATGGGGATCATGCAGTTGCTGCTGGCGATCGAGGATCGCTTCGGGGTGGCGATGGACCCGGCCGACCTCTCGCGGGAGAATTTCTCGACCGCGGAAAAGATCGCCGCCCTGGTGGCGGAAAAGAAGGGCACGGCAACCCCTTGATTTTTCTTTTTGCGTGGTGCCGGTCGAACTCCCATCCGCCAAACCGCTGCGAACCAGCAGCAGCGATGGATTTTTGTTAGGTCTGGAGAGCCTGATGCGGCGGACCGGCCAAGGCCGGCATGTGGCCACGACGGTGCTGGAATGCGCTGGCGCGCCCGATCTGGCCACGATCCGCAGAACTGCGGATGAAGTGGGCCGCCAGTATCCGATCCTGCACGCACGGAATGCGCGAGGCGGCGATTGGCTGGCCAAGTGGCGGACGGACGAGGTCAGCCCGGCAGCAGTGCCGGTGCACGTCTGGCACCTGCCGGGAGTGGCCGCCGAGGGCGAGGAAATCTCCAGCCTGAATGAGTGGCTCGCGCTGCAACTGAACAGCCGTGAGATCGACATCTACTCGGCGGGACCGAATCTGGTTTTCCATGTGGTGGTGAATTCCCCCACCCGCTGGACCTTCGTGCTGGTGTGGAGCCACTCGCTGCTCGACGCGGTGGGGATGACGAAATTCCTGCAGTTGCTCGCGGGGGTCTCGGTGCCGGTGACCGGAGCGGCAGACGAAGCGCCTGCCTCGCCAATCTCGCAGCTCTACCAGCAGGCGAAACCGATGATCGAGGAGATGCGGCGCTTCCCGCGGTGGAAGATCCGCTCGCTGCACCGCAAGGGCACGCGGCCGGGCGAGAGCCGTTTCCTCCTCGCAAAGTTCGGACCGGAGGCCACCGCCGCGATCCGGGCGAAGATGGCACAAACCGCGGGTGAATTACTATTGCTGCCGTACTTTGCAGCTTGCGCGGCACGGGCGGTGCAATCGGTGATTGCGGCGCGGCATCCGGATGAACCGGTATCGATCCTGCTGACCCTGCCGGTGCAGCGCCAGAGCGACCCGGCAAAGCGCCCGCTCTTCTGCAACCACATGTCACCTTACACGGTGCTGCTCGAGCCCGGCGAGCTGGTGGATCTCAAGACCTCATCCAAGGCACTCTACCGCAAGTATGCCGACTTCATGCGCCGCAAGCTGCCTGCCGCGATGCAGGCGCTGATGCGGATGATGGAGCGCTGCCCCTCGCGCTTCTACAACCTGCCGGCCTTCGTTTACATGCGCGGGGAAATCTGCAGCTTGTTCCACTCGCACACCGGGGAATTCCTGCCGGGAGCGGACAGCATTTTCGGCAGCCGGATCGTGAACGGGTATCATGTGCCCTCGGTAAGCTCGCCGCCGGGGATCGGAATCTTCTTCTCCCAGCACGCGGATTGCCTCACCATGACCCTCTCGTGGAAGGAAGGCTGCCTTTCGCCGCTGGAATTGGAGTTGCTGAAGCAGACCCTGAGCGAAGACTTGGGAGCCGAGCTGCCGCCGCCGTGAATCTGATCGAAGAAATCGCCCACCGCCACGATCCCGCCACGATCGCGATCGTCAGCGGGGATACGCGCGCGAGCTATGGCGACCTGTTCGGCGAGGCGCGGCGGATCGCGGAGCTGCTGAAGGCGCACAATCGCTTCGGCCGGATTCCACGGATCGGGCTGCAGTGCCCGAACGGACTCAGCTACATCGTCCTGTCGATGGGTATTCTGTTAGGCGGGGCCTGCCTGGTGCCGCTGGCGGAGGAACTGAGAGACGCGGAGCGCTCGGAGATCGCGGACACGACCTCGCTGGACCTGATCCTGGCGGCGGGGGATTTGCCCTGGCACGGACCGGAGGATGTCATCGCGGAGCACACCAGCATCGGGGTGAGCTGGAAACTACACCTGTGCCGCCCCGCCACGCCACGCTTTCCCGAAGAGGAATTCCAGAAGCTGAATCCCGCCTTCATCCGCTTCAGCTCCGGGACGACCGGGACGAGCAAGGGCGTGGTGCTGTCGCACGAGACCCTACTGGCGCGGATCAGCGCTGCGAATGAAGGGTTGAAGATCGGCCCCGAAGACCGGGTGCTGTGGATGCTGCCAATGGCGCATCACTTCGCAGTCTCGATCGTGCTCTATCTCTACTTCGGGGCGACGACGGTGCTGGAGAACTCGCCTCTGCGGGAGGATGTGCTGGCCACGGCGGATCGCAGTGAAGCGACGGTGATCTACGGCTCGCCCTTCCACTTCGCGATGCTCTCGGGAGATCGCGGTGACTTCATGTGGCCCTCGCTGCGTTTGGCGGTGGCAACCGCGGCAGCCCTGCCTGAGGCGACGGCACGGGCTTTTGACGCGCGCTTCGGCAAGCCCTTGACCCAGGGACTCGGGATCATCGAGGTGGGCCTGTCAGTGCTCAATATAGAGTCCGCGCGGGAAAAGCCCGAAGCACTGGGCCGGCCGATGTCCGCTTACGAGGTCGCATTGTTAGACGAAGCAGGCTCTCCAGTGGCGGAGGGCGAGGCGGGAGAATTTCATGTGCGCGGACCGGGCCTGCTGGATGCTTACCTCGTGCCCTGGAATGCGGATCCTTCAGTAGATGGCTGGTTTGCGAGCGGTGACTTGGTGCGTCGCGATGCCGAGGGCGACCTCTTCCTGATGGGACGGAAGAAGTCGGTGATCAACGTGGCCGGGATGAAGGTGTTTCCGGAAGAGGTGGAGCGGGTCCTGAATGAACATCCCGCCGTGAAACGCAGCCGGGTGCTCGGGCGCGAGCACCCGCAGATGGGACAGGTTCCGGTGGCGGAGATCATCCCGGCGGATGCCACCGCCCCGCCAAAGCCGGTGGAGTTGCAGCGCTTTTGCAAGCAGGTGCTCTCGGCCTACAAAGTGCCGATGCAGTTCAAGATGGTGGAGGAGTTGCCGCTGACGGCTTCGGGGAAGTTGAAGCGGGGCTGATCGCTGCGATGGAACAGCGTTGTCGTTCTGAGAGGGCTTGCTAGCTTCGCGATCGACGAACTGCGGGAGGCTCGCCTCCAAGCCGGTCGTGTTGGACTCGTTCCATGCGGCCTCTCCGGGGTTACCCCGGGGGATCGGAATACCAAGCATCACGAGGCAAGGGCCACGTCACGCTGCCGCGTGAAATTGCCCAAGCCAGACAGGACGCGTTGGAGCACGGGCCTTCCGCGTTCGTCATTCTCTTTCTTACCCTTGTGTCCGCTCGTGCCCATCACATCCTACGTCTGGCGACAGCCCTGCTCGCCGGGCCGCTGGATGATCGTGTTGCGATGGCTGCGAGGACTCTGCCGCTGGTGGGTGATCCCCGGAAGGCACGCTGGCTGGATTCACTGGCGAAGGTGCTGGTGCAGGAATTCGGTGTAAGACCACGGCCGACAGCCCGGGAGCTGGCAGAGCGAATCGGCAATCACGGGCCCTATGCGAAGGCATGGTCGCTTGGGCATGGACGGATTCTGCCAGCGATCGTCGAGCCACAGATGGCACCGGCACCGGGAGCTCCCCGGTCATGGAAGCTGCCGGGGATCGCCTGCACGGGAGAACTGGCTGAGCTGTTAGGACTACATGCGGACGACCTCGGCTGGCTGACGGCCTATGGGCAGGCGGAACACTATTCCCACCGCTGGCACGCGAAGGCGCATGGCGGCTGGCGCTTGATCGAAAGCCCGAAGCCGCTGTTGAAATTGGCACAGCGCCGAGTCCTGGAGCGCATCCTTGGATCCATCCCTCCGCATGAGGCCGCGCGAGGCTTCCGGCCTGGAACCTCGATCCGTGACTTCGTGGCACCACATGTGGGGAAAGACGTGCTGATCCGCTTCGACCTCGAGGATTTCTTTCCTTCGATCACCTCGACGCGGATCCTGAGGATCTTCCTCACCGCAGGTTACCCGGAGAACGTGGCCCGGGCTTTGACGCGACTGACGACACATGCAACGCCAACTGAAGCGCTCGCGGATCAGTCCCTGCCATGGGCACAGCGCCGACGCTTGGCAACGCCGCATCTACCACAGGGTTCGCCGACCTCACCGGCGCTGGCGAATCTAGCCGCCTTCACACTGGATTGCCGCTTGGCCCGGCTGGCGGAGTGCTGCAGGGCGGAATACACACGCTACGCGGATGATCTGCTCTTTTCCGGAGGAGAGGATTTCGCACGCGGCGCGGAACGCTTTCGGGTGAAGGTAGCTGCAATCTTGTTAGAAGAAGGATTCCTCCCGAATCATCGCAAGACACGGGTCCAGCGCCAGGGCCAGAGGCAGCACGCCGCGGGGCTGGTCTTGAATGAAAAGCCGAACATCGGACGGCGGGACTTTGACCGGCTGAAAGCGATTTTGACCAATTGCGCGAACTTCGGGCCAGCTTCGCAAAATCGTGGGGAGCATGAGGATTTCCGGGCACATTTGCAGGGCAAGCTGGCATGGGTCGGATTCATCCATCCCGGAAAGGGCGAAAAACTGCGGGCGATTTTTGAGAGGATTAAGTGGGACTAGCGGATTTTCAGTTTCGCTCCGGCGCGGATGGGGCAACATGGCGGCGCCATCTGATGACACCCGATCTCGCCATTCTCGGAGCCGGTCCCGCAGGTTCTACGCTGGCCGCGCTGCTCGCTCAGCGTGGTTTCAAGGTGCTGGTCTTCGACGACGAGAAACGCCCGGAGCTCCTCGTGGGTGAATCGCTGGTCCCCGCCACAGTGCCGGTAATGCGGCGACTGGGAATCGAGGATCGGGTAAAAGCCTTCTCCCAGCACAAGCCAGGTGTGAGCTTCCTGCACCGCCACGGGACGCGGATCGATTTCAATTTCGGGCCGATCGCAAAGTGGCTGCCCGCCTACGCCTACAATATCCCGCGGCCGCAATTCGACGACACCCTGCGTGAACGCGCAGAGGAGCTTGGCGTCTGCTTCGTGAAGCAGCGCGCCGCAGTGGAGAAAGGCAATGAGACCCGCGAGATCCAACTCACCGCAGAGACCCTGGAAAAGGCCGGCCTAACAGAACATCCGAAGCTTTTGATCGATGCCACCGGACGGGCCCGGACCTTTGCCCGCGCACTCGGGATCGGTTCGAAGACCGGTGAGCGCAGTGACGTTGCCTACTTCGCGCATTTCGAGAACTTCCGCCACGACTTTCCACCGGAGGGACAGGTGGTGATCACCATCCTCGATCACGGCTGGAGCTGGCGCATCCCGCTGCCCGGGCGGCTCTCGGTCGGCATCGTCGTCCACAAGGACGCGGTGAAAGGCTGGGGCAGCACGCCGGAGGAGCGCCTCGACTACGCTCTGAAACACGAGCCGCTGCTGATGGATCACGCGAAGGACGCGCGGCGGGTCACTCCGGTGATGACCTACACCAACTACCAGCTCGTCTCCGACCGGGGCCATGGCCCGGGCTGGGCGGCCTGCGGGGACTCCTTCGGTTTCGTCGATCCGATGCTATCACCCGGCCTGTTCATGGCGCTGGAGTCCGCGCGCTTGTTCGAGGAGCACGTCTTCAGCAAGGGCACGGAAGTGTTGGATAAGCCGGAGGAGATCGCGGCAGGCTTCGCGATGGCAGAGGCAGAGCTGCACGATTGGCACGAGAGCTGGCGCGAGCTGATCCGTCATTTCTACGATGGCGGCATCTTCTCGCTCTACGAGACCGGCACCAAGTTCTCCGAGAAATTCAAAGGCTGGCCGGGGATCGGATTCATCGAGCGGCACATGACCAAGCACATCGCCTCGATGGCCTCCGGGGCCTTTACGCGGCGCAAATACAGCCGCGGACTCGTGAAGTTCATGCGGCAGTACATGATGCGCGACTGTCGCCCGCCGGAAGACTACGCGGTGGTGCCCTGACCTCACTCAAGCAAGCCAAGCATACCAGGCCTTGCGGATCTCCTCCACGGCTTCGGCAGCGTAGGCTTCCTTGCCCTCGTAGGACCACACCACCCCGGGCCATGCTGGATCCTCCGGCGAGCGGCCAACGACGTGGATATGCATCTGCCGGACCTGATTGCCGATACAGGCGACGTTCAGCTTGTCCGGCTGGAAGTGGTGCGCGACGAATTGCGAGACCTCTCGGATCACGCCGGTAACTTCCTGATAGCGCTCAAGGCTGAGCTGGTGAAGGTCTTCGATCCCCTCCTCCACCTCGGGCACGATGATGATCCACGGGAAGACCGCGTTGTTCTTCAGCAGGATGTGGCAGCGCTGCCGGATGCCGAGATCGAAGCCGCCTGCGGCAAGCCGGGGATGAAGCACAAAATCCATGTGAAATGGATGGCGGGGATACCGCGGTGAGGCAAGCCCGCGGCGTGCGTAGCTCCCGCCCTTGCCGGGAGGGATGGCTCGCTCTAGTTTCCCCGCCGTGCCGCTGATGTCATCTGCCTACCGCGCTCCCGCATTCCTGCGAGGCGGGCACTTGCAGACCATTCACCCGGCACTCTTCCGGCGGGTGCCACGGGTGACCCGGCGGCGCGAACGACTGGAATTGGCAGACGGCGACTTCCTGGATCTCGACTGGGCCAGCGCGGGGCGCGGGAAGCTCGCAATCCTCTCGCACGGGCTCGAGGCGAGCTCGCAGGCCCCCTACATCCAAGGCATGGCGACGGCTCTCATCGCCCGCGGCTGGGACATCCTGGCTTGGAACTACCGCGGCTGCAGCGGTGAGATGAACCGCCTTCTACCCTTCTACCACAGCGGCGCCTCGCATGACTTGCATGAGGTGGTGGAGCACGCGCTCAAGGTGCATCCTGCAGAGCAGGTCGACCTCGTCGGCTTCAGCCTCGGCGGGAATATGACCCTCAAGTATCTGGGCGAACGCGAGGCCCACCCACGCCTCCACCGGGCGGTCGCTTTTTCCGTGCCCTGCGATCTCGCGTGTTCCTCGGTGCGGCTCTCAGCCCGCGTGAACCAATTGCTCTACATGGAGCGTTTCCTGCGCAGCCTGCGGCAAAAGCTGGTGGCGAAGAAACCAAGCTTTCCGGAGCAGATCGACCTGCAGGGTATTGGTGCAATTCGCAACTTCCGACAGTTCGACAATCGCTTCACCGCCCCGCTGCATGGCTTCCGCGATGCGGAAGACTATTGGGCGCGAGCGAGTTCCCGCCCCTTCCTGCCGCGGATCAAGATTCCCGCACTGCTCGTGAATGCGGCCAATGATCCCTTTCTCGGGCCGGGATGCTTTCCCCGCGAGGAGGCCGAGGCGAGTGAATGCTTCCACTTGGAAGTACCGGAGGACGGCGGCCACGTGGGCTTCAGCACACAGGGCCGCGAGTATTGGTCGGAGCAACGGGCGGCGGAGTTTCTATCAGCTGAGATCTAACCTTTGCCAAAACGGCGGAGATGCTATCTCTCCAATTGTGAGCTACGAAAGCGACGCAGCCGTCCAGCGCGCGACTGGTTTTCTCGAACTCGGTCTCGCGGAAGAAGCGTTGTCGGAACTCGATGATTTGCCACCCCCGCTCAGGCAGGAATCGCTGATCCTCCATCTCCGGGTAGACGCTTACTTCCGGATGAAGCGCTGGGCCGAGGCCGCGGAAATCTGCGTGCCGAAGTTGGAAACGGAAGCCAGCGATGTCGCGTGGTGGATCCAGGCGGGCTATGCACTGCGCCGCTCCGCATCGCTCACCAAGGCGGAGGAAACTTTGTGCAAGGCTCTGGAGTTTCATCCGAAGCATTCGCTGATTCACTACAACCTCGCCTGCTATGCCTGCGTCGATGGCCGCGAGGAAGAAGCTCGCGAGCGCCTTGTAAAAGCGACTGAGGAGGACGTGGATCTCTACCTGAAGATGGCGAAGGATGATCCCGACCTAGTGAGGATCCGGCCCTGGGTGATCGCGTGGCAGGCGCAGCGGCGCGAGCAACTTTCGCCACAGTGACGAGCTTCCGCAATACCTTCATCCGGATCGCGCCGGACTGCCCGGAGAGCGAGGGCATCGAACCTCCGGCACGCGACGGCAAGAAGCCGGTGCACCTGATCCACCTGGAGCTGCTGCGGGCGAAGCCCTACAAGCTGGGGCACGAGGATTTGATCGTGGAGGGTGAACTGCGCCGCGAGTCACCGGGCGTGGAAAGCAAGGCGGAGATCCGCGAGCGGCTGCGCCAGAAGCCCCTGCCCTGCCTGCGCACCTCGGCACTTGGCAAGCGCTACGGCTGGGGCATCCATTTCGACGAGAAGGGGAAAATCGCGGCTTATCCCGCGGGATCGCCGGAATACCGAAAGTTCGCGGAGGATCCGGGAATCGAGCAAACCGTGGCGATGCGGAGCAGCCGGAAATAGCCGGGAAGCCCCCCTTGCGGGCTGGGGTTTCCGCGTCTAGAACAGGGGCCCGATGGCGTTCCAATTGGTCAGCGAATACGATCCGCAGGGCGATCAGGCCCAGGCGATTGAGAAACTGGTGAAGTCGCTGGAGGCCGGCAACGCGCACCAGACGCTGCTGGGGGTCACGGGCTCGGGAAAGACCTTCACGATGGCGAATGTGATCGCGCGGCTGGGCAAGCCGACGCTGATCATGAGCCACAACAAGACCCTGGCGGCGCAGCTCTACTCGGAGTTCAAGAACTTCTTCCCGAACAACGCGGTGGAGTACTTCGTCTCCTATTTCGACTACTACCAGCCTGAGGCCTACATCCCGCGGACGGATACCTACATCGAGAAGGATTCCTCGATCAATGATGAGATCGAGCGCCTGCGGCTGTCGTCGATGGGCTCGCTGTTGACGCGACCGGACACGATCGTGATCGCATCAGTATCGTGCATCTACGGCTTGGGCTCGCCGGATGACTACGAGGGAATGATGGTGCCGGTCTGGGTGGGCCAACAGCTGCGCCGCGACGACTTGCTGCAATCGCTGGTGGCGATCCTGTTCGAGCGCAATGACATCGCCTTCGGCCGCGGCAAGTTTCGCGTGCGCGGGGATGTTGTGGAAGTGCATCCGGCCTACCTGGATGAGACGGCGGTGCGGGTGGAATTTTTCGGCGATGAGATCGACCGGATCACCACGATCGACACGCTGACTGGCGCGACCATCGACCGGGTGGACAAGCATACCTTCTTCCCGGCGAAGCAGTTCGTGACGCCGGGGGACAAGATGAAGAAGGCCATCATCGAGATCCGCAAGGAGGCCGAGGAACGCGTGGCATGGTTCGAGAAGGAGGGCAAGCTGATCGAAGCGCAGCGGCTGCGGATGCGCACCGACTACGACATCGAGATGATGCAGGAGATGGGCTTCTGCCAGGGGATCGAGAATTACTCGCGGCACCTGACCGGACGCCCGCCGGGATCGCGGCCCCACACCTTGCTGGATTTCTTCCCGAAGGACTACCTGCTGATGATCGACGAGAGTCACGCGACGATCCCGCAGATCGGCGGAATGTTTGAGGGCGACAAGAGCCGCAAGACGGTGCTGGTCGATCACGGCTTCCGCCTGCCGAGCGCGCTGGACAACCGGCCGCTGAAGTTCGACGAGTTCATGCAGATGACGAACCAGCGTCTCTACGTTTCCGCAACTCCCGGTCCCTTCGAGATCGTGAACTCGCGGCCGGAGAACAAGCGCTACATCCCGGTGAAGGGCCGGGGCGATGACCGGGGCTTCACGCACATCGACCTCAAGAAGCTGCGGGTGACGCCCAGCGGCAATGCGGAACCGGTGAGCGCCTTCGATCCGACCAAGCCGGGACGCCCGCTGGTAGTGGAGCAGATCATCCGCCCGACCGGTTTGTTAGATCCCACCTTGGTGCTGCGGCCACTCGCGCGCCAGATCGACGAGACGATCGAACTCTGCCGCCAGCGTGTCGAGAGAGGTGAGCGGGTGCTGGTGACGACTCTGACGAAGAAGACCGCGGAGGATCTTGCGGAATACCTGCAGGGCACCGGCCTGAAGGTGCGCTACCTCCATGCGGACATCGACACCGTGGAACGGGTCGAGATCCTGCGGCAACTCCGTGCCGCGGCCTTCGATATCCTCGTCGGCATCAACCTGCTTCGCGAAGGACTCGACCTGCCGGAGGTCTCCCTGGTCTGCATTCTCGATGCCGACAAGGAAGGCTTCCTGCGCAACGAGACCAGCCTGATTCAGACCGCGGGCCGCGCCGCGCGCCACATCAATGGCCAGTGCGTGCTCTTCTGTGATGAGGTCACGGATTCCATCCAGCAGCTGATCAACGTGACCGAGTATCGCCGCAGCCGGCAGATGGAGCACAACGAAACGCACGGCATCACCCCACAAGGCGTGAAGCGCGCGGTCCAAGAGAGCCTGGCACTCTACTCGAACCAACGCGAGCAGGCCGACAAGCTGAACCGCTCGATGGTGGCAGACGACGAGGAGACCTACGACAAGGTCCGCGTGCTCGCCGAGCTGGAGAAGGAGATGCTCGATGCCTCAGCGAAGCTCGAATTCGAGCGCGCCGCGCACCTCCGCGACCAGATCGCAGCCCTGAAAGGCGGCACCGAAGCAGCCACGGCACCACGGCAGAAGGTGGCCTACCCGAAGGCCAAGGGCGGCGGGAGAGGGCGGAGGAAGTAAAAAGCTCCAAATTTTGGTTGGGATGCGCGTTACTGGCTCATGAGCCACGCCATCCGGATTTCCTTTATCCTGCCGCTGATCACCTGCGGCGTGGCCTTCGCCGTCTTTCAGCCTCCCAACAAGCAAGAGCGCGAAAAGGCAGTAGGCTCGCTCGCAAAGCTCGACCCGAAGCTCCAGCGCACGTTCACGGACGCAGGCGAATTCCAAGCCAAGTCGACGCCCGGGACCTTTGGTTGGCTGGCGCAACACGAGGAACCGGGCCAGACCTACGACCAATACTTCGATTCGCATCCGAACATCCCCGATGTGGTCCGATCCAAGCTATACATCCAGCCGATCGGCACTTTCGACAAGGCAATCTCGCCCGACCTGAACCTGCTGCGCGACTACACCGCCGCTTACTATCAGCCGCTGGAGGTGGTGCTGCTGCCTGCCGCGGAGGACAAGGATGTGCCCGCCACGGAGCGGATCAACACGATGTCCGAGAAGAAGCAGTGGAAGACTGGCGACATCATGCAGTGGATGAGGAAGCGGCTACCGAGGGATTGCTACGCGATGCTCGCGGTGACGATGACGGACCTGTATCCGGACGAAGGCTGGAATTTCGTCTTCGGTGAGGCCTCAACGCGTCACCGTGTGGGCGTCTTCAGCTTCGCCCGCTATCACCCCGCATGGTTCGGCGGGAAGGGAAACGAGGGCACGCAGAAGCTGGTGCTTCGTCGCGCGGCCAAAGTTCTCACCCACGAAATGGGACACATGTTCGGCATCGAGCACTGCATCCACTACGAATGCAACATGAACGGGGCGAACAGCCTCGAGGAAGCGGACTTCACGCCCATGGAGCTGTGCCCGGTGTGCCTGAGAAAGCTCCACTACGCCATCCGTTTCGATCCGGTGGCGCGCTACGAGAAGCTGCAACGCTTCGACGCCGCCAACGAATTGGAAACGGAGAGCAAGTGGATCAAGGCGCGGATCGAGGCGATCCGCGCGGCAAAGTGAATTAGAGCCCCGGCTTCGGCGGCATCACCGGCTTCTCCCAAGGCCGGATACCAGTAAGCTTCGTCACCCGCTTGAAGACCTTGTCTCCGGCGGTGACATAGAGAGTGTGCAGATCCGGCCCGCCGAAGCAGAGGTTCGAAGGGTAGCGGGCACCGGCTGGCGGCGGAAGGATGAGATTCACCCGTCCAGGCTGATCACAGATCTGAATACCCATCGCTGTGGCAACCAACAGCCACCCATCCTTCGTAACTTTCATCCCATCGGCGCGGCTCCGCGGATCGGGATCAGCGGGCGGCAGATGAAGATGGTGATAGGGCTGAACGTAGGTGAGCGACCCATCGGCCGTCCGCACAGCATCCCATACATAGCGACCACCGGGATCGGCGATCTCCACGCGGGTCTGGTCCGGCGTGAGCGTGATCCCATTCACACCATTGCAACGATCCGTGCCCATCACCTTGTCCTGGCCGGGGCGAATGACCCACACGGCCTTCTTCGCCGGCTCGGTGGCGTAGATCGTGCCGTCGTTCGCGACGACCAGGTCGTTGCCCTTGATGTCCTTGGCATGGACCTTCTCCTCCTTGCTCGCGATGTCCCATGAGACGATCTCGCTACTCCCCGTGCGGCAGCCGTAGAGGCGACCATCCGGGCCGAAGGCAAGGCCATTGGTGCCCTGGGTGTTCTCCATGAAGACCGTGACCGAGCCATCCGGCGCGATGCGGTGGATCTTGTTCTGCGGGATGTCGGTGAAATAGACACTGCCGTCGTTGGCAGTGATCGGGCCTTCGGTAAAGCCGTGGCCTTCGCTGACGAGTTGCCAGTCCTCGCCCGGCACCAGCATCTCCTTCGCCCGGCCACGGCAGGCATCGTAGTTCAGTGCCACCGGCTTCGGGAAATCCTTCCAGAGCCAGCGCAGCACTTCCGGCATGATTGCACCGCCGTGCTGATGGGAGTGCGGACCCTCGCCCCACTGGTGATTCACCTCGTAGCCGGAGAAGGTCAGCGCCCGCTCCATCGCTTGGTTGGCCATCCACCAGTCGCCGCAGTAGATGTTCTGGTCGTTCGAGCCATCCTGGAGGAATACGCGCATCGGCTTGGGCTCGGTCTTGCGAACGAGGGTCTCGAATTCATCCCCACCCCGTAGACCCACGAAGGTACCGATCATCGAATACACCCGGCGGAAGGCATCCGGCCGCTGCCAGGCAACATTGAAGGCCGCGATCCCGCCGGACGAAGCGCCGCAAATCGCGCGGTGGTCCGGATTGCTGCTGATGTTGTAGTCCTTCGTGACCACCGGCAGCAGCTCCTCGATCAGGAACTTCGCGTAGTCCGCGCTGAAAGCGTCATACTCGTAGCTGCGGTTGAAGCGCGGCTGGGACTCACCATTCGGCGCCGGCACCACACCGGGATCGACGAAAAGGCCGATGGTCACCGGCATCTCGCCCTTGGCGATCAAGTTGTCGAAGACGATGGGGATCTTGTTCGCCCCCTTCTCATTCACATAGCCGCCGCCATCCAGGAAGACCATCAGACAGGCTGGCTTGGCAGGATCATACTGCGCGGGCACGTGCAGCCAGCAACTGCGCTCCGTACCGGGGTAGACCTTGCTGTCCTTGAAGCTGAACTTGGTCGTCACCCCCTTGGCCACCCCCTCTTGACGGACCGAGGCGGGATCGACCGGATAAGGGCCATCGGCAGCGAAAGCGGCCATGGGCAAGAGGACGGCAAGGGCAGTGGCAAGTTTCATGGAATCGGAGCGGATCAAAAGGGACGCAGCCGCGCCCGGCCTTCTTTCCCGGCAGGGCGGCGAAGTCTGTCACCGGCGGCCCTCCCTCCCCCTGCGGAGGATCGACACGGGCCTGCCCGCGGCGTATTTAGGAAACGCTGAAATGAAACTGATCCCCTGCTTCCTGCGGGCCTGCGTAGTGCTGGTGGCAGGACTCGCCTGCCGGGGCTACTCCCAAGTCTCGCGCGCCTATCCCGATGGCACGCTCTTGTCCGAACTGCAGACCCGCCCCGTCATGCTCGCCGCGGCGACTGACTCAGCGCTGATCGTGCCCCCTTTCTCCAAACCGCATCTTCGATTACAATGCCGTGGACTGGGAGATGGCTTATCTACCAGATGCGCCGTACTTCCAATCTCATGAAGTGGATCAATACCGACGCCGATGGCGGACTCGGCTTCAGCGATCCACCGGGGCGCTACTACCGGATCACCGGGGATCGCGGTTTCTTCCGCATCGAGTTCCACTATCCGCAGGACAGTGAGGAAGTGATCATCGAGTGATCATTCAGTGAGCCGGATCCCATCGTCACCGATGCTGATCTGGCGCTTCTTGAAGAGAGCACCGGTCGCCTGCTTGAAGGCCTTTTTGCTCACTCCTAGAGCCTTGTGGATTTCCTCCGCAGGGCTCGAATCGCAGAGCGCCCAGAAGCCGCCGCGTTGCTTGAGCTCTTCCTCGATCCGTGTCTCGAGATCGTCCACCTTGGCTCGACCCGGCGCGTAGAGCGAGAGATCGATCTTCCCGTCCGGGCGGACTTGGACCACGTATGCCGTGGTCTTCTCCCCCGCACGCAGGCGGCGGAAGACCTCATTGCCGAAGAGCACACCGCTGTGCTTGCCCTCGATGATCGCCTTGTAGCCCAGCTCGGTCTTGCCGTAGAGCACGACCGAAACCTCCTGCCCCGGCGTGTAGTTTGCCGGTGATTGGTTGAGATACTTGTTGAGCCGCCGGGTCGCGATAATCCGCCCGCTGGCATGATCGACGTGGACGTGGACGACGTAGGACTTGCCGACTTCCAGCCGCTCCTTCTGCTCGCGGAAGGGCAGCAGCAAGTCCTTCGGCAGCCCCCAATCGAGGAAGGCTCCCACCCCGGTGATCTGCAGACATTCCAAGTAGGCGAACTCGCCCGGCATCGCCTTCGGGTGCTTCAGCGTCGCCACCGGCCGGTCCTCGGAGTCGTGATAGAGGAAGACGTCCACTTCACCGCCGATGTGCCACTTCACCGGCATCTCGCGGCGCGGCAGCAGGACCTCACCGAGCTCGTCCCCGGCATCGAGGAAAAGTCCGAAAGGTTGCTCACGGAGAATGGTCAGGGTGGCGCGCTCGCCGATATGGGCCATGGCGGAAGGCTCGGGGAAAAGCAGCCCCGCGTCGATGATGATTCGCCCCGGATTCCACGCAGCGCCGGGGCTGGACGCCTCCGGGAAATGCGCTAAGACTCTAGCCCCATGAAACTCCCCCCCTTGGCCGTCCTCTTGGCGCTCCAGGCTTCCGCATTCGCCGCCGACCAAGTGGTCACGCTCGGGGATTCGCTGACCTATGCCTACGAAGGTGAGTTCTGCTTCCGGGTCACCATTCCCTTCACCGGCACCTACGGCGACAACATGCCCGCCACGGTCCGCAACTGGATCGAGACCCTGAGTTCGACCACCTACCGCAACGCCTCCTTCGACCAAGGGACCCGCATCCCCATCGTTCTCGATTTCCGGTCGATTTTCGGACAGAAATACACTCTCCTCCTCCGCAACCGCTACAACTGGGCGATCCCCGGACTGAAGGTGGACGAGATGCGACAATTCGTGCTCGGCGAAAAGACCTTCCTCGAGCTGCTTGCGGCAGATCCGGACTTCGCTCCGCTTGCCACCGCGTTGGACTCAAAGTACTCCTCCTTCAACGAGACCACGGACTTCAACCTCACGGAGATGAACGACCAGATCACCAACAGCGCGGAGCGCTTGGTGTTCTTCATCGGTGGCAATGACGTCCGCACCATCTACGGGACCGTTTACAATGGCGGCTCTGCCGGCACTTTCGTCGACGACTTCATCGCGGACTCGACTGCCATCCTCGACAAGGTCCAGCAGCTGAAGCCTAACATCCAGATCGTCGTGGTAGCGGTGCCGCACATCGGCATCACCCCGGACATCAAGACCGACTTCCCCACCGATGCGGTGAAGACCGGCCGCGTGACCGCGCTGATGCAGGAGCTGAACGGACGGCTCGAGGCTTTGGCCGTACAAAAGGGCGCCGGCTTCGCGGACATCTTCACCCCTACCCTGCCGATGTTGAACGCCACGCCTTACGGCATCCACGGGATCCCAGTGACGAACTCCGGCACTGCCAATGGCAACCAGGGCTTCCTGTGGCTGAATGGTGAGTTCAGCGCGAACTTCCACCCGAACACGAATGCCCAGGCCTTGATCGCAAACGAGATCGTGCTCGCCTTCAACCGGCGCTACAATACCGGCATCGCGCCGCTCACGGCCACCGAGATGCTCGGTGGCCTGATGGGCAAGACGGCCCCCGAGATCGACATGACTTTCGCCAACTGGATGACCGGCTTCGGCCTAACAGGGGGCACCGAAAATTCCGACGCGGATGGCGATGGACTCGACGCAGGCATGGAATTCGCCCTCGGATTCAATCCAATTCTGCGCGATGCCAACCTGCTCAGCACCTCGCTGATCAACGGCGGGACCACCTTGGAACTGGCCTACCCCCGGCGCCTCACCAGCTCCACGCGCTACACCTTGCAAGCGCAACAGTCACCCAATCTAACAACACCCTTCGCGACCTTGGCCCCGGCTCCCACCGTCGGCACCGATGGCCGTCTGCGCGCACAGATCCCGGTGAGCCCCGGAAAGGGCTTCATGCGATTGAATAGCACCCTGGCACCGTGAGGAGGTGCGATACACGCGAAAGCGACCGGGAGCGCGGAGCCTCCGGCCCGCAGAAGCATCCAGAACGGAACCATCGATCTCGCGGGTTGAATGGATACTGCCGTCGCTATCCTGCAGACCTTTCCGGCTGACTGCAGCAAAGCCCCATCCTGCGGGGCAGAGCCTCCGCATTTCCGGAGCTATCGCTGATTCGGGCCTCCAACTCACTCACCGCAGCTTCCGCTTCTTCGGATTCCGCTTCTTCCCGCCGAACACGACTTCCTTGATGTCGAAAGCCTCGGGATCGTATTCGCCGCGGTACCAGCCAATCTGCCCCTGCAGCGCTTCCATATACTGGAAGACGCCACCGAAATCCTCGGGCGGACAAGCGCGTGCCCCGTCGATCATGATCGGGCCTTCCAGGTCGCTGTCTTCCTTCTTCTCCAGCACCACCTCGTGGATCCAATCCTCCGCGAAGTCGTAGCGGTAGAGCAGGCGCATCGGCAGGCGCTTCTTGCCGATGAACTCGGCAATAGTGACCTTCAGCTCATCCTGGAACTCACCACCCTGCGGCACCTGGTCGGCAAGGCCGACGGGCCCGATCACATCCTTCAGATTCTTGCCGGAGCCGTGGCGGAATTCGTGCGGGTGCTTGTTCTCCCAGCCCATGGCGTCCTGGATCGCGTCATTGAGCTGGAGGAAATTGAAGGAGGCCGGCACCGAAAACTTCCGCCAGATCTGCGGGGTGATGCGGTAGAGGAAGACCTTTACGGTGATGCGCGGCGCGGACATGCCGAGAGCCTAGGCCCATGTCCCGCCGCGAGGCAAACCGCAAGTTGTTCCTAATCAGGATCAGGATCGTGTCAGGCAGCCGGCAACCGGCCGCCGCGGCTCAGTTGGCATAGCGCACATGCAGGCTGGCGCGCGGCTTCCCTTGCTCCAGCCACTTGCGGTAGCTCAGCCCCTTCATCTTGCGCATGGATTCCAGAGCCTTCTCGACATCCTCCGGCTTGGTGAGCTTCTTCATCTCCTCGGGAGCTTCTTCCAGCAGCTGGTCGGCATTCAGGCCGTTGCGCTTCACCAGCTCCTGCATCCAGTCCCAGTAGGGTGCCATGTCGATCTCCACCAGCATGCCGCTCTCGCTTCCGCTGGCAGGAGTCGCCAGCGCCTTGGCCATACCGGAGGCCAGCTCGCGCGAGGTGCCCACCATCCACAGCTTGTCATTCAGGCTGACGCCGGGGACGAAATCGCCACCGATGAAGGGTGCCGGGAAATACCAGGTGGTGAGATCATCCGAGTCCAGCTTCTGCGGCAGGATCAGGGGCATCTCATTGCCGGAATACTTGGAAGCCATGCCAGTGAGATTCGACCAGACTCCGGCGCTGGTGGCACCCGCCTTGTCCAGCAGCGCGCGATCCTTCACCTCCCGCACGATCACGAAGCGGGGCATCGTGTTGTTGCGGATCACCTCCTCGGAGATGCCGGGCACCGCAGGGATCTCGCCCTTGAGATCGGCGACGATCGCCACCTCATCACCGATGCCCGCGCGGAACTCATCGCGATAGGCACGGTTCAGCGCCCGGATCTCGGAGAGCAGCTCAGGAATCGCGCCCTCCGGAACCTTCTTCAGCGGCGAGTCGGCATGCGCTTTCGCCTCCTCCAAGGCCGCATCGACAATCAAGCCGTAGGTCTCCCAACTCTTCCACGAGAGATCATTGCGCGCCCGGTTCTGCACCCAGTGGGCACGCAGCACTGGCTTCTTGGCATCGGCAGCTTCGGCCATCCGCAGCGGCGCATTGTAGTCGAGCGCCGGATCGGGCCAACCACCGCGGAACTCCAGGCGGAAACCTTCATCGGCCACGCCAATCACGGACAAAGCCGAGGCATCGCGCTGCGCGAGTTGCTTCTCCGTCTGCGCGAGATCGGAAAGGAGCTCGCGGAAGATCCGCTCATTGCGGATCGGCGGCCCGATCTTCTTCGCGATCTCCTCGAAATACACGGAACTATCGAGCAGCGGCAGGACGGTGCGGACCATCGCTTCCGAAAAGTAGACCGTGCCGGAGATCTTCTTCTCGGCATAGGCATTCGTCCACTTCAGGTCATCCGTGGCAGCCAGCGATTGCTCGGGACTGGCGGCGAGGCGGAAGCCTTCCTTGCCATTGCCACAATAGAGGAAGATGCGGCCATCCAGCGAACCGCTGGCCACGGTGAAGTGGACCTTCTCCATGGCTGCCAGCACCCGCTCGATCCGCTCTTGCGGGATCTGGTCCAGCATCTCCTTGGCCTTCGGATCCTCCGCCATCGCCTTGCGGGCATCCTCCAGCGCCTTCGCGAAAACCTTGCTGCCTTCGAATTCGAAGCCCTTGAAGCTGGCGCCCTGGGCCTCGAAACTCACCGGCTGCGCGTCCGGGCTCTTCTTGAGCAACTCATCCAGTCCCTCCGCCACTTTCTTGCTGCACGCATCGAGCTTGGCGGCATCCGGGTGCCAACCCATGACCACGCTCGGCACCTGCAGCTGGGAATCCTTCTCCACCGCATTCAGGATCCGCTCCAGCAGGTCCGCGCTCATGCTGTCTGCCCAGGCCTTGGTCTCCGCGGGGTCGCGCTCTTTCTTCTCCAGTTCCCGGAGCGCCCCTGCGACGAACTGCCCGGTGCTCCACGCCATCACGTCCCGATAGCCGCTGGTCAGAGCCTGGAGTTGAACCCCTCCGCCATTCACAAAGACAAAGGCCTCATCTCCCACATAAAGCGGGACCTCCTCCGGCTTCGGCGCATCCGGCTTGCTCTCGATATCCTTGAAGAGCTCGCTCTTCAGGAACTCCTCGATGGTCTTCTTCACCCACTCGTCGGCGTGATAACCCGCGAGGAAGAAATCGGCATCCGCCGGCACCCGGGTGGCGATGCCCAAATGGCTGGCCACAGGCAGCGGCGCCGCCACCGGCACCGTCGCCGCGGTCGGCACATCCGGCAGCGAAGGCGTGCCCTTCCCCGGTTCCGATGTCGCAGCCGGCTTATCGCAACCGGTGATGAGCAGGCAGGTGGAGGCGGCCGCAAGGAGGAGGGCGTTTCTCATGGCCCCAGACTGCAACGTCCCGAGCCCCGCTGGCCATGGGAAATCGCACCCAATATTTCAACCAGCCCACTGGCTGCACCCACCTCTCCCCGCGGCGCAGCCGCCTTGGACTGCGTGTAGCCTGCTACCGCTTTCCGGCAGGCAGCCTGCTGCCGTGTAGCACCTCAAACCACCCTCCCCACAACAGATCTTCCCCAAGCCCACCCTGGCGTCCTCCAAACATCCTCTCGTATCCCCCAAGCACAGCTTCAGGAATGCCCAAGAAACCACGAACCAACACCGCCCAACACGACTAAAGATTCACCTCCGGCAGTCCTTCCTGCCTTTCATCCGTGTTCATCAGTGTTAATCCGTGGTTTCCGCCGCCTTTGACTAAGGCCTCTGCATCCTGCCTCACTTCCCCCCCGCCCACTTCACCGCATTCACCAACAACCTCCGGAACTCCGGATTGCGATGCACCGCCCCATCGTGCCCCGGAGCAATACACACAATCCGGCACTTCGGATGCGCGGTGATCCACACCGACGGATGCTTCTTCCCGGTCTGCGCCGAAACAGAGGTCTCAATCAAGGTCTCGGTCTTCGCGCCCGGCTCGAAGTTGATCTGATAATGCTCATCGCGGATCTTGAACTCCTTGCTCAAACCCGCAACCACCGGATGCTCCGGCTTGATCACGGTCAGCGTGAATTCCCCCAACGGATCGTGCGCACGTGAGCCACCACCCACGAAGCTCGTGTTATAAGCCGGCCAATCCGGCCAGTTGTACCAAGTGGCAGGATGCAACAGCACCAAGCCACCGCCACGCGCGACGTAAGCATCGAAGGCCTTGCGGAAGGCCTCGCTCTTCGGATAGGCGGGGTCATTCGAGCTGAAGAGGAAGACATCGGTGTTCGGCAATTGCGCCGCCGCATCTTCCGGACTGGAGGTGTAGTAGGGCAGCAGGCCGCCCGCCTCGGTCAGGATCTTCCGGTCCTCGCTGTCATACCACGCGCCGAAGTCGTGCGAGCCACCACCGCCGGCCAGCAGCACGCGCTGGGTATTGGCCGGCAGGACGAATTCCTTGTCCGAGAATCCACGCGCGCCCGATTTGGCATCACCCTTGTCGGCATCGGAGGGCAGCGGACCACCTTCCGCAGGCGCGGGCTTCATCTTGCCGTCCTTGTCCGCGGATTCGAAGGTGATCGCCGCGATCATCGGCGCGGCAGGGCGATCGGCGCTCGCCAAGACAATCTTCTCAATCGTAGCCGCTGGCTGCTTGAGATCGCGCCACAGGTAGCGGATCTGGCCGCGCTTCACCTGATCGGCCCAGGCCGATCCGGCGACATCGATGCGTCCAGCATGGTCGGCGAAGTCGATGCCATTGCGCAGCACGATCTTCTCCGAACTACCACCGCTATAGTAAACCGTGATCTCCACCAGCGGATCGCGGTCATTCGCCGCCGGGAAGCCCCAGCCCGCCACCGCACCCAGCAGGTGAATGCGGCCGGCCGCGAGGCCCACGGGAATCTCCACCCGTTGCGGCATGGTCTTGCTGACCGCACGCGGGTCCATCCCGCCCTTGAGAACAATCACGTTCTTGCCATCGGGAGCAGTGGCTGGATCCTGGAGCTGGAAGGGCACACCGCGCTCCTCGACGAGGCCATATTTCTTGAGGCTGACCTGATCTCCAGGCGTCTCATGCGAGAGATAGACACCACGGCTGCCATCGGCCGTCGCGGCCTTGCCGAAGGGCAAGGTGTGGAAGCGCTGCTCTCCGGAGCGTAGGTAAGCGATCAGGTCGCGCAAGGTGTCCGCACCGAGGCCTTCGAAACCTTCCGGCATCAGCGACTTGCCGGTATCCGTGCGACTGGCGATCTGCGCCCGCGGGATCTCGGTCTCGCCGCCCGCGCTCTTGATGAAAAGGCTGCCCTCGGTCTCACGGCTGACGAAGCCGGAGAGAGATCGTCCATCCGTGGTGCTGATGTTCCAGACATGGTAGCTCGGCTCGACCTCCCGGTTCGGATCGACAATGTGGGTCAGCAGGGCTTCCACACTGTGAACGCCGATGCCTTCCAGCACGGGGCCGATCAACGCGCCTTCACCACGGAAGTTGTGGCACACCGCGCAGGAGGCAAAGAGCGCCTTGCCGGCCTCCGGGTTGCCCGGTTTGCTGACTTCCGGGAGCAGGCGCGCGATCACCGCATCCTTCGCTTCCACCGCCCCGCGCAGTCGCTTGAGCATCGGCGCGGCGTGCTCCTTCACCGCAGCATCCGGGTGATCGGCCAAGCGCGCGAGCACCGGCGTGCCGGTGACCTGCACGGAGAGGCTGCCGTCGTTCAGCGCGTCGCTTAGGGCCATCGCCGAAGCCGGTCGGCCTAACAGGGCCTCGATCGCCTTGGCCTTTTCTCCTGCGGGCAAGGAAGGCAGCACCGCAAGCGTCAGCTTGGTCGCATCGCCCGACACATTCCCCAGCACGGTATCAAGGATCGCACCACGCTGCGGCGACTCGCGGGTAAGCCCGTCTTTCAGGGCAGCGATCAAGGCAGCAGGCAGAACCGGTAGATTTCCCAGCGAAGCAAGCACCTGGGAATCCTGCGGCGCTACCGCGAGGATCCGCTTCACCGCTTCCTCCACCTTCGCCGGATTGGCGGGCACCGCAGACAACGGCAGAGCCGCGGCGGCGATCTGCGGGGAATTGCTGGCCGCGAGTTGCTCCATCACTTCGCCCAGCTTCGGGCTCGCCGGCAACTTGCGTCCACGCAATGAAGCCAGGGAAGCCACTGCGATCTGCGGGCTCTTGCCACCGGACTTCGCGATCGCTTCCAGCATCGCAGGCAGGACCGCGGCATCGCCACTGAAGGCATCGAACAACTGCGCGGCAAGGCCCGCCTGTTTGTCTGCTTCACCCGAGGCCAGGGCAGCAGCCAGCACCTGTGCCGGCTGCTTGCGCGCAAGCCGTGCAATCGCGGCACGCGTCCAGCGGTCATCGGACTTCGCTTGGAGTGCCACCAGCACCTCAGCCGGCAAAGCGGCATCCGCCGGAAGCCCCGCGAGCCACTGCAAACGCACCCGGGCATCCGCTTCCCCCGGCAGGCGACGGCCCAACTCTTCCAACACCGGAGCTGTGGCAAGTTCCGGATGAGCACCGATCACACGGCCGACCGTCACACGCAGCGCAAGATCGCTATCGCCAATGGCAGAGATCAGTTCTTCGGACTTCAAAACGCCAGCGGCAGAGCGGATCCAGAGCGCGTGCAGTCGCGCCACACCCTTCGCATCGCCCAAACGGTTCGCGGCGGTCTTCAGGTCGCCTTCTTCAATCAAGCGCTGCGCCCGGAAACGGATATCGCGGTTCGGGTGCGACAGCGCGGCGATCTGACCATCGAGAGTCGTTAGCTCTGCCTTCGGCAGCGGCTTCGATTCCTTGTGGCTATAGCGTTGGATCCGGCCGAAGTAGTGATCCCGGTCAGGACGCGCCGCTTGATTGTACCACAGGTGGATCGGCCCACGCGGGTCGTTGTGCAAGATCGCCTGGTTGTAGAAATCGATCACGTAGAGCTGGCCATCCGGGCCGACTCGGGTGTCGATCGGCCGGGTCCAGAAGTCGCGGGTCGCGGAGAACTCCTCCTCGCGGGTCTTGGCCGCGGAGTAGGTCGGGCCATCCGGAGTGAGCGCCTCATGGTGGATGATGTGCACCGTCGGCTCGGCGGTGAAGTAGCCCATCTTCCAAACATCCGGCCAGGCACCGCCTTCATACACCGCGCAACCACAGGCCGCGGTGAAGGAACCGATCACATCGTTCGGCTGGTTCTCCACGATTTCCTCCCAGGACATCAGCGGCTTCACGGGACGCAGGTGCACCATCACCTGCCAGGACGGCTCGCGGCCCAGGCCACCCTCCGCCATGATCCGGTCGGACACCGGCACGTGCATGACCAGATCGCCGGAAGTCGGCTGGGTGAAGATCAGCTCGCCGTCCGTGGTCATGTCCACGCCCCAGCAGTTGCCCGACTTGGCGCTGACCATCTCGATCGCGGAGCCATCCGGCTTAAAGCGCACGATGCCCGAATTGATCGCACCGAAGTCCTTGCTGCCATCTCCCGAGGTCACCTGGCGCGAGCCGGCGTAGCCGTGCGTCGCGTAGATCCAGCCATCGAGACCCCAGCGGAAGTTGTTGATCACCGCGTGGCGATCCGAGGTGCCAAGACCCTTGTAGAGCACCGTGCGGGTTTCCGCCCGGCCATCGTGGTCGGCATCGCGCAGGTAGAGGATCTCCGGCGCTTGGCCGACGATCACTCCGTCACGGTAGAAACAGAACGCCGTGGCGAGATCGAGGTCATCGGCGAAGACCTTCTTCGAATCCATCACGCCGTCGCCATTCGTGTCCTCCAGCATCGTGATCCGGTCGCGACCGGGACGGTTCACCGGCGCAGGCTTCACCAGGTTGCTGTCGCGATCCCAGTACGCATACATCGACTCCGGACCACCGCCTTCCTTGCCCTCGGGATATTCCAAGCTCTCCACCACCCACAGCCGCCCCTGCGCGTCCCAGTCCAGATTCAGCGGCTTGGAGATCAGCGGCTCGGCCGCCACCAGGTTCACCTTGAAGTCCGGATGCACCTTCAGCGACTCCAGCGACTTCTCCGGCGAGAGCGGCCCGCCCGGCGGATAGACCAAGGTCGCAAGGTCCTCCTTGGTGTTGAACTCATCCACGTTGTCGCGCTTCGCGGACCACGACAGCGAGCGGCGCAGCATCGCCCGGATCGCCGGATGCGTGAGTGTCTCCGCGTTCTTGCCCGGCACGAAGAAGACCACCCGGCCCTTGCCGACTTCCTGCGACCAGATCATCGGCGAAACGCCATAGACATAGGGCTGCGGATCGGTGCCCTTGAGGTGTTTCTTGTTAGGCGACCAAGTGGTGGCCAGCACCTTCGAGCCCTTCTCCGGCTCGAGGCCATGGAACATCTCATCATTGATGTCGAAGTTTGAGACCCCCTTGGTCACCGCATCCTCGCGGCCCGGCGGGGTGAAGAAGAGCGGCACCTCGCCCGCCCAACGCTGCAGCTCGCCCTTCGCCCAAGGAGAGGCCGGAATCGCATCGTGCACCAGCACCACGCCGCCACCCTTCTCGGCATAGCCGCGGATGCGCTCGCGCTCCTCCGGCGTCCACTGGCCCTTGGTCACAAGGATGGCGTCGGCCTTTTGCAAATCCGCATCGGCCGGCATCGCCTCGTGCGCACTACTCGCACCGGCGATCGCCTCCTTGGATTGCAGATAGAACTCGGGCGCCGCGGCGTGGGCACTCGAGATGGCCAGCAGGATGGCCGTTAATCGGGAAAGTCCGGAGCTCATGGGTTGGGGTAAGAAGGAACGGGAATCAAACTTGCCCCTCATACCGTCCACCGGAAGGACTTCCTCGCAGCGGCAGCAGAAGGGATACGGACATGTGGATTTCTTCAGCGGCGCTGCTCGGAAGGCCGCCAGCCGATCCACTTCTTGAAGGTGTTCGAAAAGGTGTGCGGATTCGTGTAGCCGATCTGGCGAGTGATGGTTTCCACCTTCTCGTCGGTGGTCGCCAGCAAGTGCCTCGCCTGCTGCATGCGCAGGAAGGTCACCTGCTGCATTGGGCTGCGTCCCAGCTCGTTCCGGCACAGGCGGCGCAGGTGCTCCTTGCAGACGCACGCGCGGTGCGCGAGTTCCTCCAAGGACCACGGATACTCCAGGGAGTTCTGCACCTGCTCCCATAGCTTCCACAACCGGGCATCCGCCTGGTGCGGCTGGGCGAAACGCAGGACGTAGGAGTGGATCAGCTCTGTCCACAGGTGCAGCATCGCCGGCGCGGCATCACCCTTGCATTCGGCATGCAGCCCTTGGATCGCATTTAGCAAGGGCTGGGGATCATAGGCCCCGAGCACTGGCGAAGCGGCGGAGACGATCGGATTCGACTCCCGCGACTCGCGGTAGCGGACCCAGCACATCAGCCACGGTTCCTTGCCCGTCGCCTTCATCGCATTGCTCACGAAGGGCGGCAGCAGGCAGGCATGCCCCGCCGCGACCCGCTTCCACTGGCCGTCCACCTTCACCAGCCCGCTGCCACTCAGACAGGCGAGCATGAAGGTCCCGGACTGGTCCGGCCGCGACATCTCATACGGCTCGCGCATTTCCAGCAGCCCGAGGTGCGCGATGTGGTGCTGCGCCAGCAAAGGACACAAGGGACTGGCCAAGATCCAGTCGCGCGCATCGATCTCATCCCCCCGCACCACATGGCTGCGGATAATCTCGGCTTCGGCGGTCGACGAAGTGGGCATTCCTTCCAGCCTAGCCGGAAGCCGCCCGGGATCAAGGACGGGAAATGTGGATATTCGATATCCCGACTCGCACCTGAATAGCTTGTCGCCCCCCGCAGCCATCGTAAGAGTGCAGATCCGATATGAAGCGCTTCGTCCAAGAAGGTGAGCAATACTATGAAACCAACCCCTGGACCCACAACGAATGGCTCGTCCGCCCCGACCTCGTCGCCGCGGAAAATCTCCTGATGGTCCGCGCAACCATGCCCCCCGGCCACTGCCACCCCTTCCACCGCCACCCGCACCGCGAAGAGATCATCCACGTCGTCTCCGGCCGCGCCGAACAGTGGGTGGACGGCGAATACCGCATCCTCGGCCCCGGCGAGATCGCCCACCTACCAGCCGGAGTCGTCCATGCGACCTACAATCCCTTCGATGAGACCTTGGTCTTCCATGCAATCCTCTCGCCAGCAAAGCTGGAAGAAGGCTTGGAAGCCGCCCCGGATCCAGAGGATGTGTCCGCTGAAGAACCTTGGCGCTCGATTCGCAGTGGCATGACACCTTGCAAGATGCTGGGGGAGTGAGTGCGCCGCCCTGAAGCCCGACACGGACCTATTCAGTAGCGTTCTCCGGATCTTGCTGTGAAGCACCGCGAACCTTCTCAATGCCCGCAAGGAATTCCGCAGGGACACCATGCAACTTGCCTCCAAGAAGGGCATCGCGATCAAGACCAAGCCTCCCGTCTGCTCCGGTGCCGCAAAAGTGCTTTTCTGCGCCGGTTGAATGGAAAATCCAGATGGTGGATTCATCCTGAATGTATACACACCAAGGTTCCTTCGGATCGATATAACCTTCGACGCTCTTGAGGTCGGTAACCGCACCGGGATGCTGCGTTTCAGAGAGAGGTTTCAGCCGAGTCTCAACGTTGATTTCTCCATTCTTGTCTTCAAATACTTTCACCCAACATCCCGATTGACCGATGGGATAGTATCCCACCTTCTCCACCATACGAGAGTATGCAGAACTCTTTGGAGGATGGAGGGCTCGCGAGCTCCAAAGCTGCACTCCAACCAACGCGACGATCGCAGCAATGACAGGTACCCATATTCGCTTCATGACAAGCAGCCCCACCCCGGAGTCGATTACTGACAAAAAAGAGGTATCGCATGGTAGGATGCAAGCGGGAATCAAATGACGCAATCGGGGTCTGCTGATCCGGAAAATCTGACAATGTGCCCAATGCCGGAGAACGATCAGAGCAACAGCAGCCGGTCAATCCCCCAGCCCCCACGGACGCAGGCGCTCACCGGCATACTTGCGGAGCGCCTCGCGTTTCCCTTCAGGCAAGCGCGTCGCGATCCGCTCCACGCTATCGGCCGCCAGGACGCGCACATCGTGCCGCAATCCCGAGCGGATTTCCATCAGCTTGCCGCGGCTTGCTCCCAGTTCTTCCCGCACTGCCGCTTGTTCCTCCGGCGTCAGGTCGAGGCGCTTTGACAAGTCCCGCTCCACGCGATCGACGAAGCGCTTCGCCGGGCCCTCTGCCACGAGCGAATTGCGCAAGCTGGCCTGCAGGCGTTTTACCGTTACCACCCCGGTGATACCGACACCTGCCGCCACACCGAGAAAGAATACCAGAGCCAAGAGCAACAGGGCCTTGAGCCGGTTGCGTCCCTTCTTCGGCATCGCGGGATCGGGAGCTACGACATCGTTCATAGGGCAAATTCAAAGAGGAAGGAAACAGCCTCGGAACTACCGTAACCCTCGTAGGCAAGCCCCGCGGCAACAAGCAGCAGCACCACGAAGGCCGGCTTGAACCAGCGCCGGGCGAACAGACCCGCGACTTCATCGGCCAGCGTGGGCAGGGCGTCGGAATGAACCGGGCGCGCTCGCAATGCTGCAAGCACCGGTGCAGCCACGTCGATTTCCGGTGCAACCGCCTGGCTTGCCCCGCTCACCAGATCGGACCAATTCTTGTTCTTCTCAGGTTCCGTCATAGCCATGGCGTGAGAGGATTTTGCGCAGCGCATGTCGCGCGCGGAAGGCTTTGATTTTGGCTTTTGCACGGCTCCAGCCGAAGTGCTCGGCGGCCTCGGCCATGCTCATGCCGTGAAGGTGGACCAGAGTCAGCAAGGCTTGTTCATCCGCGGGAAGCTCCGCCAGCAAGGCGCGCGCCTCGTCCAGCGCGGTATTCGCCGGATCGTCCGCGGCTTCCGCTCCCGCCACAGCTTCCGGCACCCGGTCGGTGAAAACCAGTGGCTGGCGCTTGCGCCGCCGGCAATATTCCAAGCCGCTGCGCGCCGCGATCCGCTTCAGCCAGTGTAAGAATGGCTGCTCCGGCACCCAGCCCGGCAGCGCCTGCCATGCCTTCACAAAGCTCTCCTGCACCAGATCCTCCAGATCGGCGGGCGTGGCGGCGAAGCGGTGCAGCATGGCGGCGAGCACGGGCTGATACTTGGTGACGATCTCCCCGAAGGCGGCCGTATCTCCGGAACGCGCGCGGAGAATCGGGTCCAGATCGGGATCATCGCTCATTGCGGGGCGACCTCATTCACCGACCTTGGCGAAGCGCGCGTCGATCAGATTCTCGATCTCGGCCCAAGCGGACTCGATCTTGGAGACCTGATCCGCGGTCAGGATCGGCTTCACCTTGGTGGCGATCTCCGCGATCAGCAGGGCGCGATGTTCAGCAGAGGTGCCAACCGCCTTGGCTGCTGCCTTGGCCTCGGCCGAGTCGGCACCGTGCTCTTTCACGGCATCGCGCATCGAATCGCGCGTGGTTTTGGACTCGTCCCACTGGTCCTTGATGCGGCTCGTGTAGCCCTTGAGCACACCGCGGATCTCCTGCTTCTGGCTATCGGTAAGAGCCAGGCTTTCGCGGAAGGTGGCGAAACGACCCGCCAGCATCTTGCGCAGCGGGTGGGAACCCTCTCCCGTGGTGGCCGCTTTCAAGGGACCGGCAGCAAGCGATAAACCGGCAAGGACGGAAGCAAGTCCGACGCAAACGGTGATGATTTTCATGTTCGGTTCAGGTTGGTGATTGATTCGAAACCGGCAGGCTCGAGAGCCCGCCCTTCATCTACCCGAATGCCGACAAGGGGAAGGTGGTTACAGAATTCTGAAAAAACTCCCGGGCGCTTCAGCCAGAGGAGTGCCAGGACAGCTACCCGGGAAGAGACACGCGAACCCTTGGCTCGTTGGAATAGGTCCCATGGGAGATACGCATCCCATCGGACCTATTCCGAGCCAACGAACAGCATTGCCACAAAAAGCCTAGTATTTCACGCGGAAGAAGCGCTGTCCCACGCCCGCCTTGCCACGGATCGTCACGCGCTCGTGCTGGTCATTCTCCAGCACCACGCCGATCTCCACACCGGGATCGTCCTTCACGGACTGCCAGACCTGTAGGTCCGCACTCGACTCCACATCGAAGGCCGCTGAGCCATCACGGGGACGCAGGAAGCAGACGCCGGAGCCGGCAGGGCCGGAGATGAGTCCCAGCGGGGCACCACCAGCCTGCACCCCAAGCTGCGCTTCGAGCCAATCCGGTAAGCCGTCCCCATCCGAATCGGCAACGGCAGCGAACGCCTTGGCCGCGAAACCGGACTCTTCGAGGCGATCTTCAGGCGGCCACTGCCCTCCTCCCCACGCGGCACCGAAGCTGGCGGAAGGAAGATAGCGCAGCCGCAGCGCAGGCTGGGCAATCGAATCCGCAGGCAGATCCACGAGCAGGGACCCTGCGGCCGGAGCAGCGCCCGGCCCTGTCCAGCCATGATGACCTTCCCGCCAAGCGATCGCGCGCCATAGACCGGGCTCGATCTCCGCCTCCACTACAACCAGCACGTCCGGCGGTGGCAAAACGGCGGAGTCCACCCGGACCTTTCCATTCTCATGGACCGCAGTTGCAAAGGGTGCCGCTGGATTGAGACGATTCGCCACGTAGTCATCGAAGTCAGCGATACCGTTGCCATCGTGATCCTCCTTCGGACCGGCTTGAGCGAGTCTGAGACCTTGGAAGTAACGCCAGGAGGAGAAGTCGCCGAGCGCCGTCTTCGGCCACTTGGTTACCACGCCATCCTGCAGGGTGAAGACGCTGTCGCCCACAATCTCCGCACCGAAAAGGTCGCCGTATGCCTCATTGTCGAACTCGGTGGAGAAGCGCGCGGTCGCCGCATGCGAACCATCGGACTCAGAAAGCAGGATGAGATCGCGCAGGCTGCGCATCGAGACCATGCCGCTGCCGGCACCGATCGGCCCCTGATAACTCATGAAGTTGCCCTTGAAGGGTTGGCTCCACTTCATCTGCATGGTGGACCAATCGTAAGCGCGCAGGTGCAGCTCATTGCCTACGATAAGGCTGGAATCACCCGCGGCGAGTTCGCCGCTGGTACCGGTCGGCAGCGGCAGCTTGCCCTTGGCCTTCGCTCCGATCTTGAAGCCGAAGACCTTGCCCTTGGTGTAATCAATGCTCTTGCCGGGCGGCCGCTTGCCGGGCGCCGAGACGTAGAGCAGGTCGCCCTTGAAAACCAAGCCGGTGCCGAGGCCGGAGTTCTTGCCACCGGCCTTGCGGAAGGCGCTCTTGAAGTCAGCCCAGCGGAAGACCTCGACCTGCGAACCCGCGGGCTTGCCGAGGTCCATGCCGGGAATGCCAATCGCGAAGTAGTTGGCATTCGAGGCCAGCGTCTCTCCGAAGCCGGGCAGCTTGCCCTTGTAGGTGAGCACGGCGAGTGGCTGGCCGGTGGAGATCGAGAAGATCTCCGCGGTGCCGGTCTCGCCACCTGCCACCCGCGAGATGATCAAGACCTTGTCGCCCTGGGCAATGGCGTTGATGCCGAACATGCGGTTCGACAGCGGCACCGGATCACTGATCCGGCGCAGCAGATTGCCACTAGCCGCGTCGATGACATCCACGCGATGGGTCGGGCCCGGGAGGAACAGCCCATAGGGATTGCCAGAGTAGGCGGCCAGCTTGCCGTCATTGGCCCTGATGCCGAAGAGCTTGGGATTTCCTGCACCCGCGGGAGTGGTGGCCACCACAGTGCCGAGATGCGCGGCGGCGATGGGGATCCCGGAAACCATCGGCAGGATCTTCATTCCGGTGAGAGGCGGAATGCCGGGAGCTTCGATCTTGGCCCCGATCCGGAATTCCGGCCTGTGGATAGGACCATTGTCGGGCTGGACGCGATAAGGCACACCAACCGTGCTGCCATCCATCGGCAGGCTGACCGGGTTGGGATCCAGCGTCATCTTCGCGTAGGCCGTGCTATTCGCGTCGAGGTGATAGAGTGAGACCTGTACCGGGACATTGGTCTTTTCGACCGCGTACAGCGCGAAGCTTGCGCCATCGTGCGATTGCTCGACGGCTTGGTTGATCAACTGCACCGCAGGCCGGGTGCGCCGGTCGCTCAGCAAGCGCAGGCGGAAGCGGAGGCCGGTGTCCATGCTACCGGGAATCGGGACGACCTCGTAGTCCCGCAGCACGATGCCGCCGCTGCCATCCACGGCGACTTGCTCGATCGCGCTGGTGGTTTCCGCGAGGTAGTCCGGTCCATCGATCAGCGCTCCGGTCGCGAGGTCGTAGGCCTTCGGATCATAGCCACCCCCATACCAAATGCTATCGCCCACGGCACCCGCATCGAATTCCGCGGTCTGCTCCCAAAGAGTCTCGCGGGTCGGAATATCGATGGCGACCACTCTGCCAGTGGCCCCGAAGAGAAACATGTCGCCGCGGATGGCGATCGGAGTGGCATACGCGTAATTTCCCAATTGCATCTGCCAGACCGGTGCCAGCGTGGCGGGATCGAAAACACCGAGGAAGCCGGCAGTCTGCGAGGAAAGCGAATGGCTCCCCCAGGAAGCAATGAGGTAGCGGCCATCACTGATGAAGGTCGGATCATTGCCGTTGGAATGAGGCGGAGGATTCGGGAACGCCGTGCCGCCCGCTGGCCCGCCTATCGCGATGGTCCGGGCCGCCCAGTCACTGGAATTGCCGCTCGGAGAATAGCTGACCAGCGCACGGCCACCCCCGAGCAGCACAATGTCGCGGATGAAGCCGGGGATGGGGAAGCTGGCAGAGCTGAGCACCGCGCCGGTCTGGCGATTGAGGCGGGCGAGGATGATGTTCCCGTTCTGGAGATACTGCACCTCGATGCTGTCCGGCGTGGAGAGGAATTCCGCTGCCGACTCGAACAGACCGAAGACCGGAACGCTGGTGATACCGCGCAGGGCGCCGCTGGCATTATCCCAGATGCAGATCTTCTCCGGGCTGGTCGCCTGGGGCACCGCAGCAATGCCAACGGTAAGCTCGGGGTCACGCATCAAGGGAGTGGCCACAGTGAGTGGCGCTCCTGTGGAATTGAGCAGCTTCAGTTCGGTAAGCTGCAAGCCGCTGGCATCCACAATCAGATGACCGCGATGGATCTCCGGCAGATACATCCCCTGGGGCTCGGAAAAGATCAGCCCGATGGTCTCGTGCGACTCTGGCACCAGATCGGCGAGCACCTCCACTTCAAGGGTCGCTTCGCTTGATCCGGCGGGGAAGTTCACGACCTTGTTGATCGCCACGTAGTCCACATCCGCAGTCGCGGATCCACCGGCGCTGCGGACACGCACGGAGAGTGGACCATCCGAAGGGCGATCGAGCTTCAAGGTGACTTTCTGTTTGCCGCCATGGTCCTTGAGATGGATGCCGCCGGGCATGGTCAGGATCGGCCGGGACAGCGCGGGCACGTAGTAGTCCGTGACGTTTTGGCCCTCGGAGAAGCAGCCCTCCGCAGTGGCGATCAGCTCACCGAAGGGATTGTCGAATAGTGCCGGGCGATCGGGGCTGCCGCGGAATTCCATCTGCCACTGGCCACCCGCACCCTTGCGCCACATCTGGAGTTCCGCCCCTCCGGAGCTGACACTTTCCAGATAACCCTGGACCCAGAGTTCATTGCCACGCGCGGTCATATACCTCGGTGTCTTGATCGCACCCGCCACGCCATCGCCGAGGAAGGTCGATGCGCCGGTGTTTACGTCCATCGCCAGAATCTTGCCGTTCGCGAAGTGGAACTGCGTGTCGGAAGCGAAGGCATACATCGGATCCGCGACCATGAAGCCGCCCACAGTCGCTTCGCCCTTCTTGGCGGAAGTCGTGGAATCCACCGCGACCAGCTTGTTCTGGTTCTCCAAGGGATTGTAGAAATGGAAGGCCAGCCAGCCATCTCCGGCCCCGATCAGGTTCAGCGTGGAGAAATTCCCGAGGGCCGAGAGATCGTAGGTCGATTCGGTGATCGTCCGAGTAGTCGCATTGAAACGCAGCAGCTTGATCGGGCTGCTGAGATATTGGCTGGAAACGATGCAGCCGTCCTCCTGACGCAGCTCCTTCAACGAAGAGAGGCTGGTCGTCATCGGATAGGAGACAACCAGCTGCTGAGTGGCCACATCCAGCACGCGGAAGTCCTCCGGAAAGGAATCGCCGTTTTGATCGTTGTAGCCGTAAACAAGACCTTTCGCCACACCCTTGGGTAGGAATCCAGCGGGATAGGTGCTGGTCTGCACGCTCGCGGCGCTGCCATCGACCGGCATGGCATAGCGGGAGATCGTGACTTGCCGATTGCCGTCCGCGTAGCTCAGTGCGCGATAAACCGCATGCTGCTCCGCGCCGATAAAGGATTGCAGGTAATCCGTCGGCACCGTCTGCACCGGCGGATCCATCGGGGGCAGGGCCGCGGCCAAGGCCGGAGCCATCAGCACACAAGCAGCGGAAGCCCGCAGCCATGCGGGCGCAGGGAGAGAGAGGAGAGAAGCAAACATGACCATCGCCGGAGAGCCTTTGGGCGCGGAGGCTTCCCGAGACGAGTTATCTGGTCGATGTTATAGGTCCTCTTCGCGGAAAATTCACAGAAAAGCCCGCTAAAAGGGCAAATTGCAAACGTCCTCCGCCCTCCTCTGCTTAAAGCTTCTCAATCCGGAAAACCACCGGCGCGCTGTTGATGCAATCCAGCGCCTCCACCTTCGCGAGCGTCTCTTGCAAGAGCCCGAAGTTGCAGGTGTGCAGAATGAAGACCATATCGAGGAAAGCCGCGTCCGGTTGATCCGGCTTCACCGGTGAATGCGTGCCGGAAATACCGATGCCCGCATCCGCCAACACCCGAGCAACCTCAGCGATCACGCCCGGGCGGTCGGTCACGTCGAAGCGCACGTAATACGCCGTCTCGGTATCTTCCACCGGCAGCAGGGTGCCGTTCTCGCGATAGGGCAGGAAACCGCGGTGCCCGGTCGGCTGGCGCAATGAGCGAGCCGTCTCCACCAAGTCCGCAACCACCGATGAGGCGGTCGGATCCTGGCCCGCACCGCGTCCGTAAAAGAGCGATTCACCGGCGGCATCACCGTGCACCGCCACCGCATTGAAGACCCCATGCACGCTGGCGAGGATGTGAGTCTTGGCGATGAACGAAGGCTGCACCCGCAACTCCACCGCGCCATCCGGATGCTCGCGGACCACCGCCAGCAACTTGACGACATAGCCGAGGCGCGTCGCGAAATCGATGTCGATCGGACGGACCTGCTCGATCCCCGCAACGTGGACCTTCGCCGGATCGATCGGAAAGCCATAGGCCAGCGTGGCCAGCAGGATCGCCTTGTGGGCGGCATCCCAGCCATTCACGTCCAGCGCCGGATCAGCCTCGGCATAGCCCAGTGCCTGGGCCTCGGCGAGCGCGGCGGAGAATTCCAGACCCGCAGTCGTCATCCGCTCGAGGATGTAGTTCGAGGTCCCATTGATGATCCCGGTGATCGAGTGGATGCGGTTGCCGATGAAGGACTCCTGCACCGTCTTGATGATCGGGATGCCCCCGGCGACCGCAGCTTCGAAATGGATCGGCGCGTCGTGTTCCTTCGAGAGAGCGAAAAGCTCGACGCCACGCTCGGCGAGCAAGGCCTTGTTGCCCGTGACCACCGGCTTCCCGGCCTTCAGCGCCGCCGCCACGATCTCAAAGGCATCCGTGGTGCCGCCGATCAGCTCGACGACAATATCCACTGCCGGGTCCTCGACCACTTCCTTCCAGGAAGTCGTCAGTTTCTCCGCAGGCAAGTTGACAGGCCGCACCTTCGCGAGGTCGCGCACCAGCACCTTCGCCACCTCCAGATTTACCAGACCACCCGTGCGGTCACAGATCAGGCCCGCATTGCGTTCCAATGCCAGCACCACGCCGGAACCGACGGTGCCAAGTCCAGCGAGCCCGATACCAAGGGAAGAACACTTCACGCCCCGAGCTTCGGCGCGGACTGCCACCGGGAAAAGCGCAAAGCGGGTCAGGATGGCACCGTGCCCACAAACCCGTCCCGCTGATCAATCCTCTTCGGTCTTCTCCGCCGCCAGCCAATCCCCGAGCTGGTCACCATGCTCGCCCTTCTCCACCCGGCTCTTGTAGTTGAGATAGGCGGCCTTTGCGACGTCCTTGGCCTTCGGTGCAGCGGTCTTGCCCTTCGCGGCCGACTTGGTGGGGGCAGGAGCCTCCACCTTCGCGACCGGAGCAGGGGCAGGAGCCTCACTTTTGGCCGCCTTTCCCGCGGCTTTTTTGGCAGGAGCTTTCTTCGCGGCCTTCTTGGCAGCAGGAACTTCGGAAGCGGCTTTGGCGGCCGCCTTCTTTGCAGCTTTCTTGGCAGGCATCGCCCGAATTCCAGCACGGCGGGTGCCAAGCAGCAAGATCGATCGCAAGCCGGTGATTGTCAGGCAGGCCGCCCGGCGTATAGTCCGGCCGTGGAAAACAGCTACGGATGGCGCAGCTCGCGCGAGAGCACACCGATCCGCCTGCCCGGCCCGGATAATATGGGCTGGTGGGTGGCGGTAGCCTTCTTCGTGGCCGTGATCCTCCACGTCGGCGCGTTCTACTTCCTGAGCTCCATCAAAATCGCCCGCGCCATCCTGCCCGGTGACGAAATCTCCACACAGCCGGTGGCCCAGGAACCGGTGGAAGTCCTGCCGCCGGAGAAGGACATGATGATCCCGAAGGAAGTGGAAACCCCGCCTCCACCCACCGCTGCCGCCCTGCTCGATGAACTGGACGCGCTTACCAAGCTGCCGAAGGATACCGAGATGGAACTCAAGCCGGAGATCAAGGAGCCCGAATTCGCGGTGCGCCTTGAGAATCCCGCCATGGCCGGTGACCCGCAGGGCATCGTGGTCGATCCTGCCGCGGGCATCGACCTGAGCACCTCGATGAAGGAGCTCGGCAAGACCGCCAACAACCTGCCGCTCGCCGCAGAATCCCAGATCATCGTCGATCCCGGTGCGAGCATGGTGGATGAATCCAACCTCAACCGCTTCGCCGAGGACCTCCTCAAGAAGGGCGCGGGCGGCAAAGTGGATGCCGGCACGCTCGATGGTGTGGTGACTCTCCAGGACATGGTCGGCCTCTCGCCGGACGTACTGGTCGGCAAGAAGACGATGCTGCCCAGTGACCTACTCTTCGAATACGATAGCGCCGAGTTGCGCCAGAGCGCCAAGGTCGGGCTGATGAAGCTGGCGCTGATTATCGACCGCAATCCCGGGCTCTACTGCTGGATTGAGGGCTACTCCGACCTCTTCGGTGGCGAGTCCTACAATCTCTCGCTTTCCCAACGCCGCGCCGAAGCGGTGAAGGCCTACTTGGTCAGCTCGCTGCGCATGAATGGCGACAGGATCGTTCCCCGCGGCTACGGCATGGCTCGCCCGCTTGTCGGCTCCGGCAACGTGGAGGAGCAGGCTCCCAACCGCCGCGTGGAAATCCGCATGCGCCGCAATCAGCCGCCGACTCAAAGCACGGGACAACCCCAAGCTCAAGGCCAAGGCACCCCGGTAAAGCCGCAGCCCGCACCCGTGGTGGTGAAGCCGATGCGCGCCCTGCCGGTGGAAGAGGAAACCCACACGCCTGCCCCCGCTCCGCCGCCGCAGCGCACTCGACCCCAAACGCAGACCCCACCCAAGGCTCAGCCGGTGGAGGAAACGCCACCACCGCGCGCCAAGCCGAAGCCCGCTCCCAAGGCCCAGCCGGTGGAAGAAGAAGAGCAGGCACCCAAGGCCGAGGAAGTGGTCGAGGAGCCCCAGCGCGCCGAGCCGGTCGAGGAGGAGTAAAGCGTCCAGCTCTCCGCGCCCCTGCGCTCGCTCTCCGATAAGGAATACCCACCCTTGACCCCGCCGTCAGCGGCGTTATCCCCGGGGCGTGCAGCCGCTCGATCCGCCAGCCAAGCCCGGAGCCATCCTCTCCTTCGATTTCGATGGCACCCTGCACCACCCGGCCGACGAGCCACCAGTAAGCCCACGCCTGTTCCGGACGTTGGAGCGCCTGCGCCGCGACGAGGGCGCCCTTTGGGGCATCAATACCGGCCGCTCCATCGCCCACGTGATCGAGGGCCTGGTGGAAAGCGGCTTTCCCTTCACCCCGGACTGGGTAGTCGCCCGCGAGCGCGAGATTTGGTTGCCGCAGCCGAATGGCCGCTGGTCGCCGTTGCAACCGTGGAACCAGTCCTGCGAGGACGAGCTCAAGTCTTTCTTCATCGAAGTCCGCAGTATTCTCGACCTGATCCGCCGCGATGTGGAGGAACACACCGGTGCCACCTGGATCGAGCAACCCGGAGACCCCGCCGGCTTGGTCGCGCGCACGGAGGAGGAGATGGCTTGGATCATGCAGCGCGTGGAATCCCACGCCAACGGCAACCCTTTCCTCGGCTGGCAGCGCAATTCCATCTGGCTGCGCTTCGGCCACAAGAAGTACCAGAAAGGTAGTAGCCTGGCGGAAGTCGCGCGCCACTTCGGTCTTGATGCCAGCAGCACCTTCGCGATCGGCGACAGCCACAACGACTTCGAGATGCTCAGCCCCGGCGCCGCCGCCATGTTCGCATGCCCGGGAAATGCTGTGGCGGACATTCGAGAGCACGTCCTCGCCGGCGGCGGCCATGCTTGCACCGCTACCCACAGCCTCGGCTGCGTGGAAGCTCTGGAGAAGTTCTTCGGCGGACCGGTGTAGGGATAGAACCCAGCGGAGGGCTAGCACTCCACATACGCTACCCCTTCGACTGGTGCACCGCATAGCGGATTGCCAGCAAACGGATCGTCACGATAAGTGCGGTGGTGACGCCCACCACCACACCCTCGGGCCAGCCTAACAGATCCATCCCGAGCAAGGCCAGCCCGCCAATGATGCTGGCCGTCGCATAGATCTCCCTCCGCAAGATCAGCGGGATCTGGTTCCGCAGCACATCGCGCAGCAGACCGCCGAAAGTCGCGGTAATCACCCCAAGCGCGAGAGAGGACCACCAGGGCAAGCCATGCGCCTGCGAGATCCGGATCCCCGTCACGGTGAAAAGGCCCAGGCCGATCGCATCAAACAGGGAGACCACCCGGTGCACCTTCTTCCACCACGCCGCACCGGCGAGCGCCGCCAGCGTCCCCGCCGTCGCCAGACCGAAGATCCGCGGATCCTTCAGGAACTGCGGCGGCACATCGCCAATCAGCACACTGCGGATCATCCCACCGCCGGCTCCGGTCAGGAAAGCCAGTACGAACATCCCGAACCAATCCATCGCCCGCTCCCGCGCCGCCAGCGCGCCGGAGAGACAGAAGACGAAGGTCCCGAGGATTTCCCAGATATCGAGCAGCACGCAGCAACACTAACAGGCCAGCGGCGGAACCTCAAGGTAGCGGAACGGCAGTCGTTTAAGGCGACTTCCGGTAGGGCTGACTTTCGGTAGGGCTGCCTGGCCTCAGGCAGCCGCGGGCGATCCGCGCGGACCTCAGCAGTCTTCTACGCTCTCGGATGATCCCCTCATCGCTCGCGGCGCGCTGAGGCCAGCTCGCCCTACCGGAAACACCCACTACCCCGTGCTCGCCGGATCCCCGAACACATACCCCCGCGCCAACGCCGTAAACTCACTCGTCTGCGTCCATTCCCACGAGCTCCCCTTCCCCAACTCCTCCGCCAAGATCCGCGCGGCCGCCGGGGCCGCAGCAATCGCCGACCGCGCATCCAGCAGCAAACACCGGCTCCGCCGCGCCAGCACATCCTCCACAGTCCGCGCCATCTCCATCCGCGCATGCCAGCGCACTTCGCCCACCGTCAACTCCAGCGCTGGATGCACCTTCTGGGTCTCGCCAAGTTCACGAATCGCGGCGGCATCGCTGCCGTAGAACCGCAAGTGCTTCTCCTCGATCAACTCGGTCGTCGCGCCATGAATCGGCAGATCCTCGGTGCGGCACGCGCGCTTCTCCAGTCCTGCAACTTGCTCGGCCCGCCCGATCACATCCTCCGCCATCTTCCGGTAGGTCGTCCACTTGCCGCCGGTGATCGTGATCAGCCCGCTCTCCGCCACCAGGATCGTATGATCGCGCGATAGGCTCGCGGTCTTCAGCCCCTCACCCGACTTCACCAGCGGCCTCAATCCCGCGAAGACACTCAGCACATCCTCCGGCCTCGGATCGCGCGTCAGATACTGCGCCGTATGGATCATGATAAAGGCGATCTCCTCCGGCAGCGCGCGCGGCTCCAGCGACCTCTCGCGCAGGGGGGTATCAGTGGTACCCACCACCACACGGTCATGCCACGGCACCGCGAAAAGCACCCGCCCATCCGCCGTGCGCGGAATCATCATCGCCGAGTCTCCCGGCAAGAAATCCTTCGGCAACACCAGGTGCACGCCCTGACTCACCGCCACGATGTCCTTCGCCTCTGGATCATCACCGCGCCGCAACTCGTCCACGAAGATTCCGGTAGCATTGATCACGCAGCGCGCACGGATCGTGAAGCGCCGCCCGGTCTCCGTGTCCTTGGCTTCAATGCCGCAGACCTTGCCCGCCTCATCCTTCACCAGCGCGGTGCACTTCACATGGTTCGCCAGCTTCGCGCCATGATCGTCCGCGCTCATCGCCAGGTGAACCGCCAGCCGCGCATCGTCGAACTGCCCGTCATGATAGATCACCCCACCTGTTAGACCATCGGGCTCGATCGTCGGAATCCGTTCCAACGTCTCTTCCCGCGACAGTCCATGGCTCGGCCCGAAACCCAGTTTCCCGGCAAGCCCATCATAGACCTTCATCCCGATCCCGTAGAAAGGCCCCTCCCACCAGTGGTAGGTCGGAATCACGAAGGCGAGATCACGCACCAAGTGCGGCGCATTCTTCGCCATCCGCCCGCGCTCATGCAGGGCATCCATCACCAGCGGGATGTTTCCCTGCTTGAGATAGCGCACGCCGCCGTGCACCAGCTTCGTCGACCGCGAGGAAGTGCCCTTCGCGAAATCTTCCTGCTCCACCAGCGCCACCCGGTGCCCGCGCGATGCAGCATCCACCGCCGCGCCCAGCCCACTGGCGCCGCCGCCCACGATGCAAATATCGAAGTCTCCCGACTCCAAGGCGGCGAGATGCTCAGTTCGCGTCATCATCGGCCCATCCTTTCGAGCGCTCCACCGCCCTGTGCCAGCCCTTCATCAGGGCTTCCATCTCAGCCTTCGCACGCTGCGGCCGGAACTCCATGCCCGTTTCGTTCCGCGCAGCCAGCTCCGCCCGGTCATGCCAATATCCCACTCCCAAGCCAGCCAACCACGCCGCGCCCTTCGCCGTGCTCTCGATGTCCCGCGGCCGCATCACTTCCACGCCTAACAGATCCGCCTGGAACTGCATCAGCAGCTCACTCCGCGCTGCGCCGCCGTCCACTTGCAGTCGCTGTAGTGGGATGCCGCTGTCCTTCACCATGCATTCCGCCAGCTCCGCGCTTTGGAAGGCAATCGACTCCAGCGCGGCCCGACAGAAGTGCGCGCGGTTCGTCCCGCGCGTCATGCCGATCGCCATGCCCCTTGCGTAAGGGTCCCAGTGCGGCGCTCCCAGCCCCGCGAATGCCGGCACGAAATAGACCCCGCCGCTGTCCGCCACTGTCGCCGCTACCGTCTCACACTCCTCCGCGGTCCGAATCAGTTGCAGGTCATCGCGCAACCACTTCACCACCGCACCGCCGATGAAGACGGAGCCCTCCAAGGCATAAACCGTCTCACCAGCGATCCTCCAAGCCACCGTCGTCAAAAGATCGTTCCGCGACACCACCGCCTCCGCCCCGGTATTCATCAGCATGAAGCAACCGGTCCCATAGGTATTCTTCGCCGTTCCCGCACTGAAGCATCCCTGCCCGAACAAAGCCGCCTGTTGGTCCCCCGCGATCCCCGCAATCGGAATTCCCTCCTGCGACTCCCCGAAGATCCCACTGCTGTCCTTCACCTCCGGCAGCATCGAGCGCGGAATCCCCAGAATCCCGAGCAACTCATCATCCCAGTCGCCCTTGTGAATATCATAGAGCAGCGTCCGCGAGGCGTTGCTCGCATCCGTGGCATGCACGGTCCTTCCGCTCAGCCGCCACAGTAGCCAGCTGTCCACCGTGCCAAACATCAGCTTTCCCGCCTCCGCCCGGCTGCGCGCATGCGCGACATTTTCCAGGATCCAGCGGATCTTCGTCCCGGAAAAATACGGATCCAACCGCAAGCCGGTTCGCTGCACGAATAGCTCTTCCACGCCCTCCTCCTTCAGCCGCGCGCACTCGCCCGCCGTCCTCCGGTCCTGCCACACGATCGCATTATAAACCGGCTTCCCGGTCTCCCGGTCCCACACCAGCGTTGTCTCCCGCTGGTTCGCGATCCCGATCGCCGCGATGTCCTGCGGCATCAGGTCCGCCTTGCCCATCGCATCCACCGCCGTTGACCACTGGCTCGCCCAGATCGCCAGCGGATCGTGCTCCACATGCCCCGGCCGCGGATAGTGCTGAGGATACTCCTTCTGGCTTACGGCAACCTGCCGGCACTCGTGGTCGTATACAATCGCGCGCGACGAGGTAGTCCCCTGGTCAAGCGCGAGGATGTGGGTCCGGGGCATTTTCGGGTTTCTCCTTCTTCCTAACACGGATCGGCGGAAACGCGAAGCATCTTCCTTGCATCATCCCAGTTCCACGCCCTTTTTGTCGGCACCATGGCCGTCCTCAAACGCGTCTTCCAACTCGTCCTCCATTACCCCGGACGCGCCTCCACCTCGCTACTGATGGCAGTCCTCTGCACGGTGCTGGTGCTGGTCCTGCCCACGGTAACCCAGGTAATGGTCACTGAGGTCATGGACAAGGGGCGCCAGGACCTGCTCTTCAAGACCGCCGCCATGGGCATCGGTGCCATCTTCCTGCGCCAGGTCCTCTTCACCCTCCGCACCTATGGCAACAACGTCCTCGAGCAGCGCCTGATCCACGATCTGCGTCGCAAGTTGTACGACAAGCTCCAGCGCCTGCCGATCAAATGGTTCGATTCGAACTCTTCCGGCGAGATCATGTCGCGCGTCGCCAGTGACGTCCCTTCCACCGACCGCATGATCGTGGAGACCATCGACCAGGCCATCCCCGCGGTCCTGCAATTCCTGATCATGGCCGGCTGGATGTTCTACAACAGTTGGGAGCTTGCCTTGGTGACCCTCGCTCCGCTGCCAATCATCGGTCTGATCACCACGATCTACTCGAAGCGCGCGGAGCCACGCTGGCGCGAATCTTCCGAAGCCTCCGCAGCGCTCAATGCACTGCTGCATGACAACCTCGCCGGCATCCGCCAGATCAAGGCCTACACCGTGGAGCCCGAAGCACTCGACCGCTTCGATGCCGCGAGCAAACACGTCGGCGAGAAGCACATGCGCGTGATGAAAGGCCAGGCTCTCGTCTGGCCCGGCGTCTCGCTGCTCGCGGAGTCCGGCATCATCCTCATGCTCGGCTGTGGTGCCTATTGGGTGCTGCAGGGCAAGATGGACAAGGGCACCCCCATGGCCTTCCTGGTGGCATGGGGCTTCCTCTTCGATCCGATCTCGCGGATCAATACCCTCACCCAGCTCTATGTCGGAGGCAAGGTCGCAGCCAAGCGCGTCTTCGACATCCTCGATCTGCCGGATGAGGTCAATCTCACCGAAGGCCTGCGCCCCGCCGTCTTCAAGGGCAAGGTCACTTTCGAAAACGCCGGCTTCTCCTACGATCCCGATTCTCCCGCTGTGGAAGGCATCTCACTGGTCGCCGAGCCCGGCATGACCGTCGCCCTCGTCGGCCCCACCGGTGCCGGCAAGTCCACCGTGCTGAATCTGCTGACACGCTTCTACGAAACCAACAAGGGCCGCATTCTGCTCGATGACCATCCCATCGAAGACCTTTCGAAAGAATGGCTGCGCGACCACACCGGCTACGTCACCCAGGAAAGCTTCCTCTTCAATACCAGCCTCCGCGACAACCTCCGCCTCGCAAAACCAGACGCTACCGACGACGAAATCTGGGCCGCGCTCGACAGCGCGAATGCGTCACCATTCGTCAGGGAATTGCCGGAGATGCTTGATACCGTCGCGGGGGAGCGCGGCGTGCGCTTCTCCGGTGGCGAGAAGCAGCGCCTCTCCATAGCAAGAGCTTTGCTCAAGAACCCGCCGCTACTCTTGTTAGACGAAGCGACCTCCGCGCTCGACAATACCACCGAGCGCCTGGTGCAAGACGCCTTGGAAAACCTCCGCGCCGACCGCACTTCCTTCGTCATCGCCCACCGCCTCTCCACCGTCCGCAAAGCAAATCTGATCTGTGTCTTGCAAGACGGAAAATTGGTCGAATCCGGGAAGCACGAAGAATTACTAGCAAGAGGCGGCTTGTATTCGAGGCTATGCGAAGCTTCCATTCGTGAATAAGCTTCAGCAAGCTTCCCGCCCGCCACATGGAAACTGTCCTGCAACTGCCCGAGTCCGAAGATCCCTGCACCGTCAAAGAAGTCGTAGAGGCTCTTCGAAAGGAGAAACTCTTCCCGCGCCACGAATCGAAGAACTGGGGTGATTGGATCCACCTCGAAGGTTATCGCACCGTGATCAGTATCGAATCGATGCGCGGCCTTACCAGCTCCGCTACCATCGAGCATGCCGACGACGACGGCGATGAACTGACTCCCGCCATCTTCCGCGCCTTCGGCCGCCTGAATTGGATCGGCATCGGCGAAGACGGCGAGTTCACTTTGGATTGATCGATTCGATTCGCCCCGCAAGGGATCAACAAAAGACTCAGCCTCCCGACAAGCTGAGCCCGCGGCTCCGCGGCACAACGAAGGCGTGCACCAGCACGCCTTTCTTTTTGGGCATGCTGCGCCATGTGGCGAATGGCACCCACTCAAGGCGAGGTTCCGGTTTGCCCACGGCGCCAGGAACATCGCTCCACGCCATTCACAAGCTGCCACAGCTTTCGGAAGCAGCCTGCACCCCTTGAATGCGAGCCTCACTCCAAAGCGGTGACGCGCTTCCACATCCCACCTTCCCTACCCGATTTCTCACCGGCAAGACGCCCGGGAAGCCCTTCTTCCCCGCCTCATGAAAATTCTCGAAACTTTAATGCTACTTTTCTCTTGCCCCTCGTCGGTCCCCGTGTAGAAACCGCGCACGCGTTTCGCGACGCGGGCGTAGCTCAGTGGTAGAGCGCCACCTTGCCAAGGTGGATGTCGTGAGTTCGAATCTCATCGCCCGCTCCATTCCTTTCAGAATCAGGCCCTCGCAAGAGGGCCTTTTTCGTGTCCGGATCGCTCCTACTCCGGCGCGGCACCCACCTGCCCTCCATTTGCGGCCGGGCCGCTTTCGGAGTGCTGCGAGCGTCGCAGCCTTTTGCCCGAGGTCTCGCATCAGAGCGCCACACCAATTCCAGGCAAGGTCCCCCACCGCGACTCCTACCCGCCCTCCTCAACCAAGGAGCTATCGCGGCCCATCAGGCAGCGCGCGGCTCTCCAAGCCCACAAAGCCCTCTCCCGACCTCCTCTGCCCCCCTTCTTCCCGCTCTTCCGCGACGCCACAGGGCCCGCCACCAATCGGCAGGCGCCCAAGCTCCACCTTCCCCAACCCAAACATAACAACAACATATCCTAAATTTTGCGGACAAGCTTCCGCCAATCCGGCTCAAAATCCCTAACAAAACTTTACTTTAAATCACCGCCTCCCTACTCGCATCGGCATTCCGTTCACCCGGCGATTGAAAAACGACACACCGATTCATCCTATCTCGGCACTGCTGATGCGACACCGGGAACAGTTACCATCCCGAGTTTGAGCCCATCGCCCCAGCCGCCAAGCAGCTGACTTTTCCCCTGGATTGTCTGGGATGGGCGGGGAGGTCCCCCACAAAAAGATCGAGAGGTCCCCTACTGCCAGGGTTGAGAGACTGGCAAGGACCTCCTGATTCACGACCTCCCCGCCCAAACTTTTCCCGCAAGGCTCCGCTCAAAATTCCCCGGCAGGTCAGGCCTCGCAGCAGTTCGCGCCTTCTCCGGTTAGAGAAGCACCCGCTGATCTAACAGTCCGCAAATCCCACCGCGCGCCGTGTCGGTAAAACACCTTAAGTAAATCCCCCCGTCTTCCTGAATTTGCGCGAATGGGGAACTTGCACGATACTGAATCAAATGCGGAAACGCATGGCGCCCGCGGTTTGGGAGGGCTGCGGGCGCCCCTTTTCATTTTCCAGCTGTTCGTGAAGTTTCACGGAATGGTTTGTGCACCCGAGCCCGCGGTCAGCAATGGCCGCGGGCTCATTTCGTTTCGCCTGCGGCATTCCCCCAAGCAAGACAGGTCACCGGCGCTCTGAAAATGAAACTTGGACTCGGCTGCGCGGATTTCTACACCTTCCCGCCATGTTCGTCTGGTCGAAGCTCTCCGCCTCCAAGTGGCTCGATGCTTGGGAAGATCGTTTCCACGGCAACCCCAACTTCGTCCTCCACGTCATCAAGGGCGGCAAGTCGGTGCGCGTGGAAGTTTTCTGCGCCACCAAATCGGAGGGCGAAGCCATCGCCAAGCAGTTCGGTGGCACCGTCCGCAAGCTGTCCAGCGATTGGAAGAACGCCTCCCCCGTGATCCCGCCACCGCTCAAGGTCCGTGATGCTCTGGTGGTCACCCAGCTCTCCTCCGCCAAGGATCTCAAGCAGCTCGCCAAGGACCATCCCGGCCGCGACATCATCAGCATCCCGCCGGAAATGGCCTTCGGCACCGGTGACCACGCCACCACTTCCACCTGCCTGCGCTTCCTCGTCGATATCGGCCGCTCGCGCGAAGCGGGCTGGAGTTGCGCCGATCTCGGCTCCGGCTCGGGCCTGCTCGCCATTGCCGCCAAGAAGCTTGGTGCCGGTGAAACCTTCGCCTGCGACTACGACCCCTTCGCGGTGACGGTGGCAGAGCGCAATTTCGAGCGCAACGGCACCCCGGGCATCGAGGCCAAGGAACTCGACATCCTGAAGTGGAAGCCACGCAAAAAATACGACGTGGTCCTGGCCAACATCTTTTCCACGGTCCTGATCCAAGCCTTCCCGGTCATCATCAAGACCCTCAAGCCGAAGGGCGAGATCGTCCTCTCCGGCATCCTCGCCAGCCAAGCTTGGGACGTCTTCACCGCCGCCGCCAGCCACGGCCTCGGCTTCCCGGAAGTTGTCAAAAAAGGCAAATGGGTCACCGCACGGGGCGGCTGGATGAATGACCTGACTGCCTGAGTCATGGCTCATTGGTCATGAGTCATTGGGAAACAGGCAGAAAACGATGCTTTTTGCCTTCCCCCCAATGGCCAATGACTTCTGACGATTGACCCATAGCATTTCACTTGCGCCGGGCCGCTGGTCCGGGCAGAAAAGCCCCCCGCTCCACCGGGGGCTGCGCGACATCACCGTTGCTCCGGTCTCCGGAGGGCGTGAACCACCATACCGCGCGCTTCCATGGACAGCATTTCATCCCGAATTCTCGAGGTCACCCCGTCACTCACCCTCGCGGTCACCAATCAGACCAAGGCCTTGATCGCCAAGGGCGAAGAGGTCTACGGCCTCGCCGGTGGCGAACCGGAGGTGGACACCCCGCAGCACATCAAGGACGCGGCAATCGCCGCGCTGCAGGCAGGCAAGACGAAGTACACCCCTGCCAACGGCATCCCGGAGCTTCGCGACGCCCTGGCCGCCAAGTTCATCGCCGACAACAACGTCTCCTACGACGCGAAGCAGATCTGCGTGAGCGCCGGTGCCAAGATGGCTTGCTACAATGCCATCCTCGCCGTGGTGGAAGAAGGCGATGAAGTGATCATCCCGACCCCTTACTGGGTGAGCTACCCGGAGATGGTCCGCCTCGCGGGCGGCAAGCCGGTGCTGGTGGAGACCAAGGAGTCCAACGGCTGGAAGATGACCGCCGAGCAATTCGAGGCCGCCATGACCCCGGCGACCAAGATGGTCATCCTCAATACGCCCTCCAATCCGACCGGCGCGGTCTACACCGAGCAGGAGCTGCGCGACATCGGCGAAGTCGCCCTGTCTGAGGACATCATCATCCTCTCCGACGAAATTTACGAGAAGCTGGTCTACGGCGATAACAAGCACGTCTCGATCGCTTCCCTGAGCCAGGAGCTCTACGACCTGACGATCACCGTCAATGGCTTCTCCAAGGCCTACTCGATGACTGGCTGGCGCCTCGGCTACACCGCCGCTCCGAAGCCGCTGGCGGAGGCGATCGACAAGATCGCGAGCCACACGGTCTCGAATGCCACCACCTTCGCCCAATACGGTGCGGTGGCCGCGCTCCAAGGTGACCAAACCTTCATCAGCGACCTGCGCGACGAGTACGACGTGAAGCGCCAGTTCATGTTCCAGCGCCTCAAGGCGATCCACAACATCCGTGTGGTGGAGCCGAAGGGTGCCTTCTACTTCTTCGTCTACACCGGCCAGCTGGGCCTGAAGTCGACGAACCTGACCGACAAGCTGCTCAGCCGCTACAAGGTGGCCGCGGTTCCGGGCATCGCCTTCGGCTACGACGACGGCATCCGCATGAGCTACTGCACCACGCTGGACGTGCTCAACGAGGGTCTGACCCGCTTCGAGCAGTTCTGCCGCGAGCACTAAATCCATCAGGGCCTTTCCGCTTCCAAAAAGCCCGGTTCCAGCGATGGGACCGGGCTTTTTTTGGCTTTGTCGGCGAAACTTTTGGCCGGGCCGGGCGTTTCACCCGCAGCTTCCGTCCTCCGAGGCAACGACCCCTGTGTTGTCTCATGAAATACATACCCTCTGTTGCGTCACTCTCAGTTCTTCTCGTTCTTCCCGCACTTGCCCAGCAGCCGCCGCCCGGAAATGGAAACTTCCCCGGTGGACCGCCGATGCAGTCCGAGCGCAAGTTGCTCGCCGACTTTGACAAGGACGGTAACAAGCAATTGAACCAAGAGGAGCGCGCTGCGGCCCGCGAGTTCCTGAAGGCCAATCCGGCCCAGCAGCGCGGCGGCTTCCCCGGTGGTCCGGGTGGTGGCGGCAGACGTGGTCCGGGCGGATTCGGTCCACGCGGCGGTGCTGAGGAGACTCCGGCGACTCCCGGAGTGAAGATCTCGCCGTCTGAGGTTTCACCGGCCGGCAGCTCCGATCTCTATGCCGAGGATACCTTGCGGACCTTGTTCCTTGATTTCGAGAATGCCGATTGGGAGAAGGAGTTGGAGGACTTCCACGGCACCGATGTGGAGGTCCCGGCGACGCTCACGGTGGACGGCAAGAAGTACCCCGGCGTGGGCGTCCACTTCCGCGGGATGTCCAGCTACATGATGGTCTCCGCCGGCCACAAGCGCTCGCTGAATGTCTCGCTCGATTTCAGCGACAAGAAGCAAAAGCTGGACGGATACAAGACGCTCAACCTGCTGAATTCCCACGAGGACGGCAGCTTCCTGAGCGCGGTGCTGTATTCGCACATCGCCCGCCAGCACATCGCCGCGCCGAAGGCGAACTTGGTGCGGGTGGTGATCAATGGCGAGAACTGGGGCGTCTATGTGAACCAGGAACAGTTCAACAAGGACTTCATCCAGGAGAACTTCCGCAGCAACAAGGGCGCGCGCTGGAAGGTCCGTGGGTCCCCAAACGGCCGTGGCGGCCTCGACTACGCCGGTGAGGATCTGGCGGTCTACAAGGAGCGCTACGACATGAAGGACGGCACGGACGAGGACTGGCAGGCGCTGATCAAGCTCTGCAAAACGCTCTCGCAGACGCCGGCCGGGGAGCTCGAGGCAGCAGTCGCGCCGATGCTGGATATCGACAGCGTGCTGTGGTTCCTGGCGCTGGATTGCGGGCTGATCAATGGCGACGGCTACTGGACCCGCGCCAGCGACTTCAGCCTGTATCGCGACACAGATGGCCGCTTCCACCTGATCCCCGGGGATATGAATGAAGCCTTCAGGCCCTCCGGTGGCGGACCGGGCTTTGGACCCCGGGGAGGCGGCGGTGATCGCGGCGGATTCGGCCCTCCGGGAGGCGAAGGCCGGCCCGAAGGTGGCCAGCCGCGGCCTGAAGGTCCGGGCCAGCAAGGCCCGGGTGCGGGTGGCGGCAATCGCGGTGGCGAAGGTGTGAAGCTCGATCCCCTCACCGGGATGGACAACGAGCGCACTCCGCTGCGCTCGAAGCTGCTCGCCGTGCCTGCCTTGAAAGCCCGCTATCTGGAGAAGGTCCGGACGATCGCCCAAGAGAATCTCGATTGGAGCAAGCTGGGGCCGGTGGTCGCAAAGTACCGTGAGCTGGCTGGCAAGGAGATCGCGGCGGATACACGGAAGCTCTCCAGCACCGAGGAGTTTGAGAAGCTGACCGCGGATCAGCCGGCGGCAGCTAGCGGCGAGGAAGCACCGCGTGGCTTCGGGCCGTCGAGCATGGCGCTGCGGACCTTCGCGGACCAGCGCCGGGCGTACTTGCTTTCGGCCACCGCGGCCAAGAAGGAGTAGGAATCACGACAATTCCTCCAAAACCAAAGGAAGCCCGGGACAGTGGTTCCGGGCTTTCCTATTTCTGGCGTGCCGCCGTTCAAGCTTCGTCGGGCAGCATCGGCGGGCTCGCGGGCTGGGGATCGTTGGATTCGAGGTAAACGAGGGTGCCGGCGACGACGAAGACGGGCATCAAGAGGACATTGAGGAAGGGCACGATGGCAGCGAGGGCGATGATTGAGCCGAGGCCGAACATCGCGCCGCGCTGGCGACGGGCGAGGGCGAGGCGCTCGCGCAGGCGGCCAGCGGGGATGGTGGTGAAGGAGAAGCCCATGGCGAAGGCGCTCCAAGCGAAGACGATCAGAGGTCCGAGTGCAGGGACGAAGCCGACCAGCAGCACCGGCAGGGTGATCATGATCAGCACCAAGGACTGGATGGCACCGCGCAGGATGCCTCTCGCGAAACCGCGGAAGCCTACCGGAGGCTTCGGGCCGCCGCCATGGCGTTCGCGTTCGACCGCGGCGGAGATGAAGTCCTGGAAAGGGCCCGAAAGGGCGAGGAACATCCAGGCGAAGGCCCAGCCTAACAGAAGCACGACCGCGACACCCCCGAAGATGTTCGCGGCGCTGGTCAACCACTGGGCGTAGCCGCGACCGCTGAGGAATTCCTCGATCTTCGCGTGCATCCAGCCGAAGGCGAAGTAGAAGGCGACCGCGTCGAGGATCAGCGTCAAGATGAGGGGCGGCAGCATCCAAAGAAGGATCTGCGGGCGGCGCAGGAGGATGCCGAAGGCGGTGGGCACCGACTTGAAGCCATGAACGACGCCGAGACTGGGAGAGATCACAATGGGAACGCTTCTGTGATCGGGTGCAGGGAGTCAAGTAAACCGCTCTCCGGAAGACGGTGCCCGGAGAGGCGGATTTGAAATCTGAAATTCGGAATTTGAGATTTCAAATGGGAAGCGGTGGCAGAGTTCGTGGTTTGATGTTCGCGGTTTGGGGTTCAGATTTGAGGACATGTGGCGTTCGCTTCTCGTCCTCGCATTGGTGCCGGCCTGCTTGAATGGGCAGATTCTCGACAAGCAAGCACTGCTGGCGAAGCAGAGCTTTTGGGCGAACAAGGACTTCGAGTGGTATAAGAAGAATATTCCCTTCTTCGAGTGCCCGGACGAGGAGATCAACACGACCTACTACTACCGCTGGGAGCTGGTGACGAAGCACCTGACCTATGGCTCGCCGGATACGGGCTATGTGTTCACGGAATTTGCCAACCGGCCCTTCTGGTCGGGGGCCTATGGGGCGATCTCCTGTCCATCGGGGCACCAGATCAATGAGGTCCGCTGGCTGAAGGATCCACGCTATGTGCGCGATTTCACCCGCTACTGGTTCAAGACGCCGGGGGCGGAGCCGCGGAAGTATTCGAGCTGGCTGGCGGAGTCGACTTGGGCGGCGCATTTGGTGCATCCGGACAAGGCATTCACCACCGGACTACTGCCGGATCTTGTGAAGAGCTACGAAGAGTGGAGCAAGCGCCAGTGGGTGGCGGAGAAGAGCCTCTTCTGGCAGAGCGGCCACGACGATGGGATGGAGTACAACATCAACAGCCGGCAATCGAAAGACATCGTCCGCGGCGAGCGCGGTTTGCGACCGTCCTTCAACACCTACATGTGGGCGGATGCGCAATCGATCGCCCGAATCGCGGATCTAGCAGGTGATACCAAAACTGCCGCCGACTACCGGACGAAAGCCGACTCTCTCAAGAAGCAGGTGCAGACTCTGCTGTGGGACCCGAAGCGCGAGTTCTTCTTCCCCATGGCCTCGCGCGACGAGACGGATGCCGAGGGCAATGTGGTGAAGGCATTCACGCTGACCTATCAATCGGGGAAGCATGCGGGAGACATCCACGGCCGCGAGGAGCATGGCTACGTGCCGTGGGCCTTCAACCTGCCGGACCCGGGCTTCGAGGCCGCGTGGAAGTTCCTGATGGATGGCGACTATTTCAAGGCGCCCTTCGGGCCCACGACGGTGGAGCGGTATGATCCGATGTTCGCACTGAAGAACACCTGCTGCTGGTGGAGCGGTCAGTCCTGGCCCTTTGCCACCACGCAGACGCTGAAGGGACTCGCGAACCTATTGCAGAACTACGACCAGAAGGCGGTCAGCCGCGACGACTACAACACGCTGCTGCACACCTATGCGATTTCCCATCGCAAGAACGGGAAGCCCTACATCGCGGAAGGCTTGAATCCCGATACCGGCTCATGGGAAGGCCACGACGCGCAGGACCATAGCGAGAATTATTTCCACTCGGGCTTCACGGATTTGATCATCACCGGCCTGGTCGGCATCAAGCCGATGGATGACGAAAACCTGGTGATCGATCCGCTTGCTTCATCGAAGTGGGATTACTTCGCACTTGATGAGGTGCCATATCGCGGTCACTTGCTGTCGATTCTTTGGGATCGGGACGGCAGCCGCTATCACAAGGGCAAGGGCCTGCAGATCTTCGTAGACGGCCAGGCAGCGGCACAGTCGGATGAACTGCACAAGCTGACTGCACGGCTGCCGGAGTTCGATGCGAGCAAGACGCCGATGCCGCGTCCACTGCTGGTGAACCATGCAGTGAACAACGATGGGAATGCCTTCCCGCGCTTCAGCGCCTCCTTCACAGCGGAAGGTAGCGCTACCAGCAAGCTGGGCGACGGCGGCTACAGCTACGAGGTACATCCGGCGGACCGCTGGACAAGCGCAGGCTCGAAGTCGGAGAGCGATTGGGTGGCGGTCGATTTCGGGATGCCGCGGACGGCAAGCCACGTAAAACTCTATGTGCTGGATGACGGAGCCGGCAGCGGCATCACCGCGCCTGCGAGCATCGATATCGAGACCCGGACCGGCACGGAGTGGCATCCGGTGATCACCAAAGATTCGCCGCTGCCGCCGCGGGGTGGCACGCCTTACGTGCTGAGCCTGCCGGAGAATCCAATCGAGGGTATCCGTGCAACCCTGCACCACTCGGGGATGAGCCGCTCGGGACTGACGGAATTCGAGGCATGGGGGCCTTCGCCGCTGCCTTATCCGCTTGCGCCGCCGTCACCGGGGAATCTGGCCTTCAATCCGCGCGGGGAAGGATTCCCGAAGGCGAGTGCTTCATTCTCGGATCGCTTCGGAGGAGCTCCTACGAAAGCCTTCGATGGGAAGGTGGTATTTGACCCGAATCCGATGAACCGCTGGACCAGCTATGAGTCGGGCAAGCCAACGGATTGGCTGGAGCTGGAGTTTGAGAAGGAGACGAAGATGGGGCGCGTGACTCTGGACATCTATGATGACAAGGGCGGGGTGCAGGCACCGGCTGCGTATACGATCGAAACGTGGCAGGGGGACAAGTGGACCGAAGTGGCGGGGCAGAAGAAGGAGCCGGAGAAGCCCTTGGGAGGGGCGACAAATACCGTGACCTTTCCGCAAGTGAGCACGAAAAAGGTGAGAGTGGTATTTACGAATCGTGGGCAGGCGAAGAGCGGGGTAACGGAGATGGGGGTGTTTGCGGAGTGAGGGTGAGGGTTGGTTTCAACCGCGAAAACGCCGAAAGGCGCGGAATTTGAACAGCCGGAAAAGCAAACCGCGGAATACCCGGAATACACGGAAGGGAGACGCTCGTCAGGCGCTCACACTTGGAGATTGAAAGCCGGGGAGCTCCCTTCACGTTGGGAGAGCATGCACCGACGCCAGTTTATCGAACGCTCCGCTTTGACCCTTGCAGCTTCCTCCATTTCTCTGTCTTCAGCGTCGGCTGCGGAGGAGGCGGCTGGCACCTCGCGACCGCGCCTGGTGTTCACCAAGGGATTGGAGAAGGTGCCCTTTGATGAGCTGGCGGAGAAGGTTGCGGCGATGGGGGCGACCGGCCTTGAAGCGCCGATCCGGAAGGGCGGGCACATCGAACCGGAGCAGGCGCCGGACAAGCTGCCGGAGTTCGTGGCGGCCCTGAAGAAGCAGAAGCTGGAGCTGACGATCCTGACCTCCGACATCACCAAGGCGGACAAAGCAACGGAGACGCTGCTGCGGGCGGCGATCGCCCAGGGAGTGAAGCGCTATCGGCTAGGGCCCTACTTTTATGATCTGAAGAAGGCGATTGCGCCGCAGGTGGAAGAAGTGCGGGCGAAGCTGAAGGATCTGGCAGCAATGAACAAGGAGCTGGGAATCCAGGGACAGTTCCAGAATCACCGAGGGAACAACCGGGTGGGCTCACCACTGTGGGATTTGATCGAGGCACTGGGGGGGATCGATCCGGCGCAACTGGGGATCGCCTTCGACTTCGCGCACGCGACGGTGGAAGGCCAGAATGCCTGGGAGCTGAATTTGCGGCGAGCGCTGCCCCATGTCGTTGCGGTGTATTTCAAGGACTACAAGCTGGAGGGCCGCGAGTGGATGCCTTGTCCGCTGGGTGAGGGCTGTGTGACGGACAAGTCGGCAGCGCTGGTGAAGCAGATTTTGCCGGCGGATATCCCGGCCTCCTTGCATGTGGAGTACATCGAGGGAAAGGACACGGTGCCGCGGACTCTCGAGGCGATGAAGAAGGATCTGGCCACCGTGAAGGGATGGTTGGGATAGCAGTGCTTCACTTCACTGGCTCGATTCGCTTCAGGGTCGAGAAGCTGATGCGGCGCATGGTGTCCAGAAACTCCACCATGTACACTGCGGATGCTTTCTCCGAGGTAGTGGCTGCATAGAGATTCGCAAAGAGGCCTGACTTTCGGATTGGCCGCGAGGCGACGTAGTCCTTGTCGAGGTAAGGCTGGACCGCCCAGCCGGGCATGGCAGCAATGGCGCGGTGGCTGGCGACGAGCTGGAGAATCGCCACGGTGAGTTCGGTCTTGCGACGCGGTGGCTCGATCTTCGCGGGGAGCAACACTTCCCGGATCACATCGATCCGGTCATCGGGGATCGGGTAAGTGACCAAGGTCTCCTTCGCGAAGTCCTTCGCGGTGAGATATTCCTTCTGCGTGTAGGGATGTTTCTGAGCCAGGAGAGCGAGGACCTCATAGCGGAAGAGCGGATGGAAGGTGACGCCCGCGCGAGGCTTGGCCTGCGACACGATCACGAGGTCCGCGGCATCTTCCGCCAGCAGGCCCACCGGGTCGGGCTGGAATCCGGAGACAAGATCCATTTCCACCTCCGGCCAGCCTTCGCGGAAGGCATCCATGCTCGGCATGAGCCAGTCGAAGCATGAGTGGCACTCCACCGCGATGCGGAGCTGGCCGGCCTTGCCATCGGCAATCCGCGCGACGTCGCGCTCGCACTGCATCACTTGCTTCTCCACATCATAGGCGGTGCTGAGAAGACGCTCTCCTGCCGGGCTGAGTCGCAGCGGGCTACTCTTGCGCTGGAAAAGTTCGACCCCGAGGTAGTCCTCGATCGCCTTCATCTGGTGAGACAAGGCGGGCTGGGAAAGATTCAGACGTTTGCCCGCTTTCGAGATGCTTCCCGTCTCAGCGATGGCGACGACGGTGCGGAGATGGCGCAGCTCAAGCATGGGGCGAAGTCATCATTCATCCGGCGAATGGCCAGCATAAAAACAATGAGCTACCTGCATACCCGGGAGGCAGGGCATGCTAGCGGGAGCAATGTCGAAGATCCGCACGCACATTCTGGGTTACCCCCGCATCGGGGAGCAGCGCGAACTGAAGAAGGCCACTGAGCTCTATTGGAAAGGAGAGATCCCGCGGGCCGCGCTTGAGGCGATCGGCAAGGATCTGCGCAAACGCAACTGGCAGAAGCAAGCCGCCGCCGGCATCGATCTGGTTCCCTGCAACGACTTCTCTTTCTACGATCAGATCCTGGATGCCGCCTGCCTCTTCGGCAACGTGCCGCCCCGCTTCAAGTGGGACGGAGGGAGCGCGGGCCTGGACACCCGTTTCCAAATGGCCCGCGGTGCGCGCGACACAAAGGGAGATGGCTCCTGCTGCGGAGGAAGTTGTGGCAGCGCCGGTTTCGCCAGCGAGATGACCAAGTGGTTCGACACGAACTACCACTACATCGTCCCCGAGTTCAGGACTGATACCAGTTTCAAGCTCTCCGATACGAAAATCATCAACGAGTTCCATGAAGCGAAGGCCCTTGGCCTGAATGCCAAGCCGGTGCTGATCGGGCCGGTCAGTTATCTGACCTTGGGCAAGGTGCAAGACCCCGACAACCCGGACTTCGATCGTTTCGAGCTGCTCGATCGCCTGCTGCCCGTCTATGAAGACATCCTCTCGCGTCTCGCTGCCGAAGGTGCGGAGTGGATCCAACTGGATGAACCGGCCTTCGCCTTAGATCTCAATCCGCGTCAGAAGGAGTGTTTCGTGGAGGCCTACGGGCGTCTGGCCAAGGCCGCGGGATCCGCCAAGCTCTTGGTCGCAACTTACTTCGGAGAGCTCCGTGACAACCTCGCGCTTTTCCTCAGCCTGCCCGCGGCGGCGCTTCACTACGATGCAGTCCGAGGTGCAGCAGAGGTGGATGCATTGCTCGCAGCCTTCCCTACGGACAAGATTCTTTCGCTGGGTGTCGTCGATGGCCGCAACATCTGGAAGAACGATTTCGATGCCTCGCTCGCCATTCTTGAAAAGGCGAAGGCAAGAGTCGGCGACGAGCGACTGTGGATCTCCGCCTCCTCCTCCCTACTTCATTCGCCCGTCACGCTGGCCAGCGAGAAGAAGCTCGATGCGGAGATCAAGGACTGGCTGGCCTTCGCAGACGAGAAGCTGGCAGAGATCGTTGCGCTGAGCCATCTGCTCGCCGGTGAAGGCGATGGAGCGGGGCTCGAAGCAAACCGCGCCAGCCAGCAGCGCCGCCGCGACAGCGATCGCATCCACAATCCCACGGTGAAGGGTCGTCTCCTCGGCGTGACGGAGGCTGATGGCAGGCGCGCCTCCGCATTCCCCGTCCGTCAAAAGGCCCAGAGCGAAAAGCTGGGCCTGCCGCTCTTCCCCACCACGACCATCGGATCCTTCCCGCAAACTGCGGAGGTGCGCGCCGCGCGGGCGAAATGGAAAAAGGGTGCGCTCAGCGACCAGGACTACGAGACCTTCCTCAAGGAAGAGACCCGCAAGTGCGTGGCTTGGCAGGATGAGATCGGGATCGACATGCCGGTGCACGGTGAGTTCGAGCGCAATGACATGGTGGAATACTTCGGCGAGCAACTCGATGGCTTCACGTTCAGCCAATTCGGCTGGGTGCAGTCATACGGCTCGCGCTGCGTGAAGCCACCGATCCTGTTCGGCGACATCACCCGCCCGCACCCGATGACAGTGGAGTGGATCACCTACGCACAGTCGCTGACGAAGCAGCCGATGAAGGGCATGCTCACCGGCCCCGTGACCATCCTGAACTGGTCATTCGTGCGCGACGACCAACCGCGCTCGGTATCGTGCAAGCAATTGGCCCTCGCCATTCGCGACGAAGTGCTGGATCTGGAGAGGGCTGGCGTGCGCGTGATCCAGATTGATGAGGCGGCGCTGCGTGAAGGCCTGCCGCTGCGCAAGTCGGAGTGGCAGGAATACCTGGGCTGGGCGGTGGAATCATTCCGCATCACTGCCAATGGTGTGAAGGACGACACGCAAATCCACACCCACATGTGCTACTCGGAGTTCAACGACATCATTGGCGCGATCGCCGACATGGATGCGGATGTGATCACCATCGAGACCTCACGCTCGAACATGGAGCTGCTGGAGGCCTTCGTGGAGTTCAAGTATCCGAATGAAATCGGACCAGGCGTGTATGACATCCACTCGCCTCGGATCCCGAGCGTCGAGCAGATGGAGAACCTGCTGCAGAAAGCGAGCAATGTAATCCCCGAAGGCAATCTCTGGGTAAATCCCGACTGCGGCCTGAAGACCCGCGGCTGGGAAGAAGTGAGGCCCGCCCTCATCAATATGGTGGAAGCCGCCCGCAAGTTGCGGGCCGTGGCTGCCGCCACCGTCTAACAAGCAATCAACATCAAGGGGCGCAGAGCATGCACATCAGGGAAATACTCTCAGGAAAGGAAGCGAAGTTTTCCTTCGAATACTTTCCGCCGAAGTCGGCGGAAGCAGCCGAGAAACTGTTTCGCACGATCTCGGAGCTGCAGCTTTGCGCCCCGGCTTTCGTCTCGGTGACTTATGGTGCTGGCGGGACTACCCGCGGTGCCACGCATGATCTCGTCCTCCGGCTATTGCGGGAGACCAAGGTCAATACGATCCCGCACCTTACCTGCGTGGGTCACAGCGAGCGCGAGATCTCAGAGTTGCTCGAAAGCTATGCGCAGGCAGGAGTGTCCAACATTCTTGCCCTGCGCGGCGACCCGCCCAAGAACGGAAATGGCGGCACCGGTGATTTCCCGTATGCGGCTGACTTGATCGGGTTTATCCGCCGCTTTTCGGAGAAGCACGGGCACGACTTCGGGATCGGGGTGGCCGGCTTTCCAGAAGGCCATCCCTCCACTCCCAACCGGATGCTGGAGCTGGACCATCTCAAAGCGAAGATCGATGCTGGAGCCGACTACATCTGCACCCAGCTCTTCTTCGAGAACCGCGATTTCTATGACTTCCGCGATCGCTGCGAGCTTTCCGGCATCCAAGTGCCGATCCTCGCAGGCATCATGCCGGTGACCAGCCTCGGTGGGCTCAACCGCATGGCGGAGCTCGCGGCAGGGGCACGCTTCCCCGCGAAGCTGCTCCGCGCCCTCGCCCGCGCCAATGGCGACGATGCCGCTGTGCGACGCATCGGCATCCACTACGCGACAACGCAATGCGCCGACCTGCTGGACCACGAGGTGAAAGGCATCCACTTCTACACGCTCAACCAGTCCTCCGCCACGGTGGAGATCTTCAACCAACTCGGCCTGCGCAGCTCTGCGGCGAGTCCCGTTTGATTCCAACATTCACGTTCCCCACTATGTCCACCACCAGCTACGGAGACACCGAAGTATTCGCCGCGATCCGCGATGAAGAAGCCCGCCAGCGCAACAACATTGAGCTGATTGCCTCCGAGAATTTCACCTCGGCCGAGGTGATGAAGGCGCAGGGTTCGCACCTCACCAACAAGTATGCCGAGGGCTATCCCGGCCGCCGCTGGTATGGCGGCTGCGAGCATGTGGATGTGATCGAGCAACTCGCACTGGACCGGGTGAAGAGGCTCTTCGGCGCGGAGCATGCGAATGTGCAGCCGCACTCCGGCTCGCAGGCGAATGCCGCGGTTTATTTCTCCGTGCTCAATCCGGGAGACAAGATCTTCACCATGGACCTGGCCCACGGCGGCCACCTCACCCACGGCCACAAGGCGAACTTCTCAGGTCGCTTCTACGAGGTGACCCACTACGGCGTGGGTGCCAGCGATGAGCGGATCGACTACGATGAACTGGAGGCCACCGCCCGGACCTTGCGCCCGAAACTGATCACGGCTGGTGCCTCTGCCTATCCACGGGCGATCGACTTCGAGCGCCTTGGAAAGATCGCCAAGGAAGTGGGGGCCTACCTCTTCGTGGACATGGCCCACATCGCGGGTTTGGTCGCAGGCGGCGTGCATCCCAGCCCGGTGCCGCACGCGGAATTTGTGACTACCACCACGCACAAGTCCCTGCGCGGACCTCGCGGGGGAGTGATCCTGTGCAAGCAGGAGTTCGCGAAGAAGATCGACGCGCAGGTGTTCCCCGGAGTGCAGGGCGGCCCGCTCATGCACGTGATCGCCGCGAAGGCAGTCTGCTTCGGCGAAGCGCTGCAACCGGAGTTCCGCGGCTACGCGGAGCAGGTGGTGAAGAACGCCCAGGCACTCGCCGCACGCCTCGCCTCGCACGGCTATCGGATTGTCTCCGGTGGCACGGACAATCACCTGCTGCTCGTGGACCTACGGCCGAAGGGCCTCAATGGTGCCGATGCTTCCCATGCCCTGGATGAGGCCGGCATCACCGTGAACAAGAACGGTATCCCCTTCGACACCGGCAGCCCGATGAAGCCGAGCGGTATCCGCATCGGCACGCCCGCCGTCACAACCCGGGGCATGAAGGAGGGCGATGTCGAGAAGGTGGCCGATCTCATCCACAAGGCACTGGAGGCAAGGGCCGACAAGGACGCGCTTGAGGCGATCCGAAGTGAGGTCTTCGCCTTCAACAAGGCCTTCCCGCTTCCGGGGTCCTCGCTCTGAGTCAGGGCATGTCTGAGGACACGCCGTGGCCATCTAGGCTGAGGAAACGTCTCAGGATCTGAAGAGAGCTCTAGGGGTTGATTCCCTCGGGTTTCTTCTTCTCCGCCCGCTCGACCTTCACCTCGCCTGCGCCTAACAGATCCTTCAGACGCGTGCGGAGAGTCGACTCGGCGATCTCCAGCACGCCGCTGCGCGCGGCCTCCTGGCGCATCTGGAGAGTCAGGTCCTTGATCAACTGGTCGCGGTCGGCGCCGGTGATTTGGTTGGCCCAGCCGTCGCGTTCGTCGAGTTGCTGGAAGTCCTTCAGCTCGACCGAGAGGATCTGAGGCTCGGGGAAGCGGGCGATGGGGACGCCGTTCTCCATCTTGAGCGAAACGCCGGGCTCGAGCTTGTAGCCGGCGGTGATGCGAAACCTGCCCTTTGCGATCAGGCGCTTGGTGCCGGCCGGGAGGTATTTGAAGATGTAGGCTTCGTTCTCGAAGCTGCGGGTGGCGGTCATTTCGAGCTCGATCAGCGCGAGCTCGGAAATCTCCGAAGTCGAATTGATCTCGGCGCGGCCCTCGACAATGCGGGTGGTGGAGCCGGTGATGGCACCGAGCACCTTTTCCAAGCCGGTGACGGTGCCGCCGATGCTGCGGTTCACAAGGCCCACGCCCAACCAGCCGAGGGCGACGAGAGTCGCGAGCACGCCCAGCCAGCGGAGGGTTTTCCAGAGTTCGGGGCGCTCGTGCTCGCTCATGATCGTTCTTTAGTCGGGCAGGGTAAGGTAGGACTGTCGGGCGCGCCAAGTGGAGATCCCGCCGCGATTTCCAGTGGCTGGCAGGGTTAGCTACCGGCTGGAGCGGGGCAATTTATCCGGATGGCGGAAATTGGGGTTTGGCATTTCCGGGGGCATGGCATGGAGTCGCGGCAGCCGATTTTCCCGATTCCCGAAGTGAAAGCCCACGAACTGTACAACGCCGCCGATCCCGCCCTGGTGACCCAGATGCTCAACTGGTTCCGCGATCACGACCGGAACGTCTACAGGTCCGCTCTCGCCACCTTGGCCCAGAGCAAGAAGCTGCGCCTCGAATTCGTGCAGAAGAAGCCGGTGGCCGACCAATACGCGTGGATCCTCAAGACCCTGCGCAGCAAGCAGGCCGACACCATCGGCGAGCACCTGCTCCAAGCGTGGTTCATGGCGGGCAACCAGCCGATGCTGGCGAAGTTCTGCGACGAGATGGGGATCGAGCATGACGGCAAGGGCTCGGTGACGGGCGATCTGCCGGAAGCAATCGACGCTGGCACGCTCGACAAAGCAGTGGATGCGCTGGTCGAGGGCTACGACCCGAAGCTGGTGAGCCTCTATCTTTACGTTTTCAACCTCCAGACCCCGGGTGGCTGGGATGCGCTGACCGCGAAGCTGGCCTCCGACAAGCGCTTGGCGCTGGCTTGAGGCCCTCGTCGGCCGGGTGATTACTGGTCCTCCACCTGCTGGAGGAGGGAGTCGCGCGGGGCAAGCGCCGCTAGCTTGCCGCGCGCGGTCATGTATTGCCCACGCAGTTTGGTAGACGCGGCTTCCAGACGCACGGCGCGCTGAGCCCAGGTCTCGAGGCTGCCGGGCACCGATTTGCCGCGATTGAAGCCATTCGCCTCGGAGCGGGCCCGGGATGCTTCGGACTGAGCGGTGAGGTAGCGGGTGCGAGCTTGAATGAGTTCCTCGCGGGCGCCTTGGAGCTTGGTGTCGTCCGCGTCGTCGTTCGCCTTGGGCTTGGTAGCAGGCTTGGCGGGCGGCTCATCGTCGTCGCGGTCGTCCACCAATTGGTTGTGGCGCTCCTGACGGGCCTTTTCTTCGTCGAGGGCCTTGGCGAGCTCGCCGCGGGTCCATTGGAAGCGCTCGTGCCACGAGGGATCCAGGTCTTCCGGGAGCAGATGCGAATTCCCGTGCTCGTGGCGGAATTCGATGCCGTCGGCGGCGACCTTGCGGATGATCACCTCCTTATAGACCTTGCCGCTGCGGGATTGCAGCTCGGGGATCTTCTCGCCGATGGCTGCGGTACGAACCTGCACCCGGTAGCGGGCGCTGTAGGCATCGAAAGCCAAGGTCGCGGCGGAGATGGCGGCGGCAGCGCTATCCTTTTCCTCGCGGAGCTCGGCGAGGCGCGCATCACCGGCCTTCACCGAGGCAGCGGCGGTTTGCGCTGCACTGTTTTGGGAGGCCAAGGGCTCGTAGCTCTCGCGCCAAGTTTTGCGGAGATTCTCCAGGCGGGATTTAGCAGCCTCCACCTCGTGGCCCCCTTCGGCGACTTGCTGTTCGAGCGTGATACGGCTGCTGGAGAAGCGGAAGCGCTTGTCCGCCAGCAACGAGAACAGGATGCCGGCAAAGACCAGCACGATGATGCCGACCAGGAAGCCGACCATCCCTGAGTGGTCGCTGTTTTGAAATTGGTCCATGAATCGATGGAAGAAAGATAGGCACAAGGCCGCCCTGCGCCCCTCGGGTTTACCGGTGACGGGAGGCTTGAATGGCCGGAAAAATCCTTGGCTTTGGCCGGAGCGGCCTCAGCGGACAATATACTTGTGGCGATAGGCCTCGTGATCCTTCTCGATCTGCGCCTTTTGCTTCTGCAGGCCGTCGATCTCCTGCTCCAAGGAAGCGATCTGGGCCTGCTGGCCCTCGGCCTTTTTCTTGAGTTCCGCGATCTCGACGCTTCGGTCGGGAGGGATTTGGGAGATCTTCTCCTGAAGGATCTTCAGGTCACCGCTGAGCTGGCGGATTTCCGCTTCCTGCTCGTGCTTCTTGCGCACGAGCTCTGGATCATCACCACAAGAACTGAAGGAAAGGCAAGCGAGGCAAAGCACCACCGGGCGCGCAAGGGAGGTCAAGGCAGACAGTTTCATCAATCAAGGTACGGAAAAGGGATTGCTCGGAGTGGCGGTGGCCGAACCAGCAGGCCGATAGGCAGACGGAGTCGTCGTGCTCGATCGCGAGCTGGGTAGCACAGGAGTCACGCGACCACAGCTACCGACAGTCACCGCGAAGGCGCGGGCGTAATCGCGCATGCTCCCATTCACGCGATAGTAGCTGGTGGGATAATAGTAGCTACCCGTGTAATAGTAGCGGTTACGGGTGTAGCCGTAGTCCGGATACCAAGTCGTATAGGTCCGGCCGGTGCCGAAGGTCCGCGGCTCATCGTGGAGACGCGAGCGGTTGCTACCGCTATCGGAAGCGGCGAGCGCTTCCGCGCGGGCCTTGGCCAGCTCGAACTTGCGGTCAGCCTCGCGCTCGGCGGCGACCCGCTGGGTCTCCTTGCGCTCGGCGTCCACCTCGGCGATACGGGTGTCCATCCAGCTTTCGTAGGCGCTGGCGGCGGCATGTTCCTGCTCCATCGCGGCGACGGCGGTCGCGGTATCGAGGGCGAAGACCGCCTGCAACTCCGGGCCGATTTCAGCCGCAGACAGGCGGGCCGTGCCCGTAGAGTGGCGGAACTCGATACCGACATCGGTCACCTTGGTGATCACCACATTTTCGTAGGTCCGGCCCTTGGCGCCGGTGAAAGTTTCAAAGCCACGGCCGACCGCCGCGGCGCGGGTGTCCGCCACCCAAGCTTGGTAATCCTTCTCCAGCGAGGCGGTCAGGCCGGAAACATCCGAGCGCAGGGCTTCGGCTTTTGCCTTCAGCTCCACCAGCTTCGCCTCGCCTTTCGCTTGCCGCTCCTTCAGCGCGGCGTAATCCGCGCCTTGGCCGTGGTCATCCATCCGCAACTGCAGCAACTTGATCTCTTGGACCAACTCGACACGGTCCGCCTCCAGTTGCCACCATTGGGGATCCATCCGCGCGTTGGTGTTACGTTTGCACGCAGGGAGGGCTGCCAGCACCAGGAAGGGCAGAGGCAGAGTTATCAGGCGGAGAGGAGATATCGCCTTCATGGATGTCGTTAACAGGAGCTTGGGAAGATTTACGGCCGAATTAGTCCCACATGCGATAAGTGTTTGCCATGCCGGAATTGGAGTTCACCGATTTTTCACCGAACCCGAATACTGCGCGTCAAAATGCAGCCTCGACATGAAAGATCGCGAGCCGCGGAATCGTGCCGCGCTGCCCAGCCGGTAATTCCGATGGAGGCGACAAACCGACAAAGCTCATGCCGGATTTCCGACTTGTATGACAGCTTTCAACCCTTCACAACGCCTCCCGCCTGCCATGCCAGCCCGCATTCTACTCACCACCTGCAGCTTTCAAGACACTCCCGGACCGCATCATGCCCAATTGGAAAGCCAGAGCTTTGAAATCGTGCGGGAACGCGGCCCGTTAACGGAAGCCCGGATGCTGGAATTGGCCGGCGAATTCGACGGCTTCCTCTGCGGTGACGACGCCATCACCCGCGCGGTGATCGAAAAGAGCCTGCCGCGCCTGAAGGTGATCTCGAAATACGGCATCGGCCTCGACAAGATCGACGTCGCCGCGACCAAGGAGTTCGGCATTCCGGTGCTTTTCACGCCCGGCGTGAACCACACCACCGTGGCGGAGCACACTTTCTGCCTGCTGCTGGCGATGCAGAAGAACCTGGTGGAAACCGTGAACGCCACCCGCAAAGGGAATTGGCTCCGGATCACCGGTCACGAGCTGTGGCGCAAGCGCATCGGCCTGATCGGCATGGGCCGGATCGGCCAGGAGATGGCCCGCCGCGCCCATGGCTTCGACATGGAGATCCACGGCTACGGCAATTTCTGGCCGGAGGACATTGCCGCGCAATACGGCGTGATCCGCCACGACACAGTGGAGTCGCTCTTCGCCGCGGTGGACATCATCAGCCCGCACACCAAGCTGACCAAGGACACCTACCACCTGATCAACCGCGAGCGTCTCGCATTGATGCCGAAGGGCTCTTACGTGGTGAACACCGGCCGCGGTGAACTCGCGGATTCCGCCGCCATCCTGGAGGCCCTCGATTCCGGCCACTTGGAAGGCTACGGCACCGATGTGATGGAAGAAGAGCCACCGGCGCCCGATCATCCCCTGCTCTCCCACCCGAAGGTCATCGTCACCGCCCACATCGGATCGCGGACCTTCGAAAGCGTCCCGCGTCAGGCGAAGAAGTCACTCGATAACCTATTGAACTTCCTGTCCGGAAGCGGTCCGATCGCCTGCGCAAACGGGGTAATTCCCTCCGATGAGTGACTTGATCTAACATTCCGGTTTCCGTTCCGAGGCCCCGTTCTCAAATCCCAGATTTTAAATTTCAAATATCCCAAGTCCTTCCCATGTCCTTGACCCTTCGCACTGCCGCTTCCTGCCAATTCGACATCATCTCGCTGGGTGAAATCATGCTGCGCCTCGATCCGGGCGATGGCCGGGTGCGCACCACCCGCCAGTTCCAGGCGTGGGAAGGTGGCGGCGAGTACAATGTGGCCCGTGGTCTGCGCCGTTGCTTCGGCAAGCGCGCGGCGGTGGTCACCGCCTTCGCGGAGAATGATGTAGGACGTCTGATCGAGGACTTCATCCTGCAGGGCGGCGTGGATACCCGCTTCGTCCAGTGGAAGCCCTTCGACGGCATCGGTCGCCAGATCCGCAATGGCCTGAACTTCACCGAGCGTGGCTTCGGCATCCGCGGTGCCAAGGGCACACCGGACCGTGGCCTGACCGCCGCCAGCCAGATGAAGCCGGGCGATGTCGATTGGGATGATGTCTTCGGCAAGCACGGCGCACGCTGGTTCCACACCGGCGGCATCTTCGCAGCACTCTCTGAGACCACCGCTGAGCTCACCATCGAGGCCTGCAAGAAGGCCAAGGAATACGGCACCATCGTCGCTTACGACCTGAACTACCGCCCGTCCCTTTGGAAGTCCATCGGCGGCCAGGCCAAGGCCCAGGAGGTGAACCGCGAGATCGCCAAGTACGTCGACGTGATGATCGGCAACGAGGAAGACTTCACCGCTTCCCTCGGCTTCGAGGTGGCAGGCGTAAGCGAGCACATCACCGGCATCGAGGTCGATAACTTCAAGAACATGATCGAACGCGCGGTGAAGGACTTCCCGAACTTCCAGGTCGTCGCCACCACCCTGCGCGATGTCCACAGCGCGACGATCAACGACTGGGGTGCGATCTGCTGGCACGCCGGCCAATTCCACGAAGCGACCCACCGCCCGAAGCTGGAGATCTACGACCGCGTCGGCGGCGGCGACTCTTTCGCCAGCGGCCTGGCCTACGGCTTCATGGAGTTCAATGACGCCAAGCTGGCGGTCGAGTATGGTGCCGCACACGGTGCCCTCGCGATGACCACGCCAGGCGATACCACGATGGCAACCGTGGACGAGGTGAAGAAGCTCGTCGGTGGCGGGTCGGCGCGGGTGGACCGCTAAGTCAGCATTGCGCTGCAATTTGAATCATGGGCGGATCCAGCTTGGGTCCGCCCATTTCTATTTAGGCCAAGGATACCAGATCTAGCAGCCCCAAGCGATTCCGCACATGGGAAAACCCGCCGATTCTCCCAATCGCAGGAACCTTGCGTGAAACGCGCCGCTCCCCTAGACCAAGGTGCGTGGAAACCAAACGACCCGCATTCCTCCCCAAGTCGTGGGACTTGCCCGAATCGATCCGCAAGCGCCTCGGTGACGAGGCCGGCCGCCAGCGCCTGATGGACGAAGACGGCCACCTGCTCTTAATCCTGCACCAAGCGCCTGAGCCCGAGGACAACGAGATCCGCAAGGCGGTGCTGCTGTGGAACCAGCCGACCGGTGAGTGGAAAAGCACCCCGGATGGTGGCGGACTAGCGGCGCTGGACGCGCACATGCAGACCTACAGCAGGAACATCCACACGCTGGACGAGCAGGTGGAAGCAGCGAAGACCCCGCGGCAGTACTTCGATCTGATGAAGCACGTGACTCCCCTGCTCCGCGCCACCCGCAACATGCTGGCGGTAATGCAGGATGCCCGCGAGGCCCGCCCCGAGGACCGCCGCCTGATCAACTTCCGCGACCGTGCGGTGGAGCTGGAGCGTGCGATCGATCTGGTGGCGGAGGATGCCAAGGCGGGCATGGAGTTCTCGCTGGCGGAGAATACCGAAGAACAATCGCGCTTCGCCCACGATGCCGCGATCGAGGCCCGCAAGCTCAACCGCCTGGTGGCGACCTTCTTCCCGCTGGCCACCTTGGTCGCGGTTTTCGGCATGAGCCCCCCCGCGGAAGTGATCAAGGCACCTGGCTTTTGGCTGGTACTGGGGGCGGGAATCCTGATCGGCCTGATCGTGCTGGCGATGACCTCGATCAAGGGGCGGGACTGATTCTTCCGCGGCGCTTTCCCCAGGCGACCCACAGGAAGAAGAGCGCGATCATCACCGCCACAAAGGGAAGCTGCCACAGCAGCGCGGCACGGAAGGCATCCTCGCCCGCGGTCTTGCGCATCGTGGCCAGCAGCATCGAGAAGCCCAGCGAGAAGCTGCCGTAGCCAAGATTGAAGGCAAGGCCGCGGACGCTGAGCAGAGTGGCGCGTTGCGAGGGCTCGGCAGAGGCGTGCAGGTGGCGGTTCACGGTGAAGCCGACCAGTCCTAACAGGGCCATCAGCAGCATGGTCGGCAAGATGCCGAACCATGGCCATGCCGGGGCTAACAAGGCCAAGGCGATCACTGCGAGGAAGCCAGCGATGCCCAGCACACCCAATGGCGAAAAACGGGCATTCAGGCGCCGCGCAACCGCAGGGATGAAGAAGCCGACAACTCCGGACAGCGCACCGAGTAGGCCGAAGCTCCACTCCGGGATCTGGATCAGGCGATAGTATTCGCTGGTGATGGTGGCGAAGTTCCGCGCCACGGAATCGATCAGCATGCCGCCGATGATCACCACGGCGATGCTACGGGTGGTGAAGGCCTTTTTCGCGGTGCCAAGGGTGAGGCGGAATGCGGAGCCACAACGCTTGGCGGCAGAACCGCTGGCATGCGGGGTCTCCTGCAAACGACTGGTAATAACCACACAAGCGATCCCCTGGAGGAAGACCAAGGCAATCGGCAGGCGGTGAGAAATTTCCACCGGGACGGTGAAGCCGAGATGACGGGTCCACTCCATGTCGTAGAGCAGGCCGCCGAGGATCATGGTGATGAAGAAAGCGACCGAGCGCCAGCGCATCGCGGCGGACATCACATCGTCCCAGGCGGCTTCCCTGCCCTGCTCCGGCAGGGCATCATAGGCGATCGCCTCATCCGCGCCACTGGCCGCTGCCTCCGAGGTGCCGGAGAGGACTCGATTGAGGATACAGAGGGCGAAGAGCAGCGTGCCACCGTTCTTCGGCGCGGCGAGGAGGATGCCCATCTCGACGACCATGATGCAGGCGGAGAAGACCAGCAGCTTCTTGCGGCCGAGCACGTCGGCCAGCGCGCCGGAGGGGACCTCCAGAGTGAAGATCGCCACCGCCCACATCACGTTCAGGAACACGAATTGCTCCGCGGTCAGCCCTAGGTCCGTGAAGAAGATCGCCAGCACCGGATAGTAGGCCCGGGCATTGTAGAGCGTGGTGAAGAGCACGTAGAGCCGCGGATTCCGGTGCTCGAAGGGACCGGTGCGGGCGAGGACGGAGGACACGTGCTAGCTGTGGAGCAAGGAGGGGCCGGGCGCAAAGGGAAAGAATCACCCTGGCCCGGGAAAGCGATAACCCGCGCCACGCACGGTCTCGATCAACATCGGCCGGGAGGGATCCGCCTCGATCTTCTTCCGCAGGTTCAGCACGTGCTGGTCCAGGGTGCGGGACTCAGGGTAGTATTCAAGGCCCCAGCACTCATTGAGCAATTCGTCGCGGCTGACGACCTCGCCGCGGCGCTTGGCGAGGAGGCTGAGGACTTTCACCTCGCGGACGCTCAGCTCGATCTCACTGCCGGCCTTCCGCGCGAGCAAGCGCTTCGGTAGGATCTCCCATGGGCCGAAGGCGATCGTATCGCTGGCCGGTGCTTCCTCATGGCGGCGCAGGACAGCGCGGACCCGGGCCAGGAGCTCATGCTTGCCGAAGGGCTTTCTCAGGAAATCATCCGCGCCCAGCTCCAAGCCAAGCACGACATCCACCTCCTCCGACTTCGCGGAGAGAAACATCACCGGCGTGCGGCGGTCCTCGCGGCGGATGCTACGACAAACCTCGTAGCCGCTGGCATGCGGCATCATGATATCCAGCAGCACTAGGCCGGGACGGTGCGCGCTCCAAAAATCCAGCGCCTCGCGGCCATCCTTTGCGGCATAGACCGTGTGCCCCTCGCCTTCGAGGAGTTCGGCGACCGCGTCCCGGGTTACTGGATCATCTTCGGCGAGAAGGATGGTCATGGGGCAACGCTCTCTTGAAGGGGAACTTCGAGACGGAACTTCGCTCCGTGCTCCGTCTGCACGAGATCCAAGCGGCCACCCATGCGTTGTGCCAGCTCGCGGCTGATCGCAAGCCCGAGACCGGTGCCGCTGGCCCCTTCATCCACGCGCGAGCCCGCACGCTCGAAGGGCAGGAAGACCCGTTGCCGTGCCTCCCGCGGGATTCCAGGACCGTTGTCGAGGACCTCCACGGTGAGCAGCTTGTCATCCGCGGACACCCCGACCACGGCCTTGCTACCCTCCCCTGCGTATTTCTCCACGTTTGAGAGCAGATTGGAGAGGATTTGTGCGAGGGCGTCGCGATCGACTGGAACGGAGCTCACCAGATTCACCTGATAGTCGCAGACGATCGATTTGCGCTCGAAGAGTGGCGCAAAGCCTTCGCGCAATTCGCCGACCACTTCTCCTACATCACAACGGGCGACCCGGTTCTCATGCTTGCCATGCTCAATTCGGGCGAAGGCCAACACATTGTCGACGATCCGCGAGAGCCGAGAGGTCTCCTCCCGGATCAGGCCAAGGCGCCGGCGCAGCTTGCCATCTTCCACCGGCAGTTGGTCGAGCGCGAGATCGGCATTGAGCAAGAGATTGGTGAGCGGGGTGCGGAGTTCGTGGGAGACGCGATTGACGAAACTCACCCGCTCTTCGGCGATGCGGATCGACTTCCGCTGCTGAACCGCGATCCAGACGCCGCCGAACAGCACGAGTAAGGCGAGCGAAAAGGCCCCGGCAAGCACCGGCAGGCGGTGACTCACCTCCACCCGCACCGGATAGTAGCGCAGCAAGGTCCAGTCGCCGAAGCGCGAGACATGGCGCAGGATCTCGTCGGGCTTGGCTCCTTCCGCCAGCTTGCCGCTCTCTGCCCAAGGCTTTCCATCCGGCCCCTCAAAGCTCAATTGCCCCGGCTCTTCCGCCAGCCCTGCGGCTGGGGCCCGCGACTTCAGGTCATCTGCCACCACCTGCCCGGCCTCGATCGGATCAAGCAAAAGGAGGGCGGCCGAGCGGCCATTGCCGTGCCACCAAGCCAGCGGCTTGCCGGGCATTTCGATCCATCCGCTGCCATTCAGCACGCTCGCCTCCGGGAGCACCCACTCGTCCTTGTTGTCCTTGCGCTGGTATTTCTCCAACACCGGATACCAACTTTGGGGCGCGGGAGAAGAAAGCAAATGAGAGCGGGATAGATCGTAACTACCCTGCGAAAGCAGTGAGCGCTGCGCCACGCCACTGATCACCCTACCGTCCGGCGGCAGGGAGAGCCCCTTATCTAACAAACGGACCGCCTCTGCATCCAGCGCCTCCTCCCACAGCCGCTCCATCTCGGCCACCCGCCGGTTCGACTCGCGGAAGGCATCCTCCACCCGGTTCCCGGCAGGCTTCTGCGAGATCTGCGCCTCATGACGGGACAGCACCACTCCGGCAAGAACCAGGGTCAAGGCGAGCGCGGCCGCCACCAGCACCGTCGCCGCCCAAGGCGTGCGCAAGGAGCTTCGGTGTCCGGTGGCGGTCGGCGTTGTCATGGGCAGCTAGGAAACTCAAGACGGCCAAGGAAGGTCTGTCACTCCACTTTGATGAAGAGCAGCAGGCAACGGCCGGGATCCGATTTCCCGAGACCGGTGAAGCGGGTCCCCGTCCCGACCAGAGTCCACGCGCCCGCAGTCACCCGAGCTGTGGTGTTGAAATGACTCGAGCCGAAAAGCGGCATCTTGCAGTCGGGAATCCATTCACCCCCATCTTCAATGCGGCGCGAAACGGTGTCTCCCAGCCGGATCACATGGCGGCACTCCAACTCCGCCAGCAGGCCCGACTCGTCCTGCGCCGGCTTGAACTCGATCGTCGTGCCGGTATTGCGGGTCTCGAAGCTAGTGGCGAGGCCGGCACCGGCCAAGCCGGGCTTTGAGTCCACCTTCACCCGCTCGAAGGTTCCCAAGCCTTCCACCATCTGACCGTTTTCCTGCTGCTTGTGAGGACTCTGCCAACGCCTCAGCACCGTCCTCTCGTCCATCGGCTCATACTCGGTCGGGTAAATCTCCTCACGGATGTTCTCCAGCATCCATTTGGAAGCGCCTTTGCCAAAGCTATCGCCACTGCTGATCACGGCGGTCCCGCCGGCCCTGCGCATACCCTCCACAAGCTCCCAGGCGCCTGACGGGATGTCGCCCGGTTTCTTCGCGCGCTGCCATTCGGAGAAGGCGGCGTGCGGGACTTCCACCAATTCGTAGGAGAGATGCCGGGGCATCACGACTTCCGCGGCCGGCTTGGTCCGGGCCGCGAAAGCTCCTCTCAAAAAGACCAAGCGGGTCTGCGCACCCGCTTCGCGCTCCTTCTCAAGCGGATCAGCACGTGCGATGAGCTGGTATTTTCCGATCGGAAGAGGGTTGGGGGCTTGGGCGGCAGGGGTCACCACGATGTCCCGCTGCGAATTGAACGGATTCAGGATCAGATCGTGATCCGCCCCCCAAGACGCTCGGATGCTGCGGAACTCCGGCATGAAGATATCGTCCGGCTGGTGCGTCCGGGAGGAGAGAATGTCCCAAGCCCGGCTTCCGGTATAAGTGACATCATCCACCCAGAGCGATAGCTGCGGTCCATTTTGCGGATAGGTCGCCGGGGCGAGTTCAGTCGAAAGGCCCGTGTTCCGCGTCTCGAAGGAAGTCGGCATTGGCCAGACTCCAGCACCCGGGGGCTCGTATTCGGTGGGGTAGATAAGTTCCACGATCGACGCGAACTCCGACTTCCTGTCGGCCACGCCGCTGCAGACCACCGTGTGCTCCAAGGTGGCCTTGCCCTCGCCGATCCATTGCTGCACCACGGCACGCAATCCGTCGGCATCGTTCACGATGTTGTTCTTGCGGATCCACTCACCGACGAGATCCGGCGGAGCAAGAATGTATTCGAGCACGGCGACATAGGAATCTCCCGGGGGAGTTACGGCCTTCGCCTCCTCGCTCTTTTTCACGAAAGGATTCGGCTCTTGAGCCTGCACCGGAAGCGCCAGTGCCAGCGCAGCAAACAACAGTGAGTATCGGATTTTCATTGGTGATCGGAGCTTGGTTCCACGCTCCGGGAGCCACGACAGCAGATCCTGCGGAGGCCTGCGCCAAACGGCGATGAAGTGTTTGCAAAATCTCCGCAAAAACCGAGGCCTGCGAATTTACCGGCCCTTGACGGACGCCCGCTCCAAACCGGGCTACCAAGGGGATGTTATGAAGACATTCATTTCTCTCTCACTCTTCTGCACGGCCTTGACCGGCAGCGTTCTCGCCAAAGGTGCCGTCGAGGGCACGCCGCTGCCCACGGATACCCCTCAGGACAAGGTCCAGATCGCCATCCTACTCGATACATCGAACAGCATGGACGGCCTGATCGGCCAGGCGAAGACCCAGCTCTGGAAGGTGGTAAACACCTTCACCACCGCCAAGCGCGACGGCAAGGCGCCCTTCGTGGAAGTGGCGCTCTACGAATACGGCAACAACGGCCTCAACATCGCCAACAACTGGATCCGCCTGGTCGAGCCCCTGACCCGCGACCTCGATGAGATCAGCCGCGAGCTCTTCGCCTTTCACACCAATGGTGGCGACGAATACTGCGGCGCGGTGATCCAGCGCTCGCTCGCCGATCTGTCCTGGGACCCCTCGCCGCGGACCTACAAGGCGATCTTCATCGCCGGTAATGAACCCTTCACCCAAGGCCCGGTGGACGCCCGCCAAGCTTGCCGTGATGCACACGCCAAGGGCATCGTAGTGAATACGATCCACTGCGGCAGCCGCGAGGAAGGCATCGCCGGGGCATGGCACGACGGGCCCGCGCTGGCCGAGGGGAAGTTCCTCTCGATCAACCAGGACAAGGCCGTGGCCCACATCGATGCGCCGCAGGACAAGGAGATCGCGAATTTGGGAATCGAGCTCAACAAGACCTACCTCGGCTACGGGGTGCTGGCCCGCGAAGGCATGGCCAAGCAAGTCTCCGAGGACGCCAACGCGACCGCGAACGCCGCCGCCGGCTCCGCCCAGCAGCGGGCGGTTTCCAAAGCCAGCGTGAACTACTGCAACACCTCGTGGGACCTGGTCGACGCCTGCCGCGATGGCACCAAAAAGCTCGCCGATGTGCCCGTGGACCAATTGCCCGAGGCCATGCAAAAGATGACGCCCGCCGAGCGCGAAGCCCATCTCGCCAAGATGAGCTCCGAGCGCGCGGCTCTGCAAAAGAAGATCGCCGACCTGAATGTCGCCCGCGAGCGCTTCGTCGCGGAGGCCGAGAAGAAACAGGCCGAAACCAGCGGTGAACAGACGCTCGACCAGGTAGTCGTGGCCACCGTGAAGGCCCAGGCATCCAGCGTCGGCTACAGCTTCGGCGAGTGAATTTACACAACATTGACAGACCCCAAGCCCATCCACCCCTCACCATGAAGCGCTCCATGAAAACCACCTGCTTCTCTCTCGCCGCCGCCGGCCTCGCCCTGATGGTCGCTGGCGTCGCGCTCGGCCAAGAACCACCGAATCCGAAGATCGACTACAAGGGCTTCCAAGCCCTGACCAAGGAGCTCGAACCGATCCGCGAGCAGCACCGGGTCTCGGAGGATGAGTTCATCCGGCTCGCCAAGGAGCCCGGCGTCCTCGTCCTGGATGCCCGCACGCTCGACAAATACGAGCAGATCCACGTGAAGGGAGCGAAGCACTTGGCCTTCACCGACTTCACCGATGAGGCCCTCGCCAAGGTGATTCCGGCCAAGAACACGAAGATCCTCATCTACTGCAACAACAACTTCGACGGCGAGCCGCAGAACTTCCGCAGCAAGGCCGTGAGGGTGTCCCTGAATGTCCAGACCTTCATCAACCTGCACGCCTACGGCTACACCAATGTGTATGAGCTGGGGCCACTGCTGGACGTGAAGACCACCAAGATCCCCTTCGAGGGCAAATCGGTGAAGTAAAGCAAGCCCCGCTGACCCATTGCGTCCGTGCCCGCTTCGATTGAACCATGAAGCCCATCATCATCTCCACCTTCGCCAGCGTGGCTTTTGGACTCTCCGGATTTACCTTCGGCCAAGAGCCGCCGAATCCGAAGATCGACTTCGACGGCTTCCGGGAAGCTTCCGCCGAAGTGGCGAAGCTCCGCGAGAAACGCAGGATCTCGGAAGCCGAGTTCCTGCGACTCGCTGCCGAGCCGGGAACCATCGTGCTGGACACCCGCAGTTGGGAGGCTTTCGAGCAGTTGCACGTGAAGGGCGCGCGGCATCTCGACTACTCCGACATGAGCGCGGAGACCCTGGCCAAGGTGATCCCGGAAAAGGGGACCAAGGTGCTCATCTACTGCAACAACAACTTCGAGGAGCAAAAAGTCGAAGCCGGGCAACTCTTCCCCTCCAAGATGAGGCGGGTCGCCTTGAACATTCCCACCTTTGTCACCCTCCACGCCTACGGCTACACGAATGTAAACGAACTGGCCCCCTTGCTGGACCCCAAGACGACGAAAATCGCCTTCGCGGGCACGGCGGCGGCCGAGCAAAAGGGCATGAAGGGAGCCGAAGTCCCGAACTGGGTCGTAGGCGAGATGGTGAATGTCACCGCGGATGGTTCGCTTGCCAAGGAGGCTCCGGACGAATCGCAGCAACACCCCGTCGGGTTCCCGGCCTTCGAGCAACTGAGCATCCGCAAGGACGAGAAGAACGGCGGCTGGATCGTTTCCGGCACGGTCTGCTCCACCAATAGCGGGATCAGGTACCAAGGCGTCGCCATCTACGCCATCTACGGCCAGTGGACGAAGCTTATCGGCATGTCGGACATGAAGGGCGAGGTCCTGCTCCGCATCTCTTCCAGCGCGGACAAGGAGGGCAAGACCGTGACCCCGGACTTTCTCTTTGTCGGAGATCATCCCGATGCCCCGCCGCTGCGGGAAGGCACCCGCCTGCGGAGATATCCGCTCGCGCCACGGAAATAAGCCGTCTTGCCGGATACCCGCCCTTCCGATATTCATGCCAAGCTGCAATGCCCGATACCACCATCCTCGTGATTGAAGACGACCCGGCGATCCGCCGCGGGGTCGTGGATGCCTTGGAGTACGGCGGCTACCGTACTTTGGAAGCCGGCGAAGGCATCACCGGGCTCGATCTCGCGCTCAAGGCGAACTACCGCCTGCTGCTTCTCGACCTGGTCCTGCCAGGCCGCGACGGCTTTTCGATACTCTCCGAGCTGAAGAAGAACCGCCCCGGCCAAGCCGTGATCATCCTCTCCGCCCGCGGCGAGGAGAATGACCGGGTCCGCGGCCTGAGCCTCGGGGCGGATGACTACGTGATGAAGCCCTTCAGCGTGCGCGAGCTGCTCGCCCGGGTGGAAGCGGTGCTGCGGCGGACTTGCGAGCGCCCCCCGCCCACGGAGGAACGCACCCTGCGCGACGGCAGCCGGGTCGACCTCACCACCGGTCGCATCGTCTTCGAGGACGGCACCGACAATATCCTCTCCGATCGCGAGACCGGCCTGCTGCGCTACCTCCTGGACGCCGCCGGCCGCACCGTCTCGCGCGATGAGATCCTGCGCCACGTCTGGGGACTCGATCCCGAGCGCACCGAGACCCGCACCCTGGACATGCACATCATGCACCTCCGCACCAAGCTCCGCGACCGCAGCCAGGAAATGCTGGTGACGGTGCGCGGCAAAGGGTGGAGATTCCACGCGGAACCCGAACTATGAGCAGGCGCGGCAGAACCGTTTGGCTGGTGCACGGGCTGATCGTCCTTTGCGCGGCACTGATCCTCGGCGCGATGGCTGCGCTGACCCGCGGCGTGGTGAACACCGAGCGCAATCGCGCGAGCATGGAGATGCACGCGAACGAGCAGGAACAGGTCCGCCTCGCCCTCTGGCGCATGGACGCCGCCGCGGCCAACTGGATCGCCGACGAGGCCCAGCGCCAAGTCCCCGACCCCGTCGCCAAGCCCGGCGACAAGCGCGAGGTGAAACTCCGCTTCGACGCCCGTGAGGATGGCCTGCTGCTGGCCGACGACCCGGACAAGGTGCCCGAATTCTGCACGGCTGTGGGCCTGAACAGCAAGTCGCAGGCCTTCTCCGCGATGTGTTCTCAGATCCCGGAGATCCCGAGCAGTTGGTCTACTCCCATCCCGCCGGTCCAGGCTGACCCCTTCCAGCAAAGCGAAGGCGTCTCGCAAAACCAGCAAGCCGTGATTCCCCAGTCACGCGCCAGCAACGCCTATCAGACCTTCGCCAACTCGAAGGAAATCGCCGACCGCGGAAAGGCCGTCAAAAACGCGGTCGAAAGCGGGAAAACGCAGTTCGAGGCTTGGAACGCCAACAGCGGCAACAACATCGGCTTCACCAATGTGGGCGACTGGAACTTGCTCCGCAGCAGCTTGCCACGCCCCGCCCGCTTCGGCGATGAACTGCTGCTGCTCCGGCACCTGCAGTGGAAGCTGCCCAGCGGCATCACCTCGCGCTCGATCCAAGGTGCATGGATCGACGAGACCGCCATGAAGGGACTTCTGTTAGGCGAAATCTCCGACCTCCTTCCCGGCTCTATTCTGGTAAATTCCACCGAAGCCGATGCCGATCAGGGCAACGCGCTCGCCTCCTTCCCCTGGAAGCTGAAGCTGGCCCAAGCCGTGGAGATCGTGCCGCCGCTCCCGGATACCATCCGCTATCCACTGATCGCCGGTTGGTGCGCGGCGGTGGTCGCGATTCTGGCAGCGTGGTTGCTGGTGATCGGCCTGCTACGCCTGAGTGAACGCCGGGCCTCCTTCGTCTCCGCGGTCACGCATGAATTACGCACCCCGCTCACCACCTTCCAGCTCTACTCGGACATGCTCGCCAGCGGCGCGGTGAAGGAGGAGAAGCGCGGCGAATACTTCCGCACCCTGCGCCGCGAGGCCGAGCGGCTCTCGCATCTGGTGGAAAACGTCCTCGCCTTCTCGCGGATCGAGCGCCGCTGCGGCATCTCCGCGCCGACCACCCGCATCGCCGGCGAAATGGTCGCACCGATGGTCGAGCGCTTCCGCGGCCGCCTGCAAGAGGCTGGCATGGATCTATCCATCGATCCCGAGGACAAGTCATGGGAGACGCCCGTGAAGGCGGACCCCGCTGCGGTCGAGCACGTGCTCTTCAACCTGATTGACAATGCCGCCAAGTATGCGGCTCGTGGTATCGTGCGGCTGGATGCCGAGAACAATGGCCGCGGCCTGAAGATCCGCGTGAGCGATGAAGGCCCCGGCATCCCGCCCAAGGAGCGGGGACGGATTTTCCACGCTTTTCACAAGTCCGCCGCAGCAGCAGCCGAGAGCCGGCCGGGAGTCGGCTTGGGCTTGGCACTCTCGCGGCGCTTGGCGCGTTCCGGCGGAGGAAACCTCGAATTTGTCGCGGGAGAGAAGGGCGGCTCCAGCTTTGTGCTGACCTTGCCGTCCTGCGGCTTGGGCGTTCCGCTGCTGTAGCAAGGAAAAGCGGCCGCGCAGATCGCGCATTTGTTAGGTTTCACGCCGTGGAACAAGAAAATCGCTGGCGATCAGGCGATTCCGCGCTGACTGGTCCGGCCCAATGGATCAAGCCCCCAAGTTCACACGCCACGTCTGGGCCCAGCTCTGGCGCCTGATCCGCCCTTATTATTTCGGCCGCAATCCCGGCAAGGCATGGCTCCAGTTGGGATCCCTGATTGCCCTTTCCGTTGCCGTCACCGGGGTCGGGATCTGGTCCGGCTTCGTGATGAGCGACGTGATGAACGCGATGGAGAAGCGCGATACCCCCGCCTTCAGCGCGAGCCTGTGGATCTACCTGGGCACCTTCGCCGCCACCATTCCCCTCGCGGCCTTCTACCGCTACGTCGAGGAACGGCTGGCCCTGAATTGGCGCGATTTCCTCGCCCGCACCCTTACCCTCCGCTACTTCTACAACCGCGCCTACTACCGCTTGCTCTCCCAGGAAGAGATCGACAACCCGGACCAGCGCATTTCGGAAGACGTGCGGAATTTCACCTCCACCGCGCTGTCCTTCTCCCTGATCGTGATCAATTCGATCATCCAGGTCGTGGGCTATTCCAGCGTGCTTTGGTCGATTTCAAAAATCCTGATGGGCGTCCTGATCGGCTATGCGGTCTTCGGCACCTTGTTCGCCTACCTGATCGGCCGGCGCCTGATAGGCCTGAACTACCTGCAATACGAGCGCGAGGCGAACTTCCGCTACAGCCTGGTGCGGGTGCGGGATAATGCGGAGTCCATCGCCTTCTACCGCGGCGAGCGCCGTGAGCTGCGCGACCTGCGGGCCCGGCTGGGTGGCGTGGTCGGCAACATGCTGGTGCTGATCCGCTGGAACCGGAACCTGACCTTCTTCACCACCGGCTACAATTCGCTCGCCCTGATCCTGCCGATGGTAATCGTCGCGCCGATGTTCATGCGCGGCGAAGTGCAGTTCGGCAAGATCGGCCAAGCCACCGCGGCCTTCGCAACTATCCTGGCGGCAGTGTCGCTGTTCATCACCCAGTTCGAGCGCCTGAGCACCTTGGCTGCGGGAATCACCCGTCTTGGTGGGCTGTGGGATTTCCTCGACGAGCGGGACGTGGAGGATGACTTCGAGGCGGAAAGTGACCAGATCGAGATCGATGAGGAGCAGCGCACCATCATCCTCGAAGACCTGACCGTCTCCACTCCGGGCGGAGGCCGCGAACTACTACGCGACTTGAACTTCCGCCTGCCACCGGGCAAGAGCCTCCTGATCATGGGCGAGAGCGGCTCCGGCAAGAGCTCGCTGCTGCGGACCATCGCGGGACTCTGGACTTCCGGCGCTGGCAAGATCGGCCGCCCGCCCTATCGCAACATGATGTTCCTGCCGCAGCGGCCCTACATGGTTCCCGGCTCGCTGCGCGCCCAGCTGGAATATCCTGGCTCCGGGCGTAATACCGATGACGAGGAATCCCAGGAGGTACTCGAAACCGTCAATCTCCCGGATCTCGCCGAGCGCGTCGACGGCGACTTCGAGCGCGAGGCTGACTGGGCGAATATGCTCTCACTTGGCGAACAGCAGCGCTTGTCCTTCGCCCGCCTGCTGCTCAAGAAACCCGCCATCGCCTTCCTGGATGAATCGACCAGCGCGCTCGACGAACCGAATGAGGAACGGCTCTACCAGTACCTGCGCAAGCATCACTACACGTACGTCAGCGTCGGCCACCGCTCGACCTTGCTGCAGCACCACGACTGGCTGCTGCGGATCGGCAAGGACGGGAACTGGGAACTCTTGAAGGCCGCGGATGCCCTGAAGGAGAAGGAGCAGAAGGCGCGCGAAGAGCTGGAAGCGGCGGCGGCAAGGTAAGGCCTTTCTATCTCTGAATATGGTGTGGGGCAGTATCCCGCCCCTAACTGGCCAGCTGCAGGAAGTGGTCCCGGCTCAGAAGCCCCAAAGGGGCGGCCGGGAGAAAGCCCAGGGTAAGCAAGCGCAGCGCGCGCAACCCTGGGTGAGCACCGCCAAACCCACGTCCCCTGAAGGGGGACCAGGAGTAGGGTGACTCCCCACCGCCTTCTTATCCGCGACCTCCTTGCCTCCCTTCAGGAGGCCATCTCCTGCCGCAACAAACCAAGGCCGCGCTATCGCTTGCCTTGGGCTATCTCCCGGCCGCCTCTTCTCGAGGCTTTGGAAAGAACCATCATCCTCCACCCCAAAACAAAAGGGCCCATCAATCCACAAAAGCATTCCCCGGTTGCCACCTCCCGCCAAACCGCCTCGATCCCCTCGCGCCTTGCGGCACATCAGGATTCGTCCAGCCCGGCTCCCAGCGGCCGGACCCATAGGAAAGCTCCGCCGGCACCTCGCCCACGGTCATCGTCACGAAAGTCAGGCCGGGTGCTGGCAGATTGCCGGCCGTTTCCGGGAGCTTGACGATCCGTGGGCGGCTCCTCCAGTCGCTGGGCAGCACTCCCTTCTCCGCTAGGAAGGCCTTGGTGAAATGGCTCAAGCTGCCGTAGCCCACTTCGCCCGCCACCTCGCTGATTTTGTGCTTCCCGCCGGAGAGTAGCTTCGCCGCCTGCTGGATACGGATTTCCCGCTGCCGGAGGCGGATCGTCTTGCCAGTGCGCTCGTGATAAAGGCGGCAGAGCAAAAAGCGGGTGATCCCGATTTCGAGTGCCAGAGCCGGTAGGTCGATCGGCTGGCCATAGTTCTTCTTCAACCAGCGGTCGACAGTCGCGGTTAGGAGCGCGTGTTGATCTTTCGAGAGACGGGGCATCGCCAGATGAAGTCGTTTCGGGGCGGCGGGAGATTACCTCGGAAGCACGCCACGGACCAAGCCAAAGTGCAACTCACCGCCACTTTAAAGTGCAATTCATCGCTACGTTTGGCGTTACAAAAAAATTGCAAATCTTGGGTCGCTACGGTCTTTTTCGGTCATGAGGACTTTTCCCTCCCTCCTGAGATTTCTAGGCGCCGCCGCCGTGGGCACCTTCCTTCTTGCTGGCTGCAAGCAGAAGAGCGTGCAGGCGGAGAAGACGGCCGATGGTCTGACCAAGATCAAGGTCGGCTACATCGGCCTGACCTGTGAGGCCCCGCTCTACGTGGCCTACGAGAAGGGATACTTCAAGGAGCAGGGTATCGACGCTGAGCTGGTTAAATGCGAGTGGGGCGTGTTCAAGGATCTGGTTGGAATGGGCACCATCCATGTGGTCCAGCAGCCGATCATGGCCTTCCTCAAGCCGATCGAAGAAGGTCTGGATGTGAAGCTCACGGCCGGCATTCACCGCGGCTGCCTGCGCGTCCAAGTGCCGCTCGGCAGCAGCATGAAGACGGTGCAGGACCTCAAGGGCAAGCGGATCGGCGTGCCCGGCATGGGCACCCCGCCCTTCATCTTCGCCAACCGCGTGCTGGGCGACAATGGCCTCGATCCCCGCAATGACGTGCAGTGGAAGGTCTTCCCCTCGGCCGAACTCGGCCTGGCTCTGGAGAAGGGTGAAATCGATGCGCTAGCTTGCTCCGAGCCGATCGGCCTGCTCCTTCTCTCGGAGAAGAAGGTCCAGAACATCGTCGACCAGACCACCGACGAACCCTACGCCTCGGAGTATTGCTGCGACGTGATCGTCAACGGCAAGTTCGCCGATGCGAACCCCGATGCCACCGCGGCGCTGACCAAGGCCATCATGAAGGGGGCCAAGTGGGTGGAGACCAATCCCCGCGCCGCCGCCAAGATGTCGGTGGAGAAGAAATACATCGCCTCCAATCCCGAGCTGAATGCCGACGCGATCAGCCGCCTGCGCTACGTGCCGAGCATCGAAGGCGGCAAGGTCGCCATCCGCGGCGCCGCGGAAGGCATGAAGCGTGCTGGCATCCTCAAGCCGGACATGGACATCGACGCCTCGATCAAGAAAATCTACCGCGAGTATCCGGGCGTGAACGACGAATGGATCAAGGGCTTGGACATCGAGAAAGTCGCGATGGGGCAGGTCGAGAAGAACCAGTCGGAGCTGGTCCAACAGGAGCTCGCCACCATCGGCAGCCCGACCGAGATCAGGACCTGCTGCAACCCGGCCAACAAGGCTATGGCCTCCAAAACCACCACTCCCTAAGCGAGCAATGGCTGAGTCCTCCTCTTCTGTCGCCTCCGCCACCCCCGAAGCCGTCGCCGTAGCCCCGGCCCTGCGGAAGGGCCTGTTGGCGAAGATCGGCTTTCCCTTGGCCGTGGCAGCAGCTTACGGCATTCATGCTGCGGTCTCCAAGCAGGAGCCGGAGCTGGAGACCCGCAACTACACAATCTTCCTCGCCGGGCTCGGTGGGCTCGGCCTGCTGGCCGGCGCCTTGCAGCTCTTCCTCGGCGGCTTCCGCCGCTGGATGCAGGAGATGTGGCCGATCCTCTCCGCCGCCGTACTGGTATTCGGGGTGCTGGAGATCGTGACCACCGGAGTGCGCCTGCTGCCGCTGCCCTACTTTCCCAGCCCGCCGAAGATCCTGCAGAGCGCGATCCAAGACCGTGTGCTGATCTGGGAAAGCACTTATCACTCCTTGTTCCTGCTCATGCGCGGCTACCTGCTGGGCGTGGTGATGGGAGTCGTCACCGGTGTCTGTATCGGCTGGTTTAAGACCGCCCGCTACTGGGGCATGCCGGTGATGAAAGTGGTCGGCCCGATTCCGGCCACCGCGTGGATTCCGCTGGCTCTGATCATTTCGCCCTCGGCCACCCTTTCGGCGATCGGCCTGATCGCGATCGCGGTGTGGTTTCCGGTGACCATGCTGACCGCCTCCGGCATCGCGAATACCCGCTCGTCCTATCTGGACGTGGCCAAGACCCTCGGCGCGAAGCCCTCCTACCTGATCTTCCGTGTCGCCATTCCGGCCGCCATGCCGAACATTTTCCTCGGTCTCTTCATGGGCCTCGGTGCTGCCTTCCTCACCCTGGTGGTGGCGGAGACGGTCGGCGTGAAGTCCGGCCTCGGCTGGTACCTCGGCTGGTCCCGTGAGTGGGCCGAGTATGGCAAGGTCTTCGCAGCCCTCGGGATCATGGCGATCTTCTTCTCCACGATCATGACCGGGCTCTTCGCACTCCGCGACCGTGTGCTGGTGTGGCAAAAAGGAACGATCAAATGGTAAGCAGCCCCAGCCCTCAACAAGTCGCGGAAGGCTCCGCGCTGCGCGTCAATGGCGTGAGCAAGCGCTTCGTCTCGCCAGACCGCAGCGAGTTCACCGCGCTCGACAATGTTTCCCTCTCGGTAAAGGCCGGCGAACTGGTTTCGCTGGTCGGCCCCAGCGGCTGCGGCAAGTCCACCCTGCTGCGGATGATCGCCGGCCTCGAAACGCCGGACAGCGGCGAGCTGCTGGTAGGTTCCGAGCAAATCACCAAGCCCTGCGCCAGCCGCGGCCTGGTCTTCCAGGATCCGAATCTCTTCCCCTGGCTGACTGTGCGGAAGAACGTCCAGGTCGGCCCCACCGCCCGTGGCGTGAAAGGCGAGACCAAGCAGGAAGTGGAGGACTTTATCCGCCTCGTTGGCCTGGAGAACTTCGCCGACGCCTTCCCGCATCACCTCTCTGGCGGCATGGCCCAGCGCGTCGCCTTGGCCCGCGCCCTGATCAATCACCCGCAGATCCTGCTGCTCGACGAACCACTCGGTGCGCTCGATGCCTTCACCCGCATGCGCATGCAGGATGAAGTGCTGCGCCTCTGGCAGGCCCGCGGCACGACCATGGTCTTCGTGACCCACGACATCGACGAGGCGATCTACATGAGCACCCGGATCGTGATCATGACCCCGCGCCCCGGCCGCATCGAGGAGATCATCCCCGTCGAACTGGAGCGTCCGCGCGACCGCAGTTCACAGGAGTTCCTCGAGCTGCGCGGACGAATCCTGAAGATGCTGCACTTCGCCGGAGACCAGCATTGAAGGCCGGAGCTCGGGCAGGAATGATCTGCCCCAAGCTCCCCTTTTCATGAGCAGCAGCGACCGCTCAACCGACACGCGCCCACCCAGCCGGGACAAACGCAGCAAGGGCCGCAGGCTCCACCCCGCGTTGCGATCCATCGCGCTGTGTATCGGTTGGATCGTCACGGGCGGAGCCCTCGGCTACGGCGTACTCTTCCTGTGGATCGATTGGAACTTGTTCGACTTCAATCCCAAGTTCGACGCCACCTACGCAGGCCCCATCGCCGCGATCCTGATCGCCTTGGCAGGGTGCGCAGGCTTGGCCCTCGCCAGTAAAGACTGGGGCAGCCGGATCGTCTCCCTCCTTGTCTGCCTCCTACTGATTGCTCTCGGTGCCAATTTTCTTCCACCGGATCATGTCACTCACGGCTTTCTCGGCAGAAGCACACCGACACCGTTCTGGTTTCGGAGCAGCTTGGCGATGACCCTCTGCCTTCCCTTCGGCTTATGGCTCCGCTGGCCCTTGCATTTCTGGCTCCTCTCGATCCGCGAGCGCAGGATGCCTCATCCTCCGGTGATCACTTGACTCCCGCCTTCTTCTTCAGGAAGCCGAGCACCTTCGAGAAATCCACCGCCGGCTTGGCCTCCGGCTTCGCATCCGGCGCGGCGACCACGAAGACGACCCGCGAGGTCTTGCTCTCGGCGACAACGTTCGCGAGGTACATCCCCGGAGCGAGCTTCTTCTTGTCCATGGTCGCGTCCAGCTTCACCTCCTTCACGTTGTTCGCGAAGATGATCGCCGCCGGCTGGGCTTCTTCCACGCTACCATCTTCCTTACAAGGAAAGGCATTGATGATGAGCATCGGCACTTCCTTCTCCAGTGACAACACCGCATCCGGCGCGACCGCCTTGTCCACTTGGGCGAAGATCTCGTTGCCTTCCTTCGCCACCGCCTTGGTGCCGCCGATTGTCACGTCGAAGGGATAGATGCTCGGGCGTTCCGCCGCCACGAGAGGCGCCGCCGTGCAAAACAAGAGCGCGAGGAGTTTCTTCATACTCGCCAATTCATCATAGCCGCGAAGACGGAGCAAGACCTCTTGGCTATCCCGGCGTATCAATGGACCATTCGTCCCATCTGAACCATCATGGCCCAGCCCCGACCAGAACCTGTCGATCCCGCAAAGCTTCCCGAACTCGCGCTGGCCACGATGAAGTCGGCGAAGTTCCCGATGCTCGCCAGCGATGACGCTGGTCAACCCCGCCTGCGCCCGGTCTCGCCGGTAAAGACGGATGGCTTCACCGTCTGGGTCGCTAACTTGCGCCAGTATCACAAGACCGTCGAGATCGCCGCCAACCCGAAGGTCGAGCTCTGCTACCTCGATGGCGACCACCACCAGGTCCGCATCACCGGCACCGCGAATGCCGAGACCGATGCCGCACTGCTCGCCGCGATCTGGGACAAGAATCCCCTCCTCCGCTCCTACCTCGGCACCCCGGACAATCCCGCGTTGATCGTTTACCGCATCGATCCCAACCGCGTCCGCTACATGCGTGAGTGGGCGCTGGAGTATCACGAAGTCCCTCTCAATCCATGAAACGCCGTTCCTTCCTGCCCCTGCTTGCCTGCATGTCGGCTCTGCCCGCGTTGGCGGAGGATGATCCGAAGAAGACGAACCTCTTCTACAGCCCGCTATCCCTTTTCAAGGACTGCATCGTGCCGGTGATGGAGAAGCACTTCTCCGCGGAATGTAAGAACACCCTCCGCGGCTTCATTCTGCGAGGGGATAGCTCCAATGCTTTCCTGGAAGCCGATCAGCCTTCCAGCGAGGGACTATTACTGAGCGTAGCCGTGCGCGATGCGGACGAGATTCCCGCGTTCGAGGACAAGAATGAGCAGGAAGGCAAGCTGACCGTGCGCAGCGTCCGCTTCCCCGCCTTCCCACCCGGCCAGAAACCCGAGGAAGCACAAGGCCTCGCCGTCTATCTCACCTACGGCGCCAATGCCGACAAGGAAGCGCTCGCGGCGATCGAGAAATGCATCGACGCGATCAAGAAGACCACCGGGCAGAAGTAGTCCGCACACGCCGTGTGCGGACGAAGCAGTTCTTGTCGCGGACTTCACTTGAGGCCCTCGGGGCAGTCCGCCGCTCCAGTAATCTTTTCTCTGCACCGCCTCTCCCGATCCCGAAGGGATCGAAGCAGCAGTAGCCGGGGGTTGAGCGAAGCGACACCCCCGGTAAATGGCCGGAAAGCATGATTCGATCCCGGAGGGATCGCAGCGATCACCATCCCGCCGATCGTCGCCCCAAAAGGAAAGGGAGAGCACCGAGCACCCTACGGGATCACCATCCTCGAATCGCAAGCCGCTGCGATCCCTTCAGGATCGAGATCCTTCTTCGTCCGCGAACCGGGGGTGTCGCTCGTTCCTCGCTCAACCCCCGGCTACTGTCGCAATGATCCCTTCGGGATCAAAGACAGGCATATCAGGTCGGCAGCGTCGTCCGCAGCAGCATAGCATCGCTCGCGGCCACCACCTTCTCCCCACCTCGCGGCAGCAGGAAAAAGTCGCCCTTCTTGAATCTCTGAAGCCCGCAGCTCACCTCGCCCTCCGCCACCGAAAACACCGAAAAGCGCCCCACCTCCCGGTTGCCGCTGCTCTCTCCCGCCACAAGCTGGAGCTTCTCCACGCGGAAATACTCGCACTCCGCGATCACCGTGCCGCGTGGCTCATCCATCCCCGGCTCGAAGTCCGAGAAGTCGATGCTCGCCAGCGATTGCGCCACGTGCAGCTCCCGCGGCTTGCCGTCCAGGCCCAGCCGGTTCCAGTCGAAGGCCCGGTAGGTCGTGTCGCTATTCTGTTGAATCTCGTGGATCAAGAAGCCCGCCCCGATCGCATGCAGCCGCCCGGAGGGAATGAAGATCGACTCGCCCGTCTGCGGCGCGATCGCGTGCACGCAATCCGCCACCGTCCCGTTTTCGATCGCCCGCTCAAAATCCGCCCGGCCCACCCCGGCCTTCAGCCCGACATAGAGCTTCGCTCCCGGCTCGACCCCGGCGATGTACCACATCTCGGTCTTCGGCTCGCCGCCCAGCTCCGCGGCCAAGGGGGCGGGCGGGTGCACTTGGATCGAAAGGTCATCGCGGGCGTCCAGCACCTTGATCAAAATCGGGAAACGGGCGCTCTTCGGCAATCCCTCCCCAAAAATCTCCTGCCGCTTTTCCGTCCACAGTTCATGGAGCGATTTCCCGGCGAAAGGCCCGTCCCGCACTACCGATTGCTCACCCTCCCGGTCCACCAATTCCCATGACTCCCCGTAGGGCGCGCCGTCCGGCAAGGCCCGCCCATACTGGCGTTCCAGCTCGCGGCCGCCCCAGACGCGCTGCATGTAAAGTGGCTCAAAAACGATGGCTTCCATGGTCCGTGAAGCCCAAGCTGGCCCGCTTCTCGGGACCCCGCAACCCCTCTCCCGTGTCACCAATCGGGCATTTTACACTTTTCCGTATAATCTACGGATCGAAAACAATCTTGCTCCTTAGGCTCTTGCAGGGGATGCTGGCGCGGGAATTTCTGGCATGGCAAAGAGCGACAACCGCAAACGGAACGAGATATCCGAGCCACCTCGATGGTCCAATGAGATCATCGGGATCGCCTTGGCCTGTACTGGCCTCTTGGCCTTTCTCTCGATTATTTCGTACACTCCGAAGGATCTGAACGACATCGGCTTCCTCGAGGGCTTCGCCACCCGGCGTGGTATCGACGAGGAAACGCACAACTTCATCGGCAAACTCGGTGCAGTCATGGGCTTCGTGCAAGCGGGGCTATTCGGCGCGGGCGGCTATCTCGTACCCCTCGCCCTGATCTGGTTCGGCGTGGTGAAGGCGATCTTCGACGGCCGCCTGTGGCCGCGCACCATGATCGGCTTCATCATCCTGGCACTGAGCGCCTCCTCCTTCATGCAGGCGGCGCGCGGGCTCAAGACTCTCGACCTCAGCACCTATGCCGGTGGCATGTTCGGCTGGTTGATCGGCGGCAAAGTCTTCCTGCCCCTGCTGAACCAAGCCGGCTCCCTGATCCTGCTAGCCGCAATTTATCTGATTGCCTCGATCATGCTGACGGGCCAGCCGCCGGTGAAATTCATCAAGGGCTGCTACGCGCTGCTCCAGGAGCAGATCGCGAAATACCAGGAACACCGCGAGGCCAAGGAACTGGCGCTCGCCAAGGTCGACCTGCGCGTCAGCGAGCGCGAGCTGGAACGTGAGCGCCGCCGCAAGGAGCGCGAGACCTCCGCCAAGATGGCCAGCCCCGTGGCAACGCCCGCTCCGGTGGAAGCCGCCGCACCAGCCCAACCCGAGCTGGGCCTCCGCGAGACCCCAGTACCGCAGATCTACGACGCCTCCCAACGCAAGGTCGAGGCCCCCAAGCCCGGCGACAAGCCCTTCGAGCGCAAGAAGAAGGGCGACGATCACCTTTCCCTCTCCACCGCCGGCTTCGAGGACTACGAGCTGCCCGGCTTCGACCTGCTTGACCCGGACACGGGCGAGGAAGCTCCGGAAGCCAACCGCGAGGAACTGCTCTCCACCCAGCGCACCATCGTCGAGACCCTCCGTGCCTTCGGTATCGAAGTCACCCCGGGCGATATCACCCGCGGCCCGACGATCACCCGCTACGAGATCTACCCCTCCACCGGCCTGCGCGTCTCGCGCATCTCCCAGCTTGAGGCAGACCTCGCCCGCGCGACCTGCGCGGAGCGGATCAACATCCTCGCGCCGATCCCCGGCAAGGACACCGTCGGCATCGAGCTGGCGAACTCCACGAAGGTTTCCGTGCCGCTGCGCGAGCTGCTGCAGGACCCCGAATTCCGCTCGGCCAAGAAGAAGATCCCGCTGGCGCTCGGCAAGGATGTCTACGGCAAGACCGTCATCGGCGACCTCGCCGCGATGCCCCACTTGCTGGTCGCGGGTGCCACCGGCTCGGGCAAGTCGGTCTGCATCAACTCGATCATCGCCTCGATGCTCTTCAAGTTCGGCCCGGATGAACTGCGCTTCATCATGG
>NZ_BATP01000022.1 GCF_000739615.1 Haloferula sp. BvORR071
TCGAATACCACCTCCGGCGGCTCCTGCACCGGCACCGGCCTGCCGCCGACAGCCATCCAGGAAGTCATCGGCGTCTGCAAGGCCTACACTACCCGTGTTGGCTCAGGCCCCTTCCCCAGCGCGGATGAAGGATTGTCGCAGTATCTGCACGATCTTGGCCGCGAGTTCGGTGCCACCACCGGCCGCCCGCGCGGCTGCGGCTGGCTGGATGCCGTGCTGCTCCGCCACGGCTGCATGGTCAATGGCGCCACCGGCCTGGCCGTGACCAACGTCGACGGGCTCGACAACTACGAGAGTCTTCGTATTTGCACCGGTTACGACATCGACGGCACGATCCACGAGTTGCCGCCCGCCGACCGCCACGCTTGGGACCGCGCCACGGCGGTCTACGAAGAGCTCCCCGGCTGGCAGCAGGACACCACTGCCTGCACCGAATACGCCCAGCTCCCCGCGAATGCGAAGGCCTACCTCCAGCGCCTGAGCGAACTCTGCGGCACGCCGGTGAAATTCGTCGGAGTCGGCCCGGATCGCGCTCAAACTCTCGTCGTTTGATCTCATGGCCATGACAGCGGAGAACGAGACCGCGCATTTTCCCGGAACGGAGGCACCCGCCTCCGTCACGGAAATTTCGCGGAATCCTTCTCCGTTTTCAACGGGCCCTCATTGGAGTTTCATCCCCCCCAAGTTCCATCGGGCCTCAACATGATTCCCTTTCTCTCACCGAAGTCCACGCCGGTCATGTCCCCGTCCTCCGATGTCCCTCGTCACATTGCCATCATCATGGATGGCAATGGCCGCTGGGCCAAGGAGCGCGGCCTGCCCCGCCGTGAGGGCCACCGCGCCGGTGCCGAATCCGTGCGCGAATGCGTCGAAGCCTGCAAGGAACTCGGCGTGAAATACCTCACGCTCTACGCCTTCTCTTCCGAGAACTGGAACCGCCCGGCTGCCGAGGTCACCGCCCTCATGGTCTTGCTCGAGCGCTTTCTGGACGAGAAGGCCGAGGAGATGATGAAGCAGAATGTTCGTCTCACCGCCATCGGTCACCTCGACCGCCTTCCGGAGAAGACCCGCCGTAAATTGGACAAGGCAATCGAGCGCACCTCCGGCAACACCTCGCTCACCCTGGTCCTGGCCCTCTCCTACGGCTCGCGCGAGGAGATCGTCGAAGCAGCGCGCTCGCTGGCTGCCGACGCCGCCGCCGGCAAGCTTGATCCCGCCAAGATCGACTGCGCGACCTTTGCCTCCCGCCTCTACACTGCGGACATTCCGGATCCCGACCTGCTGGTCCGCACCTCCGGCGAACTCCGCATCTCGAACTTCCTCCTCTGGCAGATCAGCTACGCGGAGATCGTGATCTTCAAGAAATTCTGGCCCGACTTCCGCCAGGCCGACCTCTTCGAGGCCGCGCAGGAGTATGCGCGGCGGCACCGCCGCTTCGGTGGGCTGTAGCTAGCCGCTTCCCGCGCAAGGCAGGGCAAGTCGGCGCTTGAAGCCACCTTCTGCATCCACGCAGGATGCTGCGATGAGTTCTCCCTTGTACCGCCAGTGGAGTCTTGGCTTCATCCTGTTCCGGTGGCGGTATCTGTTCTGGGGTCTCCCGCTCGCCGGATTCCTGATCGGGGCGGCGATCGAGTGGCGGAAGCATGAAAGGGCTTTGCGCGCGCGGGCGATTCTCGTACCCAGCCGGGTTTTTCCTCCGGGATACCCCAGCCCGCCCTCCCCTCACTATTTCTTTCCAAACAGAATCGAGGATGAAATCCGTGAGCATGTGAAATCGGATGAAGTTCTGGAGGCCGTCAGCCGCGACACCGGACTAGCGGATATCCGGAAACTGCGGTCCATGCTGGAGTTCAACTCCGTAAGGGGCACCATCACCTCGGAGCTAACCGTAACAGGAAGAAGATCTGCGCAAACCGAAGCGATCCTAAATGCGGCACTGACGCGAACCCAGGAGCGGATGTGGAGAATCTGTGAGCAAGCGGCTCGGGACGCCCAGCTGGGGCATTCAACGACCCCCATGCCGAGGGTCCCCGGATTGACGCGGGTTTTCCTTGGCGCGCCGCCCCCACCTCCGACGGCTTGGGAGCGGATCAAGCAATCGGCGCCGATGATCGCCGGTATGACTGGCACCGGGATGCTCGGGGCGCTGGCAATGGCATATGGTTTGGAGTGCCTCCTCCATGGCTGGCGGGAAAGGTATGATGGGGATGAAGAGGCGATGCCCGGATGAACTCTCCGCAAATAATTGTCCCCTCCTCCCGCTAGCCCGGTGTTCAACTCTGAACACAGCCCCATGCAGGATCAGGACAGTGACGGCCAGCTTCTCCAATCGTTCGCAACGACCCGCGACGAGGAGGCCTTCCGTCGGCTCACACAACGTCACCTCGGCCTCGTCTTCCACACCGCCCTGCGCCGCACCGGCAATCGCGCGCTCTCCGAAGACATCAGCCAGAACGTCTTGCTCGCCCTCGCTCGCAAAGCCGGAGGCTTGGCCAAGGAACCCGAGCGCCTCCCCGGCTGGCTGCACCGCGCCACCCTCTACGAAGCCTCCAAAGCCATGCGTGCGGAATCCTCCTACCAGCGTCGCAAGCAGCAGAGCCAGGAAGAGGCCACCGCTGCCACTGCCGCCAGCGAGATCGATCCAACATGGCACGAGGTCCTGCCGCACCTCGATCTAGCCCTCGACAAGCTCCCCGAGTCCGACCGCCGCGTCCTCCTCCTCCACTACTTCGAAGACCACCCCTTCGCGCAAATCGCGGAGCATCTCGGCAAGAACTCCGCCGCGGTGCGGAAGCAATCGCAGCGCGCCCTCGAAAAGCTCTCCCGCATCCTGCGCACCAAGGGCATCGCCCTCTCCGTCACCGCACTTGGCGCCGGCCTCGCCACCCAGACCGCGAAGGCGGTTCCGGAAGCCCTCATTCACTCGGCCAGCAGCTTTGCCCTCGCCGGCTCCAGCAGCCCTCTTGCTTTCTCCATCAGCGCCATGATCGCCTCGAAACCCAAAGTGGTCATCCCTCTTGCCTTGTTGCTCCTCGTCACGCCACTGGTCCTCCAACAGCTGGCCATTGCCAAGGAGCGGGACCGGATCCAATCGCTGCACGACTCGCTGGCAAGCTCCGCCAAAGCAGACACTATCACCGCCCGTCGCGCCCCCGCGAACGCATCGAACCACACCACCTCAAACAGCATCGACATCATGGTGCTGGCGAAGGAGAAGGCCGATGCCTCGCGGGCCGGCGGCGAAACCCGGCGCCGTTTCGAGGCAAAGCTCGCGGGCCTGGACACCGACACGCTGGCCGACTTGATCCGCAAGGCAGGTGCCGCACCGCTGGGCTTTGACAAGAAAATCGATTTGCTCCGTTCCCTGGTCGACACAATTTCCAAGACCGACCCCGAGCGTGGCCTTACCGCGGCAGTCGAGGGCTTTCCGGAAGGTGCTTCGGTGGGAAGCTTTATCTCCGGCGCAGGTGTGGACACCACCCTGTCCGCATGGGTGGAAAAGGATCCCAAGGCCGCCATGGCCTGGTTCCGCAAAAACAAGGATCTGCCTAAACTCAATGTGAGTTCCCCGCCGACAGGCGACGGGGAATCCCCGCTCACCCAGAGCAAGGGCCTGGAAAGCAATCTCATCTACGGCTTGATCAAATCTTCAAGGCCCGACGCGGCATCCTACCTGACAGGACTTCCCGAAACCGAGCGATTGGAACTCCTCAGCCTGACCATGAATGCGGTGTGGGACGCTGAAATGAGAGGTGATCTTCGGCACGATTGGTTGCCTCCCTTCCTGCAGATCATGCGTGAGACCGTTCCTCCATCCAAACAGGAGGAGATGGTCGCCAAGCTTGCCAGGGGCGCCGATTCCAGGAACCTGCGGCAGGTGCTGGCGGGTGCCGGTGCGACACAGGAGGAAACCGCGGCTCTCGCCCGCGCAGTCGCCCAACAGCATTTCGATGCGGCACACATGAATCGCTGGCAATATGGCGAGGACCTCACCCCCCTCGATCCCGACCTCCTCGAATGCGTGGAGGGACTCTTACCCGGACGCGGGCAGGAAATCCTGCGCGAAGCCGAAGCGGCCACAGAACAAGCCGCCCTTCAAAAGGCCACGAGGATTCTGGCCCAAGTGCGTGCGGGCTCCCTCCTGTCGGACAATCTGACCTTCTCAGCACTCACCAGGAACGATCTATCCAAGCATATCCCCGAGGCTCTCGAACTCACGAGCCGGATCAAGGATCCCGGGCTCCGGCAAAGGGCGGTCGATTTCCTCAACTCCAAAGCCAACACCCCTTCGGCTCCGTGAGAAGCAAGCAGCTCATCCTTCCGCTTGCGGCCATCGCCCTGGTCACCGGCATCGCCATCTATCAGCAGCGGACACTCACCGGGCTGAAAGAGCAAACCCGCTCCTTGGAAAAGTCGCTCGCCAACCCGCCGGCGGCGGCCGCCCCCACGACAGGAACCTCGGCGCTCCTGAGTCCCGAGCAAAGCGAGAGCTTGTTTCCAGAAGCTGAAGCCGCCTTCTTCGCCATCCTTCGCTCCGAGGGTGTTAGCCCCGAGCAGCGGGAGCGGCTTTCCATGGCCCTTCTCCCGATGGACGTCCCCACTCTGATCCGCTTGATGGCAGCACTGAAGGCGCACCCCGAGCTTCCACCGGAGCAGCAGCAAGACTTCGAGCTCCACTTCGCCTACGCGATTGCAGAGGAGCAGCCTGAAAAGGCCTTCGCGATCCTCGCTGACCTGCCTGGGGTGGAGGGATCGAAGCTATACTATTCCCTCCGGCAATGGTCGGCCATCGATCCAGCGGCAGCCGCCGCATGGTTCGAGCAGCAACTGCGAGCAGGCAACCCGGCCACCAATGATCCGGATCTCCGGCGACAGGCACTTGAAGCCCTGTTCCGGGCCGACCCCGATCGAGGACTCCACCTCGCGCTCAACCTGCTGCCCGAAGTTCCAGATGCGATGGAGATCAACAAGCTGGCCGCCGAGACCCTTGAATCCCTGGCCGATGAACGCGAGCACGCCAGCTACCTCGCCGCGCTGCGCCGGGTCGCGGAAAAGTCTCCCGGCAATCTGGTGCTGGAGCAGATCCGCGCGGCCTACCTCAATGAGCTGCCCAGACGGCTCAAGCTCTGGACCTTCGATGAGGTCACCCCCCTGTTAGACGATGAATTGACCGCCGAAGAAAAGCTCGTGACCGCGCGCAACCTCTCGACCTTCTCGGACCTCGATTCTCCGGAACGATGGGCCGGCTGGTTTGCCAAGATCGGCGGCGAGATGGACAAGCAACATCCGCTCCGCAAATACCTCCGTTCTTGGTCGATCGCGGACTACCACGCCGTCGGTCAATGGCTTGACCAGTATCCGGACGGCCCGGTCCACAACGAACTCGTCCTCGAGCACGCCGACCGCATCCGCGATCCACTCTCCCCGAGGAGGCCGCCCGCCGTGCCTTGGCCCTGCCTGCCAGCCCCCAGCGGGAGGAAGTCCTCAAAGCCATCCATAGCTCATGGCAGGCGAAGGACCCCGAAGCCGCCGCGCGCTTCGCCCGGGAAAACGGCTTAGAGCCCTAAGACGGTTTTTCCCCGCATTTTTCTGCTTTTACAGGCGTGAATCCATGAAGCCCCTTCATGGCATGCGCAAATACCCTGACATACCCGCTGCTTGCGCTTGCCGCCCGCGGCACCCATGATTGGCCTTGCCGCAAGCAAACCCATGGCCGACGCCCCGCCGGAGCAAACGATCCTTATCGTCGATCAAGACCACGACTTCCTGGAGTGGGCGACGAAACATTTGACGGCGAATGGTCTCCGGATCCTTCGCTGCGATAATGCCGATAACGCCGTCAAGGTGGTCGAGAAGACCGCCGTCGACGTGGTGGTCGCTGACATCCAGCTCCAGCCCTTTGATGGCTTGGAGCTGCTCTCCCGCATCCGTCAGACTTCGCCCGGCACTCTGGTGATCCTGACCGCAGGTTTCCCCAGTACCGGCCAAGTGATCGAGGCCACCCAACGCGGGGCCCACGACGTGCTGGGCAAGGAGGCCCTGCCCTTCGAGCTGCGCCCGGTGGTGGAAAGCGCGCTCCAGACCGCGGACGACCGCAAGACCGCCCACCAGCCGGCGGCCGAAATGCCCACGCTGGATGGCCGAGTGAAGATCATCGGCATTTCGCGCGCCTTGCAGGATGTTTTCAAGATCGTCGGTCGTGTCGCGCGTTCGGACGCACCTGTTCTCGTCACCGGCGAGAGCGGCACCGGCAAGGAACTCGTCGCCAAGGCAATCCACGAGTATTCGCCACGCCGCCAACAGGAACTGATCGCCATCAACTGCGGCGCAATCCCGGAGAATCTTCTGGAAAGCGAACTCTTCGGCCACGAGAAGGGCTCCTTCACCGGGGCTATCGCTCGCCGCGCCGGCCGCTTCGAGCAGGCAGATGGCGGCACGCTCTTCCTCGATGAGATCGGTGACATGCCCCTCTCCGTGCAGGTCAAGCTGCTGCGCGTGCTGCAGGATGGCACCTTCTCCCGCGTCGGCTCAAATGAGACCCTCAGCGGGGACGTGCGGATCGTCACCGCCACCAACAAGGTCCTTTCCAACGAAGTCGCCGCCGGCCGCTTCCGCGAGGACCTCTACTACCGCTTGAATGTGGTGGAGATCCGTCTGCCCCCTGCGCGAGCGCGCGGAGGACATCCCGCTGCTCGCGGAGTTTTTCCTGCAGCGCATCACCCGCAAGAACGGCATGGCCCGCATCCGCCTCTCTGCAGAGGCCATCGCCGCCCTGCAAGTGCACCGCTGGCCGGGCAATGTCCGCGAGCTGGAAAATACCATCGCCCGCGCCTGCGCGTTGGCCTCCTCCACCGTACTGCTGCCCAGCGATATACCGCTGGCCGCCGCCCCGGGCTCGGAGAAAGGTGCCCTCCGCCAATCGCTTTCGCGGATTCTAGATTCCGTGCCCGCCGGTGAGAATGCCATCCTTTGGCTCACCCGCGAGCTGGCAAATTCCGCCCTCGAACGCCACGACGGCGACGTTAAGGAAGCCGCCTCCGAGCTCGGCGTCGGCCCCGCCGAGCTGAAGCGCATCCTCGCCTCCGGCAGCTCGCCGTCCTTGGCTTCTGCAGGAGAGCTCTGAGGCTTGATCTGCCGGATCGGATTGGAAGATTGATGATTGGCGATTCGGCCTCTACCCTCCCGCATGCCCGCCCGTCGCCCGGTGAACGCGAAACTCCTGCCGCTCCTAGTCGCGCTGGCAGCAAGCGCCACCGCCGCGCCAGACCCTGACAGCATCCCCGCCTACAAGGACGGCCTCGATGCGATGGCCTCCAATCTCTGGGACTTCGCTGCCACTCGCTTCGAAACGGCGCTGCGCACCCCGGATCTCGATGCTGCTGGCCGCCGTACCCTGCTCCTGCGTCTCGCGGAGACTCGCATCCGTGCCGACCAGAGCGAGGCCGCGCTCGCCATTCTCAGCAGCCCTGCCTTGGATGGCGATCCCGAGCTGCCCTTCTGGAGGGCCCAGGCACACGCCGCGGCCGGCCAGTTCGGCCCCGCGCTCGAGTTCCTGGATGAAAAGGCCACCGCTCCCGGCGCACCGCATCGCAGTGAGGCGCTCTTCACCCGTGCCGCCCTCCAGCAGGCACTGGGCGACCCCTCCGGCGCGGGACAAGCGCTGGAGATCCTCGAAAAATCGGAAGATCCCGCCACCGTCCTGCGGGCGAAGATGGAGCAGGCCGAGATCCAGCTCTCCCAAGGCAAGCCCGATGTGGCGCTCAGCAAGCTGCCGCTGTTCAACGACCCGAACATGTCGTCCCAGGACAAGGCCCGCTCCGAAGTCCTGCGTGCCCGGGCCGAGCTCGGCCGCGGGGAAAACGCCGCTGCGATCTCCCTGTTCACCGCGGTCTTGGAAAAGACCGATGATCCGGCCTTCCGCTTCTACCGCCCGGATGCCGCCGCTGGCCTCGCCCGGGCCCAGCTCGCCGCGGGCAATCCCGGCGCCGCCACGGATGGCCTCCTGGCCTTCATCCAGGGGGAGCGCGATGCCCCGAGGTTCGGCGAGATCTTCACCATCCTGCTCGAGTGCCTGCCCAAGTCGCCGCAGGTGGATGACATCATCCTGATCCGCTTGCGCGAATGGTGCCCCATCGCGCCACGTGCCGTGGCACCCAACTACATCGGGGGCGGCTCCGGCACGCCCCTTGCCGATTCCACCAATTCGGCCGCAGAGATCTGGACGCTCGGGCCCTCGAAGGCGAACGAGCTCGGCACCCAGGCACTCTTCCATCTCGCGCTCGGCCTGCGGCGGCTGGAAGATACCCCTGATGCCAAGGCCAGCGCCCGCCGGCTGATGCTGCGCGTGCGCACCGAATATCCCGAGCATCCGCTGGCCAACCGTGCCTTGCTGGAGACGATTCGCTGGGACATCGAGGACAATCGTCGTGATCAGGCGATGGCCGCCTTGACCGCGTTGGAAAGCAGTGGCGCCCTTCCGCCGATGCGCGCCGGTGCAGCATTGGCGGTCGCATCCTCGGCCTTCGCCAGCAAGGACTACGCCCTCGCGAATGAAGAATTGGACAAGGCTGCCAAGCTGCTGGAGGGCGATGCCCTGCGCGCCAATACCGTAAACTCCGCGGTCACCCTGCTCGCCGCAGGGAATCTCCGCAACTTCGACAAGCTGGTAGCCGACCGTGGCAAGGACCCGCGCATCTCCGATGACCTCGCGCTCGAGCGCGCGCTCTTCCTCACTGCCCAGAAAGATCCCGGCGCCCTGGAAGCGCTCGATGCCTTCATCATCGCTCACCCGGAACACCCGCGCCTGCCGGAAGCCCGTCTCGCCGCTGCCCATGCCGCGCTGAATGCCAATCCGCCGGACCTTCGCTTCGCCAAGGCCCTGTTGGAGGACATTCCTGCGGACAAGCTCGCCGGGCTGCCACCCGCAGACCTCGCCCTTGCCAAGATCGGCATCGCCTGCCGCGAGAAGCGCCTGAATGATGCCGTCGCCATCGCCGAGACCTTTCTCAAGGATCACCCCGATGCACCCGGGGCGACTGCGGTAAGCTTCGAACTCGGCAATGCCTGCTGGGATAACAAGGACTACAATCAGGCGCTCCTCACCTACGCCGAACTGGCCAAGAAACACCCGACCGATCCGCAGGCACCCTGGGCGCAGTTCCGGGCCGCCCGCGCTGCGGCGCTCGGTGGCACTAGCAAGTCCCAGGAAGAAAGCCTCACGCTGTTCGACGAGGTGATCGCGGCCAAGAATGATTTCTCCGTAGCCGCCCGACTCGAAAAGGCCCGTGTATTAACCACCCTCAAGCGACTCGATGAGGTGGAGGCCGGGTTGCTGCCATGGTTCCAAAGCATGAAAAAGGATGAGCCGGTGCGCGTCACCGCCGGCCTCCTGTTAGGTGACGCTCTTACCGCCAAGGCTGGCAGCGATGTCGCCAAGCTGCAGCGCACCATCGACCTCTACGAGGAACTCCTCGCCAGCCTCCCGAAGACCAGCGAAAGACGCTTCGAGATCGAATATCGCCGCGGCCTCACCATCGAGCATCTCCCCGCCAGCCCGGAGAACAGCCGCAAGGCCCTGGAGGTTTATTACTCAGTGCTGCAGGCTGCCGCCAAATCGCCGCCCTCCGATTGGCAGTGGGTGGACAAGTGCGGCGTGCGTGCCCGCAACTTGTTAGAGACTCAGCAGGACTGGAAAGGTGCCATCGGCGTTGCCAAGAAACACGCCATGCTCGGCAGCCCCGGTTCCAAGGAAGCGGCCACCCGCGCCGCGAAGCTCCAGCAGGAGCACTGGGAGTGGTGAGGCTAATCGGAAGGCGCGAGGTGCCGGCAGAAAGCATATCGCCGCGCTCTGGAGCCCAATAAGGACGGCTCGGTGTAGCCCTAATGGCGCTCGTTCAACGCCAGGGCAAGCCACGGCAGGGCTGTTTCCGGCAGAGCGCGCTGGCCTCAGCGCGCCGCGAGCGATGCGGATATCATCCGAGAGTTTAGAAAACCGTTGAAGTCCCCGCGGTTAATCACCCCAAACATCCGCCGGTCACTCCGCACTATCTCCCTTCCTCCCGAACAAGCGGAACGGCAACTTGATCCCCTCGACCAGCACCCCGCCGGCGATCTTCCCCGCTTCCTCAATGGTCTCCACCGGGGTCCCAACCGTCCCGGAGACTGTGTTCGAGACCAGCTTCGCCGGCCCCAAGGGCTTGACGCGGATATCATCGTAAGGCCCGCCTACTTCCATCTCCAGCAAGCGCCCAAGCGGCTTCGTCACTAAACCGGGCAGTCCCGTGAGCTTTCCACGCGCCACGCCGTCCACCCGCTCCTTCTTCAAGTCCACCTTGCCCTTTGCGCTCACGTTCAGGCTTCCGCCCGTCGCTTCGAACCGCGGCACTTCCACCACTCCTGGTTCCGCCACGAACACCGCCTCGAACTTTCCGGTCCTCGGCCGCTCCACACCGGGTATTATTGAAAGGAACAGCTGATAGGTCTCATCCAGCAGGGGCACCGAGAACAGAGGCGCGTTCTCCACACGCATCGTCCCCTTGCCCCGCGCAGTCCGCTCCGCGAAATCTAACATGCCATTGAAGCGGAAGGACAGGACTCCCTTGCTGCCGCCGCTATCCTTGCCTGCCGCTTCCTTCACCTCGGCGAGCTTGAGGTCGTCCCCGCTTACCACCGCCTCGCTCAGCCGTTGATCCTGCAGCTTGCCCCGCACCAAGACCTGCCCCCCCAGCAGTCCCCCGCTCGCCTCGCGGATCCGCCACATCTTGCCATCAGACGAAACCTGCCCCTTCACTTCATTCACCACCAGCTCACCGCTCTCCTTCGTCTGCACTCGGACCTTACCCTTCTCAAAGGCCAAACTATTGGCCTTCCACGCTCCTTCCGGCTTCCACACGGCCTCGCGCACGGTGATCTTCGGGAAGGTCTCCCAAGCGAGAGTCTTTTCCTCTGGCATCCGCTTGGCCAGCTCCGGAATATCCCGCGCCAGAGCCCAAAGGTCTGCATCGCCCTCCACCCGCTCGATCGTCCACTGGCGCTCTCCCGGCTGATAGTTGCCCGCGAAGCGATCACTGCGCCTCGGGGCATCGGCCAGCGTGCCGGAGAAATGGAACGGAGCGGCGGCCCAGCCCTCGCGCTCCACCGTGAAGTCCGCAGTCCCACGTGGCAGCACAAGATTTGCCGCAATCTTCGATGATCCCTGGCTCAACTTTGCGCGAGCGCTCGCCCGCTCAAGCGGAACTCCGTGCCAGACCACCGCATCGCTCGCGCCTTCCAGATCTGCAGTCCACCTGGGTTCCCTCTGCCGGGTATCCGCCTGGAACGTGCCAGCCACCCGGAAGGGCTTGCCTTCGCTCTCCATCTTCAAGGCAGCCAAGGTCCCGCGAACGGCCTTGAAGTTCGGCTGCCACTGCCATGGCGCGGGCGGCGCCTCCGTTTTCTTGCCATCTCCCGGCTGGATCAGCACTTCGCCGCTCACCTCGACCAGCAGCCCTTCATGCCGTGCCTTGACGTGCGAGAAGCTCCACCGGTCGCGATGGCTTTCCGCCTCCAGCGACACATCCTCCAGGTGGATCTCGCCGCGCTCATCCCGAAGCACCAAGGCCGAATGACGGGTTTTGAACTGGTTGCCTTCCTCGCCTCTGCCGGTGAGCCTCGCCCACAAGGAAAACTGCACCTCCGCCGCATCCACTTCTACCATGGGCGCTTGTCCACTGTAGCCGAGCTTCACGCCCGTCATCCGCAGGCCCCGCACGAGATCCCACGAAGTGGAAGTTCGCTGCAGTAACAAGCCCCGGGCCGATAGCGCCTCATCAATCTTTTTCTGCGCGAAACCGCTCACCCAAACATTGCCAAAGACCGAGACCAGCGCTGCACCCGTAAGGATCACCAGCAGGACCAAGCAAAGTCCCTTCACCCGGCGCCCCCGCAGCCGCTCCATCAATCCATGCATGGCCTAACAAGCCCGCAGCACCTGTGCCATGCGGGAACCCCGGAATCGCAGCGGTCCCGGCGCTTGGAACATGCAAAAGTCGTCTTCTGGCTAGCCACCCCGTTGCACAACGCGCCCCGTTCCATCTCATCCAGCTTGTCCAGTTTTCGCTGGGGTTCCCGTAACACTTGCGCCCGCTTGCGAGATTCTTCCGGCGGCGGCACGATCGCCGTGCTAGTCCACCCGCATCCCGACATCACTTTCCGTGAAGCCATTCCTTCTCAGCCTTGCGCTCGCTCTCTCCTCCCTCGCACTTGGCGACGAAGCCGCAGACTTCCGGCCGCAGGTCGCAGCTGCCTTGAAGCGGGGTGAGACCAGGATCGTGATTCCTCCCGGCACCTATCGCCTCGCCCCTGTCGGCGGGGACAAGACAGTATGGTCATTGGTGGATCTTCACGATGTGGAGATCGAAGCCGAGGGTGTCACCCTGCTCGCCACCAAGCTCACCCGCGCCCTAGGTCTCCACGCTTGCCGCAATCTGAAGATCCACGGCCTGACTATCGATTACGATCCCCTCCCCTTTACCCAAGGCACCGTCGCCGCCGTGGCTGAAGACAAAAGCTGGATCGAGGTGAAGCTGCACGCCGGCTATCCCCGCCAAGCTTACTCGCGGATCGATGTGGTCGATCCAGCCACGCGTTATCGGAAGAAAGGCATGCCCTTTCTCTGGGGCACGCGCGCGGAGATGAAGGGCGAGGACACCGTGCGGGTCACGCTCAAGGACATCGGCAAGGCAGCATCTGTCGGTGACCTTGCCTCCCTCAACACCGGCCCCGGTGATGGCGGCATTCCCCATGCGGTCGGCATGGACCGTTGCTCAGACATCGAGCTCAATGCCGTGACCGTCCACAGCGCCCCCGGCATGGGCATTCTGGAAGCGGATGGCGAGGGCAAGACCCGCTACATCGGCTGCCGTGTCGTACCAGGGCCTCGTCCCGCCGGGGCGACCGAAGAACGGCTGCTCAGTACTTCATGGGATGCCATGCAAACCAAGACCGTGCGCTACGGACCATGGCTCGAAGGCTGCGAGATCACCGAAGCCGGCGACGACTCGTGGAGCGTGCAGTCCTGCGACTTCATGGTGCTCAAGAAGAGTCCCCTCATCGTTGCCTGCCGTGATGAATACACCATCGGCGTGGAAAAGGGCGATCACCTGACATCGCGACTCGGTGGCCCGCTCGCCACCATCACCGCGCACCGCGAACTTACGCGTGACGCCGCCCAGCTTGCTCCCGAGATTCTCGCCAAGCTCAAAGACGCGCCCGGCTGGTCCGAATGGAAGGTCGGCAACAAGTGCCTCGAACTCGGCATCGAAGGTGAGGTCCCTTTCGAAGTCGGCGATTCCGTCTTCTCGCCCGACCGCATGGGCAATGGCTTCGTGTTCATCAAGAACCGCCTGCACAGCTCCGGCCGACTCCTCATCAAGGCTTCCGGGCGCATTGAGGACAATATCCTCGATACCCCGCACGCCCTCACCGTCTGCCCCGAGCTTCCGGCCAAAGGTGCCGCGGGCATTGATGGCTTGATCATCCGCCGCAACAAGATCCTGCGCGCCGGCTGGTTCTGCCCCGCGCCATGGTCCGCCTCCGCCGGAGCCCTCTCCATCACCGCCAGCGGCGATGCCCAAAAGCTCCGCGGCCCCGGCATCTTCCAGAACCTTGTGATCGAGGACAATACCTTCGAAGACTGCTCCGGCCCGAACCTCGTCATGTCCTCCGTCCGCGGTGCCAACGTGAAGGGCAACCGCTTCGTCCGTGCCCAGCACGACAGCCCGCCTGCCACCGGCGCGAGCTACGGCATCGCCAGTAATTCCGTCATCTGGACCGCCCAATGCGAAGACGTGACCTTGGAAAGCAACGAGATGATCGAGGTTGGCGAATTTGCCAAAGAGACTCAGGTCCAAAAACCCTGACAGATCAAAGCCAGCGAAGCTGAATCCTTATTCGTGTTGATTCGGGTTCATTCATGGTTCCCGACGACCTCCCGTCACCGCTGCCACAAACTCCCGCGTTGTCGCTGCGCCATCATCCTTCCGCCACGCGACCCCGAAGGAAAACGCAGCCGCATCGTCATCCACCGGCCGCAGCACCAAGCGCGCTCCCGCCAGCGTCTCGAAGCCGTCCTGCACCATCGCCACACCACATCCGGATTCGATCGCGGCGATCAAGCTGGTGGAGCCGTCATACTCCGCCGCGATCCGTGGCTGTCGGGTGCCCTTGAAAACCAGCTCCAACCACGTGTGATACTCGGGGTAGTCCGCACGCGAATAGGCCAAGAGCGATTCCTCTGCCAACTCTGCCAAAGGTACTTCCTCCAATGCTGCAAGCCGGTGCCCCATCGGCAGGGCCACGCGCGGACGGAAGCGGAAGATTTCCTCATACGCCATCCCCTCCAGCGCCGCGGCTGAAGGCTTCACCAGCAGCGCCGCGCCCAGCACTCCATCGCGCAAGCCTGCCAGCATGCCCTCCGTGGAAAGATCATGCAGGCGCGCATGCACAGCCGGGCAACGCTCCTGGAAAGTCCGCAAAGCTGCAGGGAGGATCCGCGTCGTCAGCGAAGGAGCAAAGCCCACATGGATCTCGCCGCGGTTGCCATGCGCGAACTCGCGGACTGAACGGATTGCATCCTCGACCTTCGCCATCGCTTCGCGCGCTTCCTTCAAGAAGTGCCGCCCCGCATCGGTGAGCCGCACGGTGCGAGCCGCATGCTCGAACAGCGGCACACCCAGCTCATCCTCCAGGTCGCGGATCTGGCGGCTCAGCGATGGCTGCGCCACATGCAGCCGGGCCGCCGCGCGGGTCACGTTCTCCTCCTCCGCAACGGCGACGAAATACCTCAGGTGACGCAACTCCATGGGGAAGCATCCATACCCGCCAGGCATGGTGAGGGGAACCACGAAGTATTTCCGGCGAGGTCTCCGGCTCGCTATGGTGCAAAACCTCCATCCGAGGATGGAAGCACCAATCCAACCACTAGAACCACGACCATGAAAACGATCCCTTCCACCATGATTGATCCGGACGACGCCGTGATGCTGCTGATCGACCACCAGAGCGGCCTCTTCCAGCTCGTCCGCGATATCGACCAGCCGGTGCTGCGCGCCCACGCCACTGCCCTCGCGAAAGTCGCGCGCCTCGCCAAGGTTCCCACCTTCACCACCGCCTCGGTGCCGGACGGCCCGAATGGCCCACTGATCCCGGATATCCATGAAGCGAATCCGGATGCGGTCTATATCCCCCGCACCGGCCAGATCAACGCTTGGGACAATCCGGCATGGGTCGAGGCCATCGAGAAGACCGGCCGCAAGACCCTGCTCATCGCCGGCACCCTGACCAGCGTCTGCATGGCCTTTCCCACGCTCAGCGCACTGGCAGTGGGCTACAAGGTCTTCTGCATCGTGGATGCTTCCGGCAATTGGTCACAGATGGCCACCGACCTGACCATCGCGCGCATCACCCAAGCGGGCGCCCATCCGATCGATACCTACGCGGTGCTCGCGGAACTGATGGCCACTTGGAACCGCCCCGACGCCTTCGACTTCGCCGATGTCATGGTCGAGCACGTGGTGCCTCCTTACCGCGCGCTGATGGAAAGCTACAACAAAGCCCAAAAGGTCGGGAAGGACGGCCCCGAGACCATTATGGACCAGCAGAAAAAGGCATGAGCCTAACAGACGAATGATCCGCCCAGGGGAGCAGCCGCCATCATGCGTCTGCTCCCTTCTGTCTTTTGCCACCTGGGCCATGCTCCATAGGCATGCTGAGCGGATCAAAGGGGTATTTTTCACCCGCGGCTTTCTCTGCGACGATCACCGTCATGAAGAAATTGAAGTTCATTCACCAGAGCTCCGGAATGCATTGGGTGGGCGATGGTTTCCCCGTCCGCTCGGTCTTCTCCTACGACAATCTCGGCCGCGAGCTCGATCCCTTCCTTTTGCTCGACTATGCCGCGCCGCATGAATTCGCGCCGACCACCCGGCGTCGCGGCGTGGGAGCGCACCCGCACCGCGGCTTCGAGACCGTCACCTTCAGCTTCCAGGGTGAGGTCGAGCACCGCGACTCCAGTGGCGGCGGTGGCAAGATTGGCCCCGGTGACGTGCAGTGGATGACCGCCGCCAGCGGCCTGCTTCATGAGGAGTTCCACTCCGAGGACTTCGCCCGCCGCGGTGGCGTCTTCGAGATGGCCCAGCTCTGGGTGAATCTCCCGGCCCGCGACAAGAGCGCGGCCCCGCGCTACCAGACCCTGCTCAAGCAGGACATCCCGGTGGTCGATCTGCCCGATGGTGCAGGCACCCTGCGCGTGGTCGCCGGTGAGTTCGGTGGCCACAAGGGTCCGGCACAGACCTTCACGCCCATCAACGCCTGGGACCTGCAACTCAAGGTCGGCAAGTTCGCGCAGCTGCTGGTGCCTGAGGGACACACCACCGCGCTGCTGGTGTTGCGCGGCTCGCTGCTGATCGACGGTGACACTGCTGCCAAGGAAGGTGCGCTGGCGGTCTTCGAACGCGAGGGCAAGGACCTTGTCTTCCAAGCTACGGAAGACTCCCACGTCCTGCTCTTGGGCGGCCAGCCCCTGAACGAACCGATCGTCGGCCAAGGCCCCTTCGTAATGAACAGCCAGCAGGAGATCCTTGAGGCCTTCCACGATTTCCAGAAAGGAAAGATGGGAGCGCTTTGAGTGACCGAGAAGGATACTGGCGGTGTTGCCTGCGGGGGCAACGCCGCTTCCTTGTACTGCGACCGTGGATTTTTCCCGGGATTTTCCGTAACGTTCCTGCCGGACCGCGAAATCCCTACGGGAACCCACCAGCCATGCCCGAGATCAACGAATTCGCCGCTGTGGTGCGCGAGCACCATGCGAGCCTGCGCTACTTCATCCGCTCGCTCGGAGTGCAGCAGGCGTGGGTCGATGACATTGCCCAAGAGGCCTTCCTGCTCGCCTACCGGAAGTGGGACGAACTCGACGAGACCGGCAACGCCGGTCTCTGGCTCTGTGCGATCGCGCGCAATCTCGTGATGAATGAACTCAGCAAGAACAGCCGCCGCCAGCGCCTGCTCGATGAGAACATGACGACTCTCCTACTCGCTGCAGAAAGTGGCGAGGACACTCCACCCGGCGGCGCCGCGGATCGCGGGATCCACCACCAAGCTCTACGCGATTGTCTCGCCAAGCTACCCGAGCGCTCCCGCCAAGTAGTGCATGCGCGCTACTTCCAGGATCAGAATTCCAGCGAGATCGGCAGCGAACTGAAACTCAGCACCACTGCGGTCCGGCAAATCCTCTTCCGCTCCCGCAATCTGCTGGCGGAATGCTTGCAGCGCAAAGCCATCCACGAAGCCCCCTGATGCAAGAATCAGGTCCAGAGCCGTTTGAGCAGCTATTCGAGCAGATGCTTGAAGGTGGGATGGACGATGCTGCGCGGGCGGAATTGATCGCGATGCTCAAGGCGGATCCAGTTCTGAGGAAGGAAGCGATCCAGCAGCTCCGGCTGAGTGCGGCACTGGAGCACCTACCCGGCGCTGCTGACGACGAACGATTCGTGCGGGTAGTGACCGAACATGTCTTCCAGTTGGGCAACGAGAAGGAGGACGCATTTGTGGCGAAAGTCATCGCCCAAGTACCAGCACGCCGGAAGAACCACCGCCGGCCTCTGGCGGTAGCGGCGCTGGTGCTTGTATCGGCCGTAGCGGGCCTTTTGATCGCAAAACCGGGCCAAAAAAGCCCGGTTCTGGCCCGGCTCGTGGCCATCGACAACCAAGGCCGCATCATCTCGACCCAAGAGGTCCACCAAGGCTTCAAGCAGGACGCCAAGGAGGGACTCTACCGGCTCGACTTCAATAATGGCGCCGTCGTCGCGATCGAAGGTCCCGCCAAGTTCGAGGTGGTCTCCGCTGCGGTCATGCGGCTGGCGAGTGGCAAGCTGAACGCATGGTGCCCCGAGACCGCCCACGGCTTCCAAGTGCTCACGGCGAATGCCAAGGTCACGGATCTGGGAACTTCCTTCGGCGTCTCGACCAGCGCGGATGGACATACGGACTTTGTCGTACTTGATGGCTTGATCGACGTCAGCCAGGGCAGCGTCACGCGCCGCGTAGCCAAGGGCGAGGCGCTGCGCACTGCTGGCAGCGGACTCCATCCCGTGGCCTTCCAGACGAATACATTCTCGCGGACTTGGCCGCTGGCGTCCGGCATCCTGTCGTCCAGCGGCTCCGTAAAGCCGGCACCGCCGGGCACAGCGGAGCAACTCGCGCTGCTGGAGGACGACAGCTCGGTGCTGGTGATTCCAGAAAGGCGCAGTGTGCCTTTCAAAAAGCCGCTGGAGGTGGAACTGGCAGCCCCGGGGGATATCTCGCTGGAGCACATGCCCCGGCGCCAGACCTTGCCCGCCCAGCCGGGGCTCAGGCTGAGAAGTTTCCTGATCCGCTACAATCCTGTGGGCCGCCCCACCGACGGCTTCCGCCGCTTCGAGGGCGAAGTCACCTTCGATCGCCCGGTCCTGGCGATTTGCGCCAGCGGGGCGGTGCTCGAGGCCAGTGATCCTACCTTTGCCACCGGCCCGTGGAGCCCCGCCGATGGTGAGATCGAATACCGGGGCATCGATCTCGACCAACCCGAAAGCCGCGCCGACCGGGTGACTCTTTCGGAAGACCGCAAAACGGTCAGCATCATCTTCAACGCCGGGGCATCCACGGACGACCTGCGGGTGATCGTGACGGAAGGCGACGGAGCGGCCCTCTGATTGCTGTTTTTTTGAATGCGGGGGTTGCCATTGTCCCCGGGGAGATTTCACAAGGTCGCCACAAGAATAAGACAATGAAGGTCTCTGACTTGTCTTGAGCAGATGAACAGCAAAAGGACAATTGCACAATGCACATTATCTTTCCGGGAAAATTTAACAATCCCGCCAAAAATAATTAATGGAAATTGGAAAATATAATTCTTGCGGCGAGTGAAAACCACAGCACCTTGAGCCCGCCAAAAATATGGACAAGATCCCATCCGAAACCATGGCCGAAGTTCTTGAACTCCGGAAAAAGAACGGCCTCGAAGCGACTGAAGCCGCTGTTTATTCCGACCTCGAGAAGTCGAAGTGCAAATGGACATTGAGCGACACGCCGCGCTATCGCCGTGCAGGGGCCTCTCCGATCTGGGTGTCCGGCAAGTATCTTTCCTCCTATGGAACCTGTCCCGCGAGCGGCGAGTCCGACGAAAAGGGCAGTAAGTCGCCGAAGGTCGCCAAGAGCTCTGCCCCCAAGGCAAGCGCCCCGGCAGCCGGCAAGCTGGACGAGAGTGTCTTCTACAAGGTGCTGCACGGCAAAGGATTCTCGGTGAAGATCACCCAAGACATGCTAACCGGCGAAATCCAGACCCAGATCCCCGAAGCGATTAAAAAGCTGGACTTGCAGTTTGGGACGATCCCGGGAAATGCCTCTGGAATTCATGTGACGCAGACTTCTCCCCAGATCCAAGTGGCGATGCCCTTGGACAAGTTCTTGGAAGTCACCGGGATTCGCGCCTGAGAATAGATTTGTCATACACGGGTGTGGGGCACAGCCCCACACCCGTATTTTTTTATCGTAGAGCGATGTTCCTGAGGTGCATTTGAACATATTGATAACTTCACCCCACCCATGACATGTCTTCAGAGAAATCCGTTATTGTCCGAATTTGGGAAAGTTGAGATGATCCAGTCCCAAAGGGAAGTGATTTAGATTCAGTGGAAGTTTGACAGGAGGCCGATATCCGGCCGGGGGGAGTGATTTTCCATAGAGGCGAAAGCGGTCTGGAAAACCAAGCCAAACCCGAGTGCTTCAGCTCCGGCAGTTTCTTTAGAATTGCCCGGTCTGCACCAAGGTCCGTGCGGACGACCTTGCTGTCCCGATTGTGGATTGCCCGCGGGGGCGGCCCGCCCTAGCTTCCGCGCCCCGCCACCCATTCAAGATGAGCGTTCTTTCCGACAAGCCGGTCCACCTTTACGACACCACCCTGCGCGATGGCACGCAGGGCGAGGGTTTCCAACTCTCCGTCTTCGACAAGCTTCGGATCGCCGAGCGGCTGGATGGCTTCGGGATCGATTACATCGAGGGCGGCTGGCCGGGCTCGAATCCGAAGGACGTGGAGTTCTTCCAGGAAGCTAAGAAGCTGAAGCTGGGCCACGCCAAGCTCGCGGCCTTCGGTTCGACGCGGCGGATGAACACGCCGGTGGAAGAGGATGCCCAGGTGCGCCTGCTGCTGGAAGCGGAGACACCGGTGGTGACGATCTTCGGCAAAAGCTGGGAGCTGCACGTGACCGAGGTGCTGCGGACCACGGTGGAGGAGAATATCGCGATGATCTACGACACCGTGGCTCATCTGAAGAAGAATGGCCGTGAGGTGATCTACGACGCCGAGCACTTCTTCGATGGCTACAAGGACGCCCCACAACACGCACTGAACACGCTGAAGGCAGCGGCGGAAGGCGGTGCCTCCTGCCTCGTGCTATGTGACACCAATGGCGGCACGCTGCCAGCGGAGGTGATGGAGATCTGCGCCGAGGTGCAGAAGGCGATCCCCGGGGTGCCGGTGGGCATCCACACCCACAATGACTGCGAGCTGGGCGTGGCAAACGCGGTGGCCGCAGTGCAGGCCGGCGCGGTGCAAGTCCAAGGAACGATCAACGGCTACGGCGAGCGCACGGGCAACTGCAACCTGACCTCGGTGATCCCGATCCTACAGCTCAAGATGGGCCTGAAGGTGATCGGCGAGCTGGAGAAGCTACAGGATCTGTCGTATTTCGTGGATGACGTCTCGAACAACCCGCACTTTGCACGCGCCGCTTTCGTCGGCCGCACGGCCTTCGCCCACAAGGGCGGGATGCACGTGAATGCGGTGCAGAAGCTGGCGCGCAGCTATGAGCACATCGAGCCGGGTGCGGTGGGCAACGAGCAGAACATCCTCGTGTCCGAGCTCAGCGGGCAATCGAACATTTTGATGAAGGCCGAGCAGGTGGGGCTGGCGCTGGAAAAGGGCTCCGCCGAAGCGAAAGCGGTGCTGCAGACGGTCAAGGACCGTGAGAACGAAGGCTATTCCTATGAGGCAGCTGGCGGCTCGCTGGAACTGCTGATCCGGCGCGAGTTGGGGAACTACGAGAAGCCTTTCGAGCTGAAGGAGTATCACACGTCCTTCCGCCAGTATCGCGACGGCCACAACCCGGTGTGCGAGGCGACCGTGAAGCTGTACGTCGGCGAGGTGCCAGAATACACCGTGGCCGAAGGCCATGGGGTGGTGAACGCCTTGGACAAGGCCCTGCGAGCGGCGCTGCGGCCCTTCTACCCGGAGATCTCGGATGTGACGCTGGTGGACTACAAGGTGCGGATCATCGATGGCCATGATGCCACCGCGGCGAAGACGCGGGTGCTGATCGTTTCCAGCGATGGCAAGGAGAACTGGGGCACCGTCGGCGTTTCGGAGAACATCATCGAGGCGTCGTGGATTGCCTTGGTGGATGGAATCGACTTGTTCCTGCAGCGGAGGAAGTAAGGGACCTTCCCTCTGGTGCTTCACCGCAGCGAGCCCGCTCGCACAAGCGGCAGATGCCTGTGCGGCGTCGGCCATGCGGGCTGTTAGAGAAGCCGGCGCGATCCGAGCGGCCCCAGTCAGTTGCCGTCGGGCTTGGCGGCGTCTTTGTTCGGGCTGGCAGGGACTTTGAAGTCCTCGGGCTTGTCCGGCTTGGCAGGATTGAAAGGCTTGGCGTCCGGACGGATGTGGGAAGCCAGTTCGGGACACTCCTTGCGCAGGCCTTCGACGACGCAGCGGGCAAGTTCGTAGCTGCCGTAGTTGTTGTGATGGGTGCCGTCCTGGAAGGCGAGGTCGAGCTTCGGGCCAAGGGCCTGATAGAGGACGCGGCTCATGGCGTGGAGGTCGATAAGGGGCACCTTGAGTTCCTTGGCAACGGAGCGCACAGCATCGGGGTAGCCACCGAGGGTGTCCTTCTCGACGCCGCCCTTCCGCTCCATGGAAGTGACGAGCACCGGGGTCGCACCGGCCTTGCGGACATCGGCGGCGATGGTGAGGAGGTTCTTGCGGTAGGTCTCCAGGGCATCGGGCGCCTTGTCCTTCATGTCGTTGTGGCCGAACTGGACCAGGACGTAGTCGCCCTTCTTGAGATTGCGTTCGACCTTGGCGATGCGCTTGGCAGAGAGGGAGCTCTTGATCGACTCGCCGGACTCGGCGTAGTTCGCGACGCTGACCCCGGCATCAAGGAAGCGGGTCAGCATCTGGCCCCAGGAGTTCCAGGGCTCATTCGGTTGATCGGTGACAGTGGAGTCGCCGATCACATAGATCACTGGCACGGTGACCGCGCGAATCTGCATGGAGTCGATGCCAGGCTGCGGGCCATTGAACTCAAGGGTTAGCTTGTTGTCCCAATGGAGGTAGGGCTTCTCGCGGTCCTTGAGGCGCACGCTATCGCTGCCGGAGATAAGAGGACGGCGGACGTTCACCGTGAACTTCTCGGTGCGGGTCTTGCCCGCGGGCACCTGGATGCCTTCAAGCATCAGGCGGCGGCACTCGGCTTTCACGGTGGTATCGGTGGCGCGGTCCTTCGCGCCGAGCGTGAGGGTGATCTCGTAGTCGCCTTCCGGGACTTCGAGGGAGAAGTGGCAGCCACCACTGCTGGTGATGGCGTCGACCAAGTCATCGGGCTTGCCTGCCAGCTCGAAGCCGTAGGGCTGGGCCGCGGTGAAGCGGGTGGCGGCGGTAACCTGGGTGTGGCCGGCGGCCGGAGGATTGGTGCCGAAGTCGAATTGCCAAGGGCCGCTGCCAGTCTCCGCGAAACCGAGTGAGGGAAGGAGGCAGATCGAGAGGGGCAGCAGGCGGCGCAGGCGCATGGCGGGAGGATGCCACAGGATCGCCGCTTGTCGCTCACCCGAACGGGGCATCGGGTTGCGACCCCGCTTGCGATAGTATAGACGCATGTTCATGGCTCGTGGATCTTCGCTCCGGGTGGGTGTGGCTTTCGCCGCACTGATGTTCTCGCCGCTATGTTTCGCCCAGGATGATCGGCCGGTGGTGAAGGATAACGAGCTGCCAGCGGATGCGACGGCGAGCAAGAGCCTGCCGGTGCTTTGGATCGCGGGAGACTCGACGGTGCGCAACAACAGCGGCGAGATGCGCGGCTGGGGCGACGAGATCGGCGCCTTGATGGATCCGAAGAAAATCCAGGTGATGAACCGCGCGATCGGCGGACGCTCATCGCGGACTTTCTACAACGAAGGACGCTGGGAGAAGATGCTGGCGGAGATGAAGAAGGGCGACATCGTGCTGGTCCAGTTCGGACACAACGATGTGGGGGCACTGGATGCACCGGGAAAGTTCCGTGGCTCAATCAAGGGCCTGGGCGAGGAGACGCAGCAGGTGAAGAAGCCCGATGGCAGCACAGAGACGGTGCATAGCTACGGCTGGTATCTGCGGCAGTATGCGAAGAGCGCGAAGGCAAAAGGCACGACGGTGGTGCTGTGCTCGCCGGTCCCGCACAAGAAATTCGACCGCGAGGGCAAGTTCGTCCCGGATTGGGCAGAGTGGCGTGGCTGGGTGAAGGCCACCGCGGAGGCCGAGGGCGTGGAGTATCTGGATCTAGCGGAGGCCGTGGGTAAGAAGTATGCGGCGATGCCCGCGACGGAGGTGGAGGGATTCTTCGCCGACAAGGGGACGCACACCAATCCAGAGGGCGCGAAGTTCAATGCGAAGTGCGTGGTGGAAGGTTTGGGAGGAGTGCTGGGGAAGTATGAGGTGAAGTGAGATCGGGGCGCACTCCGATCAACTTCGGCCTTGAGCGCGAAGCGGAAGTTTCGATTGTTTGAAGCCGTGGCTTCCTGGCGTCTGTTCCTTGGACTGATACTACCGCTCTCTCTTGCGGGGTGCGCCGCCGGAACAGGTGGCGATAAACGCCCGATCTTGCGTTTCTACGAGCAGGCATTGAAGCGTTCCCGCATCGGGGACAGGCGTACGCCGGTGGACTTCTCGGGCTTGCAGGTCGAGTCGGGCTCCCTGCCGGGGTGCCCGCGGTACCCTGATTTTGAGGAGAGCAGCCTGGTGATCAGCGATTCGGATCCAGCCGAGCGCGAGGCCGTGGTAGTGATTGTGAACCCGCGGGTGAGTGGCTCGTTCTTGGATCCGTCGGTCAAGGACGAGGAGTATCTGAGGGAGATGAAGGAAGAAGAGGAGAAGGCGCTACGCAACAGCCGCTATACCGGGGTGTATCTGCTACCGAGGAAGTGACTGGACGGGGTGGCAAGGCGAGCTACGGCACCTCCCGTACTTCGATGCGGCGGGCCTTGTAGATCATCTCGCCCTTGAGCTGGAGCTTGGATTCCGGCTCGAGGAAGTGGAGTTCATCAGTCCACCATTGCTTCTCGCTGGCCTGAATGAACATCAGCCGCCCGGGGGTGACGGGTTCGGTGCATTTGACCAGCTTGTGGTCGCCGAGGTCGGGATCGGGGCGGAATTCCTTTTTGTCGCGGTCGAAGCGCCAGACGTGGGAGTCGGTGCCGAGGATGAGATCAGCGCCGCCGGGGACGGGACGGAGGTCGTGGCCGTCCTTGTCCGGCAATGGATAGCGGGCCTTCACCTCGAGGCTAGCGGGCACGCTGGGCTCGATGCCACAGGCGAGCAGCTCCTCGTAGCCCATCGCCCAGAGGGTCTTGCGGGAGTCATCCCAGACTAAGCCGTGGGCGGATGGGAGTTCGATCGCGGCGAGCGGAGTCTCCGGCGTCTTCGAATCGAAGATCAGGAGCTTGTTGCCGTCCTTGCCAGTCGAGGAGGCGACCGCGATCAGGCCTCCGGGCAGGCTTTCGATAGTGTGGGCATTCGGGACCCGCGCCCACCAGAGAGCCTTGCCAGAAGGTATCTCGAGCAGCGCACAGCCTCCGGAGGAGGCGGAGACCAGCAGGCGGGTGCCGCCATCGATGGGCTTGCAGTCGTCGGTAGTTGCGAAGGCCGTCTTGAGTTTTTCGGGCAGGCCCTCGCAGTCTTTGGCGCGCCAAGACCAAACCTTTTTGGTTGCCCCCTCCCCTGCTCCGGCGGCGGCGGTGGGATCGATGCGATACACTTCAGCCCCACCACAGACGATGAGATGCTGTTGTTCGGCAGCGAGGACCGAACCGAAGGAGAAGAGCAGGCAGGCAAGAGTGGAGAAGGCGCGCATGGCTTGCCGGGGGATACGTGGCGGAGCGGCAGGATGTTCAAGAGCGAAGCCGATGATTGAGATTTCAAATCTGAAATTTGAGGCTAGGAGCTTGAGGCACTATCGCACTCGATTCATCGCCATGATGTCGCGACTCCTTCTCTTGTTGCCCTTGGTACTTTCGCTTTCACCGCTGCGCGCACAAGAGGCGACCAGCGGTGAGAAGATCGTAAGTGCCGCACGGAAGCAGGTGGGCGTGACCCTTATCTACGACGGCACTTACGTGACGCTTGACTATCCCGGCGGGGATGTTCCGCGCGAGCGCGGGGTCTGCACGGACGTGGTGATCCGTGCCCTGCGCGACGGACTGAGGCTGGATCTACAGAAGCTGGTGCATGAGGACATGCGGTCAAACTTCAGCGTGTATCCACGGAACTGGGGACTCTCCAAACCGGACAAGAACATCGACCACCGGCGGGTGCCGAACTTGCAGGCTTTCTTCAAGCGACGCGGCTATGCCCTGCCCGTGACCAAAGAGGCGACCGACTTCAAGGCCGGCGACCTGGTGACCTGCACGGTGGCTGAGACTCAGCCGCACGTGATGATCGTGAGCGACAAGAAGACCGATGGCGGGGTGCCGCTGGTGATCCACAACATCGGCTCCGGGGCGAAGGAAGAGGATGTCCTTTTCACCTTTCCTCTGACCGGACACTACCGCTGGAAAGATTAGGTAATGGAGGAAAGAAGACCTTGAAGACAGGCGTGCGCGGCGGAGCTTATCCGATCCGATATTGTCACCTGTAGATATTACTCATCTCTTGACCTTCAGGGGATAACAGCGCACAAAACGAGCGCTTCACTCACCTACCCGGCCTCGCCTTCACCCTTTATCTGCGCGGCCCTACTTCTCCCAGCCATGAAAAAGAAGACCCTCGCGGCGTTTTTCTTGTATTCGCTTTTGGTCCCGGGCTCCGCCTGGGCCGCGCTTGATCCGAATGCCCCGGAACTCCTCTCGATCGCCATCAGCCCGAATCCGGTGGATGTCAGCAGCGGCCAAGAGACCATCACCGTCACGGTGCGGATCACCGACAACGAGGACGGCTTTTCCAATGGGAATCTGGATATCTACAATCCAGATGGAAATTTTGTGCGAACCGGATTCTTCGCCGCCAGCTCGCGGATCAGCGGCACTGCGGCGGACGGGATTTATCAGGTGGGGGTGGAGATCCCGGGGCATGTGATCCCGGGGACATGGCGGGTGGATGCCACCTTGCGCGACGGCACTTCCCACGTGCAGAACTACGGACCGGATAACCAAGAGTTTCCGGTGCCCGCCGCCCGTTACTTCCAGGTGGTAAACAACGGCACGGTGGATGCCGATGAGCCGGCACTGCTCGACTGCGCACTCAGCCCGAGTGCACCACCGGGAGGCACAGTGAAAATGGACCTTCACGTGAGCGACCCGGTCTCCGGGTTCAGCTACGGCTTCCCCTATTTCTACGGTCCTGGTGGAGTGTATATCCCGGAGATGACGCTCCAATTCGACGAGTTCGAGCGGACCTCGGGCGACGAGAATGATGGCAACTACCACCTGGAAGTGGCAGTTCCGGAGGATGCGCCGACCGGGCCTTATAGCCTGCTCTTTTACTTCGTGGACCAAGCCGGTAATTCAGGCTTCGCCAACGCGGGCAATCTCACCGTGAGTGCTGGCGGCACCCAGCCCTACTCGCTGGGCAACGCTACGGATGCGGTGCACCTGCCCTGGACCAGCAGCGCCCCGGCCTGGATCTATCAGACGGATGTGAGCCATGACGGAGCGGACGCGGCGCGGAGCGGCCCGACGACGCACAATGGCGAGAGCGTGATGGAAACCTTCCTCCCGAATGCCGGCACACTGAGCTTCTGGTGGCGTACGGATTCGGAAGCGGGCCTCGACTGGCTGAGCCTGGATGTGCTGGGCACCGGCCAGCATCTGGCGATCAGCGGAGACAGCGGCTGGACTCAACAGACGGTCACCATCCCGGCAGGCGGCCGCACGGTGCGCTGGACTTACAAGAAGAGCACTTCCGGTTCAGCCGGACAGGACTGCGGCTGGGTGGATGAGATTCGCTTCATCGCGGATGAAGACGCGGAACTCCCCTCACTGCAGAACCTGATCATCTCGCCAAGGCTGGCGGACATCTCGGCGGGTTCCCAGCAGATGACCTTCAAGATCGTGGCCACGGACGACAACAAGGGCGTGGCCGGTGGCAACCTGCGGGTCTACGATCCCTTCTCGAACGAGTTCCTCTCCTTCTCCTTCGACGAAGGCAGCCGCACGAGCGGCGATGCCCAGCAAGGGACCTACACTCTGAATGCGATGATTCCCTTCGGCGTCTCGCCTGGCATCTGGCGGGTGGAAGTCGATCTGATCGAGGCGGATACCGCGGCCTTCAACAACTACGGGCCACGGGCCAATAGTTTCCCGAATCCGGGCGAGGAGAGCTTCCAAGTCTCCGACGGCTCGGTAGGCGATACCAACGCTCCTGCGATCATTTCATCCGCACTGAATCCAAGTGTCGTGGACATCACCGCGGGCGCGGGCAATATCACGCTCACCCTTGAGATCACGGACGAGGGCTCGGGCTTCAGGCAAGGCAACATCGGGGTGTATACCTCCGGGCCGGACAACTGGACGGGTGCGACTTTCTTCGACTCGGGAAGCCGCATCTCCGGTGATGAGCTTGATGGCATCTATCAGATCACTCTGCCGGTGGCGGCCTTCGGCCCGGCTGGCACTTGGCGGATCGGAGCCTCGCTGGTGGACTGGGATGGCAACCAACGCGACTATGCCCCGACGGTGGACCTGCCCGGCGACGAAAGCTTCACGGTGATCAACGATGGCCAGCAGGACACGACCAAGCCGATCGTCGAATCGATCGATATCACGCCGGTAGGTGTGGACATCACGAATGGTCCCGCGCAGATCACGATCACAGCGACGATCAAAGATGAGCTCAGCGGGATCCGCGATGCTATCCTCTTCTTCTACAACCCCAACGGACTGCTGGTGGACAGCTTCACCAAGAGCCTGGACGCAAGCAATCGTGTCAGCGGCGATGACCATACCGGCACCTACCAGCTTACGGTGATAATCCCACAGGGTGCGGTCACCGGCCAATGGGAGGTAACCACTTTCCTCCGGGATCATGTCGGCGAAACGCGCTCCCACGGTAGCGGAGCAGATGCCTACCCGCAGGTCGGCGACGGGAAGTTCTCAGTCGGCACCGGCGGTGGGGGCGGAGGTTCGACCTATGCGAATTTCATCAACCTCTATCACCTCAGCGGCGACCAAGCCCTGCCCGCCGCCGACCCGGATGGGGACGGCCTGAACAATGCGACGGAACTGATGCTGGGCACCGATCCCACCAGCAGCGCCGGCAACGCCCGGAACCTGATCACGGTGACCAGGGATGCGACCCACCTGCACCTGTTTTTCACCATCGATCCATCCCTGGACGTGGACGAGGATGGCAACTACCTGAAGATCGGGGGCGGCAGCCTGCCTCTCCGCATGACGGGGCAGACCGCGAGCTCGCCGAATGGGCCGTGGACCGAAGTCCTGCCAGTCCAGATCAATGGCAGCACCTACCGGATCAGCCGGGCCATCAACAGCTCGTCCAAGGGTTGCCTGCGGCTGTATTTCCCGGATTGAGACCAACATAAGTTCCCCGCAGGCAGCAAGGTGTGCGGGTGCGGTGAATTCGCCGTGAAGCTACTGGCCCTGGTTGCCATCGAGGCACAGGGACGGCTATAAGGCGGGGAAACCCACCCATGCTGCTCGGCACCCACATCCTGTTGCCCGTCTGCGGCGGCCTCGCCTTGGACAATGCGTCCCTGCGCCAAGGTCGTGGCTACTTCCTCCCGCTGTGGTCACTGGCGGTGATCGGGCTTTTCGGCGCGCTGCCGGACCTGTGTTGTCCTCACTTGGAACTGGATGCCCGCTATACCAGCTGGTCGCACACGGTGTGGTTCATGGCGGGGCTGATCCCGGTGTGTGCGATGGTCGCCAGCTTTTTCCCGAAGCAGGGTCGCTGGTGGGTTGCCCTTTTCTGTTGGCTTGCCGCAGCCCTGCACCTCGCCGGGGATGCCGTCGCGGGTGGCATCGCCTGGCTCTATCCGTGGCGGTCGGACGTGATTGGGAAATACTATATTCCCGCCGGCCTGTGGTGGTTCGTCTCGGACATCATCTTCGTCTTGCTGACTTGGTTCTTGATCCGCTTGCGCCCGCACTCCGAGGCGCGGGGCATCAAGGCCTGATCGATGCCGAGGATCCGCTGGACCCAGGCATCGAGCGCGCGCTTCACGGCGACAGGCATCCGTCTGGAGGTCCAGGCGGCCTTCAGGAGCTTGCCGACGCGCTGCTCCTCGCTGCCTGAAAGACCGGTGAAGGACATGCCCTGTTCTCCGCGCAGCCAGCGGGCAAAGGGAGTATTTTTCGCGGCGGCAGCTGCCCCGAAATGGGCCGTCAGGTAGTCGCGGGGAATGATCAGGATTTCCGCCTCATGGTGGCCGGGCAGGCGGGTCCACTTCCAGGGCTCGCCCTCCTGCCCGCCGAAGCAGCCGAAGAGGCCCTCCTTCAGGAAGATGCGGTGGTCTTTGCCCCAAATCACGCCCTCGCCCGAGGCATTCACCCAGAGCCAAAGCTCGTCGTGGAGGCGGTGCTGCCAACGCCGCGAGGCCCCACGGAGGTCCCCCCGCAGACTCCACGCCTCAAAGCCATCTCCTTGCCACCAGCAGTCGAACATGGCCACACCTTATTGAGAATCGATCGCAACAGCAAGAGGAATGACTGGGCCCTGTTTCTCATTGCCTGCGCGTCTCCTGCCCATTCCAAACACGCAAAAGGCCGGAGCAAACGCCCCGGCCTCTTGAAAATTCTCACTGACAGTCAGCAAGTCGCTCAGGCCAGTGCCAGCAGCTTCTGCTTGAGCATGTCCTTGGTGACATTTGCGCCGACGATCTGGTCCTTGACCTCGCCGCCCTTGAAGAAGAGCAGCAGCGGGATCGAGCGGACGCCGTACTTCACTGCCAGGTCACGGGCTTCGTCGACATTCACTTTGCCGACCTTGGCCTGGCCTTCGACTTCACCGGAAAGCTGGTCGATGACCGGGCCGATCATCTTGCAAGGTCCGCACCACTCCGCCCAGAAGTCCACCAGGACAGGTTGGTCAGAATCGATGACTTCGGACTGGAAATTGCTTTCGTTGAATTGCTGAGCCATGCGCGGAAGGTGGAGGCCAAGCCGTAAAAGTCAAGGGCCGCCCTGCCGCGGATTGCGACGGGACGGCCCTGAAAGGAATCGTAAAACTAATCTTCAGACCGGCAGGTTGCCAGCCATGATCGCGAGAGCGAGAACGGCGGCACCCAGCAGGAAGGTGATGATTGGATAGATCATGATCGTGTCGTGAAAGGCGTTGATGCCGGAATTATTCGCCGAAGATTTTGGAGATTTCCCCACCCGTCCAGATGTTGGACGTCATGATTTGGAAGATCACCACAGCGGCGGCACCGAGGAAGCCGACGATGGAAAGGACCATCGGGACGGTCTCGTTGCCCTCTTCCTCGTCATCATCCATGGTGCGGATGGTGGCGGCCTGACTCAGCGAAGCGCCGGCGGTGCCGAGCGGCTGGGTCGGCGGCTGAAGTTGCACGGTGGCCTTCGGCAGGGAAACGGTGCCAGCAGGGCCGCCAAGCGGCACGGTGCGGGCCGGAGCTGCGGCAGGAGCGCCGGGAGTATTGATGCGGATCGTCGGGGCCGGGGCACCGGGAGCGGTCGGAGCACCCGCGGGGCGCAGCGCGATCGTCGGGGCCGGGGCAGGAGCCTTCGGAGCACCACCCACGGTCGGCGGGCCGACGCTAGGAGCCGGGGGAGCACCGAGGCCGGAAGGCATCGGCGGCTTGGTCGCGGCGACCACCGGAGCGTTCGGCGTGGCCGGCGGGGCATCGGAAGCCTTGAGAGTCACGCGGACGGTTTCCTTCTTCAGAGGAATCGAGGAAGTCTGCTTGGGTGCCGGGATCGAGGACGTCTGCCTCGGTGGCGGGATTTCGTTTTCGCTCATTGCTAGGCTTTTTGGGATTGCAGGTTGGGAAAACCAACCAATCCGGCGAGGGGCTGTCAAATAGACTTCGCGCGAGTGGGACGATTTCGACAGCGCCGCGGGACAAATTGCGGATCTTGTATTTACGGGGTCTTCGGAACCGGGGGCTACGTGAAGGAAGCGCGGCGACAAGACCGGAAAGTTAGGTGCCAAGGCGGGCTCCGGAAATTCAGGATTCGTGAAGCACGGCAACGCTTCCGTCACCTGTCCTTCGTGAGCTTGACCGGCCACGGGAGGGGTTTTCACTTGGCTCAATGCCCTCGCGACGCGCTTTCCTCGGGACCACCGGTCTCGCCTTCCTTGGCCTCCAACGCTACACGCTCGCCCATGATGGCGGGGCGGGTCGACTGATCGAACCCTTCGGGCCGCTGATCCCGGATCCGGATGGTATCCTCGATCTGCCGCAGGGCTTTTCCTACAAGGTTCTCGCCCGTCGCGGCGAGCCGATGAGCGATGGCTTCAAGGTGCCGGGCCAGCCGGACGGGATGGCGGCCTTCGCCGGGCCGGATGGCAAGGTGGTGCTGGTCTGCAATCACGAGCTGGGTCTGACGCAAGCGGACTGGGGTCCCTTCGCGGACAACACGCGTCTGCCCGCCGGCTTCGATCCGGCGCTGGCCTACAATCCGGGGGATGCCGGGGTGAACCCTGCCATGGGCGGCACCTCGAACCTGGTCTTCGATCCGGCCAAGGGTGAGAAGATTTCGCACTTCCTCTCGCTCTTCGGCACGGACCGCAACTGCGCCGGCGGGAAGGTGGGCGACCACTGGATCACCTGCGAGGAGCCGGACGATATGCTGACCACCCGCGGCAAACTCCACGGCTGGTGCTACGCCGTGAAGGCGACCGCCACTCCCGGCCTGCAGAAGCCAGTGCCGCTCAAGGCCCTCGGCCGCTTCCGCCATGAGGCGGTGGCACTCGATCCGAAGACCGGGATCCTCTACCTGACCGAAGACCGCGACGATGGTTTGCTCTACCGCTTCGTCCCGAAGACCGCGGGCAGTCTCACCGAGGGCAAGCTCCAGGCGCTGGCAGTGGTGAACCGCCCGTCCGTGCACCTGCGGAATTACCGTGCTGACTCCGCATGGCCGGTGCCGGGCGAGGAGATCGTGGCCACGTGGATCGATCTGGATGACATCGAATCGGCGAAGGATGACCTGCGGGTGCGCGGCAACGATGCCGGAGCCGCGCGCTTCCCGCGCTCCGAGGGGATCCATCTTGCCGACGGAGCCTTCTACATCTGCTGCACCAACGGCGGCCCTAACAAGCGCGGGCAGATCTTCCGCCTGACGCCTTCCGGGCACCCGGACCAACCGGACCACCTGACGCTCTTCCTGCAACCGGAGGCAAACGACCTTCTCACCAACGGCGACAATCTCTGCCCCGCGCCCTGGGGTGGCATCGTGATCTGCGAGGACCTGGTCGATGAGCCGAAGCCGGCCGCCCATGTCCGCTGCGTGACCCCGGAAGGGAAGATCATGACCTTGGCCCGGAATCCGGCTGATGGAGAATTTGCCGGCTGCTGCTTCGCGCCGGATGGGAAGTGGTTCTTCGTGAATCTCCAGACGCGGGGGATGACAGTGGCTGTGACGGGGCCTTGGGAGAAGGCGGTGTGACCCCCTGCGAATCGCCGGGCTTGAAAGCGACTTTGAATGGAATGTCGGGGGTGGGGCCTTGCCCTACCCCCCGGGGTCTGCTAAACAAGCTCCGATGTTCGCAGGGCGGAAGCTGATCTTTGTTTCCTACAGCCGGAAGGATCGCAGGGTGGTGAACAAGCTGCAAAAGGTCTTGGGAATCGGGAGCGCCAAGCCACGGCAGGGCCTCAACTCCAGCATGCCCGGCAACGACTGGGGCAACGAAATCACCCCCTACCTCGGAGAGGCGGATGTCGTGTTGCTATGCTGGTCGCGCCATGCCGCCGGAGACGATTCGGTGAGGAAGGATTATCTGGGGGCGATCGGCATGGGTAAACAGGTCGTCCCCCTGTGCTTGGACGATCTCGCGCTGCCGGAAGAGCTTGCAGGCTTCGAGTCCATTTCCCGCGAAACTTCCCCCTACGAGGAGCTCGTGCGCGTTTCCCGCGGAGCCTTCTCCCCTGAGAAACTCTTGCGCGCGGTTTGTGGCTACATCACGGTCGCGCTCGGAGCGGTGTTATTGCTAGCGCTGGGTTTCCAAGCGCTAATGCTGGGTCTTCAGGCCTTATACCTGCTGCTGGGCCTCACGGAATACCACCTTAAAGCGGCTGGCTGTGGAGATGAGTTCATCACCCTGATCTTTGCGGCGGAACTGGCAGCCATTGTGATTGCAGCCAGTTGGGTCCCCCGGGCTTGGAAGAGGCTGAAAATGAAAGCAAGCCCGGCGGGTGTTCTGCGCCTGAGCCAGACTGAACTGGACCTCCGCAGTGAGTTCCGAAGGCTGGTAGTGGCGGAACCGTGAGTGGAGAGCGATGATACCGTCCGCCCGCCTAGCACTTCTCCTCACCTCGCTACTGATGTTGGCGGGCTGCGACAAGCAGCAGGCACCGGGAGCGGCGGAGCTGCAGCCGCGGCCGGTGCAAACGTCCTCGCATCAAGCGGCGATCTTGGATCCCACCGAGTTCACCCAAGAGGTGGTCAAGGCATACCGCAAAAAAGACTCCTCGCTGACGGTGGAGGTCACGGGCGAATTTGAACTCAAGGTCTCCATGCCGGGCAGCAAGGAACTCCGGACCTACCTCGACAATACCTATGCCCTCTACAAGCAGGATCCGGCCGCCAAGGACGAGTTCGTGGGTAAGCTGATTGATGGCGGCTTGCAGGCACTCCGCGAGCAAGACAAGCCGCTGGAAAAGAGCCGCATCGTCCCGGTGATCAAGGACAAGGCTTGGCTGGGAGAGATGCGGAAGCTTTCGGGTGAACGCGGAGACAAGAAACCCTTGGATCTGTACCATGAGGACCTCAACGACGAACTGGTGATCGCTTTCGCGGAAGACAGCGATACCGGCGTCCGCTATCTGGAGAAAGAGGCCTTTGTGGAAGCCGGGCTCGACCTCAAGGAACTGCGGAAGCTGGCAGTGGAAAACTTGAATCAACTGCTACCAGAGATCGAACGCACGGGAGCGGACGGCTACTACATGCTCACCGCAGGTGGCACCTATGAAGCCAGCCTGCTGCTCTTCGAGAACATCTGGAAACCCGATCAGCTGCCGGTGAAGGGAGAGATCGTAGTGGCAATTCCGGCCCGCGATACTCTGCTTGTCACAGGCAGCGACGACGCGGAGGGCCTCGTCAAGATGAAGGCGGCCGTGGCCAAGATCACCGATGCAGAAACCTACCGCCTCACGACGACCTTGTTCGTCTATCGCGAGGGCAAGTTCGTGAAGTTCGAGTGAAGGAGGAAGGGACCTTTCGCGCCTGGAGAGATGGCGCATGCCGCCCACGTAGCTCGAGCATGAAGCTGCTCCAACTAGTCGCCTTACTCACGCTCAACGCTCTGCCGGTCTTCGCCGCCGAGCAGGCCACCGAAACCGCCAGCACCGAACTCGATGGTGCGCGACTGGAATTCCAAGCCCGCAAGATCGAGACCCCGGATCGGAAGCTCGCGTATGGCTATGCGGTCTTCGAAGGCCAGCTCTACTGGGCCATCGGCAATCCGCCCTCGCGGGTGATGACGGCGGGGAAGATCCGGATCGGGGAGCAGGAGATCGCCCTTGATGTCTCCGGCCTCGGCGATCCCTGGGTGGAGGCGAAGCTGGACAAGCGCTTCGTCCAGTTCAAGCGGAAGGACTTTCCCTCCGGACCGATCTACGAGCTGCTCGTCTGCTTCGAGAAGGGCGGAGCGGAGGACTACATGGTGGAGTGGGTGATCAAGGATGGCAAGTCGCTGCGACTGGCCATCACAAGCTTGGGGGACACGCTGCCGGAGTGGGTGATGCCGCCGAAGTAGGCTGTTAGCCACTTGATCGGCGAGGAACCGCGGCAGCAATCAGGATTGCTTCCGCCCTCACAAAAGGCATAACCATCCCACTAACAGATGAATCAACTCTTCGGGAAACTGCTTTCGCTCTTCGGGGGAGGTCCGGGGCCAATTCTGACTCCGGATCAATTCACACAGGAGGTGGCCACGGCTTTCCGGAAGAAACGCCCGCAGGTGGCGCTGGAGATCGTGAAGGAACTGGAGATCAAGTTCGGTGATCATTTCACATCCTTCCTCAACAACGCCTACGATCTTTACCGGCACAACCCAACCGCGAAGAAGCAGATCGTGGGTGACGTGCTGGCGACCGGCCTGGAGGTAATCGATCGCTCGGGCCAACAGGTGAACCGCAAGCGGATCGTGCCGGTGATCAAGGATAACGGCTGGCTGGAGGAAGGACGCAAGGCGATGGCCGAACGCGGGCGGGGGGAGTTCCCCGTGCCGGTGCATGAGGCCTACAATCCGGAGCTGATCCTCTGCTATGCCGAGGACTCCGCGCGAGGCATCCGCTATCTCCAGGACAAGGATCTGGAGGAGATTGGCCTCGCACGGGAGGAACTGCGCGAACTCGCCATCGCGAATTTGAAAGAACTCCTGACCGACGTGAGATGCCAGGGTGGCGAAGGGCTCTACATGATGACGGCGGACGGCACCTACGAATCTAGCCTGATCCTCTTCGAGGACCTGTGGACCGACGGGAGGCTGGATCTGCGGGGCGAGATCGTGGTGGCGATTCCCGCCCGGAATCTGCTGTTCGTCACCGGGACGGGAAATACCGAGGCGCTGGCGAGGCTGCAGGAAGTGCTGGCAGAGTCGGAGCAGGAGGAAATGCCCTACCGCCTGACCTCGACCTTGTTCGTCTATCGCGGCGGGAAGTTCGAGATTCTCTAGCCCTCCACCGCATTCTGCTGACGGGCGATGTCGTTCAAGGTGAGCCAACCCAGAAGTTTTCGGGGATCAACAGGACTGACGACCGGAGCCTGGCGGACCCCGGCGGAAAGCATGCGCTGCGCAGCATCGCGGATGGGCGTCTCAGGTGTCACGGATATCACCTCGCGGTGGTCCAGTATCGCCTCGATCCCGGTCGCCTCGCGGTGCGTTTCCAGATCGTGGCGGGAGATCACAGCGACCAGCTCACCTTCCGCATTTACGACCGGATAGGCGCGGAAGCTGAGGTCTTCCACGTCCGTACGCTTGAGCGCCGCGGCGGGCGCTTCGCAGCCCTGCAAGGCGATGACCTCATGGGTCATGATCACTTGCACGGGCAGCTTGCGGTAATCCTGCGCGCCACGATAGCTGGGGAGCTTGCGCAGGGAGACGCCGTCCTGGAGGAGCAGGGCATTGTAGATCGGGACCGGCTGCAGGCGGCGGGCGATTTGCCAGGACAGCATATTGCCGGCCATGAGCGGTAGGATCAGCGAGTAGTTGCCCGTCATCTCAAAGATGATGATGAGGGAGGTGAAGGGACAGCGGACTACCGCGGCGAACATCGAACCCATGCCGAGCAGCACGCAAGCACCGATCACATTGGCATCTCCGGGAAACTCCGGGATCCATGGATGCACATGCTGGAGCGCCGAGAAGGCCGCACCCACCAGACCGCCGAGCATCCCCCCAAGGAATAGCGTGGGAGAGAACAGCCCGCCCGAGCCGCCCGAGGCGTAGTTGACCACCACGGCGGCAAACTTTGCGATGAGCAGGGTGCCGAGAATGCCGGTCGTGAGTTGGTTCGCGAAAGCAGCTTCCAGGCTATCGTAGCCGATGCTGAACACGGAGTTCCGGTCATTTCCCAGGAAGCCGGTCAGGTAGTAGGCGCCGAGAGCAAGGATGCCGCAGGCCAGGCCGCCGCCGGCAGGGGCCAGCCAGGTGGCAGTCGCGGCGCGGCGCTTGAACCAGCTTCTCAAACCCAGGGTACTCCACACGAAGAGATGGCCGATCAAACCGGAGGCGACACCCAGGGGGATGGCCACCAGCATCCACGCGGAGGTTTTGTATTCTGCCGCGATCCGCGCGGAGAGCACCGGCTCCTCACCCAGGATGGTGCGCGAAACCGCCGCGGCAATCACCACTGCGACCACCATGCCGCCGAGCGCGCGCATCGAGAAATTATCCAACAGTTCCTCGAAGACGAAGGTCAGTGCCGACAAGGGAGCATTGAATGCCGCCGCGATTCCCGCGGCCACGCCTACCGGCAGCATCGACTGCACGCGGCTGGGATCACGGAAGGCCCAGCGCCCGATCCGGGACGAGATCGCAGCACTGAGATGAACTGTGGGACCTTCGCGGCCGAGGCTATTGCCGAGTCCCACGTAGAGCGAGCCGAGGATGAATCGCCAGGCGCCGGCCCTGATGGAGACCTTGCCCCCGTGATTATAATACGCGGCCTTCGTCTGAGGAATTCCGCTGCCCGCAGCCTCCGGGGAGAGGTGGCGAACCACCAGGCCGACCAACAAGCCGGCAAGCGTCGGTGCAAGGAGCAGAATAGCCGCAAACCCGGCCGGTGGACGCGAGGAAGCCGTCTTCCACAGCCACTCGAACAGATGCCGGATCGACCAATGGAAGGCGACCGCTGCCAAGCCGCAGACGAGGCCGGCGAGAAGACAGAGTAAGAAGAAACGCTGGCCATCGCTGAAGCGGCGGCGCAGCCAGTCCGGTAGTGTCGTGCGATCGGTGCTTGTCTCGGGCATCGTGGAGGGGCCCCGTAACACGGATGGCGGAAGCGGGCCAGAGGTGAGCGAAACGGGTTTTATAAAGGCTCCTCACCGGCCAGCGAGCGGTAATCGACTGATCTTGGGCACCCAGCAGAAGGTTTCGCCCCGCACTTTTCCCGATTCGAAGTCCTCATATGGAAAGCACGGCTCCTGACTCAGCACCTGTGACCAGTGCCGCATAGCGGGCCAGGTAGCCGCTGCGATCTTTCGGGCTCGGGCGCTGCCACGCGCTGCGGCGCGCCGCCAAGACATCATCCGACACGACAATCCGGATGCTGCGCTGCGGGATATCGATCTCGATCAAATCACCGGCTTCCACTAGCGCGATCGGCCCACCGGCTGCCGCTTCCGGAGAGACGTGGCCAATCGCACCGCCGCGGGTGGCACCGGAGAAACGGCCATCCGTGATCAGGGCCACGGTTTCGGAGAGACCCCGCCCGACAATCGCGGAAGTCGGGGCCAGCATCTCCGGCATGCCGGGGCCGCCCTTCGGGCCCTCATAGCGGATCACCACCACGTCACCCGCCTTCACCCGGCCGGTGAGGATGCCGGTGGTGGCTTCCTCGCCGGACTCGAAGACCACCGCGGGACCGGTGAACTTCATCATCGCCGGGCTCACCCCGGCGGACTTCACCACACAGCCGGCAGGGGCGATATTGCCGTGCAGCACCGCCAGCCCGCCCTGCGCGGCGTAGGCACGATCCAGCGGACGGATCACCTCCTCGTCTTTCACGATCGCAGTCGAGATGGTCTCGCCAATGGTGAGACCGCTGACAGTCATCGCATCAAGGTAAAGGACTCCCGGCTTCTCTGCGAGGGTCTTTAAGATCGCAAAGATCCCGCCCGCGCGGTCGATGTCTTCCATGTAGTGTTTACCGGAGGGCGCGACCTTGCAGAGGTGGGGCACGCGGAGCGCCATCGCGTTGAAGTCCTCCATGCCCAGGGGCACGCCGGCTTCCCTTGCGACGGCGAGGGTGTGGAGCACGGTGTTCGACGAGCCGCCCATCGCCATGTCGAGGGCGACGGCATTGCCGAAAGCTTCCCGCGTGAGAAGGTCGGAGGGCTTCACGCCATCCCTTACCAAGCGGACGATCGCCTTGCCTGCGCGTGCAAAGAGCGCATCGCGGGCGGGATCGGTCGCTAGGATGGAACCATTCCCCGGCAGCGCGAGGCCGAGGGCTTCGCAGAGGCAGTTCATGGAATTCGCAGTGAACATGCCTGAGCAGGATCCGCAGGTCGGGCAGGCATTGCGCTCGATCACACCGAGCTGCTCCTCCGTGATCGCTTGGGTGGAAAGCTGACCCACCGCCTCGAAGACCGTAGCGAGGTCGAGCGAAGCACCGGTGACGGGATTCTTGCCGGAACGCATGGGTCCACCGGAGACGAAGATCGCCGGGATATTCACCCGCGCCGCCCCCATCATCATGCCTGGCACGATCTTGTCGCAGTTCGGGATGCAAACCACGCCATCGAAGCAATGGGCGCGCAGCATGACCTCCACGCTATCCGCGATGATCTCGCGCGAGGCCAGCGAGTAACGCATGCCGCCGTGGCCCATCGCGATGCCATCGTCCACGCCGATGCAGTTGAACTCGAAGGGCACGCCACCCGCCGCCCGGATGGCCTCGCGAACCTTGCGGCCCACCACATCCAGATGGACGTGCCCGGGGATGATCTGCACGAAGGAATTTGCCACCGCGATGAAGGGCTTGCCCCAATCGTCCTCCGACTGGATGGCTCCGGTGGCGCGCAGGAGGCTGCGGTGGGGTGCCCGGATCGCGCCCTTCTTGATCGTGTCGCTGATGGCCATGCCCGGCATCATCAGGGCCGAACTGCCATATTGGAATGACTCGCTCGGTCGTTCCGTGATACCGTTTCGGTATGGATTGTTCGTTTCGAGAACTGGAATGCTTCCTCGCCGTGGCGGAGGAGCTGTCCTTCACCCGGGCCGCGCGGCGGCTGAATCTGGCCCAGCCGCCGCTATCCCGGCATATCCGCACGCTTGAGGAAAAGCTGGGGGCGCGGCTCTTCGATCGCGGCACGCGGGGTGTTTCGCTGACCGCCGCGGGGGATTTGTTCTATGAGGAAACCCGGACCATCCCGGCGCGGATGTCGCGGGCGGGTGAGGTGGCGAAACGAATGGCCGCGGGAGAGATCGCACGACTCCGCATCGGCTTCGTCAGCGCGGTGATGAGCGATGAATTGCTCGGCGTGCTGCGGCGCTTCCGGGCGGGTAGCCCGCAGGTGCAGATCCTGCTGCAGGACGCCCCGCCGAACCAGCAGATGCGCGAGATCGCAGAAGGCAAGCTGGACGGCGGATTCGTGGGAATCGAGGAGCCGCGCGAGTCCGGAGGAATCGAGATGATCCCATGGTATCGCGAACCCCTGCAATGCTTCGTCGCGGCGGATCATCCCTTGGCCGGGCGCAGCCGGATCGGGCTGAGGGAACTGGCGGCGGAGTCCTTTGTGGCGGTGGGCCACGAGGCCGCGCCGGCCTTCGCCAATCTGGTGCGACGGCTCTGCGGGGACGCGGGATTCCGGCCGCGGGTGATCCTGGAATCCCCACGGGCCCAGGCGGTGGTCGCCATGGTGGCAGCGGGCTCGGGAGTGGCCATCCTGCCCTCCGCCTTGGCGCGGGTCGCGGGCGGAGGGGTGACGGCGATCCCCCTCAAGGAGCGGCCGACGATCACCCACCTCTTCGCGCGGCGGGCGGGAAAAGCCCAAGGGTCGATGCGGGATTTCGCCGCGGCGCTGAAACCGGGGCGGCAGGCGGCGGATTGACACTTGGCACCCTTCCCCGGACGCTTTTACCTTAGCGGCATGTCCGCGCGAGTCACCGATCTCCACATTGCCCGCAATATCCCCCTGCCCTCCCCTGCCCGCTTGCAGGCGGAGATCCCGCGTGGCGAGGAGCGGGCGGAGTTTGTGTCGCGGTCGCGGGCGAATTTGCGCTCGCTGCTGGGCGGCACAGACCCGCGCTTCCTCGTGATCGTCGGGCCCTGCTCGATTCATGATACCGAGGCGGGCATTGAGTATGCCCACCGCTTGGCGGCGTTGGCGGAGCGGCTGCGCGACAAGCTCTACATCGTGATGCGCGTGTATTTTGAGAAGCCACGCACGACGGTTGGCTGGAAGGGCCTGATCATGGACCCGCACCTCGATGGCACGGATGACATCCCGGAAGGGCTGCGCCGCGCGCGGCATTTCCTTCGCAGCGTGATCGACCTCGGCCTGCCGACAGCGACGGAGCTGTTGGACCCGATCACCCCACAGTACATCGCGGACCTGATCTCCTGGTCGGCGATCGGCGCGCGCACCGCGGAGAGCCAGACGCACCGCCAGATGGCCTCGGGTCTCTCGATGCCGGTGGGGTTCAAGAACACGACTTCCGGTGATCTGGTGGCGGCGATCAATGCCGTGCGGGCAGCTTCCATGTCGCAGACCTTCCTGGGCGTGTCGGAAGAAGGCATCGCCTCCTCCGTGACCACTACCGGGAATCCGGATTGCCACGTGATCCTGCGCGGCGGCGACCATGGCCCGAACTACGACGAAGCTAGTATTGCCTCCGCCCGCGCCGCCTTGGAAGCAGCCAAGCTGCTGCCCTCACTGATCGTGGATGCCTCGCATGCGAATTGCGGCAAGGATCACGCGAAGATGCCCGGCGTCTTCCGCGAAATCGTCCGCCAGCGCGCCGCCGGCGAACGCACGATCACCGGCGCGATGCTCGAGAGCAATCTGGTGGCGGGCAACCAGTCTTTCCCCAAGCCGGTGGACCAGCTCGTGCGCGGGCAATCGATCACGGATTCCTGCATCGATTGGGAGACCACCGAGGAACTGCTGCACGAGGCGGCGGAAATGCTGTGAGCCGCCAACGAACCATGGAGCTTCTAAGGTAGCGGAGAAATCCGTCCCCTTCGGGGACACTTCAATGGTCCTCGACGGCAAACTTGAAGCTCAACTTCTCGTTCAATTGCAGGCGATGGAGAGTGGTCCCGGGAGAAGTCCCGTTCACTCTCGAGCTAACCTCAATTTCCAGATTCTCATCCGTGGAATTCGTCACTCGTTCGCTGACCTTCCACATTCCCTCTGCGGTCTGCCGAATGAAAATCGGGAGGTATCGCCCCTCCTGAAGCTCAGCGAGGATAAGATAGTACCAATTGTAGTAGGATCCATCTACTTTCAGGGTCACCTGCAGGATCGACCTGCCGTGAAAGTCCGCCACATGACGAACCACTGCGGATGAAGGCTTGTGGCCGGCCTTCCGATCGATGTCGGCCTCTTCCTGACCGGCAGGGATCTGAAGAAGCCAATGCTCCAAGGGTGCAGGGGCCTCGACAATAGAGACGCCGCCACCATTTTTGTCCGATTCCCATGGAATCTTAAACGGCTCCTGCCTCGGGCCCATTCCTTGCGCTGCCGAGGACAGGACCGCAGCCACCAGCCCGACGCGGAGAAAAGCCCAAACCCGAGACTTCATCATATACATGCCTGTTTGTGTGCCATGCCCAGGGAGAACTTTAATCTCAATGGCCCAGATGGGAAGAACCTACAATCCAAGATCTTCTCCACTGTTTCTCAGCGACCTCTGCGCCTCCGCGGCTCGTTCCTTCCCAACTCAATCCCCGGCGTAATAGATCCCCTCGATCTCAGCGTTGTTGGCCATCACGCTGGTGTTCATCTTCCACCAGCCGAGCAGGCCGAAGCGGGTCTTGATCAGCAAGTGCTCGCCATCGCGGAGGACGACTTCGAGGGAATCACCCTTGGGAATGGTCGCGATGGTCTCGCCGCCGTCCTTCTTCGCGAGGAGCTTGAGCTCGACCTTCGCCTTCGATTGCAGGCCGACGTAGGAGAAGGGTTGCTCGATCTCCACCAGCTTGCCATCGCGGATCGCGTATTTGAGGTGCTCCAAGTGCATCCGGTTGGCGCGGCCGGTGGCGTAGATGAAGCCGTTGCCCGGGATCGCCAGGCTCTCGGCGCCGATGCTTCCGATCAGCTTGCCGGTCTTCTGATCCGTGATGTCGAAGCCAGGGTCGGCGCTCGGGCCGGGATCGAAGTCGATGAAGTAGCGCGTTTCCGCATCGCGGCTCACGCGGGTCGAGATCATCCGGCGGATCTCGGGCGCGCCTTCCTCGAGGGGAAGCGGCTTGTCGATCAACTCGGAGAGCTTGGCATCGTAGGCCACTTGGCCCGGAAAGGGGGTGTCCTTCTCGGGGATCGCCACGGTCGCCAGCCCGGGGAAAGCAGCGGCAGCGGGGTCCTTGGGCTTGTCCTCCGCGCGGACGGAGAGAGCAAGAGCGGCTGAGAGGGCGAAGATCGTGAGGAAGCGCGATTGCATGGAACGATGCCGGATATGGCTTTCCCTTTCTAACGCGATTCCGCTTCCGGGCTAATGAAAATCCGGGGAAGATTCCGCCAACGAAGATCACCCATCATTGCCCTCCCGCCAGCCCTCGCATTGCGGGATCCTTGACCCGCTCCAGCAAGGCAGCCGCTTCATCCGGCTTGCCATGCTTCAGGTACACCTGGGCGGTGCCAGCAAGGATGGCATCCGTGGCGTGATCATTCGGATTCGCATCTGCCCAGGCGATTGCCGACTGCGGGTCGAGATTGGCCACCCACGCGGTGAAGGCGAGCGGTTCCTCCGGCCGCGGATACTTCTCCATGACCTTGCTCACATATTCCCAAGGCGAGCCGCCGTTGCGCGCGATCATCGAGGCCGCGAAGTTCTGCTCGGCAGGCCGGGCGGACCATTCCTGGTCGAGACGGGCGAAGGCGAACTTCTCCACCGAGCCCGGGTCCGAACGGCTCAGGGCTTCCATCAGCACCCGCGCGGATTCCTTGTTGAATGCCGGGGAGTCCGCCGGGAGCTTGTCGAACCACGCCTGCGCCCCTTCGTTGCCCATCGTGTAGATGATCGACCCGGAGATATGCACCGCCGCCTCGGTCTGCTGCCCGTTCGGCAACCCGGATGCGAAGGCGACGGCGGCCGCGGGATCTGACTCCGCCAAACCGTGACCCAAGCCACTCAGCGCCGCCGCCCTCAAGGGCGAATCACCGAGCTCCTCAAAGGCGGCCCTCGCCCCCGCCGGATCCTTGAATGCCCAGGATTTCAGCAGGGAATTAACGCCCTCTTTCCCGGCCTCCTCCGGATGCTCCTGCACGTAAGCCCAAGCCCCCTTGGGATCAACCCGCCCCCAGGTCTGCCAAAACATCATCGTCTCGATCCCGAACAAGTGGCCGACCGCCTTCTCATCCCGCAGCATCGCGGCGACTGCGGGAGCGTCCGCCGGCTCCATCCCTGCCAACAGCGCCATCCAGCGTTCCAGCCGCTCGCTCTCCAGAGAGTGACCCAGCGACCCCTTCATCGCGGAAGCAAATCCACCCGCGGACCGGTTGGGGGAATTCCCACGCGCGGAGCCTCCGGACTTGCCTCCAGCCGCACGGTGATCGGCGGAAGCACCAGCAGCGGGTCGATCGGCCATCCCGGCGGCGCCGTCCGCCTGCTGGCCCGAGCTGGAGTCCAAACGTCCCAAAAAGAAGCCGCCGATACCGGCCAAAACACAAGGAACCACGATGGGCAGCACTCTCATATCCGCAGGATCAGGCGGGCTTTCTGGACCCATCAAGAAGTTATGCCTTCTGCTCGGAAAATTCACACAAGACACCTGATCGGGCGGTAGTCGACCCCTCCTTTCCCGGTCAGAATCATCCCGGGCCTTCCTCACGTTCCCGTGCCCGGATCGCCGCCGGATCCTTCCGGGAATCCAGGATCGCAACGACAAACGCTTTTCCGCTGTCCATCCGATAGTAGATCCAATACGGAAATCGTTTGCTGGTGAAGCGATGAAGGTCCCCGCGACACCGGTGGATCCCTGCGAACAGGCGAATCGAACTGATATCCGCGGAGATCGAATCCAGGAAATAGTCTCCAACCCCGGCTTCTTGCCGCTCGTAGAATCGAAAGCCGTCCCGAAGGTCGCGCCTCGCGGAAGGGAGAACGACAATCGCAATCACATCTGCGACCTCAGAACTTTCTTCAGCTCCTCCCAGTCTTCACCGACCTCGTTCCGCCGCTCCCATTCGTGAGCCCGGGATTCGATAACCCCGGCGTGCCAGTCGGGGGGCTGGGACAAGTCCTCATCCGCCGACAGTTCGCCCCAGAGCCGCTCCATCAGCGCAATCTTGTCCGATCGCGACAAATCGCGGGTGGAAAGTTCGGCAATGCTCACACCTTGGAAGTATCAGCAATTCCACCCCCAGTCAACTCTCCGACCCTCAACGAGAAGCTGCCGATTTGGCGTGCAAATCCCTTGATCCCGGCTCCAAATCCGCCCGCCGCGCCCTTCGCGGTTTTTGTTTCTCGATCCCAAGCCATGTCCGACAAAACAGCCATCACCCCCACCCGGGCCCAGGATTTCCCCGAGTGGTACCAGCAGGTCATCAAAGCCGCCGACATGGCGGAAAATTCGGAGACCCGCGGCTGCATGGTGATCAAGCCGTGGGGCTACGGGATCTGGGAACTCATCCAGCAGCAGCTCGACCGCAAGTTCAAGGCGACCGGCCACCAGAACGCTTACTTCCCGCTGCTGATTCCGATTTCCTACCTGGAGAAGGAAGCCGAGCACGCCGAAGGTTTCGCGACCGAGTGCGCGGTGGTGACGCACCACCGCCTGGAGCCGCAGAAGGATCCGGTGACGGGCAAGACCAAGATGATCCCGACCGGTGAGCTGGCCGAGCCTTATATCATCCGCCCGACTTCCGAGACGATCATCGGCGCGGCCTTCTCGCGCTGGGTGCAGAGCTACCGCGACCTGCCGCTGCTGATCAACCAGTGGGCGAACGTGATGCGCTGGGAGATGCGCCCGCGTCTCTTCCTGCGTACCGCGGAGTTCCTGTGGCAGGAAGGCCACACCGCACACGAGACGCAGGAGGAAGCGATCGCCGAGACGCGCCAGATGCACCGGATCTACGAGGAGTTCCTGAAGAACCACCTCGCGATCCCGGTGATCCCCGGCGAGAAGACCGAGAACGAGCGCTTCCCCGGTGCCGACATGACCCTAACGGTCGAAACCATGGTGCAGGACCGCAAGGCGATCCAGGCTGGCACCTCGCATTACCTCGGCCAGAACTTCTCGAAGGCGCAGGAAATCGCTTTCACCGGCCGCGATGGCGCGAAGCAATACGTGCACACCACCTCGTGGGGCGTTTCCACACGCATGATTGGCACGCTGATCATGGCACACTCGGACGACGATGGCTTGGTGCTGCCGCCGCGCGTGGCCACCCAGCAGATCGTGATCGTGCCGGTGACGCCGAAGGAAGACACCAAGCAAGGCGTGATCGATGCCTGCCAGGCGCTGGCGGAGACCCTGCGCCGGGAAAAGAACTTCCATGGCGACGCCCTGCGCGTGCATGTGGACGTCCGCGACATCCAGGGCGGCGTGAAGAAGTGGGAGTGGATCAAGAAGGGCGTGCCGATCCGCATCGAGATCGGGCCACGTGACATCGAGACCCGCAAGGTCTGCGTGCAGCGCCGTGACAAGGGCCCAGCCGACAAGGAGTTCATGGAAAAGGAGGACTTCCTCCGCGTGGCCACGGACATCCTGCAGGAGATCCACAACACCCTGCTCGAGCGCGCCACCACCTTCCGCGACGCGAACATCCTGCCCTGCAACTCGCTGGACTCCTTCCACGCTCACTGGGGCCAGGACAATCCCGGCTGGCTGATCACTCCCTGGGCCGGCACGCCGGAGGAAGAGGACGAGCTTTCCAAGCAGCACAAGATCACCATCCGCTGCATGCCGCTGGACCAGCAGGACGGCGCGGAAGGAGCCTGTATCCTGACCGGCAAGCCGACCAAGGCGCGCGCGATCTGGGGCCGCAGCTACTAAGGCTGCCTCTATCAGCGATTCAGGGCGCGGGATTGGCTTGCCGATCCCGCGTCCCGCTTGTGTGATGGTGTTGCTTGAAGCCGCCCCTGAAGCACCGCTGGAGCATCTCCCACAACTACCTCACCGGCATCACCGCAGGGGACTGGTGGCGGCTGCTTGAAGAGAACAACTTCGCGGTGGACCCGGTCTACTGGCACCGGGCCGCGGTGGTCAGCGTGCTGAGCGTTGCGAACTCATTCTATCGCCTCCGCGAGGACCGCGAGTATGGCGATCAGGTCGCGGCCACGGTAATCGGGAAGGCCCCGCTCTTCATCCTCGGCCACTGGCGTAGCGGCACCACGCACCTGCACAACCTGCTTGCGCAGGATGACACCAGCTTCGCCTACGCGAACACCTATCAGGTGGTAAACCCGCACATCTTCCTGACCACGGAGGAAGTGCGCACCCGCCGCTTTGCCAAGCTGCTGCCGGACAAGCGCCCCATGGACAACATGGCGCTGAACTTCCAGTCGCCGCAGGAGGATGAGTTCGCGCCCTTGTTGATCACCCTGAAGTCGTCCTATCTCGGCGTGTCCTTCCCGCGCCGTGAGGATCACTACAACCGCTACCTGAGCTTCGATGGCGTGCCAGGGACGGAGATCGAGGAATGGAAACGCGGCCTCGAGTGGTTCCTCAAGAAACTGACCTTCAAATACGGCCCCGAGCGCCGGCTCTTGCTCAAGTCACCAACGCACACCGCGCGGGTGAAGCTGCTGCTGGAGATGTTCCCGGATGCCAAGTTCGTCCACATCCACCGGCGCCCGGAGGAAGTGCTGCAATCCTTCCGCCACTACTACGATACCGCGATGTGGCATACCTATCTCCAGCGCCCCGACCGCAGCCGGATCGATGACGAAATCTTCCAGCGCTACCGCTCACTGATGGAGACACTTGTTAGAGACCGCCCCTCGATCCCGGAAGGCAACTTCCACGAGGTCTCCTTCGCGGATCTCGAACGTGATCCGATCGGCACCGTGGCCGGGATCTACCAAGCCCTGTCGCTCGATGGCGCGGAGCAGGCGCTGCCGAAAATCCGTAACTATACCGACACCCTGACGGATTACGAAAAGAACCGCTTCAAGCCCTTGGAAGAAGCCAGCAAGCAGCGGATCCGCGAAGAGTGGGCCCACATCTACGAACCCCTCGGCTATCGCGTGGAATGAGTGACAAGCGCCGCATCGCTCCCAGCCCACGGGGTGCCCCCCTCACCGGTCATCTCAATCGCCTGCGCAATGATGTGCTCGGCCTGATGATGGACGGCACAAGCGCCTGCGGTGATGTGGTGCGCTTCCGTGTCGGCCCTCTGGTGATGCACTTGGTCAATCACCCGGATCACGCAGCCCATGTGCTGATCCGGAATCGCAAGAACTACGACAAGGCCTCGCGCAGTTCGGACTGCCTCGCACTGATCTGCGGGGAGAGCCTGCTCACCGCCAATGGTGCGGTCTGGAAGCAACGCCGCCGCACGATCCAGCCGATGTTCCATCGTGCCGCGGTCGTAGGTTTCATCGATACCATTGCGGCCTGTACCAGCATCATGCTCGATGATTGGGCGTTGAAGGCCCGCGCCGGCGAGCCGGTGGAGATCGCATCCGAAATGATGAAGCTCACCTTCCGCATCGTCGGGCGCTGCCTCTTCGGTGCTGATTTGGAGCAAGAGGCACACGCGGTGGAGGACGCCATGCACGTGATGGTACTACACACCTACCATCGCTGGCGCAGCATCCTGAATTCCCCATCCTCCTGGCCCACGCCCGCAAACCTGCGCTTCCGCAAGGCACTCGCGGATGTCGATGCCATCGTCGCACGACTGATCGAACGCCAGCGCAGCAATCCACCCGCGCAGCCGAATCTACTCACGATGCTGATGGGCAGCACCGATGCCGAGACCGGTGCCAGCTTGAGCGACGAGGAGATCCGCAACGAGTCGATCGCCTTCCTCCTCGCCGGGCATGAGACCACGGCCAATGCGCTGTCATGGACGCTCTACCTGCTCGACCAGCATCCGCACTGGGCGGATGTGATCCGGTCGGAGTACGAGAGCGCCTGTGGCAATGCACCACCCCGCATGGAGGACTTGTCCGGTCTCGCGCAGACCTTGCATGTCTTCGAGGAGAGCACACGCCTCTACCCGCCGATCTGGGCGATGGAGCGCCACGTGATCGCCGACGACGAAATCGCCGGCTTCCACATTCCCGCGCACTCCAGCGTCATCGTCAGCCCCTACACACTGCACCGCCATCCAGACTTCTGGGAAGCACCCGGAGAGTTTCGTCCCGAGCGCTTCCTGAAGCGGGATCACGAGGCATTCATGCCCTTCGGCTCCGGGCCACGCTTTTGCATCGGCAGCGAGTTCGCCTTGGCCGAGGCTCGGATCATCCTACCGATGATCCTGCAACGTTTCGAACTGAGGGGGGAAGCAGGCCAGAACGTGGAGCCGGAACCGGCAATCACACTGCGCCTGAAGGGAGGGTTCAAAGTGCGGTTGCGCGAGCGCTAGCCACACTCACTCACACCGCAGCCTTCGCCGGCGGCGGTGCCAAACCACCACCATTGCGTGCTGCCAACTCCGTGACGGGCTGCCGCAGGGCATGCAAATAATACACGATGTGCGGCTTGGATCCCTCGAAATGGATTTCCTTCGGCTCGGTGTCCGTAATCCGGATGTCTTCCGCGAGGATCTCCTTCCACTTCTCCTCGCCAATCAGATGCACTTCAAATCTTTTCATGGCTCCTTTATCATCAGCAGGTTTCCCGTGGCAAAGCAAGGGAATCCACCGGTTCCAAAACCGGCGTTCCGGGAGGCGACGCACACGGCATGATATATAGAACCCCGCCGAAGGGGAAACTTAGTCAATTTTCTGTAAAAGACGAAGCAGGCTGCTGAGAGCCTCACGGCGACACACCCGCCTTTGGAGCAGTTGCCTCAGCACTCGCCACCGGCATCGCAATCATCTCCGCACACTTCGCGGCATGCGCAGGGTTGAAGTCTGGATTCAGGTTCAACGCCTTTGCAAAAAGCTGCCGAGCCGTGCTCTCTTCCTTCAGCGCCTGATGAATCATCGCGGCGTGGAAGATCATCTCCGCGTCTTGGGTGCGGTACCTCATCGCCTGCTTGATGATCGGCTTCGCCTCCGCCGCTTGGCCGTTCAAGCATAGGCACCACGCCAAGGTATCGGTAGTGCCGACATTCTTGAAGCGCTCATACGCCGCCCTGGCTTCCTTAAGCGCATCTTCCAAATCCTTCCCCTGATCCGCGTAGAAGCGCGCAAGCTGGGCATTCGCTCCCAAGCTCGGGTTCGGATACATCTTTCCGTCCGCATGCGGGTGCGGCGCGGTGTGAAAGCTGACCACGGCTTCGAATTGCTTCTCGGCCTTCTCCGCATCACCGGTGGCGCGGTAGAGATCCACCAGCGGGGCCAGGGCGTCGTGCGTCGGTGTGATCGCGATCGACCTCTCATACAGCGCGATTGCCTTCGGATAGTCCTTCTTCGCCGCAGCGATGCGGGCGACCACGGCTAGCACCCGCGGATTTCCCGGCGCCGCTTCCATTGCCTTCTCCGCCTGCTGCTCAGCGGGAATCAGCGCCCCGCGATTGAAATGCATCAGCGCCAGCTCGGCACGGCACCAAGCCACATTCTCTGGGTAGGGTCCGCCCGCGCTGATCGCCTGCTGCATCAGCGCATCCGCGCGTGTTGCATCACCCGTGATCCATAGCAGATGCGCCCCGCGGCTCAGTGAGGAAAGATCCGGCCGCTGCTTGATGGCGATCTGATAGTGCTTCGCGGCTTCCTCGTAGTTGCCCAGCTCCACCGCACCGTCACCGATCAGCGCGTGGGCATCCACCTGCTCCGGATCGGTCGCCAGCGCCTTATCCGCCCACATCTTGCCCGCGGCAAAGTCATGCTCGGAGTTCTTCACCCATGCCATGCCGCACATGGCATCGGCGTGGTCCGGCTTCAGGGTGAGTGCGCTCCGGTAGGCGAGATAGGCCTCGCTGAAATCATGGCTCACGGAGTCGCGCGACTTCTGCATCAGCGCATTCCCCAGCTGAACCCAGGTCTCGGGACTGCAAACGGGATTGCGGCTCATGATCCGCAGCTTGGCTATCTCACGATCGGCAGGTGTCGCGGGAACCGCCGTCGGTGCAGCGGGAGTCGTCGCTTCGGTCTGCGCGAAAAGGGAAGTAGAAGCGGACGCCAGCACGAAGCAGGCGAGGAGGAAAGAAGAAGACTTCATCGGAACAAGGAAGAAAAGAGGGTGCCGGCGGACTGGGGGATCCGCCGGCCGGGTTTTGTTGGGTTGGGAGGGGAATCCTGCTTGGGGGGCGGGAGTAAAACCGCGGATGGACACCTTCAAATCAGAACCAGCCATGATGCTCCGGCATCCATCCGCGGCAATCTCTCTAGTCCCCCATTGGATCGTTCAGTTGTCCGGGCCCTGGCGCTGACTTACAGTCGGACCGGCGTGCGGCGTACCCAGGTAAGGGAAGATCTGATTGTAGATCTGGTCATTCGCCGGGACATTGTCGCCTACTACGGTAATCGTAGAATAGGCCGGACCACTCGCCACCGCGGAGAGCGCGATATCTACCACGTCGTCACCGATTCGGCGGCCATTCGGCCAGCCCTTGGTATCGCCACCGATCAAACTCAGACGATTGAAGCCCACCTGACCCGGCAGAGTCACCGGCCCGGTGGTGGTATCCACGCGCAACACATCCGGCAGGAAGATCGCGGCCAAGTCAGCGCGCCCGGTGGTGGCCAGCGGCCCGCTGCCATCCGTGCCGAAAAGCACAGCATTCACCAAGAAGGCCACTTCGGGATTCTCGGCATAAGTCTTGAACTGGTCATCCTTCACCGGGGAAGTGCGGTTGTAGAGGTCCTTGCCGCGCAGGGCCACCAGCACCTCATTGAAGAGCGGGTTGCCCATGCGGTTCACCTGCACCCACTTGCCGGAATTCTTCGGCTCGCCCTTGCCGCTGATCCGCGTGATCGCCTGGCGGCTCACCGAGGCGTAAACGCCTACACCGGTCCGCGCTCCGACCAGCGGCTCGGTGTAGGCGAAGGTCCGCAGCGAGGTCACGGGAATCTGCATGCCGAAAGTCAGCACGTTGAAACCTTGGAAGCCGTCGATACCGTTGCCATCCTGGCCGAGACCATTGGCGGAGTTGCCATCGTTGTTGATGATCCGCGGGTCCAAGAAATCGAAGATTCCCGGCGTATCCGCGTAGAAACCATCCTCACGCGGCCCGGCCCAGACCACGATGCCGTTGTCCAAGGTCACAATCGCCTGCTTGGTCAGGGAGTCGAGCGCCGCCAAGCTTGCCGCCCCGGAAATCGCCTTGCCACTCACGTCATTGTACGCGGGCGTCGTGCGCTTGCCCACATTCGGCGGCGATACCGGTAGACCCGCCTCGCGGAAGTTACGCTTGAAGGTTCCGCCCTTCACCGCCCTCCAGGAGCTGAACTCATAGGTCTGCGTGTAGTTCTGCTTGCCGTCGCCGATGGTGGTGATCGGCCCCACCTCCGTGCCGCGGCCATAAGAGAGGATCGTGTCAGGGTTCTTCACGTCGGTGATCGACGAGAAGTTGAAGTCGAAACGATCCGTCACCTCACCTGTGGTCGGATCGGTGAGGTTGATGGTATAACGCGCATCGTCCGCGAAACGGTCGTAGATCACGCCATCCCCGGGCTCCGAAAAGGGCCGCACGGAGACGAGGATATTGAGGACGTTCACCGAGGGGTTGTCGTACTTCGTGCCGATGAAGGCATAGACGTCGGTGATGTTGGCCTGCGGGTCCTGCTTGATCAGCGGGGCATCGCTATGACTCGCGCCAAAGCTCATCACCGGACAAACCAAGGCCGCAAGAAGTAGATTCCGCGATAGATGACCGAGCGTCACGGCGCGGCGAAATGAGGATTTCATGGGAGTAGCGTTTGTGGATTCGATTCCGTTGTGACCTGGGCTGAGCCACACCTTGCACCCAAGCACTCCCCTCCCCGCTGGTCGACGAGGGCTCAGGACCGGAATCGAATGGGGGCATGCGGCGAGAATGCCGGATGTCGAATTCCCGATGACGGAGGAGGTTTGATTCGGAAGCAGGCGCGCTGGTGACAGCGCGGAACAGTCCAGAGATGCTCACGTCTCACGTGCCCCCCCTTTCCTCACGACTGCGCCTTTCGCTCCTTCTCTCCCACACTTCATTCGTCATTCAGGAATTCGGAATTCGTCATTCAGCTTGAACAATTCCGTCAATTTCTGTCGTTAAACAGGCGTGAAACTGACCATTTCAGCCTCAATCCTCTTCTCCTTTCCCCTCCTTGCCGCCACGCCGCAGGAGGAAATCGCGACCCAAGTCCCCCAAGCCAAGGCCATCCTCGAAGCCTGGCAGGCCAAGGATCCCGCGAAGGCGGAGAAGAAGGTTCACATCGTCTATTGGACTCCCGCCGACCGTGAACCGGCACCGCGCTACCGCGAGCGCCTGGACAAGATCATGGCTGACATCCGCGACTTCTACGCGCGCGAAATGAAGGGCCTCGGCTTCGGACCCATGACCATCCACCTCGACCACGCGGAGGATGGCCTCCTGAAAGTCCATGTGGTCAAAGGGCGCAAACCTTACGCGGAATACAAAGTCGATTCCGGCGGACCGATCCGCAACGAGTGCCTAGCCACCCTGCGCGCGGCCGGACTCGATCCGGAGAAGGAAACCATCGTGATCTTCTGCAACATGTCGAACTGGGACGCGGAGAAGGCCATCGTCTCCCAAAACAGCCCCTACTATGCCGGTGGCACCAATCGCTCCGGCACCGCGTGGCAAGTGGACTCGCCGATCCTCGATCTCGATTCGCTCGCAAAGAAGGAACCGCGCGTGAAGGATGGTCAGTATGGTAACATCTCGATCGGCCGCTACAACTCGATCTTCATCGGCGGCATCTGCCACGAGCTCGGCCACGCCCTGGGCCTGCCCCACAACCGCGCGCGCAAGGACGAGGCCGAAGCCTTCGGCACCGCACTGATGGGCGATGGCAACCGCACCTACGGCGAGAACCTGCGCGGCGAGGGCAAGGGATCCTTCCTCTCACTGGCACACGGGCTCAAGCTCGCCTCGCACCCGATCTTCTGCGGCTCGGTGAAAGGCATCGACCGCCCTGACAACGCGCAGCTCAAGGACCTCAAGATCGAGAATCAAGGCAAGAGCTTCACCTACTCCGCCACGGTCACCGCCGATCCCCCGCCTTACGCGGTGCTCGGTTACATGGATACGGAAGGCGGCGGCGATTACGATGCCACCACTTGCACCGCCATCCCGGATGCCAATGGTAAGTTCACCCTCGAGGCCAACGCCCTCGTGCCCGGCAAGGCCGGCGTCTTCCGCGTGGTGGTCTTGCAGGCAAATGGCGCGGCGAGTTCCTTCGCTGGCGCGAACACGCCCTTCACCTACCCCTATCTTGTCGCCAAGGACGGCAACGTCGACCTCGCCGCGACCGAAGCAAAGCTGACCCTCGCTCCCTTGTTAGAAGCAGTCGCGAAGAACAACGCTTCCGCTGCCGACGCTGAATTTGCGAAGGTCGAAGCAACCAAGCCCGCGGCCTCCGTGCTCGAAGTCGCTCGTGTGCAAGTCGCCAGCATCGGCGCCAAACCCGGCCCGACTCCCGCCACCGCCAGCGGCAATACCTGCGCGCTCTCCGAAGCCGCGACCAAATCCATGAAGGTCGGCTGGGGCCACGCCGCCATCAACCGCCTGCCGGAAGACGGCGGCCTCTTCTCCTGCGGCTCGCAGCTCTTCGCCCGCGGCATCTATGCCCATGCCAATGCCCGCCATGTCTGGGACCTCGGCGGGAAATGGCAGAGCCTCTCCGGCCACGCCGGCCTGCCCGACGGTCACGACGGCGGCTCCGTCGTCTTCGCAATCAAGGCCGATGGCAAGGAACTCTGGCGCAGCAAGAAGACCGAGGAAGGCACCCTGCGCAGCTTCAAGGTGGATGTGAGTGGCGCGAAGGAACTTGAGCTGATCGTCGAGGACGCCGGCGATGGCACTGGCTCGGACTGGGGCTGCTGGTTTGATCCCGAGCTCTCGGTGAGCCGTTAAACAAGCATCGCTAAAGGAGCATACTTGTCGCTGAGGAAAAGCCCGGCTCCATGCCCGCTCTTCGTCCCAGGGGGACGGCTCATAACAGCCCGGCACGAAGTGCCGGGAAATGCATCCACCCATCGTCGCGTCCTACAAGAACGCCTCATGTGGGGTGAGGCTTGAGACACAACCCGCGAGAATCCGTATCCGGATTCAGACAGTCTCGGGCATCAAACGGGGACAGAATAGCCCGGCCGGCTTTCACCGACCGGGCCACGGATCCGGCGCCAAGTTTCTGTTAGACCACCAGCACCTGGAATTTCACCTCCCGCTTCTGCCGTCGCGGGCGATTCTGCCAAGACGGGCACTCGGCGAACATCCGCGGGATCTCCTCCGTCTCCGCGAAGCAGAAACGCTTCGGCAGCGAGGTGTAGATCGAGCGCGGCGGCTTCTTCTTGCTGATGTGCTTGAGGACGCTGCCGCTCTCGAAGGTGTGGTAGAACACCTTCTTGATGCCCAGCTCATGTTGCAGGAAATGCAGCGCCGCAGTGAGGATGGCCTCGTCCCAGATCGCGGCGTGGCGCTTCATCTCCTGCTCCCAGTAATTGAACACCACCTCCGGCTTCAGCTCCGCTCCATAGTAATAGAAGGTGTCCTTCGGCTGGGTACGCAGGGCGCGCTTCACCACCCAGTCCACATAGCGGATGCGGTCGCTTTGCAGCTCCTCGATCAGCGCTTCCCCTCTGTCGAGGTCGACGTCGAGCCGTGCCCAAGCGAGGGTCGGGTGATTTCCGCCTACCTCTGGATGTCCGCATGACGTGAAGGGATCTCCTCCGGTCTTTTGGCTGATCTCTTGCAGCCGCTCATGCTGCCGCTTGTTGTGATTCAGGTGCAGCACCAGACTCGCGCCGCGGCGCGACACCTGGTTGCGTTTCCATTCATCAATGTCCTCGCCCCAGGTACCCAGGGACAGCCGGTAGATCTCACCATCGGCGAGCCACTCCGGCTCCGGCACATCGCCGGCACGGATGATCCCGCTGCCGAGGCCAGCCAGCCAGGCACGTACCAGCGGCTTCTCCAACAAACACCCGAGCCCCGAGTGCCGCAAGCGCGCCACGGTCGTTCCTCCTGCCGCGGCACGGCGCAGCAAATAAAAGGCATAGTGATCCTTCCCGTAGCGGAAAATCGTCCGGCCTTGGGGAAGGCAAGCCATGATCTCATGGCATAACTCCAGTTTCATAAACAATACTCTTCCTGGCCGGAGACAGCACATGCCGCCGGCAATTGATCAAAGCACGCGGGCAGCGGACCAAGCATGCGGGCACAATGCGCCCGGGACTCAAGAAGCCGCCTGCGATCCGGGCACCATTACGAGGCATCCGGCCAACGGGAGGTCCGCCATCTCCAGTGAAAAATCACCGGGAGCGGACCCGCCTCGTTAGGTATGTGGTGTCACCAGCATGTATGCCGGATATAAGAAGTGATCCACGGTGGGAAGCAAAATTTCCCGGGACCCGCTTCACGAATTCCAGGGTCCTCTTACTCCCTCACCAGCACGTAGTAGTAAGCTGGCCCCGGCTCCATTGGAACATCCACATACTCCATTACCGAGCCATCTCCTGACACCGTGGGTGCCACCAAGGGCCACTCGGTTTCCGGATTGCCCTCCAGCACTCCCGATCTCCGCACGGAGAATGCGACCCCGATCTCCGATTGATAGCGGATCACGATTCCAATACCATCCGGCGCCGGACTGGTGCTCACAATCTTCGGGGCAGCCAGCGCCCACTCGTGGGCCCCGACCTCACTGCCACTTCCCTGCAACGTGGGCCCGCCGAAGAAGTCCCGCGGACCGATATCGATGCCAAAGCTGGTCTTCAAGTTCAGGCCCTTGCCGATCAGCGGCGAATCCGCGCGCAGCCGGAAAGCCGCCATCCGGCCCAGCGAACTTGAAACATCGCGGGCGACAATATCCGGCGTGTCGAAATGCGGATCGAGATTCGAGCCGGTCGACTTCCCGCCAAGCTTCTCTTGCCCCTTCGAGCTCCGCCACGAGCTGAGCGAGGAATAGGTCGAGCCGTTGTCGCGGATCACGAAGCTGCCACTGCCTGACCAATAGTTGTTGCCCGCGAAGGTGACGTCCGCATCCGAGTCCTGATAGACGAGCCGGGTTCCTCCCGAGGTGACGAATATGTTGTTGGTGATCGTGACGTCATCCGGGTCATTGCCGAGCTCCCGCACCCTGATGGCGGGAACGGTGGTGTCTCCCGGCGGCGCGCTCATGAAAACGGTGTTCCCATAGACCACGAGGTCATCGACGTTATCGCAGATACAAATTCCAGACGCTGCCGCGGATCCCGGGTCGCGGCCATCGCTATCGGAGACGTTGTAGCGGACCACGTTGTACGAGTTCCCTTTGCTCCCACTCCTCCCGTAGACGAGGAAGCCAGCCCCGGAGTTGTCGTGGCTGTAGTTGTACTGCATGACCGAGTGGCTCGTGCCAACGTCGAGATCGAAGCCGCCGCCATCGCCGAACGAAGTGGTGTTGCTGTGCGATTCGTTCTGCTGGATGACGATGCCGCTGGAGCTGTAGGCCCAGATGCCGACCGGCCCTTCGGAGAGCGGGTTGTTCGCACCATTGTGATGGGCGAGGCAATGCTCGATCAAACCACCCGTGACCCCGGCGAGCACGATGCCGCTGCCGGTATTCACCAAACTGGCCGGATCCCCCGCCTGGTAGCTGGCGACACAGTCGCGCACGGTGACATTCGTGAGCGCGGAGACGGAGCCCGTGAAGCCGAAGGTCTCAATGCCGCAGTGGAGATTGTTGTGGGTATCCACCCGTGTGATCGTCACGTCGTCGTAGCCGGAGTTGCCGTTGTAGCCTCCCACCACGATTCCGCGGTCCCCGAAGCCACTGATCTCCATCTCATCCACGCGCATGTGCCGGTATTTGATGTCTCCCGGAGTATCCGTGTACAAGATGATGCCACTGCCAGTGTTTGTGGTGATGCCTTCCGCAGTCACACCCGAGCCGACAAGATTCAGCCGGCTGATTTCAATCCCACCACCATTATAGGAGACGATCCCCGAGCCATTCCCGGCAAGGATCGTCGCTCTCTCGCCCGCAGCACTGGTGAGGACAATCGGTGCGATCAGGTTGCCTTGGGCATCGGTGCCCGAGTCCTCCGGCCCGAGGTAGAGGATGCCTGTGAAGGTAGTTCCACTCGCCAGCTCAATCCGGTCACCGGGCCCGAAGTCGACGTCATTCAGGGCCGAGTATTCCTCCTGGGTGCTCACCAGGTAATCGGCAGCCGGAGCAGCCGCTGACAGCAGTGCGGCGACTCCATAAACCCGAAGCAGCAACGACGCTACGAGACGCCATTCGGGGACCTGTCCCGGCGTGCAAGCCGCGAACAAGCCCGGAAAGAAATTCCGGGGACTGGCTTTGCTCCACTTCATGCTTCCGGAAGGAGGAAGATACTTTCTGCAATCGGCTGCCAGTCGGGTGCCCGGCAAAAGGGGGATGGGATGAAGCGAGGGAGCAGGTAACACTCCGACCTAGCCCGGTCTAGGCAAAACCCCCGGAATTCGGATAACAAAACAGGAGTCTCCAGCGAAGGAGACTCCTGAAAATCAATGGACGCTTAAGGCATCCCGCTTGCCGGGCTTCAGGCCCAGCTCCAGCGCTCCATCCACCAGCGATAGTGATCTCCATCCTGCATCACGTGCCCGAGACCTGGCCACGGCAGGTGGAAGGCATAGCAGCGGAGGCGCTTCTCGGCCGCCTCGCTCCAGTACTTCTTCCGCACTTCCACTGCGGTCACCGGATCGTGGTCGAAGGCGATGGTCCAATTCGGGTCCGCGAACATCAAGAGGTGATGATGGGCCAGATCCATCAAGTGCAGCAGCTCCTCATTGCCGGAGCGGATGCGGAAGCAGGCGTGGCCATCGGTATGCCCTGGAGCAGCCTCGATCTTGACCATGCCACCCAGCACTTCGGTGCCCGGCTTCACCGGCCGCAGCTTGTCTTGCAGCGTGTCGAAGTGCCCACGCACTTCCTTGATCATCCCGGGGACCTGGCTCTTGTCGCGCTTGGACTTGGAGAAGTCCGGATTCTCGCCGCGCCAGAACTTCAGCTCGTCTTCCAGCAAGTAGATCTGCGCATTCGGGAAGGTCGGCTTGCCGTCGCGCACGAAGCCGTTCAGGTGGTCGGAGTGGGCGTGGCTCAAGAAACCGGCGGTCACCTGCTCCGGCGAGATCCCCACTGCGGCCAGACCATCGTAGAGCCAGCCCATCTGCGGGTTGTTCACCTTGCCGAATCCGGCGTCGAAAAGTGCCACTTCGTTGCCCGAGCGGATCACCAGGATGTTCACGTAAAGCGGGATGGTGTCCAGACGCTCGCCGTGGCGCTCCATCTCCTCCTTCATCTTCGGCCTCGCCTCCTCCGGCCACATCAGGCCCAGCCCTTCGCGGAAGCCTAGATTGCAATCGCTGATCGAGAAGGCCTCCAGCGAGCCGATCCGGAAACGGTAGATGTAGGGATCCCGGAAGCCGGCATCGGCACTCGTGTCGGCAGCCGCGGCCCGCGGCGCAGCGGCGGCACCCAAGGCGGCCATGCCAGCCAAGGCGGCCCCGACGAAGCCGCGGCGCGAGAACTCAGAAGAAGTGGAAGGGGCAGATGATGAAGATCCGGCGGGTGGATTCATGTGTGTCTGGGGCGTTTACGCGCGAATAAACCGGTTTTCATCAGTGAAACCCACTCATGACCAAGAAAAACCAACGCGGAATGAGGGATTCCCAAATCGGGGACAAAGCGTCGCCGCCCTCGGGCGACGCACCCTCAAAAATTCACTAATCACCAATGACAACCGGCAAATGACCCGAGTCCGGCTCAGTCCTTCTTCGCCGTGTAGTCAAACACCAGCGCCTTCTCCAGTAGGGGCTTGAGCTTGGCACCGAAGGCCTTGTGCGCCTCGTTCGGCAGGTAAGCCTCCAGATCCTTCTTATCTTTGAAGGTCACCAGGAAGCAATGGGTGAAGCCGTCGTTCAGGCCTTCCACGCTCTCGCTCGTGCCCCATTCGTAGCTCTTGATCGTGTCGATCTTCTTCGGCAGCTCGGCGAAGGCCTTCTCGATCTCTTTCACCTGCTCGGCCGTGGCCTCCGGCTTGAATTTGAACATGACGACGTGGCGGAACTCGTTCTCGGCGACGGCGGAGCTGGCAAGGGCGGCAGACATGGCGGTAATCAGGATGGCTTTGAACATGGCAGAGACTCCGCCGCCGGACGGGCGGATGTCAAAAGGCGATGCTGGCAGCGACCTCACCACTTCCAAATCCGCCCTCCAATTCTTATGGCGCACCCGGCCGAAAAGGCCATGATACGGGGTCATGGAACGCCCCCAAACGCACAGCAAACTGATCGGCTATCTGGTCTGGATCTTCGGTTTCACCGGCGCGCACCGCTTCTACTTCGGTCGCCCGGTGAGCGGCACGATCTGGATGCTGACCTTGGGCCTCTGCGGCGTCGGATGGCTGGTCGACCTCTTCTTGATCCCCTGGATGGAGCGCACCGCCGCGCGCAGATACACCGCCGGCCGGATCGACTATACCGTGGCTTGGCTCCTCCAGACCTTCCTCGGCGTCTTCGGCGCCCACCGCTTCTACATGGGCAAGGTCTGGACCGGCATCCTCTGGCTCGCCACCGGTGGTCTCTTCCTCATCGGCTACCTCTACGACTACTGCACACTCAACGGCCAGATCGATGAGATTAACTCCGCTGATCGCAGCTTCGCAAAGGGCTCCGCACTAGAGAACGCCTGAATGTATTCCATTTTGGTATCCAATCGACTAGGGATCCAGAATGACGCTCTGGATAGGTGACTAAAGAGATTTTCGGAAAATTCCTCTTGATCTCCCACCAAGTAGTCTGCATTAGTGCCGCCGTCAGCCGCAAGTCGGGTCAGCCCACAATCTGATCCGGCAAGCAAATCGAGCCACCCCGCGCCGGGGAGCAAGTTGGCATGGTGCCGCAACAGCCGGAATGGAGGGAACACCCCTTCACCGGTGCGGCGAATCACACCGCTCTCCTGCACATGTTACTCTTCCTACTTTCCGACAAGCCGCCCGCCGGTCCGACCTCGTGTCGATGCACCACTTGGGCGGCCACCCCCGCGGATCTCGCGAGCCGATGTATCGCTCGCCCCGCGGGTTGCTGATCGCCCGATTTTCCCGGTGGTTAAACGGATGGTCTCGCGGCCTAGGACGGCGTCTTGGGTTTCGCTGTTGAAGGCCGCAGAACAAAAGCCACGGCGGGCGCGGGACTCTTGGGTTTGTCCCGAGCCCGCCGTGGTAATCCGCCCCCTCCGGTAAATCAGCGCCTCCCCGCCACGCGGGATTTTTTTGCCCCTGCCCTTCCTCAGGGCCCTTTGCATTCAAAACCGATACCTTACCATGTTGCTCCACAAACTTCATTTGATTACCCCCCAGAGCGCCACGCGCCGCTCCCTCACCGGCGCGCTGCAGACCGGCGCCCCCACTGACGCCCTGCTCCAAGCTCATCGCGAAGACGCCGGCCGCCGCCGCTCGCGACGCTCCTCCTACTATCTCGCGCGCCTCGCCACCGCCGCCGCGGTCATGTCCTCCATCACCGATGCCGCCGTACTGGTCGGCCTCGATCCCGCCACCGCCCTCTACGACAGCAACGTGAAGGGCATCGTCGATGACGGCGGCACCGCTGGCAGTAAGTCCGGCATCCCGATCCTCGGCGATCCGGAGCACGCCCTCGGCGCTACCTTCAACATCAGCTTCACCCCAACCGCCGCCGACCTGGAACGGGCCACACCCACTGCGGCGCGAACGGTGCTGCTCATCGAGGTCGGCGGCACTTCAAATGGCATCGGTGTCTATCTGATCGATGGCGTGCCGACCCTGCTCTCCAAGCAGAGCTCGAACGATGTAACGGTGCCCGGCTCGCTCAATGACACCACGCTCCCGGCGATCGCGGTGCAGAACCCGATCGGCAAGCTCAACGCGGGCACCGCCTATTCGATCTCCGCTTCCTGGGATCACATCGGCACGGTCGAGCTGGTAGTCCAGCCGGATGGCGGCACCGCGGTGAAATCGCGCCACACCATCTCCGGCACCCCGGGAAACTGGTCCGGCAATGACACGCTGTCGGTGAAGACGATCAGCAGTGTCGGCTCGGTCGGAGGCCTGGCGGGAAGCAATGCCGCGAACGTGCTGGGACCGCCCTTCGACGTGAACAACGCCTCGAACTTCAGCGGCGCAATCACACGGGCGTTCTTCTGGAATGCCTCCGCGGTCACGCCGCCGGTTCCTACGCCACCTGCCGTACTCGGCTTCGAGGTCACTCCCTTGCCAACCACCAATCAAGTGCGCCTGCACTGGCGGGTGACGGAAGGCGGCGCGCCTTCGCCCACCAGCATCCAGATTAAGACCGGCGGCACGGTGATCTACACGCCACCAGGCTTGGAAGGCTTCTACGACCTCGCCGCCAGCACTGCCACGCAATTCACCCTGAGCGCGACCAATGGCAATGGCGTGACCGACAAGAATGCCACGCTCGCCGCGGAATCTCCCTTTGCCGCCGCGGTGCGCGCAGATGGTGCGGTGGCCTGGTATCGCTTCAATGAGGCAGCCGGCTCGCAGTTGTTCGCGGACTCCGCGGAGAATGCCCTGCCCTTCGATGGCCGCAGCTACGGCCAACCCGCCAGCGGCAGCACCGGTTTCCTCGGGGGCGCGGCGCTCTTCGATGGCGGCAGCGGTGGCATCCTTCCTTCCATCTTCGATCCCAGCACGCTGGACACCGGCTTCACGGTCGAAGCGATCGTGAAGCGGGCCCCCGGCGTGGTGGGTGCGAATCCCGTGATCCTGGGCCAGAAAGGCAGCGGCGGCCGCATCCACCTCGCCTCCACCGCAGACGGCAAGATCGTGACCGATATCGGTGCGGGCCAGCTCAAGCATGCCGATGCCACCTTGAGCGATGATACATGGGCTCACCTCGCAATCGTGGTCGACAAGCTGCACACTGAGATCCGCTTCTACCTCGATGGCGTACAGGTCGGCAGCAGTGCCGATGGCTTGAACCCTGACGGCAGCACCTTCGATCCGAACTTCCTCTTGGAGAGCTCCACCGAGGAATGGATCATCGGCGTTGGCAAGGCTCTCGCCGGCAATCACTGGAAGGGCAACATCGATGAGATCGCGGTCTATCGCCGCCTGCTCGATGATCCGGATGCCAATGGCGACAAGTCCGACTCGCGCGTCGCCGCCCACCGCGATGCCTGGTGGGGCCAGACCGCCGGGATCATCGGCTTCAGCGCCTCCAAGCTCACCGTCAGCTCCGGTGATCCGGTCGTTCTCTCCACCCTCGTCGGCGCCAATGTCAGCTCGGTGAGCATCGACCACGGCGTCGGCACGCTGCCACTCACCAATGGCCGTGCTTCAATCACCGTGAATCCCACGGCGACAACCACCTATCAAATCACCGCCGGCAGCGAGACCCGCAGCGTCACCGTCACCGCACTGCAATACCAAGTGCCGCAAGTGAAGGGCTTCCAAGTCACCAAGCTCGCCACCCCGGGCCGTCTGCGCCTGCACTGGAAGGTCACCGAGGGCGAAGCACCGAATCCGACCACCCTGAGCTTCAGTGCCGGTGCCACGGTATTGCACACGACCAGCACCCTGCAGGGCTTCGCCGATGTCGATGCCCCGGGAGTGACCCAAGTCACGCTGCATGCGGCAAATGCCACCGGCCCCACCGATGTGACGGATAGTGTCGATACCGAAAACGCCTTCTCCACCGCCGTGCGCCAGGATTCACCGGTCGCTTGGTTCCGCTTCAACGAAGCGGCGGGCACCGAGCTCTTCGTCGACTCGGCGGACAACACGGCACCGCACAATGGCCACCCTAACGGCAGCCCGGTGGGTGGCGTGACCGGCATCGTCGATGGTGTGATCACCCTGGATGCCAACGCCTCCGTCACCAGCGACTTGATCCTCAACCCGGCGCAACTCGATCCCGGCTTCACGATCGAAAGCGTGGTCCGGCGGGATCCCACGATCGGTAACGCCAACCGCGCGATCGTCAGCCAGTCCGACCTCAACGGCACCGGTCGCGTGCTGCTCTCCGTCTCCGATGCGGATGGCACGCCCCGCACCTACCTGGGCCAAGGCGTGCGCAAGGACGCCGACGCAAAGCTTGCCGAAGAAACCTGGGCCCACCTCGTGGTGGTGGTCGATGCATTGCACACCGAGGTCCGCTGGTATCTGGATGGCGTGCTGGTGGGCACCACCAAGGACGGCCTCAACCCCGATGGCAGCACCTTCGACCCGAACTTCGTCTTCGAAGCTTCCGAAGGCGTCTGGAACATCGGCACCCAGAAGACCCTGACCAATGACCGCTGGCGCGGCGAGATCGATGATGTGGTGGTCTACAACACCTTGCTCGACGATCCCAATGCCGACGGCCAGACCGATGACTCGCGCATCGCGGCCCACCGCGCGGCCTGGTGGAGCGGCACCAGCGGCGTGATCCAGCTCTCCAGCAGCGCCAGCACGATCCAATCCGGCGGCGAGGCGGAGCTGACGATCAAGGTCGGCCCGGACATCACCTCGGTCAGCATCGACAAGGGTGTCGGCAACGTGCCACTGGTGAATGGCAATGGTGCGATCACCCTCCATCCCACGGCGACCACCACCTACACGCTGACCTTCAGCGGCCCCGGCGGCAGCTTCACCCGCACGATCACGATCACGGTCGGCACGACTCCGCTCAAGGTGATCACCACCTCAATCCAAGGCGGGAACCTGTTGGTGAACTTCACCGGCGCGGCCTCCACCACCTACAACGTGAGAGGCACCGATACCCTCTCCGGATCCTTCACTGAGAACCTCGGCACGGTCTCGACCGATGCCAGCGGCAACGGCACCGCCACCATCCCCCTCGGCAGCACGAGGAAGAAGTTCGTGCGGATCGAGGACGCGCAGTAATCGCGCCAGCCCCGGCTGAACTACGATGAACACCGTAACTCCAAAGCAATCCACGAGGGCAGAGCGCGGCTTCGCGCTGGTGATCGCGCTCTCCCTCCTGGTCCTGCTGCTGGTCCTCGCCACCGGCCTGCTCTCGCTCTCCACTGTGAGCTTGCGCGCAAGCAGCCGGGGAGCGCTCCAGCGGCAGGCCCAGGCGAATGCCCGCCTTGCCTTGGAGTTGGCGATCGGCCGCCTACAGTCCCTCGCCGGTCCGGACCAGCGCATCACCGCGCCTTCCGGTCTGGGCGGCGACAGCAAGGCACGCCCCCACCTCACCGGTGTTTGGGAAGGCTGGCGCTGGGATGGCCTGGGCAGCGCCCCGGATTGGAAGAAGGAGAAAAGCAAGCGCTTCAAGGGCTGGCTCGCCTCCGCCCCTCAACCGAAGACCAGCGATGAAGTCGAATTCGCCAAGGACGAGCTGCCCGGCGAGCGCGTGGCACTCGTCTCCGCCACCGCCAAGGACAAGGCGGTGGAAGCCGCTCGCGTCCCGCTCCAAGCCAAGGGCGACGGCTTCGCCTGGACGGTCTTCGACGAATCGCAAAAGGCCTCGGTCACTGTGGATGCGGCCGAGACCAAGACCTTCGCTGACACTCACGACCGAAGCAGTGCAGCGAGCCGCTATGGCTTCCAAGCAGTGAGCGATGCCGATTGGACCGCGCTCGCCGACAAGGCGACCGATCACACCAAGCTCCTCAGTACCGGCCAAGCCCGCCTCGCCGGATTGAAACAGGAAGACACCCGCTTCCACGATCTCACCAGCGGCAGCCGCGGCGTTCTCGCCAATGCCGCCGAAGGCGGCCTCGCGGGTGACCTCTCGCGCCTCTTCGATACCCCCGCCCTGCCCGCCACCTTCGCCTCCCGCTTCCTCTACTCGGACAAAGACGCACCGCTGGTCGGCATGCCCGCGCGCTTCAGCGGCGCGAACCCGCTCCCCTCACCCGATCCATCCTGGAGCCTGCTGCAATCCCACTACCGCTCCTTCACCCGCCTCAGCGGCGGCGAGTCGCCCTTCTTCGATGCCCAGGTCAGCGCCGTCACCGCGCGTCCTTCCGCCGCTACCGCAGCCAATCAACTCCTGCGCCACAAGGCCTTCACCGAGCAGCAGATCGCACCGGTCGTCGCCAAGGCCCAGTTCGTCTTCAGCCTGGCCTTCGGCTACAACGGCGACACCCTGAATAACATGTGGTCGGAGGGCAGCGCCCGCAAGACTCCGCCGGAACAGCGCGACGAATACATCACCTGGGTGGTCATCGATCCGGTGATCACGCTCTGGAATCCCTACAACGTGCCGCTCCGCTTCACCGGCGCACGCGTCGAACTCTACCGCATCCCGCTCGCCTACCGCATCTACAAGAACGGGCAGCTCATCAATGCAGAGTATACCAAGCTCACCAACGCCCACACCCCCGAGGACTTCAAGACCCGCCAGGCACGCTTCTACCGCCTGAACATCCTGCCGGAAGACGGCGCCAGCGAGCGCATCCTCGCTCCCGGCGAGCACGTCGTCTTCACCGCCCACAACCACAAGGTCCACGGCGGCCACGAATACAACCTCACCGGCGTGGATCTCCGCCCCGGCTTCCACCCGCCTGCTGGCAACGCCAGCGACCTCGAAGTCGGCGGCGTGACCACCCAGAACATCTTCGTCGACAAGAACGGCGCATCCTCCGGCAAGGACTACGGCAAGACCGTGCGCACCATCGCGGTGAAGGGCGGCGACCGCATCCAGATCGAGGTCAAGGCCGAGCGCGCAGGCATCGACAACTTCAAGGAGACCGGTGGCAAGGAGATCACCGGCTTCATGAAATACTACCTCGGCGGCGGCAATGTCACCCGCCTGTTAGGTGGCGTAGAGCTCGACTATGGCGACCGCGAGCAAGAGCTGCTGCCTCACTTCCCGCCGGATGACCTGCCCACCATCGTGGTCCCCTCCGACATCCCGAAAGGCAGCACCGCCGGCCTCAATGCCGCGCGCCACGCGCTGCGCTTCAAGGAGCCCTTCCTGCTCTCCACCTTCCAGACCAAGACCGAGCGCGACTCCCGCTTCCCCTCCCGCTCCTGGCTGAACAACGCACCTGCCAATCTCTACGCCAGCGAAGGCCTGGACCAGGCCGAGGACTTCAAGGAGCACCAGTACGAGTTCAAGTGGGAGGTCATGACCGACTGGCCGCCGAACAGCCCTACCATCGAAATCAGCAACACCGGCAACCGCGGCTACGGCGGCCCCGGTATCTACGCCCAGAGCGGGGTTGAATTCGCCACCTATGCCACCCTGCCACTCGCACCCGCGCACTCCCTGGCCCAGCTCCGCCACGCCCCGCTGAATGTCGGCGGCCAGCTCCCGCTCACCGGCCAGATCGTCGCAAACTCCTTCGAGCCATCCCTCTTAGGCGATGACCGCGTCCGCGCCGACGCAGGCAACCGCACCTACCTCGACCACTCCTATCTCGCCAACAACGCGCTCTTCGACCGCTGGTTCCTCTCCAGCGCCGCGAACCATCCTGCCCTCCCCGGCCAGAAGGAACGCAAGGCGAAGGACCTGCTGGAGAAATTCCTAAGCAGCACCGCCCAGCTCCCTAACAGCCGATTCACTCCTCACGCACCCGGCGCCGACCCCAAAGACCTCGCCGAGCAGCTCAGCAGCAATCCGGAAGCCTACAAGCAAATCGCCGCACACCTCCTCCTCGACGGCCCCTTCAACGTCAACTCCACCAGCCTCGCCGCTTGGCAGGCCCTGCTCGCCTCGAACTTCGGCGAAAGCGCCCCGCGCATCGAGGACGGCAAGCTCAGCGCCGATGCAGGCGATGGCCTGCCAGTCCTGCGCAACTCACCTTCCGCATCCGGCGACCACGAATCCTCCGGCGGCAATGCCGACCACGTGAAGTGGAACGGCTACCGCCGCCTGAGCGAGGAGCAGATCACCAAGCTCGCCGAGGAGATCGTGAAGGAAGTGAAGGAACGCGGTCCCTTCCAATCCCTCGCCGAGTTCGTCAACCGCCGCCCCGGCGATGGCCAGCACGCCAAGCAAGGTGCACTCGAAGCCGCCATCGAACGCGCCGGCCTCAATGCCAGCGTCCTCGATCCCACCCACACGCTGCCCGATGGCGGCAATACCGCCGACGGAGCACCCGGCGTCATCAACCAGGCCGACCTCCTCACCCCGCTCGCACCGCTGCTACTCGCCCGCGGCGATACCTTCCGCATCCGCGCCTATGGCGAGGCCGGCGATGGCGGCAGCAAGGCCCGCGCATGGTGCGAAGCCACGGTCCAGCGGGTCCCCGAATACATCGACTCCACCGAGCGCCCCGAAACCACACCCGAACTTCCCGTCAATCTCCGCTTCGGCCGCCGTTTCGAAATCGTCGCCTTCCGTTGGCTGAAGTCGGCCGAACTCTGAGAACGCCTTCCCATTCCACCAAATCTCCAACCACACCACACAAAGCATGAAGACACTGGCATCCATCCTCGCACTTGGCCTGTCCGCCGTGGCAGCCCATGCGGACCAAGCACGCACCGTGGAGGCATCCTTCTACTGCTTCAAGAACGTGCCCGGCGCGGAGACCATCCAGATCCTGGGTGGCAGCGCACCCGCAAGTGTCCGCCTCTCCGCCGCGAACATCAGCAACTCGGTGCCACTCACCGTGAATGGCGAGCTCGCCATCATCGGTCGCACCGGATCCACCGAGCCCGCGGCCAAGGTCAAGATTCCCGCTTCTCTCAGGAAGGCATTGGTGGTGCTGCTGCCCGCTCCGGCGGGCAGCAGCGAAGCCTACCAGGCTTTCGCCATCGACTACTCCCGTGAGAACTTCCGCAAGGGCACCTACCGCCTCGTCAATATCTCGCGCCACGCGGTCCGCGGCGCGATCGGCCGCAGCTATGCCGAAGTGAAATCCGGCGGCACCGGCGATATCGAACTTCAGGGCGACGAGGGCGCAACCCAAGGAGCCAAGTTCGAGTTCAATGACAAGGGCGCATGGAATCGCCTGACTGAAACCCGTTGCGCCGTACGCCGCGACCGCCGCTGGCTGGTCGTCGTGCATGAGGACCCGGTCACTCAGCGCATGAACCTCCGCAGCATCCCCGATCGCGAATCCCAAGGCACCTCTACTCAGACCATCGCCACCGCCGACACTGGCGAATGAACCATCCATCACCACTTCTCCTACCATTCTACTCCAAGATGAAAACATCCTACGCACTCCTCGGGCTCCTCGCATCCCTGGCCATTCCCGCGCACGCCGAACGCAAGCCGAACATCCTCGTCATCGTCGCGGATGACCTCGGCTACGGCGAGCTTACCTCCCAGGGCTTCAGCAAGGACATACCTACGCCGAATATCGATAGCATCGCCAAGAACGGCGTCCGCTTCACCAATGGCTACGTCAGCGGCCCCTATTGCAGCCCCACTCGCGCCGGCTTGCTCACCGGCCGCTACCAGGAGCGCTTCGGCCACGAGTTCAATCCCGGCCAAGCCACCAGCGAAGGCGAGAAGATCGGCCTCTCCCTGCAGGAGACCACCATCGGCAATCGCCTCAAGACCGCGGGCTATGCCACCGGCTGGTTCGGCAAGTCACATCTGGGCAATGATCCCGAGTTCCACCCGCAGAAGCGCGGCTTCGATGAATTCTACGGCTTCCTCGGCGGCGCGCACAGCTACGTGAATGCCGGCCAAGGCCAGAACGCCATCCTCCACGGCACCGAGCCCGTGAAGGACCCCGGCTACCTGACCGAAGCCTTCGCCCGCGAAGCCTCTTCCTTCATCGAGAAGAAGAAGGCCGAGCAGTGGTTCGTCTACCTGCCCTTCAATGCCGTCCACGCCCCGCTCGAGACCTTGGAGAAGTACGAGAGTCGCTTTAGTTCCATCCAGGATCCGAAGCGCCGCAAGTTCGCGGCCCTGCTCTCCGCCTTGGATGACAATGTCGGCACCGTGCTGAATAAGGTCCGCGATCTCGGCCTCGAGGAAGACACGCTGGTTTACTTCTTCAGCGACAACGGCGGCCCCACGCCCTCCACCACCTCCGGCAATGGCCCTCTCAAGGGTTACAAGGCACAGACCTCCGAAGGCGGCGTGCGCGTCCCCTTCTTCGTCCAGTGGAAGGGCAAGATCCCCGCCGGCAAGGTCGATGAGCGCCCGGTGATCCAGCTCGACATCCTGCCCACCTCGCTGGCAGCCGCCGGCGTGGAGACCGATCCGGCATGGAAGCTCGATGGCGTAAACCTGCTCCCCTACCTCAAGGGCGAGAAGACCGAAGCCCCGCACGAGGCTCTCTACTGGCGCTTCGGCCAGCAACTCGCCATCCGCAAGGGCGACTGGAAGCTGGTGAAGTCCGTCGCCGATGAGAACGCGAAAGGCGGCGCCGGCAAGGCCAGCATCGAAGGCGCGAAGCTCTACAACCTGAAGGACGACATCGGCGAGAAGAACGACCTCGCCGCCGCCAATCCTGACAAGGTCAAGGAGCTCTCCGAACTCTGGAGCCATTGGAACAGCGAGCTCGTCGATCCCAAGTGGACCCCGAACGGTGCTCCTCGCGGTCAAGGCGGAGGCCAAGGTCGCCCCAATGGCGGCGGTGCGGGTGGCGGACGCAATGAAGCGGTCAGCAGCAATGCCTCGCATGAAGGCCCCTGGAAGTCCGGTGACGTCCTCAGCTCCGTCGATTCACCGGACATCACGGGCAAGGCCTTCACCGTGGCACTCGACATCGAAAGCACGGATGCGCCTGCCGGCGTCATCCTCGCCCAGGGCGGCAGCGCCCGCGGCTACGCCCTGCACGTGGAGAACGGCAAGCTTGTCTTCTCCCTGCGCGATGGCGGTAACCTCAGCAACGTGACCACCACCGAGCCACTGGCTGCTGGCAATCACAAGATCGAGGCCAGCCTCCAAACCGACGGCACCGCCTTGATCAAGATCGACGGCAAGTCAGCCGGCGAAGGCAAGCTGGGTGGCGTGGTCACCCGCCGTCCTGGCGAAGGCCTCACCATCGGCAGCGATGGCAATGCCCCCGTCGGCGAATATGCCGCCCCGCATAACTTCAACGGCAAGGTCAGCCAGGTCACCATCAAGCCGCTCTAACATAAGACTGTCAGGTTAGGCTCGCTCATCCCACGCCGCCCTTCGTCCCCATCCGGACGGAGGGCGGCGTTTTTTTATTCTGGCGACTTCAAGTATCTCCCTCGCCTCACCGTGCAAAAGGCACTCCATCGCATTTCTCCGGCACCCCTCTCCTCCGGACTAATCTTCTTGTCGCCTCCCGGCCACCCCCGCTTTTCTCGGCAGGCACTCCCCTTTTTCCCGTTAGATCGGGGAGCCCCCATTTGGCTCGCGAACCACTTCTCCTGTCGCACCCCATGCCGATCCACTATCGTCAACCCGTCTCCGCTCCGCGGAAGGCGGTCAGCAACCTGCCCCTCTACATCGGCTTCGCCGCCGGGCTGATCTTCTTCCTCCTCAGCGGCCTCAATACCTACCGCAATACCCAGTCCCTGCGGGAGAATGCCCGCCTGGTCGCACGGACCCACGATGTGATCGGCTCGCTTGAGGTCCTGCTTTCCCAGCTAAAGGACGCTGAGACCGGCCAGCGCGGCTACCTCATCACGGGCAAGGATGACTATCTCCAACCCTACCACACTGCCCTCTCCGGGATCACGGTAGAGCTCGACCGCACCCGCGACTTCACCAAGGACAGCGCCATCCAAAAGGACCTGCTCCGCCAAGTGGAGGCCCAGATCGCAGCAAAGCTCAGCGAGATGGATGAAGCGATCAAGCTGCGCCGCGACCGTGGCTTCGAGGCCGCCCGCGACTTTGTCATGACCGATCGCGGCAAGCAGACCATGGACAGCCTCCGCACCAACCTGGAGTCCATGAAGCGCGAGGAGCGGCGGGTGCGCACCGTGCGGATCGATGAGATGGACGCCGCCCATCAGGTTGCGCTGACCAGCGGCTTTTTCACCGCGGGATTGGGCATCGTCCTGTCCTTCACCGTCATGTGGCTCATGCGTCGCGCCCACGCCCTGCGCCGCCAGCAGGATTGGCTGCAGAGCGGCAAGCTGGAACTCAGCGAGGTGATGTCCGGCGAGAAAGGCCTGGAACCACTCGGTGAAAGCATCCTCGCCTTCCTCACCCGCTACTTGGACTCTCAAGCTGGTGCCGTCTTCGTCGGCCGAAAGGGCGATTTCAAACGCGTGGCCCTCAGCGGGGTGCCTCTCGATGGCCGTGTCCCGGAGCGCGTCCAGCCGGGCGAGGGACTGCTTGGTCGCGCCATCACCGACCGATCGTTACAACGCATCGACGAGGTTCCAGAGGGTTATCTTGTGATGGGTTCGGGACTCGGCAAAGGCATTCCTCGCCACTTGCTCATTCTCCCCGCGCTGACCGATGACTCGGTCAATGCCGTCGTCGAACTTGGCTTCTTGCAGCCGCCCCATAAGCAGAAGCAGGAGTTCCTCCAACAGATCTCCGAATCCATCGGCGTGGTAGTGAAGTCCGCGCTCTATCGCGAGCACCTCCAGGAGCTGCTCGAAGAAACCCAGCAGCAGTCGGAGGAGCTCCAGGCCCAGAGCGAAGAACTCCGCGTCTCGAACGAGGAGCTCGAAGAACAAGGCCGCGCCCTCCGCGAATCCCAGTCGCGCCTGGAACTCCAACAAACCGAGCTTGAGCAGACCAACGTCCATCTCGAAGAGCAAACCCAGCGCCTCGAATCCCAGCGTTCCGAACTCATCCGCGCCAAGCAATCGCTGGAGAGCCAGGCCCGCGTCGTCGAGCAGGCCAGCCGCTACAAGTCGGACTTCCTCGCGAACATGTCGCACGAGCTGCGCACACCGCTGAATTCCTCGCTCATCCTTGCCAAGCTCCTCGCCGACAACCGCCCCGGCAATCTCACCGAGGAGCAGGTGAAGTATGCCTCCACCATCGAGTCCGCGGGCAATGACCTCCTGGCCCTCATCAATGACGTGCTCGACCTCTCCAAGATCGAAGCCGGCCACATGGAGATCCACGCCGAGCCGGTCGGTCTGGCGAAGCTCACCGATGGTCTGCGCGCCATCTTCGAGCCCCTTGCTCGCCAGAAGAAGCTCGAGCTGACCATCGAGCTGGCCGCAGGCACCCCGGACCGCATCGAGACTGATCCTCAGCGACTCCTCCAGGTGCTTACCAATCTCCTCTCGAATGCGGTGAAGTTCACCGACACTGGCAAGGTCGCACTGCGCGTCCACCGCGCCGACAACGGACTGGTCGCCTTCGAAGTGGAGGACACCGGCATCGGCATCGATGCCGAGCAGCACCGACGCATCTTTGAGCCCTTCCATCAGGCGGATGGCACCACCAGCCGCAAGTACGGTGGCACTGGCCTTGGCCTCTCGATCTCGCGGCAATTGGCGTGGCTCTTGGGCGGCGAGATCCAGCTCAAGAGCGAACCGGGCCGCGGCAGCACTTTCACCGTCCTGGTCCCGGAAGTTCACACCGGGCCGCAGAAGCACCCCGTGGCGCAACCACTTCCCGCTCCTCGCGAAACATCGCGCCCAGCCGCCCCCATTCCCACGGCCCGTGTCCCCGATGACCGCGAGCGCCTGACCGGCAATGGCCGCATGATCCTCGTCGTGGAGGACGATGAGACCTTCGCTGGCATCGTCTTGGACCTCGCGCACGAGATGCACTTCCAGTGCCTTATCGCCACCACTGCGGAGGAAGCCCTTGCCTTGGCTCAGCAGCACCTACCCAGTGCCGTGGTGCTGGATGTAGGCCTACCGGATAACTCCGGCCTCTACGTGCTGGAGCGCCTGAAGGGCGATGCCCGCACCCGCCACATCCCCGTTCACGTCGTCTCCGCCAGCGACTTCACCGAGAAGGCCCTGGCCCTCGGGGCCGTCGGCTACATGCTCAAGCCGGTCAAGCGCGAGCAACTCGTCGAGGCCTTCGAGAAACTCGAAACCCATTTCACCCAGAAGATGCGCCGCGTCCTCCTCGTCGAGGATGATCCCGTGCAGGTGAGCGCCATGAAGGACCTCCTCGGCTCCCGCGAGGTCGAGACCGTCTGCGCCGGTTCCGCCGCCGAGTGCCTGGAGCGGCTCAAGACCGATACCTTCGACTGCATGGTGCTCGACCTCACTCTGCCGGATGCCTCGGGCTTCTCTCTGCTGGAGACTCTCAGCGCGGAGGACTCGTACTCCTTCCCCCCCGTCATCGTTTACACCGGCCGCGACCTCGGCTCCGGCGAGGAGCAGCGCCTGCGCCGCTATTCGAAATCGATCATCATCAAGGGCGCCAAGTCCCCGGAGCGCCTGCTCGATGAGGTCACCCTCTTCCTCCACCAGGTGGTCTCCGACCTGCCGCCGGAGAAGCAGCGCATGATCGAGTCTTCCAACAACCGCGATGCCGCACTGGAAGGCCGCCGCATCCTCGTCGCGGAGGATGACGTCCGCAACGTCTTCGCCCTCACCAGCCTGCTCGAAGGCCGCGGCGTGAAGCTCAGGATCGCCCGCAATGGTACCGAGGCCCTCGCCGCCCTCGATGAGGCCACCCGGGACCCCGCCAAGGCCGTCGATCTGGTGCTGATGGACATCATGATGCCGGAAATGGATGGCCTCACCGCCATCCGGGAGATCCGCACGCGCCCGGAGTGGAAGCGCCTCCCTGTCATCGCCCTGACCGCCAAGGCCATGAAGAACGACCAGGAGGAGTGCTTGGCCGCTGGCGCGAACGATTATTTGGCGAAACCCTTGGACGTGGAGAAATTGCTCTCCTTGATACGGGTGTGGATGCCACGCTGACTCCACGCCTCCCCGTCCATGAAGAGCGACGTCGCCATCACTGAAGACCTCGAGCTGCAATTGCTGCTCGACGCCATCTACCGCAAGTACCACTACGACTTCCGGGAATACTCCCCCGCCTCGCTCAAGCGCCGTCTCACCCAGGCCAGGACGAACTTCGCCTGCGAGAGCCTCTCGCAGCTCCAGCACCGCGTGCTGCATGAGCCGGGCTTCCTCCCGCAACTCCTGCCCTTCCTCACCGTGCAGGTCAGCGAGATGTTCCGGGATCCCTCTTACTTCCTCTCCCTGCGTCGCCAGGTGATCCCCCACCTGATGACCTATCCCTCGCTCAAGGTCTGGGTCGCCGGTTGCAGCACCGGTGAGGAACTTTACTCCTTGGCCATCCTCTTCCGCGAAGAAGGCTTGGAAAACCGCACCATCTTCTACGCCACCGACATCAATACCGATGCCCTCGCCCGTGCCGAGGCCGGGGTCTACGAACAGGACCGCATCGCCCTCTTCACCGAGAACCACCGTCGCTCCGGCGGCAAGTCCTCGCTCTCGGACTACTACACCGCCGCCTATGGCCGCGCGGTCTTCGACAAGAGCCTGCGCGCCCGCACCGTTTTCTCGGACCACAGCCTGGTTTCGGATGCGGTCTTCGCGGAGACCCAGCTCGTTTCCTGCCGCAATGTGCTCATCTACTTCAAGCGCGAGCTGCAGGACCGCGCCATCGGCCTCTTCAGCGATTCGCTCGTGCGGAAGGGCTTTCTGGGCCTTGGCTCGAAGGAAAGCCTGCGCTTCTCTTCGCGCGCCAGCGACTTCACCGAGTTCGATCGCGAAGAACGGATCTATCAGAAAACCGCCGGCTTATGAGTGATGAGCCTTCCATCACTCGGGGAAATCAGTCCGCCGTGGTCATCGGCGCCTCGGTCGGTGCCATTGAGGCCCTCACCGCCATTCTGCCAGCCTTGCCCGCGACCTTCCTCTTGCCGGTCCTGGTCGTCGTGCACATCCCGCCGGACCGCAAGACCATACTCCCCGAGCTCTTCGCCTCGCGCTGCCATTTGCCGGTGAAAGAGGCCGAGGACAAGGAGCCCATCCGCGCCGGCACCATCTACTTCGCCCCCGCGAACTACCACCTCCTCGTCGAGCCCGACTTCCTGCTCTCGCTCTCCAACGATGAACCCGTCCTCTACTCCCGTCCGGCCATCGATGTGCTCTTCGAGAGCGCGGCGGATGCCTATGGGAGCGACTTGACCGGCGTGATCTTGACCGGAGCCAGCGCCGATGGCGCGCAGGGCTTGAAGGCAATCGTCGCGAATGGCGGGTCAGCCATCGTTCAAGATCCCGCCACCGCCGAGGGCACCGCCATGCCCACCGCCGCCATCGAGTCCTCCCCGGCCGCCCGCATCCTCCCTCCCGACCGGATCGCCGCCGCTCTGTTAGAAGCTTGTATTTCCGAATCCTGATGAAGTCCCCGGTCAAGTTCCTCCTTGTCGACGACCTCGAAGCCAATCTGGTGGCGCTGGAGGGTCTTCTGAAGCGCGATGGCCTGGAACTCTTGAAGGCGCGCTCCGGCCCGGAAGCCCTGGAGTTGCTGCTCGTCCATGATGTCGCGCTTGCCTTCCTCGACGTCCAGATGCCGGAGATGAGCGGCTTCGAGCTCGCGGAGCTCATGCGCAGCACCGAGCGCACCCGCCGCGTGCCGATCGTCTTCCTCACCGCCGGCGTCGTCGATCACGAGCGCCGCATCCGCGGTTACGAAAGCGGCGCCGTCGACTTCCTGCCGAAGCCGATCGACCCGAACAACCTGCTCAACAAGGCCGCCATCTTCTTCGAGCTCGCCAAGCAGCGCGAAGACCTGCGCGTCGCGAACGAACAGCTCGCCAAGAGCAACGCCGACCTCGAACGCGCCGACCGCAGCAAGGACGAGTTCCTCGCCATGCTCGCCCACGAACTGCGCAACCCGCTGGCCCCTCTCCGCAACTCCGCCAAGATCCTGCAAGCCCCCGCCGCCAAGCCCGCCGAACGTGAGCGCGCCCTCGCAATGATCGACCGCCAGCTCGGCAACCTCGGCCACATGATCGATGACCTCCTGGACGTCTCGCGCATCACCGAGGGCAAGATCGAGCTTCGCAGCGAGCCGGTGGAACTCAATACAGTCCTTTTCTCCGCCGCGGAGATCGCCCGCGCTTCCTGCTTTGCTGCCAAGCAGAGCTTCGAACTCATCCTCCCTCCAGAGCCCGTCTATCTCGAAGCCGATCCCACCCGCTTGGAACAGATCGTCGGCAACCTCCTGGTGAATGCCTGCAAGTACAGCGGTGAAGGCAGCCACATCAGCCTCTCCGCCGTCGTCGAACAAAACCAGGCCATCATCCGCGTGAAGGACAATGGCATCGGCATCGATCCGGAATTGCTCCCGCGTATCTTCGACCTCTTCGTCCAGGCCAGCCGCACCATCGACCGCGCCCACGGCGGCCTCGGCATCGGCCTAACCATCGTGAACCGCTTGGTGAATCTCCATGGCGGTACCATCGAGGCCCACAGCGACGGGCTCGGCCACGGCTCCGAATTCATCATCCGCTTACCGGTCCTGGCAGGCCACATCGAATCCGCACCCACCCATGATGGGGCCGTCTCCGACATTCCCACCGGAGCCCTCAAGCTCCTGATCGTCGACGACAACCGCGACTCCGCCGAGAGCATGGCCCTGCTCCAGGAACTCAACGGCCACGAAACCCGCGTCGCCCACAACGGCGAAACCGCCGTCACCATCGCCCTCGACTTCCTGCCCGACGTCGTCCTCCTCGACATCGGCTTGCCCGGTATGGACGGCTTCGAAGTCGCCCGCCAAATGCGCCAATCCCCCGCCCTACGGCGCAGCTACCTCATCGCGGTCACCGGCTACGGCAGTGAAGGCGACCGCAAACGCGCTTTCGCGGCCGGCTTCGACGAACACCTCGTCAAACCCGCCAACCTCACCGTCCTGGCGAAGCTACTGGACCAGCGCAAGCAACAGCCCGTCGGCTGAGGACAGTCTCAGTCCTCCGCCTCTTCCAATTTCTCCCTCCGCCAGGTCGTCGGCGACTGCCCCACGATCTTCGCGAAGCTCCGGTTGAACTGGGACAAGGACTGGTAACCCACCTCGAAGGCCACTTCCGAAACCCGTCGGTCGGATTTCAGCAGCTCCTTCTTGGCCCGTTCGATCCGGCAGCGGTTCACATAATCCGTCAGCGTCAGCCCCGTCGCCTCCTTGAATAGGCGGCAGAAGTGCGACTCGCTCAAGCCCGCCTCATGCGCCACAGCGCCCAGCGGCAAGGGGTCATCCAAATGATCGTGGATATAGCGCCGCGCCTTCGCGATCGCCGCCGGCTCCCGCCCTTCTTCAATGATCGCCAGCGACTCTGCATGACGCCCCAACTGCTCCGCGAAACTCTGCAGCAAGGTGATCATGCTCGCATATCTCTCCGGCTCGACCGAGCGCGTCTGCAGATAAGCACTGCGCAATCTCTCCGTTGCCTCCTCATCCAGGGTCTTGCGGCCCAAGCTGCCTAGTACCTCTTCAAACTGTGCATTATCCGGCGTGCGAGAAAACACCTGCCCGGTCTTCAGGAAACCGACGATCGAACTCCCCAGCTTCACCGGTACCGCAGAGGCGCTCAGCCCCGCGAAGCAATGGCACGACGACGGACCATTCACCCGCGCCTCCGCAATCAGCTTTCTATTGGTGTCGATGCAGGCATGACAGGCGCTCTTGCACAAATTCAGCGCCTCGCAGAAGGGGCTGCGGTTCACGGACTGATCATCCAGGCACCAGTCATCCGGGTCCGCGCCCACCAACCGCAAGGGCAAGCCCGTGGCGGTTCGGAAGGCATCCTGGTAAACCCGGAACAAGTCCGACTGCTTCAGCCGCTCATGCAGCGTGGCCTCGAACTGAGTGCTCGTCTGCTTCTGGGTGGATTGGGACATCGGATTGGGCTGCATAGCGACCATGATCGTGTTTCTTTGGGTTTTCAATCCAACAAGTGCGTGCACCCGTGGCGGCGAGAAGAATTGATATGACAGAACTCAGGGGCATCAGCACCGCCGCCAGCAGCGGGTTCATCCCCGCACTGGCCGATAGCGCGACTACCGCCAAGTTATAGGCAAGGGCAAAGGCAAAGGCCCGGCGCACCCCGCGCGCCCTTGCGTCCGCCGCAGCGAAGAGTTCGGTAAGATATCCCATCCCGGAGCCGAGCGCATAGAAGTCCGCCTTTGACTCCAGCAGGCTTCGGTCGACCACCGGCGTGCCGGTCACAAAGGCCGCGTCGAAGGCGAGCGAATCGTTCGCCCCGTCTCCCAAAAACAGGGTCGTCCCCGGGCCTTTTTGGCCCACAATCCGTGCCTTTTCCTGCGGTGAAAGCCCGCCTTTGGCATGCTCCGGGGATAGCTTCAGGACCCGCGCCAGCGCTTCCACCTTCTCCGGGGAGTCCCCCGAAAGGATGTGCAGCGTCAATCCCCGCGCCCGCAAAACATCCAGAGCCTGTGCCACTCCTGGCCGTAGCGAATCGGTGAAGCGGAAGCGCGCGATCACATGCTGGCCGTGACGTAGCTCGGTGCCCCCCTCGCCCTTGCCTAGGAACCACTCCCCGTCCTCCGCCGTGTAGCGCACCCCCGTGCCCGGGATCTCCTCCACCGCCACTGGCCCCAGCGCTTCCAAGAGCCGCTGCCCGCGCAACCCCAGCGCTTCCAATAGGCTGCGCGACACCGGATGCAGCGAACCGCTGGTCAGACGAGCCAATGCCAGGGCCGCTGGCGTCTCCAAGGCTGTCACCGTGGAGGGATCCTCCAGCACCGGCCGCTCCAGGGTCAGGGTCCCGGTCTTGTCGAAAATGATGTGCTTCACCCGCCGCAGCCGCGGCCAGAGGCTGGCATGGCGGGCAAAGGCACCAGCTCGGGCGAGCCGGGTGGCGGCCCACTCGTCTGCGAGCGGGACTGCCACGCCGAGGGCGCAGGGGCAGGAGACGACGAAGACAGAAATCATAGCCTGGAGGCCAAGATGCCAGTCGCCGCGCAGCGACCAGACAGCAAAGACAACAAGACCCAAGATCAACACGATCGAGAGGTAGACGCGCAGCAGGCGCAGGAAGAGCGGCGAGCCTCGGTCCGCATCCTGGCCGGCTACCAGTTGGCGGATCAGTGAGTCTTTCCAAGCCTCGTCTGCGGTTACGGAGACGGCCTCGCGGCCCAGCAGGATCGCTCCGGCGGGGAGGCGTGCTCCGGGCTGGAGGGTCACGGGATCAGCTTCGCCGTGGATCCACTCCAATGAGACTTCCGCGCGCCCTTCCGCGAGTATGGAGGAGACTGGTAGTGCGCGGCCCGGCTCCAGTGCGAAGCGGGTGCCGGGCGCAAGTTCTTCCAACAGAACGGGGCCGGTCGGAGTGGCGACGCTTTCCGGCAGTGGCGAGCGGCGGACGAGGCGCTGGCGGTTGCGCGCCACGGCAGCGGTCTGAACACGGCGGCCCAGCAGCATCAGGAAGGCGAAGGTGGCGACAAAATCGAAGTAGAGCAGGCGCTCATCGCCCGCGATCCAGCCGTAGATCGAGCCCAGATAGGCGGCGATCAGGCCCAGGGCAATCGGCAGGTCGATGTGCAGGGTCCCTTGGAGCAGAGCCTTCCAAGCACGGCCCGCGAAGTAGCCACCGCCGACGAGCATGGCCAGGGAGGCGGAGCCGAAAGCGATCAGGCGGAAGAGTCCGGCGAACTCAAAGTCGGCGGGCATGCCGAGATAGGTCGGCAGCGAGAAGCCCATCGCATTGAGCATGAAGGCACCGCAGAGACCGAGGCGACCGGAGAGCTCCGCCGTGGAGCGGCTCTCGCCGACCTTGGTGGCAGGGGCTATCACGTAGCCGAACTGAGCCAGATCGCGGGCAAAGGTGGGCAGGTCACAAGCCGAGTCGCGCTGCCATTCGAGGTGGAGGCGGCCGTTGGCTGGATTCGCCACCGCACGGACGGCGCCCGGCACGCGCTGGAAGAGCCTCTCGATCAGCCACACACAACCGATGCAGGAGATGCCTTCGACCGCGCAATCCAGCTCCGCCACCTCCGCAGAGGCGGGAAGCCATGAAAAATCGTGGGTTTCGAAGGGCCGGCTGCGGACCGGTGCGGTCTGGCTACCGCCTTGCAGGTCATAGAAGCGGTCAAGCCCTTGGCCGCGAATCATTTCCGCCACGAACTCGCAGCCCCTGCAGCAGTAGCGCTCCTCAGCATTCCTTGCGGTGAAGCGGGTGCCACAGTGATCGCAGGCGGGCATTGCGGCAGAACCATGCTCAAATCGCCTGCGGGCGGCCACGCACTACTTGCGGCAAGCCGCGCATATTCCGCTAAGGGTTGGCGGGATGGCAGCAGGAGGGCAGCTCCTTGGTGACGGGCTCGTTACCCGGGAGCGGCAGGGTGCCGTGGAGACGCCAGGCGAGGACCAGAGCCGCGGTGAGGGCGAAGCCGCGCTGGATGCGGCTCAGGAGCGCGGGAGAGCGGCGGGAGCCGAGGCGCTGGATGCCGCGCTGGGCGAGCCACAAGAGCGGGACTGTGCCGAGACCGAAGGCGAGGGCAAGTTCCGCACCGCGGGCGGCACTGCCGGCGGCGAGGAGGGCTATGAACATCGCGTAGAGAGGACCGCAGGGCAGCAGCGGGGTGAGGAGCCCGGTGACAGCTCCACCCGCGGTGAGGGGCAGGTTGCGGGCCCGGAGACGGACACGGAAGGCGAGGCGCTGGAGGAACAGCGGGCGCGGGATCTTCTTCTCCAAGCCGGTGGCGAGGATCAGAAGGGCGATCACCATGGTCCAGGGCAGGATCACGGCGGGGGAATCAAAGAACCAGTGGAGCGGTTCTTTCCCGAGGCCGCCACAGATCGTGCCGATCAGGGTGTAGGAAAACATGCGCCCGGCATGGTAGGCGGAGGCGGCGGCGAGGCGTTCGGCATCGGTCTTTGCGAAGGTGCCGAGACCGCAGGCGAGAGGACCGCACATGCCCGCGCAGTGCAGGCTGGTAGCCATGCCGGCGAGAAGAGCGCCTGCGAGGGTGAGGTCCATGGGGTGTCAGGGTGGAAGGGAGACCACGAACCATTTACTTCGCGGAGGCTTCGATGACTTGGGGGCCTTGCTTGATGGCCACGACAATGAGGGCGGCCCATGCGGTGCAGAGCAGGGCGAAGGCGAAGAAGACGAAGAGCCAGGGGTGGCGGACGAAGAAGCCGGGTTTCGCTTGGGCTTCGGCGACGGCGGTGGGCGCATTCATGGTTGGCTGGTGGTGGATGGACCGAGGAAGCGGAGTTCGTGGGTAAGGACGACATCACCCGGCTGCATGCGGGCTTCGAGCTTGAGAGTCACGGGGCCGGTGTAGTCGGCCTGGGGGGCGAGGATGATGGCGGGCTTGCCGGCTTCGCCACGGGGCGGAATCTGCACGGTCTCACCGGCGCCGCTGAGAGTGAAGCCAGGAGGCGCGTCGCGGAGCTGGAGGGTGAAGCTGGCAGGCTGGTTGCGCTTGTTGTGGATGCGGACCTGGTAGTGGTTGCGGACGGTAGTACTATCCGAGTAGTACGGCTGGCCGCGCATGCGGGTGAAATCAGCGGTGAAAGGCTTGGCGCGCTGCCAGGCGGTGATGGTGAAGACGGTGAAGCCGAGCATACCCATGGCCGTGTAAACCAGCACGCGCGGGCGGAGGATCTTGCGGGGCTTGCCTTGCAGGCCATTTTGCGAGTCGTAGCGGACCAGGCCCTTCGGCCGGTCGATCAGGGTCATCACGTCGTCGCAGGCATCGATGCAGGCGGCGCAGCCGATGCACTCGAGTTGCAAGCCGTTGCGGATGTCGATGCCGGTGGGACAGACGTTCACACAACGGCGGCAATCGATGCAGGCGCCCTCCGCCTTGCCCTTCGGGCCGCGGGGTTCGCCGCGCTTGGCATCGTAGCCGATCGCCACGGTGTCGTCATCCGTGAGCGCGCTCTGCAAGCGGCCGTAGGGGCACATGATCACGCAGAACTGCTCGCGGAACCAGCCGAAGCAGAACCAGAGGATCAGGGTGAGGAAGAGGACGGTCCCGAAGGCGGTGGCGTGGGCCAAGGGTCCCTCCTGCATGTGCTGGTAGAGCCGCGGGATTGAGACGAAGTAGGAGAGGAAGACGTGCGCAATCAGCGCCGAACAAATGAAGTAGAGAGCGTGCTTGGTGCCGCGGCGCAGGAGCTTGCCGGCGGACCACGGCGCGGTATCGAGGCGGCGGCGGGCAACAGCATCCCCCTCCGTCCAGCGTTCGATGCGGCGGAAAACGTGGTCGAGGAAGACCGTGTAAGGGCAGGCCCAGCCGCACCAGAGGCGACCCAGGAGCGCGGTGACGAAAAAGAGGGTAAAGCCGAGGCCGGTGATCCCGAAGAACATCACCCAGAGATCCTGAGGGACGAGGGTCAGGCCGAAGACGTGGAAATGGTTGTTTTCCAAGTCGAAGAAGAGGGCCGGGCTGCCATTGATCTGAAGCCAGGGCAGGAGGACGTAGACGGCGATGAGGAGCACCGCGGTGACACGGCGGCCACGGGTCCACTTGCCTTTAACGTCCGCAGTGTGGATGTAGTAGCGCGAGCCGTCACTGTTGATGGTGGTGACGGAGTCGAGATTCGGCTGTTTGCGGAGGTCTGAGGCCATCGATCAGCGGCGTGGCGAACGAGGGGAAGATGGCGGATTCAGGGAGGAATGGCTACGCATGGGATGGCGGGGACTGCGCGGATCTTGTGGGGGGGCGCGCCGCCGGAGGAGGCTTGGCCACGAAATGGCGTTCGGAGAGAGGCACTCCGCGGGGCGGCTGGAAGTGGCCGCCGAGGGGGGCTTGGGGTGAGGCGGGCAGTTGGGGTAGCTTCGTCCGCCTGAAGGCGGGACTACTTACGCTTGATGGCGGGCTGCTGGGGATTGTTCGGGCCGACTAAAGTTGTCCGCAGAAGGTGGAGTGGAGTCGCGGACCAGCTCCGCTGCGCTCCGGTTGGCGCACCCAGTGAGCCGTTCGTTGGGCGTGACTTGGAGAGTGGGTTCGCTCGACCGTCCTGTATGTTTGGAAATGCCGCGATTGAACCCTGATCCGCCGAGGGTGGCTGCCGAGAATGGGCCGGAACGGAGCTCGTCGGAGGAAGCCACCCTCGGCGGATCGCCGGGAGGCACCTTGTGTGTTCCCATCGCGGCCGCCCCGGGAGAATGCGGGCGGGGGTAGCTTCCCCGCCCGCAGCGGAAACCTTCAGGCCGGGACCGTCCAGGATCTTGAATCCGTCGCTTAGCGTATGGCCGTTGGTTTCCGCTCCCGGTTCAATGCTCGAACCACTGCATGGGTCTTTGAACCCGCATTACAAGACTGAGACATGAACCGCCCTACTCCTACCCATATCGGCATCGACGTGTCAAAGCCGCGCCTCGACGTCCACATCCCCGACCACCCTCACCTGGAGGTCGCCAACACCGCCAAAGGATTGGAAAAGCTCTTCGCCACCCTCAAGAACGTGGAAGCTCCCCACCTCGTCTGCGAATCCACCGCAGGCTACCAGAAGCTCTTGGCCGCCACGGCACTGCGGAACGATGTGCCCGTATCGGTCGTCCAGCCGGCACGGGTCCGCTACTTCGCGCTGGCCGCGGGCATCCTTGCCAAGAACGACCGCATCGATGCCGCCCTCCTGTCGCGATACGGTGCCACCCTCAAACCCGTCGCCATGGTTGCGCCCGAACCCGACGCCGTCGCGCTCCGCCAAATGCTTGAAGCACGCCGGGTGCTTGTCGAACTCATCACCGACACCAACAACCGCCTCGAGCACGCCGAGGGCTTCCTGCGCCAGACGCTGGTGAAACTGCTGCGCTCGACGCAACGTCTGCTCGACAAGGCCGAGGCCCGTATCGACAAGCATGTAAAGGAATCGCCCGTGTTGGCGGCGAAATCCGCGCGCTTGCGCCAGCTCAAGGGAGTGGGGCCCGTCCTCGCCGGCACCATTCTGGCCTTCCTACCCGAACTGGGAAAGCTGCCCGACAAGACCGTATGTTGCTTGGTAGGAGTTTCCCCGCTCGCCAAGGACAGCGGTGCCAAGCGCGGCAAGCGCAAGATCCGCGGAGGGCGTGGAGCCGTGCGCAAAGTCCTCTTCATGGCAGCGGTTTCAGCGGCGCGCTCCAACCCGGTCTTGAAAGCCTTTTATGATCGTCTCACCGGGGCAGGCAAACTCGCGAAAGTCGCCATCACTGCCGTGATGAGGAAGATGATCACCGTCCTCAACAGAATGCTCGCAGACCCAGATTTTACCCTTGCTTAAAAACACCACTGCTAAGCGGGCCGGAGGCGCCGCGCTCCCAGCGGGCAGGCATGAGGCGGGCGGTCGCGGTGTGGATTACTTTTCTTCGGGGATGGTAGCGGGACCGAGGCGGCGGCGGGAGCAGCGCTCCCATTCTTCGTGAGAGCATTCGCTGACGGAGCAGTTGAACTCGCAGCGGGCAAGTTCGTCCGGGACGGCCTGGACGAGGTGCTTGAGGATCCGCTCGCGGAGAGTCGGTGGCGCTGTGGTGTCTGGCTCGGGGTGTTGGTTCATGTCGCAGGGGGACGGATGAGAACGAGCGGTCTCAATTGCCGAAGTCCTTCGGATTCATCGAGATCAAGTAAGCGGTGAGTTCGGCGACTTGCTTGGGGCTGAGGACCTGGCCCCAGGCTTGCATGCGGGCGCCATTGTAACCGGCGGAAGCGGCAGGGGTGCCCTCGTTGATGAGCTTGAAGATCTCCATCGGCTTGCCGCCGTATTCCCAGTGGCCGTCATTGAGCGGGCGGCCGGGAAGCGGGACCTTGTTGCCGCCGGCTTCAAGGGTGGCACTCAAGTCCGCGGCGTGGCAGGCGGCGCAGTTTGTGCCGTAGGTGGTGGCGCCGGCGGCGACGATGGAGGGATCCGCGGCCCACTTCGCGACCAGGGTCTGATCGTCGAGCGTGGCGAGCGTGGCGGCCAGTTCCTGGTCCTTCTTCTCCTGGATGGCGGCGAGCTGTTGCTCGATGCCCTTTTGATCGGTCTGGTAGATGCCGGTGTAGTAGTAGAGAACCCAGTAGCCGACGAACCAGACGATGCCGCCGTAGAAGGTGAAGAGCCACCAGTTCGGCAGCTTCTGGTCGAACTCCTGGATGCCGTCGAACTCGTGCTCGCGGAGAATCACTTCCCCCTTCTCCTTGGCGTAAGATCCGCGCTTGATTTCAGGGTTCATGGTGGTCTCGGGATTCGTTGGCTTCGGACTTGGACTCTGGCTCATCGGAAAGCGGCATGCGGGAGAGGTGTTCGCGGTCGCCAGGCTTCATTTTCAGGGCGCGGATGGTGGCGACGATGAAAACAAGGGCGAGCACCGCAAAGGCGATCATCGGGACGATCGAGGCCCATTCTTCGAGGATGACGCGCTTGAACATAAGCGTGGTGAGGTGGCTTGGCTTGAAGGTGAGGAAAGGGATAGCAACCACGGACGGGGGTCCTGAACCCCGGGCTCAGGGGCCGGCACCCGCCGGAACCCCTGCGGTGTTTTGCTGATTCAAGTAGGTTCCCGGCTGTTCAGGAGCCATCCGTGGTTGAAGGGGATGCGGCTTGCTCGACTTCGCGGGCATGCTCGGTGATCTTGCGGTAGCTATCGGGATCGAGCGGCACGGCTTCGGGGATCGCCTTCTTGTCAATCTCGTGGTAGGTGCCGAGCTTCTGGACGTAGGCGATCAGGGCAACGACCTGGCTCTCCGAGAAGTGGCGGAGGAGTTCGTCCTTCGAGGCATTCTTCATCGGCTCGTAGCCCACGGGGGCGTCGCCTTCAAAGAGGGAGCGGGCGATGGCCATGCCTTGGTCGCGGGCCTTTTGCTCGATCTCGTCCTTGGTCCAGGCCGGGAAGGGCACGCCGAGGCGGCGCTGCACGGCAATCTTCTCCGGCAGGGATTTGAAGTCGGTCTTCTGCTCGTAAAGCCAGGGGTAGCAGGGCATGTTCGAGTCATCATTCGCCCAGCGCGGGTTCATGAAGTGGAACCAGTGCCACTTGTTGTCGCGCTTGCCGGCGCGGACTTCCGTGGAGCCGGTGACCAGCGGGCCACCCTCGCGGGCGAGGTCGGGACCGGTGCGCTTCGAGCCCCACTGGTAGGGGTGATCGTAGAGGGACTCGCCGAGGTGAGAGTAGTCGTCCTTCATGCCAGCACGGCCGTAGCGCATGACATCCGGCACGAGGGTGCGGATCATCTGCGAGTGGCAATTGTAGCAGCCCTCGCTGACATAGAGGTCGCGGCCGGCGAGTTCCAGCGGGGTGTAGAGATCCTGAAGGCGGCCCTCGACGTTCTTCTCGCGGTTCACCAGCAAAGAGGGAACGATCTGCACGCTACCGCCGATGGCGACCGCGACGAAGGTGAGGATGGTGAAGGGCAGGTAGTTCTTCAGCAGGCCATCGTGCCAGCGGTCCCAGGCGAGGCCCTCGCGCTTGAAGGTGCTGACGGCCTTCGCAACGACGAGGAGCGCGCAGACAAGCGCCGCGATGTCCGCGCCCTTCGGCAGGAAGAACCAGAGGACCATCATCAGCAGGCCGAGGAGGGTGTAGCCGACCGGCTTGCGGAAGATCACCTCGCCGAGGCGCAGGCGATCGTGATCGCGCTCCGGCACGGTGACTTCGACGGTATCGTCCGTCGCCTGACCCGAGCGCGCGGTCATAAAGATATTCACCGCGCACATCACGAAGCCGGCGAGGTAGAAGCTGCCGCCGACCGAGCGCAGGACGTAGGTGGGCTGGATCGCCTTCAGGGTCTCCACGAATTCATACTTCAGCGTGGTGCCGCCCTCCGCGACCTGGCCGAGCATGAGGCCCTGGGTGATACCCGCGGTCCACATGGCGGCGACGTAGAGAAGGATGCCCACCAGCCCGATCCAGAAGTGCATGTTTGCCCATGAGGTGGACCAGAGCTGGGTCTTCCACAGGCGCGGGGCGAGCCAGTAGAACATGCCGGCGGCCATGAAGCCATTCCAGCCGAGGGCACCGGCGTGGACGTGACCGATGGTCCAGTCCGTGTAGTGGGAGATGGCATTGACCGCGCGGATCGAAAGGAGCGGGCCTTCAAAGGTGGCCATGCCGTAGAAGGTGATGGCGGCGGCGAAGAACTTGATCACCGGATCGCTGCGGAGTTTCGCCCATGCCCCGCGCAGGGTGAGCAAGCCATTGAGCATGCCCCCCCAGGAAGGGGCCCAGAGCATGAGCGAAAAGAGCATGCCGAGCATCTGCAACCAGCGCGGCAAGGACGTATTCAGCAGGTGGTGCGGCCCCGCCCAGATGTAGATGAAGACGAGCGACCAGAAGTGGATGATGGAGAGCCGGTAGCTATAGACCGGGCGGTTCGCTGCCTTTGGCAGGAAGTAGTACATGATCCCCAGGATCGGGGTGGTGAGGAAGAAGGCGACGGCATTGTGCCCGTACCACCACTGCACCAAGCCATCCTGCAGGCCGCCGAAGATGGGGTAGGAATGGGTCCACGAGGTGGGAATCGAGAGGTGATTGACGACGTAGAGCATCGTCACCGTGACGATGGTGGCGATGTAGAACCAGAGGGCGACGTAGAGGCTGGGCTCATTCCGCTTCGCCAAGGTCCAGAAGAAGTTGATCCCGAAAATGACCCAGACGAGGGCGACGGCGATATTGATGGGCCAGATCAGCTCGGCGTATTCCTTCCCGCGGGTGAGGCCGGCGGGGAGGGTGATGGCAGCGGCGAGGATGATGAGCTGCCAGCCCCACATGTGGATCTTGGAGAGCAGATCGGAGGCGGTGCGGACCTTGCAGAGCCGCTGGGTGGAGTAGTAGATGCCGGCGAAGGCCATATTCCCCACGAAGGCGAAGATGACCGCATTTGTATGCAGGGGACGGAGGCGACCGAAGGTGAGGTAGGCAACACCGTCTGCCTTGAAGGCTCCGCCAGTGATCTTCTCAAGGAAGCCCCAGAGGTGACCGTTCATCTCCCAGGTCGAAAGCTGGGTGGCGCAGATGACGCCGACAAGCATGCCCACGATGCCCCACGCAATGGAGGCAATCATGAACTGCCGCACTGTGCGGTTGTCGTAGGTGATGGTGGTAGTTCGGGCAGTGCTGGCGTTCATGATTTGCGGGGCGTCTCGGTCTCGTCGTCGAGAGGAAGCAGGGAATCGCGTTCGGGCGAAGAAGAGCGGCGGGAGCGGATGAACTCGCCCGCGAAGCAGAAGATGAAGATCCCGGCGAGGCAGGAGCTCACCAGGATGGTAAGGGCGATGACGTTCATACCAGCGGTCGGAGGTCGGAGATCAGCGGGCGGTGTCGGCGAGGCGGGCGTCGGCCCATTCGAGATAGGTATCGCCAATGATGGCGGGCAGGGAGTGGCCGCTGAAGTGCTCCGGGTGGAGGATGAGGTGGAAGGTGTCGGCGGTATCGGCGGTGTCGGGTGGGGTGCCGAGCCAGATGCGGAAGATCCGGGGGGAGCCGGTGCAGGCCTGCATGGCGGCGGCGCCCTCCAGGACGGCATGGCCGCGGGCGGCGAGGGCGGAGAGGACCTCGCCACGATGCGAGCAGGCAGCGCCGACGAAGGAGCACTGGCAGTCACGCTCGATGCCAAGGAGGCTGCGCTGGGTGGCTGACTCAGCGATGAGGGTCATGAGCTCCGGGGCAAAGGCGAGCCAATTGCCATGGGCGTCTTCATCGAACTCATTCAGGTGGCGGGCGACCGCAGCGGCGAGGCCGGCGGGCAGCTCGCGCTGGCCGTGAATGACGATGGATGGCGTGCCGGCCGCTGTATCGGCGAGGAGCCAGCGGTGGAAGGTGCCGAGGTCCGTGGCTTCCATAATGCGGCTGAGATTAGTTCCGTGCAGGCGCGGTGGCTGCGCATGGGGTGCGAATTTCCGCGCAGATTTTTTCGCGGGCGGGCGTCAGGAAGCGCGGCGCGGGGTGGTGGTCCTCGATGATTTCGAGGAAGGGGCCGGCCTGGCCTTGGTGCTGCTCGAGGTGGCAGCGGATGCCCCTGCGGCGGAGGGCGCGGATTTCGAGGGCGGCTTCGCGGTAGGCGGCGAGGGGGTCGGCCAGCGGCAAGATGACGGTGGCATTCATGCTGACAGGAAAGCACGGGAATCCCCTGCCCTGCTGCCGGTGGATTGTGATTTGCTGTGCGTTTTTTGCCGGGCGTTTTTTTGCCGGGTGCCGTGGGCGCAAGATCCGCATGGGATTTGAGAGGCGGCGCGGGGGAAAGAGACAGGGCCCGGGCTTAGCTATCCTTGTCGCCAAATCCCTGCGGCGCTCGCGGCCACGGCGACCCATCAACACGCACCGTCATAGAGCCATGAACACATCTGCTTCCGAAAGCTCGATCGCCTGCACGCAGGTCCCCTGCGGTAGAACCAGCATCCACGGCGAACTCGCCATCCCAGAGGACGCCCGCGGTTTGGTCGTCTTTGCCCATGCCACCCGGGGAGGCTGGACGAACACCAGCAACTGGGCCATCGCCTGGAAAATCCATCATGCCGGCTATGCCACGCTGCTGCTGGATCTGCTGACCCCGGAAGAGGCCACGCTGGAAACCGCCAAGGAATTCCTGGGCTCCGAAGTGGCCCTTCTAACAGAACGGCTGGTCGCCGCGATCCGTTGGGCGCGGAGCCGGAAGGAACTCGCGGATCTCCCGGTCGCTTGTTTCGCATCGGAGGCTGCGGCCGCAGCCGCGCTCCACGCCGCGGTCCTGCTACCTGAGATCCGCACCGTGATCGGCCGCGCCGCGCGTACCGATCTGGTGGACGAACCGGAGAAAATGCCGAGCCTGCCGGTACTGCTGGTGGTGGGTGAGAACGACCGGCGAACGCTGAGATCGAACCGTGAATACACCAACTATGCCCCGGCCAGGCACGTGGTCCGGGTCATCCCAGGGGCGACTCACCGCTTCCCCGAAAGGGGCGCGCTGGGCCAAGTGGCCAACCTGAGCCTGGCGTGGCTGGAGCAGAAGCTGCCCAAGCTGATGCCGAGCGTTGGAAAGGGCTGGAGCGGCTTGTGAGCGTCTCCAAGGCGAGGGCTCAGGGGAAGGCGGCCCGGCATCGGCCGCCGGCTCTTCTTTTTGGAAGTATCCCCAAGAGGAATCGAACCTCTATCTTCAGTTTAGGAAAACTTGGTCGATTTCACACAACCCATTGACCAACAGGAATATACAAAATCCCCTTCCTTAGCGTTTCCCTTAAACCCTGAAGCCCTAGGTTTCTTGGACTGTTGGTATCCCCACCGGGAATCGAACCCAGATTTACCATTTAGGAAACGGTTGTTCTATCCGTTGAACTATGAGGACGCGGCGGAAGTGTCCCCTGAGAAGGGCGGGCCTAGCAAGTGGGAAATGGGGTCCTCCCCGCACTGTCATAGATCGCGTCTCGCAGCTAAAGCTTCGAGCTTGAACCCAGTCTACCCTATCTCCAGAGTCAGAACTAGCCCCCATGAAGCCTGCTGCATTTGTTTCAATTCTCGCTGCTACTGTCGTTGTGTCCGGAGCCACAGGATACTGGGCGGGACGGAAAAGTGTCGTTCCCGCCCCTCTGCAACGGTCGGTTGAATTAGCTCCAGCATTACCCGAAAAATTCCAGAGCAGACTTTCGGAAGTACTAGAGACGGCGAGCCGCCTTTCCTCTGCTACGAAAAGCGGAATCTCACTGAACCAACTGAATGAATCCATCCAAAAGCTCCAAGGTGATTTGGACCTAGCGAAATCAATCTGGCCTGCTGACAAACTACAAGAACAGCGGCTTGCCTTCGAGCAACTATTGGCCCTCTACCAGTTCTCAGCGAAAATTCACGAGAAGTCGCTTAGAAGTCAGACGATCAGGCTATGGTTTAGCGAACACCCAGAAGCGGAAGATTTTCACAAGCGTTACCCAACATTGGAAGTGGGCACCTCCATGGGAGGGTCGGACGAACACGGCATTCTGACCAATAATAAAAATCTGGTAACGCTGTGGAACGACGCTTCGGATCGGGTAGAGAAGCTTCAAAGAGAGGTTGAACCCTATCTGCAAACCAAAAACTAGGGTGGGAGCCTTGCCTTACCGTGGCTTGCTCTGCGGCAAGCTAGGCGGCGCACGGCGACGAAATCCGTCGGTTGACTGGCCTAAAGACGGTGTAACTTTGCAGGGCCATGAGCTTCCCTCTTCCATACGCTTCGCTCCTTGAACTCCGTGTGGCTGTCAGCCTACAGCATGCCGTCCGCTTCACCTTCCGTGGGGCTGAATGGACTGTGGAACCGCACGAACTGGCACAAGCCCCCAAGACCTTCGCAATCATCCTGCGCGGATGGGTTCAAGAAGGGCCTCTGGCGGGCTCTTGGGCCGTCTTCCGTTACAGCGATATGAGGAAGCTCGAAATCCTTCCCGATTGCTTTGCGCCGCGTCCCATGCCCCTTCGCTTTGAGAATTGGGACCCGAAGGACAAGAAGAGAAGCGGCGCGCCTGTTTAGGCCGGTGGTCCGTTCCCGCGAACCTTTTGCTCTGCCACTCTCCCTAGGAAGGCCAAGAAGCTATCATTCGGCGGCCCGCCCTCGCCTCTGGTGAGTGCTTCGGCGGTGTCCTCAATGGTTCGCAGCTTCTCAATGATCCCGCCGCCTTGATTTAGACGAGCAGCAAGGGCGAGCAGCACGCCAAGGGAGTTTAGTTGTTCCAACCGTTGCGGGGTCCATTCTGCGTTCATTGGGGAGGCCCGTTGTCTATCAGCCGCGTCAGTGAGAAGCAAGCGGCCCCGTGAATGCCCGTCCACGAGACCGCCGCTCATCAACCGAAAAATTGCAGGCCGGGGAGGATTCCCACGAACCGATCCCCGACCCGCTTGGGTTTTACTAGACCTGACATATTGGGAAAACGGGCCGCGCCTTCAAGGATAGGTTCACTGCATTTTCGCGCCTAGCCGCGAAAGGGGTAGAACCCTTGGACAGCGGGCTTCTTTGGATACCCTTTGAAACCCGCCGCCCTTTGGGGGGAAGAATTAAGAAACGTGAAGACTTTAAGGCAGTCTTCGAAGAAAATTCAACCCTTAACTGGGAAGCTTGATCGCTTCCAAATGGCTTCTAAACTCCTCTTCCGTCAATGTAGTAAAAACAGACCTTTTCGAGCCATCTTCAAAATGGAAAACCGCGTCTGTGGCTCTTCCCCCGAATACCCTCGGTTCAATTTCCACAATACGCTGTGGGTTGGAGCATCCGTCGATGGCGCGCCAAAACGCGTCCACAAGGGGATTGTCCGGTCGAAGGTGTGAAAGCATGCTGCGCATTGAAGCAAAAAGGTTAAGAAACGTCAATAACCCGCCTGCCCCCTTCACACTGGAAAAGGGCTCCTCGGTCGTCTATAGGTGCGGCGTGACCACGATTACCGAAGCTGAGGGATATCTGGCGCTTGGTTTGGTGCAAGACGCTTGGGAAGCACTTGAAACGGTCCCCGTGGAGATCGGAGCATCGCGACGGGGGCTGCGAGCTAGGCTTGCCTGTTGCCCTCATGTCCATGCGTGGGAGCTTGGCGCACTCATTGCCGAACTCTTGAAGGATTCCAACGAAGCCGACCGGGAAGCGGCGGCGCGCTTTTACCAAGCCCTCGCGATGCACTGGCAAACGCTGGGTGCCCTCGGCGCGTCAAAGCTTGCCTTGAGCGAAGCGGCGAAAGCTTGGTCGGACTTCAAAGGCGAACCAAAGAACGAACCGCAGAGAGGTTCCGGCGCTTCCTCATCACGGTTCCCCCTTCCCTTTCCCCGGCCCCGTTGGTGTTGCCCTCGATAGCGTCAAAGTTCCCCTTGGAGTCGGAATCACTCGCGGCGATTCCAATGTGACTGAAGCTGTAAATAATCACTTCTCCGCGCTTCACGCTAGAAGGCCCTTTAACGAGCTTTTGTCCTTCTTCCCTTGCCCAGTCCTCGAAACCGAAAGCCGCTGCCGTCTGGGGCCGATCAAAGGCCAAAGAAACCCTCTTGCCGGTTTCCATGAAAACCCAACAAACGAACGCGGCGCACCATGCGGCCCTGTCCTTGTAGCCCTCGGGGTAGTTGGTCGCGGTCCAAAATTTAGCAATGCCGGGACCTTGGTTCTTGCTGGTCTCTGTAACGCCTAGCTGGCTGGCCGCTATCTCGATTAAAAGGGAACCAAGAGAATTTGCCCCGGCCCCGCCCGCCCCCTTCGCTTCCACCGGAAGTGAAAGGCGCTTCTCCAGTGCCGTTAAAGTCTCGTTGCCAATGTCGCCGTCGTCCTCGACTCCAAGGGCCCGTTGTATTGCCTGAATCCGTTCCTTAATCATGCACGGCGTGCGGTAGTCGAAACCGCCTCGGTGGATTTGGAATCCGCCTTGCTCCCGGAGCCCGCCGTTAGTTCAAAGGCTTGTAGTAGCGCCAGCCAAACAAGCGCACTGCCCTGTAAATTGTTTGCCGCTTAAGCCAAGGCACGCCGCATGCGGCCATGCCCTCCAAAAGCAAATCGTCTGCCTCCTTGCGGGTGAAACCATAGGGGCAAGCCGCCGAATAGTTGAGGTCATGAAGAATGCTGCTTTCCATGCCCTCTTCAAAGGGATTGCACCAAGACCAAGCCGCAGACGGGATGCTATAGCCATCGGTGACGAAACCGGCGGGCGCTGTTAGTCTTCCTTTGGAGGAAACAAAAACGAAAGGCTCGACCAACCGGAACAAGCGCGAGCGGCCACGCATGCCCGCGTCCTCCAAGACCAACGGCAAAGGGAAATACTTATTAATACTTACTCCTTCTTTTTGGGTCTAAAGAATGACCAAAGAGCAATGGCAACGCCCACCGTTAGGGAAAACGCCTGCATGTACTCGTTGTAGGTGGAGAGGCTTATGGCGAGGCCCGCGAAGGGCGCGCCAGTGCCAAGAAATAGCTTTGTTAGAAGGGATTCGTTCATCGTATGCGTCTGGCTGAAATGCGGCCTGCTCCCGAAACTCCGCCGTCTGCCATAACGGCACTGGCCATAAGGTAAACGGTGGTGGGGTAGCTGAGTGAAAAGCGCTCCTCGTTGATCGGAAACGAAACCGTGTTGATCCAACCGGCATCCTGTTGGAGCGAACTGCGGGCCTCGTTCGAGAAGCCAACGCCTGCGAAAGATTCCGCGTCGTTCGCCACTGCTGAAAATAGCGCAAGGGTGGCGCTGCTAGTGAAAGACACGTGCCCCCTTACGTCCCAGTCTCCCGGAGTAAGGTTTATGCCCGTTACTGTGAAATAGCCGTCAATGTTTGCTGGCGTTGAACGGCTGGCCTCGATGTATTCCCCAATCTGCCCGGAAGCCGCGTTAGAGCCATCGGTAACGCCTTGCCTCACGCCAATATTATTTCGGGCCTGTGCCTTCTGGCCGCTCGTTAGGCTCTGTGCCTCGGAAAAGAGAACGGCCCGCACTCCAAGCCAATCGTCGGCATCGGGAAGTTCCAAAGGGGTGCCCTCGGAACCTTTAATTACGTCGTTGAGAATGTTTGCCGTGATCGTGCGCGAGCTTTGATAAATGCCGCTTTGCTCCGACCAAGTGATTTCGAGCATGGCGGCCAAGCTGGCAACGTCGTTGCTGTCGTCGCCGTCATTGTTCAATGCATCGTTCAGCGCCTCGGTGTTGAAGCTCGGGGCAATGTAGTAGCTGTTAGAAAGGGACGTGAAATCATCGGCAAAAACCAAGAAATCCCCGTCAAATTTTCCCGATTCCTTGATACCAAAAGCAATGGTGGCACCTGAGGCCAAGCCGGTGACGGCGTTTCCTTTAACAAAAGCCAATTCAAGGTTGGCCGCGTCCCCGCGCTTGAAACTCACGGCATCCACCGGGGCCTTGAATAGCGGATCGGAAACAAATTGGTTAGAGTCTAGGTCTAGGAAAAGCTTCATTACCACGCCGGGCGCGTCAAAAGCAAAAGGGCCGCTCCCCGTGAAGGAAGCGGCCCGAAGGGGTCAAGAAAAGGGGTCTGACTCGCCGTAAACAAAGTTTCGATTTACCTTAACGTGCGCAATGTCTTCCGAAGCAATGCCCGTGTCGTCGATTTCGTCGCCGTAGTCGATTTCGTCGGTTCCAGTCTGGCGTTCCAAGCGAATCAGTCGGCCATTCCGAAAATACAACCTAGCAAGCAAGCCGTAGTCAGCTTCACTCAGCTTCCCTTCCGAGTCGTAAGCAGAAAGCCAAACTTCAATGTTTGCATGCACGCCTTCAAGGTCGGGCGGGGCACTAGCAGAAACATTCGTTACCAATCCATCCTGAACGGAAATACTCACCTTGCTGGCATCGCTGACGCCGCCGTTGTAGCCGTTGCCCTTGATCTCGATTAGTCCCTGATCGTCCTTTAGCTCAACGTGGATTTGGGTGTCTTCCTCCTTCTCGCAAATGCGTCTAAAGTCGATGGTGTCCGGAAGGTCGTCGGGTTCGGTCTCTTCTGACAAAGGTTTAATGAGTGCTTCACCGCGTCCCGTGATCTGCTTAAGGCACCTGAACTCGTGTTTGTCGTCTCCCTTCAAGTAACCTTTGTAAATCTCGCGTTCGGCTCCGACGTTCTTGATTTCGACCAACTGGTTTGGAAGGTAGCGGTTGCCGGTGATTCTCTTTGTGATCTTCACGCGTCCTTCTTCCGTGGTCGTTTCAGCCAAAAGGAAGTAGTATTCCCCGCTCGTTTCCTCGTTGGGTTCGTGGTGGGTGCTATCCTGTGTTGAGGATGAACCTTGGATTTCTGGCGTGCCGGTGACCTTCCCTTTGTGATCGGTTTGCACGTAGAGGTAAATGTAGGGAGCGGCGGCCATGGGTGACGGGTTGGCGTCAATGGCAGTGCCTTCCATGGAGGGAACGTGAAGCTTCACCGGTTCATCGTCCCCGATGTTTTGGGAAACCACGTAGCCGGGGCTGATAGAAATTTTCTGTTCGTCGCCAACGGTGACAACCGAAGCGTGCAATGCGGGTGCGGTGTCGAAAACAAGCGAAGGATGCCTGTTGAGAAAGGTTCTCGTTTCAGTGCCCTCCCCTTCTTCTTCATCGGGCTTTTTAACCTCGATCACCAAAAGGCCCGCGTGCCCTTCATCCTGCCATGAGAGAATGCCGTTTGTTAGGAACAAGTGCTTGTCTTCCTCTACCTCAATTTCGGGGTAGGTGCTCAAGGCATGGTCACCAAAGAAAATCTCTTGAGAGGCAGTGCCGCTAACGATGTAAGACGGTTGAAGAATGAGCCGCCATTTCTCATCGCTGTAGTCTACGCTGATCGGCTCGAAAGGAGGATACAGGCGGTTCTCGCCGCTCGCGTCTATGCCCTTGTAAGGACGGTGCCCGCGCACGGCACTAACAAGCGTGTTCAGCTTTGCTGCGGCCAAGGTTTCCCCGGGTTGGAAAAAGTCAGGGGCAAGCTTCATTCCTCGCCCTCCTTGTAGAGTTCAGCATCCCAGCCGCCGGGGCCGGACAAGCGCCATTCAAGGCTTACGTTGAAGCTATCGCCTTGTTCGTTCACGCTAGCGCCGACAAAGAGCCAATCGCGATCCTGATTCACAGAAGGCGCGCCCTTTGCGGTGGTGACCTTGCCGACCTTATTAAGAACGGCGGAGCTTAGTTGGTGCTTGCTGGTGTATTGGACGCGCCAAATCTGGTTACACGCCAAATAAGAATTAATACCTTTTGCGATCTTGTCCGCCAGTTCGGCGGCCTTCTCATCGGTGAAAGTGAATTTCTTCCCGTTGGCGTTGTCCGTCTTCAAGACGTATTCGCCCTCGGTCTCGGTAGCCTTCATTCGGCCTGCCCGTAAATGGCCAATGTTTATGCGGTCTGCTGCTGAAAGATCCTTGTAACGCCAGTGGGTTTCAATCGGCTCCTCGCTGGTGCTGATCGCTAGCTCCGTGCGGTAGCCGTCGCCCTCTTCATCGTCGAAACCGAATTCCGTTTCATCGGTGCCGCCGCCTACATACTTGCAAAGGATTCTAACCCTGCCGCCGCCGATGTTCTCAACGGTGCTGCTGTCCAAGGTGAGGTGACTTGCCCCGCCGGGAGCAATGCAAGGCGCGCCCTTCTTGGGCCTCAATGCAACCGCGTCCCCTTGAAGGCAGATGAAGCTAACACTAGCCTCGATCTTGCCCTTGTTGTCGGTCGTTTCGCTGTAATCGGCCTGCCATACAAGCTGGCCCGGCCTTAATCCTCTGGTTGTAATCATTCTGACAGGCGGCCCCGTCAAAAAGGTCACGAAAGAACGGCTGCCGTGGTCTTGCCGCTATTGCGTGCGATGGTCTCCAGATAATTGTTCGCCGTCTGTTGGAGAGCCACAAGCGGGTTGCTTGTGAATGCCCGCGCTCCGCCGATTCTCGCAAGAGAGGAAAGCACGGGTTCAAATTGCGCCTGTATGGCCGCCTGCTGCTTTGCCGGTGCCGTTGGGGCACTTGCCTTGCCGGTTTCCGTCGCGGCTGCTGGTGCGGCTGCTGGCTGCTTGGAAAGCTCGTTCCAGCGGTTTTGAAGATCCTTCAAGCGGCCCGAAGTGTCGAAGACGTTCCCAGTGCCTTTGAAGGCGTCTTTAAAGACGTTGCCGGTATCCTTGAGCTTGTCGGCTGCTTCGTTCAATAGCTCCGCGTTCTTGCGTGCGGCTCCCTCCGCGTAATCGGCTGCCGATCTCTCGTTGCTGCCCTGCTGGCTGTCCAAGCCTGCTAGAATCTGTCCCTTGTCGCCCTTCACCATGAAGTCAGGGAGAACGCTGATAATAGCTTTCTGAATGCCTAGGCCCGCCGCTTCAAATTGATTGCGAAGACTGTCCCACATTGCGCCGTTAGAAATGACGCCAAAGACAAGTTCCCCCGCCGCCATGAAGGCGTTAAGGATCACGGCTCCCGCCGCGCTCATCCCTTTGACCAAAAGGTTAACGAAGCTCTGGCCCGCGAGCATCAAGCCGGAGCCGAACAAAGACATTAGTTCCCCGCCTTTGAATGCATTGCGCAAAAAGGTGATGCCCGCCGCCACTCCTTCACCGAAGGCGCGGGCCTTGGCTTGAAGATTTTCTAACAGGCTGATTCCATCTTGGAGGAAAGGCTTAAGAGCCGAAACTATCGGGGCTCCGAAGGCCCTAAGTAAGCCATCCCAAGAATCGGAAATTGTCGAAAGCAGACCGTTAAACGTTAAGCTCTGCTTTTCCATGGCGTTGAATGCCATTCCCCCCTTGCTTGTGAGGTTCTCAAGGACTTTCTGCAAGTCGGCTCCCGTGATCTTGCCTTCACTGCCAAGCTTGCGAACCGCCTTCACGCTATCCACGCCAAGAACCTTTGCGAACTCCTGTAGAGCCGCGCCGCCGAGTGCGTCCCCGATCTGGTTGAGGTCTTCTCCCTGAACAATGTCGCCGCCTTTAATCTTGGCGAACATGCTAGCAAGCTCAGTGATCGGCTTTTGCGATGCGCTCGCAAGGTCACCAATCATTTTTAAAGTCGGGGTAAGCTTCTCCTTCCCAGTAATGGAAAGAAGGGAACGCGCCGCCTGTGTTAGGTCCTCGATTCCATACGGTGTCTGAGCCGCAAGCTTGGTAATGTCGCCCAATACCTTCTTTGCATCCTCGGCACTGCCTAGCAGGGTTTCAAAGGCAACCGTGGTCGCCTCCATGTCGCCCGCCAGCTTCACGCCCTTAAAGGCCGCACCAAGAACGGCCCCAATACTCGCCAGTGCGGCAAGAGGGGCCATTACGGTGCCAACAGTAGCAGCAAGCCCGCCGATCCCGGCGCGCACTGCATTGATACCTTTTTGAAAGCCTGAGGTGTTGGCTTTGAACTGAACGCTAACGGACGCCATATTACGGCCCGTCTGTCAAAGCTTGGCCGCTTTCGCTCAAAGGGGAGCCAACCAACTGAGCGAAGGTCGCCCGTGTTTCATCTTCCTTCCCGCTCACGTAGAAACAGGGAACGTCATAGCTCCTAAGTAGTGCCATGCGGTATTGCCAGAGACGGGCCAGCGGAAGCTCTTCAAAAATGAACTGCTCCGACCAACCCGTTTCCTTGGCCAAGCTGAATGTTAGGTCGGCCGCCCAGTGCCCTTCTTCTGAGGCTTTTTTTTCGTCCCTTCCTCGCGGGCCTCCACCACTGCCGCCGCTACGTTCTCGTTAGACTCGGAAACAAGCGCGCCAAGCTCTTCAAGATCGCCAGCGGAGAAACCTTCGGCAAATTCAAGAACGGCCAAATCCCAAGCGTCCTGATCGCGCAAGAGTGGGAGAACCTGTTTCGCAGAATGCGAAGCAACAAAAAGGAAATCCAACAGGCCGCGCACGCCTTCATCGTTGCCGGTGAAGAATGGGGAGCGGACCTTTTCCAAGATCAATAATGTCTGAGCGGTGAGGGCGCGGTAAAAGGTGCCCTTGAACTCGAAACCGCTTTGCAGGAAGCCCGCAACAAGTGAATCGGTGCGGCTCATAGTTTGCTAAAGATTTTGGTTTGAAGTTCCGGGGAGGCGTTCTCCGGGAGAATGGCAACCTTGCCGTGCTTCTCGACCGAAACGAACGCGATGGATTGCTTAACGGTATCCAACAAGCCTTCGCGGTTGCGGAAGGCGCAAGCAATGTAGGCAAAAGGATGCTCCGGGTGTTCTTGGTGGAACGTCGGGCTTTCCCAAGCCTTCAAAAGGTCCGCGGTCTTGTATTGGCCGCAAATACTAGTCCCCTCGTAGAAGAACGTGTAGTGTTCTCCCTTTACTGAACGGGATTTGATAAAGGGCATTTCACCAACAAAGGGAACGCCCATGGCACTAAGCGCCGCCGCCAGTGCTAAATTGGATGTCTGATAATTCATAGGTTCTGCCCCGGCGCGGCTGTCAAACCCGGGCGAATACGAATTCATTTTTAATCCAGCAAGGGGCCAAAAAAAAGGGCCGCCCCCGGAAAGGAGCGGCCCCGCAAAGAGAAGAGGTGTTAGCTAATGAACGGCCAGTAGGTGGCGGAAATCTCGATTGTTTCGGCCCCTTCGTTGGAAGCCTCTCGGGAGATTTCGTCAATGAGGTAGGTTCCGCCCGTAGCGGTGCCTTTGAAGTGGTCCGGCATGGTGTTAGCCATTACAAGGGTTCCGGCAATGTTACCAGAGAACGCGCTAGAGGTCGGAATCCAACCTTGAATTTTGATCGTGGCCCGTTCGTCCAGAAAGGTCATTCCAACCGTTTCGCCTTGGTGGTTCTTGGTCGGGTAAGATTCCTGAATCCAGTTGTAGGAAATGGAATTAACGATAAGGCCCGTTTCCGCTGAAGTGATGCCGTGCTTTGGGGCTATGCCCGTTTGAGTAGCTGCCATTGATTAAAAAGGTGAGAGGGTTTAACCTGCGACGCTGTCAAACGCGCACGTGAAGGCGTCGAAGCGGACAAAGACAAAGGTTGAAGAATCCTGCTCCTCTCTCTCGGTGCCGCGCACGTATAGCCGTATGAGGTGGAAGCCTTTCGCGGGCCGTTCGTCCTCGCCTGCCGGGGCATTCATTGCCGCCTCAAGCGCCGCTCGATCACAAAGAAGGTCGATCACTTCATCCGCTAGGCTATCGGCAAGCGTGTTCCCGCCGTCATCGTAGCCGTTCACGCCAATGCAAACAAAGCCGCTCACGGTGTAATTGCCGGGAATCGTTTCCGTTTGGTTGTCGTTGTCGTATCCAACGGAAATAAACGGAAGCTCTCGCTTCTCGTTAGAGTCGAAAGGAACTACCGGCTCCTCAAAGAAAGGGGCCAAGTAGCTCACCAAGTTTTTAACGGTCTTTTTTCCGGTCATGCCCGGGCGGGCCTGTCAATCGCCGTGGCCTTGGTCACACTTCGCGGCTTCTCTTCTCCAAAACCTTTTCAATGCGCTTTAGCTGATTCGCTTCCGTTGCTCTCAACGCGGCCCGGGCCTTGCTCTCTGGCAAATTGTTGGAGGTATAGCGGCACTTATTGAAAAGGGTAACGATTGAATCGAAACCCCGCTTAAGAATGGAGGAAGTGCCAAGAGACGTTGCCTTGCGGAGCCATGCGGGAAACCTTGTCTTGGCCCCGATATTTTCACCGCATTGAACCCAGCCCGACTTGGCCGTGCCTGCTGTTAGTAGCTTCTCCTTCCTGATCGCGCTTACTGCTCCCGGATCTGTGAGGTTAGTGATTTGGGGACTACGCACGCGGCCCTTGCTATCGCGCAAGCTCTCCAAGTGCTGGCCCGAATCCGTGGCTTCCACGTCCCGGAAATTGGCCAAGGTTCCTCTAACGATGCGTTCCGCCGCTACGTGGTCTCCCTTTTCGATTGCCGCGCCGTATGCACGGGCCTTGCGGGGGCTGATCCGGCGGAGTTCGTTGTAGGTGCGCGCCGTGGATGAGTAGGCCAAGCTAATATCTCGGGACACGGCCATTTCGCCAATCCGCTTCGCCTTCCCTGTTAGTCCATAGGGTTCCGTCCGCATGGCCAGTTGCCTTGCGCCTGTCCGCGCTAGTTCCTTCACGGCTTCCTCAGCATCCATGCCAACCGCTTTGGCGTAGCGCCTCAAAGAGCTTTCCAGTTCCTTGCCTCCTTGTAGCGAAATTTTAATCACGCCTTGAAGTCGGAAACCAAAGTGAAACTAGTGAATGTCGCCCCGGTCCTTACTCGGAGAATGCGCCATGCCGCGCCGTCTTTGGTGACAGTGCGGCCGATTAGCGCCGCCGGGTTTGCTACTAGGGACGTGGTAACAGTGAAAACGGCTTCATTGTCGGGCTCAAAGCCGCCAAGGTCCTTGTTATCCGCGTATCGGGCATCGTTCCAAACCCCTGCCACGGCTCCGCCGGGGAACACCAAAGAGGTTTTAGGAATGAGGTTGAAGCCTGCGGAAAGAAATTCTGAGAACATACAGAGCGGGCCCCGTCAAAGCCGCCCCGCCGAATTAGTATTCATTTGTAAGCACGAAAAAGCCGCCCCCTTGTGAGGGGCGGCCCTTCTGCTCAGCTAAGAGCCTGAAAAAAAACTCAAACTGTCTTCACCAATTTGGCCTGTGACGCATCGCCAACAGCCGCACCAAAGAGAACGTCGAACGAACCCCAAGTGTTACGGGAAGCGGTAGAGCCCCAAACGTTGAATTGAACTGCAAGGCCAAGGTCCGGAACCTCGAAGACTTCGGAACTGAGCATGTCAGCAACCGGGCCAGAGTATTCAGGAATAGCGCTGGCAATTGCCAAGGCTCCCTTGGTTGCGCCGAAACCAACGATCTTGGTTCCAGCGGAAGCGAAGCCTGCGCCAGAGTGATCGAACGTATCGAAGCCATAGGCCCCCGTGCTACCAAGAACGTCGAAGGAAGTAAGGTTGGTGCCGATGAAGTTCTTGAACTCGGAGTCAGCAAGAACGCATGCCTTGTTAGTGCCGCCAACAGCGCCCCAAAGGGTCTTCAAGTTCGCTTCGGACATTGCGCCCGGCGTAATGCCGGTAACTACTGCGGTTCCGTAGTTCGCCTCGGTGATCTTGGCAAAAACGGCATCCTCAATCGCCTTTGCAACCACGTTCATATTGATTTCGGCCAAGGACTCCAAACGGGTGCCTTTGCCGTAGTCAGCGGAAGTGATGTAGAAGCTCTTTGAAATGTGGTTGAGCGCAACTGCGGCGTTGGTCGCCGTGGTGTCGCCGGTTTCAAAGTTGGTTGGGTTGGTCTGAACTGCGGAGGTAGCAGTGTAGACGGGAACATTGATCGTGCGGGAACGCTGATCGCGGACTTCGTCGGAGAAGTCAGTAGAGAAAGCCTTAAGCCAAGAAAGCTTGTGACGTAAGACGGATATACCCTTTTGGGCAAGGACGCTGTTAACCAGCGCGGAATCGAAGGTATTACTCAAAATAGTAAGTAGTTAGAGATTTGTCGGATTTGTGGTCCGTATCTCTGAGGCCCTGTCAAAACGCTCGGCCCCGAAACGACAAAACCCGTGGGTTTCCCCACGGGCCTTGAACGTATGCACCAAATAAGAGTAACCGATTAGCCCGCCTTTAAGGCGCGAGCAATTTCCTGCTTGTTGGCAGCGTAGAACTCAACGAGTTCGCGCCCCTTCAAGCCCTTGAAAGTTTTAATGAGGTCCGGGGCCGCTTCCTCTTCCTCGACGATCTCAAGCGGTGCATGTCCCATCGCGGCCACTTCGTGCGCCGCTGTTGCCGCCACTTTAGAATCGAATTCCGCAGCATCGCGTGAGGCTTCAGCTAGAGACACGTTAAGCGCCTCAATGGTTGCGGCCTGCTCCTTTGCTAGAGCATCGGTGCGGGTGAATTCCGCAAGGAAAGTCGCCGCCGATTCCTGCGCCGCTTTCGTTTCCTCCTGCGCTCCTAGTAATTCGGCCTTTAATGCCTCATGCTCCTCAGTGAGAGAAGCAAAGCGGGTTTGAAGGTCGGCAAGCGCCGCCTCGGATGCGTTGATTTTGGTTTTAAAGAATCCCACAGTAAAAATTGGTTAACTATTCTGTTCGTTTGTCAAAACCACTAGCTCTCGGAGCCTTTCAACTGCCGTGGCCTCGCTTCCCAGTTCATCCACTAAGCCAAGGGAAAGGGCCCTGTTGCCGCTATACCATCCTGCGCGCCAAACCTCAGGATCTATTCCGGGACGGTTCGCCGCTACGTGGTCTTGAAACTCCTTGCCCGCTTCATTGATCCCATCTTGAAGGAACTGCTTTTGCTCTTCCGTGAGGCTGTCTAGGTGGCCAGTGGCCTTGAGGGTTGCGCCCTCGTTCGTTATCGCATTTAGGGAAACGCCAAGATTCGCCATCATGGCGCTTGTGTCCGCGTAAACGAGTATGGTGCCGATGTTCCCAACCGTGGCGGAAGGGCTCGCAACCATGTAGTCAGCGCCGCACGCGATCTTGTAGGCCGCACTGCATGCCATGCCGTGAACGAACGCGACAACCGGCACGGAAGCTTCCGCGATCAATTGCGCCACCTCGATACAACCCGCAACGGTGCCGCCCGGGGAATCGACATGAAGCAAGATAGCTTTTGCTCCCTCGGCGCTGATCTCTGCGGCAAGGTCGCCGTAATCCGTGGCCCCCAAGTCTTTCTCAACTGGTGCGGCATCCTGCAAAAGCGGGCCATGAACCCAAACGTGCGCAATCCCGGTTTCGTCCATGGAGAACGTGGGGCGCTTGTTAACAAAATAAGAGAGGTCCAGGCCCTCTTTGGCCTGCTGTAATCGGGCGCGAAGGTTGGCCGCGCCCTCTGTGGTGATTTCAAATAAATTCATATTAATTTAGAGGGGGGTCGATAGGGAACCCGTAGCGTTCTGAAACTTCCTTTCGGATCTTGATTCTTAGGGCGTCCTCCTCGGCACGTTCCCTGATGTGATCCTCTCTAGTTCTCCCTTCTTCTGCCAAAATCTGGGTGAGGTTCTTCATTCCCAGCTTTATTTCCTCTCTCAAACTCGCGGAATCGCGGCCAAGGTCGATGCTGAGGCGGTTTGAACAGCTAAGGTTCCAGTTCCACCACTGTTTGGCCGGCGCGAGAATCCCGGAGTCAATGGCCTTGCCCAAAGCAAAGTTAATGATGCGCTTTGCAAGTGGCTTCAAGAGGCTCTGTCTGTCCTCAATGGCCTTGCGGCCCTGCAAAAGGGAAATGCGGTCTGCGGTGCCGTTGCCTTGGGCCATATTGACCAAAGAAAGCGGCCAGCCGGTGCCGGTGAGGCTGTCTCTAATCAAACGATCATGGAACGCCTGCCAGTTCTGGCTTGGTCTGTTATTGGCTACTTCCTCAAGCTTGCTGCCGTCGCCACCCTTGAAGAATTTCACGGTGCCGCCCTCGAAGCTCTGGCAAGAAGGAGTGCCATCGGAACTATACTCAATCGTAACGTCGTCCGGGTCGGGGCCGCCGTAAGGGTTTGTCTCAACGAAAGCCAAAGAAGAGAGAAGCAATTGAGCCGCCATTTCGCGCTCCCTACTCTCGGAAATATCCCGAAAGGCTGACACGGCGTGGGAGAAGAGAGGCAAGCCGCGTGATTGATCGACAAAACTAGGATCAAAAACGTGTAGGAGGTCCCGGGCGCTTACGTCGGAATCCTCTGAACCGTCTTTTGCTTCTCCAAGAACGCGATACGCAACCGCTCTGCCTACCTTGTTAAAGATCACGCCTTTGCGGATGCGAAGTCCCTTGTAGCCGCCTGCTGCCACTCTGGCCGCGTTGTCACGCTGGCCGATCCTGTGGGCGGGAATGCTTTGAATTTGTGGAAAACCGTTGGTCTCCGTTAGAAGAATCCACCCATCGCCATCGCGGTCGATAGCTACAGACGTGAGGTAAAGAACGGTGTTAAAGTCGAATAGCGGCCCGCGCACTTCGCAAAGCTCCATCCATGAAGACAGCCAAGCTTTCGCCTGCTCTCCCCATGCGGTGTCTTGCCCTTGGAATTCGGGAACGAAGCTGCCGGAAACGCTGTAGGTAGCCTTTTGGTCAATAGTGCCACGGACAACGCCAGAGTTGGCCCACAAGCGGCGACTTGCGCCAACCACGGTGGCCCAATCTGCTTGGCTAACGAGTTCGTCGAAGTCACGGGCTGCGCTGCTCTGCCACGTTCTTTGACGGGACGGACGCGCCGCTTCCATGAACTTTGTTTGCTGTCCGAATTGATCCAAAATTAAATTCATATGATGCTGCCACGGATGCGGCTAACAGCCGGGGTGGAAATCAGGGTGAGGGTGTAGCTCAAGGTGTTGGCCCAAGCCGCCACGGTGAGAGAACCAGCGGACATGTTCACGCTTACGCCGTTTGCCGTGACGCTGGCCGGGCTTGCGCCCTTCCCCTCGGCAATTGCCGAAATTGCCGCGTCTAACCAATCTTCTATTTGGGCTGTCTTGGTTTCGTCATTGCGCGCCCAACGCGCTAGGGTTTTTGCCAAAGTAATATCCATTCGTTTATGCGGCCTCTTCGTCCTGCTGGTTTGTCAAAAGCGGGTAGAGCTTGTGCATGGTGGCCCCAATAATCTGCATGGCCTCCAAGTCGAAATAGTGGTTGTGGTCCTTTATTTGAACCCAACTCATTCCCTTTGCCGTCTGCTTCTTGATCTCGGAATTGAGGCTGTCCAAATACTGCTGGCCAACGTCTGAGGGAACCTCCCAGAGCGTGCCGTTGCCCTGCTTGAGGATTTGCAAAATGTCTTTGGCCCCGGCGCTGCTGTAGTTGGTGACGCGGGCAAGGCCCTCTGTTGTCTTGTAATCCACAGGCACGGAGTAAATCCGGCGGAACTTGTTTCCCCTCCGATCGGTGACGGGAAAGGAATCCTCGCCGCGTCCGTTCAGGCCAAGCCAACCGTATTTTGCTAAAGCGGCCTTCACTTCCTCCACCCGATAGGCGCTATCAAGGAAGACAGCCTTGCGGTGAATGTTCCACTGCTCCCGCTTCGCCTCGATCTCGTGGAAGTGGAGAAACTGGCCGCGATCCAACAGACGCGACTCGCCCGCCCTGTTCCACGTTCTGACTACATACCAAAAATTATTCTTCTGCACGTCCACGGTGAGAATCGTTAGGTCCCACTGCTCCGACGTTCCTAGTAGGTAGCCGCCGGTATTGATCGGCACGGCTTCAAGCTCCTCAAGCTCGGTCCATGCCTGAGCAAGGCGCTTTTGAAGGAACTGTTTCAGGGGCGCGAGGTCGCCGCGTTTCTTGGCAGCATTGGCCGTGTTCCATTCATCCCTGAGCTTGGCCCAAGGAATAAACCAAACGGCAAGGGCGTTGTAGGTGAAGCAAACGTGCCCCGCCTTCCCCTTACTTATGAATACGTATTCGCCGCTCGATGCCATGGCGCGGCGGTCTATCGGGTTGTCGTCCCAACGGTGTCCGCAAAGCCCCTCGCCAAGGCTCCCTTGGCACTGGTAGTGCGGCGATTCCTCGCCTTCCCATTTCAGGTTTCCCCATCGCCACGGTTGGCGGGTGGAACATGAGGGACAAACAAAAGAAAATTCATAAAGCGCCGCGTCCTCGCATGCGTTCTCAAAGTCTTCGCCTGAGCTTCCGCCTTGGGAAACAAGAACTACCTTTGAATTGAAACGGTCATGGGTGCGGCGGCGGGCCTCTTGCAATAGACTCTTTTTGAGCATCCACGCCTCATCCAAAACAACGAGGTCACAGGATTTACTTTGAAGGCTCGATAGGTTCGCCCCGGCAACCCAGAGCGGCATATGGGGAAACAGAATCGCGCCTTTCGTTACCTTGTGCCGGTCCTTCGGCCAAAGGGGCTTGATAAGGTCGCAACCTTGAAGGCAAGGAAGTAAGCCGGAATCGAACCAGTCCTTACTGTCGCCCTCAGTCTGGGAGACGAACAAGGCGGGCCCCGGCTTCTCTGCCACGGTGTAGCACGCAAGAACCTCTAGCAGGGTTGTTTTGCCACTACCTACCGGAGCTTTTACAATGATCTCCGAAGCGTCGTTGCCGGTGATCGCCGCCAAGGGAGCCACTAGCCAAGGGGTTTGCCTTAGGTCGGCAAAGGTGCTGCGGGAAGAGCGGGGCAAGCGGACATGCCGCGCCGCCCAAGTTTCAATCGTTATTGCCTCCGGGGGACGAATCCCCTTCGCAAAGGCTGTTGCTAATCTTGCTATCATCTGCCGCAGCGGCGGCGTCAAAGTCGGTCGCAAGATCGGTAAGCACTGCGGCCACGAACTCGCGGACAATGGGAATCATGGCGGCGGCGGCCAGTCCCTCCAAGCGGGGCGGAAGCTCCTTTTCAAGGCGGGCCAGTTGGCCCTTGGTCCTGTTAGCCAAAAACAATAAGGTTTCCTCTAGGGCCGGGATGGAAACCAGTTCGCCGCGAGCCTGAGCAAGGGCAAGCTCCGCCTTGTCGGCCTGTGCCTGCTTGTGCCGCGTGTCCTGCCGTAGCTTCTCGGTCTTTAGCTCCTTGATCTCTTCCCCGCCTGTTGGGCCTAAATTGGCCCTGTAGGCTTCCACGGCTTCCGGGTCCTGTATGTCTACCCCCTCGGCCTTCCAACGCCTCAGCGTGCGTTCTGTGGTGCCGTAGAGGGTTGCCAGTTCGGCTTGGGGACGGACGGACACCGGAATTTTTGGTCCTGTCGCACTGACTTCCAAGACTCGGCACTTTTGGCCGCTTTTAGTGACTTCAAGAGATTCCTTTAGGTCTTCTTCTACTATGTTCATCGTATTTACCCCTCTGGTGCCACCTCAATGAGTACCCACGCAATTCTTCCATTGGTCCAAACGTCAAACTTGATCGTTCCCACTCCGGGCGCATCAAAGGTTTCGCGATAGCAGCGAGGTTCACCAATGCCGCGCTGCGGCTCTGATCCAAACAGCTTCGCAACCCGCTCCATGTTATACTTAATCAAAGGTGGTAAGCGGCTCGGCTCGGAAAGATCCCGCTCGGCAAGTTGGAAGGACACGGAGACGGGGCCACGCGGCGCGCCTTTGAATAGGTGCAAGTTCTCCTTCATTATGGAAATTCCAGCGGATGCAATTTCTTCTTCTACTATGCTCACCGTATCATCCCCAATTTTCAACTTCTCCACCTCTATCTCTAGCTTGTGCATATCCCACGTGATCGAAACCATCACAAGCGTCTGTAAAATTATAACGATAATGTCTGCAAATTCCTTCATAGTTCCCTCAATAGTTTCTCAATCATTCCCCTTATTACTTCGGCTTCCTGTGCGTTCAGGCCGCGTTCCTTCGCGGCAAGGATCTCGGCTTGGAGATTCCCCACCTTAACGATTGGGCTGCTTGGCTTGCTTGCCTTGGGGGCTTTGCGCGGGGGCGCGGGCAGCATGCCGTTAGCAACAAAAAATGTTTTATCCACGGGGCGCTTTGCGAGTTGGCGAAGCTTGCGGGCTTCCTCTGCGGCTGGCCCGGGCTTCATCCCTAACGAGTCGGCCACTACGTCAACGTAACTGCTGCGGGCCTCCTGTTGGAGTCCTTCAAGGTGAAGCGCGATCTCGGCAATCTCGCTCACTAGTGCTGCAATCTCCGCCTTCATTTTGGCCCGGCGGGCGCGAATGGCCGCGTATTTCTGGGAAATGATTCCCGCTATGTTCTCTTTTAAATTCATACTTAATGCGTTGCCGCCTCCGTTGCTCCTGCAACTACCTTTTGGCGGGCTTCTCTTGCTTTGGTTACTCGGTCCTCGCCCTGCATTAGGGCGGAAGGCGGAAGGCCCGCCATGCGTCCGAACTTCTTTGCATGGTGGCTGATTGTGCCGCTTGAAAGCCCAAGCTCGCGGCCCTTCTCTCTCATGGTGACATTCCCAGAAACGGAGATTAAACCAAGGGCATACACCACGCCCCAAGCTGCGGTCCCGGGGTTGTCGGCTTCCGTAATGTAGGACATTGCCAAGGAAATGAGGCGAAGGTAAGCGAGGCTGGCCTCGCGGTATTCGTTGGGCTCCCCGTCTGGTTCTAGGTAATCTACGGGGGTCCTAGTATCAATTGGCTCAAGCACTGCGTTTCTCCTTGAGTTTGGTTAGAATGCTCTCGCGGTTGCTCTCGTAATACTTGCGCTGATTCTCGCGGATCGCGTCCCTGTTCGCGATGTAGTAGGCGCGGCGCTTCTCGATCTCTGCGGCGGCTGCTGCTTTCTTCCCGGCGCGGTAGCCGCGCTGGTAGTCGGTCATGTTCTGTATGGTTCTTTTCTTCATGTTATTTGACAGTTGGACTGTTGTATTTGGCCTGTTCATTAGGCAATTTTCTCTTCTTTAAGGATGCTGTTAAACTTGCGTCTGTTGGCCACTACTGAGAGCGGCTGTAAATTGGTGAAGTGCGCGGCCATTCTCTCCTCCCTAGGGTCTGTTAGGTCGAAGGAACTAAGGGGGCGCTTGTGGTCGATTTCCCAGAAGCTCGCGTAATTCTTCCAAGACATGCCTTCGTGGAACTGGCGTTCAAGATGCTCCCGAAGCTCTTTCGAGTCGCAACCAAGCAATGAGCAATGGTCAATTCCAAGGACGAGGCTTTCCCAAGTGCATTTCCTGATACTGTTAGCCCTTGCAAACTTGGGGTCTTTGCTGAAGCGGTCTGCAAGATAGGTGGCTTTTGCCTCGGCGTTCTCTTGAAACTTGCTCATTCCCTCTTGAAACCAAATCGGCAAGGTGAACTCTCTGGCCTCATAGCAAAGGACGGTATTGTAGCCTCGGCTTGTGGTGCCGACTTTGACCAAAAAGCCCTTGTTTCTCAGGCCATAAGGGGTCGTCCCCCACTCGTTCAAAAAGTCATTAGCAAAGGTGGTAGTGTCTTCCCAATCGGTGTCCGTCGCCATGGTCTGCCAGCGTTGGTTGGCTTCGTCCAACACGAGAAAGCGAAGGCGAACGCGCCCGCGTTTGGGGGTTGTGAGTCCTAAGAATTGGGCCGAATAATTTCCGTTAGTAAAATGGTATCGCATAACTACAGATAATTACCCGGATTTCCTCGGCAGGTGAACTCCCTCAGTAAAATAAAACAAAAAAACTGATTGGAACTCATCGCCCGGTCCCCTGATCCAAGTTAAATAATTGTTCATGCTTCTACATACCCACCCACCCGGGAAAAAACTGAAACTTTAGGCAAAAAAAGATCTCTGCCCGAATTTGTATTCATACTTAGTCCCCCTGCTTGCGGGGGCGGCGGCGGGCCTGCTTCTTTTTAGCCGCCTTCTTTGGTTTGGCTTCCTTCGGCTCCTTGGGTGGCTTCTCCGCCTTCTTGCGGGCCAGCCTGATCTTTCCTTCCGCCCTCCCCTTTTCTATGTGGCAGGCGCGGCACAAGCATTGAAGGTTTGAAGCATCACAGAAGAGACGGGCAACGTAGGTGTTCCAGTCAACAAAGCCCTGTGTTGGCTCCACCACGGGGGACACGTGATCCACCTCGATTTCCTTGTTAGGGACGATCTGGCCGCAACCGGCGCACGAATACTTATTCCGCGCCACCCGGGCCGCCTGCTTTACCTTTGTTCTTGCGGACCACCTAAGGGAGGCACGGCGCAAGGCATTCAAAACGAAATCATGCATGCCCGGCGGGCCCGTCAAAGCTGCCCGGCAAAAAAGTTTCCCGCCCAAGAAAGCGCTTGAAGCCGCGCCGTTAGTGGATTCCCGAATTACTTAACAACTGAATCCCCATTTGTTAAACATGTATTATCTTGACTAACGCAAGATAACGATGCATAACGGAGGGGCATGAATAACACTAAAGAGAAAAAGGCCCCGACCAAAGCAAAGCCCGAAGTGATGCCTTGGCATCGGGATTACAAGCGCATGGCGGCGGCGGAGGCGGCGGAGCATTGCGAACGGGTGGAGAACGCTTGGGATACTATTTGCGGCATCGGCAATTCACAGTTGGAGGCTTACGGCTTCAACGATGAAAGCGCCGAGTGGGAGCAATGGGGAATCCTCTGCTTTACCGCTGAACAAGCCGAGTTGTTCCTTCCGCCGCTGAGTAGCCGTGACCGGGACAATCACCTCAGCGAGGAACTGAACGACATTCACAGCTTCTGGGAAGGCATGCGCGAGCGGTTCCCCGACTACTGCGAATGCGAACTGCGGTTGCTCGAAATGATCCTCTTCACCTTCCGCCCCTGATCCATGACCAAGAGTAAGAACAAGAACGAAGCCGCGCCCCCGGGGCCTGCTCCGCGCCTGATCGACATTAAGGAAGCAAGCAAGCTCTGGAATTTGCCGGTAACGGCTATTCGTAAGAAGGTCCACGCGGGCAAGCTGCGGCCCTTCGTTGGGTTCAAGTCTTGGCGCTTCCTCGAAACGGATATTCTGGGGGCGTTGGAGAGGCTCTAACGGGCGAGGTAGGAACAAAGAAAGCATTGGCGCAAGAATGGCGGGGCCTGCGGGCTCCGCCTTTTTTGTGCCCTGATCCAAGGAAAGTCCCGCATTGGCTCTAGGATCAATTCTGAGGGGTTTTCCGGGCCTGAGCGGGAGAAGAGCAAGGGCTTTCCTTTTTGGTGCCTCAGCAATCAAAGGAAGATTCACTAATGATGCCCCGGCCCCCTAATACTAATTCTTTAGTAATTGCTGCCGGGCGCGGCTGTTTCCCTTTTGGTGTTTCAACAAAGAAGGGAGAATGAAACGTGATCGCCCCGGCCCGCCTGCTCTCGGGTGCTGTAATAACAAAAGTAGAATCTTGGTTTGTGAGGTGGCCCGCGCCCCGGCTCTTCCTCGAAATCTTTTCTTTGATCCATCCCAAGGGCGAATGCCCGTTATAAGCGAAGCGCCAAGCCAAAATGCAATGACGGCGATTGAGTCTTTGCGAATCCCTTCGTTGGTTAGGCATTTGCCGGTTTCCAATGGAGCGGAAGCGACTCCTTGCGCGGTTGCTGTTACTGCGCTTGCAAGCAAGCTTGCCCTGCCGGGGGCGCTTCGCTTTTTAAGGTTTAACTAAGGTAATCGTTTTGCCTCAGTGCCTAGCCCCTGCTCCGCCGGGCTTCTCAAGTTTAACGAACTCTCTTTGCTTCGCGAACCAAGTTCATACTCAGTTCCGTTAGTATAGAGGTCCCCCATTGGACGAAAACCTTTAGAACGGGCGAAAACCTAACCGGCGCGCTGTCTAAAGCTGACTCGGAGAACCAAAATCGGGTTTGAATCTGGGGTCGTTAGCGGACGTTTGCAAGTTGGCCCATTACCCCAACCGGTTCCCGGGGCTTTCCCCCTTCGTGCAAAGAGCGGCAGTCAGACTTTTCCAGCTTTCGCCGGTCCCTCTCGATCCGCTGGCCTGAGTGGCCCCAATTATCCAGCCTCATGCTGGCGCTAACTATCTCCTACGTGGTGGAACTCGCTTTTCCCTATCGGGCCGAATTCCTACATACATAGTTACCCCAATTAGACGAAAATTCCTGAAAATTATTCATCTTTCTTCCACTTTTTTTCCTGCAAATGCATAACAACGCAAGATAACGCAGAAAAAACGGCCCGCCAGTTTCCCGGCAGGCCGCATTTGAATTTTTATTAGCTGGCCGTCGTCAGGCTCCGAATCCGGTAGGTGTTCCAGCGGCAACCGTTGCTTGCCCCTGTGGGGTTGTAGGCGCTGAGGAATGGCGTGGCTTCCGTGCCTGCTGAAGTGCCGGACGGGCCGCCGCTGATCGAAGTTAGCGCCGTGCCGTTGAGCGTGGCCGAAAGGGTTCCGGCGTAATAATCCAAAACCAATTCGTTAAAGTTGCCCAAGGTGAACGCAACAGCCGTGCCGGTTGTAAGCGTGGTGCCGTTATGAGTCTGTAGCGCGATCCTTGGCGCGCCGCTTGCGTAGGTTAATTTAAACCCGAATCCTTTCTTGGCTGGCTCCGACGTGCCGCCGGTTGAATCAAGGAGAGCATAGCTTGCACTGCTCCAGAAGCGCCCCACGGCGTTCCCTAGGAAGCCTCCGAAACCCGCAGCGGAAAAGCTAATGTATAGACGATGGCGGCGGTCAAAGTTCATTGTTGAATGACTGTCGCCCGGGTAAATCATCGGACTTGTAACGTCGTTCGTTCCCGCAAATCTAACGATGGCAAAGCCTCCAGAAGTTGCGCCCGAATCCAGCATGATGCTGCCGGGTGTTGCTTGTCCCCCTGCATAGCCGATTGCCGCGCCGCTAGTGGTCTGCACGGAGTTGGAAACATACATCATCCAATCGCGCACGGGACTAACAAGGGTGCGGTAGTCCACAAGATCGCGGTTCATTGCGTTTGTGCCCGTTGCCGCGCTCTGGTTCTCAAGCCTGAGGTTCAAGAAGCTTTCCGCTGAACCATCATCCAAGAAGTTAAAGTTCCCGCCGTTGGTGGTGAGGTAAATTCCTTGCTCCCCGGTAATCGCTACGGTGTCGGAAGTGGCAATGTCAATGTGGTCGCTGCCGTTTGCCTCAAAGCAACCAAGAGTAACCAAGTTGCTAGAGCCGGTCCACGCGCTTAGCGCCGTGTTCTCGACGTTGTTTAAACTAAGGGCGGTTTTCAACGCATTGGCCGCGCCCCCGGTGAACGTATAACTTGAGGTTCCAAAGGTAAGGGCACCATTGAAGGCACGGGTAGCCGTGATCGTTTCGTTAGTGTTGCCCTTGCTGTAGTCGGTTCCTGCCGTGGCTGCTGCCACAAGGGTTCCTGTGCCCTTTAAAATGCCCGTGAGGTTGCTTGCCGTGGTGCTGCTGACTTGGTTGGGGCCTGTGGCTCCCGTCGCTCCTGTGGCCCCTGCGGGTCCTGTTGCGCCTTGCGGCCCTGTGGCTCCCTGCGGGCCAGTGTTGCCGATTGGCCCTTGTGGTCCTTGCGGGCCGGTTGCTCCCTGTGCGCCATCGGCTCCCGCCTGTGCTTCCGTGAGATTGATTGAGAAGACGGCGGGGCTGTCTTCAATGTTTATTGTTAAGTAATCGCTCATTAGCGGGACACGTCGGGGGTAAGGGTGAAGGTGCCGGAAATCGGCGTGAGAACGCGACCACTGGCCAAGGTTAGTTGAACGTCGAAAACGTAGGTGGAGGCGACCATGTCCAGAATTGCCGGAGCCACGGAAAACTTGCCCTCAGTCGGGGCCGTGATCGTGATGCCGTTGCCGGTGCTGAATTCTTTGGCTACCTCGGGCGACGTATGGGAACGGCGGAACTGCATGAGGATTGCCGCCCCCGTTAGGTCCAATGCCTCATCGTTAACCAAGATTTCCACTTGGCTCCAACCGGCCCAAGTGTCGCCGCGCTTCTGGGTGATAGAAATTGTTTCCGCCATTTCTGGCGGGGCGTTGTCAAAGGGGATGCTCTATGTTAGGCCGGTCCCGTGAAATCCCGCCTTCTTGCCCTCCTCCTCCTACTCGTAGCGCTCGCCGCAATTGCTTTCCCTCTTTATTGGTCCGTTAAGCTGGAAAAGGAATGGAACGCATGGGAAGCGCCACCGCAAAACCCCACGGGTCAATCAAAGCTAGCGAAGCTCGCGCAACTGGGGGACGCGTTCGGGCCGTTCAACACAGCGTTTGCAATGCTGGCTTTCGTAACCGCGATGGGAACCCTTTGGGGCCAGCACAAGGACGCAAAGGAAGCGGAAGAACTTCGCAGGAAAGATGCCGACCAAAGGACCAAGGACAAAGAACACGAAGACAAGAGGCACGCCGGTTTGGTGGCCGCTCAAACGCGGGTAGCAAAAGTGAGCGGTTACACCTCACTTTTGAATTTCGAGCTTAGCCGCCTTGAAGACGTTTCGGAGGAACTGGCGTTTTTGCAGCTACTCAGGAACCGCTGTGTTACCTTTGGCAACAAGTGGCGCGAAAGCGAGAACCACGAAAGCAGAGCTAACGCTAACAGTGTCTTCGTCGATGGCCCTAAGCATCTAACGCCGGAGAGTTACGACGAGATTGTAAATCTCTACAAGACGGCTGCTGATCTTGCGGCGAGAACTTGGCTCGCGCTCCGAAAACGCGAAGACAACAGGGAAGAACTTGAAACCGATACACGCAAGGCGTTTAAGAAGCTCTGCGGCCATTTGGACGAAACACTTAAACAGGCGAAGGAGCGGCGGAACTCTCTGAGCGAAGGAATGCAAGACTTGCGGCAAAAGCTGGAACTGGAACTCAAGCTTGAATAGCGCCCAACAAAAAGGCCCGCCATTGCTGGCGAGCCAATGAAGCAAAAGAAGGGAGCCGCGCCCCTAGCTGGCCTTGGGTTGCTTTGCCAGCCACTTCCTCAATGCCTCCACCTTCACGCCCTGAGCCTTGGCGAATGCCTCCACGTCATCGGCAGCCGTGCCAAGAATAAGGCCGCCCATGTCGATAACAGGGGCCTTTGTGAGGCCCGCGTAGGTGTCCATTGTAAGCTTAATGTCCGCGTGGCCCAAAAGCACGGAAGCCACGCCTACGCCGTGATGCGTGAAGACGTTCGAGCCGAACTCCTTCCGCAAGCTGTGCAAGGGTTCCGTTGCGGTGATTCCCTTTGTTTTCAGCCACGCATTGACGCGCCTAAAGGTTTTGTCTTTCCGGGAAGCGCCCCTTCCGCTGCCTGCCAATAAGTAAGGGTCAAACTCGCTTGGATTCATCTTGGCCCTGATCGCCAGAAGCTCTTCCGCAAGCGCTTTGCTAATTGGGATATTTCTGTTAGCGCCGCTCTTTGGCGTAAAGTCATCCTCTTTGCGAACATTCAGAATCGCGTGGTCCTTCATCATGCCAAGCCACGCAACCCGCGCCTTGTCTATTTCGTTCTTTCTCAGGCCAGCACCAAGGGCAAGTAGCACCGCAATGGCTTCATCCGGTGGCAAGGCTCTAGCGTCTTCCCAGATGGCTTTGCGCGTTGCCTCTGGCAAGGGTGTATAGGGATTGCGAACCGCTCCCCCTAGTTCCATCCCAACGAAGGGATTGGCGACCTTCACGCCTTGGGTGTTGTAGAACTTTAACGCTGCCGGTTTCAGAATGGCTTTCACCTGCTTGATTTGGCCAATGACCTTTTGGCGGTTCTCGCTGGTGAAGCCCATTCTATCCGCGTTCAAGTCGGCAATGGTGTTTGCCTTGGCGTGCGCCATTAGGCCCTTGAGGCTGCTAACGTTCGTTGAAAAGGTAACCTTGCGAATCGGCTTTGCGCATTGGTCCACGTATTTGCGGTAAAGCTCCTTCATTTCCTCAAAGGTCGGGCTCTCCCCTTTCTTAATGATTTTCTTCCCGTGAAGCTCTTCCTTCGCAGCGTCCCAAGAACCCGTTTCCTCTAGCGTTGTTAGAAAGCGGTTGCGGCGGGTAACGGCCAGCCTCTTGTCATCTGTTAGAAGGGACGTTTCATCCTGCCTTCCCTTCTGCGGATTCTTGGCCTGCACGTAGTAGGTGGAGCCGCGTTGCTTCAGGGCCTTCATGGTGGGATCTCGGATTAAGGGAAATTAAGGGAAACCCTCAGAATGAAGGGGAAACCTTGGGGTTCAAATCCACGAAACTGATGTACTTCACGCAAGGAATTTCCCTTAAATTTTCCCTTAAACCTTGGAAACACGCGGTTTTTTAGGCTAACGGAAGCAAACGGAGAAAAACGCTAAGTCTCTAAGTATCAGCATTCCCACCCAAAATGAAAGCGCTCCCATCAATTTAGTAAACCAATGTTCTATCCGTTGAACTATGGGGACGAGGCGGCGGATTCTCTTGGCCCGGGGCGGTCCTAGCAAGTGGGAAATGGCCCGTCGAGTCCTTGGGAACTCGCCTTGTGGAGTTTCCGCCAGCGCCACCCAAGCCGCCCGATCCAAGCCAAAAAGAACGGAGCGAGCGCGGCACCGAATGTGATCTCCGAAACCTTAGGCCCGTTCAGTGCCGCCAAGCGTCCCTTCCATGCTTCAACGTCCAACGGTCCCGGCTCCACCCACTCAAGGGAGAAGCCGTCGCTCACGGCGTCCGACGTGACCAGGAAGAATTTGGCATCGGCGGCATGCACCTCGTAGGCGCTGCCGGGAATGAAAAGAACCGCCCCGGTTCTCGTCTGGTAGGAATCCCAAGCGGCCCACCCCATGAATACCAAGACGAGCAGGCCAAACCAAAAGGATTTCCAGCGGTAGATCGGGCGCGGGGTCATGAGCTTTTCTTTTGCTCCCGCTTCCAGTGCCAGAAGAGCCAAGCGGACCAAGAGAGAGAGAAAAGGAGCAGAAGGAACCAGTAGGCAAGTGAACGTGTCGGCAATTCCGAAAACCTCACTCCAATTTCGTCTTCAAAAAGTGGATCGCGCCACACTTCCAAGTGAAGCTTGTCGAAGTTGAGAGATTCCCAACTCACTCCGAGCCGTCCGCCTTCACTCCATGCCGCGCCCTGCCGAGGTGAAACCAAGGCGGAGGTGTAGCGGTACGAATCGCTCCAAGCCCAACCAAGGGACCCCAGCACGAGGACTCCTAACCAAAAGGACTTCCAGCGGTAGAGCGGGCGCGGGCTCATGAACTTTCCTTTCGTTGCTTCTGCCTAACCCAGCGCCAGAAAAGGAATCCGGTCCAGCCGAAGAGAAAGGGAAATATTACCGACTCGTCAGGCACGAACACACCGACCAAACCCTTCGTTTTCACCATCGAAGGAAGGCCCGGGCCTACGCTGTCTTCCTCTGGCTTGGCCTCCCGCTGGACGAACTCTTCCCCCGCCGTCCGGGGGGCCGAATGAACAAAGAAGGACACTTGGTAGATTCTGTCCCAGTGCCAATTGGAAACATTGATGGAGGTAAAGTTGCGGCGGGAATCATCCGTTGCCCACACCATAAAACTCAAGGTGAGCAGGCCGAACCAAAAAAACTTCCAACGATAGAGCGGGCGCGGCCTCATCTGCTTCCTGATAGCTTTTTCTCCGCAGGTCGCCAAGCTTGCGGGGTGAAGCTTGCCCAGCATCCGTCTCTAGCGCTCTGGTTTGGTTTGCCAATCGCTGCGGTCTTTCTCACATGGGCGAACTACTTTTTGTTTTTCTGTCCCGTTTACGTTGAGTCTCCGAGCGGCATTGTAGAGCTATCCCTCCCGCGATCACTTGAGGAAAGTTCGCTGTTTCTCATTGTGGAGGCTGTGCAAGTAGCCGTGGCCCTTCTCTGGCTCGGATTCTTGATCTGGCGTGCCCACCTCCTGAAGCACAGCGTCGTTCTATGAAGCTTGCCCTACATCGTTCGGTTACGTTCTGGTCCGGCTTGCTGGTGATGGGGTTTGTTTGTTGGGCGTGGTGGGATTCTATCCACCCAAGATTACCGACCGACTTGCCGGGGAACTTACCAAGGGTGGCCAATTACCAGGGCGGCATCTGCATTGATTACCTCTGTCCTTACATGGCTCAGGACTTCGGAATGGGGGTGGCGACACCTTGGAAGTGGCAAGCAGAAGTGCTGCCGACGCCGTATTTCCGAAGCCACGCAGCTTGGAATAGGGAGGAGTTCAACTTGATCGAAGAGCGCATCTGTTCGGGAATGCCTTTCACCCGGGAAGAGTGGATGTTGCAGGCCCTGGATGCGGCGGCGGTTGGCGCTTGGCGGCTGTTCATCCCCCATTGGCTCATCCTGCTTGCGGTCGCCGCCCCTTGGCTTGGTTTGCTCTTCTGGCGCGCACGCAGGCGGAACAAAACTGCAATCATCTCATGAAGGCCGCTCTCCACCGATCCGTTACGTTTTGGGCCGGCTTGCTGGTGATGGGGTTTGTTTGTTGGGGTTGGTATCGATCCAGCTCCTTCTTGAATGCAGGCGGTAACAGCTTCGTTTACCTCGGGAATATCGGCTCGGGCATTTTTGTTTCCCATGATGAGAAGAAGTCACCCGACTGGCATTGGGTGGACGAACCCATTACCGGAGGAATGCCCCTGCGCATCGCGCTACCTAGCTTCGCGATGCAAACGAACGACATGGAAAGGCCTTTTGTTCTCGGTTCCCGTGACGAAGTCATGGCCTCTACATGGCCGGGAGCATGGGTCGCATTCCTCCCCCATTGGCTCATCCTCCTTGCGGTCGCCACTGTTTGGCTGCTTTTGCTCTCCATACGCGCACGCAGGCGACGCAAAACTGTAATCAACCCATGAAGGCAGCCCTCCACCGATCCATTACCTTCTGGTCCGGCTTGCTGGTGATGACGTTTGTTTGTTGGGCTTGGCGGGATTCTCTCAGAGCAGTGACGGCAGTCAGTGTGGGTTCCATGAGTGTGGGTAACTCATTCGGGGGCATCAACGCCACCTACCACCCGTTGAGGACGGCCCCTGTTTGGATTCGGACGAATGTTCGGGGCCGGGCTTTGCCATTCCGTCCTCAATTGTCATTCATTCGACTTGGCCCCTCCGCGAGCCTGGACCGATTCGACTACTATAGGTTGGAGAGCGACGGTCGCACCCTAACCCCATTGACTCCCGAAGCAGCTTTCCTGAGCGAGGTTCTGGTTGGGCCAGTGCGTGAATCGTGGGGTTTGTTCATTCCCCACTGGCTGATCCTGCTTGCGGTCGCCGCCCCTTGGGCTGGCCTGCTTTTCTGGCGGGCGAGAAGGCGGGCTGCAGCAACAAGATCGTGACGAGCCGTGAGAAGGCGAGCATAGGACGGGCTTTCAGCCCTTGATTGCCTCTTATGATCCGGACCTGGGCTGTTAGCCCAGGCTGCTATCGGACGGGCCTTTGGCCCTGAAGAGATGACGGAAAAGCCGGAGCGCCTTGCGACGCTCCGGCTGTGGACTACGACCCTGGAAGTTTGTGGGGCCCGCTTATTCCGTGGCCTTGGCGCGGAGGAAGGCTTTGACGTGGGCTGAGGTGGGGCCGTTGATGCGGAAGGAGCGGTATTCCCATGAGGCCGAGCTGAGGGGCGCGGTGGGCAGGGTGATGCCGGGGTTGCCGGTGACTTCGGTGAGCGGCAGGGGCCATGCTGTTAGGGTCTCGCTGCCTTGGACGCGGTAGATGACGCCATCGATAGCAGTGGAGACGAGGCCAGTAGCATCGGCGGTGAAGGTGCCTGCGCCGGCGCGGACGGGGATGGTGATGACGAATGCCTTTTCGGCGCCGAGGGTGAACTCCTTGGTCTGGACCTTGGCTGTTAGGCCGGTGCCGGAGCTGGGATTGCCGTCGAAGGCGAACTCGGTGAAGTTGTCGAAGCCATCGTTGTCAGGGTCGTCGGTTTTGCCGCGCTTGTTAGAGTCGGTGATCTGTTGGGCCCAGAGGTCGAAGGGTGTCGCGCCGGTCCAGGTGGGATCGACCTGGATGAGGCCACTGCCGGTGATCTCAGCGAGCTCGGTTACGCCGGTCATGGAGGCACCGATGGGACCATAGAGGCCGGCGGGCTTCGAGACGCCTGCGACGATGAAGGTCTTCACGAGGTTGACGGTGTCCACCGCCGTGAAACCGAGATCGAGCGTGGTGCCGCTGGCGAGGTCGAGGGTCGAGCCGTTGTAGAGCGTGGGATAGAGCATACGGAGCGTACCTTGGGCGACGGTGGTTTTGCCCTGATAGGCATTGGCATCCGAGGCGAGGATCAGGGTGCCGGGGCCTTGCTTGACGAGTGCGCCATTGACGAGATTCACGCCGATGGAGAGAGCGCCATCGCCATTCACGCGGATGTTGCGGGTATCGCCGAGGTCGATGAAGTTGGCGGCATTGGCACGGGTGATGACGACCGTGGAGTCGCCGGACTTGGTGAACTCACCGGCGTTGGCGAAGCGGATGCCGCTGGCGCTGCTGCCGTAGGTGAAGGTGGCGGCGTTCGCGATCGAGAGGCCGCCGCCATCGAGGGTGAGCACGGAGGGGCTGGCACCGCCGAGCTTGAGCTCGCCACCGTTCGGGCCGAAGGCGAGGCCGGCGATGGTTTCATCGGTGCTGGAGGCGGTTTCGAGGGTAGCTACGGAGCCGCTGACACCGGTGTTTGCGGTGACGGTGCTGGTGTTGCCGAGCTGCTCGCTGGCGGCGAGGCGGAGGTAACCGGCAGCGATGGTCACGGGGCCGGTGATGGTGTTGTCGCCGGGAACCGGGTTGGCGAGGATCACGCGGCTGAAGTTGGTGCCGGAGGAGGTGCGGCCGGTGACGGTGAAGCCGCCGCTGCCAGTGAGCTTGGAGGCGATGCGGAGGCCTTGGTCGGAGGTGCCGACGAAGCCTTCATGCAAGTTGGCGCCGGGCTGGAGGGCGAGGGTGCCGCCGCTGATGAGGGTGGCATTCGCGGTGGTGCCGAAGCGCTTGATGCCGGCGACGGCAAGGGGCGTGGCGGGATCGACGGTGATGGCGTAGGCACCGGTGGCGAGAATGGCGGTGGCGCTGCCGTCATTGGCCCACGGCAGGTGGGCGATTGTGCCTTGGTCCCAGTTGAGCAGGGTGGTGTTCCAGTTGCCGGCGGTGGCAGCAGCCGCGGCGTCGCCGTTGGCTACGATGTCGGTAGTACCACCGTCGTAGTAGAGGATCTGGGGGAGGATGTTGGGGCCGGCGTTTTGTTCGAGAAGGATGCGCTTGTTTGCCTGATCGTGGCGGATGCGGTAGCCCGCGGGGACGCCGGTGATCGAGTTGAAGCTACCCTGGAGGGTGCCGGTGTATTCGAGCAAGGTGTAGGAGGGCTGGGTCGCGCCGCTGCCGGTGGGGAGGATGGCGATTTCGCCGATCTTCGCGGGGCCGAGGATGAGGTCGCCGTTGACGACGAGCTTGTCGGCGCTGGTGCCGTTGACATCGAGCTGGAGCGTGGCGCTGCCGGCGGAGGCGAGCTGGAGGCCGCCGATGGTGAAGGTGCCGATGGCGCCCGTGCCATTGCCCGGGGCGATGAAGCCGCGGGCGGTGGCGGCATTGGCGGTGCCCAAGAGGACGGGACCCGCGACCGAGCCGGTGCCGCCGAGGGTGGCGGCGGCATTCACGATGACACTGCCATCGCCGATGCCGAAGCCGGTCGTGTTATTGATGAGCAATGTGCCGGTGCTGACGGTGGCGACGATATTGCCTGGACGGGCGAAGGTGGCTTCGACGGTGCGGGTGAGGGTGCCGCTGCCGCTCTTCTGGATGCTGCCGGTGCCGGTAATCGGCGCATCGTAGGTGAAGCTGTCGGAGCGGTTCAGAATGAGCGCTCCGGCGGAGCCGAGATCAATCGGGGCATCGGCACCGAGCGGGGTCTTGAAGGAGCCCGTGGTACCGCCGCTGCCGAGCTGGAGCGTGGCGCTCGAGGTGAGATAAACATTCTCTGCCACGGTATTGTCGCCGGTGAAGATCACGAAGCCGGAGGCGGCGATGCGGCGGATGTTGATGCTGGCCGGGGCGTTGAAGCTGTCCGAGATGGTCAGGTTGGTGGTGTTCGTGGCGGAGAACACCGGGGTGCCAGTGATGCTGATGTCGCCCGACAAGGTGGAGGCACCGCCGATGTAGTTTTCGACCAGGGCACCGTCCTCGAGGATCAGCGGTGTGGGGAAGGTGCCTGCCGCGCCGGTGCGGAAGGAAGCGCCGTTGGCGACGGTGATTTCATCGCCTGTGGCGGCGATGGCATTCGCTGTTAGGGAGCCTTCGGCGATGCGGATCTTCACGCCGGTGGTGCCACCGGAGGTCGTGTTCGTGCCGCCAAGCTGCAGTGCGCCGGGGCCGGTCTTGGTGAGGACACGAGCGGTGGCACCCGAGCTGGTGATCGAGCCATTGGTCGTGGTGGTGCCGTAGCCGAGGTCCACACTCACGCCGTTCGGGACATTCACGGTGGCATCTGCGGTGAGGAGCAGATACTGGAGGCCGGTCTTGCCGCGGCCGGCGTAGGCGAGATTGCCGAGCGAGGTGGAAGTGATCGCGCCGGCGAAGACGCCCGGCTCCAGCTCGACGCCCTTGCCCGCGACTTCGACCGAGTAGTAGCGGCGGGATGCCGCGGTGGCGTGGACGGCAGCGCCTTGACCGGCGAGGTCGAAGGTCGCGCCTGAGGCGATCTTGAGGACATTGCCCGAGGCTCCGAGGGCGTAAGAAGTGCTGGCGACCAGATTGGCGCTGGTGAGATTCATCACGCCGGCATTGAGCTGGATCTGGCCGCTGAAGCTGTTGTTGCCGCCGAGGCCGAGATAGGAGTCGCCGGTCTTGGCGAGCACGACGCCAGTGCCGGCAATGGTGCCGGCGCCATCGAGCACGTAGTCGTTGAAGCCGGTGGAGGAGAAGGTGAGCTTGGCCGGGCTGAAGGTGCCGTTGAGATTGACGCCGAGGACACCAGTCGTGTTGGGGAAGACCAGCTCATCCGCGGCGGCGGGGGCAGCGGGGTTCCAGTTGCCGGCTGTGTCGAAGTTGGAATCCGCGCCGTTGCCGGTCCATGTCACGGTGGCGGCATGGGCGGAGAAGAGGCCGAGTGCGGTGCTGCCGCCGAGCAGCCAGCGACGGGTGAAAGAGGAGCGCTTGATGCGTGCGATGTTCATCATGATGCAGTGCGTCGAGTTCAGGAGAGGGGGAAGGCGGGCAGACCCAAGTGCCCGCAATTCCAAGCTGAGGAAGACCACATCGGACGGCGCGGTGCCAGTCCGCCGGTCCCGCCAATCTGCATGGCTCAGCATGGCAGTTTGACATCCGCAGGTCGGCTCGCATGATTCCGACTCATGGAATCGCTGCGCCGGATCACGCTGGTGGATCAAGCTGAGGCCGCCCTACGGGAGGCGCTCCGCGAGGGGCGCTTCGGCGAGCGCTTGCCGGGGATGCGGCCGCTGGCGGAGGCGCTGGCGGTGAATGCGCTGACCGTGGGCGAGGCGGTGTCGCGTCTGGTGGCCGATGGCACCTTGGTATCGGAGGGACCGCGCAAGAAGTTCCGGATCGCGCGGCACGGGCGCGGCGGCAAGTCAGCCACGCGGCGCAAGGTGCTGTATCTCACCGCCGAGCCGATGCACGAGATGAAGCCGGTGGCGCTGGAGATCCTCTCGCTGCTGCTGTTGGAGCGGCCCGACTGGGATGTGAAGCACCGCGCGATCGGGCGCAGCGAGGGCCGCACCGACCGGCGGCGCTGGGATGGATTGCTGAAGTCGGAGGAAGCGCGGCACCTCGTTTACTTCGGCGGGCATCCGGCCTTCGCCAAGTGGTCCTTGGCGCGCGGGGTGCCGACGGTCTTCCTCGGCGGCGATACGGCCCGTGAGCCGGTGCCGATGCTCGGGGTGAATGCCGCGCTGATGATCGAGCAGGTAATGGAGAAGCTGATCGCGCTGGGACACACGCGGATCTGCCATCCAATCTGCGGGATGCCGGAGGGCTTCAGCGAGCGGCAACGGCGCTCGATGGGGAAATGCCTAGAGGCTCATGGCTTGCCCTTTGTGCCGAACTATCATGCGCCGATCGTTCCGAAGCTGGATCCGGACGAGTTCACACGCGCGCTGGCGGAGGTGTTCAAGGTCCGGCGACCGACCGCGCTGGTGGTCTTCGACTGGGAGCACTTCATCACAGCTTCGTGCATGCTGCGGGAGATGGGCTTGAAGATTCCCCGCGATGTGTCGGTTGCGATTTTATCTCCGGACCGGCATATGGCCTGGCACCGGCCGCAGATCGCACATTTCCGCTATCCGGTGGGGCCGATCGTGAAGACGCTGACGAAGTGGATCGAGGCGCCGCCGGAGGATTTGCGGGTTTCGATTTCGCTGCCGCTGGAGTTGTTTGAAGCGGATTCGCTGGGGCGGGCGTCGAAGGGGTAGCAGCTCCCCTCCCCTCTTCTTCGCATCTTCCGGGAACTTGCATCCAAACGAATGAATGAATTCCCTGAGGGATGAGTCTCAGGGTCATGATCTTCCATCGCGTGATTCCGCTGTTCCTTTCGGCGCTGGCGCCGTTGACGGCGGCTGAGTTTCCCAATGTCCCCGGTTCGGACCGGGTTTTGACCACCATGGAGGTGAAGAACTTCTGGGTGAACCACTTGCACAATCAGCCGCTGGCGCCGGAGCCGACGAGGCTGCATCCGGAAAAGGCGGAGGCGCGGAGCCATGAGATCACGCGACGACGGGAGCTGATCAAGGCGATCCGGGCGGGCCAGCATGATTTGGCGGCGCGGCTGGTGTGCTTGAGCCACAATGTGGAGGCGTGGACGCGCCAAGGTGACACTGGGAAGGCGCATGAGTCGGAGCGGCAGTTGCTACTGGTGCGGGAGCACGTGGCGAAGATGGCGGCACTGGAGGCGCAGCGGGAAGCGGCGGTGAAGATCGGGAATGCGGCCGAGCAAGTGGCGCAGATGGATGCGGAGTTGCAGCGACTGCAGCAGTTGCAGACGCAGTTGGTGCAGGAATGAGGAGAAGTGGATTGGTTGATTGTGCGGGCCTCTGATTTAATCGCGAAAAGACGCGAAAAACGCGAAATTTGAACAGCCGGGAGAGGCACGAGAGGAGGTGGAGATTGTGGGACCGTTCTTGCGGCTTTCAAAGCCGCTCTCCCCATTGATTTACCAGCCGGCCTTTTGGAGGATGGCTGCGACTTCCTCGATCTTGGAGTAGTCGTTGCGCCACGTGGTATACATGAAGCCTTTGACTTTCTTCACCTTGGCGGCGGAGGCGAGCCAGGCGGAGACGTTTGCCACGGGCTCGTCGTAGAAACCGGCGATGATTTGGGCGTGGCCGCGCTTTTCGAAGAAGGCGAGGCTCTCGTCGCGTTTGCCGAAGTTCCAGTTCATGATCTCGACGCTGGGATCGAGGCCTTCCCATGAGCCTTCGAGGCTGCCGTTGACCAGGTAGTAGTCCTTCACCGCGTTGTGGTGCGGGTCGAACATGTCGTTCCAGACAAGGATGCGGCCGCCGGGGACTTTGTCGCTGAGGAGTTTTGTGCAGAAGCGGAGGTTCTTCGCGGCGATGCCGCCAGGAGTCAGGCCGCTCTTTTTGCAAGACTCATCCCAGCCGAGGAGGCGCCACTCGTCGTGGGCCATGAGGTGGGTTTTGCTTTCCCAGAGGGAAGGCACGCGGTTGGCCTGGTCGCGCAGGAGCTCCTGGAAGGCGGGTTCCTCCACGCAGCCGGAGACTTGGCCGTCGTAGATGATGTGCGTGTGGTAGTACGAGATCCGCAGTATGTCGCCGTCCTTGAGAGTCTTGAACTGGATCACGGGCGGCTCGTGCCAAGGGGTGAATTCTTCGGCCCATGGCTTGGTGCCCATGTCCTTGTCTTCAAGCTTGCCGAAGTCTTGCATCTCCACGAGATCGCGGCCGCCTTCGAGTTTCGCCACCAGCGGAGTGCCGGGGCGGCGGAGGAGATTCACCGGGCCGCATTCCTCGATCTTGGCATCGTCCCAGCACAGGGTTCCGCGGTGGCCACCCCAGACGCCGAAGTAGAGGCTGACTTCATTAGAATCGAGGGAGTTGAAGGTCACGTCGTGCTGGATCCAGTCCTGGTCGGGCTTGACCTTGACGTAGCACCACTGGAGCTGGCGGCCGTTCTTGCCGATCGCCTTGATCTCGGCCATGCCGCCGCCGAAGCCCTCGGACTTGATCCGGACGGAGACGTGATACTGGCGGAAGGGGGAGACCTTGAGCGGCTTCTGCAGGCGGGCATTGCCATCGGTGGGTGCGGAGCGCATCGCCCCGTTTTCCACCACCATGTTGTCATCGATGAAGCCCCAGCCGCTGCGGTCATTCATTTCGCCGCCGGGCAAGGACACCGGTGGATCGGCGACGATGGTGGCGACGCCGCTTTTGATCACGAACTTCGCGTCCTTCACCGGCAGGCCTTCGGCGAGATTGGGGTCGTGGAAGAGTGCGTCGTTCGAGTAGCCGACCGGGAACATTGAGGGCACGATCTCGATCTTCGCTTGCTTGGCGGCGGCTTTTACCTTCGCAACGTTGGGGGCGTAGTTCGACGCGACTGTGGCGAGGCGGCTAAACTTGGAGTCCGCGATGAGGGCGTGGGTGTAGCCGGATTTGCCAGCCCGCTCGAGGAGCTTCGCGACTTCGGCGGCTTTCTCGTCTGCTTGGAAATTCGCGGGGATGTAGATCCAGCGCTCCTTGGTTTGAGCGGTGGCGGTGGCTGCCAAGAGAGCGAGGAGGAGGAAGGGTTTCATGGGTTACCACATGAACGGAGGGAGAAGGGTGCTTATTTCCGGTGGGTTTTGTGGGGGCCGCGTGGTTGGGGAGGAGTTTGGTTTCTACCGCGAAGAGATGCGAAATTTAAAAGGCAAGGAAGAGGGCGCCCCACGCAGATCCAATCGCTCCAAGCTCGGCGTGTCCGTGGCTTTCCGGCTGTTTAGATTTCGCGTTTTTCGCGGTTGAAGACGAAACCTGTAGCGGGGATCGAGCGGAACTTTAAAGGGGGAGCTCTCGCGGTGCTTCACGGCAGCAGGGCTGCCTGCCGGAAAGCGGTAACAGGCTACACGCAGCCCAAAGCGGCGGAGCCGCGAGGAGAAGGCCGAGAGGTGAAATCGGCTGGGTCGGTGGCTTCGTCCGCCTGAAGGCGGGACTACTTACCACTGAAGTCGGAGCCGCTCTGACTACTTTTAGTCCTGCTTTTGAAGCTTCAGGTCCTTGGCCTTCTCGAAGAAGAGATTCAGGTCGCCGCCGCATTCGGCGAGGAGCTTGTGGAAGGCGGGGACATGGTGCTGGTAGGTGGTGAGGGCCACCAGGTGGGCGTTGTTGATGTCCTCCTTCAGCCAGTTCTCCAGACCGCGCCCACCCCAGCGACGGCGAAGCTCGCGGAAGTTGTCCTGGAGCTGGTGGAAAATCCGGGCCTTGTCCCGACGCATTTCCGCTGGCGGCTTGTTAGAAGCGTAGAGGGCCTTGAGGTCGGCGCGGGTGCGGTCGATCTGGTCGTAGAACTGCCCGCGGCGGACGAGGCGCGCCTCGTAGTTCTTCAGGTCCCCGGTGCGCTTGTGATAGCGCAGCCAACGCTTCACGCTTTCCTCCGCGACGGCATTGGCGAGGCTTTCGTTGAAGGTGGTATCGCCATTGCGGAAGAGCCGACGGTGGGTAAGCTCGTGGAAGATCAACTCTGCGAGGTCGATGTCGGAGGCATCGACGAAAGTGTTCAATACCGGGTCGTGGAACCAGCCGAGGGTCGAGTAGGCATCGGTGCCGCCACTCTGCACATCGTAGCCCTGGGCGCGAAGCTTGAGGGTGAGTTCATCCGCCTCTTCCTTCTTGAAGAAGCCGCGGTAGTCGAGCTTGCCGAGGGTGGGATACCACCAGGTCTTCGGCTCCAGGGAGAACTCCGGCGCGGCATAGAGGGTCCAGACCACATAGGGTCGGCCGAGGTCGGCATACTTGCCGTAGCTTTCGTCGCCCGGGAGGGTCAGGTGCCCGGTGGCGAACTGCCGGATCTCCTGCACGGACTGCAGTTGCTTTTTCAGCTTCGGCGGAGTCGCCGGATCGGCGATGATCGGCGGGATCGGCTTGCTCTTCTGGAAGATCTCCACCTGACCGCTGACCGCCTGTGAGTAGAACTGCACGGTCTGGCAAGAGGCCAGCAGGAGCGTAAGCGGCAGGGCCAAGCCCAGCGATGGAAGAAAGCGCGGCATCAGCTCAGTCGCTACTCTTACTTCCAAGCGTCGCGCCACATTTCCGGATGCCAGCGGCCCTCATCCATCTCGATGAGGTCGAAGTCGGTGATCAGCCCGGCATCCTCCGGCAGGCCGTAGTCGCGGATGGCCTGCGGGATGAACTCGGCGGTCTCGTCATCCCGCCAGCCGCGTTTGCTCATGAAACTGTTGTAGATCAGGATCTCCTCCGCGGTGAGGCGCCGGCCGGTGGCGAAGCACCATTCCAGCACCGTCTCATCCTCCTTGCCGGCGAGGACTTGGACCTTCACGTCCTCATAATTCACGGCGAGGTAGCGGCAGGTGCGACCGTCGAAGCCGTGGCCAAGCATATCGAAATAGCTTTCCGGCAGCTTGCCCGCCGCGTGCAGGCGGATTTTCGAGCACATGCGGGCGAAATAGAACATGCCGAGCGTCTTGTCGTAGCAGCCGCGGATTCCTTCGATCTTCATGGATGGTGGATTCGGGCTCTAACGTGGCGCGAACCCGGCGGCTTGCCGAATGGTTTTTTTCTGCTCCCGCGGAATCGTCAGAGCGGCGCATCCCTCTGTGACAGTACCGCCGCGTGGAGGCTCTGGAGCGCCCCTTGGAGGGCCGAGGCGACGGCCGGAGTGTTCACCATTCCATCCTCGTCCAAGCCTGAGCCGACCAAGGAAATCGAAATCGACGCAGGCTCAACGAGATCGGCCGACATAGTTTTGAGGATTTCCCGCAGCGAGGCATCGGCATGGCGGGCACTGGGCGAGGCATTCAGGACGCCGACCGGCATCCCGGGAAAGGCCACGTCGCTCACCAGCCAATCCAAAGCGTTCTTCATCACCCCGGTGATGCCGTGGGCATACTCGGGGCTCGCGATGAGCAGGGCATCCGTCGCGGCCACCTGTCCGCGGAGGCTTCTAACCGCGGCGGGCGGATCGACCTCCAGATCCGGATTGAAGAGCGGCAGCTCACCGAGACCCGCATAGATTTCGACCGAGGTTCCAGGCGGAGCCAAACGGACCGCCGCCCTTAAAAGCGCTGAATTGATGGAGACCGAGCGCAGGCTTCCCGAAATCGCCAGAATCTTGACGGTGGATTTCATTCGCGACGATGGATTCCGCAGCAAAGGCGCCTGCGGAATGGTTCGCGGCGAAGCTCTTGTGCCTTGCCGCCGGCGTCGAGCGATTCCCGGTGGCAAAAGAAAGGCGAGGAGATCCGGCAGGCTTTGATCTATCGGACGCCGCGATGTTTGACGGGGAGGCGCCCTGCCGGAATGGCGCAGCCATGCCGCTACGATGCAAAAAGGCAGCGGAGGGACGGGCCCGCCGCTGCCATTGGGGTAAGGTCTGTCGGTTTTTCAATCACTCCTCCTCGCGCACCCGGTAGAAACGGCGGGTGACGGTGGCGGGGACGTTCTGCTCGACGAAGGAGGTGGTCGGACCTTCGGTCGAGGCGGCGACTCCGGTGGCGATGGTATCCCAGCCACCAGGGGTGCTGGAGGCATCGATGGCGTAGGTGGTGCCACTGGCAGAGGTCCACTCGATGGTGACCTTTTCCTCGGCGCCGTTGCGGATGAGCTTGGTGATCTTGAGCGACTCGGCACCAGCGGCCGCGTCGTAATTGTAGATCATCGAGATGGTGGCGGTGAAATTGGCGGCCAAATCGGTGACGTTCAGGTAGTCCACCTTGACCCCGCTATTGAAGGTCAGGGTGATCGGGCCGCTGCCATTGACCGAGGTGAGGAGCGCCGGGTTGTACATCATTCCGGACTGCGCAACTTGGAAGACCTGCTCGAAGGGCTGGATCGCGAAGGGGACGTCGATCGGCTCGCCGGTGAAGATCAGGTTGTCCAGGCTGCCACCGCCGCCACCCGTGCCGGTGCAGGTATTGCCATCGATGGCGAAGGCACCACCCAAGCTGGCGGAGACTGCGGCGCTATCCGTGTCCGTGCCGACGCTGCCGACCATTTTGCCATTCAGCACGCATTGGATCGCGAAGGACTTGAGCGTGCCCAGTGAGGAATTGAAGGGCTGGAAGGTGGCGGTGAAGAAGCCGTCGTTGTTCGCCACGAGCTGGGAGCTGCCATAGCCTTGGTAGAGATCGCCAGTGTTGGACTTGGCGAAGTTCGCCGCCTGAGGGACGGAGACCGCCAGCAGGGGTTGGGAAGCAACGACGAGGAGCAGGGCTGTCGATTTCATTGGTTGGATTCGGGTAGGAATTTTTTGGTCCGACCCTGCGAAAGCAGGCCCGGGGCCAGCCTGAATGGCATTTCCAAATACATTCGGAAACGCGGCGAACTGAATCCGCGGGCGAAGCTTACCCAAAATCGCAAAAACTTGGCGGCTGGCGGGGTTGCAAGCCGAAAGGGAATTCGCTACCACTCCGTATCAGAGCGACACCAAAAAGATGAACCTCGACGAAAAAGTGATGAATTCCGACTCCGGCCGCCGGACTTTCCTGAAGACCATCGGCGGCGTGGGAGCCGCGCTCGCCGCCGCCACGAGCCGGGGCGCAGCCCAAGGATCGCCGGACCGTGCGTCCGGGGCCAAGTACATGGGTGACTTCGCCGCACCGAAGCTGGAGAAGGTGAAGGTCGCAATCATCGGCGTCGGGGCCCGCGGGTCCGGCCATGCGGCCCAGCTGGCCTCGATCGAGGGAGTGGATTTCGTGGGTGTCTGCGACCTGGTGGAAGGCCGCGCCAAGAAGGCCGCCGATGGCGTCACAAAAAAGGGCCACAAGCCGCAGGTTTACTTCGGCGATGACAATGCATGGAAGAAGATGCTGGCCGAGACCAAGCCGGACGCCGTCTTCGTGGTCACGCCGTGGAACCTGCACGCACCGATGGTCATCGAGGCGATGAAGTCCGGCGCACATGCTTTCTCCGAAGTGCCGATCGCCTACACCGTCGAGGAGATGTGGGAGATTGTGGACACCTCCGAGAAGACCGGCCGTCACTGCATGATGATGGAGAACGTCAACTACGGCCGTGAGGAGCTGATCTACCTGAACATGGTCCGCCAGGGAGTGCTGGGCGACCTGCTGCACGGTGAGGCCGCCTACCTGCACCCGCTGCGGGAGCAGATGGAGAACAACGACTCGACCGGCTCCTGGCGCACCTTCCAGTATGCCAAGCGCAACGGGAACCTCTATCCCACCCACGGCCTCGGCCCGGTGGCGCAGTACATGAACCTGGGCCGCACCGAGGACACCTTCGGCCGGATCGTTTCCTTCTCCTCGCCGGCGAAGGGCCGTGCGCTCTACGCGCAGAAGTCCACCAAGCTGACCAATCCGGAATTCAAGACCCTGGACTTCAAGGGCGGCGACCTCAACACCTCGATCATCAAGACGGCGCTCGGCCGCACGATCATGGTGCAGTGGGATGAGACCACCCCGCGCCCCTACTCGCGCCACAACTACATCATGGGCGTGAAGGGCGCACTGGCAGGCTTCCCGAACCGCATGTCCATCGAGGGCGTGACCAAAGACCACAGCAAGGGCTGGGCCGAAGACGAAGAGTGGGAAGCGATCGCCTCCAAGTATGAGCACCCCTACTTCAAGCGCATGGGCGAGCTGGGCAAGAAGATGGGCGGCCACGGCGGAATGGATTTCCTGATGCTCTACCGCATCATCGAGTGCCTCCGCGAAGGCCAACCGCTCGACCAGAACGTCTACGAGGGCTGCTTCTGGTCCGCCGTCGGCCCGCTGAGCGAGAAGTCGGTCGCGGAAGACGGCATGCCGCAGGTATTCCCGGACTTCACCCGCGGTGGCTGGAAGACCACCAAGCCGCTGGCGATCATTTCGTGAGCTGATCGGGAAGACCGATCACATCACACGTTAACATTTCCTTGTTTGTTGGGTTTGGCGGCCGTCCTAGGGGTAGGGCGGCCGCCGCTTTTTTGGAGTGCTCTAACGGCAGGCGCTGAAGTCGAGGCCGAAGCGGGCCAGATACTTCTTCAGGCGATCCGCATCGTTCGCTACCGCTCGCTTGGTCCGTGAGATTGCAAACAACTCGCGCCCCGCATCCGAGAGGCTCTTGCTGCGCCGGCACACGGCCACGACATGTGCGAGTTGGACGCGATCAAAGGGATCGATTTCATCCAAGGCCTCGCCTAACAGATTCTCCAGGTCGCAGGTCTCCACGCTCGCCGTGGCGCTGCCCGGCCGCTGCCAGCTTTCACGCAGGCGCGTGATCTCTTCATCCACTTCCTCCACGCGGATGCGGCCGCGCGGGGCGAGGGTGGCCATGCGGGTGACGGCGGCATTCAGGTCGCGGAAGTTGCCTGACCATGGGGTGTCCGAGGATTCGGCGAAGCGCAGGAAGGCCTGGCGGGCTTCCTTGTTGATCGCGGCCTGGCGTCCTTGGCTACCACTGAAGCGCTCGAGCTCGAAGTCGAGGTTTGGCGCGATGTCTTCCCGCCGTGCGGCCAGCGATGGCAGCGCGAAGGTCCAGAGATGGATGCGGGCTAACAGGTCTTCGCGGAAGGTCCCCTTCCCCACCGCCGCGCGGAGGTCGCGGTTCGTGCCAGCGATGAGCTGGAAGTCGCTCTGCACCGGACGGTCGGCACCCACGGGCAGGAAGATCTTGTCCTCCAGCGCGCGTAGCAGCATCGCCTGCTCATCGAGGCCGAGCTCGCCGATTTCATCGAGGAAGAGCAGGCCGCCATCCGCTTCGCGCAGGAGACCGGGCCGGTCCTTCTGTGCGCCGGTGAAGGAGCCCCGCACGTGTCCGAAGAGCGCGGAGGCCGCGGTATCGCCGCTCAAGGTCGCACAGTTCACCTCCACGAAGGAGCCACGCAGGCCGCCGCGCTGCTTGCGCAGCTCGAAGATGCGGCGCGCGAGGTGGGACTTCCCGGCACCCGTTGGGCCGGTGAGCAGCACCGGGGCCTGTGAGCGCAAGGCCACCTGTTCGATGCGGTCGATGAGGTGATTGAAGGCCTTGTTCCGCGTGGCGATGCCGCTCTTGAGGAAATCCGTGGTTTCCTCCTGGTCGCTGGCGAATCGAGTACTAAGTGCATCGTACTTCGAGAGATCCAGGTCGATCAACGCATAGCGGCCCGGCACCTTGTGGCGCGGGCGCGAGCCGCCCGGGGGAGGCGAGGTCTGGATCAGCTTGCCTGGCATGAATCCGGCCTCCACCAGCAGGAAGAGGCAGATCTGCGCGATGTGCGTGCCGGTGGTGATATGGATGAAGTATTCCTCCCGCTCCGGATCGAAGGGGTAGGCCCGGGCCCAATCCTGCAGCGCGCCATAGACCCGCTCGAGGTCCCAAGGATCCTTGCCGAAGTCCACCGCGTGGTGCCGCAAGCAGGTCTCCGGGGAGATCAGGGCGATGTCTGCCGCCACCTGTTCGCTCAAGTTTTGATGGAGGTCTTCCGACAGCAGCTCGAAGCGGTCGAAGACCAGATCCTCGTGCTGGAAGAGCGAAATCGTCGGCCGCCAGTCCTCCCAGCGAGAAGGTTGGGTGCCACCGTCAAGGCGGACGCCCAGCAGACCAATCACCACTCGCTTCATGGATATATTCTTATCCCATCGGATAAATTATTTGAAAGCCTGAAGTTCTTCGTCAGCGACCAGGATCAGGTGAATCAAATTATTTTTCACTTAAAATCAAGTACTTACCATCATTTCGATCGACTCCAAAACCCCACTTGGCACGCCGGGTGCAATCTCTATCCCGTCCGCTGCGCAACGCACAAACCAACCCGGCGGGCACTTCACAGATGGCAAACAAGAACCTATTCCAATCCCTGCGTGGCGCCCTCGTCCCGCAGGCCACGACCCGGAACGATGCCGGCGGGGCCGCCTACGAGCTGTCGCCCAAGGCGGCTCTCGCCCGGATGGCGGCGACGGGTTGCTTCGGCCGGACCTTCTACGCCACCCCGGAGCTGCAGCTCGAGCGCGTGCTCGAGGCCGCCCGTCAGGTGGACGATGACTTCCTGGCCCGCACCGCGCTCTACGCCCGGCGCAAGGGTTTCATGAAGGACATGCCGGCCCTGCTCTGCGCGGTGCTCGCCACCCGCGATCTCGACCGGCTCGCCGAGGTCTTCCCGCAGGTCATCGACAACGGGAAGATGCTGCGGAACTTCGTGCAGGTCCTGCGCTCCGGCGTTACCGGCCGCAAGTCGCTCGGCTCCGCGCCGAAGCGCCTGGTCCGCCAGTGGCTCGAGCGTGCCAGCGAGCGCCAGCTCGTCGACGCCACCGTGGGCAATGCGCCTTCGCTCGCCGATGTGGTGAAGATGGTCCACCCGCGCCCGGCCGATGCCACGCGGGAAGCCTTCTACGCCTGGCTACTAGGCAAGCCATACCAGCTCGACCAGCTGCCGCAGACGCTGCAGCGCTTCGAAGCCTGGAAGGCGAACCGCGAGGGCGAGATCCCGGAAGTCCCCTTCCAGATGCTGACCGCGCTGGAACTCGGCGAGCGGGAGTGGGCGATGATCGCAGGCGCAGCCTCGTGGCAAACCACGCGGATGAACCTGAACACCTTCGCCCGTCACGGTGTCTTCCGTTTCGGCGGAATGGCGGAGAAGCTGGCTGAACGGCTGGCCGATCCCGAAAAGGTCCGGCGCGCCCGGGTCTTCCCCTACCAGCTCATGGTCGCCTACCTGAATGCAGGGAAGGACGTGCCACAGAAGGTGCGGGAAGCGCTGCAAGACGCGATGGAAGTCGCGCTCTCGAACGTGCCTGAGATCAACGGCTCGGTGGTCGTCTGCCCGGACGTGTCCGGCTCGATGCACAGCTCGATCTCCGGTTACCGCAAGGGCTCGACCTCGGCCGTGCGCTGCGTCGATGTCGCGGGCCTGGTGGCCGCCGCCTTCCTGCGGAAGAACCGGGACGCCCGCATTATCCCTTTCAAGGAGGATGTCGTGAACCTCACGCTCAACCCGCGGGATACCGTGATGACCAATGCGACCAAGCTCTCGAGCCTGCCTCCGGGCGCGACCAACTGCTCGGCACCGCTGCGACTCCTGAACCAGGAGAAGGTGGCACCGGATCTGGTGGTCTTCGTCTCGGACAACGAGTCTTGGGCTGATCCCAAGGCCGGCCGCGGAACCGCGATGCTGGAACAGTGGGAGAAGCTCAAGAGCCGTAACCCGAAGGCCCGTCTCGTCTGCATCGACCTAGTGCCAAACACCACCGCGCAGGCGCCGGACCGCAAGGACATCCTGAACATCGGCGGCTTCAGCGATACCGTCTTCGATCTCGTCGCCGCTTTTGCGGACGGCGCGGACGGAACGGATCATTGGATCCAAGAGATCAACCAGCAGCCGCTGACCGAGCGTCGGCAGACTGCCTGAATAAAGAATTACCGGCACGGCGGATGCCAGGAGGACTACACGCTCAAAACGTTCGAGCCTAACACGCTCGCTGTCTTCCGAATCCTTGCCGCCGTGCCGGCATTCCATCGCAAACTTCGCACCCCCATGAACCTCACCTGAAACACTTTCCCATCGGCGTGGCGGATGCCCGTGCGTGACTACATTTCGATTGTTACTCGACACACATGTCACGCCACTCCTTTTGCCGCCGCGCCGCTGGGAACCATCACTTTCATTCACCTGCCGAATGCGGTTGGGACTACATTAGGAAACCGAAGGCAGCGGGTTCGACTCCCGCCCTGCGCAAGCGGAGTGGAGCAACGGTAGCTCGTCGGTCTGGCGTCTCACAAATACTTGTCGGCAGCCTCTTTCACGAATGCAGGGAAGACTACATGCAACCATAGGTCGCCGGTTCGAATCCGGCCCCGCGAGAGCGGGTAGCTCAGCCAGGTAGAGCAGTGGAAAATGTCTTCCCGCCCCTTGTCGTGATCCCCTTTCAGCTCATCCATTCATGCTGAATGCCTGCGTGACTACATCTGGTAACCAGCTGGTTCAAATCCAGCACCGGGCTGCAAGGCCCGGAGTTTGTCTCGCAACTTCTTGTCAGCATCCTGCCCCTTTCGCGAATGCAGGAAAGATTACATTGGTCGTCGGTTCAAATCCGACCCGGTCCACTTTCAGGGCCGGTAGCTCAGTGGTAGAGCAGTTATTACGGATCTTTCCCCTCTTGTCGCGATCACTTTCACCATCCCATCGACACCGCGATGACCACGGAAATCGAAGTCAAACAACGCCCATCACAATTCCTCCTCTCCCGGATCGAGAATCTGGCAGCTGCCTTTACGTTCTTCTCCAGGCAGAGCGATCGGAAGGTCGCCTTCTTGCTGCAGCTCGACTTCTGGGATTGGGAGATGGACGAGATGATCTTCGCCGTCAGCAATTTCGCCGAACGTGAGAAGGCTTGGCGGGTCAGCGGGCGGACTGCGGATGACATGCTCCGCGCCGAGGGCATCGTCCTGAAGAACAAAGTCCGCAATGCCTATGGCCCCTCCACTCAGGTCAACCCGGTAAGCGCTCCGAACGCAGAACTGGCCAGACTGATCGCCACGTGGAACGACCTGCTCAACGCATGCAACGAACTGCTCGACGTGAAATGGACCAAACAAACCTCCAAAGCCGGAGGCAAGGCGCAGCTCGATCTTTCCAAATACCGCAAACCCCTTTCCTCATGACATAAGGAAGACACCCCGCGAATGCCGGTGGAACTACATCATTCATAATGACCAGGTCGCCGGTTCGACTCCGGCCCGGGTTGCCTCGCAGCCCGGTAGCTCAGTGGATAGAGCAGGTAAGTTTCACCAACCCTTGTCGCCGGCTTTTTCCTTTCCAGAAACCTTTCGAATCGTGAATGCCGCAAAAGACTACACTTAGGGAGTGAGTAGCGAAAGCTGTGTGGGTTCGAGTCCCACCGGGTCCGCCGAAAGGCCGGACCCGTGGCGGAATGGTAGACGCGCTTTTGTCTTAGCAATCCTTGTCACGATTCGATTCCACCTCACCCGGGCCATGTTCTCCTACGAGGAACACCGTAAACAGACCATCGCCTGCATCGAGGAGGCCTTTCTCCCAGACAGACCGGCACACGCCCTCGACCCCCACGGCGAAAAGCTCTGGCAAGAAGTCTCCGGCGACGAATTGGATGAAGCCTATAAGCAGTATGCGTTTCTCGGCCAGCACAGCCTCCGCTTCTACCTGCCAGCGCTCATGCGCCGCAGACTGGAGGAGCACAGTGCAGGATCGGGAAGCTTTGATGCAGACTACATTCTTCTCGGACTTTCCTGCGGCCCGGGCTTCTTCCACTGCGGGCCATCCAGCTTCTTCCGTCCGGAAGAGGAAACCGCCATCGCTGCATTTCTCTTCTTCATCTCCCGCAACGGCCATGATCTCGAACAGCAAACCGCAGCAGCTGCCCTGGAAATCGGATGGTGGAAGCACCTTCCGGAATTCGCATTCTCAGACTGACTTGATACTTCCTTCCTTGTCCGTCTCACCCCATGCCCGAAACTCGTCATCCCTGTCCCTGCTGCGGCTACCGCACCTACCTCCGGCCAGCCGGCGGGACGATGCAGCTATGCCCGGTGTGCGCATGGGAGGATGCGCCGGGAGAGGCTACCTACAATCACTCTAACAGCGTGGACCTGGCTGATGCCCAATACAACTTCCTGGCTATGCGGGCGGCGGAGCCCGACTTTATCGACGTCGTGCGGGCACCCCAGCCGGAGGAGGCACGCTCCCCGGACTGGCTTTCGATCGAAGACTTCCGCGTGAAACTGATCGGGATGATCGAAGAGGCCTTCCGCAAGACGCGGCTCGAGGGCGGGGTGACACTGCACCAAAGCCTCGAGTTCGACTGCCTCGGTTACCCGAGCGACTCGATGCTCGCCGAGGCAGCGGCCAAGGATCGTGAAGATCGCTGGCAGGATATCCCTGAGGAAAAGCTTTCCCACTTCGCGGGAATCTCCTGGTCCATCATCTATCTCGATCCGGCGGGCTTCCGCTTCCACCTTCCCGCCTACATGCGGCATGCGCTGAAGACCCTCGGCTGGCGGCATACCGACGGCGAGGGGGAATGGATCATCTTCGAACTAGAGGGTGGACCATTGTCGAAGCGCATGAAGAACCGGGTGGAACTGCTGGATCGCCAGCAGCGGGCCTGCGTCGCCGCCTTCCTCCACTTCTTCGCCCGCTATCCGGAGAACCCATGTCACCCGAGCGCCGTGAAGGGCCTCGATAAAGGCTGGGATGAATGGACTCCCCCATTCGTCAAGCTAGCCGCCCTTTAATTCTTCCCCACCAAGCACCCTTTTCCCAATTTTCATCATGCACACCATCCACAAGACCGATGAAGCCTTCGGCTTCATCCCGCTCCCGGGCGATGCCGGCAAGCCGATCACCGTGGTCGGAACCGACGCGATCCGCGATACCTTCGACGAAACCTGCCTCCAGCAGGCCGTCAACTCGCGGATGGCCCCGGGTGTTACCGAGCTCGTCTTGAACCCCGATGCGCACGCCGGCTACGGCGCGCCGGTCGGCTGTGTGATGGTCTCGCCGACGCACATTTATCCGGGCCCGGTGGGCGTGGACATCAAGTGCTCGATGAGCCTACTTCAGCTCGATGTGCCGGAGGATGCGATCCAGGACAAGGCGGTCCGCCGTGCGCTGATCAATGCGATCATCGAGCGTACGCCGACGGGTGCGGGCAAGGGCCAGCGCTCGGTGAAGAAGGCTCGTCATGTCGATGAACTGGTCGGCGTGTCTGCCGTGACCGAAGGTGCGACCCAGCGCGTGTGCCAGGCACTCGGCATCCCGCCGGAATGGGCAATCCGCTGTGAGGACTCGACCCATACCGGCCACGATGGGACCTACGATGCCCTCCGTTCTCGCCTGGAGTGGATCCTGGCGCAGGGGCGCATCCGCAACTTCGTGGACAAGCTCCAGCAGCTCGGGTCCTACGGCGGGGGCAACCACTTCGGCGAGTGCGAGATCACCAAGGTCACCGACCGTCCGTGGGCGCGTGATACCGCGAAGTCCTTCGGACTGAAGGATGGCCACGTGTCCTTCCTCAGCCACTGCGGATCGCGCGGCTTCGGGAACCTGCTGGCGCAGGGCCAGTTCCGGGACTTGGAGAACAAGTTCCGCACTTGGTCCACGCCCTTCCCGGCGGCGGACAAGCAGCTCGTCTACGCGCCGCTCGGAACCCCGGAGGCGGATGCCTACCTCGATGACATGGCGCTCGGCGCGAACTTCGCCACGGTGAACCACCTCCTGATCAATGCTCTCGTGTTAGAGGCATTCCAGGAAGTGTTGCCGGGAGCAAAGGGCCAGCTCGTCTATTTCATCTCGCACAATATCGCGCGGGAAGAGATCCACGAGGGCCGCAAGTCCTGGGTCCACCGCAAGGGCGCAACCCGCGCGATCCCGGGCGGCCACTTCTCGCTGGCGGGAACGCCCTTCGAGAAGACCGGCCACCCGATCCTGCTGCCGGGCAACCCGCGCGACGGCTCCGTCGTGATGGTCGCCCGCGCCGGGGCCGAGCGCACCGCCTACTCCGTGAATCACGGGGCGGGCCGCCGCATGGGCCGCAAGCACGCGGCACGCACCCTCGACCAGAAGGCCGTGGATGCCGACTTCGACCGCGACGACATCCTCAGCAACTGCCGCAAGTACCCGATCGACGAAGCGCCGGACGCTTACAAGAGCTTCCCGGAAGTGCTCCGCAGCGTGGAAAGCGCAGGGCTTGCCGAGACCGTCGCGAGTTTGAAGGCGCGCTTCGTCATCAAGGACGAGACGGCCGCCGATGACTGACTAACAGATCGGTCTGATCCGACGGATCGGACCGATCTTCTTCTCTTTTCCATGAAAGCAATCCAACTCGACGGCAGCAGCGGCGGTGGCCAGATGCTGCGCACCGCCCTGTCCCTGGCGATGGTCACGGGGCAGCCCTTCCGCATGACGAATATCCGCGGCAAGCGCCCGCGGCCTGGCCTGATGCGCCAGCACCTCACCTGTGTGAAGGCCGCCTGCGAGATTTCCGGCGGCACCGCGGATGGCGCGGAGATCGGCTCGACTGAGCTCGTTTTTCGCGCCGGGAAAGTACGAGGCGGATCGTATCAATTCGCCATCGGCACCGCGGGCAGCACCACCCTGCTGCTCCAGACGCTCCTGCCAGCCCTTTGGCAGGCGGAGGAGCCCGCTACTCTCGCCCTGCAAGGCGGCACGCACAACCCGATGGCGCCGCCCTTCGAGTTCATCGACCGCGTCTTCCTCCCGGCCATGGCTCGCATGGGCGGGGCTGCTACCGTGACCCTCGCTAGCGCCGGCTTCGCACCCGCCGGTGGCGGCGTGCTGCATGCTTCAATCCAGCCCTCGCCAAAGCTGCAATCCATCGACCTGATGACCCGCCCGGAGTCCGGCGAGTCGCGCATCCGCGTGCTCAGCCGCCACCTGCCACTTTCGATCGGCGGACGGATGCTCGATTCAGCCCTCGCCCTGATGCCCTGCAAGGACGCCGCGGTGGAAAGCTGCGAGCCCGGCCCCGGTGCCGGCATCTGCTGCCTCGTCGAAGCTGAGTTCGGAGAGCTCCGTGAGATGACCAGCAGCTTCGGCGAGCAGGGCGTCAGCGCGGAGAAAGTCGGGAGACATGCGGCGAAGACCATGCTCGACTTCATCGGCTGCCGCGTGCCCGTCGGTCGCTGCCTCGCGGACCAGTTGCTGCTGCCCATCGCGCTCGCCGGCGGTGGTCGCTTTGCCACCATGGCCCCTGATGCCCACGTGCCGACGAATATCGCCGTGATCGAGAAGTTCCTGCCGGTCCGCTTCAGCATCCGGAAGGAGGAGCGGGGAGTTCACGTGGTCGAAGCCGGGTGACCACTGGGTGCGCCAACCGGAGCGCAGCGGAGCTGGTCCGCGACTTCACTCCACTTTCTGCGGACAACTTTAGCCGGCTCAATTGAATCATCACCTTGTGGACTATGGCCCTCCGATCCGAGCGGGCTACAGCTCAATGCCTTTAGGGATTGGGATGCTTTCATCCCTGTGTGCTCTCTGATGGAAGCCGCAGGCCCTCGGACTGCTGTGATGATTCACAGCTTTCGAGTGCATCTTGCTGCGCGCCTGCTCGATCGAAATGAACCGGCCCACCCGCTCCGACACCGCCGGCCAATTCGTGCGCTTTCCACCGCAAGATCAACGCGGCTCCCGATTCGACCTTCTCCCTTCTATCCACACCATCTGTGGTGTCCTGATATTCGCGGCTCTGCTTCCGGCCCCGATCGTCACCGCGATGGAAAGATCCATATAGTGGATCACCACCGGAGGCTTGCGCCGATGGCGCGCCGGGAGATCGCTTCGTGCCGCTCTGGGATGCGTGCCTCACCTTGCATTCGAGAGCTGTGGATGACCCCAGCAGTCCGAGGGCCTGCGGCTGTCATCGGGCGGACTTGCAGGGGAGGATCACGCCAGTCCTTATCGAGCCGGCTAAAGTCGGCGCACCCCGTGGCGCAAGATGGAGCCGCATCTTTCCCCTCGCCCCCGTGCCACTCACTCCCTTTCATCCGCCCGCGATGACTCCTACCACTGCCGGCCTGATCTTCGACCTCGATGGCACCCTGATCGACTCCCTACCCGGCATCGCCGCGTCCCTCAACCGCTCCTTGGAGCGCCAGGGCTTCGATCCGCACGGCCACCCCGACGTCCGCCGCTTCATCGGCAATGGCTCCTATGAGCTTTGCCGTCGCGCCTTGCCGGAGGATTCTCCCCACGAGTTGATCCTCGCGGTCGAGGAGGGCTTCAAACAGGACTACGCCCATACTTGGCCGGAGGGCACTGCTCCCTACCCCGGAATCCCAGAGCTATTGGACCAACTCGCTGTTAGGAAGCAGCCCTTGGCGATCCTCTCCAACAAGCCCCACCCCTTCACGGTCGAGATCGTCGCCCGGCTTTTCCCCCGCATCCCTTTCGATCCGGTGACCGGCCAGCGCGAGGACCTGCGCCGCAAGCCCTTCCCGGATGCCGCCCTGTGGATCGCCCGGAAGTGGGATTTAGAGCCAAACGCCTGTTGGTTCATCGGTGATTCCACCGTCGATCTGGAAACCGCCCGGGCCGCCGGGATGAAGCCGGTGATCACCGCTTGGGGCTACCATGACCCGGCCGCCCTGTTGGAGGCTGGGGCCGCTCAGGTGTTGGAAAAAGTGAGCGATCTAGCCGCGGTCCTAGGCTTTCCCTGAGCCTAGCAAGGGCCGGTAGCTACAATCGAAATACGCGATCGCCGCTCATCCCAAGCGTGTCAAGGGATGCCGCGATTTTCTCAAGAACTGGATAGCCTTTTGGCGAAATCCAGTCCATCCTGCATGGTGGATAAGGCGGATAGAACCGCCGTCCTTCACCCCTAAACAAAACAGGAGAATAGACATGCAAACTGCAAATGTGAACCTGCCCATCACGGTGACCGTTCGCCACGAGTCCGTGACTGAATCCCTGCGCGACTACGCTCAAAAGAAGATCGAGGGTCTCCATCTCGACTACCCGCGCATCATCGAGGCGAAAATCATTCTAGACGTTCAGAAGAATCGGCACATCGCCGAAATCATTCTCTTTTGCGCCAACCACATCACCATTGAGGCGCACACTGAAGGGCAGGACATGTATGCTGCGATCGACGAGACGATCGACAAGATCGCCCGCCGCATGCGCAAGCACAAGACCCGCCTGATGAAGAAGAAGCGGCCGCACCGCAACGACTCCATCCGCCATCTCGATGAGCGCTTCTTCCGTGAAGAGATCATCGACCACCCGGAAGAATCCGAGAAGGATCCGGAACCCTTCATCGTCCACCCGGACAACTACCGGCTGCGCACGATGTACAAGGAAGACGCCGTCATGGAGCTCGAGCTCTCCGACCGTCCCTTCGTCCTCTACAAGAGCGCCCGCCGCGGTTGCCTCACCATCATCTACCGCCGCAAGGACGGCGACTATGCCGCGATCGACATCAAGGATGGCCCCAAGTGAATGGCAGCCGGCTTATTGACGCGTTCAGCGCGCACGGTTGATCCAAAGCCCGCCACGGAAGTCCCGTGGCGGGCTTTTTGTGGAGTGCGGTGGCACGTCACCGCTTTGGCTCCGGGTAAATGCCGCTATTCTTTTCGGCCACGAATTGGCGTGAAGGATGCGACCCCCAAGCCAAAGCGGCGTCCTGCCGCCGCACTCCATCGCTCTAGACCCCCACCAAGCTCTTCAACTTCGTCGAAACCATCCAGCACTTCACCGGCACCCCCAGGCTCTTCTCCAAGACCTCCCGGTAAGCCTCCATCTGCCCGCGATAGCGCTCGAGCAACTGCTCCTCGCTGCCCACTGCATCGGTCTTGAAATCGATCAACTCCGCGGACTCCGCCTTGCCTGTCGCATCGCGAAATACGTGCAGCCGGTCGATCACACCGCTCAGCCATTGATCCCCGTGGATCGCCTCGACCGGTTGTTCCCGGTGCAAGTCCACCGCTCGTCCATTGCGCACGAAGAGGCTGCGGATCTCCGGCATTCCCAGCAACTCCTTCACCAGCCTACCCGCTCCACTTCCGGGCAGCTCCGGCGCAGCCTCATCCAGCCACCCGATTCTCTCAAAAGCTGCATGCACCTCCGTGCCGAAGGCCATCCCTGCCGGTGAGGCCGCGAACTCAAAGCTGTTCTTCTTCTCCCCCGAGGGACTCGTCCGCGCGCGCCGCTTCAAGCCCGGCCCCAGCAAGACCGGCGCAGCCTCCTCCTCCACCGCCGTTTCCTTCGACTCCACCCGCAAGAACCAATCCGGGTCTCCCGCTTGATGCAGTGTCTGCCGCTCGCGGCCGTTCCAAGTCACTTCGCCCAAGCCCGAAGCCCCAAGCGCCTCCCGGATCCACAGGTCGTAGCGCCGGGTCGAACTCGGCTTCGCTGGTGCCTTCGGCAGCAGCACGTAGCTCCCGTGCTTCGCCCGGGTCAGCGCCACGTAAAGATTGCAGAAACGTTCGTAGCATTGCTCCGCCGACCACGCCTCGAAGCGCTCGCGCAACTGCGGATCCGCCTCTAACAGTTTCCGCCCCGGCGAGAGCAGCAGCCCTTCCGTCCGGCCGCTGTCGTCCTTGAACTCCAGAATCCCAGCCTTCGAGGGGTCATCGAAAACGCCGCCCGCCAAATCCGGAAGGATTACCATGTCGAATTCCAGGCCCTTCGCCTTGTGAATCGTCATCACCTGCAAGGCGCCCTCGGCGGAATACTCGCGCTGTTTCAGCGTCTCCAGCAGCGCCACCCATTCGTCAAAGTCGCGCCGCCCGGATTCATCATACTCCAGCGCGGCCCGCAGGATCCCGGTGAAGCGCCCTTCCAAGAAGCCGTTCAAGGTCTCGTGCTTGCGCAGCCCTTCCGCGAGGTCCTGCAGCAGTCCGGCCATCCCCTCCGCCAAGACCCGCTTGCGGCACTCATGCCAGACCCGCATCGGATTCGGCTCCTCCACCCACTCGTTCAGCACCTTGCCCAGCGGCGTCGCCATCACGTGCCCCGCCGCCAGCTTGTCCGCAGGATGCGCCAGCCAGCGGAACAGATCGGTCAACGCCACACCGGCCGGATTGTCCAGCGCCAGCTCCACCTCCGCATCCATCTCCACCGGCATCGCGGGGAATTCCTTCCGCAGGTAGTCCACCAGCTTGCGCGCCTTCGCGTTCGCCCGCACCAGCACCGCACAGCTCAGCCCGCGCTCGATCGGCCGGACTTCCGCCAGCAGGTCGCGCAGCGCACCATCCACGCCGCCAATCTCATCGTCATCTTCATCCGTCTCATTCTCCGCGGTGTCCACCACCACGGCATAGCCTACCAGCGGCTTCTCACGCGGCGCGCTACGGTGCACGGCGTAGTTCCAGCGCGCCACCGCCGCAGCCGGGAAGAGCCCGCGCAGCACCGCCGGGTCGCAGACGGTATTCACCAGATCCAGCACCTCCGCTGCCGAGCGCCACGAAGTCTCCATCCCCCAAGGATCCATCCGGTCCTTCCAGCCCGGCCGAGCCAACAGATCATCGAAAAGCCGCGGCTCGCCACCACGCCAGCCATAGATCCCCTGCTTGGTATCACCCACCACGAAGAGCGAGCGAGCCCCCTCCGCATCCAGGATCGCTTCATCCACCAGACCTTCGAGAACATCCCACTGCCCGCGGCTGGTGTCTTGGAACTCATCCAGCAGCCACTGGCCGTAGCGGGCATCCAAACGCGATTCGATCCGCGCCCGTCCATGCTCGGTAAGCCCGCCGTCTGCCAGCAGCCGCGTCACATCCGCGAAGCCCAAGCCACCGCGCCGCCGCACCTCTGCCGAGTAAATCGTCTCATAGGCCCACAGCAGCGACCACAGGCCCAGCGTGCGCGTCGCCCGCGCCTCGATCTCCGCGCGCACATAGCCGCCGATCAAGCGGGTCATCGCTCCTGCCAGCTTACCAGAGATGCGGTGCTCCATGTTTGAGAACACATCCACCGCATAGCCGCGCGAGAGCTCTCCCAGCAGCGCCATCGAGCGCTCGATCGCGGTCTCGGTCTTGCGGCCATCGCCCGGCGAATAGATCGCAAACCAATCCACCGCCTTCTCCCAGCCCTTGATCCAGGTCGCATGCGGCTTCTTGTCCACCTGCACGGTAGGCAACAAGACCAGCACCTCCCGTGCGGCAGATCCGAAGTCCTCGATCTCCCCCCACGGGCAGCCATCCGGCCAGATCAGATCCAGATTCCCCCACTGCGTCCGCTCCGGCGAAGCCAGATAGCGCTGGTGGTGCTTGTCCAGGAACTCATCCAGCAAGCGGCACAGGCGGTTGTGCTCCTTGCCATGCGTCGCCAGCCGGAAGGCCCCAAGAAAAGCCTCACGCTGACGGTCCGGCACCTCACGGAAAATCCGTGCCAGCACCTGCGCCTTCTCCGCCTGCATCGCGTCCTCTTCCAGCAAACGAAACTCCGCCAGCCCCAGCTCGTAGGGATAGCGCTTCACGATCCGCACGAAGAAGCTGTCCAAGGTCCCCAGCGAAACCCGGTGCAGACCCGCCACCAGATTCTCTAACAACTCACGGAAGCGCCCCAGATCCGGCTGGATCTCCCCGCCCCCCGGGAACAGCGCCGGCATCTGTGTCTCCGCATCGCCACCCAGCGTGGCCGCCAGCTCCTTCGCCAGCCGCGCCGCCCCCGCCTCGTCCAGTGATCCCTTCGCCAGCCGCGACAGGATCCGGTCCGAGAACTCACCCGCCGCCTTGCGCGTGAAGGTCAGCGCGATCAGCGCACCCGGCTCCACTCCCGCCGCCAGCAGCGCCAGGAAGCGGTTCGAAAGCTGGAAGGTTTTTCCCGATCCCGCGGAAGCGCGGATCATCAAGCTCTTGAGATCCCGCATGCCGCTCATGGTGCCCTCCTTCCCGCATCCCAGTCATCCGCCACATGGCGCAAGGCTTCCACCAGCGGGCCGCTCACCGCCTGCTCCAAACCGTCCGGTGCCAGCAGCGCAAAGTCATCGTAGCCTGCTTCCCCACCGGTCAAGGCCACCGGCGGCCAGTGCAGCCCCGCACGCATCGCCCGGATGATCTCGGTGGACCACTGCATTGCATTGTCCAGCTTGAAGGCATCGAAGTCCTCCCACATCTCAAAGCCTACATCGTTCAGCGTCGCAGGCAGGTTCACGTAGCCGATCTTCGGCACCTGATCGAGGCCCTTCCACCCTTGCACAAAGGCCGCGTAAAGAGGCACCTGCACATTCTTCCACACCTCCGGAGCACCGCGGCTTGCCGGTAGCCCGGCCCCGAACTCACGCCGCTTCTCCGATGAACGCCGTAGATGCGCGGAGCGCGGCACATCCGCCCGCGCGGAGGTCTTGTAGTCCAGCACGCGCCAGCCCAGTTCCGGGTGAAAGTCGATCCGGTCGATCTGCATCGAGATCGATTGCCCGTCGATCTCCCACTCGATGTCCTTGCCGATGTTCAGCTCGACGTTCTTCGTCCGCCAGCCCTCGTGGCGCTGCCCGATTTCCAGCTCGGCGAAGCGCTCCATCCGAGTCCGCGCCGCCTCGCGCTGCACCATCAGCGGCAGCGACAAATTGGATCCATAGCGCGCCAGCCGCTCGTCCATCGTGTCCCATAGGAACTGCCGCAGTACCTTGAAATCAAGCGTCTCCACGATCGCCGGCTCCTTGCCCATCCGCTCCAGCGCATCGTGGCACAGGTTACCGAAGTCCAGCTCGTCCATCTCCAGCTTGCCCGCATCGTGCGGCTGCCACTTGAGCACCCGCTTCAGGTAGAAACGGAAAGGACAGTAGAGATAGTCCCGGATTGCCGATGGACTCAGCTTCCGTTCACCGTTGAGGTAGGGCTTCAGCTCATCCTTTAGGTCCAGCAGCCATTCCCCGCGCTCCCAAGGCAACAAGCGCCCGGCGGACGAAGGTGGACTCGCCGAAAGCTGGATCACCCGCTCCGCCAGCTCCAAGCCCTTCGCCGAGAGCAGCAAGCGCGATGGCCGCCGCGGCTCGCCCACCGCATCCACCTTCGCCACGATCACATCCGTCTCGTGCGAAGCCACCAGCGCATGGAAGAGATAGGCATCACGCACATGGCGGCTGTTAGGATCGCGCAATTTCAGCCCTTCCCGCACCACCTGCGGCAGGAAGGAATCATCCAAGTTACCATCGGGCACGCAGCCCTCATGCATCCCGGCGAGAACCAGCCTCGCCCCGGGCGCATGGCTGAGCTCCAGCCAGCCCGACAAATCGATTACCGAGTCCTCTCGCCCGCTTGCCGAGCGTAGCGTCTCCAGCGAAGCCAGCACCAGCTCCAGTGCTTCGCCCGGCCCTTCTAACAAGCCCTTATCCTCCAGCCTCTCCACGTGCGGCACTGCCTCCGCCAAGGCCTCGAGCAACTGCCCTTCCGCCGCATCGTCAATCCGTCTTGCCCGCATCGCCGCCAGCCATCCCGCCAGCGCATCCGATGGCCGTCCCGAAGCGAAACGCTCGCGCCACGACTCACACCAGCCGAGCACCTTCAGCAGCTTCTCCGCGCCTTCCTCCGGCTTCTCCGCCAAGCGCGCCGCACAAATCTCCGTCACTCGCGCCAAGCTCGCCGGCAGATAAGCCTTCTCGATCTCATCCAGCACCTTCAGCGCCGCATGAAATTGCTTCCGGCCCACAATCTCCGGCAGCAGCGGACTCCGCAAAATGGTTGCTACCGGCTCCCAGATATCCCTGCGCTGTGCCAAGGCCGCGAAGCTCCGCAGCATCAAAATCATCGCACTCCCCGCCGTGCGTCCTTCCGGATTGAAGGCCGGCCATCCCGCCTCCGTGAAGGCCGACTCCAGCGCCGGCCCGAATACCGGATCGCAAAGCCCCAGCGTTACCTCCTTGCTCGCCTTCCCCGAAAAACACCGCAGCGCCTGGGCCGCCAACTCCGTCGGCCCCGCCACCAAATGCACCCGCTCCTTGAGCAGAGGCGTCGGCCGCTTGGTCCACGCGCTATGCTCGCCATCCTGCGGCCGCCCCCATTCATCGAAACCCTCGCTCTCGCCCACCGGCGCGTGCACCAGCACCTTTACCGGCACTCCTGCTCCACCCAATCGCGCCCAGACCTCCACCGCCAGCGGGACCGGATCCGGCACCCCAGCCACCACGATCTCCCTCACCCCCGGCGGCAATTCAAACCCCGCCGCCGCCTCCAGCTTCGCCGCCAGCGGATCTGTTAGCTTCCAGCGCGAGAAGCGTGCCTGCACCCGCCGCTCGATCTCGATCATATCGCCCCAGCGGTCTTTCTCCGGGCTAAACCCGCGCGCCTCCGCAAAATCCTTCGAGCTCTCCGAGAGCGTGTTCCGCACCTTGTCGATCTCCTCCGCCACGCCCGCGGCCCAGGCAAAGGACCGGTCCACCGGCTCGACCGGAAACAAAGCCGGCGTCGAGCCCGCATCCATCCCGCGCAGCACCTCGATCCACGCGAACCGCGACTCCAGCCGCGACGCGATTCCATCCTGCGATGCGGGACGAAAGAAGTGCTCTGGGGTCACCACTCGCGGCGCGATCAAAGCTCCAGCGGCCTCCGCAAGAGCCTCGCGCAGCAGCCGCCCGGCCTGCGCCGTCGGCACCACCACCAGCATTCCCGCCAGGTCATCGCACCGCTCCAACAGCCACGCGCTCAAGAGCGGAAGCAGTGGTCGCTCCCATCCCAAAAACACGCGCTCCGGCATGGCGTCATTCCAAGCGAATGATGCCCCTAGCGGAAGGGCAAAAAGCGCCCCCCGCTTACCTATCCATCAAGTCCTGCAGCCAAGTCAGTTTGAACGCGTTGGTCTTCGCCGGCACATAGATGTAATCCTCGTTGTTCACCACGATCAGCGGCTTCGGGCCGGCGTCGTCCACTTTCACCAGCAGCGTCTTCTGTGGCTTCAGCCGGTCGACATAGCCCTTGATTTTCCCGCCCTGCACGACGGTGATCTTCTGCGGCTTGCCGGTATCATTCTTGATCGCGATCTTCGCGGCGCTGGCACTGAGGGCAGTGGCGAAAAGCGTGGTGGCGATAAGGAGTGCTTTTTTCATACGCTCGTTTGACGGGCATATGGACCGCTTATTCAGGACTTTTTCAAGGGATTTTCCGTCCCGGTGGGGAAAGTGCGCAGCCAACCCGCCGCGTCGCGGATCGGTGGGAGGCAGCTTTGCCCCTCACAGACGATGAGATCTCCGCTCCCCTCCGAGCGCGTCCAGACCGCCCGCGGCAGCCAGGACCACCGCACCGCTTCGCCCAAATCCGCCTGCAAATCGCCGCGCACTTCCACCTTCGTCACCCCGCGCCGGAACAAGTCCAGCGCTCCCAGTAGCACCGGCACCGCGAAGGGCTGCGCCTCCGCGGCCCGCGCTCCAGCCCGCAGGATCGCCTCTGCCCGCTTCGCGTAGGCGGGCTCATCCAGCAGCATCGCCAGCTTCAGCAGATTCTCCGCGGCCACATGATTCGCCGCCGGCTCCGCGCCATCGTAGTCCTCACGGATCGCCAGCAAGGTCTCACCACCCAGCTCCGCCCGAATCACATAGCCCGCCCGCGTGTCATCCCAGAATTCACGGTCCAGCGCTGCTTGAATTTCCTCCACCCACTCCAGCCATTCCGCCTTGCCATCCGCGCCATGCATCTCGATCAGCCCGCTGATCAGGAACGCATGATCCGCCGCAAAGCCCGCTGCCGCACCGCGCTTCCCGCGATAGCTCCGCCACAGCTTCTCTCCGTCCCACAGTTCGCGCTTGATGAACTCCAGCGCCGCCCGCGCCGCTTCTAACAAATCCTCACGTGCCAGCACCCGCGCCCCGCGCGCCAGCGCTGCGATCATCAAGCCATTCCACGCCGTGATCAGCTTGTCATCCCGATGCGGAAGCGGCCGCTTGCCCCGCTCCGCCAACAGAAGCTTCCGCGCATCGCGCAAGATCGCCTCGATCTCCGCTTCTGTTAGGTCAAACTGCTCCGCCAATCCCGGCACGCTCATTGCGCGGAACAAAGTATTCTGACCCACCAGTTCCTCGTGTGGATCGCTCTCCGGCCGGGCGTTGCCATCCGCCTCTACCCCGTAGGCCGCACAGAAAATCGCCGCACTCCGCGGATCCAGCAGCCGGTAGATCTCCGCGCTCTCCCAGGTCCAATATGCACCCTCCCGCTTCTCCCCTGCATCGGCGGTCGGCAAGCTGTCCGCGTCCTCAGCGGCATGAAAGGCACCGCTCGGATCGCGCAGCTCACCCAGCACGTAGCGGAAGATATCCTCCGCCGTCTCGCGGTCGCGCTCGTCGCCCGTCGCCTGCCAGGATTCTAGATACAGCAAGGCAAGCTGCCCCTGATCGTAGAGCATCTTCTCGTAGTGCGGCACGTGCCAGTAGCGGTCCACCGAATAGCGGTGGAAGCCGCCGCCGAGCTGATCATACATTCCGCCCGCCGCCATCGCCCGCAGCGTCCGATGCGTCATCTGCAGCGCCGCCTCCGCCTCGTCATGCCCGCGGAATCGCTCCGCCAGTTGCAGCAACAAGCGCGGCACCACCGGCCGCGGAAATTTCGGCGCATTCCCCCAGCCACCCAGCGAGGGATCGAACATCGCCTCACAGCGATCGATGAAATCCCCGAACACCTTGTCCCCTGGCAAGCCCGTTACCACCGCATCCGCCGCCGCCTCGGTCCGCAGGTGGACCATGATCTTCTCCGCGCTGTCTAACATACGCTTACGGTCCTCCTTCCACAGCCGCCCGATCTCCGAGCACAGCTTAGGAAATCCCGCCCGGCCATAGCGATCCTCCGGCGGGAAGTAAGTCCCGCCTACCACCGGCTTGCCCTCCGGCGTCAGCCACACGCTCATTGGCCAGCCACCCTGCCCTGTCGTCGCCTGCACAAAGGCCATGTAGGTCGCATCGATGTCCGGCCGCTCCTCGCGGTCCACCTTCACGCAGATGAAGTTCGCATTCATCACCGCCGCGATCGCCTCGTTCTCGAAGCTCTCCCGCTCCATCACATGGCACCAGTGGCAGGTCGAATACCCGATCGAAAGGAACACCAGCTTGTCCTCCTCCGCCGCCCGCTCAAAGGCCTCCTCACTCCACGGCTCCCAATCCACCGGATTGTGTGCGTGCTGGAGGAGGTAGGGAGAAGTTTCGTGCGCGAGGGAGTTCGGCATGGAGAGAAGAAAGCATCAAAACCACGGAACACACGCGAGCAATCAACGCGAAGCCCTCAACGTTCGTAATGAAAACGGCAATGCATGATGATTAGCACATCTCCATCGACCCGATAAACCAAACGGTGCTCCTGTGTGATTCGTCGTGACCACCAGCCCTTGAGATTCCCCTTCAAGGGCTCAGGCTTGCCAATCCCCTCGAATGGAGTCCTGAGAGAATCACGGATGACCTCGTTGAGCCTTTGCAAGATTTTTCGATCGGTCGCCTGCCAGTGGAGGTAATCCTCCCAGCCCGTCGGCAACCACATCAATCGCATAGCTTACCCTCTTGCAGCTTCCCGGCCTGATAATCGGCCAAGCCTCGCTCGATCCGTTCGGCGTTCGCCGGTGTGGAGAACAAATGCAAGGTGGCCTCCATCGCGGCATACTCTTCTGCCGCAAGCATCACCACCTCCCCCGTTCCATTCCGGGTAATAGTGATGGGCTCGCGATCCCGCAATGCCGTCTCCATTAGACCGGCAAGGCCGTTGCGAGCGTCGGTGTAGGAAACCGTCTGCATGACTAATTCAAGCACGGTGACAGAATTCTGTCAACCCGCCTTCACGCCGAATAAACTACCACCGGCCCGGTGCTCCCGCCCTGCACCTTCCTGAGCTTCTCCACCGCCTTCGCCACCGCCGCGGCCGCTTCCATCGCCTCCTCCATCGTGTTCAAACACGAGAATCCGAAACGCAAACTGCTCTTCGCCTTCGCGTCAGGAAAACCCATCGCCTTTTGCACGTGCGATGGCTGTTGCTTGCCCGTCATGCAGGCCGAGCCCGCCGAGCAAGCAACTCCGGCATCATCTAACAAAATCAGCAGCCCCGCCGCCTCGCATCCCGTGAAGGACAGGTGGCTCGTCCCCGGCAAACGATGCAGCAGGTCACCGTTCACCGTGGCACCCTGCACCAGCTCCACCACTTTAGCCTCAAAAGCATTCCGCAGCGCCCGCGGCGTCTCACCCGCCGCCAGTCTTGCCATCGCCAGCTCCGCCGCCTTCCCCAGACCTACGATGCCCGCCGTATTTTCCGTCCCACTGCGGCGGTCCTTCTCCTGCCCGCCACCTCGCAGCAGCGGCTCGAACCTTGCCCCGCCGCGAATATACAGCGCCCCCACGCCCTTCGGCCCATGGAACTTGTGCGCGGACAGCGACAGGAAATCCACCGGCGCCGCCCGCACGTTCACCGCAATCTTTCCCACCGCCTGGATCGCATCCGTGTGGAAGGCCAAGCCATTCTCCTTCGCGATCGCACCAGCCTCCTCCACCGGCTGGATCACCCCGGTTTCATTGTTCGCCCACATCACCGAAGCCAATCCGCCACCCTCCTTCGCCGCCTCACAAGCCGCTTGATACTCATCCAGCTTCAACCGCCCGCCCCCATCCACACCCGCCAGCGTCACCGGGTAACCCACTTCGCCGAAAGTCTCCACCGGCTTCAGCACCGCGCTGTGCTCGATCGCGCTCGTCACCACCTTCCCCGTCTTCCGCCCAACCAGCCGCGCCAGCCACTTCAGCGCCGTGTTCGTGCTCTCCGTGCCACCGCCAGTAAAAACAATCTCATCCGGAGTCGCCCCGATCAAAGCCGCCACCTGAGCCCGCGCCTCATCGATCGCCTTCCGAGCCTCCTTCGCCCCGCGATAGCTCGCATTCGGATTGTGAAATCCCTCCCTCAGCCACGGCAGCATGGCGTCCAGCACCTCCGGCAAGAGCGGCGTCGTGGCATTGGCATCAAGGTAGATCACGCCGGAAGGCTAGACCTGCCCGGGCCTCCGTTCAATGGTTTGGAGTTGAGTCTGGCGGAAAACTAGCTAAAGTCCCGCCATGCCTCGCGGGCGAGGACGTGGACGAAACGTCCTACCTGCTCTCCACTGCGGCAAATGCGGCTCTCTTGGCCGAAGCCCTCGGGGAATCCAAAAGTGGCAAGGCCATCGAAAGGGAACTCATCGAGGTGGAGGACTGCCCCCGCGGCAGAATAGGCCCTCCTGAGTTCAAGCAGGCCTTCCGTGTGGTCCGTGTATTCCGTGGTTTGACGGCTGTTCAAATTTCGCGGCCTTTCGCGTTTTTCGCGGTTGAACCCAACTCCACCCCAGCCCAAGCGGCATCCTTACCCTAACAACACCCCCATACACTCTTATGAGCTACATCATGGTCGACATCGAATCTGACGGTCCCATCCCCGGCGACTACTCGATGATCTGCTTCGGCGCCGTCGTCGTCGAAGCCTCCCTCACCCGTACCTTCTACGGCCAGCTTCGCCCCATCTCCGATAAGTGGATCCCCGATGCTCTCGCTGTCAGCGGCTTCTCCCGCGAGGAAGCCCTGGCCTTCCCCGAGCCAGCGCAAGTCATGACCGACTTCGCCGCCTGGCTCAAGGAAGTCTCCCCCGACCGCCTCATGTTCATCTCGGACAACAACGGCTTCGACTGGCAGTTCATCAACTGGTACTTCCACCACTTCACCGGCAAGAACCCCTTCGGCTTCTCCTCCACCAATCTCGGCTCCCTCTATAAAGGCCTCGTCAAGGATACCTTCCAGACCTTCAAGCACCTCCGCAAGACCAAGCACACCCACCACCCCGTGGACGATGCCAAGGGCAACGCCGAAGCCCTGTTGACCATGAAGGAAGAGCTGGGCTTGAAGATCCGCCTCTGAACAGCGCCCAACAAGTTGATGTGACAGCGCCACGGGAGGCTAAGGAGGCGGGTGCCGCTCCAGCATCCAGTTGTTCGCTGCGGCCTCCCCGAATGCCTTGAGCCGATCCGAGTAAAGCATCCAATCGCTGTCGGGAACCGCAGGGTCTTTCATCAGCGCCGAAACGGCCACAGCGCTGCTTGAGAGCTCTTTGCCTTGGCTCTGGATTTCATCCAGGCGGGCGCGGGCTTCGTCCGTGTCCAGGCCCTTCAACCCCCGTTTCTCCAAGTGGATGCCGACCAGCGAGTTCACGATCGCGGTTTGGCCTTTCTGTAGCATCCGGGTCAGCTCGAACTGGATTCCGAGCAGCTCGTCCGCCGCTTCCACATCACCGGCGGCAAGGTAATCCGCGCGGGCTTTTGACATTTCGTCAGTGAGCCTCCGGAGCTGCATGACGTGGGGCGTGGCTTGCGAGTAAAGCGCGTTCATCCTCGCCTCCAGCGGTGGAATTCCCGAGGCGAGATAGGCTTCCTCGTCATTCTGGCTGGCGCTGAGAGTAAAGTCGTCGATGTGCTTGCCGGACAATGCCCGCAGTTCTGCGAGCGCCTCGGCCGGCTTCCCCGTGTCGAAGAGAGCCCGCGCCGCAATGCAATTCGCCAAGGCGTTCTCCGGATCAGCGCGCTTGAAGACCTCGATCATCTCCAGCCGCTTGGCGGGATCGTTCTCCGAGCGCAACGCCATCGCCAGGACCTGCGGGTCATTTGGGAATCGCTCCAGCGCCTCCTTCAGAAAGGCCTCATCCCCGCTGATCCGGAAGGCGGCGAGCAGCGAATCTACATTGCGCTTCCGGGAGGCCAGATAGGCATCGATCTCTTCGCGGCTAAGACGGAGGGGAGAAGACCTTAGCGCCGGGAGCCTGTCCGCAAGTGACTTCTTTTCAGCACGCGAACCCGCTCGCTCCGCTTTCTTGGATGGTGGCCCGGCTTCCGAAGACGACCGGGAGCTTGCCGGCGCACTCCCAAGGGAAGTGGAGGATACCGGCTTGGTTGGCGACTCTGGCAGCCACCACACGGTAAGTGCAGCGAAGACCAGGAAAAGCCCCGCCATCGCCGCCAGCCGGGATGGTTTTCTCCAGATACGCATGGATCCCAGCACCGGACGCTATCTTATCTCCTCCTCAGGTAAAGCCACATCTCTCCTCGCCCCCCGCCCCACCCTGGCTACTCCAACAACTCAAAGTACCCAGCTAGGGGTGCGGCCAAAAAGAGGGAGCTTGGCCCCGCGGATTCCCGCGCCTAACATCCTCCCAATGCCCGACTTCCTCCACTCCACCCCTTGGCTCATCGGCGCGGGCATCCTGCTCCTCCAGATCATCGGCATCTGCCACGTCATCCACGCCCTGATGACCGTGCGCACCTCCCAAGGCACCGTCGCCTGGATGGTTTCCCTGATCGCCGCACCGTGGATCGCCGTGCCGCTCTACTGGGTCGCAGGCCGCAGCCGCTTCTCCGGCTACGTCCGCGCCCGCCGCAATGACGATGCCGAGCTCTTCAAGATCGCCGAGGACATGCACAAGCGCCTCCGCAGCTACGAGATCAAGCCGGACGATGCCTTCGGCCGCGCCGCCGAATACCTCGGCGGCCTACCCTTCACCCACGGCAATGAGCTGACCCTCCTCATCGATGGCGAGCAAACCTTCAAGGCAATCTTCAAGGCCATCGCTGCCGCAGAGAAATACCTGCTGGTGAACTTCTTCATCGTGAAGAACGACCGCGTCGGCACCCGCTTCAAGGATGCCCTCATCGAGCGCGCCAAGGCCGGTGTGAAGGTCTACTTCCTCTATGATGAGATCGGCTCCCACCGCCTGAGCCGCTCCTACCTCAAGGACATGGAGGACGCGGGCATCCAGTGCGCCTACTTCGGATCGAACCGCTTCTGGTGGTCTCGCCTTCAGATCAACTTCCGCAATCACCGCAAGATCGTCGTCGTCGATGGCAAGATCGGCTTCATCGGCGGCATCAACGTGGGCGATGAATACCTCGGCCGCGACCAGCGCTTCGGCGCCTGGCGAGATACCCACATGAGCATGCGTGGGCCCTCCGTCCAGGCGATCCAATTGGTCTTCATCGAGGATTGGAACTGGGCCACCGACGTCGTGCCGGAACTCGAGTGGACCGGCACCGTCGAGCCAGCCAACCAAGTCGCCGCCATCATCCCCACGGGCCCTGCCGACCCCACCGACTCCTGGCAGCTCGTCGTGGCCGAGGCCGCGAACTCCGCCCGCGAGCGTCTCTGGATCGCCTCTCCCTATTTCGTGCCGGATGGTGGCGTCCTCACCGCCCTCCTTGCCGCCGCCATCCGCGGTGCGGATGTGCGCATCCTCATCCCGGAGAAGGCCGACCACCTCCTCGTCTGGCTCTCCGCCTTCACCTACTTCGAGCAAATCATCCCCTTCGGCGTGAAGCTCTACCGCTACCAGCGCGGCTTCCTCCACCAGAAGGTCATGCTCGTCGATGACAAGCTCGCCTGCGTCGGCACTGCCAATCTCGACAATCGATCCTTCCGTCTCAACTTCGAGATCTCCGGCTTCTCCCCCGACCCCGTCTTCGTCACCGAAGTCACCCGCATGTTAGAGACCGACTTCGAGCACTCCGAGCCCGTCCAAGTGTCTGAGTTCACCGAGCGCCCCTTCTGGTTCCGCGCCGCCTGCCGCGCCGCCCGCCTCATGGCCCCCGTCCAATAGAAATACTCCTGCCTCTCGACCGTTCACCCGGAACTCTTCGCCATCTCCCTCACACACGCCACCGCTGCCGAAGCCAATCCCGGCGGCCAATACCCACCTTCCAAGGAAGCCACCACCTTTCCCCCCGCCCACTTCTCCGCCACGCCACACACCCGTTCTGTTAAACCCTCAAAAGTCTCATCCTCCCACTCCAATCCCCCCAGCGGATCCCTCACCCGCGCATCAAAGCCCGCCGATATCAGCACAAACTCCGGCTTGAACCCATCCAGCGCCGGCCCCGCAAATTCATCCCAAGCCGCCAGCGCCGTCGTCCCTCCCGAAGCATGCTTCAAGGGCAAATTCAAAGCCCCCACCACTCCCTTCCCGGCTCCGCGATTCTCCGCCCGACCGGTAAAAGGATAAATCCCCGCCTCGTGCAGCGAGAGGTAAAACACCTCCGGCTCCTCGTAGAAGATCTCCTCTGTCCCATTCCCATGGTGCACGTCCCAATCCACGATCGCGATCCGCTTCAGACCATGCTGCTTGCGCAAATAATTCGCCGCGATCGCCACATGGTTGAAGATGCAGAAACCCATCCCCCGCGCCCTGGTCGCATGATGCCCCGGTGGCCGCACCGCACAGAAGGCCCGTAGCACCTCCCCACGCATCACCGCATCCACCGCCGCCAGCACCGCGCCGGAGGCCTCCAGCGCCACCTCATAGCTCTCCGGGCAGATATTCGTATCACCGGTCCTCAGCACATCCGAGCAAGAGACCACATCACGATACACCAGGTCGTGGTAGTGCGCCTCATGCGCCAGCAGCACCTCCGCCACCGTCGCCGTCCTCCGCGGCAATCTTGGAAACTCTTCCACCGGCAATTCCTCCAGCGCCGCCCTCAATACCCGATAGCGCTCCGCCGACTCCGGATGCCCCGGCCCCGTATCGTGCGCCTCGTAGCAGGAATCGTAGTGAATGCCGGTGAGCTTGGATTTCATCGTCATCGTGCCGGGTCTTGGATTTTCTTGCGCGAGAGATAGCCCTTCCGCCAGCGCAAGATGCGGGACACTTCCATCTCGAAGTGAGTCTCCTCCTCCCCCGGCTCCGCCTTCCCTCCCGCCTGCGCCAGCAGCGCCGCCATTCCGTGATTGCCCGGCAGCACACTCGCCCACAATCGCTTCATCCCGCGCTCTCCCGCCGTCTTCGCCAGTTCGCCTAACAGGAATCCCGCCATCCCACCGCGCCGCGTCTCCTCGTGCACCACGAAGGCCACTTCCGCGCTACCGCCGTCCGGGTCCAGATAGTAGCGGCCGATCGCCCGCAATTCCTCTCTTCCTCCCGCCTCCGAAAAGATCCCCAGTGCGCGGTCCTTCACCTGATCGATCGCAGACAGCTTGTAAGCGGACTCCCCGCTCATCCGGTCGCGCTGGTAGCCGTAGCGCAGCCGTACCGTTTCCTCGTCGTGCGAGTAGAAAAAGTCCTGCAGCGTGTGCATGTCACTCGGATACAGCGGCCGCAGGCGAAACTTGCCGATCGAAAACTCGACCCAGCGCGATTCCACCCCGCTGCGCGTCCCGCCCGGCATGGTGTAAAACTTCGGCAACCACCCGCGCGCCCGGGCGCCCTCCAAGAGCTTCTCCCGATGGTCGGGATGCGCGATCTCCACCAGCTTCGCCACCCGTTCGCGGATGCTCAGCCCGTAAATACTAGCAATCCCGTACTCCGTGACCACGTAGTGAACGTCCCCGCGCCCTGTGCTCACTCCGCTGCCCGGCGAAAGGCCGTCCACGATCCGCGATTCATTCCCATCATCGGAAGTCGCCGTCAGCGCCACGATCGGCCGGCCGTCCTTGCTCCGCCCCGCACCACGGATGAAGTCCTGCAGCGCGCCGATCCCGCCGTAGAAGCGGTGCCCGCGCGAGTCCCGCACCACCTGGCCCGTCAGGTCGATCTCCCGCGCTCCATTGATCGCCACCATCCGCTCATTCCGCGCGATCCGGTAGGGATCATTCACCCAATCGCTCGGGTGCAGTTCCACATCCGGATTCCCGTCCACGAAGCGATACAGCTTCCGGCTGCCCATCACGTAACTGGCGATGATCTTACCCGGCTTGTAGCTCTTCCGCGAATTGTCCACCGCCCCGCATTTCACGAGGTCCATCAACACATCGCTGAAGACCCCGCTGTGGATTCCCAAGTTGCGGTGCTTCTTTAGTGCCCGCACCACTGCCTCGGGCGTGTTGCCTAGTCCTACCTGGATCGTCGCCCCATCCTCCACCAGCTGCGCCGCATAGCGCCCGATCCGCTCATGCCGGTCATCAAAGTCCGGCTTCTCACACTCCGGCAGCGGCACCTTGTGATTCAGGAAGTAAGCAATCTTCCGCGCCGCCAGCCTGGTATCGCCACAGGTCCGCGGCATCAGCGGATTCACCTGCGCGATCACCAGCCGCGCCGCCGCCACTGCAGGCCGCACGATGTCCACATTCACCCCCAGTGAGCAGTATCCCTCCTCATTCGGCGGCGATACTTGGATCAGCGCCACATCCAGCGGCAGCCGCCCGTTGGTGAACAGCCCCGCAATCTCCGACATCGCACAGGGCGTGTAGTCCGCCTGCCCCCGCGCCACCGCATCCCGCAGCGTCGGCGTCAGGAAAAACGAATTCGTCCGCAGGATCCCATCATAGGCCGGATCGATCCACGGCGTCGGCCCCAGCCCATAGATGTGCACGATTTCCACATCCGTCAGCCACCGCGCCTGCCGCAGCAGAGAGGCCACCAGCGCCTGCGGCACCGAGGCTCCGCCGCCGATGAACACACGGCTCCCCGGTCGCAGCAAACGGGGCCAATCGCGTTCATCCAGTGGGCTCACCTTTTCAGCCTAACACAGCCGCCAAGCCCCTCACTTCTTTTTGTAGCGGAAGCAATCCACCGTGTGGTCATTCATCATCCCCACCGCCTGCATGAAGGCCTGCATCGTCGTGCTGCCCACGAAATTGAAGCCCGCCTTCCGCAGCGCCTTGCTCAGCGCGTCCGACTCCGGCGTCTTCGCCTGGATCTCGCCCATCCCCTTCGGTGAATTGACCTTCGGTTTCCCGCCCACAAAGCTCCACAGCCACTCCACCGGATCGCCCTCGCGCTGCGCCAGCTCCAGCCAAGCCTGCGCATTCGCTCGCACCGCCTCGATCTTCCCACGGTGCCGGATGATCCCCGGATCGAGCACCAGCTTCTCCAGCTCCGCATCCTTCATCTTCGCCACCTTCTCCGGCGCGAAGTTGTGGAAGACCTTCCGGTAATGCTCCCGCTTCTGCAGCACCGTCCACCACGAAAGGCCCGCCTGCGCGCCTTCCAAGTTGATCATCTCAAACAAGTAGCGCGGATCCCGCGATTCCACACCCCACTCCTTATCGTGGTAATCCACATAAAGCTCACGATCAGCAGGCAGCCAAGGACAACGGGTCTTCATCTTCGATATTTGAAATCCTAAAGCGGCTCCACCAAGCGATACCCGATCCCCGGCTCATTCCGGATCAGCAGCAAATCCCCCAGCTTCTTCCGCAGCAAATTCGCATACACCCGCAGGTAGTGTGTCTGCTCCTCCGCCTGTGGGCCCCACACCTCGCGCAGAAGTTGCCGCTGTGTCACGATCTTCCCCGCATGCCGCGCCAATGCACGCAGGAAGGCGAATTCCGTGGGGGTCAGCTTCAGCTCCTCACCGCCTAAGATCGCTTCGTGACGGTCCAGCCTCACCAACAGCGGCCCGAACACGATCTCCGGTGTATCATTGCCATGATGTCTCCTCTGGATCGCGGTTAGACGCGCCAGCAGCTCGCCGGTGGCAAAGGGTTTGGTCACGTAGTCATCCGCGCCGCTCTCCAGCGCCGCGATCTTGCCCTTCTCCTCATCCCGCACGGACAGGATCAGCACGGGCACAGTGCTCCACTCCCGCAAGCGCCGGAGTACCTCGATCCCGTCCATGTCCGGCAGGCCTAGGTCTAGCAGCACCACATCCGGCCGGTGCACCGCGCAAGCTTGCAGGCCAAGCTGCCCGTTTTCCGCCTCATGAACCTCATAACCACGCGACTCCAGCGCCAGCCGCAGCAAACGCCGGATCTGAATCTCGTCATCAATGATCAGTGCAATCACGGTTCAGACGCGAGGGCAGCAGCAGTGGGCTCCATGGTTTCAGCCGGCAGCCGGATCGAGAATTCCGCGCCGCCCGAGGGATGATTGCGCGCGACGACGGTCCCGCCAAGCGCGCGAACAAATCCCTTCACGATCGAGAGCCCCAGGCCGGTTCCGCCCGCAGCGGAGCCAGGTGAACGGTAGAACTTATCGAAGACCTTGTGCTCTTCTCCCTCTGCCAAGCCCTTGCCGTGATCCCGGACGGTGAACTCCATCCCTTGCGCGCGTCTGGACACCATAAACTCGATGGACGTTCCCTCCTGTGTATGCACCGCCGCATTGTGCAGGAGGTTCACGAAGCACTGCTCCAACAGGTTGTGATCCGTCTTCAGCAGTGGCAGGTCCTCGGGCAAATCCACCGTGAGCTTATGCCGTTTCAGAGCGTCGCCCACCGTGTCCACCGCATCACTGACGATGTCGTTCATGTCGCACCATTCCAGCTTCGGCTCGACCACGGAGGCTTCCAAGCGCGTCATGTGGAGCAAGCTGTCCACGATGCGTTGCAAGCGGCGTGAAGCGGTATCGATCTCGCCGATCCGCGGATCGTGGCTGCCGCTGGTTTCGACTGCGGCGCGGATCACCGCGATGGGAGTTTTCAGTTCGTGGGAGACGCTGTCGAACAGGGCGCGGCGGAGTTTTTCGCCTTCTTCGAGGCGTTCCGCGTGCTGGACGGCTTGGATGAAGTGTTCCTTTTCAAGGACCAGCGCGAGCTGGAGCGCGAAGGACTCCATGGCTTGTCGTTCCGTGAACACCATGGTGTTCGCTTCGTGCTGGAGGCCGATGACCCCCATCGTGGAGGTGGCGGTCTGCAAGGGGAACCAAGTGGCTTCCGCCGAGGGCAGGGTGTCGGTGAAGCGTCCGGCGATCTGGTGATTGGAGAAGGCCCAAGCGGCTACGGCAAACTCAGTGTCAGTCGTTTGGAAGGCGCTGGCGGTATGGGCGAGGTGACCGAGGGAGTGGTTGTCCTGGCGCTCTAGCAGGCTTACTTGTCCGCCGAGGTAGCCTTCGATGACTCGCAGGGCTGCCTCCAAACCTTTTGAGCCTTCGGGATTCAGGGCCGCCTGCTGGGTAACACTGAGGAGTGCCGCGGTGTGCTTCTGGCGGCGGCGTTCGGCGTGCTCGCGCTGGCGCAGGCGGGTGGTCAGTTGGCCCATGGCGAGGGCCACCACGAAGAAGCTCGCTAGCATCGCCATGTCCTCCGGCTTGTCCACGTGGAGGGTGTAGCGCGGCGGGATGAACAAGTAGTTCCAGGTCAGCGCGCTGACCGCAGCCATCAGGAGGGTGGCGCTGCGCTTCCAGCGCATGGAGCCGAGGACGATGGCGAAGAGGTAGGCGAAGGCGGGAACCAGGTAGCCGGTGAAACGCAGGGCCAACCAAGCGCCCAAGGTCACCAAGGCGGTCAACAAGATAGACTCCATGCCATCTTTCCAAGGGGGTGTGGCACGGGGAGTGTCGGGGGTCTTAGGCGGCTTTTTTGCGGCAAAAGGCCGTACCACACACACGTCGATGTCACCACTGCCGGCAATCACGCGATCGGTCAGGGAGGATCTCCAGAAGGACTTCTTGTCCGACTTGCCGACGACGATCTGGCCGACGTTGCGATCACGGGCGACTTCGAGAAGGGCGGTCGCGACGTCGTTGCCGGTGACGTGGACGACCTCGCCGCCAAGCTTGCGGACCAGCGCGAGGCCGCGGGCGAGGAGCTCCTCTTCCTCGGGGCGGAGAGTGCGGATTCCTTCGACCCAGACGCCGATCCAAGGGCAGCCGATGCGGGCGGCGGCGCGGCGGGTCCAGCGGACCAGGCTTTCCGAGTAGGGTGTGGGCGCGACGCCGACGAGCAGGCGCGCATTGGTCTTCCAAGGGCTGGAGTCGCGGCGGGCGCGGCGGAAGTCCTCCATGTCGCGGTCCACTCGCTCGGCGGTGAAGCGCAGCGCCATCTCACGGAGGGCGGTCAGGTTGCCCTCGCGGAAGAAGCCGTCGAAGGCGGCATGGGCCCGCTCGCTGCGGTAGATCTTTCCGTCGGATAGACGTTGGAGCAGCTTCTCCACGCTGAGGTCGATCAGCTGGATCTCGTGGGCGCGGTCGAGGATCGAGTCCGGGACCGTCTCCTGAACGGTGACGCCGGTGATCTGCCGGACGACGTCCACCTGGCTCTCGATGTGCTGGACGTTGAGAGTGGTGTAGATGTCGATGCCAGCATCGAGCAATTCGAGCACGTCCTGGTAGCGCTTGCTGTGGCGGGTGCCGGGCGCATTGGTGTGCGCGAGTTCATCGACGAGCAGAAGCTCAGGGCGGCGGGTCAAGGCCGCATCGAGATCGAACTCATCGAGGAGATGGCCACCGTGATCGATGCGTTTGCGGGGCAGGAGTTCGAGCCCATCTAACAGGACCTCGGTCTCCTCGCGATCGTGGGTCTCCACCACGCCGATCAGCACGCCCACGCCTTCAGCGTGCCTCTGGCGGGCGGCTTGGAGCATGGCGTAGGTCTTGCCGACGCCGGGGCACATGCCCAGGAAGATGAAGAGGCGGCCCGGGCGACGGCTCCGCTCTTCGCGCTGCACCTGCGCGAGGAGCAGATCGGGATCGGGGCGGTGGTCGGAAGTCATAGGTTCAGCAAGCTGTCAGCACTCTTCAGCTTCCTCGCTGTTCCTCCCAGAAGCTTCCACCTCTTGGGGTGTTGGCGGTCTCATGACAGCCACTACTCTGTCGCCCGCCACGATTTCGACTGACTCACCTTTCTCGACCTGTTGGACAAGCGTGTAGAGAGCTTTCCTGAAGTCCTCGGTGCTAACCGTCCTCATGGGCATATGATGGATTGCATCGCGGTGTGGTCAAGGCAGGTATCCGCGGGCGGGGTCAGGCTGGCGCGAATGGAAAGGCGGAAGGGGAATCCATGTGATCTGCCGGGATGCGGTGGTGGGAAGCAGACGAGTTGGCTGGCGGTTGCGCAGCGGGTAGGCTGGTTCATTCCGATAGAGCGGGCGTACCGTGAAATGCATTCGAGAGCTGTGAATAATCACAGCAGTCCGAGGGCGGCTGTGCCGCAGTCATAGGGGAACACGATTCGACGCCAGCCGGCCGGAGCTCATTTCATGCCGTCCAACGCCAGGTTCAGCCTGGCGAGGTTGATGCGCTCGCCGCCGATGATGCGGGAGGGGTGCGGCTCGGAGGTTTCGTCGATCAGCTTGAGGATCTTGTCCCTGGCGGTGGCGTTTAGCTCGCGGACACTGAGGACCTCATCGACTTGGTCCCGGGCGGCGGCCGGGGAAATCCACAGGATCCCCTTTTCATCCGGGGTGCTGGCGTTGGGCACGGGATGGAAGTAGCGCGGACCGGTCTGGGATCCGGTGAGGACTTCCATCGCGACCTTCCTTTCGTCCGGAAGCGGTAGCTGCCCGGTATCCCTCCACCAGAACCATCCACCCAAGGCCGCGAGCAGGCCAAGGGTCAAGCCGGCCAGGAAGATGCGGAACGAAGGCTTCATCGCGGCAAGGCGTCGAGCGCCAGGTTGAGTTTGAGGACATTCACGCCGGGGTCGCCGAGGATCCCGAGGTCAGCTTGGGCGGTGTGTTCCGCGATGAGGGCTTGGACCTGTTCGAGGGGCAGCTTGCGGGCGGTGGCGACGCGCTGGGCCTGGAGGGCTGCATTTGCTGGGCTGATGTGGGGATCGAGGCCGCTGCCGGAAGCGGTGACAGCATCAGCAGGGACTTCCTGGTTGTCCGCGAGGCCGTTGGTGCTGCGGTAGGTGGCGATGCGTTCCTTGATTTGGTCGGCGAGCTTTTGCGAAGTCGGGCCGAGGTTGCTGCCGCTGGAGCTGGTGGCATCGTAGCCGCTTGCACCGGCGGCAGAGGGTCGGGAGTGGAAGTATTTCTCGCCGGTGAAGGTTTGGCCAAGGAGGGACGAGCCAAGGAGCTTGCCGGAGGAGTCCTTGATGAGACTGCCATCGGCTTGGTCACGGAAGGCGGTGCGGCCGATGGCGGTCACGACCAGCGGGTAGGCACCGCAGCAGATAATGGCGAGGACGAGGGTGGAGCCGACGGCGGCGCGGATCTGGGTAGCGAAAGAGTTCATGATCGGTTCAGATGAAGTGAAGGTTGGAGACGAGGAGATCGACGGCCTTGATGCCGGCGAAGGGCAGGAGCAGGCCGCCGAGGCCGTAGATGAGAAGATTGCGGCGCAAGATGGCCATGGCACCGAGGGGCTTGTAGGTAACGCCCTTCAGGGCCAGAGGAATCAGGGCGATGATGATGAGGGCATTGAAGATCACCGCGCTGAGGATCGCACTCTGCGGTGAGGCCAGCTTCATGATGTTGAGCGGGGCGATGGCCGGGAAGGTGGCCATGAGCAGCGCGGGAATGATCGCGAAGTACTTCGCGACGTCATTGGCGATCGAGAAGGTGGTCAAGGAGCCACGGGTCATGAGGAGCTGCTTCCCGATCTCCACGATCTCGATGAGCTTGGTGGGATTGCTATCGAGATCGACCATGTTGCCAGCCTCTCGGGCGGCCTGGGTGCCGGTGTTCATGGCGACGCCGACATCGGCCTGGGCAAGAGCGGGAGCGTCGTTGGTGCCGTCGCCGGTCATGGCGACGAGATGACCGGCAGCCTGCTCGGCGCGGATGCGCTTGAGCTTATCCTCGGGCGTGGCCTGGGCCATGAAGTCATCGACACCGGCTTCCGCGGCAATGGCGGCGGCGGTCATGGGGTTGTCACCGGTGATCATCACGGTGCGGATGCCCATCTTGCGGAGCTGGGCGAAGCGTTCCTTGATGCCCCCCTTCACGACATCCTTGAGCTCGACGACGCCGAGGACCTTCTTGCCATCGGCGACAACGAGGGGAGTGCGACCTGCGCGGGAAGCGGCCTCGACGGAAGCAGCGACGTCTTGAGGGTATTGCCCTCCCTGTTGTTCGACCCAGGCCTTCACCGAATCGGCGGCACCCTTGCGGATGCTGCGGCCATCGAGATCCACACCGCTCATGCGGGTCTGGGCGGTAAAGGGCACGAAGACAGCGTGAGGCTGCTGGAGGTCGCGGCCACGGATGTTGAACAGCTCCTTGGCGAGCACCACAATGCTGCGGCCCTCCGGGGTTTCATCGGCGAGGGAGGCGAGCTGGGCGGAATCGGCGAGTTCCTGTTCGCTGACGCCGGGAGCGGGCAGGAAGGCGGAGGCCATGCGGTTGCCAATGGTGATGGTGCCGGTCTTGTCCAAGAGGAGCACATCGATGTCGCCGGCGGCTTCCACGGCGCGGCCACTAGTGGCGATGACATTGCGGCGGATCAGGCGGTCGATGCCGCTGATGCCGATGGCGCTGAGCAGGCCGCCGATGGTGGTCGGGATGAGGCAGACGAGGAGGGCGACGAGGACGGGAGTGGTGAACTCCATGCCGGCGTAAATACCGAAGGGCTTGAGGGTGATGCAGACCAGGAGGAAGATCAGGGTCATCGCGGAGAGCAGGATGGTCAGCGCGATTTCGTTCGGAGTCTTCTGACGCTTCGCGCCTTCGACCATCGAGATCATGCGGTCGATGAAAGTATTGCCCTTCTCGGAAGTGATCTGAATCACGATGCGGTCGCTGATGACCCGGGTGCCGCCCGTAACGGCGCTGCGGTCGCCGCCACTTTCCCGGATGACCGGTGCCGACTCACCGGTGATGGCGGCTTCATCGACGCTGGCGATGCCTTCGATGACTTCGCCATCGGAGGGGATGATGTCGTTGGCCTCGCAGACAACGAGGTCGCCTTTTTCGAGGGCGGTGGCGGGAACTTGTTCTTCGGTGCCCTTCACCAAGCGGCGCGCGGTGGTGTCCTTGCGGGCCTTGCGGAGACTATCGGCCTGGGCCTTGCCTCGGCCCTCGGCGACGGCTTCGGCGAAGTTTGCAAAGAGGACGGTGAACCAGAGCCAGACGGCGAGTTGGGTGATGAAGGATTGGTCGGCCTTGGTGGTGAAGATGGAGGTGGTGGTGAGGACGGCGGCGACCTCGGTGACGAACATGACGGGGTTCTTCACCATGAGGCGGGGGTCGAGTTTCTTGAAGGAGTCCCCGAGCGCAGGTAGGACGATTGCCTTGTCGAAGAGGGATGGAGCTTGAGTGGACATGGAATGACGAAATTTGAAATTTGAGAGGACGTGTTAGAAGAGCTGTCCCGCTTGGGTGAGGAAGTGTTCGACGATGGGGCCGAGGGCGAGGGCGGGGAGGAAGTTGAGGGCACCGATGAGGAGGACGGTGCCGATCAAGAGCACGGTGAAGGTGGTGCCGGAGACGGGGAAGGTGCCGGGACTGGGCGGGGCGATCTTCTTTTTCACGAGGGCCCCTGCCATGGCCATGATGGGGACAATCATGAGGAAGCGGCCGATGAGCATGGCGAAGCCAAGGGTGACGTTGTAGTGCGGGTCGCCGTTGGCTGGATTCGCTGTCAGGCCGGCGAAGGCGCTGCCGTTGTTCGCGGTGGCGGAGCTGTAGGCGTAGAGGATTTCGCTGAAGCCGTGGGGACCGGCGTTGTTGAGGCCCGCTTGGCCCCAGGCGCTGACGGTGGCCCAAGCGGTGAAGCCGAGGATGGTGAGGGTGAGGACCAGAAGGGAGAGCATGGCCATCTTGACCTCGAAGGCGTTGATCTTCTTGCCGAGGTATTCGGGGGTGCGGCCAACCATGAGACCGGCGATGAAGACGGCGAGGACGACGAAGACGAGCATGCCGTAGAGGCCGGCACCGACGCCGCCGATGACGACTTCACCGAGTTCCATCATGAAGAGCGGGATCAAGCCACCGATGGCGGTGAAGGAGTCGTGCATGGCATTCACCGCGCCACAGGAGGCAGCGGTGGTGATGACGGCGAAGAGTGAGGAATTGAAGATGCCAAAGCGGACTTCCTTGCCTTCGAAATTGCCGTCAGCGGCAGAGACCCCGAGGGCTTGGTGGATGGGATTGCCATGCGACTCCGCCCACCAACAGGCGAGGGTACCGGCAACGAAGAGAATCATCATGGCGGACCAGACGGACCAGCCGTGGCCCTGATTGCCGGTGGACTTGCCGAGATACCAGGTGAGGCCGCTGCCAATCGCGAAGATCGAGAGCATCTGGACAAAGTTCGAGAGCGGCGTGGGGTTCTCGAAAGGATGGGCGGCGTTGGCATTCGCGTAGCCGCCGCCATTGGTGCCGAGCATCTTGATCGCGACCTGGGAGGCGACGGGACCCTGGACGATGGTCTGAGTGTCAATGGTGACAGTCTTGCCATCTTCGACCTGCACGACCTGGGGCTCCAGGACTTGGGCGGCGTCGTAAGACTTGAAGTTTTGGACGATGCCCTGGGAGACCAGAAAGATCGCGAGGGCGGTGCAGATCGGCAGGAGCAGGTAGTAGGTGCTGCGGACGAGATCGACCCAGAAGTTCCCGATGGTGCTGGCAGTCTGCCGGGCGATGCCGCGGACGAGGGCGGCGGCGATGCCGATGCCGGTGGCAGCGGAGACGAAGTTGTGGAAGGTCAGGCCGACCATCTGGGAGAAGTACGACATGGTCGATTCACCGCCGTAGCTCTGCCAGTTGGTATTGGTGGTGAAGCTGACCGCGGTATTGAAGGCGAGGGCGGGGCTGAGCGCGGGGAGCTGCTGCGGATTCAGCGGCAGCAGGTGCTGGAGGCGGAGGATGGCGTAGGTGAAGAAAACGCCGACAGCGCTGAAGAGGAGGATGGAGAAGGTGTAGGCTTTCCAGTCCTGCTCCCGGCGGGGATCGACGCCCATGAGCTTGTAGGTGAGGCGCTCAAGGGGGCGGAGGATGGGGTCGAGCCAGGTTTTGCCATCGGCATCGAGGACCTTGCAGAGGTAGATGCCGATGGGCTTGGTGAGCGCGGCGAGAATGCCGAGGAAGAGGGCGAGCTGGAGCCAGTCGTTGGGGTGCATGGAGAGCGGGATGTGTTATGTTGCTTAGAACTTCTCCGGCCGGACCATGGCGGCGAAGAGGTAGGCAAGGAGGGCGATGGCGATGAGGCCGATGATGAAGGTTTCCATGGGAACGTGGCTTAGAGGTTGCCGCAGAAGCGGGCGTGGGAGAGGGCGGCACAGAAGAAGCCGGCGGTGAGGATGAGATAGATGAGATCGCTCATGGCTATGGAGCCATGGTCCCACGGGATCCGGAGAGCGGGAGTCAAAGGGGGGCGGGAAGGCGTCAAGAAAGTGTCAAAAAGCGGAGTCCCACGGGTGATTGGGGTTGCCCGGACGCGGGGAAGAGGCCATGGCAGCGGCATGGACAGGGAGTTCGTCACCAAGGCGCTCGCGGAACTGCTGGCCGCGAGGAACTTCGTGAGCATCCGGGCTGCCTTCGGTGGCTTGAGCCCGGCGGATTCGGCTGAGGTGATCTCGGAGTTCGACTCGACCGAGCAGGTCGCACTTTTCCGGCTGCTGCCTGCGGAATTGGCGAATGAGGTTTTCGAATTCCTATCGGTGGAGGTCCAGGAGTCGCTGATCCAGGCGATGGGAGACGAGCGGGCAGCGGCGCTGCTGGATGCGATGTCCCCGGACGACCGCACGGCACTGCTGGAGGAGCTGCCGACCCAGGTCTGCGCGCGGCTGATCAACGCGCTCTCTCCCGCGGAGCGGGCGGTGGCGCTGCGGCTGCTGGACTACCCGGAGGATAGCGTGGGGCGCCTGATGACCTCCGAATATCTGACGCTGCGGGACGAGTGGAGCGCTTCAGAAGCGCTGGACCACATCCGCAAGTACGGAAGCGATCGCGAGACGCTCAACGTGCTCTACGTGGTGGACGGCGGCGGCAAGCTGGTAGATGACGTGCGGATCCGGGAACTCCTGCTCTGCCCGCTGGAGACGAAGGTCCGCGAGCTACGCGACGGGGTCTGCATTTCGCTGAGCGCGACGGATGACCGCGAGACTGCGGTGGCCGCCTTCAAGAAGCACCACCGCACGGTGCTGCCAGTGGTGGATGGTCACGGCGGCCTGGTGGGAATCGTGACCGGTGACGACATCCTGAGCGTAGCCGAAGAGGAGGCGACCGAGGACATCCAGAAGCTCGGCGGTGTCGAACAACTCGACGAGCCCTACCTGGACATTTCGCTGGGCAGGCTGGTGCGGAAGCGGGCGGTCTGGCTGGTGATCCTCTTCGTCGGCGAGATGCTGACGGCGACCGCGATGGGGCACTACGAGAATGAGATCGAGCGGGCCGCGATCCTGGCGGTCTTCGTCCCGCTGATCATCTCGAGCGGTGGCAATAGCGGATCACAGGCCGCCTCGCTGATCATCCGCGCCATGGCGATCGGTGAAGTGGGGCTGCGCGAATGGTGGCGGGTGATGCGCCGCGAAATCCTGTGCGGGCTTTCGCTCGGGCTGATCCTGGCGACGATCGGGGTGCTCCGCATTTCGGTGTGGTCGATGTTCTCCGACATCTATGGACCGCACTGGGCGCTACTGGCAGCGACGGTCGGGGTATCGCTGGTGGGCGTGGTGCTGTGGGGATCGCTATCGGGATCGATGCTGCCATTCCTGCTGCGACGGCTGGGTCTGGACCCGGCAACTTCGTCGGCACCTTTCGTCGCGACGCTGGTGGATGTGACCGGGCTGGTGATTTATTTCGTGTCTGCGCAGGCGATTTTGAAGGGGACTTTGTTGTGAGGGTTTGACGGGTGGTTTTCTAGAACCGCGAAAGGGCGCGAAATCCGCGGAACACCCGGAAGGGCTGGAGACTCAGGGGAGTTTCACGCGGTAGGCGCGGTAGGGGTAATCGGTTTTGTCTTCGCCGTTGTTGTAGTTGGGGCGGCGGTTGATTTGGGCGCAGGTGAGGTAGAGGTAGCCATCGGAGCCGATGCCGAGGGAGTCGGGCCATACGAGGCGCTCGTCTTTGACGAGGGTTTCGACTTTGCCGTCGGGGGTGACGTATTTCAGCGACTGGTTGGCGGAGTCGGTGATGTAAATGTTGCCCTTGGCATCGGCGACCATCCCGTGGCAGACGCCGGTCTCGGCGACGGTCTCGATGTGCTTGGCAAGGTCGTCGTTTGTTAGAGCGGGATCGGCGAGGTGACGGGTCTCGATGCGGTAGAGCTTGGTCTGGTTGATGGCACGGTAGTAGAAGTACTTCTCGTCCCGGGTGAGGGCGATGCCATTGACGTTTGAGGAGAAGGGGTGGCCACCGCCATCGACGACGTCCTTGCCATCGAGGTGGAGGACGAAGCCGGGAGTCGCGAGGGTGGAGGGATGGTCCTGGAGGACAACGCGGGATTTGCCGCTGGCGAGGTCGAGGACGACGATGGCCTTCAGCCCAGGATCGGAGAGGTAGGCGAGATTGTGGCTGAGATCGACACAGACGTCATTGAGCGCGCTCTTGTCCTTGGGGAGCTCGGGGAAGTCGTAGGTTTTGACGACGGCGTTTTTGCCGAGGTCGATGTGGACCAGTTTGAAGTAGCCGCCTTTTTGGCCGCTTTCCTTTCCGAAGATGGAGGCGGCGGAGCCAGGGGCGGAATCAAGGACCCAGAGGTGATCGGCTTTATCGACGAAGAGGTCCTGGACGTTGATGAAGTGGGTATCCGGCGCGGTGGTGTCGTAGCGGTTCCACTCGGGGTCCGGGAAGGGCTGGCGCTCACCGCCGATGATTTCGGTGAGGGCGTGGAGGAAGGGCTCGCGGTGCGGGAAGGAGACGAAGACGCGATTTGGCCGGGAGGCGACGGCCATGCCGATGGGCTGGTTTTTGCCGAAGGCGGCGACTTGTTCCAGCTCAGCGGCTTGGGAGGTAGCGAGGAGGAGAAGAGCGAGAAAGGGGCGGAGCATGGTGGTGGGAGGGGGAAGTTAGGTGGGTATTCCGGGAGCGCAAACTAGGCTTGGGAGCGCGTGGGCTCGGGCCGGCTAAAGCCAGCGCACCCAGTGGGCAGGCATTTGTGGGGCATTTTCGAGGCAGAATCGCGCCTTGCCGCGGGGGGCGGGGCCTGATTCCATCCGCGCCCCGAGCGAGCCGCTCGACCCTATTCCTATGGCCAACAAGGACTTCACCGACCCCGCCCGCATGGAGAAAATCGTCTCCCTATGCAAACGCCGCGGCTTCATTTTCCAAGCCGGTGAGCTCTACGGCGGTCTGAACGGCTGCTGGGACTACGGTCCGCTGGGCGCGGAGCTGAAGCGCAACCTGAAGGACTACTGGTGGCGCAAGACGGTGCAGGAGCGCGATGATGTGCTGGGCATGGACGGGGCAATCCTGACGATGCCGCAGGTGCTGAAGTCCTCCGGCCACCTGGATAGCTTCAGTGACCCGATGTGCGACTGCTTGCTCTCCAAGGCGCGGCTGCGCGCGGACCAGGTGCCGGCACAGGATGGCACGGCGGTGTATTTCAAGGGCGCGAAGCACGAGGCCACTGGCTGGAGCGTGGAGCGTGCCTTCGCAGTGCTGGTGGCGCCGGGCAAGGACCCGATCGAGTCGCACAAGACGGCGCGGAAATTCTACGGCGAGCTGATGCCGGACAAGAAGATCTCCCCGAAGGAGCTGGAGCTGATTGAGGAGCGTCGCGAGGAGGTGACGGGGACGACGTCCTTCAACCCGGACAATGGCAGCCTTCTCACCGAGCCGCGAGAGTTCAACCTGATGTTCAAGACGAAGATGGGTGCGTCCGCGGACGACAACGATCCATCGTCGGATGCTTACCTCCGTCCGGAGACGGCGCAGTCGATCTTCGTACAGTACAAGAACGTGCTGGATTCGAACCGGATCAAGCTGCCCTTCGGGATCGCGCAGATCGGGAAGTCCTTCCGCAACGAGATCAACCCGCGGAACTACACCTTCCGCAGCCGTGAATTCGAGCAGATGGAGATCGAGTACTTCTGCCGCCCGGAAGATGGCATGCGCCTGACCGACGAGTGGCTGGAAGCGCGCCTGAACTTCTACGGTGAGATCGGGATCCCGCGCGAGAAGCTGCACATCCTGGATGTGCCGGATGGCGAGCGAGCCTTCTACTCGAAGAAGACCTACGACATCGAATACGAGTTTCCCTTCGGCATCCAAGAGCTGGAAGGCGTGGCGTATCGCACGGACTACGATCTGGGCGTGCACCAGAAGGGCTCCGGCAAGCCGCTGCTCTACTTCGACGAGGAGACCAAGGAGAAGCTTCTGCCGCATGTGGTGGAGCCATCCGCCGGTTGCGACCGGACGATCCTCGCGCTGATCTGCGAAGCCTTCGATGAGGAAACCCTCACCGATGACAAGGGCAAGGAAGACATCCGCACCGTGCTGCGCTTTGTGCCGCGCATGGCCCCGATCAAGGTGGGGATTTTCCCGCTGCTGAAGAACAATCCCGAGCTGGTCCGCATCGCGAAGGAGATCCAGAAGCAGCTGCAGCCGTGGATGAATGTCTTCTACGATGAAGGCGCTGCGGTCGGCAAACGCTACCGCCGCCAAGACGAAATCGGCACGCCCTTCTGCGTGACGGTGGACTTCGATACGCTCGGCGAAAACGATCCGGCCAACACCGGCACGGTGACCATCCGGCACCGCGACTCGATGGAGCAGGAGCGGCTGCCAGTGGAAGGCTTGCTCGCTTGGTTCCTGGAGCGGGTGCGCTGATTCCGACCGAAGATCGCGCTGCTATTTCGCGTGCTTGTCCGGGGCGACGAATTCGTCGATGGCCCGGAAGTCGATGCGTTTGTTGGCGGGATTGACGAAGAGGAGGACGTAGGAGCGCATGTTCTTATCGACGGGCCAGCGGGTCTTGGTGATGGCCCGCTCGCCCGCTTCCTCCTGCGCGTTCATCGCGACTTCGTAGGCGTTGTCCTCGGCACCCTGGGGCTTGATGGCTTGGCCTTTGTTAGGTTCGAGGGAGAGCGTGGTGGTGCCGACCTTGCCGGTGATGGCTTTGTCGGTGTGATTGTAGAAGTAGATGTCTCCCGGTTTGAAGGAAGGATCCTTGGCGGGAATGGCAACGGGCGTGTAGGTGGCCTCGCTGGCGGTGACGAGGAGGACGATGAAGGCCTTGCCGGCGGCGGGCAGAGCCACGGAGGCAACGATTTCGTCCTTGCCCGCCTTACGAAGCTTGAAGCTGCGGGCCGGCGCGACGATGGGCTGGGAGATATTGGTGGTGGATAGATCGAAGGCAGCGGATTGATGCTTGTCCGCTACCATCTGGACCTGGCCGAGGCTATCCGGCACGGACTCGGCAAGGAAGCTGACCTGCACTCCGGAATCCTGCGCACGCAGGATGCTGGCGAGGCACAGGGCCAAGAGAGAGATGAGGCGTATCATGGTTTTTAACGGGATTCACCCGTTAGCATGATCGCCGCTTTGGCGCATCCAGCAATGAAATTCCTAGGCGTTGCCCGGGCGGCGGCGGGAGCGCAGCCAGGGGAAGAGGGCGAGGAGCGCGAGGATGGGCGCGCCGCACTCGGGAACATCCGAGGTTTCGATGCCGGTGTCGGCGAGCTCTTCGTAGGCCCAGTCGTGAACCGTGCCGGTGCCATCGCTGCTGACGATGAGGCGCATCCAGCCGTAGTGTTCCGGGCCGCCTTGGAAGGTGATCATGCGGAAGGCGAGGAAGCCTTCCTCCCCGGACTGGAATTGGTTGGGGGCGGTGCCGGTATGGTTCTCGCTGCCGTTCTCGCCGGAGGCGAAGTCCATGTCAGGGCCGACGTATTGTAGGCCGACGAGGCGCATCACGAGGCCATCGCCATTGCCGGTGGGCGGGGCCGTGATGAGGGGCTCGATGCGGATGCCGCTACCGATGGCGGTGCCTCCGAAGAAGAGGTTCAGCCATGGGCCGGAGTTCGGATCCGCCGGGGGCAGCGTGGTAGAAATGCCGCTCGCGACGTTGATGTAGACTCCGTTGTCATTCGCGGGGATGACGATGTCCTTGAGGCCGGAATAGACTACCGCGGCGTGGCCGGCCTGCGCGCAGAGAAGGAGCAGGGCGGCCATGGACAGAAGGGCTAGACCTCTCATGGCGCCGCGATGTTGAGATTCAGACGGAAGGCTTTCACGCTGGAGCGCCGGCCACCGATGAGGACGGGGAAGCGGACGCTGACGACTTCGAAGCTGCCGTCGTCGGCGATGACGGTGAGCGGCGTGGTGGCGTTCGGCCAGGCCAGCAGATCGCGGCTGAACTGCGGGGTGTATTGGAAGCGGGCGGCAGCGGTGTCCTTGCGGCGGATGTAGAGCACGCGGTAGTCGGAGACGTTCGGTGCCGGGAGATATTCGACCAGCGGCGTGCCGGGGCTGAGCAGATGATTGCCGGAGATGCGGAGGGGGGCCGCGCCGCTGTTGTTGTTGGCGGGATCGCTGCCATTCGAGAACTCGAAGAGATTGCTGACGCGGTCACCATCGAAGTCGTCATCGCGGCCGCCCTTGGGTGAGTTGAGTCCGAAGTACTGGATCTGCCATAGATCCGGCAGGGCGTCGCCGGCGTAGCTGCCGTAGTTGTCGGGGTCGGAGTTCAGGACTGTTAGAGCGAAGTCGTCCGAGAAGCCGCCGTGGGTGGCGCGGACGATGGCGGGTGCATCCTGATAGACGATGGCGGCGGTGGCGACACCTGTCGGCGAGATGGCGGAGAGAGGCCCGGAAGTGATTTCCCAAGCGAGGTCGCCGGGTGGAAGGGTGACGCTAGTGCCGTCGTCGAAGAGCATTTGCGCGGCGAGCTGGAGGCTCTGGCCTTCGGCGAGGTTTGCGAGCGGCGCGGAGAGGGTGATGCCCTGGACGGCACCGAGTTGCCCGGCGAAGCCGGTGCGGGCGGTGTAGTTCGCGGAGCTGCCTTGGCCTCCGGGGGTGGTGCTGGATGTCAGGAGGTAGCTGGCGCTGCTGCCATATCCCCCACCCTCTTCATTCGCCATCGGGTCGAGCGCATAGGCCGGGCCGGTGCCAGCGAGCGCGGTGGCTGCAGGCAGAAGCATGAGGGCGGCGACGACGCGGCGGGTCATGGCTTCAAGCTATCTTCGAGGCGGCGCAGGCGAGCCTCCTGATCGGCGAGTTTCTCCTTCAGGGCCTTGTTCTCACGGTGGAGCTCCTGAATCGCGGCGGCGGAATAGATGGTGAGCGGATAGGTGTCGACCTGGAGGATCTCACTGCCATCGGGGAGCAGCTCGCCGCTGCCCTGGACGTGGTCCGGGAAGACCTTCGCGAATTCCTGGGCGATGACGTTCAGGTAGCGGCGGTCTTGCAGGCCGGGGTGCGAGGCGAGGTAGCTGCCAGTGTAGCGGAAGTCGACGAGGCGGACCTGATCGAGCCTTTCGAGCGCGCCGCTGAGTGGCTGGATGTCGGTCTTGATGCGGCGGTCGGAATTCGAGAGCCAACTGCCGGCGGAGGACTTGCTGGCGTTGCCTTCGACTTCGAGGGAATTGGTGGCGGCGCTGCGGCGGATGCCGATCTTACCGGTGAAGGTGTTCGGCTGGTCGAGGCGTGCGACTTGGGCCGGCACGAGGTCGCTGTGGAGGGCTAGAACGTGGGAGTCACCGGCGGCGATAGACACGATCTGCACGGCATCGGCGGGGATCGTGGCCTGGCCATCGGAGGAATCGCCCCAGCAGACGATGCTGCCGTCGCTCTTGAGGGCGACGCTGAAGGTGTAGCCGGCGGCGATGGCGCAAACGCCTGTTAGGGCGGGCGGGACGGTGGCCTGGCCGGCGGAGTTCTAGCCCCAGGCGACCACGCTGCCGTCGCTTTTCAGGGCGAGGCTATGGTAGGCACCGGCGGCGATGGCGACGACATCCGCAGTGGCCGCGGGAGGGACGCTGGCCTGACCGGAGTCATTGCGGCCCCAGGCGCTGACGGCACCCCCGGGACCGAGGGCGAGACAGTGATCGTAACCCGCGGCGATGGCGGTGAAGCCGGACTGCGGAGGCACCGCGGTCTGGCCGAAGGTATTGTCGCCGAGAACGGTGAGAGTGCCATCGGCCCGGAGGATCAGGCTGTGCTTTTCCCCCGCGGCGATGGCGCTGGCATCCGCGATCCCGGCGGTGGTGGACTGCCCGTAGCTGTTGTCGCCCCAGGCGGAGATCGTGCCATTGGAGCGCAAGGCGAGGGCATAATTCACACCGGCGGCGATGGCGGTCACGCCACCAAGATCGCCCGGGACGGCGGCTCCCCCACCCCAGCGGACGACGCTGCCATTCTTGAGGAGGGCGAGGCTGGTATTGCCCCGGGCGGAGATGGCGGCGGTATTCGCGCCGGAAAGTACGGGAGGCACCGTAGCTTGCCCTTGGAAATTCTTACCCCAGGCGACGACGGGCAATACCGGCGGAGCCTGGATGTCCTTCAGCAGCACTTGCTCGACCTGCGCCGCGACCAGGGCATAAGGCGCGGCGACGAGGCGCTGGTCCGGAGTGATCATCTGGAAACCGCGGCTGCCATCATTGAACCAGACACGCAGGCGGACATCGGAATGCGTGAAGACATCCGCAGGCAGGGCCGTCATGCCGGCGACCGAAGCATCGCCGAGCTGCACCGAGTAGAGGCCGCGGGTGACGGGAAGCGAGATGATGCCCGCGGGCTGGCTGCCGGCGCTGCTGCTGCCGTCATTGCTCCAGTAGCTGATGCCGCTGCCGCCATCGACCAAGGCGAACTTGAACTGGCCGGTGCCATCGAAGGGCAGGCCTTCCACCGCCATGCGGCCCTGATGATGGAGCAGGCGCGGCACCTCCGCGCGGGCCGTGAGCTGAGCCGCAAGGACGAGCAGGAGAGGCAGGAGACGGGTCATCGTTTCGCGCTAGCAGGAGCAGGAGGAGGAGACGGCGGGGAAGTATCTTGGGCGAAGGGCTGGGACTTTTCCGGAGCGCCGGGCTGGAAGCCACCGCCACTGTCCATGGCATAGAGCTTGGCGCCGCCCGCGGTGAAGATGAGCTGCATGCCACCCTGGCGGGCGACCATGGCCTGCGTGCCCTGCAGGTCGCGGATGAACCACGCGGGGGCATCAGCCGGGATCTTCACGGGTTTCTTCGTGCTCAGGCGGAAGGCATTGTCATCGCGCAGGTAGCTAAGCAGGGCCGGTGAGGGCTCGACCTCGAGGAACCACTGCCAGTGGCTGACATTGCCGGCATCCTGCCACTCGCGGCGCTCCGCATGGAGGATCTGGTCGGCCTCGGTCGGGCGCTTCCAGAAGGCGCGCTGGAAGACAGTGGCCGGATCGACATTCGTCACATTGGGGGCAGGTCCGGTTGGCACGCGCCGGACCTGAGGGGGCGGGGCTGGAGGGGCCGCGGGAAGCAACCGCCACGCGGCGAAGCCGGCTCCGATCAGGAGGACGGCTGCGAGCGTAAGATGGCGGCGCTTCATGAGACCCTTAGTTGCCACTATGGCTGTAAGTGCGGAGGAAGAGCTGGATGTCCTTCACACTGGCGGCGAAGCGGTTCAGGCCTTCCTGCTCGTTGTTCAGCAAGGTGTAGGCCGGGATCACCAGCTTCCACTGGCCGTTCCAGACGCTGCGGCCGACGAGGCGCGAGTTCGTGAACTCCGCGGGCACGCTGCCGTAAAAGAAGGACGGATCATCCACGGCGCGGAAGGCCTGGTGCTTGCGGATGATCCAAGGCTTCTCGCTGAGAGTGCCATTGGCGCTGAAGAACTGCGTGGCGTTGAAGTCATTCGCGCCAAGGTTGAAGGGCAGCGGCAGTGCCTGGTCTTCCACCTTCCACGAGCGGAGCTGATTGGTATCGCCCAGCGGCGGAGCGAGCATGAAGTCGAGGCCGCAAGGAATTAGATAGACATAGGGCGTGGCGGCCAGCGCATTCGGCGAACCGGAGGCGGGAGCCCCGGACTGGGGATTACCGGCGGCATAGGCATCCATGCCGATATAGCCCGGCAGCGAGATCCCCGCGTCGTAGATCTTGGTGGCGAAGTTGCTTGGCGTGTAGGCGTGATCCCCTGCCGCCAGATCCAAGCCGAAGAAGTTCTTCCCGTGCTGGATGGTGGTGCTGAAGGGGATCACGATCCCCGGGACCGGAGTGCCGTCTGGCTTGCGGATATTGCGGCAGTAGGTCGCGACATCCGGATCGGCCAAGAGGTTCGCCGTCATGTGCTGCTCGAGGGTCTGTTGCCAAGCCTCGTCGTCACCGCTTAGCGATTGGTCGGTGCGGATGCGGAAGAGCTCACCACGCATCGAGAAGACCGTGCCATTGTGGTCCGGATTATTGATCCCGAGACGGCCCTCCGCGACGGAGAAGTCGGCATTCAGCTTCGCGATCGACCCAGCCAGACCTGCATCTCCCAGAGAGCTGGTGGTGAGGTGCGGCGTGCCATCGCTGAGATCGCCCAAAGCACGGGATGCGACGATGTTCTTGAAGACCGTCTGGCCCTGGGTGGTGCCGAGCAGGCCGGTCTCGTAGTCGTAGCTCTTCGCGGCCAGGTAGCTGTAGCGGCTGGCGAGATCGAAGAGGCTGCGATACTGCTCCAGCGCCTCATTGCGGAAGAGGCGGAAGGTCACGTCACGGGTGCGATAGCCCTGGATCACCGCGGCGGCACGCTGGCGGAAGAGCTCGCGGCTGCTGAGCACGCTATTCCCCTTCGCGAGGGTATTGCTGACATTCTGCAGAGCGCGCTGGTGATCGATGGTGAGCTGCATGAGCTCGTGCGAGTGCGAGGTGTAGTCGCGATAGGCGGCGGCAAACTCGGCGGCGGCCTGCTTCTCCTCACTGGAGAAACCCAGCTTGGTCACGGCCGTTTCCAGATCCTGCTCGACGGAGAGGATGCCGATGCCAGTGCCACCCGCGGCGGCCTCGCTGGCGATGGAGAGCGCCTTGAGCACCTTGCTGACCACTTCCGCAGTCGCCTTCGCGGCACCACGTGCGGCCGAGGTGGCGTCAGTCGCCAGACCCACGGAGCGCGGGAAGAACTCAGCCAAGGTGTCGCCGATGTCCTCCGAAGTCTCGGAGCCAGCATCCAGGCCAGCGGCGGCGGTCTCCAGCGCGAGCTTCACGCTCTCGAGGACGAGGATGGTGTCCTGGGCGGTGCCCATCTCGCTCAGTTGCTTGTCGTGCATCGACACCAGGTCATCGAAGACGAGGATCGACTGGCGCAGGTTGGCATTCTCCTTCGCGAGATTGGTCTTCGCCTCGGAGAGCGAGAGCCAGGTCTGCTGAGCATCGAGCAGGGCGTCCTGCAGCTCCCCGGTTTCCGAGCGAGCGCCGAGGCCACCGGACTTCCACACGTCATTGTATTGGACGAAGGAGGACGGGGATACTGTCACCGTGCGACTGGTAACCGCGGTGCCGCTGTCCAGGCCCTTCACGATGTCGCTGATCCGATTCGAGGAGAAGGCATTGAACTCCTTCGCTTCATTGAGGGTGATGCTGATGCTCCGGCTGGTGTCCACCAGGTCATTCGGACGGTCCACGATGTACCAGTGGAAGAGGTCCGGACCTTCGTAACCCTGCGCGTAGGTCTTACCCGCACCCATGTCGCCCGCATAGGGCGCACCGAAGATGGAGACCAGTTCATCCGTGAAGGCATTCTCCTGCTCGACGATGGAGGTGTTGAACTCATCAAGGTCGTTCTCCTGGGTGCGCAATGAACCGGTCATCACGGCCGCCTGGTTGAAGGCACCCGCGGCGTTGTTCAGGGCGGTCACCGCACGCTCGGAGACTTGCTCGTAGTGGGAGACACCGTCTTCCAAATCGGCGCGCGAGATATCGAAGGCGATCGCATCCGGGCTCAGGCCGAGCGGATTCAGATGCGCGTTGGCGCTATCGATCGAGGTCTGGAAGGTAGCAGCAGAAGCGGGCAACTGGGCGATCTCCGGCACGGTGCCGCGGTCGATCTTCTGGATGCCAGTGTGGACACTGTCCTGCACCGGAAGCAGCGAGTTGGCCACCGCCCAATTGAAGAGCGCACCCTGGGTGCCGCGGCTGACCCACTCATCGAGGCCCTGACGGCGGGTCACGCCGGTCTGCGGGTTCGTGCCCTGCTTGTCGCGGAATTGGTTCCAACCGGAAGCGGAGGAATCCTGATACTGCTTGCGCCAGGTGAGACCAATGACCTGCTCGGTGGTGCGGGCGAGGTTGCCTGCGGCGGCGGCAAACTTGCGCTCGTCGAAGTAATCCACGGTCACCGGTTGGCCGAGAACGGTCACCGCCTCCGCACGCGGGGTCCAGGTGAAGTTCGAGTTCGTGAGCAGCTTGTAGTAGCCGCTCAAGGCCGTGAGGTAGTGACCGTAGGCATCACCGTGGCCCTGCGGGAACATCCGCTGCGCGTCAGCTTCATCGATCACACCATCGGCAGTGCTGCTGCCGACCTTTTCCTTGATGTTGTAGTTGAGCGCGTAGATCGCCTCCCCGCCATTGATGCCGCGGGTGTAATTCCAATAGAGGCGGTTGTAGGCAGGCGCGGCGGACACGCCCGGGCTGACGATGTCATCGCGGCCGCGGAGCAGCGCGATCTCCTCATCCAGCGAACTGGCGACCTGGCCCTCGAAGGAGAAGCGGCTGGTATTCACCGATGCCGCGCCATCCGGACCGTCGACCGAGATGGTCGGGTTCGCAGCGTCCGCATAGGCCTCATTGCCCAGGAGGGTGTAGAGGTCATTGAGATAGCCGGCGGCGAGGATCAGGGCGTTGTTGGTATCCGGATCGTCGGTATTCGCATCGATACTCATCGCCTTCGCGCGATTGAGCAGGGTCTCGTAGATCTCGATCAGGCCGACGTCATTGATGTTCGAGAGCGAGAGGGCGACATCTCCTTCCCAACGGGTGCCAGCCTGGGTGATCGCGCTGACATCGGTATTCACCGAGTTGCCATAGAGATCCTTGACGCGTTGCTCGAAGGGATTGATCGCGGCAAGCACGCGCTTGATCCAGCCCTCGACCAGCATCGGCGGCATCCAACGCGACCAATTGGTCGAGCCAAGCACATTGCCGGAAGAAGCCTTGGGGCGATAGCGCATGGTGAACCAGCGGTCATTCAGCACGAAGGCCGGGCCACCGAAGGGATTCTCCGGCGAGCCGCCGACGATGGCGATGTTGGTATTCTTGCCAAGCGGATCGGAGGTGGGCTGCCAGGTGCCACCAGCCGCAACCGCATCGGTCTCGGTCGCCGCTTCCAGACGGAAGTCGAGCGAGCTGGAGACGTTTTGATCGGCACCGGTGTAAACGGCCACCTCGATGGTATTCGCCCCGGCGGTGAAGTAGCTGGATGGCACCGGGAACTGCTGGGTCAGGCCGGCGGGCGAGAGGCCGCTGCTGGCATTCGACAGGGTGAAGAGCGACTCCGGCGCGCGGTAGGCGACGGCGGCCGTGCCATTCACATAGAGCACGAAGCCATCCTGCGTGCCGAGATTCGCGCTGAAGAAGATGTCACCGGGAACGCCGCTGCTGAAGTTGACGCCGGACTCGGACTTGAGAACCACGCCGGGCAGGCCCGCGGTCTTCTCATCCACGGTATAGCCGGTGGGGCGGACATTCTGGATCCGCGGCAGCGGCACGGGTGCATTCGCGGCATACTGGACCGCGGAGGGCAGAATGGTGCCGGGATCGGAAACCACGCGCCATTGCTCGGTACCATTCGCGGCATTGCCGATCCGCGTGCTGACCGAGGTGGTGTAGATCGCGGGGACGGTGGCGGCACCGGTAGTCCAGCGCCACTCGAACTCATAGTCCTCCGGCTTGCCGGCGAAGTCGGCACTGTGACGGAGAGAGACCTGCTCATCCAGCGGGTTGCTGGAAGCGACGACCTTGAGGTCGCCGGTGTAGAGCTGCGGAGCGACCTTGAATACCTTCACCTGCACCGGATCACCCTCCGGCGTGAAAGTGCGCCCATTGCCGAAGACCATGGTCACGTAGCCGGTGCCCTGACCGGTGGCGGTGATCGCGTAGCTGTCCACCGCAGTCTCCGGGCTGCCGATCACGGCGAGATCATTCTCGCCGACATCCGCGTTCCTGGCGGCATCCACAATGAAAGTCCCAGCAACAGCCGGGTTCTCCTTGAAGGTCTCGACGCGGGTATTCAGCGCATCGATGGCGGCATCCCACTTCGACTTGTCCGAATCCGAGTCATTGGCCAGGGCCTTCAGCGCGGCTTCGTCGTCAGCGCTCAGCACGTTGAGATCGAGGTAGTCCTCACCCGCAGCCACATCGTGGAAGCTGCCGAGGAAGACCAGGCTGCCCTTCGCGCCACGGAGCGGATCGAGGTAGAAGCGCTGCTGGAGGTGCGGCGGCAGGCCCTGGAAGTAGGTCTTGCCCTGCTCATCGCTGGTGGCGATCGATGCCGGGATGCCACTTAGGCCGATCGCAGCTGCGTCCATGGCCACCACCTTTTCACGGGTGGGGTCGTGAAGCGTCACGCTGGTCTTGGTCAGGCCAGTGGCGGCGGCAGCCTTGGCGATCGACTGCTGATAGAGGATGGAGGCACTCGTCTGGCCACGCACCTGCGGCAGGCCGAACTTCGGCAGCGTGAGGGTCTCACCGACGCGGAGCTCCGGTGCCTGCTGGGGCCAGGCCGGGCGATAGATGATCGGCAGCGGCTCATCGGTCTGGCCATTGTCGATTGCCGAGAGGTTGAGCGTTTGGCCGCTGCGCGCCGCATTCCGCAGGAAGGGCAGGAGGGTGCCCGCCGCCGGCTGGCTGCCGAGGCCCGGGATGAAGAAGCTATCCTGCATCACATAGTAGAGCTTCATGGTCAGCGTGGGCGAACCCGTATTGTGGGGGCCACGGTGGATCCAGGTGAAGCCCTTGCGATCCTGGAAGGTGAAGCCGGTGTAGGCGCTATCGGAAGAGACAGTGCTATTGGTGGGGCTGTCGGCACCGAGGATTTCAAGGTCCTTCGAGCGCAGATTGACGCCGGTGCCAGTCAGCGGCAGCGGCATGAGCGGCAAGGGATAGGGCTTCACCAGCAGGGTGCCCGCGGTGGAGACGTAGTCGAAGTTGTAGGTCGCGTTCGAGCGGGACACCTTGTAGGCGTGCATCGCCGGGCGCAGGTCGACCGGATCCTTGTAGGCCACCAGCACACAGGGCTGGGAGCTGTAGTTCACGCCGGCGGTGACGTTCAGGTCATCGCGTAGGGCATAGGCGCGACCGGCGAGCATCAGGGCGTGTTCTTCGTTCGGATTGTAGCCCGGCAGGCTGGAGTTGTTCTGATAGTAGACCGCGCCGGTCGACTCCGCGGGCGGCAGGTCATTGGTGCCGACGCCTTGGGCGATAACGATCTCCGGCGTGGTCGCGGCCGGGAAGGAAACCGTGTAGCGGCCGATCTTGCCGGGCACGTAGAGGCTCTGGAAATTCCCGCTGGGCGCGGTGACTTTCCTGAACCAGCGCACCGTGAGGGTGTTGTTGCCGGGGCGGGCATTCACCGGAATGATCGCACCGAGATTTGCCGCGGCGACGCCGGAGACGACCGGGTTGATATAGCCGGCGGGATAGTAGCCGGTGCCATCGGAGATGAGGCCGGCGAACTCATGCCCTGCCGGCGGCGCGATCCGCGTGCCGACCGTGGCGCTGGTATTGATCGCCGCGAGGCGATCCGACTGCACGGTGTGGCTGAGGGTGCCATTGATGGAGGGCACACGCTGTGAAAGGACATAGTGCGTACCATCCACGATTTGTACGATGGTCGCGGTACCGGTGATGCCGGTGCCGCTGACCACCATGCCGACTTCCAGCCCCGCGGTGGAGGTCACGGTCACGACGGTCGTGTCGGCATCCGGCGGATTGGCGGGCGAGGTGGCGGCCAAGTCCTTTTGCCGGGCCTCCGCCTGGGTGTAGATGTTCACGTACCAGACTTCATTGCCGCTGCTGAACTTGAGCAGTGAGCGATTGCGCTGGTCCGCGCCGGGGTTCACGTAGAAGCGCTGGGTATTGACATCGAGCGCAGCCTCCGCCTGGGCGGGATCATCCTGATAGATGAGCTGCGGCAGGACACCATTCGAGAAGCTGATGCCGGTCTGCGCGGTGCTGCCACCGGCATCCACCGTGTAGTGGGCGTAATCGGCGAGGTCCGCGGACCAGCGCAGCCAGTAGCGGTCCTGGTGGTGGGGCCACTTGATATTGAAGTCGGCAGGCTCCATCCAGTAGAAGACCACCTTGTTGTAGGCCTCGTTCGGGAACCTCGGCGAGTCGTCGTCCGGATCATTGGCGACGCTGGTCTCGCGCTCCGCGTAGTAGGCGAGGGTCTGGTCCGGGCGCACCGCGGTGCCGTAGTAGCTCGAGCCATTCTGCTGGCTGCTGAGCACCGGCGAGGCGACCAAGCTGGTATCCCCATTGCCCGGGCGGATCTCCTCACCGAGGCTCACCGCAGGGTAGTCGACCGAGGCGACGCGCTTGATCTCGACGACCTCCGAGCCGACGAACTCGTAGGTGCCGGTGGAGGAGCGCACATTGCCGAGGTACTCGACCAGCAGGCGGCCTTCCACGTTATAGGCCTGGAGCTGGCCCACGCCGTTGAACTTGTTGAAGGAAAGCGTTGTCAGGTTCGGCGAGGCGGGCGTGTAGCCGGGTATGGAAACTTCCTCCGGCACGGCCTTCGGCACCTGGTTGTTGTAAACCGGGCTGACGGTGGTGATGCGGCCATCGGTAATCTGGACCTTCGGACCGTCGAAGTTGCCTTCCGTCCAGAAAATGGTGCGGATAGGGCGCAGAGTATTCGAGGAAACGGCGAAGGTCTCATCGCGGATCCCGTAGTTCGCGCCGTCCGGCACGCGGGTCACCCACTTGATCGTCACGCGGCCCGGCTGGTGGGCGAAGACTTTCTCCGCATGCGGGCTGTAGTAGTAGGAAGTGGCGGGAGTGATCGAGAAGCTGGTGGCGGAGCTGACCGTGGTCGAGGCATTGCCCGCCAGGGTCACGGTGTTTCCCGTCACGCGGGTGACGGGCTGACCGAGCAGGGTGGCGCCAACTACGAGTTCGGCGGGCACGCTGGCTACGGTGACCGTCGTACTATTGATCGAGGCGGAGCTTACGCTCACGCTGCCGAGCGGGACCAAGGCGCCGAGTCCGGGAACGATCTCGCCGGGGAATACCGGCTGCGGTCGCCAGTAATTCGCATCCGCGGCGGTGACGCCGTCCGCCTTCACCAGCGGTGGCGTGATGATGTCGCCGAGCGAGTAGCGCGGCACGCCGGCGGCGAAGGTATTGCCGATCGATGCCTTCTGCAGCACGATCGAGTTGTCCGTATTCGAAGGAAAGCGGTCCGCCAGGATGGAATTCGTGGAGATCGGTCCGGCAGCTCCTGACAAGGGTGCGACCGAGGAAGCCTGGCCGCTGGTCGCGGGCGGATTCGCCACGAAGGGCGGTCCAGCCTGATAGATCGGGTTGAAGGACCCGGCCTTCAACTCGTACTGCGCCCGCGCCGAGCCCATGGCACAGATCAAGGCACAAAGCCCCGTGAGAAGTATCCGCGTTCGTTTCATGACGGCGGGAGGTAGGTGTTTCAGCCCCGGACAAGGGAGGCTCAGCGGGGACCAACGGCGATGAAAGAAAGGCCAGCGGTATCGTTGCGGCCCGCGTCCTCGTCATTGGGAAGCTCCACATCGACAGAGGTAGCGCTGATGCTCGTGATCTTCGCAAAGGTACGTTCGACGCCGACGCCTTGAATCGGATTGAAGGTGAATGAAGGCGTATCGCTGAAAGCCGTGTTGAAAATAATCCGGTAACGGCCCGTCGAAATTCTCAGGAACTTGAAGCCGGATCCCTTGAGGTTCAGCGTCGAGCTGAGCGGGCTTGGGTACTCCACATTGACAATGCCGTTCTGCAGACCCGTGGCGACGCCGCGGACGATGCGGAAATCATCTTCACCCACGGTCACCTTCTTTCCACCCAGCGACATCTTGCCCGCGGCCGAGATCGAGGCGACCACCCCAATGTCGGAAGACGAATTCTTGTCGCGGGCGAGGAACTGGAAAACATCGTAGGTGTCACGGGCATCCACGCGGATCACCCCGCCCTGAGCTCCTTGGGTATAGCTGCCACCGAAGCGATTGGTGGAAGAATCATTGATGCCGAAGTTAACCAGACCCGGCTCCCCGGCGAGACCACCTCTGTAGCCCGTATTGACAACTACCGGGCCGCCGAAGCTGCCACCGGTCCCGAAGCTCCCAAGGCCGCCGAAGGTCCCGCTGCCGCCAACGTTGATGTTAGGCGGCGTGGAATCTCCGCCACCCGGGGTGTCCTTGAAGTAGAAGGTATTCGACGCGTAGCCGATATAGTCCTCGCTGATACCCGAGTGGGCGAAGCTGATGAAGTTTCCGGCCGTGCCGCCGAAGTCCGTGGCCGCCACATCGAAGGCACTCGGCAGGCGGATGCCCTTGGGCTCGATACCACCGTTGAGCTTGAGGGTCCCGGTCAGGCCATTGAGGTTCATCCACTCCGTGGTGCCGCCATACCACTTGTAGGAGGAAGTGGCCGGGAGCGAGTTCCACAAGGTATTGGCATCGATGCCGAGCGCAAAAGGAACTGTGCTCGCGGTTCCCGGGAAAAGCACCACCCGGGTCCCGCTTCCGCCGAGTTCGCTGGTCACAGGCGGTGCCGAGCCGGCACCACTCAGGCGGATGCTGCCGGTGACGTCCACCGTTGGAAGAACGCCATTCGCGTTTACCCGCAGGCGCTCGGCGTTGTTGGTCTTCACGGTCACCACGCCGTCTTCCGGCGAAAACAAGCCGCCATCGGCATCGCCCACGGTGTGGAAGATGAAGCCGCTATCACCCCGGGCCATCACCGCGCCATCGATCCTGGCATTACCGGTGACATCGAGCGCCTGGGTCGGAGCCGCACCGGCGCCGATGCTGACGCGACCGGCATTATCCCAACGCAGGGCCGCCTTCTGGCTGGCACCACTCACGCTGCCGAGGATACCGCCGCTGTAGCCGTAGAGGACCGGGCCATCGAGATTGATGCCATTGAAGAGACGACCCGTGCCATACCAGCCGAGGCCATGGTTGGCATCCCGGAGCATCAGGTCGCTCCCGCTGGTCACCGAGTCCGCGCTCGCGGCGCGCACGGCGAAGGCGGTGGCGATCAGGCGCTGGCGCGGGGTGATCGCGGTATCCGCGGTGGTGAAGTTGCCGTCGCCATTATCCACCACGATCTCCAGATAGCGGTCGGTGCCGCCGAAGACGGTGAGCAAGGAAGGCCGGGGGCTTTCCGCGACGCCATTGTAAGAAGCGCCGACGCCTTGGCCGAGGATCACACTGAAGTCGCCACCCGCGAGAGTCACGGTCTGCTCTTCAGACCACAGGCGGTTGCCGCCCGTCGCATTGTCGAAGAGGCGGAAGATCATCTTGCGGTTGGTCGGCGTGCCGGTGCCGATGCCGGTGCCGCTGCTATCCACCACGCGGCCCTGGTAGCTCATGAGGGCGGGCACGCTCTGCGCATGCAATGCGGCTGAGGAGAGGCAAAGAAGAGAGATCAGGGAGGTGGCGGATTTCATGTCGGGATGGCGGGTGAAAGGGAGAGGAAAAGTTTGGGCGGAAAGCGGGCGGAGTTACGGGAGATACAGGGTGCCGAGCTCATTCGCGCGGCGCAGCTCAAAGGTACCGGTGAGGGTGATGGGATTGCTTTGCAGTCCGGTGATCACCTCGCTGTAGGTGCCGCCGATGACATTGCTGCCCCAGCCGCTGGTCACCGTGCTTCCCGCGGGCGGGGTAGCGGTGAAGTTGAAGCTGCAGGTGCGGGTGATGTTGTAGCTCTCCACACCGGCAGGCAGGGCTTGGCCACGTGGGCTCTTGTTGTCGTGGTCCGGGTGATACTGGTGGACGAAGGGATTGGTCGGATCGTTGTACGGCACCTGGATGGTCCGCACCAGCGAGCTGCCGGCATTCACGCTGCCGCTGCCGCTGTTGAGCACACGGTCCAAGGGCATGTGGGCAGCTACCAGGCGCTGGGCGCTGGAGAGCGTGGCCGAGTCTAACAGCGACTCATCCGTGCAGACGCCGAGGTTGTGGGCACCGGCAGCGAGGCGGCCGACGAAGACCTTCGAGAGCAGGCTGGCGGTGCCATTGTCCGCGACGTGGAGGAGGGTGCGCAGCGGGAAGCTGCGCGGAGTATTGCCGGCCGTGGTGGCGTTGTTGCTGACCTGGCCGAGGGTGACATCGCCGACCCAGAGACCGGCCAGCGAGGACTTCGAGGCGGTGGCGGGCAGATAGATGTCGACGAGGCTGCCGCTGTCGGTGATGCGGAGGAAGGAGGCAAAGTAGGCATCCGCGGGTGCGGCACCCATGGCGCTGCGGTCGATGCCGAGCTGCACTTCCACGGTGGACTGCGGGGCGATCACTTCCTGGAAGCCGGCGCCGATGGGTGTCTCCTGCCACTGCAGGCTGGTGCCATTGAAGCTGCGGCGCGTGAGCGGGACAGGGCCGCTGATGCCGGTCTGGCCAAGAGGCGCCGGCTCGCTGTTAGACGAAGCGAAATTCAGCGTGATGGCGGCCGAGGTGCGGTTGCGGATACGGGCACTGACGACCGAGCCCGAGCGACCGAAGCTGATGCCATCCTGCGTGCTCAGGCTGATCTCGACCGGGCCATAGAAGTTGCCGACCACATCGGCGGAGAACCAGTAAGCTTTGGTGCGGTCGATGCGCTCCGCGGCAGGCGAAAAGACCTGGAGCGGATTGGCCGCGCCGAGGTCGCCGCCCACGTATTTGAAGATCCGGGTATTCGCCGCAGTCGCGATCGGGAAGGACGCAAAGTAGGCGCTCATCAGCGGCGAGCTCGCGCCGCTGCCAGCCACCGGAAACCCCATCAGGTTCGCACCGCTGCGGACCCAGTTGTTCGAGGGCGGACGCGGGGACTGGAGGAGCGGGACGTTGTAACTGTTAGACGCGGAGCCGCTGCACTTCACCAGATAGGAGGCCTGCCCGGTGAGCTGGGAGAGCGAGCTATTCGCAGCATCACCACGCTTCCAGACCGACCACTCCGGCGTGCCCGCGGATGGAATCAGCGGTGAGTCCGTGAACTGGACCTGGGTGGGATTCGGATTCCAGCGCCAGACTTCGGTAACTTCCGCGGGGAAGAGATTTTCCAGCGTGTTCTGCCGGGCGTCACCCGAGAGATGAATGGCATTCCATCCGCCCTTCAATTGGTAGGTGGTGGTTTGCCATTGGGCGGAGGCTTGCGAGAGCGTGAAGAGCGCGGCTAGGAGAGGGAGCGCTGGGAATTTCATCGGACAGTCAGGCGGTAAAGTTGTCGGCTCTCGGAGCTAGGGGCGCAGAAGGCGGAGACCACTCCGATATTGGAGGCCTGCCAGCTCTGCGCACCGGCGGCGGGCGTCGCCACGGAGAAGGGCACGCGGGTCCAAGTCTTCATGTCCGTGGTGGACTCGATCGTGTAGGTCTTGCCGGTGATGGCGTAGAAGGCGAAGCGGACATTGCTGGCGGTCTTCTCCTTGATCTGCAGGTCGAAGCGCTCGCTGGCGTCGCCCGCGAAGGTGCCGGCTAGATACTCCAGCCAGTTGCTGTTGCCGTCGTGGTCGAGGTCGCCGTTCTTGTCGATCAGGCCGAGCGGCCAGTTGCCCTGGTCATCCGGGCCATAGCCGGCCTGATAGAGCTGCCACTGCTCCCAGACATCCGGTAGGCCATCGCCATCGCTATCCTGGCCGAGGGTGAGGTCGAGACGCACGCGCTCGCCGCCTTTGCCAGCCGTGAGCGGGCCGCTGGCTTCGATGGGATAGTAGCGGACGCCGCCGATATCCACGGCGAGGCTGAAGGGACTCTGGGTGGCGACTGCCTTCTCGGTGTAGAGGGTGGTGCCACCGCGGTTCTGGTCGAGGCGGACGTTCAGCTCGTAGTTCTGATCGAGCCGTGTGCCGGAAGAAATCGGGGTGCGCCCCAGCTCCTGGGTCCCCTTGAACAGGATCACCACGGCTCCCTCGGCGGAGATCGTCTGCCCGACTTGGTCGCGCACCGTGCCATAGAGGGCATAGGAAGGAGCGGGCGGAAAGGCCTGCAAGGTGCCGACCGCTCCGCAGAACATGCCAATGGCTGCCAGGATGCGGGGACGGGAGGTCCATCTAACAATGGGGAGGGTGACCATCATTTACGGGGCGAGGCGGTTAGTTTCAAATTAGTGTATTATCAAGCTTATTGTAATTTTCCGCAAATTTACCGGGATAGCGCGGAGTCGGCCGCCGCATTATCGGACATCATAAGGAGTCATTATGGCCCGAAGTTGGAATGGCGCTCACTTGCCAGCCCCCTTGGGTACTTCAAGCTCTTGCCATGGCCCCGATGAAGCGCTGCCTCACGCCCCTGTTTGTCGTCCTGCCACTGCTTTGCCCATTACTTCATGGCGTAGTGTTGCCAGCGGAGTTGCGGGTGCTCTCCTTGAAAGATCCGGAAGGGATCGACCAGCAGCCGGTGCTATCCTGGCGTCTGGAATCCAATGAGACGAATGCCCGGCAGACGGCTTACCGGGTGCTGGTGGCTTCGTCACCGGAGTTATTAGCCAAGGATCGGGGCGACTTGTGGGACAGTGGAAGAGTTCCATCGGCGGAGTCGCTGCAGATCCGCTACGCGGGCAAGCCCTTGGCCTCACAGGCACAGGCCTGCTGGAAAGTGATGGCCTGGGACGACAAGGATCAGGTCTCCGGATGGAGTACTCCGGGGAAGTGGAGCATGGGTCTGTTAGACAAGGGCTACTGGCAGGCGCAGTGGATCGGCTTGGATGATGTGGCTCCCGCGAACCTGCCATGGAAGGAGACGATGCCGCCACAGGATGCCTTCGCGGCGGCGAACTGGATCCGCGCGGGAAAGACGGATGTGGCGGGCAAGTCGTGGTTCCGTGGCAGCTTCGAGCTGCCCGCGGGACGGGCAGTGCGGCAGGCCACGGCGTTCTTCACGGCAGACGATGAGTTCACGCTGGAAGTGAATGGCAGCGCGACGCTCTCCGGAAAGTTGTGGAAGACGGTGAGCTGGAAGCCGGTGACCGCGGTGCTTCTGCCAGGGAAGAACACTTTGACGGCAGAGATCACGAATAACGCCTCGGCGGCGGGCTTTCTCGGCGCGGTGGTGGTGGAGTTCGCGGATGGCGGGGTGCAGAGCTTCGCGACCGGAGCGGGCTGGGAGGCCTCGCTGGATGGAAAGAACTTCGAGGCGGCGGATGTGTTAGGGCAAAACGGCTGTGCACCCTGGGGACCGCTCAAGGCGGAGCCGGTGGTGAAGAGCTATCTGCCGGCCACGCAGTTGCGGAAGGATTTCACGGTCACGCGCCAGCCCCTGCGGGCAGTGCTCTATACCACGGCACTGGGTCATGTGGAGCCGCGGCTCAATGGCGAGCGCTTGGATGACAGCTACTTCGCACCCGGCTGGACCGACTACAAGAAGCGGCTCTACTACCGCACGCACGATGTGACGGCCAAGATCAAGGTGGGACAAAATACCCTCGCAGCTCTATTGGGCGATGGCTGGTTCCGCGGCAATATCAGCGTGCTCGGCCAGAATCGCCATGGCTCGAAGACGCGGCTGAAGGCGCAGTTGCAACTCATCTATCCGGATGGCAGCCGCGAGCTGGTCAACAGCAACGGCACCTGGAAGGCATCCACCGGGCCGATCCTGGAAGCGGACATGTTCGCCGGCGAGAGCCACGACGCGCGGCTGGAGACAGCGGGCTGGGATGCGCCGGGATTCGATGACAAGGCGTGGAAGCCGGTGGCGAGCGGTGCAGAAATCGAGCCGGAAGTGCTGGAGGCCTATCCGATGCCGCCGGTGCGGAAGACCGCGGAGCTGCAGGCAGTGAAGATCACCGAGCCGCATGCCGGGGCGCAGATCATCGACTTCGGGCAGAATTTCTCGGGCTTTGTCCGGCTGAAGGTGAATGCCCCGGCAGGCACATCGATCCGCCTGCGCTTCGGCGAGATGCTGGAGCCGGATGGCCAGCTCTACACCGAGAACCTGCGCTCGGCACGGGCGACCGATCACTACATCTGCAAGGGCAGCGGCGAGGAGATCTGGGAGCCGCGCTTCACCTTCCATGGCTTTCGCTACGCGGAGATCAGCGGACTCCCCTCCCCTGCCACCAAGGACACCCTCACTGGAATCGTGATCGGCTCGGACCTGCCGGTGACCGGCTCCTTCACCTGCTCGGATCCGCTGATCAATGCGATCTACAAGAACACGCTTTGGGGCCAGCGCTCGAACTACCTCGAGGTGCCGACCGATTGCCCGCAGCGCGATGAGCGGATGGGCTGGAGTGGTGACACCCAGGTCTTCGCGCAGACTGCAGCCTACAACATGGACGTGGATGTCTTCCTCGCCAAGTGGACGCAGGACATGGTGGACGCGCAGAATCCTGCGGGCGGCTTCCCGGGCATGGCGCCGGTTTATCACGACATGTGGAGCCCCGGCTGGGCGGATGCGGGGGTGATCGTGCCGTGGACCCTCTACCGGATGTACGGCGATACTCGTACCGCGGAGGACCACTATACGGCGATGACCAAGCACCTCGCGCTCTACCGGCAGAAAGCACCGCAGGACATCGGGCCGAATGAAGGCTTTGGCGACTGGCTGGCGGTGGGCGGCGACACGCCGAAGGACCTGCTGGGCACCGCTTACCACGCGTATAGCAACAAACTGGTGGCGGACCTCGCGGAGGCCTTGGGCAAGAAGCAGGACGCCGCGACCTATCGGAAGCACTTCGAGGAAATCCGCGCAGCCTTCCAGAAGACCTTCGTGAAGGCAGACGGAAAGATCGGCAACGACACGCAGACAGGATACCTCGTGGCGATCAGGTTCGGGCTGCTGAGTGAGGAGCAACGGCAGCTAGCCGCGAAGCATCTGGTGGCAGCGATTGAGGCACGCGAAGGGCATCTCGGAACCGGCTTCCTGGGCGTGAACCTGCTCTTGCCGGTATTGAGTGAGATCGGGCGCAGCGATCTGGCCTATGCCTTGATCCAAAAGAAGACTTACCCCTCGTGGGGCTATTCGGTCGAGCAAGGCGCAACAACCATCTGGGAGCGTTGGAATAGCTATACGCTGGACAAGGGCTTCGGCGATGTGTCGATGAATTCCTTCAACCACTATTCCTATGGAGCCTGTGTCGAATGGCTCTACCAGACCGTGCTGGGGATCACGCCGCTGGAGCCGGGGTTCAGTAAGATCTCGATTGCACCGGTGCCGGGTGGTGGCTTGACCCAGGCATCGGGACACTACGATTCCGCACGCGGAAGAATTGCTTCGGCATGGAAGCTTGAAGACAAACACTTCGCGCTCGAAGTCAGCGTGCCGCCGAATACGACGGCTCTAGTAAGCGTTCCTGCAAAGCGGGCCGAAGACGTAAAACAGGAGGGTGGAAAGCTCGTGAAGGAGGAGAATGGTCGGGCAGTGTTCGAGGTCGGCTCGGGCACCTATCGCTTTGCTTGTCCGACGGAATGATCGGGGAGCGATACCGCGGCGCCCTCCACCCCGCGTACCCCCGATGAAAGCCGCAGGCCCTCGGACTGCTGGGGTCACCCCCAGCTTTATTCCCCAGACAAGCCCTGACCAGTGCGGTGTTCACTCTGGTGAAAGCTAATTCACCGGGAACCACAACATATCTCCCCATGAAACACCGCACTGTTATCCGCAGCCGCCGTGCCGCTGCCTTCACCTTGCTCGAAATGGTGATCGTCCTCGGGATCATCGCCGTTCTATTGGGAAGCTCCATCTCGCTTATCAGCCACATCACCGATGGAGCCAAACTGCAACGCGTCACCTCGGACTTCAGGTCCATCGGGGCCTCGGTCCGGACTTACCAGATGAATGCCGGGACCTTCCCCTCGACTGCGCAAGGCCTCCAAGCACTCATCACACGCCCCACCAGTGCACCCCTGCCGGCCAAGTGGACCCAAGTGCTCGACAAGCTTCCGCCGGACCCATGGGGAAATTCCTACGGTTACAAGTTCCCGGGAACCAAGAAGCCCGGCGAGTTTGAACTGATCAGCAGAGGCAAGGACGGCCAGGAGGGCACCGACGACGATCTCAACAGCCAGGATGAATAATCCACGCTCCAAAAGCCGATGCAACTCCAGCGCAACGAATAAGGAACCACGAACAAAGGTTCAGGCCAGCCAGTCTTTCCTGCCTTTCATCCGTGTCCATCCGTGGTTCCCCACTCTTCGCGCAAATAACAATCGCCCGCGTTGCCTCATAGCAAACAAAGGAGCGGCCGCCCCCGCAAGGGGACGGCCGCGACCTCATACTAACCCAAGGAAAAAGCCCGCATCGCTTCACTGCGACACCTTCAGCCGGGCGAAGATCTTCCGACCGGTGGCGAGCGAAGAAGGAATCCGCACTTCCACCAGATCGGCCCCGGCCTGCGTTCCGGTCACCGTTCCCGCCGGAGCTGCGATCCAAGTGCCGGAACCCAGGCTCAAGGAGTATTCCACCGAGGGATTGAGATAAGCCGACTCCGGCGTGCGCCGGAAGAGGAAGACAAAATCGCCGCTAGCCGCTTGGTACGATGCCTGTGGTAACAGCGCCGCGGAATTCGAAGCAACACCCGGTGCCGGCTCGCCACCGATGACAAACTCGATGCCGTTGGAAATCCCGTCGTTGTCGGGATCCGCGTCAAAGCCGGTGACGCCCTTCCCGGCAGCCCAAGCGTCGAAGCCGGAAGCAGAGCCTTGCTTCAGGACCAGTTGGCCGGCGGCATAGGTTACCGTGTAGCCGGGAGTAACCGTGGCGAAGCTGCCGGTGAGCGTGCCAGTGTAGGTAGCGATCACATACGACTGCTGGGTGAAGCCACCGCCGAGCAGCGAGACGTCCAGGGTCGCGCCCGTGATATCGAGATCACCGTTTACGACCAGTTGGTCGGCGCTCGCGCCATCCACCTCCACCGCATAGGTACCGGTGATCGCCGTGCTCCCAGTGGTGAGAGTTCCCGCCGAAGCGCCTGGCGCGATCTTACCCGCAACCGCCACCGCGCGGGCGATGCTACCAGTGCCTCCCAAGGTGCCCGTCGCATTGACCGTGACCGTGCCGCCACCCGTGGCGAAGCTCCCATTCACGCGAAGCGTCCCTTCGGACACCGTCGTGATACCGGTGGCATTGTTCGTGCCGGTGAGGATCAAGGTGCCGCTGCCTTGCTTGACCAGATTCCCCACCCCGCTGAAGTCGCCGGCGACGGTGCCGGTGAAGGCCTGGGTATTGATCGGCATCGGAGCCTGGTTCGAGTAGAGCACGATCGTACGACCGGCATTGAGCGTGATGTTGTCGGCATCGAAGCGCAGCGAGCCGAGCAGGTTCTCCGTGGAGAGCAGGATGTCGTTCGAGGGATCGCCAAGGGCGGCATCGCTGGTGAAGGCGATGGTGCCGCGCCATGCCTCGATCTGGCCGAGAAAGTCATTGGAGGGGTTGTCGAGGATGGTGGTATTATCGTGCTCGCCGGTGATCAGCGTGTCGCTCATGCGGAAGACCCGGTCGGCCGAGCCACCACTGATCTTGCCCGTCAGGCGGGTGGCGGTGCCGGGTCCCGGAGCGCCACGATTGAAGCCGAAGGAGCCGAAGAGGCTGAGCACGCCGGTGCCGCCGGGCAGCGTGATGTTGGTCGCTACCGTCGATTCACTGCCCGAGGCGATGGCGAACTCGATGCTGCCACCGGTCGAGACCACCGGCGCGGTGCCGAAGGCCGTGGGGCTACCGGCGACCAAGGTCCCCGCCGCCACCGTAGTGCCGCCGCTGTAGGTGTTGTCGTAGTTCAGCGTCTGACGGCCACTGCCGATCTTGGTCAAGGAACCGCTGCCGGAGAGCAGACCGCCGAAGGTCGCACTCGCACTGCTGCCGACCGTGAGCGCGAGCGGCTGCGAGGAAGCATTCTTCAGGGCGAGGTCCGCATCACCACCCAGGCCGCCCAAGGTAGCCGCCGTGAGACTGCCGAATTTGATCTCCGAGGAACCATAATTGGTGATAACCACACTCCCCTGCAGCGCCTGTGCATGCTGCAGGTTCAGGATCCCGGATGAGATCTGGGTCGCACCCGTGAAGGTGTTCGCATTGCTGATCGTCAGCGAACCGGCACCCACCTTGACCAGACCAGAGCTCCCGGTGATGGCACCGCTGCCACCAAGGGTGAAGTTCTTGATATCGTTGTTGAACAAGATGTCTCCGGGCTCGACGTCGCCATTGCTCAAGCTGATCGCGGGAGTAGCGCCGGCCGCGTTGTCATCAAAGGTGACCTTGTCGAACTTCTGGAAATCAGTAGTGGTAAGACCATCGCTATCGAGCACCCAATTTTTCGGCGCGCTGATCACCGCATTGCTCCACTCGCCGCTGGCACCACCCTTCCAAGTAATGGGAGCAGCGCGCGGCGGATTTACCGGCGAGCCGGCGGTGCCGAGCAGGGTCACTTCGGCGGCACTGAGGCGCGTGTCCATCAGCGCCAACTCGGAAACGACCACCCGGGAAGTCTCACCATCGTTGTCCCAGAGCAAGCGCCAGGGCGTGGTGGTCGAGAGCGACTGGCGAGTGGCATCCAGGGTGCCGGTGCCATAGCTGCCGATCAGGGTGCCATTCAGATAGATCGAGCGGCCGACGCCATTGTCCACCGCGAGGACCAGGCGATACCAGGTATTGGCCCGCACCGTGCCGCTGGTGCCGCCGCCATTGGCGGTGGGACCGGCGCCGATGTAGGGCCACTGCGTGCTGACGCCCAGCTCGGTGGCGTTCGCCTGCTTGCGGATGAAGAAGTCGGCATCCGAGCCACCGTTATCGAAATCGAAGAGCCCGGTGAAGGTGCCATTGTCCGCCGCGGCATCAGTGAAGTCCGGCACCATGAAGTCGACGACGATGGTGTATTGATTCGTACGGGTGGGGAATCCGCTCGATCCATTCGCCGGGATCGGGCTCGTGACCGCGGCCCATGCGCCTTTCGCAAAGTCCGCCGCGCCGCCAGAGCCAGCACCCGTGGCGGAGGAGACAGCACCGGTGAAAGTGAGCGCGCTGCCGACCGCGGCCTTGCCAAGGTCAGCGGGATCATCGAACTGCCAATCACCGACCAAGGCGGCGCTGGCAGAGGAAAGCGGTAGCAGGAGGAAGGGAAGAAGCGAGAGAGGCGACGAGGTCTTCATGGGTCAAGGAGGTGAGATGCGGAGTGATCAGCGGCGGCGACGCAGGCCGGCCAAAGTGGCAAGTGCGCCTAACAGCAAGGAGGAAGGCTCAGGAACGGGAGAGCCCGCACTGCCGAGTGCAGTGACGTCGGTGGCGCTCAAGCGGCCATCAAAGAGCGCGAGATTCGAGACCAGCACGCGCGAGGTCTCGCCATCGTTGTCCCAGAGCAGGCGCAGCGGATTGCTGGTGGAGAGCGATTGGCGCGTGGCCTCCTGGGTGCCGGCGGTGAAGGTTCCGATCAGGCTGCCATTCAGATACACCGAGCGGCCGACACCGGTATCCGAGGCAAGGACAAGCCGATACCAGGTATTCGCCAGCACCGTGCCGCTGGTGTCGCTGCCATTGCTGGTGGGGCCGGCGCCGACATAGGGCCACTGGGTCGTCACGCCGAGTTCGGTGGCACCGGTCTGCTTGCGAATGAAGAAGTCGGCATCGCTGCCACCATTGTCGAAATCGAAGAGCCCGGTGAAGGTGCCGTTGTCGGCTCCGCCATCGGTGAAGCTCGGAACCATGAAGTCGAGCACGATGGTGAATTGATTGGTCCGCGTCGGCGTGCCGGTCGCGCCATTGGCGCTGATTGGATTCGTCACCGCCGCCCACGCTCCCTTGGCGAAGTCCGCCGCACCATCGCTGCCGCTGACGCCGGTGGTCGCGGCGACGGTGCCGGTGAAACTCAGCGCGCTGCCTTGGGTGGCTTGGTTGAGATTGCCGCTGTCATTGAATTCCCAGAGGCCCGCCAAGGTGGCAGCGTGGGCGGGCAGGGCGAGAAGGAGCAGGGAGACTACGGGGATTTTCATCAGTCGAGGTCGAGGTCGGCTGGGTGCCGGTATCCATGCCTGCCTGCACCCGCCCGAAATCACAATGGCCGCCCGGCAAATCTCTTTGGCATTTTCGCGAGAAGCCTGCTACGAATCCGTGAGATGCCCGCCGCGAAGAAATCCACCACCAGTTCCGATGCACCCTTGCAGAGGCACTTCCGCGTGGGCGTGCGCCTGCCGGAGTGGGCAACCGGCTTTGTGTTCCGGGTCTTCGAAGGCTTGATCGATTTCCAGCGCAGCCACGGCTCCTTCGTGGAGATGCATTTCGACCAGCCGAGCGGTGGCGACTTGCCCGCCGCACCGATCGACGAGCACTGGGAAGGCGATGGCTTGCTGGTCTTCCGCCATACCGCCGCGGAAGCGAAGGCATGGAAGGCGCGTGGCATCGCGGTGGTGAATCTGAGCGCGGAGTTTCCCGGCGAGGCACCGGAATTTCCTCGGGTCACAGTGGACAATGTGCGCGTCGGGCGGATGGCGGCGGAGCATCTCGCGTCGCTTGGCCTGCGCGACTTTGCCTACGTGCATGAGTCGACGCGGCGCTACTCGCAGGAGCGGCTGGAAGCATTCCAAGAGGCGGTCGCCGAAATCAACGGGCGCTTCCACCGCATCGATGTGCCGGTATCGAGCTATCCGCTGGCAGTGCGGCCGCAGCGGATCGAGCGCAGCATCTCCGTGCCCCTGGGCTCGCTGCCAAAGCCCTGCGGAATCTTCTGTAAGGACGACATCATGGCGGTGTGGGTCATGCGCCTGCTGAAGACCTTGGGTATCCGCTGTCCCGAAGAGATGCCGGTGCTTGGCGTCTCGGATGACGTGGTCTTCTGCCACACCACCAACCCGGCGATGAGCAGTATCTCCTATCCGGGCCGCCGGATCGGGCGCGCGGCAGCCGAGCTGCTGCACCACATGATGAGCGGCGAGAAGATCCCGCCCCAGCGCCGGGTGCTGGTGCCGCCCGCGGGTGTCGCGCGGCGTGAATCGACGGGCCGCGTGATCCTCTCCGATCCCGTGGTCACCAAGGCGCTGGACCACCTGCGGGAGAACATCATGCAGAAGGGCATCAGCGTCGATTCACTGGCGCGGCGCGCCGGGGTTTCGCGCGAACTCCTGCGCCAGAAGTTCCATGCCGCCCTGGGCCACAGCCCGAAGGAAGAAATCGAGCGCCTGCGCTGCCTGCGCGTCTGCGACTATCTCCATCGGACCAACTTCACGCTCGAATCGATCGCTGAGGAATGTGGTTTTTCCGGTCCAGACGATGTATGTCGTTTCATCAAGCGGATGACCGGCAAGACCCCGGGCAAGATCCGCAATGAGGCGAAATCTTGACCCGGGATTTGGCAAGCAGCCAATGGAATTGGGTCTGCCGCAATGGCACCAAAGACCCGCGGAGGACTATGAAAATGCTCCTTCATGCACTCCTCCGCGAAACCCTGGAGCCGCTTGGCCGCCGCTTTCCTCCTCACCGCCCTGCCACTGGAAGCCGCGCAGCTCCGCGGGCTATGGCTCTTCGATGACCCGACGCTACCCGGCAAGGCCACCGTCGGGAACAACCTGACCATCGCGGGCACGCCTCCTGCCTACTCTTCCACTCTGGCCGATGCCGGCGGGACCTCACTGAGCGGTGTGATCACCACGGTCAGCGGCGCCGCGAATGCCTTGACTGCGACGCACGGTATCACTCCGACAGCGGTCAGCCAGTATTCGATCCTCGCGGATATTTTCTCTCCCGTGGCTTCGCGCTCTTCATGGCGCAGCATCTATCAGACCTCCGCCACTCCAGCGGCGAACGACGCGGAATACTTCATCCGCAACTCGAACGACACGCTTGGAATCGCGGACATCGGCTACTCGGGCACGGCGATTCCAGAGACGCTGTGGACCCGCCTGGTGATCACCGTGGATCTGACTCAAGCAGGCGGGGCGGCCGCGCCGAAGGTGAAGACTTACCTGAATGGTGCGCTGGTCTATAGCCACACCGGCACGACGAATGCGGGAACGACCGGTCGTTTCGCGCTGGATAGCGTAATTCATTTCTTCGCGGACAATGATGGCGAGAACGGCTCGCTGAATGTAGCTGCGCTCGCAATCTACGGTGGGGTGCTCACAGCGGGCGAAGTCACGGCCCTGGGTGCCGCCGGCGCACCGATCGCCAATCAGCCGCCGTCCATCACGGAGGGCAGTCCGCGGACCCTGGATGCGACGAAGAATGGTCCCGGGGTTGATCTGGCCTTCAACGCCATCGATCCGAATGGCGATACGATCAGCTGGAGCGTCGCCACCGCGCCAGCGCATGGCAGTACCACGATTGTCTCCAGCAGCACCACGCAGTGCACGGTGCGCTATACGCCGCAGGCTGGATACAGCGGCACGGATAGCTACACGGTGCAGGCGGGAGATGGCAGTGGCTCGACGCAGAGCGTGGTGAATGTTTTCGTACGTGATCCGGCGACTCCTCCCTACCCCAATCCGGTCGGCTGGTGGCAATTCGATCATGCCTTCGATCATACGCTAGCAACGATAGGCAGCGATCTGACTACCAGTGGCAGTGGCTTCAGCGAAGCAACAGGCCTCGCTCCCGGGGATGGCGCAATGCTGGTGGCATCCGGCAGCTACTACATCGCGAACCACGGGATTGCCGCAGGCACCGGTGGCGGGACGAAGGTAAATGAATACAGTCTGCTCTTCGACATCAGCTATCCCGCTGCGGGCTGGAAGTGCCTCTATCAGGCCGATGGCAATAACACCACTGATGGTGAACTCTTCATCGATACCTCGAACCGCGTCGGTATCGCCGCCATGGGAGGCTACTCCACCAATACCACTGCGCCCGATACCTGGTATCGGGTGGTCGTCAGCGTGGACAATGGCACCGACCGCCGGATCTATGTGAATGGCCAGCTTTGGTATGATGGCAATGCGGGTGCGCTTGATGACCGGCACGCGCTCGCGCCGCTGCTGCTGGCCTTTGCTGACGAGGATGGAGAGGACGGGCCGATCCGGGTGTCGAACCTGGCGCTCTGGAATACCGCGCTGAATGCGACGCAAGCCGCCGCGCTAGGTGGTGCGGGTGCCTTCATCGCGGATGTCTCACCACCGCAGCCGAATCACCCGCCGGTGATCGCGGAGACGAGCCCGGTGTCCGTGAATGCCGGCATGGCGGTGCCGACGCCGATCACCTTCCATGTGAGTGACGCGGATAACAACGCCATCACATGGACGATCCAAACTCTGCCAGCCCATGGCAATGCGGTGATCTCCGTGGCGAGCAACAGCGTCTGTACGGTGACCTATGCTTCTGCCAACAACCACACGGGCGCGGATAACTTTGTGGTGAGGGCCTCGGACGGGAAGGCCTTTGCCGATGTGTCGGTCGCGTTGCAGGTCCAGAACAGCGCGCCGGTGATCTCGGAAGGAGACAGCTACCTGCTGAACGCGACGCTCAATGGCAGCGAGCAGACTGCGACCTTCACCGCCGCCGATCCGAATGGAAATGCGCTGAGCTGGAGCATTGCCACGGCACCGCAGCATGGCAGCGCCGGGATTATTGGAAGCATCAACGGCACTTGCCAAGTGGGCTATACGCCTGCCGCGGGTTACACTGGGGCGGACTCCTTCGTGGTGGCCGTCAGCGATGGGCAGTCGAGCGACAGCATCGTGGTGCAGGTCACCGTAGTCGATCCCGGGGCGGATCCGGTGCTTACCGTGATCTCCGCACATGGCAGCGCGACACCGGCCTCGGGCAATCATTCATATCCGGGAGGAACGGAGCTGCACCCCTCAGCCACGGATGAGATCGGCGCGAATACCCGCCACCTTTGCGTGGGCTGGACCATGATCGGCAATGATCCGGGTTCCGGCACCGGCAGCAGTTTCACGATGAGCCTGACCCGCAACTCGACGCTCACCTGGCTGTGGCGCACCGAGCATCGCGTGGTCACGGCAACGAGCGGCAATGGCACGGTGAGCGTGGCGTCGGGTTGGCAGGAGGGCGGCAAGCCGCTGCAGATCACCGCGACACCCGCGCCGGGCTATCACTTCGCGGGATGGACCGGTGATACCAGCGGCGCGATCACCGGCGGCAAGAACATCGTGCTGCCGATGACCCGGCCCTATGCGACCATTACCGCGAACTTCTCGGCAGACGAGAACTTCACCGTGGTCGCGCTGCCGGATACACAGAATTACACCAGCCTGACATCACCGACGGACACCTTCACGCGCCAGACCCAGTGGGTGCTCGACAACAAGGAGACGCTCAACATCAAGTTCCTCACCCACCTCGGCGACATCGTGAACTCGCCAACCAACACCTCGCAGTGGACCCGCGCGACGGATGCAATGAACTTGCTCAACGCCCAGCTCGCCTACGGCACCTGCCCGGGCAACCACGACCTGGCCAGCGGCTCGAACCATTACCTCGAACGCTTCGGGCCGAATCCGACGCACGCCTCCTCGGTCGGACGCTGGATCAATCCGGCGACGAACCAGGTGTATGACTGGTACCGCGGCTCCTCGCCGCGCGGTTACAGCTCCTATCAGATCGTGCCGGTGAATGGCCGCGATTTCATGTTCATGCACCTCGACCACGATTGCCCGGACGAAGACATGGCCTGGGCCTCTTCCGTGCTAAGCGCGCACCCGCAGGTGCTGACGATGATCACCACCCACAACTACCTCGCGGAGACCGGCGGCACCGGTGTCTTCGGCACCGGCACCGGCGAGCGCGGCTACACCGCCCAGCCGAATGTCAGCATCGGCCCGGATCGCAACAAGCCGGAGGAGGTCTTCAATGCGCTGGTGAAGCCCTTCAACCAAGTCTACATGGTGATCTGCGGGCACATGTTCGCGATCTACAATCTGGAGAAGATCAACGCAGCGGGAAACACCGTGCACGAGGTCCTGTGCGACTACCAGTCGCTGCCGAATGGCGGCAATGGCTTCCTCCGCATCATGGATTTCCGGCCGGGCGAGAACAAGATCTACAACAGCACCTACTCCCCCACCCTCGGCCGCTATGTCGATCCGAACCTCGCGGCGGACCGCCAGGGCATGCTCGACCTGCACGACCCGAATGGCGGCGAGTTCGTGCTGGATCTCGATTTCGACGGCCGCTTCAACAGCACCCTGACGGTGGCTTCCGCCCACCCTTCGGTGATTCCGGCAGTGGGCACGCACCAGGTTTCCGATGGCTCGCCGATCGTGGTCAGCGCAAGCAACCAAGTCAGCGGACTCACCCGCCATCGCCCCTCGGGCTGGACCTTGAGCGGCAAGCAGAATTCCTCCGGCAGCGGCAGTACGGCGACCACCGTACAGAATGGCGATGCCACGCTGACATGGACCTGGGCCACCGACTACTGGCTCGATACCGCCACCACCGGAAACGGCATCGTCAGCATCGGCGATGGCTGGCAGGCGGCGGGCGCAAATGTCTCGATCCAGGCTCAGGCCGATGCCGGATCTTCCTTCCTGCAATGGAGCGGTGATATCGCTGGCTGCACGATCGAAGGCAGCCGTATCACAGTGCCGGTGGATCGTCCGCGCGGCCCGGTGACGGCGGTATTCGATTCAGGAACGCCGACCTTCGCGGTGCAGGTGGTCTCCGCGCATTCCTCCACCAGCCCGGCGCCAGCATCCTATGCCTATGAGCAGGGCAGCAGCGTAAGCTTCAGTGCCTCGACCTTCACGGATGGCGATACCCGCTATCTCTGCAACGGCTACCAACTGGCTGGGGCAAGCACTGCCAGCGGCACAGCCAGCGAATTCAGCACCACCATCAGCGGCAACCTGACGGTGACCTGGCTGTGGAAAACGCAGCATCGCGTTACGGCAAACTCGAGTGGCCCGGGAGCAGTGACACCTACGGATAAGTGGGTGGATGCAGGGCAGCCGCTGGTGCTCGGCGGCACTCCTGATAGCGGCGCGGCTTTGGTTTCCTGGACCGGCGACACCACCACGGGCACTGCCAATGGCAACAGCTTCACGATTCCTGCGGTGAATCGTCCTACCGGGCCGATCACGGCCAACTTCTCGGTCGGAATGCACACGCTGACCATCGTCTCCACACAGAGCACTGTGACGCCTGCGGCCGGTTCGCTGGTGCTGCCGCATGGCAGCGTGGTCCACTTCTCGGCTCTGCCGAACGTTACCGGCACTACACGCCAATCGCCTGCGGGCTGGACGGTGAGTGGCGGGCAGAGCGGCACGGGCTCATCCGGCTCGCTGGTCTTGAACAGCGATGCGATGCTGACCTGGAGCTGGAGTCCGGAGGTCCGCCTCACGCTCGGATCAGGGCTTGAAGGCGTAATCCTGCCGATGGACGCCGCGGGCTGGAAGCCTCTGGGCTCGCAGGTGACACTGGAGGCGCGGCCTGCTGGCAAGTTCCTCTTCGCCCGCTGGCGTGGCGATGTGCCTGCCGATGCGACCTCGCCCCAGATCGTTCTGACGATGGATCAGCCGCGCACGGTGACCGCGGATCTTTCACCGCAGGTGACCGCCGCTGGCACCCCCTACTGGTGGTTGGATGCACATGGCTTGGTGAGCGGCGGCGACTACGCCGCGGCGGACTTCCGCGATGCGGACGGCGACGGCCAGATCGCGCGTGATGAGTTCGTGGCGGGCATGGACGACCGCGATCCGGCACGGCGCTTCTACATCGAGCAATCCAAGTTGCTGCCTGGTCCTTTCTTCCAGCTCTCCTGGCAGTCGGAGACCGGCCGCAACTACGTGGTGCGCAGTAGTCCGGACCTCACCACGCCCTTCGTCGATCTGCTGGGGCCGCTTCCCGGCCAGCGTCCGTCGATGAGCGCGCAAGTTCCCGCCAGCGGATCCCGCCGCCTGTATCGGATCGAAGCACTGCTGCCAGAAGGCACTCCGCTCGATGGCGATCCGCTGGCGCTGAGCCACCAGGCGGCACGCGGCAGTGTGCTGCGCGACATGCGGCGCATCCCCGCCGGCTGGAGCACACAAGGCGACAATGGCGGCGTGCAGACCAGCAAACCTGCACATGCCACGCTGGTGGCGGGCTTCGAGATGGATCGTTTCGAGGTGACCCGTGGCGACTGGGAAGCGGTGGCCACCTGGGGAAATGCCCACGGTTATGACTTGCCGGTCACCCTGCCCTACAGCGTGCCGCTCGATCATCCGGCGGTTGCGGTTTCGTGGTATGATGCGGTCAAGTGGTGCAATGCCCGCTCCGAGATGGAGGGCCGCATCCCGGTCTATCGCGCGGATCTCGCGGGCCTCGTCATCTATCGCAGCGGTCAGCTCGACCTGACCGCCGCGCAGGTGAACTGGTCCGGCAATGGCTACCGCCTGCCAACCGAGGCCGAGTGGGAGGGTGCCTCCCGTGGTGGCATCGAGGGCCAGCCCTATCCTTGGGGCGGAGGTAGCGCTGAGCTGCGCGCGAACCACTGGAACTACGAACTCTTCATCGGCCGCGCGCCATCCGAGGACTACCCCTACACCCAACGGGTCGGCTTCTTCGACGGCACCCAGCCGGGCGGTGCACCGGATTCCGCGAATGGCTATGGCCTCTACGACATGACCGGCAACGCCTGGGAGTGGACTTGGGACCGCATGGGTGATTACAGCGCGGAAGCACAGGTCGATCCGCATGGCCCAGACAGCGGCGAGTTCCGTGTGCTGCGCGGCGGCTCCTGGTGGAACTATGTGGACCAGTCCAGCAACCACCAGCGCCTGGCCTATCCGCCGACGGGCAATGACGACTACGGCATGCTGGGCTTCCGCTGCGTGCGCGGGCTGCATCCCAACGAGTGAGGCGGCGATTTTACAGAAGGTTTACCCCATACTTCTCTTCCTTTGCTAGTTTGGTCCCGTGAGAAGGACCCCGCTGATCATCTTGGCCGCGAGCCTGGCGCTTAGCTCCCTGTCTGTCGGTAAGGGCAGCGGCCAAGGAAGGGAATGAGGTGAAGATCGGGACCCTGATCCGCGCGGGTTCGCCCGTGGACCTGACCAATGTCGAGAACTCCACGCCCTTGATGGTCGCCTGCGAGGCGGGCAAGCTGGAAGCCGCCAAGCTGCTGGTGGCTCATGGCGCCAAGATCAGCTTCCAATCGAAGTGCGCGCCCTATCACACGCCGCTCTTCCGTGCAGTCCTCTCCTCCCGATACGAGATGGTAAGCTGGCTACTTGAGCGTGGCGCCGATCCGACGACCAAGGACTCGGTGGACAAGACAGTGCTAGACCGGGCGCGGGAGCGGAAGGATGCTAAGATGGTGGCGCTGCTGGAAGCTCCGGCCAAGCGCTGACGCGAATCACGCGAACATCCCCAGCGTCCGCTCGAAGCACCAGAACGTCGCGACGATCCCGAGTGCATAGGCCGGGGCCCACGCGTAGCGCCGGGGAAGCTGCCACGACAAAGCGAACAGGGCCTTCGCGATCCCAAACCACACCCCGATCATCGCCAACTGCCCGAGCTCAACTCCGACATTGAAGAACATCAGTGCCACCGGGATCTCCGCTCGTGGCAGCCCCAGATCCGCGAGCACTCCGGCGAAGCCGAGGCCGTGGATCAGCCCGATGAAGAAGGACACCAGCCAGGGCTTGCGCGAGGTGAGCCCTGGTCGGCCTTGCTTCACATGGAGAATCTCCACGGCGAGAACGACGATACTCAGGGCAATCAATATCTCGACCACAGCGACATCCACTTTCACCAGCCCGGTCACGGATAGCCCCAGAGTGAGGCTATGGGCCAAGGTGAAGGCCGTGATCGTCGCTACGACCTGGCGCCAGCCACTGACCAGCATGAGAAGCCCCGCGACAAAGAGCAGGTGATCCCATCCCGTGAGCATGTGCTCCACGCCGAGCACCGTGTAGCGTTTCGCCGCCTCCGCCGTATCCCCTGCCCCCGCGCGCAACTTGCCGATCTCGACCACAATGCCTTCGTCGCCGGGCCGGAAGAAGTGCCGCGCGGTCTCGCCGCTGCGCCAGAATGCCTGCACCAGCACGCCATTGCGTTGCCACGGCAGCACGATGCGGTCTTGGGACGAGAGCGGCTTGCCATCGGTGGCGAAATACAGCCGCACCGGACCGGTAGGCAGTCCCGGCTCCTGCTCCCAGGTGCCATGCGGGGGCAGGATCGGCGGCGCGACGCTTTGCGGGCTGCCGGGCGGCGCGACGTAGTCGAGTTGATAGCGATCATCACCGAGCTCCTGGAAGCGCAGCACCAGCACGCTGGTATCGTGCGCCAGCGCGGGCTGGAGCAGCAAAAGCAGCCAGCAACCTAACAAGAGCAGGTAACCTCTCATGGCGGCGGGATATCGGCTGGAAGTTCAATACGATAGCCGCCCCGCATCCCCGCGACCTTCTCCGAGACCACCGCCTTGCGGCGCTCCTCCTGCCACTTCGCCACCAGTGCCGGACGGACTTCCTCAAGCGACATCTCGCGCGGCTCGTCGCGGCGGATCAGCTTGATGAAATGCAGCCCACGCGAGGAGTTCAGCGGTCCGGTCCACTCACCCGTCTTCGCCGTAAGCAGCCCGGCCGCGAAGTCCACGCCGAAGGTCTTCTCGATCTGCGGCAGCCAGGTCATCGGCATCGGGTTCGGCATGCGCATCGCGCTTGAAACGTAGGCCGGCGGGTTGCCCTCCCGTAGGGCATCTAGAAATCCCGGCGGAATCTCCTCCGCCTTCCCAAAGGACACATGCTCAAAGCTCACGCCCGCCGGATAGCGGAAGGACTCCGGATTCCGCTCGCGATAGCCTTGCAACTCCGCATCGGAGGGATCCGCGATCACGGGCTCCAAGGTCTCGCGCAGCGAGGTCGCCAGCATCCCGCGTACCCGCGGGTCATCGGTGTGCCCGGCCTTGAGCGCCTCGCGGGTGAGGATCTCCTCCGCGACATAGGCATGGGCGATTTTCACCCGCTCCTCCAGGGTCGGCACCCGGCCACTCTTCAGCTCAAAGTCGCGCGCCATCGAGTCGAGCCACTCCGTGGTCAGCTTCACCTCCGGTCGCGAGTGCCTCAAATAAAGCTGGTGCGCAGCCACCAACGCCGCCGCCACCACGGCAAAGTGGAGCAAGGGTTCGCGCAAGATGGATTTCAGCGATGGTCCGCCGGACGTCATGCCCGGAGCTTGGAGCCAGCCTGACTCCACCGTCCAGCATGGCCCATGGACGGGACCGCCAAGGGCATTGACTGGAGCACAAGTGACTTGTGACGACATTGTCCCATGCCGCCGGACGCCGCGGGCTTCCTCGGGCCTGACCGGCTGCCTGTTTACCGTAGCTCCGGATCAGACTCCGCTTGTCAGGCTAGCGACTCTCCCTTTCTCCACAGGATCAGGATTGGGGAGCGCGCTCTCTTGGAAATCTTGTTCCGCTGCATCCCCGAGGATCGAAACGTACAATCGTTTCGCCGCTAGCGGCGATAGCAGGTCCAACCACTCCTTCCGGTGTCGGATGTAATTTGCCCAAGTCAATTCTGTGTCTGGAAGCGGGGGAAGAACGGGCCCGGCTGGCGCGTTGCGGAGAATCACTCCGATTCCTCCCGCCGTATCGATGACGAACATGCGGAGCTCGGGATGGGCAGCCCGGAATTTGATCCATTCCTTCCAGCGGCTGTCGATCTCCGCCTCGCCCGTCAGTTCCGATTCCAGCCCAGGCTTCTCCGCCCTGATCTCGCCACACACCAAGGTTCCACCCCGGTTCAAGGCCTTGAGTCCTCCGTACAGGATGCTTCGCAACTCATCTCCATCTTTGGGATGACGGGCGACGATGATATCGAAACCGTCATCGTTCTGCGCGAAGAAGTCTCCGGCGCTCATCCGGTAGGTAGGCTTACGCCGGAGCGACTCGGATTCGCCCTCATAGGATGCCGCCAGTTCGGAAGACAGCGTGTCCACCGGATCGACAGACACCTTCCGGGAGCACTTCACGCGATCAAAGAGTGATCCTTCACCCAAGCCAAACAACAGGAAAGAGTCGGCATGCGACGATGACTGGAGATCGCCCACAATATCGGCAGGACTAGACCATACCGGATCGAGCTTCATACGCTCGCTCAGGATCAGATCCGCGGCAGCGGCGGCCTGCGGGGGCTTGGTAGGAATGAACGGCTCGCCAAAAAGATGCAGCCACATCCGCTCAATGATGTAGCCGTGGGCAGGGTGGGTTTGAGCAAATCTCCGCGTATTCGTGATGACCTCCGGCGAGAGACTGTCGATCAAGGAGGACTTCACTGCAAAGATGGCCCCGAAGGAGTAACTGCCGAGATCCGCAAACGCAGCCTCACGTGCCCGATCAGCCATGCCGATGGATTGGAAAAAGTGGGCGGCAATGTTGGTCCCCGGAAGCAGACCATGAACTGTCATGTAGCCGTTCATGATCCCGAGGGAACCAGGATCGTGGTACCGGATCATGTTCATCGTGTGGAGCGAGATGAGCTCCTTCCGGATTGCCAAGCCATCGATCCAGTGCTCCTTGTCGTGCTCCAGTAAGGTATCCGGAGGAAGGTGAAACCAGCGGCAGCTCAGCGGTTGGAAGTCAGCCCACCGGTCGATCCGATCAAGCAGTTGGATAAAGGCGGGGCTATGGGGAAATGGATCGCCTTGAGCGAAAACCATCCACTCGTAGCCCTGGTGCCACCTCTTCTCCATGAAATTGAGATAGGTGTCCGATTCCCTTCCGATGTTCGGCCACTCGACGATATGCGGGCTTTGCCGTTGGAAGATGGATGCATCCAGCGGCTTCCCCTTATTGACGACAAAAACCTGGTAGAAGTCGGGAACCGCATCGATCCAGGAGATATCTTCCTCGTAGCGGGCGACGACCATCGCTGCCCGCTTTTTGGGCAATTTGGGAAGAACGCCGGCACCCGGTCGCGGCGGAGCCAATTGAGCCACCGCTTCCGCAACCCGCTGGAATTGCTCCTCGAGTCGCAAGCGGGATGCAGCAAATTCCCGGGCATTCTGCCAGATCTCCTCATACAATGAGGGGCTCTCCTCGACCCGCTTGTAGTTGTCCAGAAGGTCGGAGAGATCCTGCTCCACCGGAATGTAGTGAACCCATGGCTTCATCTCGTCGTGCCAGTGTTCGACCTCGTTCCGATCCACCACGAAAACCGGACGCCCGCTCGCAAGAAGCCACTTGAGGCGCCCTGAATACCCATACCCTTGACAGTCGATGAGGTACTTGTAGTCGCGATGTTCAGGTATGGATACTTGGCGCGTCTTCGAGCGGACGGTATTCCCCGAATCGCGCGCCCACTCCATCAATTCGACGTCAAAAATTGTCGGGTGCTCTTGTCCCAGATCCCGCAGGGCCCGCCGGGAGGAGTGGGTATCTGCACCGATCCAAAAAATCCTTTCGTCCTTGTAGGGTGCCTCAGCCGCAATCAACTCCTCCATCAAGGACTCGGAGCTATCGATGCCAATGTCGGGCCATCGAAGAGCGAAGGGACAGGGGAAAGGCAAGCAAGGTGCCGGGACCCCTACCATCTTCGTGGTGCAGAAAGACAACTCAAATCTACTGGCCCAGGAGCGGGAGGGGGGTGCATCACCGAAAGACACAGCCCCTATCCTTTGCTCGAACAATTCCGGCCAGTTGGCCACAAGATCGCAGAGAATTTCGGCACAGATCTCACCCCGCTGATCACAAATATCACGCTCTAGGATATGTACCTTGTCAGCTGATTCGACCTCAAAGACAAACTGGTATCGCTTCATATTGCATTATCCGGGCGTCTGCTCCTTGGAAGGGTGGCATGCGGCGGTCTGAGACTTTGTTATGAACGGTGAAGTCCCCAGCTGCCAATGTTCGAGTTGGTCAAAAACTTCCGCGCAAACCACGCAGATGAGCTGACGATTCGAGTGATGGTTTCCGCGCCCACGTCCGAAAAGCCCTCCGGCGAGCCATGCCCCTTTTTCCACTTGGTCCAAGTGATGGCTTTGTTGATGGCCCGGTCCTCCAGCGGGTATCCAAGCAGGCTTAGCACGGTGGAGAAATAGGCTTCCTCGGGATGCTGCATGGCAGCAAAATCGGACGTGTAGTCCACACTGGTTACCCACTCTGCGGCCATGCGGTCGAGGAGCCACCACTGAGATTGGAATCTCCAGCAGCCCGAAGGGACAACCGGAAGCTGGGCCGCCCTCTCAAGCTGAAGGTCCCGGGCATTTTCCAAAGTATTCCAATGGAATCTCGACTTGGGATCCAAGCGGAGCTGCCGCAGCATTTCCGGCAGAGGAATGGCGGGAACGCAGGATTCCGAGAGCAGCACGAAGTGAGTGAGCTGCGGGTCCTTCAAGGCCTCCAAGAGCAGCGAGAGAGCGGCCTGCACCAAGGAGATGCTGCCCCAAGCGGTCTCGTGAATGTCAGTGATAGCAGTGTTCTCGAGGAAGCCGCCTTGGATCGCACCGGGATCCTTTGGATGACTGAAGACGCGGACCTCGGGGCTCTGGCCAATGAACTCCCGCCAAATCTCAGGGTGATTCACGTCTCCCCGGGTTAAAAACAAAAGTCCGAGCTTGGGTGAGATCCGGCCCGGCTCTGCCGCCTGGGCTCCCATGATGCCTGCGAAGGTCTCCTCGACCAGAAGCGGATGACTCTTCTGGCTACCACCTTTCAGATACAAGATATCATCCTCCTCGACCTTCTTTTCGTCGCCGACTCCGATCCACGCCAAGTTTGGAAAACAGGCATAGGAGGGAATCGTCTCTTGAAGCGCTGTCATCCGCTCCTGCGGAGATGACATAGCGAGCGGATCATCCCCATGATGACCTTCGAGCGCCGCCAGAAACTCGTCGTAGTGGGTCTCCCTGATGGCAAAGGCTGCCGAGTGGATCACCTGGGATGAGCGGACCACTCCCGGTGAAATCGGGACAGCTTGTTTGCCGTGGACGGCGCCGAAGAAGAAAATACCCCAATCCTCCGGGATATCCACCGCCGCTACCAAGGATCGGAAGTTCGGATGAAATATGGCTTCGTCCGAAATCAGTAAAACCGCGCTCGCGCGGGAATGCTTGGCGCGACGGATTGCCAGCCTGAGTGTCAGCGCCCAAGCGTAGTCGGAGGCTGTTTGATAGCCTTCGAAGCCAACGGATCCGCGGGACCGGCGCTTGGCGATCCTTCTTGAGATGAAGCGCGGGGCTATCGCGGGAAATCTCCGCGCCTCAACTCCTGACGAAAACAGGTTCCACTCGACTTCCTGCCGCTCCGCGGTCCGGATGCCGGAGTTGAGCCAGTAGCGAAGCGGGAAGGTCGTCTCGAAATTCATATCCTCTCCGGATTCACCGCGTCATGACTCGAGGATGTCCAGGAAATGCCCCGCCTCATCGTCGTAAACGGACATCATGTGGAACCCGAAGGCCGCGCGCCGCCGGGTAGTTTCGTCAAGGCCACTGAAAAGAAGCACTGCGGCCTTGGTGAAATCCTCGACATTGCACTCGGGATCCGCGGCATGGAGGACCTCTCCTCTCTCGAACTCAGCCCAAGTCCACTTTCCTCCGCGCAGCGCCACCTCGATTCCGACGCTTTGGAGTTCAACCACGAATTCCCTTAGGCAACAGCCTCTCACTGCCAGGAATCCCGGCTCGAAATGCCCGGCGACGCGGCTGACCAATACATCCCTGTCGCTATCAAACAGGTGGTCAAGGTTGCGCAAGACCACCGCCGGGGTATCCGCAAGCAGGACCCAACCGTCCACCCCGACGACTTCCGCTGCCAGAGCCAGGGTGTGCTGGCGCGCCAGGTCAGAAAGCTCGTTGCTTCCCGGATCCAGATACGGAAGCCCTTGTGATAGTTCGACCTCATCCAGTCCCGGGCGTCCGACCGGGAACAAGGGTTGTGGAAAGTTCCTGCCGATCAAGATCTGACCGTCCCAGAGATGCCTCAGCAAGGAAGCACACCAAATCTTTCCGGAGACTCGCGCCGAGTGCGAGCTCCGCTGGCCGACCACAGCGCTAATGGCGAGATTTGGCATAGATGATAGCTTGGGTAGAACTTCCGGAAAGAACCGGCAAGATTAGAGCATGTTTGAAAAGCTCATAATGCGGCAGGTCAAGTCAAGCATCCTCCGGTCCGCATGAAGTTGAGGAGGGCGATTGGGATGACCATCGCCGACGGCACAACATCGGCCTCCCATCTCAAGATGTTAGAAGTCAAAAAATTCCCCGCAATCATGCCAACTGGACCATGCGGGTTCTGCTCCCTCTCCTTCCGAGGAGCGCAGGGCCTCAGCCGAATCGCCAATTCCTGAAGTCAGCGATCCTTCGGCAACTCTCATGAGATTCACGACAGATATACCCGCGCAAGACAACCACCGCATAACCCACCCCGGCACATTTCCCGCCGTCGCCCGGCACCCTGTAGTTCGAACGCAGAAACAAACGGCAGCACCGTTGGCTCACCTACCTCACTGAGGACCAATCTAGCAGCCTCCGTGGAACAAATCCCCGGCGTAAACTCTCGCAGCCTTTTTCCCGCCAGTGAGGACAACCCATCAGGCCGCGTGCCAAGCGCTTACTTGGCGCAAGGGAGCGGCTAAAAGCGGTTTGCCGAGGCCCCTCTTCGCGCCGACCTCGGCGGATTTGCGGGAGTGGACCACAATTGTGGCCTGAGGCCACCTCCCAGCAAGGCGCTGAGAGAAAAGTGGTCGGGGCGGCCAGATTCGAACTGACGACATCCTGCTCCCAAAGCAGGCGCTCTACCAGGCTGAGCTACGCCCCGGACGGGCGGGACCATCTGGGAGCAAAGCGGCGCTGGCAAGACGAAAGGAAGGATTTTCAACGGCGGTTGTTCCACGCCTCGTTTCCGTAGCGTGCAGCCGTCTTTTCCGCAAGAATGGCTGGCGGCGGGGTGAACTCAATGACTTCGACACCGCGGGAGAGCGCTTGGGCCAAATTTCCCGCGAGATCCGCGCTCCCTTGGACCGATCCTTGGTGCAGCAACCCGCGCACGCTCCGGCGCTGGCCCGCCCCGGCGATTTTTCCGCCCTTGGCATCCAGAATATCGTGCTCCACCGGCTGGGTGAAGCATTCCCCGCCCGCAGCGGGGGCACTGGTCCCAGCCAACCGCGCCGAATGCCCCAGCACCGCGGCCAAGGCCCCGTGGATCAGCCGGTAGCTCTCCGCACCCCGGGCCTCCGCAAGCTCATACCCGCGGGGAATGAAAAGCGTATAAGTCCAGTCCGCCCGGTGATCGACGATGCCGCCGCCGGTCCAGCGCCGCACCCAGCGCAGGTCGCTCTCCGCCGGCAAATCCGCCAGCTTCACAAAGTAGCCGAAGCTCCCCCAGCCCGACTCCCAGCGGTAGGAGCGCAGCAGCGGGACCTCGCAGGTCTCCGCCAGCCACTCATCCACCGCCATGTTCTCCGGCCCCGGGCGCGGGACGGGATCAAGCCAGAGCTGGAGCTGCGGGAGCACGGGGAAAGAGTCCAGAGACCAGACGCGAGAGACAAGAGGGATCCCGCGCTCCGGGTCCGGTTTCTTGTCTTTGGGCTCTTGCCTCTTCTGTCCGGGCCGCCCAGCCTTCCGCCATGTCCTTCACGCCCAAGCCCGGCACCGCGCTGCTGATCGTCGGCCACGGCTCAACGGAGAATCCGGATTCGTCCACTCCCTACTTCGAGCATGCCGATGAGATCCGGCAGCGCGGACTCTTCGGGGAGGTCCACTGCTGCTTCTGGAAGGAGGAGCCCTCGATGCGCGAGTCGGCCTACATGATCGATGCGGACGAGGTTTACGTGGTGCCGGACTTCATCAGCGAGGGCTACTTCACCCAAGAGGTGATCCCCCGCGAACTGCAACTCGAAGGCCCGACCACCCGCCGCGGAGGAAAGACCTGGCACTACACGCTCCCCGTCGGCGTGCACCGCTCGATGACCGGGCTGCTGCTGCAGCGCGCGAAGGAAGTCGCTCCCGATGCCTCGCCCGCGGAGACCACCCTCTTTATCGTCGGCCACGGCACCGGCCTGAACCAGAACTCCACCAAGGCGATCCGCGACCAGGTGGATCTGATCAAGGCCTCCGGCGCGGGCTATGCCGAGGTGCACGATGCCTTCATGGAGGAGCAGCCCTTCATCGCCGAGTGGGACAAGATCGCGGCCACGCCCAATGTCGTGGTGGTGCCCTTCTTCATCGCCGACGGCCTGCACAGCTACCAGGACATCCCCGTGCTGTTAGGGATCGAGGCCGAGCCCGGCGAGGCGGCCAGCCAGCGCGAGGTCTTCCGGCACAATCCCCACCACCTGCGCGGCAAGACGCTCTACTACTCCTCTTCCATTGGCACCGAACGCAACATGGCAGACGTGATCCTCGACCAGGTCGCAGACTTCGACGCGACGCACCTTTCATGAAACTCGCTGAACGCCTCGCCCAAGCCCTCGCCGCCGGCATCCGCCACATCGGCCAAGTCGCGATCTCGCCGCGTGCCGGTGCCAAGGGCTACGAACTCCGCCACATCGACGACGAAGGCCAGCCCGAGTCCGCGCTCCAGCGTCACGAAGGCATCGCTGCGGCACGCAGCATTTCCACTTGGGCGGCGGACGGCCACTACCGCTTCACCAAGGGCGAACTCTCGCTGGTCCGCGGCTGGCGGCTGCTGTTAGATTCACCGGAAGAGCTGAGGCAAGCCCTCGATTTATTCTACCCCGCCGCTGCTGGCTTGTGGTTCGCCCAAGCCGATGGCCGCATCGAGATCGAGCACCTCCGCGCCAAGCTCAACCGCCAGACCGGGATGTATCGCTTCGCCCGCAATATCAACGATGAAACCGCGCAGCGCCTCGTCCGCGAGGTCTGCGGACCGGGCAATTGTTGCGTGAAGAAGATCCTCTGGCAGATCGATGCGGACACCCCGCTGGAAGACAGCGAGGCCAGCCGCTTCGATGGCGTGGTGGGAGAGATCGCCCGCGCCGAGGCAATCCCCCTGCTGTGCCGGGAAGCCTGTAACCATTTCGTGGCGGAGGCCCGCAAAGCCGCGAAGGCGAAGTAGCGCTACTCCTTGCCGGGCCCGATGAACATTTCCTCCCGCAGTTTGCCGTCGATGTTCTTCCGGCTGCGGTAGAACTTCATCATCTTGCCAGCTTCATTCACCACCGGCGAAAGCCCGCAGGTGAGTGAAATGTAGCGCACCGGGCCGCTATTATTCTCCGGCGTATCGGCGGCGGCGAACCAGTCGTCGATCTTGCTCTCCTCCTTGAAGTCCGCGAAGTCCTTGCCGGGACCCACGCCGAGCAGGGTGAGCTGCTCCATCATCTTCGCGGGCTTGCTGCCGGGGTAGAGGATCGCGTTGATCTGGTCCGCCTGTAGCGCCCGGTAAGGGTCCCGCGCCTCGGCTTCCGCCTTGGCCAGCTTCTTGCGCGCTACATCCGCGGGATTCGCAGGACCGCACGCGGCCAGCACCACGGCCAGGAGGGCCGAACCTAACAAAAATTCCGCCCGTGCCATCATGCGCGCCCTCACTCAATTTTGATCGAAGCCGGATCCCAGGTCGGCTTCGGGAAATCCATCCGCAGGTTGCGCAGGGTATCCACCATGATCCGCGCCACCACCAGGTTCCGGTACCACTTGCGGTCGGCGGGAATGACGAACCACGGCGCCTGCTCGGTGCTGGTCTTCTCGAAAAGATCCTCGTAGACCTTCTCGAACTCATTCCATTGCGCCCGGTCGGCCAGGTCGTCAGGATTGAACTTCCAGTATTTGGCAGGATTCGCGAGCCGCGACTCGAGGCGCTTCTTCTGCTCATCCTTCGAGATGTGCAGGAACATCTTGATGATGGTGGTGCCCTCCTCCGCCAGCATCCGCTCGAATTCGATCACGTGGCGATAGCGGCGCTTCCACACTTCCTCGCCGAAAAGCTTCTTCACCCGCACGGCGATGATGTCCTCGTAGTGGCTGCGGTTGAAGATCACGATCTCACCATTGCCCGGCACCTCGCGGTGCACGCGCCACAGGAAATCGTGGGCCAGCTCAACCTCGCTCGGCTTCTTGAAGGCCGCCACCCGTACCCCCTGCGGGTCCACACGGGAGAAGACATGCTTCACGCAGCCGTCCTTGCCGCCGGTATCCATCGCCTGCAGCACGATCAGCACGCGATGCTTCTGCTGCGCGTAGAGGACCTTCTGGAGGGCCTGAAGCTCATCCCGCAGCTCGTCGAAGAGCTGTTGGGACTCCAGCTTGCCACCCTCCTTATAGAGCTCGCACTCCCCGGCATCGATCGCCGAGAGATCCACCTTGTCCCCGGGCTTCACCCGGTATCGCTTGATGGACTCGCCGATTCTCATTTGCGGCCCATGCTCGTCCGGGTCCCGCAGGCTGGCAAGCATGGAGTCGGCTGGGCCCCGGCTTTCAGGCGTGTCACACATTCGTCATTGAAAGCCGGGCGCTGGCGCGCTGTCTTTGGCCGATGTCCGCCACATTGCCCGCCGACGCCTCCGGTTCGCTCGCGACCGCGATCCATGTCGGTGCCGGCTCCGTCTCACTGCTGGTGGCCGAGCCCACGGGGAATGGCACTTACCGGGCGGTCGATTTCCTGGAGCAGCCGGCCCCGCTCGCCCGCGATGTCTTCCGCCACGGCCACATCAGCGCGGAGACCACCGAGCGGATCGTCACCATCCTCAAGGACTATCAGAACGCGCTGGCCGAATACGGTGCGGATGGCCATGCCATCACCCGCGCCGTGGCCACTAACATCCTGGTGGAGGCCACCAACTACGATATCTTCCTCAACCGCATCCGCATCGCCTGCGGCTTCTCGATCAATCCGATCGATGACGGCGAGATGACCCGCCTGATCTATCTGAAGACCCGGCGGCGCCTCAAGGATACCCCGGCGATGCGGCGGAGCTGCACCCTGGTGGTCCATGTCGGCCCCGGGAATACCCGTGCTCTCCTCTTCCAAGACGGCGCCATCAGCCGCTACACCAGCTACCGGCTGGGCACCCACCGCACCCGCGAGGCGACGGAAGGCTCCCACGCCGAGGGCGCGGCCATGCTGCGGGTCATCCGCGAGCACACCAGCGGCAACCTTGCGCAGATGAAATTCGACTACAGTGATGTCGAACTCGAAGGGCTGGTGGTCATCGGCTACGAGATCCAACAGATCGCCCGCCAACTCTCGAAGAGCGCCGGAGCCCACACCCTCAAGTCGCTCAAGAAGATGACCATGGAGGCCGCCCAGATGAGCGACCTCGACTTGGTCACGCGCTATCAGATCGACTACCAGACAGCCGAGGCCTTGTTGCCCGCGCTGGAGACGAATCTCGCGATTGCCGAGATCTTCGGTCTTAAGGAAGTTCACATCCCGGCCAGCGACTACGAGCAAGGGATTTTGCAGGACCTGCTGGTCTCCAGCAGCCTCGCCGGCACCCTGGACCAGGAAGTCCTGCGCTCGGCGCGGATCCTGGCCCTGCGCTATCAATCGGACCCGCGCCACGGCGAGCACGTCGCCAAGATCTGCCAGCATCTCTTCTCCGAACTGCAAGACCTGCACCGGATGAGCAAGCACGACGCGATGCTCCTGCAGGTCGCCGCAATCCTCCACGAGGTGGGCACCTTCGTCAGCCCGCGCGCGCACCACAAGCACTCCGAATACATCATCCTGAATAGCGAGATCTTCGGGCTCGATCGCCGCGACATCAACATGGTGGCGATGATCTCGCGCTACCACCGCCACTCCGGCCCGCGGATCGATCATCCAAACTACCACGACCTCGATACCGTCGACCGCATCCGCGTCGCCAAGCTCTCCTCGCTGCTGCGTGTGGCGGATGCCCTCGAGCGAACCCACGAGCAGCGGGTCGCCGACATCCTTGTCCGCCGCGACGAACGCCGCCTGCGCCTCGGCCTGCCCGGTGTGACTGACGCCGCCGTCGAGCGTCTCGCCATGGCCTCGAAGGGCGACCTCTTCGAGCAGGTCTTCGGGCTCGAGGTTGTCATCGACGACGCGGGTGGCTAAAGCTTCCCGATTTCAAATTTCAATTTCCAGATCTCAAATTCCATCTCTCGTTCTTCCGCATGCCTCTACCTTTTATCAACCGCGAGCTCTCTTGGCTGGAGTTCAACCAGCGCGTGCTGAACGAGGCGCTGCGGGATGATCTGCCGCTGCTGGAGCGAGTGAAGTTCCTGGCCATCACCGCTTCGAACCTCGACGAGTTCTTCCAGGTCCGCGTGGGCAGCCTGATGCTCCTCTCGCGCAGCGGCCGCAAGACGCCGGACCCCTCCGGCATGACGCCGAACCAGCAGCTCACGGCGATCCGCAAGCGGGTGCATGAGATGGTGGATGCCCAGTACACGCTCTTCCGCGACGCTCTCCTGCCCGCACTCCATTCCGCGGGCATCCGCTTCCTGCATCCGAAGTCGCTCACACCGGCCCAGTCCGATCAGGTCGCCGCTGCCTTCCACGATGTGATCTCGCCGCTGCTCACACCATTGGGCATCGTGCCCGATGAAGAGCCGCCGATGGTCCCGGCCTTGCAGCTGGTCGTCGCCTGCCGCGTCTCCGATACCGAGACCGGCGCGATCCGCCATGTGCTGATCCCGATTCCGGAAGGGGTCCAGCGCCGCATCCCGGTGAGTGACGTTGGTGATAGCTCGGCCTTCGTACTGGTCGAGGACGTCGTCGCTTATCACGCGGACGAACTTTTCCCCGGCGAGGATGTAGTGGCTACCACCTGCTTCCGCGTTACGCGCAATGGCGACATCGCGGTGCAGGAAGAAGACGCTACCGACCTGGCCGGCGAGATGGAAGAAGTGCTCGCCGCCCGCAAGCTCTCGGACACGGTGCGGCTTGAACTCCCCGCCAGCCTGCCGCGCGATCTTTCCAAGGTGATCCAGGATGTATGCCGTGCCTCCTCGAACGAGATCCTGCGGATCAGCGGTCCGCTGGCACTCTCCGGCTTCATGGACCTCGCCTTCCTGCCGGGTGCGGAAGCCCTGCGCGACGAAGACTGGCCACCGCAGCCTTCTCCCGATCTCACCCCGGGCGAGCCGATCTTTGAAGCGATCGCACGTCGCGATCTGCTACTGCATCACCCATACGAAAGCTTCGAGCCGGTGATGCGCATGATCGAGGAGGCCGCGGACGATCCGCAGGTGGTTTCCATCAAGCAGGTGCTCTACCGCACCGCCCGCCAGTCGCGGATCATCGACGCACTGATCCGCGCTGCGGAGAACGGCAAGACCGTGACGGTGCTGGTCGAGCTCAAGGCACGCTTCGATGAAGCGCGCAACCTGCTGCGGGCGGAAGAACTCCAGCGCGCCGGTGCCCAGATCGTGTATGGAGTGAAGGGCCTCAAGACCCACGCCAAGATCTGCCTGGTGGTGCGCCGCGAGGATGGCCGTCTCCGTCGCTACGTCCACCTCGGGACCGGCAACTATAATGAGAGCACTGCCCGCCTCTATACGGACATCTCCCTGCTGAGCTGCCGTCCCGAGTATGGTTCGGATGCGTCACTCTTCTTCAATGCGGTCACCGGCCGCTCCAAGCTGCTGCGCTTCCAGCGCCTCGTGCCTGCGCCGACGGCGATGAAGCCGCGCTTGCTCGACCTGATCGCTTCGGAGGCCGAACGCGCCCGCCAAGGCGAGCCAGCAAAGATCATCGCAAAGGTGAATTCACTGCAGGATCCGGAGATCATCGCCGCGCTCTACAAGGCCTCGCAGGCCGGCGTGGAGATCAACCTCAACGTCCGCGGCATCTGCTGCCTGAAAACCGGCGACGCCAAGCACTCGAAGCACATCAAAGTGATTTCGGTGATCGACCGCTTCCTTGAACACGCGCGCATCTTCTATTTCCACCAGGGCGGCGACCCGGGCATCTTCATCGCCTCCGCCGACTGGATGGGCCGCAACCTCGACCGCCGCGTGGAGCTGATGATCCCGGTGGAAGACAGCCGTGCGCGCCGCCGCCTCTTGCGGATTCTGGAGGCATTCTTCCAGGACAACGTGCAGGCTTCAAAGATCCTGCCCGACGGTTCCTCCGAGCGGATCAAGCCGGCCAAGGGCGAGAAAAAATTCCGCGCCCAGGAGAACTTCTACCGCGATGCCCGCAAGGCCGCAAAGGCCCGCGAGCACGAACGCGCCATGACCTTCGAGCCCCACGTGCCGAAGTAGGGGCAATCGGGAGCGCGGCTCTACAAGCAGCAACGAAGCAGTTCTTGTGGCGGATCTGCACCCGGGGGCCCTCCGGTAATGCAGGCAGTTCTGGCGGCTTCGTCCGCCTGAAGGCAGGGACCACATACCCTTGAAGACCTGACGCCATCACGACTTCTCCCTGACTCCACACCCAAAGTAGTATTTCCCCTTCCCATGCTTCGTGGAACTCTCCACCCGTGCGCGGACCTATCCTCATCATCGGCGGCGGCATCGGCGGATTGACAGCCGCCATCGCCCTCCGCGCTGAAGGCCACGAAGTCGCCGTCTACGAACGCGCCCCGGAACTCCGCGAAGTCGGCGCTGCCATCAGCGTGATGGCCAATGCCACCCGCGTGCTCAAGCACTACGGCCTCCTGCCACTCCTGCTGGAACACGGCGAACCCATCGCCGCCGGCATCATCCAGCCGAATGATGGCAAGCCCCTCAAGCCACCCATCGAGATCGATACCGGAGTCCCCGGCGTCCTCATCCACCGCGCCGACTTGCACGACACCCTGCTCTCCGCCGTGCCGCGCGAGCGCATCCACCTCGACAAGGAGCTCAAGTGGGTCACGCAGGATGAAGACAGCGTGACCGCCATCTTCGCCGATGGCACCGAAGCTCGCGGCAGCCTGCTGATCGCCGCCGATGGTCTGAACTCCGCCGCGCGTCGCATGCTGATCAACGACGGTCCACCCATCTACCGCGGCTACCAGTGCTGGCGCGGCGTGAATCCGGACGCCAAGCTCGACATCGTCGCCGAGGTGTTAGGCCACGGTGTGCGCATGGGCCTCATCCCGATGGGTCGCCGCGGGGCCGCCTGGTGGTTCTGCGCGAACGAGGCCGAGCACCAGTCCGACGAACCCGAAGGCAGCAAGACCAAGATCCTGCGCTTGCTCGAAGGCTGGCACTCCAGCGCCCGCGACCTCGTCGCCGGCACCCCCGAACCAGCAATCAGCAAGAACGCGATCTACGACCGCCCCGCCAAGCGCGGCTGGAGCAAGGGCCGCGCGATCCTCATCGGCGACGCCGCCCACCCCACCACGCCGAACCTCGGCCAAGGCGGCGGCATGGCGATCGAAGACGCCGCCATGCTCGCGCGCTGTCTGAAGCACTTCCCGGATCACGGAACTGCCTTCCGCCGCTTCGAAGAACTCCGCTTTCCGCGCGTGAAGAAGATCGTCGATCGCTCGCGGGTGTGGGGTGCCATGGGACAGTGGAGCAATCCCGTTGCTTGTGGCTTCCGCAATCTGCTGCTGGCGAAGATGCCGTCGAAGGGACTGGCGAAGGATTTGATCGAGATGATGAACTACGATCCGTTTGCGGTGAAGTTGGATTCGTGAGACCCGCTCACTCTTCCTTCGCCGCCAGCTTCAGCGGCACCGCCACCCCCACCCGGTGTTCCTTCTTCCGCTCCTGCCCGATCGGAACATCGTAGCGGTAGCAGATCTCCGGAATCAGGTCCTCGGGCTCAATTCTGACCCACTGCAGGATTTGGCAGGTTGTCGTTTCCCCGGAAGTTTGCCGCCCCTTCGAAACACTCACCAGATAAGGCGCTCCCTTCACCATCCGGAACTCGAACTTCCTGATCCAATCCGCAAGCTCGTGTGGATCGTCCCACTTTTCAACCCCACGAGCGAAGGCCCCAACGAGTTCCTTCCCCTTCCTGTGCAGCAGCCGCGGCTGGAACTCCTCCACCCAACACATCTGATAGACCACCCGCGTTGCGCCCTCGTAGCGGCGGGTCGTCCACGTAATGCCCAGCATCCCGAACAGCTCCGGATATTTCTGCCTGAAGGCATCCGAATCAAAGCCGCAATCATCGGCGGCCTGCCAAGCCAAGGTATCGGCAATGGTCAGCGAGCCCATCAAGTCGGGACTGCTGAAGACGTCCGGGTAGATCTTCGCAAGCTGGTTGGCTTCCGCGATGGCGGCATCAGTCTGCGGAGCCTTGTTCATCCAGAAGCGGACCCGTTCCACGACCCGCTCTTGCGCATCCTGCGCGCGAGCATGAGGGCTCATCATCCCAATTGCGAGAGCCCCAAGGAACAGACAAATAGCCCGCTTCATCATGGCATCTACGGCATGCCGCCTCAAATCTTCCCCTTGTCCAAAAGGTAATCCATCAGCGCCTGCCGCGTCGCCACCTGCGTGTCCTGCCGCTTGCTCTCGGGTCGCGCGATGATCTCGCTCAGGCGCATCAGGTCCTGCCCGCCCGATTGCGCGTCGTAGGTGTTGAAGGCGATCCGGTAGCGTCGGTCGGGATCGACCGGCTCGCCCTTGTAGAAAAACTTCTTCGTCTCACCCGCCTCGCCCAGCTCGATCTCGAAGGGCCATAGCGTCCGCTTGCCCTTGTCCTCAGCCACGATGGTGATCAGGTCCTTGGCATTGAGTTCTGCGGTCAGCAGGCCGTTCTCGTAGGGCAGCAGTTCCCAGACATCCGCCACCGTCTTGTCGCCGGAGCTGATCGGCTCCTTGCCGAAGGTGCCGTGGAAGACGCCGTCCACCGGTGTGCCGGCCTTGTCCAAGGCAGCCGCGAAGGCCTCGCAGAAGAGCGCACCCACCGCGGCAGCCGGCACTTCGTTGATGAAGGTGCAGAGCTTCTTCTTCATCTGCTGGTCCGCCTTCGCCAGTTCCGGCTTGGCGATCTCCATCACCACCGGGTCCAGATCGAAGCGCGAATCCATCAGCACCGTGAAGGCGCGGCGGTCGATCAGCTTGCGGCTGTCCTTGTCGAACATCAGATCCACCCGCCCGCAGTGGATGCCATAGTAGCTCGCCTGTGTGCAGAGCACCTTGTTCGCCATCCACGAAGGCTCGTCCTTGTGCGTATGCCCGGCCAGCAGGACATCCACGCCCTCGACTTGACGGAACATCTCGTGAATCGGATTCGCGAAGTCATCGCCCTGAAAGCGGAAGCCGAGGTGACCCATCACCACGATCGCATCCGGCTTCTCCGCACGGATTTCATCGATGCTCTTGCGAAGCGACTCGATGGGATTGAGCACGTCCACCCCACCCAGCGTCGCGGGGCTCAGCCAGTACGGCAGCCCCGGCGTGATGATCCCGACCAAGCCGATGCGGAAGCCACCGACCTCCTTCACCACCCAGGGCCGGACCTTTTCCCACACGCCCGTAGCTTCGCCCGTCGGGCGGCCATCGATGCGCAGGTTACCGGTGATGATGCCGCACTTCGAGGCCTCCAGCGCGCCTTCTACGATGCCGCGGCCCCAGTCGAAGTCATGGTTGCCCAGTGCCCAGGCATCGTAGCCGAGCTTGTTGAAGAGCTCGATCATCACCTTGCCACCCGTGTTCAGGCCAACCGGTGTGCCCTGATAGACATCGCCGATGTCCACCAGCAGCGAATCGGGAAACTCCTTTTTCCAGCGGCGGATCTGCGTCACACAGCGGGCCATGCCGCCGAGGTCGCCCACGCCATCGTAGTTTCCCGTCGGCACGATATGCCCGTGCAGGTCGGTGGTGTGGAAGATCGAAATCGTCTTGGCGCGACGGTCTGCCGCCGCTTCCCCAAGCATTCCCGCACCCAGCCAAGCACCCCCGGCAGCAAGGAAATCCCGGCGGGAGACGGAGGGGACGACGCGGTCGTTCATGCCCCGCATGCTTCACCTACCGCCTCGAGCCTTCAATCTCCAAAACCCCATAGGGCAAGGCATGCGGCGATTTCATTTCACCCGCCGCCCTACTTCTGCCGGCTGAGATACTCCTGCAGGTTCCCGGGATTCCCGATTAGCCGGACCAAGGTCTCCCCGTTGGCCCCATCGAGAGCATCCGTCTCCCCGCCGATGCGGCGGGCCATCCGCCGCAGCATCTCGGTGCCGCCGCGGGAGTCATCCGGCTTCCGCTCCTTCAGCCGCTCCCGCTCCGCAGCCGACTCGAAGGTCCAGGCGAAGCGCGGCCGCAGCGCCAGCCCGCGCTCGTCCCAAGCTCGCATCTCTCCGAAGCGCAGGTCCACCAACCAGAGCCCTCCGGGTGCCTCACGGGCGATCCACCAACCCTTGGAGAATTCCTTCACCACCTTGACCTCCCACTCCTCGGAGTAGCGCGCCAAGGCGGCCTCGCCCTTCGGGATCACCGTCCAGCGCGGGTTGGCCGTCGCGGGATCGAAGACCGAGCGGTAGCTGACCCAGATTTCGTCCGGTCGCTCGACCAGCACCCGCCAGAGCAGGATATTGAAGGGGCTGGGCGCCTCCATCTGCCGCTGCCAGGTAATCCCGCGCCGCTGCAGATCCGCCTCCGCTGCCCGGTGGACCACATGCTTCGCCCAGAAACTGAGCCCCACGTAGAGCGCGCTAATCCCCAGGCACCACCACGCCGAACGGAGCCCCTTGCCCTTCTTCCACTCCTTCGGCTTGACGAAAAAGCCGATGATCACCGCCACCAGCAGCGGAATCGTGAACACCGGGTCGATGATGAAAAGATTGTCCGTCGATACAGGAAAGCCGGAAAAGGGATCCAGAATCCGGGTTCCGTAGACGGTGAAGACGTCGATCAGCAGATGCGAGCCACAGGCCAAGAGGACCAGTAGGCCGGCCCGCTGCGGAGTCACCTTGTCCTTCTTCCAGCGCTTCGCCAAAGGCTTGGCCAACAGCCAGGACAGGAGGAGCACCAAGAGGATCGAATGTGAAATCCCCCGGTGCATCCGCAGATCCCAAGCGGTATTCATCACCATGCAGGGGAGCGTGTCCCAATCCGGCAGAACCCCGAACAAGGCCCCCCAGCCGATCGCCCGGCGGCCAAGCTGCCGCCCCAGCAGCAATTGCCCGGTCACTGCCCCCACTGCCGCATGCGTGATCGGATCCACGGCCGGGAGGAAAGGGGCGAGCCCCCGCCCCGGTCAAGTCCCGCCCGGAAGGCTCTCAAATTTGAAATTTCAGATCTCAAATTTCAAATTTCGGCTTCCAAGGGCCGCTTTTGCCTTGCCAAGCGGGGCCCGACCCCTAGTTTCGCCGCCCCATGCCACGCGTCTCAGGAAAAGCAAAGACTCGAAAGGCTGTTGCCAAGCGTTTCAAGGTGACAGGAACCGGTAAGGTTCTGCGCCGGAAGCAAGGCGCCCGGCACTTGCTCCAATGCAAGAGCCGCAAGCGCAAGCGGAGCCTTACCAGCGCCGCCCTTGTCTCCGATGCCGACATCAAGAACGTGAAGGAAAACCTTCCGTTCTCCCGCTGAAGCAACAAACCGCGCCCCCGTCCGCGCCTCGGACGGCCTCCATCGCAGCCTGACCCGCAAGGGTACCTATCGGACGAGCGAGACTGCGGGAGGAAATTAAGAACCAACGGCCCGCCCGACCTGAAAATAGAAAATGCCACGCGCCACTAATAGCCCGGCTTCACGTGCCCGCCGCAAGCGGGTGCTGCTCCGCGCCAAAGGCTTCCGCGGATTCCGCTCGAAGCTCTTCCGTTACGCCAAGGACGCCGTCCGCAAGGCGATGACCTATGAGTATCGTGACCGCAAGAAGCGCAAGGGCCAGTTCCGCCGCCTGTGGATCCAGCGTATCAGCGCTGCAACCCGCAACGAGGGCCTGACCTACTCGCGCTTCACCGAGGGTCTCAAAGCTGCCGGCATCGAAGCCGACCGCAAGATCCTCGCCGACCTCGCGGTCAAGGACGCTGCTGCGTTCTCCGCGATCGTCGCCCAGGCCAAGGCCGCCCTCGAAAAGAAGGCTGCCGCTGCTGCCTGAAAAGCGAAAGCGATAACTTACTGATTCCAAGACGCCGCCCGGGAAACCGGGCGGCGTTTTGCGTTTCGACGCTGGCCGCTTGTCCCCGCTTTCGGGGACAAGCGGTAGCTCCAAAAAAACTTGGCGGACCAAGGCGTCTAACCACGCATTGGATCCTGCAACGCTGTGTCCCGGCGACGGGTCCCCGGTGCCCCCAAGAACCTATGAAAACCCATATCTCCCCTTCCCTGGCCCGCATCGTCGGACCAGCCACTCTGGGACTTACCCTATTCGCCGCGTCCCAGACCCACGCGGTGATCTCCTCCGGCCTCACGGCCTACTGGTCGCTGGACAATACCCTCAACGATGCCGCCGGCACCTACCCGCTGGCCAACAGCACGACGGCGGACAACGGCAGCTTCACCGCCGCCACCGCCACCTACGATACGGGTGGGCGCTTCGGCCAAGCCTTCAAGGGCATCGGCGGTAATAACGGCAAGATCACGGTGCCCCTCTCGGGGGATTTGAGCGGCATTCCGACGGGCAGCGTGACCGTGTCCGTTTGGTTCAAAGCGGTGTCACCCATCCCGGATTGGGGGGCCTTGGTGGCTGTGGGCGAAGGCAGCGCTTGGCGCATCGCCCGCAATGGTAACAGCAACCCGCTGAAATACAGCTATGCTGGCGGCAGTGGGGACATCACCACCGCCGCCACCTTCGGGGCCTCCGGAACGCCGATCACCACCTGGACCCACCTCGTCGCGGTCACGGAGAAGAATGTGGGCACCCGCCTCTATATCAACGGGGTGCAGGACGGAAATAACAATGCCATCCCCAACCTCACCACCAACAACAGCACCGTGCTCTGGATCGGCGGCAACCCGAACTCTGCCAACCGCACCTGGAACGGGCTTTTGGACGACATCGGGATCTGGAACCGGGCCCTGACCCAGGCCGAAATCACCCAGCTCTTCACCCAGGGCAACGCCGCCACGCCCCGCAGCCTCGGCTCACTGCTGGCAGAGGAAAACCTCGATACGGACGGTGACGGCTTGGTCGATGCTTGGGAGCAGGCCTATCTGCCGGCCGGAGCCTACCTCGACAACGGCTCGACCAATCCCGACTACGGCGCCAACGGCAATCCCGACGACGACGCCTCCACCAACCTTCAGGAGTTCCAGCGCCACACCCTGCCACTGGTGGCGGATACCGATGGCGACGGACTGAAGGATGGCTACGAAACCAACACCGGCATCTTTGTTTCCGCGACCAACACAGGAACCAATCCCCTGATCGCGGATATGGATGGGGATGGACTGAAGGACGGAGTGGAGAATCCCCTGATCCCCTTCAACCCGGCCAGCCCCCTCACCGAACCGGGCAGCAGCCCCTTCACCTCGGATGGCGACTCGGACGGCTTTCCCGATGGTGTGGAGGCGGCCAATGGCACGAATCCCACCAGTGCTGCCTCAATGCCCACGATTCCGGGCCTCCCGATCACCGACAATTTCAATGACGGGATCTTCGACACCACTCGTTGGGGCAGGAAATTAAACGTCCAACCCGGAGGCGCTGCAGTCACCGAGACGGGCACCCAGATCGAGCTGACCGGCCGCGGTCACCTCAATACGGCCAGCCAATTCAATCCGGATACAGTCGGCGGCCTCTATATCACCGGCAAGTGGACCTTCAAAACCGATGAGGACTTCCTGCAGATCCTGACCCGCACCGACGGCGAGCCCCAGGGCCAGTATGGCGAGACCGCCACCGGTCTGGAGTTCTACCTCGAGCAGACCTCCAACACGCCAACCATCCGGGGTCGTACCAGCGACATTGCTCCGGGAGCAATCACCCGGGTCGGCAAGCTCACGGTCATCCGCAACAAGACCTACAACTTCACGGTCATCGACGGAGGCACCGACTACGGCAACTTCGCCTCAATCCGCCTGACCCAAGCCGATGATCCATTCAACTCGGTAACGGTCTACACCACTCTCGCGAGCGCGACGGCGACGGCGAACTACGTGAGCTTCCACAACCGCGAGGGCGGCAACCACGTCTCCGCGCTGGATGATATCTCAATCAAGGCGGCGACGGATGCTGATGGCGATGATCTGCCGGACGCCTGGGAAAGCGACAACGGGTTGAATCCGCAGGTGGCCAACACCGGCGACACCGACGCTGACGGCTCCCTCGACATCGACGAATACCTGCGCGGCACGAAGCCCACAGTGAAGGACTCCGACGGCGATGGGGTTTGGGACGGCCCGGAGACGGGCACCGGCGGCTTCACTGATGCCACGGACACCGGCTCCGATCCCCTCATCCCCGATACGGATGGCGACCTGCTCTCCGACGGTGTGGAGACTGGCACCGGAACCTACGTCGACGCCACCCACACGGGCAGCAACCCGACAGTCGTCGACAGCGACGGCGACGGGATTGCCGACGGCGTGGAAGTCTCGGTGGGCATGAACCCTTCCGATCCCGATGACAAGGACCTCAAAAAGGGCCTCGTCTCCTATTGGACCTTCGACAACACACTTGCGGACGTCGCGCACGGCTCCGGCGTGGGCGTCAGTGGCACGGCGGACAACGGCAGCTTCACCGGCGCTCCGGATGTCGCCTACGACGCTGCCGGACGCTTCGGCCCCGGCATCTTGCTCAACGGCGGCGCCGGCTGGGTGACCGTGCCGAAGAGCCAGGACACTATCGGCGGACAGATCACCCACAGCGTGAGCGTCTCGATGTGGGTGAAGGTGACTGCCTTCAGTTCCGACTTCCAAACGCTGATCGCACAGGGTGAAGGCACCCACTGGCGCATCGCGCGGAACGGCAGCGGCAGCTTCTTCGCTTACGCCGGTGGCTCGAATGACATCAACTCCACCACCTCCTTCACCCCGCCCTCAGACTGGGTGCATGTGGTGGCGGTGAGTAGTGAAGGCGTCGGCACGAAGATCTTCATCAACGGCGCGCAGGAGAATACCGGTGGCGAACCGAATCTGGACCTGAACCTGGCCAACGCGAGCAACCTGTTCATCGGTGCCAATCCGGATTCCTCGAACCGCGAGTGGTCCGGCTACATCGATGATGTGGCGATCTGGAACCGGCCGCTCAAGCTTGAGGAGGTCGAGCAGATCTATCAGGCTGGGAGCGGCACCACCAGTCTGGGCGGTCTGGTCGGCATCGTGGCGACCAATACCTACGCGAACTGGATCAGCGGCTACAACGTGGGAACCAAGACCGGCTTCGAGGATGACTTCGATGGCGATGGCTTGGAGAACGGTGTGGAAAACCTGCTCGGCACGAATCCTTCGGTGCCCAACAAGGCACTGGTGGTGGCCAGCAGCAACGCGACCGTGACGACCTTCCGTCACCCCGCGAATGCCAGCCCGGCCAGCGACATCAGTGCCAGCTACCAATGGTCCACGGACATGAGCAGTTGGAACAACTCGGGCGTTGCCGTCGGAGGCACCACGGTGACCTTCGTGCCCACTCCGGACTCACCGGCACCCGGCACCACCACCGTGACGGCGACGGTCACCGGCACAGGACGGACCAAGCTCTTCTTCCGCCTCGTGGCGACGCAGGGGTGAAGTGAGCTGACCATACCCACCCGATATTCGCGCCGCCCGGGAGACCGGGCGGCGTTTTCTGTTCCACCAAAGACCTCATTCAATCCACGTTTCCGCGACTCTTGCAAAACTCCTCATCCAGCGCCTTCCAGTCTTCCCCGCCCATCTCCCACTCTGAGTAGATTGCGATGCCTCCGTAGCTCGCCGGCTTTCCGTTCGCCAAGGCCGCATGGACTCCGCGCAGGGCGTTGCGCAAGTTCTCCACCTTTGGATTGTGGTAGCCGCTGCCGGCATCGTCATAAGCAGGCAGACCTAACAGAACCGGCTTGCCTCCCGACCATGCCAGAACCTCCGTGGTCCAATCCACCATCAGCTTGCGGTACGGCTTCTGCCACTTGATGCCGGTGTCGTAGAGCATCGGCACGATCTGGTCGGCGCGCTTGGCGACTTCGCGGAAGTAGGACTCGCCCCAATGAACGTCGGGGAAAGGATGCCAGCGCGTAGGCGGCGGATAGGCCGCCACGGAGATCATCTTGCCGGGTGGCAGGGTGGCGCGCAGCTCATCCAGCAGGACGAGATAGTCGGAATCGCCCTCGGGCATCGGTTCGATATTCACGTGCACGCCTGCCAAGCGTGGATGAGCCGTGAGCAAAGCAGCGGCAGAAGAAGTGAAGCGAGCCCGCCACGCCTTCACACCCGGATGAGCGGATTCATCATGCACGCCGCCGATCCACGGCAGCACGCTGATGGAGGAGAAGCCATCCAGAAAGCGCTCCATCTGCACCGGATCATGCGCAGTGATCGAGCCATCCGGCAGGCAAGGGCAGAGATGGGGAAACACGTACTTGATGCCGTGACGCGTGAGCTGCGTCCGGAGCTGCTGGATCTTCTCCGCGCTGCGAAAGCGCGCGGGATCGCGGCCGTTCGTTTCGAACCACGCGTCATCCCCCAGCCAGCCATGCTGGAGCCATATGCCATTGCTACCCGTGTCGTCGCGCCCATCCGCGACGCGTTCGCCCGGTGACCAGGCGAGATAAGCCAAGCCGGCGACACCGAGCAACGCCGCCAGCAGGAGCAGCGTGCGCCACGGCGGGCGCTTGAGTCGCTGCCAGAGGGTCATTCCCTGCTATCTAGCGGCGGCTGGACCGGCTGGCAAGATCCCGCCAAGAGGAGGCGGGCAACGCTCCCGGGTTGCCCGCGCGCGATTCTTGCCTTACCAGTGCCTCCGCTGCTCTCACGCCCGCACCCGACGCACTCCTGAATGACGATATCCGCCACCCTGTCCCCCGAGGACTACCTGAAGGCCCAGCGCCTCCAGCTCCGCTGCCTGCTGCTGCGCAGCACGGTGGTGGCCTGGATGCTATTCGCGATCATCCCGGCGCTGACAATCTACTGCATCTGGCAATTGGTGGAGCGCCCGCCAGAAGGAATCAACTGGATGCCCTTCCTGATCGTGGGGATGGCGGCGCTCCTTCCGCTCTTTTACTGGGTGCTGCTGCCGCAGCAAATCCGCAAGGCCTTCGCCACCCAAGTCTGGCTCCAGGAGCCAAAAGAAATCCAGATCGATGGGGAGCGGCTCTCGATCCGCAGTTCCGGCAGGACCTTCTCCATGCCTTGGAAAGACTTCCTGAAGTATGAAGTCCACGGCGACATGGTCTTCCTCTACGAGACCCAGCGGAACTACCATATCTTCCCGCAGCTCTGGTTCACGGCTGAGCAATATGCGGAGTTCAAGGAAGTGCTGAAGAAGACCTTGGGCGACCGGAAGGGTTCCAAGTCCTGAATTGATTCGCGGCTCGCCGTTCCGTGCCACAGCATGCCGAAAGTGAAAATGAGCGCCATGGCCTCCATCCGCTTGCTGGCCGCGGTCATCGCCGCGATGGCCTGTGCCTGCACGGCTCCGAAGCCAGCGCCGCCCGCCGCGGTCGAATTCCGTCCGATCCCACCCGTGGCAGAGGCACGCCGCGCCCTCGGCCTGCATCTGCCCTGCGACTTGGCCACACTCAAGGCAAGTGCCGGACGGGACGGCTGGGAAGAAGTCCATCATTGGATGGGACCGCCCCGCTTCCCGGAGGAGGTGAAATTCGACCGCCTGCTGGATAAGCAATGGCGGCTGCCCGATGGCTCGGTGCAGACACTCGAGGCTGGCATACGCGACGGAGATCGCGTGGTGGGGATCAGGGTGTCGATTGCCACGCGCCAAGACGGGCGGCTCCTGCCACACACCACTTGGCACACGACTCCCACCCGCCGGGCAGTGCCCCTCGATTCGCTGCACATGGCGGGATTTCGCTGATTACTTGCGCTGCCCCACCGGATTTTTGATTCCCGCGCGAGCCGACTTCGGGCATGGTGGCAGGGATGCGAGCCCTCCCCCTGGCGATCCTCTGCTGTGGCCTCTTCCCTGCTGCCTATGCCCTCGAGGGCGTAGGCGTCCACCTCGCCGCCGGCTCCGGTGTGCCGAAGGGCTTGTCCGCGGACGAGTGGAAGGAGCATGAGTTCAACGCGATCCTATATACCGGCAAATCCGAGGGCGATAAACTCAGCATCGTGCCGACACTCGAGTGTCCGGTCGCCGGGGACAAGAAGGGGAACTACCTCAAGCTGCTGGCCGATGGCGGGCCAATCGCGCCGGTGGGCTATTCCTGTGAATACGACATCACCTTCCCGGCTCTGGACCTGAAGGTGGTGAACAACAGCAAGAAGGCGCTGCAGATTTCCGAGGTGCGGATGATGGTGGAGGAAAGCCGCCCCGACCTGACACCCCTGCCGCAAATCTTCAGCGACTACGATCAGGTCCAGCACATTGAACTCTACAACGAAGGTTGGGGCCGGATCGAGAAGGCGGACTTCGATTTCAACCTGCTGCCGGGTAAACCGAAGGGCAAGCCGAGCGCCGAGTTGCCCTTCCACCAAACGCTCTACCGCGTCGAGAAACCCACGAAACTGCAACTCAATGCCGAGCTGGAAAAGGCCGGCTTGCCTGCGGAGCTGACCAAGCTGGGCGGGGAATACCAGAACCTGCGCAACAAGATCACCGATCTCTACGACAAGGCCGGCGAGAACATCAGCGAGGACCTGGAGAAACAGAACGAAGCGCTGGACGAACAATGCTCCGAGATCGCGGCGAAGATGCACAAGATCGGCGACGGCCTGAAGACCGGCCCCTTCAAGGTGAAGCCGGACCAATTCGGCGACAGCACCATCGAGTGCTGGATGCACGGCTGGCTGAACTACACGTGGAAGGAGGGGGAGACGGAGAAGTCCAATCGGGTGGCCCTCCGCGTGCCGGTGCTGATCCTGCCGCCGGATGGCCTCGGCGCCACTGGACCGGTCGAGGGCAAGTATGAGGCGATGCTGCGCGAGAGCGACAAGGACTACGCGCTGAAGGTGCCGGTGACCCAGACGGTGAAGCCCGGGGCCACGACACGATTCACGGTAACGCTGGGCGTGCCGAAGTCTTCCTTCCACCGTTTCAAGGTGGCGCTGGTAAGCACCGATGGCGCGGAGATCGACGCCGGCCTGGTAGAGCTTCAGGCGCTGCTGCCACGCTCGGCCGTGGGCCAACTTGAAATGTCGGCGAAGGCTCCCAAGGAAGAAGGCGAATAAGCTCCCCGCATCGGATGGCCCACGACGTTTTCATCAGCTACTCCAGCAAGAACAAGCAGGTCGCGGACGCCATCTGCAGTGCGCTGGAGCAGCGCAAGATGCGCTGCTGGATCGCGCCGCGCGATGTGCCGCCCGGCGGCAACTATGGCGAGGCGATCGTGCACGCCATCGCCGGCTGCCAAGTGGTAGTGCTGGTCTATTCCGCGGCGGTGAATTTGTCCGCCGCGGTGATGCGCGAGGCGGAGCGGGCAATGCACCATGCCAAGCCGATCATCCCCTTCCGCCTGGAAGATGTGCCGATGCAGCCGGGCTTGGAATTCTTCCTGGCCTCCTGCCACTGGCTTGATGCGATCCACCCTCCGATGGAGGAACACATCCAGCGGCTGGGCGATGCGGTAGAATCGCTGATGGGACGCGAGGTCGCCAACCCCGTGCCCTTCCCCGCTGCGGCAGCGCACATCCCGGTCAGGAAGGCGCGTGTGGCGTGGCTGCCGATTCTGTTAGGTGGGACCTTGGTTGCAGGTGGAGCCGCGCTGGTGGCAATGAAGCCGTGGCAAGGCGCGCCGCCAGCAGCTGCGCCACCGGCGGCTAACACTTCACCGACCGAGGCTGCGAAGTCACCATCGCTTGCGATCGCTCTCGCAGGCGCGGGCGAGAACGTGATTGCCGGGCATTTCCATGAGGCGGCTCCGGGCTCCATCCACTACATCTCTAGCGAAGACAGCGGCAAGCTGGTGATCCGGCCCGCATTGCCCAAAGGCGTTCCACTGCTCGCAGCGGATGCCAAGGGGCGGCACTTCGCAGTGGAGCCGCTGCAGATCGAGCTGAAGCTGATTCACAATGGGCCGGGCACGCTCTACTTCCACACGGCGACTTTGGAGGTGGAATCGAGCCAAGTGGTGAGCACGCCCCTGTGGTTCATCGAGGCAAAGGGCCTACCGAAATCCGTCGAGTTGACTCACACCGGCGACGAAGCCGAAGCTGCGAAGCTGCGCTATACTTTGGCCGGGCCGCAGGATGCGGGTGATCTCTCCGCAGTCACGCCACTGGCCCTGCCGGAGGAAGGACGCTGGCACCTGGACCTGGCGGAGGGAAAGACCCTGCTGGGCGAGATCCTGCCTGCCCCGGGCGGGCAGGCGATTGCCTTCGAAGTGGCAGGCAGCAAGGCACCGACTCCGCCGCCGTCCCCTGCCAAGCCAAAGGAGCCCGCCTACGATCTGACACTGGGTGGAGTCGAAGGAGCATACGATACCAGCACCGATCTCTCGCAGAACCTCCGCAGCGGTGAAGGCGACCGTTTCTTCCTGAGCCTGAATGCCGAGACTTGGTCGCGGCATCGCTTCAAGATCGCGCTGGAATACGACGACGGTTCGGGCGCGAAGAAGAGCATCGAGAGCGGCTGGGTGGAGGCAGAGATCTTCCGGGAGTAGTCCTTCACCCGCGATCACGTGATCTCATCGCTATTGCCCGCGGCACTAATTCCGGGTTTTGATGGCGCGCCCCCCGCATGCTGTTCAATTCCCTGCCCTTCCTGGTATTGCTGGCAGTCACGCTGCCGCTTTACTACCTCCCGCTTCCGGCGAGGTGGTCGCGGGTGTGGCAGGTCCTGCTGCTGCTGGGCGCGAGCGCGGTCTTCTACGCTTGGGAAGAACCACGGCTGCTGATCCTTCTCGGCTTCTCCTGCGTGATGAACGCGGTGCTGGTCGAGCGCATCATCCATCACCAGCGAGACCCGCAGGGCGCGCCTGCCGCGAAACGCTGGATGATCGGAGGCGTGATCGCGAACCTCGCGCTGCTCGCCTTCTTCAAATACGCGGGCATTCTGTTGGGATTGCTGCCCCACGGCGTGGTTCCTCCGGAGGCGGTGAAATGGGTGAAGTCGATCCCGCTGCCGATCGGCATTTCCTTCTACACCTTCCACGCGCTCAGCCTGCTGATCGACGTGCACCGCCGCCACGTGAGCGAGGAGACACGCGAGCGCCTTGGCCTCCAAGGGGCGGGGCGGGTGTCCTCGATGAAGGACCTCTCGCTCTACATCATCTTCTTCCCGCAGCTGGTCGCGGGGCCGATCGTCAAGGCGAAGAACTTCATCGACCAGATCCGCGAGAAGCTGTGGCGCGACATCAATTGGGTGCAGGTGCGCCGCTATCTCATCACCGGCTACTTCCTCAAAATCTACGTGGCGGACAACCTCGCCGAGCAGACCGCGATGCTCACCATCGGCCCGAAGGCTCTGGCGGAGACCGCGCCGGTGCAACTGATGGCGCTACTCTATGGCTACGGCTTCCAGATCTTCGCGGACTTCGCCGGCTACTCGCTGATCGCGATCGGCCTCGGCATCATGTTCGGCTACCGCCTGCCGGAGAACTTCGACTTCCCCTACCTCTCGCGCAGCATCACGGAATTCTGGCGGCGCTGGCACCTCTCGCTTTCGGCATGGCTGCGCGACTACCTCTACATTCCGCTCGGCGGCAACCGCAAAGGCTCCGGCCGGACCTATCTAAATCTCTTCCTGGTGATGTTCCTCGGCGGCCTCTGGCACGGCGCGGAGTGGAAGTTCGCGCTGTGGGGCACGCTCCACGGTGTCTTCCTCGCGGTGGAGCGCTTTCTCACGCGGCGGCGCGGCAAGCTTGAGGATCAGCCCGCCTCACCGCTCCACGCCATCGCGGGCTGGGTCTATACCTTCCATGCGGTGACGCTGCTCTGGCTCACCTTCCTGATGCCGGACATGGCCAGCATCGGAGCCTTCTTCAAGGGCTTGGCCAGTGCCAAGCTCTCAATCCCCGGCCAGCCGCTCTTCGCCCTTGCGATGTATGGCGGCCCGGTGATCGCCTACCATGCCTGGGGCTGGATCAAGGAGCACCGCCCGCTCTCCGCCGCGCGCTGGCAACATCCGCTGGTCGAAGCGAGCCTCCACGCCATGATGGTCTTCCTGGTGCTCACGAATCCCGGCGCGCCGCGCGGCTTCATCTACTTCCAGTTCTAAGCTACCATGCGCCTCTACCCCATCGCCTTCCTCGCTGTGCTCGCCGCCTGTTTCGGCGCGCAGACGCTGGCGCTTCGCATGGCCGGCGGGCGCACGGTGAAAAGCGAGTCGAACTACTTTTCCTCGATCGCACGACTCCAGACCGGCAATCGCGAGGATGCCCGTATTCTCATGCTGGGGTCATCGATGACCGCGCGTCTCGCGGACCGCACCAAGCCGATCCCGGGCATCGTCAATCTCGGCTGCGACGGTGGCAGCGCGGTGATCACCCTGCGGGCCATCGACCGCGGCGACCTGAAAGCGGCACCCCTGGTCATTGTCGAAGCCAACATGCTGGCCTTCGAACTCGAGCACCGCGGCAAGGAGATCGCTGAATCGATCGGCTCGGACTGGTTCAAGCTCGGCACCCGCATCCCGAATCTCAGCGCCACCGCCCGGCCCACCGCTTTTGCCTACTCGAAGCTCCTGGCCCGCAACAACACCACCGCCAGCGGCTCACTGCCCATCGACACCAAGCCGCACCGGCTTGAGTCCGCGCCAGTGCCAGAGCTCGATCCCGCAGCCTCCGCCCTGGTGGATGAGCTGGCCGGCATCCTCAAGCGTTTGGAGGAACGCGGCAGCAAGGTGATCCTGCTGGTCCTCCCGCCCGGCATCGAGCCGGGCACGGTCCAAGGTGACCTGCCTGCTGTTCTCGCCAAACGCTCCGGCGTGCTGTGGTGGGATCTCACCGAGGGCCTGCCGAAGGATGCGGTGGGCTTCACCGATGGCTTGCATCTGGACACGGAGAGTGCGGGCAAGGTGCTCTCGCATGTCCTGTATGGTGTGGAGGGGATGTGAGCATCAAGGCCCGCCTCGCGCCGGGCTCTCATATTGCTCTTTCACCCAGCGACTACCCTCCTCTCGGCAGCGGGGAACAATAGCTGCGGAGAATTGAGGTAACCCGCTGGTCCGCCACTCCGCCGGGCTCGTTGTTGATCATGGGGAAGCTCTTCGCCAGCGCTTCGGAGTGATAGATACGGTAGCGGTTCGGCATCGACTCCTCTTCAAGGCTCACGCCATGCAGCGGGCAGCGCTCGCTTGCAGGTGCCCGCAGATCCAAAATCCGCGGCCGGGAGCGAAAATACATCACCCCTGCGCCACTGAGCACACAGGCGGTCAAGAACAGCGCGATGATTTTCGAGCGCTTGGTCATACGGTCTCATCCCCGGACTAACACGCCCTCACCCTTCCGACAAGTTGCGGCTTCAATCCGGAAACACGATCGCCCGGTGGCCGTCGATGATCGTGCGGTCATGCACGTGATAGCGGATCCCCTTCGCCAGCGCGATCCGCTCGCAATTCCGCCCCAAGCGCACGAGGTCATTCGGCGCGTGGAAGTGCTGCACGCGCTCGACCTCTTGCTCGATGATAGGTCCGGCATCCAGATCCGCGGTCACGTAGTGGCAGGTCGCGCCGATCAACTTCACCCCGCGCTCATAGGCCTGCTTATACGGATTCGCTCCGATGAAGGCGGGCAGGAAGCTGTGGTGGATATTGATCAGGCGCCCGGCGAAATCGCGGCAGAAGTCATCCGGGATGATCTGCATGAAGCGCGCGAGCACGGCCAGCTCCACATTCTCCTCCGCCAGGATCCCGCGGATCTTCTTGAAGCCATCTTCCTTCGCCGCGCCATCCATCTCGACCAGGTGGAAGGGAATCCCCGCCCGCTCAGCGATCGCCCTGCAGGTATCGCGGTTGCCGATGATCGAGGTGATCTCGACCGGCATCTCGCCGATCTCCGCGCGCCACAGGATCTCGTTCAGGCAGTGGTCGGTCTTGGTGACCAGCACCGCGGTGCGCATCTTGTAGGGCAGCTTGCGGAAGTGCCACTGTGCCCGCATCGAGCGGCCCAGGGTGCCGAAGCCCTCGATGAAGTCCTCCGGCTCCACGTCCAGCTCGCCGGTCTCGATCTCCAGGCGAGCGAAGAAGCGCAGCGAAAGCTTGTCTGTGAACTGCGCGAACTCGATCAAGTTTCCGCGGTGACCCGCCACGTAGCTGGCGATCTTCGCGACGATCCCGGGCTGGTCGGGGCAACTGAGCTTGAGAATCAATCCGGAGCGAAGCATGGCAGGCGACCGGATTGAGACTGGCCGGGGGGCGCTTGGCAAGGCGGGGGCGTGTCGCGACGCCCCGGGCCGATCAGTAGGGAATGCCCGGCCTAACGCCGATAGCGCGCAAGCCGCAGCGCCACACCAGCCAGAGCAGGAACAGCATGACCCCCAGCCAGATGGCTCCGCCGCCGATCCAGGACGGCAGTGCCTCCCGGACCACCTCCGCCCTCGCGGCATCCCAGCCTTGGGCGGGCTCGCTCTCATACCGGGAGGAAAGGCTGTGGAAGATCCCCTCGTCGATCACGCTCACTGCCAGGCCCAGGATCCCGAGCCAGAGGAGAGCCGCGCACGAAAGGACAAACACCAGCACCCATGCCGTGGCCTGCGACAGGAAGCTGCCATCGCCGTCTGAGACGCGATAGGGAGTGAAGATTTCGCCGCACTCCTCCTCCGGTCTGCTGATCCTGTGAGGCATAGGCGGCGACTCTACCCGGTCCGCGGCATTCACGGTGTGAAATGACGGCGAATTTCTTCGGGCCGGCCCCAAGAAATCACACCGGATCCAGCAGCACCTCCAGCGGCATGTTCGGATCCAGCCCGTTCTCCAGCAGCCAGTCGCGGTTGAAGAGCTTCGATTGATACTTCACCCCGGAATCGCAGAGGATGGTCACGATCGTCTTGCCGGGCCCTTGCTCCAAGGCATAGCGCAGCGCTCCCGCGGCATTGATCCCACTGGAGAGCCCCACGAAAATCCCTTCCTCATGCAGGAGCTGATAGACGATCGAGAGCGCGAGCTGATCGGGAATCCGGTAAGCCTTGTCCACCGGTGCGCCCTCCACGTTCTTGGTCACGCGCCCTTGGCCGATACCCTCCGCCACGGAATCGCCGTCGTCATCATCGAGGTTGCCGTTGGTAAACCATGACCACATGGCGGCACCACAAGGGTCAGCACAGATGACGGCCACCTGCGGGTTCTGCTCCTTTAGGAACTGCGAGGTGCCGGACAAGGTGCCGCCGGTGCCGATCGCCGCGACGAAGGCGTCTACCGTCCCGCCCGTCTGTGCCCAGATCTCCGGGCCGGTCGTCTCGTAGTGCGCCTGGCGATTCGCCGTGTTGTCGAATTGGTTCGCCCAGAACCATCCGCGTTTCTCTGCCAGCCCACGGGCGATGTGATTGTAGTTGCCCGGATCGCTATATGGCTTCGCCGGCACCGGTATCACCTCCGCCCCCAGCGTGCGGAGCTGCTGGAACTTCTCAGGAGCTTGCGTCTCGGGAATCACAATCACGCTCTTGTAGCCGCGCGCATGGCCAATCACCGTCAGGCCGATACCCGTATTCCCCGCCGTGCCCTCGACGATGGTGTCGCCCGGCTTCAGCAAGCCCCGCCGCTCTGCATCCAGAATGATGCCAAGCGCCGCGCGGTCCTTCACCGAGCCACCGGGGTTCATGAACTCCGCCTTGCCGAGGATCTCACAGCCGGTGAGCTCGGAGAGCTTGTTGAGACGGATGAGGGGCGTATTGCCCACGTGATGATCAAGCCCGTGATAGGAGGGTCGGCTCATGGGAGCAGTAAATGAGGTTAGATCGACCAGAGCAAGTCCGCCTGATCGCGACCCCTGCCCTTCCGGATGGGCTTGGTCTTGATGCTGAGATTTTTCTCTTCGTAGATGACGAGCGAGTTCGGCGGCACGCTGTTCATCAGGAAAACGTTGGCACCGATGGTCGAGTTCTCGCCGATCACCGTATCCCCGCCCAAGATCGTCGAGTTCGGGTAGATCGTGACATTGTCGCCCAGATCCGGGTGCCGCTTGAGGCCCTTCACCACGTTGCCATCCTCGTCCTTGATGAAGGTCCGTGTACCCAGCGTGACCCCGTGGTAGATCTTGCAGTGGTTGCCGATGTAGCAGGTCTCACCGATGACCACGCCAGTGCCGTGGTCGATGAAGAAGTGCGAGCCGATGCTGGCTCCCGGATGGATGTCGATACCGGTGCGGGAGTGCGCCCACTCCGTCATCATCCGCGGAATGATCGGCGCTCCGGCACGGTAGAGGCGGTGCGCCAGCCGCTGAATCGAGATGGCCTCGATGAAGGGATAGGAAAGGATCACTTCCTCCCGGCTGCGAGCGGAAGGATCATTGGCGAAGGCCGCCTCGATATCCGTGCGCAGCACCTCACGCACGATGTGGAGCGCACGGCAGAATTTCTGCATGATCGGCGGCGTCCTTCCCGTCGGAGTGTTCGGATTGCCGATCCGCACACTCTTGCGCACCTGGTCTTCCAAGCGCGAGATCACGTCCCACAAGCGCCGCGCGGTTAGTTCCGCCAGCGTCCCGTTCGCCACCACGTCGCTATCCAGGAAGCCGGGAAAGAGCAGCTTCAGCAGATCCTCGCAGATTTCGCCGACGATGTGCTTCGAAGGCAGATTGAGAGCATCAGCATTGTTCCACCCACCGAAGCGTTCGTATGAGGCGATCAACTTCGGCACATACTCGCCGTAGGGGATCTCGAACGGCGAAACGGTGGTCTTGTCGAACTTGGAAACGGATAGGGGCGTTTCGCTCATGATCATGATCGGGCGCGCTGGTTCCATGGAGCCTTGGCGATCAAGAGACCCATCCCGCACCAACCGGAAATACCTGCAAATATCAGACCCGTGCCGACGAAGGCAGACAGGCCGAAGAAACCGCGATGGACGAACCACCCCAACAACACGCCGGTGAGCACCAAGCTCCCCGCAGCGATGCAAACCTGACGCTCCAGCGAGATCACCTTCGACTCTCCGCGCGTGACCGGGAGATTCGCTGCGACCCAAGCCTGGGTGCCACCGGAGACCACAATGGCATTCTCATACCCCGCGGCAGCGAATTGATCGGCCGCCTTCTGCGCCCGTGCGCCGGATTGGCAGAGAATGTAGATCGGCTCCGTACCCGGCAGCTCGCCCTTGTCGATCAACTGCTTCGGCGTGAACCCGCCCAAGGGGAGATTCCGCGCCTGCGGCACATGGACTTCATCGAATTCCAGCGGAGTCCGCACATCGATGACGACCAAGGAGGAATCCTCATCCAGCAGGCTCTTCAAATTGGTGGGTGAAATCGCGCTCATATTTTCAGGATCGGAGTGTGGCAAGCAGGCGCCGGGGATGTATCAAGAGGTCGAGGGCATCGAGAATATTCGGAGCCACAAGGTCCGCCCTTTGAATGGCGCCGAAGGCGGCTCCTTCCTTCTGGACGACCACAATGCCAAGCGCGGCGGCTTCCAGCATCAGGCGGTCGTTGCGACCGTTGCCGATCGCCACAACCCGGTCCAGGCCGAGCTCGCGAATGTATTCCAGCTTGGTCTCCGCCTGCGCCTCGGCGGAGATGATCCGCAACTTCACCGGGGCATTCGCCAGTTGCGATGCCGCCTGCTGGTGCGAATCCGCAGTGACCACGTGCAACGAGAGCTCCCCCGCCAGGCAGCGCAGCTTCTCCAGCACACCGAGCTCCAGGCTGCCATCAAGTGCCAGGGTGCCGTTGTAGTCCATGACGAGGTGCTCAAGCCTGAGCTGGTCGAACCCGGGAATATCGATTTCAAGCATGAGTCCTACAGTCGGGTTCAGCGCCGCGCGATCTGGTGCAGCGCTTGGATCAGCGTGTCCACGTCAGCACGGTTGTTGTAGAAGGCCAGCGAGGGCCGCACCGTGCCCTCCCCGCCGAAGTGGCGCACGGCTGGCATCGCGCAGTGGTGACCGGCCCGCACCGCAATCCCCTGCTGGTCCAGATACTTGGCCACCCGCTCATTGGGGACACCAGGGATCACAAATCCGAAGACGCTGGCCTTGTGGCTCGCCGTGCCGATCGGCCGGACGCCCCGGACCGAGCGCAGCGCTTCCTCCGCATACTCAAGCAGCGAATGCTCGTACGCCGCCAGCGCCGGAATCCCGAGGCCCATCATGTAGTCGATCGCCGCGCCGAGCCCTACCACCCCGGCTATGTCCGGCGTACCGGCCTCGAATTTTTCCGGTGCTGCATTGAAGACCGTCTTCTCGAAGCTCACGTCCTTGATCATGTGGCCCCCGCCTTGCCATGGCGGCATCGCCTCCAGCAGATGCGGTTTCCCGTAGAGAGCTCCGATGCCTGTCGGAGCAAACACCTTGTGACCGGAGAACACGAAGAAGTCCGCGTCCATCGCTTGCACGTTGATCGGCAGGTGAGGCGTCGATTGAGCTCCATCCACCAGCACCGGGATGCCGCGGGCATGGGCCATTGCGATGATCTCCTCCACCGGATTCACGGTCCCCAAGGCATTCGACACCTGGGTCACGGAGACGATCTTGGTCCGGTCTGTTAGAAGCTTCGGCAGTTCCTCGATCAGGAGTTCACCGCGATCATTGATCGGGATCATCCGCAGCGTGGCACCCAGTTGGCCGGCGAGAATCTGCCACGGCACGATATTCGCGTGATGCTCCAGCTGGCTGAGCAGGATCTCGTCGCCCTCGCCGATGTTCTGCCGACCCCAGCTTTGGGCCACCAGATTGATCGCCTCCGTGGTGCCGCGGACGAAGACGATCTCCTTCGCATCCCCCGCCCCGAGGAACTGACGCACTTTCTCACGCCCACCCTCGAAGAGCTCGGTCGAGCGCGCCGCCAGCGTGTGGGCCGCGCGGTGGATGTTCGAGTTATCGCGTGAATAGAAGCGGGAGGTCGCATCGATCACCGCCTGCGGCTTGTGGGTGGTCGCCGCGTTATCCAGCCAGACCAGGCTGTTGCCATTGATGTGCTGCTGGAGAGCAGGGAAATCCTTGCGGACACCCTCGATATTGAACTCCGGCAGGGCGGCGAAGGGCGAAGGTTGCGTTCCGAAGGAGCTGAAGGCATTCACCCCCGGGAGATCCTTGAGGAAGTAGAACTGCGGCTCCGCGGAGATGCCGGGCAGGCCAAGCTCTCCGATCGGCAAAGCCTTCGCCGCCGGGGCTTCCACCCGGGAGTTCAGGCCCCGCGTGTAGAAGGATGGCTCACCGAATTCATGCGTGCGCCCATCCCCCGGATGGTGCGCCCCGCTCGGCGGCCGCGCGCTCTTCGCTGCCGGCTCGGGTTCCGCGGCAACCACCGTCGGGTGGACTGGCGGTGCCGAAGCAGCGGAAGCATTCGGAAAGCCGCCGGACAAGGCGATGTCCCGGCCACCGCCCGGCGCCACCGGAGATTCCAGAGGATTCGCCGGGATCTCGGTGGGCACTCCCGCGGCGGTCCGCGGCAAGGACACCGGAACCGTCGGCACATTCGCCTCCCCCATCGCACCAGAGAACAACTCCTTGGCCAAACGCGAGATCAACGCGGTCTCCATGGACTCCGCGGCGTTGCCAAAGGATGGTGGCGCAGATTCAAGCCTTGGGATAGACATACTCGTGGTAGTTGCCGATCGAGACGCCGTCCAAGCTGGCCAAGGCATCCTCTCCGAGCTTCGCGAGTGAGAAATAGCGCGTCACCAGATGGGAAGCGATCGAGTGCTCGTTGGTGCCCATGTAGCGGACCGAGAGACCTGGCTCGATCTCACCGGCCACACCAGCCTTCTGCAGGCCGACCACGCCGCGCTGATTCTCGCCCACGCGCAACAGCAGGATGCTCGTGGTGCCATCCTTGAGTGGCAGCTTGTCGCTCGGGATCAGCGGAATCCCGCGCCAGGTGATGAAGGGCGAGCCGAACAGCGTCACAGTCGGCGGCGGCACACCACGACGGGTGGCCTCACGGCCAAAGGCGGTAATCGCCTTCGGATGCGCCAGGAAGAAGGCCGGCTTTTTCCACACCAGTGAAATCAATTCATCCAGATCGTCGGGTGTCGGCGGACCGGTGCGGGTCTGGATCCGCTGCGTCTCGGCCACTGCATTCAGCAGGCCGAATTTCTTGTGGTTCACCAGTTCGTATTCCTCGCGCTCTTTCACGGCTTCCACCGTCAGGCGGACTTGCTCGCGAAGCTGGTCGATCGCGTTGCTATAGAGGTCGGTGATCCGGGTGTGGGTCTGCAGCACCGTCTGGATGGTGCTCAGGTGGTATTCGCGCGGGTCTTCCTCGTAGTCGATGTAGTCGCGAGGAAGCTCCGGCTCGCCGTCATCCACGGTCAGCAGATCGACGGTGATTCCATCGGGCTTCTGCTTCACGCGGTTGACGCGATAGACGCCGCCATCGACATCCACCCACGGCAGCAGCAGGTGTAGCCAGCGTGGCGTGATCTCATCCCACTGTGGCGGGGTGACGGTGGCGGTGGCCAGATTGCGGGCGGATTCCGCGCTGACACTGAGGCGCGCGGGAACATCGGCAGAGTCGCTCATGATGAGTGGGGAGAAAAATGGTTGGAACCTTGAAATACAGGCAGCCACGACATGGTCGCGGCAACACGGCGGCAGTTCTCCGGGGACCGGTGGAATCGCGCTCTCGCGGACGCTGCCATCCCTCGTGGGCTCGGCGCGGACCCTTGCCTCCTTAAGTCAGGTCGGCAGCTCGCCTTCACCGCGGGTATCCATGCGGACTCACCGTCGAGCGAAGCGAAGCAGGGGCAACCTGATGCGATGGCCTTGCACTGTCAACGCAAAGGCCTGTCTGCAAATCGCCTCAAGCGTCCGCGCTTGGCTGGACCGGGTCGTCCACCCGCACCATATGCCTCCGGTGATATCGCCACGCGCGCCAGCCCAGGAATCCATACCAGACCGCCAGATAGCCGGTGAGCAGCGCCTGGAAGGACCAGCTAACACCCCAGTAAGTCGATGAACCGACGAACGCGACGGGACCTTTTCTTCCGAGGCTCTGCATCCACAGGTAATGTGCTGGCCCAAATTTCCCGGGGGCAAAATCCAGCTGAAAACCCGTACCCGCCCCAAGCCCCGAGGCCGCTCCCGTCGCAAGCGAGAACCGCTCACTACCCAGAGCGACCACAATCTGCAGATCGCGGCGCGAATAGCTGAAGCCCATTGGCTTCGCGGTGGTCTTGAGCCAGAGCCACGAGATATACGCGGCCACGAGCATGCCGATCCACAGCAGGGGCGAGCGCAAGAGGAAGCGGACCATGGAGAAGCGAATCTCTCTCCCTAACTCCGCCATCCGGGGAAATTGCCTGTGACTCTCGATCCCGAGAAGGGATCACGGCGCGGCCCGATCCACCAAACCCTCAACCCAAGCTCAAGGAAACGCCGCCTTCAAGCTCTCCAACTCCTCTGCATCCACCTTGAACACACTCCCGTGCCGCGCATCCGCCGGGAAGCTCACATCCTCCTCCACCTTCCAGTTCAAGACATCATCCGACGACGACAGCCCGAAACGGTTCGTCATGCAGTAGTCATAGAGCAGCAGCCAGCCCTTGCCCTTCGGGTCCGGCATGATGCTCGGCCCCTCCGTGATCACCGGCACAATCTGCCCCTTGTTCAGCGGCCCATCGTAAATCTTGTACGGCCCCTCGACCGCATCGGCCACCGCCACCCGGATCGCCCGCCGCTCCCCGGTGGCCGGGCAGAACTCCTCTTCCTTGTGGAAGAGGTAGTACTTCCCGCCCTGCTCTAACAGCGTGCCATCGATCACCGAATACGGCGGCGCGAACAGCACCTTGGCCGGCGTGAAAGTCTTCCAGTCCTTCGTCCGCGAATACCACAGCCGGCTCTTCTTCCATCCCGCATCCTCGAAGGACGAAGACCACACCAGGAAGGTCTCCCCGCTCTTGGGATCCGCAAACCACACCGGCGCCCAGATGTTCCGCGCCGGCCGGCCTCCCTCGTCTTGCACGCCCTTCATCAGCGGCAGCGCCTCCACCGTCTCCCACTTCAGCAAGTCCCGCGAGACCGCGTGCAGGCACACCGGACCAGAGCCCTGCTCATCCGGCTTCTGCGCCGACCGGCCGCCCGTAGCCATGAGATGCCACATCCCATCCGCCCCGCGTCGGACGAAGGGATCGCGCAGGCGTTGGTTCCAGACCGGCTTGTTGTCGTTCAGCGGGGTCCAGTGACGGCCATCGGCCGAGATCGCGAGGTGAAGATACTCGACGTTCATCGGGTCCGGCAGCGGCACTTGGTGCTCCTTCCCTTGGGCATCAATCTCCACCCGGCCCTCGTAGCGCTGGCGGAAGTAGGCTAGCACCCAGCCCCCTTCCTTCCCGGCCTCCTGCGCCGGGCAGAGCGCGGCAAGTCCCAGAAAAACAGCAGCCTGCACGAAAAACCGTCGCCTCATCCCGCCAAGGTTCCCCCCTTTCCCCGCAGGGGGAAAGCGATTTGTCCCGGCGGGCCCTCCCTCTTGAAGACAAGCCTTTGACTCCGGTGCCCGCAGCGGCTATCCCCTGCGCCCCGCTTTTTCCCGTTTTCCCATCCCATGAAGGATCAGATCGAAGCCATTCAGGCCGAGGCATTGGCCCGGATCGAAGCCGCCGCCGATGCCCGCGCGCTGGAGGACGCCCGCGTCGCCGTGCTCGGCAAGAAGGGTACCCTCACCGAAGTCTCCGCCGGCATGCGCGACGTGCCGAAAGAGGACAAGGCCGCCGTCGGTGCCCTGCTGAATACCGCCCGTAGTGCGATCACCGCGGCGCTGGAGACCAAGCAACTGGCCCTGCAGGACGCCGCCGACAAGAAGGCGCTCGAAGGCATCGACCTGACCCTCCCGGCCCGCGCCCTGCATCACGGCTCGCTCCACCCGCTCACGATCCTGCGCCACCAGGCAATCTCGATCCTGCGCCGCATGGGCTTCGCTCTCGCCGAGGGCCCGGAAATCGAAGACGAGTTCCACTGCTTCGACGCCCTCAACACGCCCGCCGACCACCCGGCGCGCAATGAGAAGGACACCTTCTACTTCGACTCCGGCAAGCTGCTGCGCACCCACACTTCCAGCGTGCAGGTCCGCACCATGGAGTCGCAGGTCCCGCCGGTCCGCATCATCGCCCCCGGCTCCGCCTACCGCCGGGATGAAATCGATGCGACCCACCTTTCGGTCTTCAACCAGCTCGAAGGTCTCTATGTCGATACCGACGTCTCGCTCGGCGACCTGAAGGGCACGCTGGAATACTTCTTCCAAGAGATGTTCGGCTCCAGCACGGAGGTCCGTTTCCGCCCGCACTTCTTCCCCTTCACCGAGCCCAGCTTCGAGATCGACGTGAAGCTCCATGTGAAGGGTCAGGCCCCGCGCTGGGTGGAAGTCGCCGGTTGCGGCATGGTCGATCCCGCCGTCTTCGAGCAGATCAACGGCTCGCGCAAGGATGGTGCCTACGATCCCGAGAAGGTCACCGGCTTCGCCTTCGGCATGGGCCTCGATCGTCTTGCCATGATCCGCTGGGGTCTCAAGGACATCCGCCTGCTAATCGAGAACGACGCGCGCTTCCTGAAGCAGTTCGCTTGAGGATTGAAGGCACCACGAATTGGACGAATCTAACGAATTTCTTTTAGTATGAATGTTTCGCTGAATTGGCTCGCGACGCATGTGGATCTCAAGGGCAAGTCGCCTGAAGAGCTTGATCGCTTGCTTACCTTTGCTGGCGTCGAAGTCGAAGGCATCGAGGTAAAAGGCGTGGTCTCGGACAAGATCGTGGTCGCGCAGATCATGGAAGCCGTGCAGCACCCGAATGCGGACAAGCTGAAGGTCACGAAGGTGGATGCCGGCGAAGGCACCCTCCGCCAGATCGTCTGCGGTGCGAAGAACTACAAGGTGGGCGACAAGGTGCCCTGCTGCCTGCCCGGCGCGAATCTTGGCAGCTTCACCATCGGCGAGACCACCATGCGCGGTGTCGAGTCAAAGGGCATGCTCGCCGCAGCCTCGGAGATCGGCCTGGTGGACGCGGAGGACGGCCTCATGATTTTGCCCGCCAACGCACCGATCGGGAAGCCGGTGAAGGAGCTTTTCCACGGCGACGTCCTCTTGGAAGTCGAAGTCACGCCGAACCGCCCGGACCTGCTGAGCCACTACGGCATGGCCCGTGAAATGGCCACGCTGCTTGAAGTGCCGCTGGCCCCCCTGGAGATCCCCGAGCGGCACGGTCTGACCGGCAAGGGCGTGAAGATCGAAGCCTCTGATGCTTGCCCCTTCTACACCGCGGTGCGCATCTCCGGCGTGAAGATCGCGCCCAGCCCAGCCTGGCTGCAGGAGCGGCTCGAGTCCATCGGCCTGCGCCCGATCAACAACGTGGTCGATATCACGAACTTTGTGCTGCACGAGATCGGCCAGCCGCTGCATGCCTTCGATGCCGCAAAAGTCAGCGGCGCGCTGGTGATCCGCGCGGCGAATGCGGGCGAGCAATTTCTCGCCCTCGACGGCCAGACCTATCCACTGCTCGAAGAAGACTGCGTAATCTCCGATGAATCCGGCAGCGCCCTCGCCCTCGGGGGCGTGATGGGCGGCGCGGATAGCGGCGTCACCGACGGCACCACCGAGATCCTACTGGAGTCCGCGTACTTCACCCCTTCGCGCATCCGTCGCACCTCGCGCCGGACTGCACTTTCATCGGACTCTTCGTATCGCTTCGAGCGCGGCGTAAATCCGGACAATGTCCTCGCCGGTTCCGCGCTGGCGGTGAAATTGATCACCGAGATCGCCGGTGGCACCGCGGAAGAAGTCACCATGAAGGCGGGCGAGGAACCTGTGCTGACCCAGTCCGTGACGCTCGATACTACCAAGCTCGACCAGCTCACCGGCGGTAGCATCCCCCACCACGAGGCCACCACCATCCTCAAGCGTCTGGGCCTCTCGCTCAGCTCGAATGGCAGCTGGTATGTCCCACCCTTCCGTGCCGACCTCCAGCGCCACATCGACCTCGTCGAGGAGATCGTCCGAGTGAAGGGCCTCGATGCCGTGCCCTCGCGCTTGCGCGGCACCTTCGTGCCCTCCAGCAGCGTGGACGCCGCCTACGATGCCGACATGCGCATCCGCGAGCGCCTCGCCGCCCTCGGCTTCCATGAGTGCCAGACCATCAAGCTGATCTCCGACGCCCAGGTCGGCGATGCCCTGCCACTCAAGCCCCTGCTGCCCGGCGATACCATTCGCGTGAGCCTGCCGCTCAGCGAGGACCACGCGGTCATGCGCCCGAGCATCGTCCCCGGCCTCGTCGCCTCCGCGGCCCGCAATGTCCGCCAAGGCACCAAGGCGCTGCGCCTCTTCGAAATCGGCCGCGTCTTCCGCAATGCCGGCGGCGGCAAGGCCAAGGATCTTGAGGCCGACTCGCTCGCCATCCTGCTCTCCGGCCCAGCCCTGCCCACGGGCTGGGCTCGTCCAGAAGCTGCCGCGGACCTCTACGATCTCAAGGCGATCATCGCCGCTCTCGTGCCCACCGCGGCCGTCCAGCTTGTCCCGCGCCAGCGCGACGGCTTCGCCCTCGGTTGCGACATCCAGGCCGGCGGTCAGAACCTCGGCACCTTCGCGATGCTGCTGCCCTCGCGCCAGCGTGAGCTGGATGCGGAAGGCCCGATCTTCGTTGCCGAACTCGACCTCCCCAAACTCCGCAAGTTCGTCGCCGGCAGCAAGGACATCGCCGATCTTCCGCAGTTCCCCGGTTCCTCTCGCGACGTCGCCCTCGAAGCCCCGGCCGCGCTGGCGAATACCGAACTCGAGAAGGTCCTCGCCAAGGTCAAGGAGCCCCTGCTCACCGGCTTCGAGTGCTTCGACGTCTTCCGCGACGAGACCGGCGCCAAGCTCGCGGCCGACCGCAAGTCCATCGCCTACCGCATGCACTACCGAGCACCGGATCGCACGCTGAAGACCGAGGAAATCGACGCCGCGCACAAGGTGGTGGTGGAGGCGCTGACCAGCGGACTCAAGCTCACGCAGCGCTAGGCCTTGCCGCCGCTCATTTCCCCGCGGGAAGCTCGAACAGCTTGCCGAATTCGGCTTCGAATTCGGCCAATTTCGTCGTGTGGAATTGAGCCGTGCGGCCGTCCTTCGGGCTGCGCATCTGGTAGCTTACCATCACGGCACCTTCCCTAGGGCGGATCACTTCGGCCTCAAGGTCCGGCTTTGCCAAGCGTGCCGATAGATCGTCCCGGAACAGCCCTTTAATTAGCGCGACTGAATGCTTCTCGCCGAGGACGGGCTCGAATTCCTGCAGCAGCCCATCAAACAGAGCCAGCCCCCGGTCGCGGCGGGCGCGGGCATAGTAGAACTGGTGAAGGGAACCGTCCTCGGAATGATTCACGGTGGGCTTCATGCGGCTCGCTAGGTCCTGCGTGGCCTCTTTGCGAAAGCTCTTCATCGCCTCCTGTAGCCGCAGGACATTGGCATCCGTGAGCTTCAGGAGCTTGATAGCCTCCGGCGCGAGTTCTCCGTTCGTCTTCAGGGCAAAAATCTCGGAAAAGAGATTGGTCCCATCGCCGTCGTCGGACCACAGATCCTTCTTACCCTCCAATAGCAGCGCGGCCAGCTTGTCCGAGCCGGACGACGAGCGGGGCTCTCCGCGGGTTCTTCGCGGGCCGTAAGGCTTCGTCTCCCTGGAAGAATCGGAAGGACCCGCAGTCCCAAGGACACGGGCTCGCTCTCTCAATCCCGCCACCTCCCGGTTCTTGAGGACCAAGGCCCCCGTGAGAGCCAGCAGGATACAGCAGCCAAAGACTTTCCACAAATTCATGATCCTTATCCGGGGTTGAAGACCCAGCTCTAACGGCCCTGCGGAAGCGTGCGGATCGGGAGCTTCGGATAAGCGGCTCCGCCCTCTTCCGGAAAGTCGAAGACCTTTCCGAATCGTTCCTCGAAAGAGTCCATCGCTCCGGTAAAGCTTCCCCCGCCTTTGTCAGAGCCGGGCTCCCGGGAGACGCACTTCACCACCCCGATGTTGTTCTGCGTCGGCCCATAGAGGTCGAACTCAAGGTCGTATTTCCCCATGCCGCCGAGGAACTCGTCCTCAGGCATGGCAGCCCTGAAGCGCGTGCCACGCACTTCGCCGATCGCTGTGACGAAGGCCTTCGAAAGCTCCTCGAAGAAGTGCTGTCCGCGATCCGGACGCGCTGGCGCCTGATAGTAGTAGTGGTAGCCATCCGCCTTCTTCTCCTCCCCGGTCAGCTTCACCCGCGCCACGAAGTCCGCGCTCGCCTCCTCCCGCACTCGGCGGACGGCTGCTTCCAGAGCGGCGATTTCACCATCGGTGAGTTCCAGCCTTTCGACGGCGTCCGTGGTCGGGCGGCCCAAATTGTCGAGCCCGACCAGCTTGGGATCGAGGTCCATTCCATGCTGCTCGCCATCGACCTCCACTCCCGCACCCACGGAGAAGCCCGCCCTTGGTGCCACGGTGCGGCCGACACCTTTGCTCTCCGCCCTCATGGGCGCCGCGGCAGCCTCTCCCTCCAAGCGTCCACCGGAGCTCGGAAGCTTAGGCACGGCAACAGCGATTTCGGCGCGCAGCCGGTCAGCCTCGCGATTCTGGAGCAGCCAAGCCCCGGCGAGGAATACGGTCGCGATGGGAATGAGCATCTTCATGATCAGGCTTGTCGCAGTCAGGGTGGTGGCCGGGCCCGCAAGGACCGCGGCGCTGACCGCACCAGCCAAGGCCACCGGCGCGGCTTGCACCGCATGTCCCGGAATGGCGACCGTGAGCACACCCGCCGAAACGCTGACCCCGCGCCGTGCGAACAACTCACGCAGACGCTCGACAGCACGGTTCACCCGCTTCTGCGCGGACTCCGCGCTGATCCCCAGTTGCGCCGCGATCTCCTTCGCCGAGCGCTTCTCGAAGAAGCGCAGCAGGATTGCATCGCGGTCGGACTCACTCAGTTCGCCGAGCACCGCATCCAAGTGTGGCGCAATCTCCGCCCAAGCGGGCTCACCCTCGTTCGCATGGGCCGCTTGCTCATTCATGGCGATCGCTTGTTGCTCGCGCGACCGCCGGCGCGCGTCGCTGCGGATGCTGTTGGTCGAAAGATGCCGCGTCGTACGATGCAGCCAGCCCGCCAGCACCGGGTGGGAGGAAAGGCGCCCGGCCTCCCTGGCCAGCGCCGTAAAAACCGCCTGAGTCACGTCCTCCGCCGTATGCGGATTCCGCACCACCCGCAGCGCCGCCGAATGAACCAGATCAATGTGCCGCCTCACCAACTCCCTGAAGGCGCTTTCAGAGCGGCTCTTGGCGTACTCCTGCAGGAGCTGCTGGTCGGTCAAAGCGTTCACTTATCCCATAATAACCGCCGCCGGAAAAATCGGACAGCCTTGGGAAAAATTCCGCCGGGACCTCATGCCCCGAAGCGCCCGCCATAGGTCCTATAGGACCCATACGACCTATCGCCTCACCAAAGAGGCCGCCCCAGCCTCAGCTCAAATCCCCCGCCGTCACCGAGGTCTGCTCCCGCGACCCCAGCGCATTCGCCTGCTGGATCACCCGCTCCGCAGAAGCATCAAAGCGATAGCTGTGGCAGTTCGGGCAAAGCACCGCTCCGGCACCGACGATCGAGTCACAACCCTCGCAAACTTTGTAGCCTGAGGGATTGGCGGCGATCTTGGCGGCTTTGGCCTGGCGGGATTCGGGCTCGGGCGGCACGGGTGCGGGGTTCATGAATGAAAGGGTGGGTAGGTCTCTCAACCAAAGGAAAAAGCGGCACCGGATACCGGGGCCGCTTTTGGAAATTCCTTCAACCGTCCGGTTCAGCTTAGCCAATCGAAGCAAGCGCCTTGGCAGCCTTGCTCTTCAGGTTCGCGGCCTTGTTCTTGTGAATCAGGCCCTTCTTGGCGGCCTTGTCAACGGCGGACGAGAATTCGGACAGCGACTGACCGGCAGCCGGCTTGTCAGCAGCAGCCACCGCGGCAAGCGTCCTCTTGCGCAGGGTCTTGATGGTGGTCTTGCGGGTGCGGTTACGCTCGGTGCGGACCTTGGTCTGACGGACGCGCTTGAGGGCTGACTTGTGATTGGCCATGGTAAGAAACGGAAAAACGAAAAAACGGGACGGTTGAGAACCCGGGCGGGGTCGCGCGGGGGCGGCAATGTAGGGACACCGCCGCCCCTGTCAAGCTTGTCTGTGGGTCAGGACGAGAATTCCAGAATTAGAGTTTCGCCATCCCGGATCCCAGTCCCGTGCTCGGCGCGGGGCAGGCATTCGGGTGGGATTTCACCCACTCTTGGCCTTCGTAGGTCTCCAGCAGGGAACCGCGCATCACACGCACTTCCGCGCCTTCACCGATCTGGTTGTAGAGATCCACCACATCCTTCTGGCCCATCCGGATGCATCCGTAGGAGGCCGGGGTGCCCAGACGCCACTCCTCGGGAGTCCCGTGGATGTAGACGCAGCGCTTGAAGGTGTTCTGGTTCTGGGCCTCCATGCCGTGCAGCCACATGATCCGGCCCACGATCGGGTCACGGCCAGGGGCGTTCGGCTGGAGCACTTCACCGGTCGGCCGGCGGCTCTTGAAGACCATCCCGGAAGGATAGCCGTCGCCGATCTTGCGGGCGACTTCCATCTTGCCGAGCGGGGTGTAGTTGCTGCCGTTCTTCGAACCGATCCCGAATTTCGAGGTCGATACGACGTACGACTTGACCGGTTTGCCATCCTTGACCAGCAGCAAGCGCTGGTCACGAACACTCACAACCATTTGGCTGTGAGTGTCTTTGGCCGTGCCGCAGCTGTTCAATGACAGCGCGGCGGGTAATAAAAACGAGGAAGCGAGCGCGTAACGCAGGATTCGCTTGATCATGGGGTGCGACTTAGTTGTCCGTGGTGTGTTTTTCAGCAGTGGAGTCTGAAGGAACGCGACCGGAGGGCAGCAGGCGAGCCATCGACGAAAGCGACGTATAGAAAAATCCGACCGGGAAGGGAAGCAGAAGAATTGCTGACGAGTAATTCCCCTTAGCCGCCGCCTCAGCCACCACGAACAGGAAGAAGAAGCCGAAGAGCAGTTCCACCACCGGGGTGAGCGTCTTCATCGCCTTGTAGCTGCTCTTTTTCCAGTCGGTCTTGGCCTTCTGGCCCACCCCATACTTCGGCGTGCGGACGAAGGCGGTCTGGTGGTTCAGCAGCGCTTCGATCACCGCCTTGGCATTGTTGATCGACATCCCGATCCCCAGCGCCAGCAGCAGCGGCAGGTAGGGCAGCTCCTTCCACCAGCTACCCGGGCGCAGGGCCTTCTGGGCCGTGATGTAGAAGACCACCACCGAAACGGAGGAGAAGAAGAAGATCGGGATATTGATGATGTACTTCGTCATCGACCCGAAATCCGGCGCATGCTGCTGGTTCGGGTAGATCAGGAAGCACAGGCAGATCAGCATCAGATAGGCGAAGTTCGAGGTCAGGTGCGCCGTCGCCTCCATCTTGATGTAGAGCGGCACCTTGGCCTTCCAGATTGCCGGCAGGACCTTCTTGCACACCTGGATCGAGCCCTTGGTCCAGCGGTGCTGCTGGCTCTTGAAGCCGTCCATGTCCACCGGCAACTCGGCCGGGGTTTCCACCTCATTGAGGAAGATGAAGCGCCAGCCCTTGAGCTGCGCGCGGTAGGACAGGTCCATGTCCTCCGTCAGCGTATCGTGCTCCCAACCGCCGGCGTCGGCGATGCAGCTCTTCCGCCAGATCCCGGCGGTGCCGTTGAAGGTGAAGAAGCGGCCGCTGCGGTTGCGCGCGGTCTGTTCCAGCTCCAGATGACCGTCCAAGAACATCGCTTGAATCCGGGTCAGCACGTTGAAGGTGCGGTTCAGGTGACCCCAGCGGGTCTGGATCATGCCGATCTGGTCGTCGGAGAAGTAGTGCACCGTCTTCTGCAGGACGTCCGGATTCGGAACGAAGTCCGCATCCAAGATGAAGAGCAACTCGCCCTTGGCGAACTGGGTGCCGTGCTCCAGAGCGCCGGCCTTGAAGCCCGTGCGGTCATCACGGTGGATCATTTCGGCATCGAAGCCCAGCGCCACCAGGCGCTCCACGCCCTTGCGGCAGATCTCGGTCGTCTCGTCGGTCGAGTCGTCCAGCACCTGGATCTGCAGCTTGTCCTGCGGGTAATCCAGCTTGGAGACCGAGTCGAGCAAGCGGTCGACCACGTGCATCTCATTGAAGACCGGCAATTGCACCGTCACCAGCGGCAGATCCGAGAAAATCTCCTTCGGCACCGGGTGCTTCCGCGCGTGGCGCAGGTAGAGGTAAACGATGCACAGGCGGTGGAAACCGAAACCCGCAAGACCGGTGAGCACAACGATATACGAGAAATACCAAAGAGGTGAGGAGAGGTCCATGCGTGTGCTAGCTCAGGGTTGGGACAGTCGTTCGGGAAAAATTCAGCGTGCTCGGAAACGCGGAGACGAAATCGCACCGCGGTAGCGGTTGATTGGTTGTCAGAAATGGAATCCGGGCAGGCCGGAGGCCACCAGCTTTGCATTACACTGTCAAGACAGGAAACCGGTTCTCCAGCGGAAAGCCTTCAACCACAAGGTCCAAGCGGGAAGGCAGCGTCCCCGTTCCGGTTCTGTTGGATTCCGCCGAAGCGGATTTCGTTCAAACGAATTCTTCCCGGTATGAACGGGAGTGATAGGAGGGAACGAAGGATGCTGGCGGCTTCTTTCAAACAATTTGCTCCGCTCCGCGAAACACCGGCCCCCCAGCCAAGCCCGAGCTACGCGCCAGCACTGCAATTGACTGATCCCGGCTATCGGCATCTAGCATTGGCGGCAGAACCCCGCACGGATTCTCATGCCCAACTGCGACTTCTACGCCCTAGGCCAAGACCACCTCGGCATCCTCAGCCACCTCCTTGAGGCCGGTGAGTGCGACATCTACGAACTCAGCTCCCGCAGCGGCCAAGAGACACTCTGCTTCAAAACCCTCGCCGACTTCGAAGCGCGTTACCTCATCCCCGCTGGCGATTGGACCCAAGTTCCGGAGACCATCCACCTCCAGCTCCACGTACGTGCGGCCGGCGGCACGGTCCACCACCGCCGCATCCAGTTCACGGATACTCCCTCCTTCTGTTACAGCACAGAGGGCTGGGGCCTGATCCAGCTTTACCTCCGAGCCCCGCTCCGTGAACGCCTGGGCCCGTCCCACAGCAACCACAACAGCGCCATCCGTGCCACCACCTGGCGGAAGACCATCAAGGACATGGGTGACCCCGACTCCTGGGATTGGCCGCTGCTTACGTCCTTCTCCCGACGCTTGAACTCCTTTATCCGCCGCCAAGCGGTCGCGAAGCAGGGCTCACGGGTCATCCTGCCCGCCGCAGCCGAGGCCAAGGCCAAGGGACTGGAGTTCTCCCTCATTTGAATTTCCGCCCCAAGCTCGTCCGTAAGCCTTCATGATCAAACGCTGCCGCCGCTGCGATCGCATGGTCCTGCCCAACGACACGACGACCAGCGTTTCGCAGCCCGATCTCGCCGGCAAGCAGGTGGGGGACAGCTTGGACCTCATCGTCGATTCTCGGAACCCGCGCCGGCTGGCGGCAGGAAGTGGAACAAGCCGAAGCAACGGGATTGGATTGAATTCCCGCGCCTGCCGGGAATGATGAAAGCCATCTCATCCGCATGATCCGCCCGGCAATCCTCGCCACCACCGCCGCCTTGCTTAGCTTTGCGCCGGTCCTCTCTCTTTGCGCTGAGGAAGAGACCCAAACGGCCGAAGCCAAGGCCGAGATGGCCAGCCTGATCGAAGTCTGGAAAGAGCGGCTGAGGGAGGACCCCATCTCCAAAAAGGCGTATTGGGCGGAAAGAGCCAAAGAGGACGCCGAGTCCTGCGCGAAGGCGAAGGTCGAGATGGCACAGCTCAAGGAACGCGCCAAGGGCCTGACCGCCACCAGCACCCCCGTCGAGGTCGAGCAGGCCTTGGGCAAGGTCGGCTCGGAATCCTTCTCCGTCCGCGGCAAGACACGCACGAAGACTTGGAGCTACCTCGGTCATGGCGATGAGGATGCCTACCTGAGCTTCGCGGTCGACTTCGCCTCCGACAATACCTGCAAGGTCCGCGTCGTGGAGATGACCCGCGAGCAGGCGGAGGCCGAGCCCAAGCATGTGCTCGAAGGCACCATCGAAAGCTTCTACTTCGGCTATCCCAGCGACGAGAGACCGGGATTCGCCTGCAAGGACGTGAAGATCGATGGCAAGGCGGTGGGCCGGGTTCCCTTCATCATGACCGATGACCGCCCGCGGATCACCGGCAGGATGGATGTCGGTGCCAAGGTGCGGATCGTCTATCACGGCAAGCCCGACGACCTCGTCTTCCTCGACCAGCGGGCCTTGAGCCTGGTCTCGTTGGAATGCAGCGGCCTGCCAGAGCTCACGCCCGAAGGCGAGGCCGCCAAGGAACTGGAAGCGAAGCAGGCATATGAGCGGGAGCAGAAACAACAACCGCCGCCACCGCCCTACAAGCGACCGGACACCATCTTCCCGCCCGAAGCGCAGAAGACCGTGAACCTCCTCAAGAAGGAGATCGTCCCGCAGGTCGATTATGAAGACGTGGATGCCACCGTGGTCTTGGAGGACATCCGCCAGCGCCTGGAGAAACTAGACATCGACCACCGGTACATCATCAGGTTCTTCGAGCCCCTTCCGACTGAACCCTTGCCGCTAGGCATCGAACCACCAGAGCAACCCAAGAAGGTAAAAGAACTGCACCTGCGGAATGTCCCGCTCTTCGATTTCATGCATTACTTCGGGGAATCCGTCTATTGGGGCTGGATCGTCTATCCGGACGGTTCGATCCAATTCATTCCCAGCGTATGCGCCTGCGGCTATCCTAGGGACGGACGCGCTGGACATACCGCGAGCTTCTGAGCCTCGCCCGCTGCCATGCCAAGGCCGGCCGCCGCGACGATTGCCTGACAGCCCTTGCCGCCGCCCGTGCGGCTGGTGAAAGAATTCCCGACGCCGCAGACCAAGCTGCCCTTGAGACGGATCTCAAAACGGTGGAGGCAATGCTTTTCGTGGACGCGCCTTTGGAAGGGTGAAGCAAGGCTCTCACGATGCGGCTTGTTGCCGCCGAAGTGCGACGGTCATAGACGCGCCGCTACAGAGGAGGGATCGCGCGAAACGGCGATCCTTGCCTTTCATACAGCCTCTCAGCGGAACCCGCCCATCGTGAAGGCGCGTAGGGCGAAGAACAAGACAGCCAGCAGGGGCACCAACACGAGATACATCGCCACAGTCACCACGAAGCGCCCGAGGACTTCGCGGGTTTCGGTGTGATCTCCCGGCAGCTCCGGCCCCCGCGCTTGCAAGCGCACGGTCGGGGTCTCGGAGGAAGGATCGGATTCAGGATCGTAGCTTGGAAGGGATCGGGGCATGGCAGGAACTTACCCACAATCCCCTGATTCCCGGAATCGATAGGCCGAGGCTCTCCATCGGGATTTCCGATGAAAATCATTGCTTGCCTTCCAACTTCGATGTCGGGCGTTCGATGCTTTTATCTCTTACCCCCCTTCCCACTGCTCAAAACCCCCCTTCCCCTCGCGCCAAAAACCCCCGTTGAAACCCTCCCCTTCATCTTCTACTTCTTCTTCATCTTCTAAAGATACCCCCTACCCCTGCCAGGGGGAGTGCATGGGGGTCTGTGACGGTTGAGGAAAGTGGCGCTTTGCACGGGCATTCCGGTTGCGGGATTCGGGAACTGGTGGCAGCATGACTTCCGTGACACCGATGCGTTCGCTGCTGGGGATTTCGCTTGCCGTCATCATGGCGCTTCCAGCCGCCATGGGCCAGGATGCCAAGCCCGACAAGCCGGGGATCCCGGAAGACTTGCTCTCCGACGAGCATGTCCGGGAGGAATTGGCAGTCAACGAGTTCACAGCCCCTTCAATTGCCAAGATCTTCGAATCCCTGGAGGCGCTGGCCCCGATCCCGATGTTGAAATCGCCGCGGGACACCGTGACGAAGATGCCCTCGAACCGCGCCGATCTGGCGGTGGAGCTGGGCTTCCTGATCGCCGATGGCTTCCTGATCGTGCAGGCCGGTGAGCTCACGAAGGTCGAGACCATGGCCGCCGATCTGACGAAATACGGCAAGGGCCTGGGAGTCGGCGAGAAGGTCAACCGCCACGCCGCGAGCCTCCTGGAAAGCGCCCACAAGAAGGACGTGCCGACGCTCAAGAAGGAACTCGCCGCCACCCAGAAGGACGTGGAGCTCGAGCTGGTCTCCCTGCGCGATCCGGACGTGGCACACCTGATTTCCCTCGGTGGCTGGATCCGCGCGCTGCAGGTTTCCTCCGGTGCGGTGGAGACCCAGTTCAGCGAGGAGCGCGCCAAGCAGGTGATGCGCGAGGACATCGCCGACTACTATTCCCAGGTCGTCAGCGGTCTGGAGCCGAAGATCTCCGAGCGTGCGAACTACGTGGCAATGCGCGATCTGCTGGCTGGTCTGAGCCACGAGATGGTCACCGACGGCAACCCGGCGACCAAGGAGCGGATGGTTGAGATCCACAAGCAGGCAGAGAAGCTGGTCGAACTGGCCCTCACGCGTCACGAGTGATCATGAGCGCCACTATCTGGCAAATCGCGGTGCTCGGCCTGGGCATCATTGGTTCCCGCGCCGCCGCCAATCTGGCGAAGTCCGAACTGGGCACGGTCAAATCCTGGAACCGCACGCCCAAGGGGCTCCCCGGTGAATGCGCCAGCGTGGCGGAAGCCGCGGAGGACGCGAATCTAGTGCTGCTCTACCTGAAGGACGCGGCGGCCGTGCGGGAAGTCGCCCAGCAGGTTTTCGCGCTTCCGCCCATCACGGAGCGAGTGCTGGTGAATCACTCGACCATCGATCTGGCTACCACCAAGTGGCTGGCGGCGGAGTGCGCCCAGCGCGGAATCGTTTTCCTCGATTGCCCCTTCACCGGCAGCCGTGAGGCAGCGGCGGGAGCAGGCTTGGTTTACTACGCCGGCGGTCCGCAGGAGTGGATCGACAAGATCGAGCCGGTGCTGCTGAAGAGCGGCAAGGCGGTGCTGCGGACCGGTGAGACCGGCACCGCGACGATCATGAAGCTGGTGACCAACCTGATCTCCGCGTGCACGGTGCAGGCTCTGGCCGAGGCATTGGCAACGGCGACCAGCCACGGGATCGCTCCCTCCGCGCTGACCGAAGCGGTGGCCCTGAATGCATCCGGCAGCGTGCTGGCGGCGATGAAGCTGCCGACGATGGCTAAGGGCGACTTCGATACCCATTTCTCGCTGTCGAATATGCTCAAGGACAGCCGCTACGTGCTGGAACTTGCTTCTGAGGCCGGACTCGAGACACCGGCGATCCAGGCGGTCTCCACACGGATGGCTGAGCTCTGTGACCAGGGCCTGGCGGAGAAGGACTACTCGGCTCTGGCAGCACCCTACGTGCAGGCGTGACAAGATGAGCCGGGCTTTTTCGATCGGAAAGCGGGCCTTTTTCGCCCTGAAAGGCCCGGATGCGGCCCGCTATGCGAACGGTCAGGTCAGCCAGGACGTGAAGTTGCTGACTCCAGAGGCCGCGCTGCCCGCCTGTGTGACCGATGCCAAGGGACGCCTGCAGGCGCTGGTCTATCTCTACTCGCGGGAGGATGGCTCGATCTGGATTGAGGCGCCGGCGGAGCTGGAGGAAGAACTTGAGCCGCGGCTGGGGCGCTATCTGATTTCGGATGATGCCGAGCTGGAGAATGTCTCCGCGGAGTGGGAGCTGTGGCACGTGCTGGACGCCGCGGAAGCTCCGGCCGGCGATTTTGTCAGGCGGGTGAATCGCTTCGGCAGTGAGGGCTACGATGTGTGGCTGAAGGCCGGGGAAGCTTGCGGGATTCCTTCCATCGCGGTGGAAGAAGTGGAAGCGCGGAGGATCGCGGCCAAGGTCCCGGCCTGGGGCAAGGAACTCACACCGGGGATGCTGCCGCCTGAGGCTGGCTTGGACCGCGATGCGATCTCGTATCGCAAGGGCTGCTACATCGGGCAGGAAGTGCTGTCGCGGATCAAGAGCGCCGGGAAGCTGAACCGGAAGCTCAGCGGATTTTTGTTAGAGGCAGGTATCGCAGAAGGAGAACGCTTCGTGACCGGTGAAGGGAAGGAAGCCGGGGTGATTACGAGCGTTTCGTCTGTAGCGGATGCGGAGACGGGATTGGTTCCGGCCTTGGGCTATGTGGAGAAGGCGGGATACGGGATGGAGGAGTTCTCGGTGGGAGGAAGAGTAGTAAGGGTGCACCCTTGAGGAGATCGTCATCGATCTCCAGGGTACACACTCCCATCCGCAACTTGCAAAGTTGCGCTACTTCCGCCGCTGGCGCAGGAGGCCGAGCGCACCGAGTCCTGCCAGAGCCATGCACGAGGGCTCAGGGATGACGCCGAGGTCTCGGACTTGGACCAGGTTGATCTGGGCACTGCCGCCGTTAGGGTCGCCGTTCTGGGAGGGATCGATGAGGATCGATTGGCTGCCGTTGGCAGCGGCGACGAAAGTCCCGATGATGAATTGCCCTGGGCCGCTTCCATCGGCCGGGTAGTTGAGCACGGCGGAGAGGTCACCGGCACCGCTGGAGATCACGGCCGAGCGGGAGCTATTGATGTTGCGGGGATCGGAGATCCAGAGCTGGACGAGGTAGGTGTGGCCGGGAGTCATGCCGCCCCAGGAGAAGCCGCGGGACTCGGAGCTGTAGACGAAGGCGCCGTACTTCAGCAACTCGTTGTAGTTCGCATCGGCGGTGGAGGGGCCCCAGTAGCCGCCACCATCGTCAAAGGCGGAGTTCAGGGACGGCAGATCGGAGAAGCCTTGGAAGCTGACGCCATTGACCGGGGTGGAGGGAGCATTGGCATTGTACGGGGCCCACGAGCCGTAGTAGGTGCCTTGCAGGGTAACGTCGCTGGCACCGGTGATGTTGGATGGCGTTTGCCAGGAGATGACGGCAGCGGTGGCAAGATGGGCGGAGCCGCTGAGAAGGGCGGCAGCGAGGAGGGCGGGTTTCATCATGGGGCTTGGGTTGGGGGTCGACGCGGCGGCTTGGTCCTTTCCGCGTGATCGGGAAGCTATCCCCTTCCCCGGGTTTCGATCAGTCGCATGTCGGGGTGTCGCATGTCCGGGTGACAGAAGTGATCGATGCGGGCAGGGCTCCTCCAAGTGCGGGAGAATCCCATCCCCCATTTGCGGCTAGAGATGCCTGAAACATCGAGGTAGCGGGCGAGGTTTGAAGGGTTGCCTCCATGAATCCCCAAACCCATCTCGCGCTGGCCGTGGCGCTTTTGTTCGCACCTTGTGCCAACGCCGCGGAAAAGACCCTGATCGATTACTTCAAGCCGATGCCGATCGAGGGCAAGCTCTCGTCCGAGGCATGGGGTGCACCGGGCGTGCTGCCGCGCGATCCGCAGAATGGTCTGGAGGATACCACGATGGAGAAGTGGTGCTACTGGGATGGCGCGGTCATTCCCGGTGCGGATGGCAAGTTCCACCTCTTCGCCAGCCGCTGGGATCAAGCGAAGGGCCACAACGGCTGGTGGCAATCCACCGCGGTGCACGCGGTGAGCGACAAGGTCACGGGCCCCTACGAAGACAAGGGGCTGTGCTGGCCCGATGACCAGGGAGGAAAAGGTCACAACGTCACCGCACTCAAGCTGCCCGACGGCCGCTACGCCGCGGTGGTCAGCGAGACGAGGCCGGGTGATGTGTTCATCGCCGACTCGCCTGAGGGACCGTGGAAGTATCACGGCAAGATCCAGGTCGCGCCGGGTGAGTTCAGCGAACTCGGCAAGATGTCGAATGTCTGCGTGCTGCTGAGGCCCGATGGTGACTTCATGATCTTGGCACGCTCCGGGGCGATCTGGATCAGCAAGAGCGGCATTCTGGGCCCCTACACCATTCAGGGTGGCAGCGTTTACCCGACGGTCAAGGGACTGCCTCTGAAGGATCTGGAGGACCCGATCCTGTGGTACAGCGGAGGCCTCTATCACATCGTGGTGAATGGCTGGAGCACCCGCAAGGCATGGCACATGACCTCGCCAAACGGGATCGACAACTGGACGCTGCGGGGACTGGCCTATGATCCCACCACGGACTTCCTCCGCTACACCGATGGCACGGTCAATCACTGGGACAAGATCGAGCGGCCGGCGGTGGTGATGAAGGACGGGCACGTCACGCACTTCCTGCTCTCCGTGCTGGACGTGCCGAAGGATCAGGAGAAGGGCAACGACCGCCACGGCAGCAAGATCATCGTGGTGCCCTTCGACGGTGAGACACTGGATCGCGACCTCCAGGAGAAGACCCAGACGCCAGCCCCAGCCGCGGAGGAAAAGCCGGCACCACCCGCCGGTGTGCCCGCGAGCACGAATGTGCCGGGCGCGGAGTTCCCGCGGGTCCATCCTGACAGGCGGGTGACCCTGCGAATCAAAGCTCCGGAGGCGAAGAAGGTGCAGTTCGACCTCGGCAAGCGCTACAACGCCGAGCGCGACGCGGACGGAGTCTGGACCGCCACCACGGATCCGCAGGTGCCGGGCTTTCACTACTACTGGCTGGTGATCGATGGTGTGCAGGTGAATGACCCGGCGAGCGAGAGCTTCTACGGGGTGAGCAAGCAATCGAGCGGGATCGAGATCCCCGATGCGGATGGCGAATTTTATCAGCCGAAGGAGGTGCCACACGGTGAAATACGGGAACGCTCGTACTTCTCGAAGACCACCGGGGGCTGGCGCAGGATCTTCGTTTACACCCCGCCCGGCTACGATGCCGATTCATCGGCCCGCTATCCGGTGCTATACCTGCAGCACGGCGGCGGCGAAGACGAACGCGGCTGGGGCGTGCAGGGCCGGGTGAATCACATCATGGACAACCTCATCGCGGAGAAGAAGGCCCAGCCGATGATCATCGTGATGGAGCGCGGCTACGCGCAAAAGGCCGGAGCACCGGCGGTGAGCAGTGGCCCACGTGATTTCAGCCGCTCGACGGAAGCCCTGGAAGAGGTCTTCGTGAATGACCTGATTCCGATGATCGACTCCAGCTACCGCACGCTCTCCGATCGCGAGCATCGGGCGATGGCCGGGCTCTCGATGGGAGGGATGCAGACCTTCACCATCGGACTGAAGCACCTCGATCTTTTCTCGCACTTCGGTGGCTTCAGCGGGGCGGGCGGTGGATTGGGTGGCAGCAGCTTCGACGCGAAGACCGCTCAGGGCGGCGTCTTTGCCGATGCCGCGGCCTTCAATGCGAAGGTAAAGCTGGTCTGGCTGGGGATCGGCACAGCGGAAGACAAGCGCTTCTATGACGGGTTGAAGGGGTATCGGGATGCGCTGGAGGCCGCGGGCATCAAGACGGGCTACTATGAATCACCCGGCACCGCGCACGAGTGGCAGACCTGGCGGCGTTGCTTGAGGGAATTCGCGCCGCTGCTTTTCAGATGAGCTCCGCGAGGCATACGCCGCTGGCATCAAGCGTGAAGCCGCTCCCCCGCTTCGCGGGTCCGACGAAGTCCGCGTAGACGGTGCCAGCGCCAAGCGAGCCAGGTGGCCCAAGGAAGGAAAAAGAGGAGGATCAAGAGCCAGTAGGAGGCCACGATTCTCCAAGTAGAGATCTGCCCTTCCACCCGCCACGCCGGGCGAAACACCAGTCCTTGCGGTGGAGGAGTCCTAGGCGATTGCCAGGCATCGAAGTACGGCCCTGCGAAGGGCAGGGCCTGCATTCCCCAGGCGCCAATGGCACCATTCTCTTGGAAGACTCCGATGTGGCCAGGCACCAACATCGCCCATTTCGGAGGGCTGGTGATCGAGCGGGACCAAGCCCAAGCCAAGAAGCAGAATATGAGCACGCCGAGCCAGAAGGATTTCCACCGATAGAGGGGGCGTGGGGTCATCACAGCTGGGGTAGGTGTTAGCAGCCTTCCCTTTCCGGAACGAGTGGGCATTGTGGCACGGTGAAGCTGGCCTTGCATCGCTCCTTGATCTTTTGGTTCGGGCTGCTGGTGCTAGCCTTCATCTCCATCGCTTGGGTCGACAGTAACTTCCAGGGGACCAATTTCAGGCGTCACCTCTTCGGCACGCAGTTCATCGTCGTTCACGGGCAGAATAGAGTGCTGCTGTGGACCGCCAAGGGACCCGCTGTGGGAGTGCAGAATGTGTTCGATCGAGGCAACACCCCTGCCGCTAAGAATTGGGCCGAGATCTTCCGCTCCTTTCGGGCCCAAGCCTACGAAGTCCGTAATCCGGCGACGAATGCGATCGAATCCGAGAACTTGCGGCTCACCTTGCCCCATTGGCTCGCGGGATTGGTGGCAGTTGGGGTTTGGGTTGGCTTGCTGGTGTGGCGCGGGCGGCGATTCAAGGGACTCACGCAGCAAAACGCATGAAGGCCGCCCTCGCCCTACATCGTTGCCTATTTGGAGAGCGCAGAGGAGGAGGAAAACCATGGTATAAAAGGGAGACTGCCTAACTAAGCAGCCTACCAGTGCCCCTTCAGGGCACGTTTCGGATTGTCCGGGAGACCCAGGGTTGCGCTTCGCTTACCCTGGGCTTTCGGCGTGCCGCCCCCTTGGGGCTTTGGAGTTGTGGAGCTGGGATTGATTGAAGTGAGTCGGCCGTAATGGCAACTCGCGGCCCTTTCTTGCGGAGAGGGAGGATCTACCGAGAACTTGTGTGGCGGTGAGTGGGGAGACTTCGCCCAGAAAGCGGCGATGCTCGCGCGCACTCCCAAAGCGGCTGTGCCGAAAAGAGGGAGGACGAGGAAGAACAGAGGGGGCTGCGGACGGGGGAGGATCGAAAGCAGCCACGCCGCGAGCGGGTGCAGCGCCACTGCGGTAACTCCAGAAACAAAAAGGGCTGCGGTTGCCCGCAGCCCTTTGGAAGGTCGTTAGATCAGGCTCAGCTGATCCGATCAGTACTGGTAGTTTAGGGCACCGATTCCTCAATTCCGCTTGGTTGTATGGACTTTCAGCCTCGCAGGAATCCCTTGCACTAACACCTTGCACTAATGCGGACGATTTCGGCATTACAGAGAAGCACGCACGATCACCATCAAGAACTCACTTCCCGCAGTTCGATGTAGTCTCGGATTCTAGGGGCGATCCATCGCACGGCCCGACACAAGCCCAACCCTTGCCGGGGCCGGTTCGCGACCCAATGACTTGATTTCGTGGGCACGCTGGAATCTGATTTCCGTCTCACATACTCAAGCAAACGAATGCCCGATCTCTCCCCCGAAACCGTGGAGGCCCTCCGACAGATTGCGGAGGCTTACATCGCCGTCGAGTATGTTGGCTGGAAGCTTGAAAATCCACCGGGGGTGGGAGGATCGGCAGCAGTCTTCAAGGCCACACAAGGCGAAGAAAGCCGCGCCATCAAAATAACAGACCCACGATTTTTTGAAGGGGGCGATGTTGCGTCGCAACTCAAGCGTCTTGAATTACAAAGAAGGGTCATTGATCACTCGTGCGACAGCCTAGTTAAAATCTATGACCTCAAAATGTATGATCGCACATGCATTTGCGTCATGGAACACCTTCCTTGGAAGGAATTAAAGGATGTAATTGGGACGATACCGGCCGATCATATACAACCACTCGTCGACCAGCTTGTTAACGCAGTCGCTTACCTAAAAGACATCGGACTTATTCACAGGGACATCAAACCGGAAAATATTTTAATATCCGATGATCTCCGCACGCTTAAATTGGTCGATCTTGGCGTCGTTCGAGAAATCTCAAATAATGAGGACCGTCCTGACTCCACCGACCATGGCTTGCACCGACCATTTCTGGCCACGGCTCAATATAGCTCACCCGAGTATCTCTTTCGCACCGCGCAACCTTCCGAAGAGCTTTGGGAGGCACTTAACCTCTACCAAATTGGCGCGGTAATACATGACCTTATTTCGCAGGAGGAACTATTCGCCGAAGAAATGCGTCAGGAGAATAGATACAGACTTGCCCTTGCAGTCCTCAGCAAGCGGCCGATTATCTCCGATGACAAGCGGAGGCGTCATAATCGCCTAGCTTCGATTGCCGAAGCTTGCCTGATTAAAGATTCCAATACCAGACTTAATATCGTCAAACTCTCAGACTTTTCGGAGCCGGTCTCCCTTACACCTTCCCAGCAACTCAAAGGAGCGCTAGACCGACTCTTCAAAAGTAGCGACATCGACACCGACTCCATCATTAGGCAGCAAGTAACGTCGCAGCAAATTGAGGGCACGTTAAATAAAATCTTTGAGGCGGTATTCCACATGCTCAACAGTGAGTTTGGCTCGAACCTTGAATTAAATCGTATTGATGCGGCAAATTCGCCCACCAGTAGAACACTTTACGCGGGCATCCCCCCGGCCGGGATTGAATACAAATTCACTATTTCCGTGACACTCGCTGAATCATTCGACCTCACTTCCGAAGTTGAGGTGATACTGAAAGACGACAAAGAGATACATTCATCTTCCCCGCAGGGTGCATTCTCCCTCAATTCGGAGACTTCTGAGGAGGGCCTGATAGGACGGCTATTTGAAAGCATTTCGGCAACGCTGATAAAATCATTAACCTAACCCCCGATCATGCAAGGCACTTGGTGGAGAAACTTCGATCAATTGGACAAGGATCAGCAAAAATTTGCCGTCTTGTCCCCCGACGGGAAATACATAATATCCGGGCCGCCCGGATGCGGCAAAACTAACCTTTTATTACTGCGGGGCAAATTCACAGTCAGATCTCAGCTTCACAATATTTTATTCATCACATATGCCAACTGTTTGGCAGATTTCATCCGATCGGGCATAGGGTCTTATTTTGAATCGGATCAAGTTGTTACATACTGGAAATGGGCGAGGCAACATATCAGGAATTATTACCCGGAAGCTTTACCGGAATATTCAGCGCTATTTGATCTGGAGGATGACGCCGAGAAGCGCGCCGGACTCGTTCGGCTTCTAAGGCGCACTTACGAACGGCTACCTAGCCCCATCCTTTATGATGCGATTTTGATTGACGAAGCTCAGGACCTTTCAATTGATGAAATAGAAGAAATTGCGAGGCTTTCTCCCCGGGTAACCATCGCGGGAGACCGCAGGCAGGGGGTTTACCTTCAGAATGGAATGGGCGTCGAAGGCTACACTCCGGTCAAAATCAGGTATCATTATCGGATTGGCCTTCGAATTTGCGAGGTAGCAGACAAATTGCTAGCGCCTCCCGCAGGCGAACCAACGTTGAAAGACTTTTGCCGCTACAGCATAGAGCCATATGGGGAGGCCGAAGCCGAATCGTTTGAACACGCAACTCCCGAGGCGCAATATGAGGAAGTCATCGAACGGCTCTCACGCCAACTCCGCACTTACAGGAATGAATTGCTTGGCGTTTTCTTTACAAAAAACGAGTTTCTTTCAGATTTTCGTAATTATCTGAGCGGCAATCAGCTACTGGAACAGATCGCTTTCCATGATCTCAACGAAAGCGATCACACCTTTACGTCGACGAAGCCAATCCACGCGATGACGATACACGGATCGAAGGGGGCAGAATTTCGCGCGGTGCATATAGTGCGGGGTGAAACCCTTAAATTCCCTTTCAATCACCGAGAGCTAATATTTACGGCGGTCACCCGGGCAAAAACCTCTCTATCGCTGCATTACACCAATAAGCTTTCACCGTTTATAAAAACCGCTTTTGCAACTCCGACGACTCCAAATCCCGACGATCTGTTCGACGAATGAAATCGACCAATTATACTTGGCACGGGATTGAAACAATCAACCTCATGCCAATGCTTTATAGACTCCGTGCCGGTGAGCAACCAACAACCGTTCCGGAATCTTTCAGTCGCACTAGCGGAGCGAAATTGCGCTTAGCCGTCCCAATTTCACCATCGGAGAGGCATTGCCCGATCGCAGTGGTGTCTGACTCATACGCAAACGAATTTTTCGCTTGGCTCTATACGTTTGCCGAAGACGCAATGCCCATCAGCCTACATTGCAAAATACTTAAATCTTCCGACTTTGTTGACCTAGACTTAGCAATACCAGCCTTACCAACGGCAGACTTGGGCAGGTGGACAGCGCTTGTTATGGGCGAAATAATGTTCCGCACTGGAACTGAGGAAATATTATCTGAAGCGGCCACATCGTGGGCACTCCGTTCTTTCAGTTTCGCCGCGACCCTTTGCTACGCAACTTACGGACATCAACCGTCTGCCGTCATTGAGTTGTTCATCAATAGGCTTAAGCGTATCACCTCTGTCCAACTGCCTAATCAGCCCGATCCCATAGGTGCCTTTGCGACCATTTGGGGCATTTGCCACCGCAGCCAGAAATTCTTACATTCCCCCAGTGAAGCCGCAGTTTATAGCTTTCAACTATTGTTAGACACTTCACCCGAGCTTCGTAAAGTCCTTACCTCTAATCCCCCGCTTCTGAAAGCATTAAATGACGCCGTGCAGGGGGCGGATTTTTCTTCGGACTCGTTGGAACGTCGAGTGATGGTCTTCGACAAATATTCCGCCGTCATAAACAGCCTAGACGCTCAAAATTCATTTCTCGGAGGCTTCGGAATTGCAGTTGCGGCTTTCTTTGTGGGCCGGGGGACTTCGCATCTTCATCTTCTAGACGGTCAACTAAACAAGTTTTCGTATCTTTGGTTCTCTTTGCTTGCGGGCCTCTGCGGAGAGGATTGTTGGGACCCGAAATGGTTCGCGATAAATAGGAAGATTGCGACCTTAGCGGAGTTTTACTGGGTTAGCGACCCACTAAAGTCGACTCTGACCGATCTCTGCTGGGAGGAGTATAATTGGGTTTTACAAGGACGCGATGCTGCCGATCAACTCAAAGTTCTCCCCAAGATTACCCCAAACGTAGTCACGGTTGAGATCGTGCCGGGGGTGCCGCTTCAAGTCCGGTTGGGGAGAGCAGAGAGAGTTGGTCAGCCTAGCCCGAGCCGACCCGCGTTCGACGGGCTTAGTACACCCGCGTTGGCGTCATGGTTGGAAGAGATCGCGCGGGAATTCAAAAAGCGATCCAACAATACCGAGGCACCCTCGAATGTTCGGCAGCCCGAACTTCCTTTGGAAGAGCAATCCGGGGAAAGGAAACTTAGAAAACCGAAAAAGTAAGCATCGTCCATACGGAATCAACACCAATTCTAAAGAATTGGTGTTGATTCGAGACACAATTCCTTCATCCTATGCGCAATGAAGGCATTTTCATACCTCCGCGTTTCCTCCCGAGGGCAGATTGACGGCGATGGTTTCGACCGGCAGCGGGACAAGATCAACCAATGGGCAAAGTCCAACGGCGCAACCATTGAACGCGAGTTCTGCGAGAAGGGAATTTCTGGCGCGAACGATTTGGATGACCGGCCCGCGATGGTTGAGCTACTTGCCGCCATCTGCATGAACGGAGTCCGAACTGTCATCGTCGAGCGGGCGGACAGGTTCGCGCGTGATCTTGTGGCGTCCGAGTTGCTGTTGCGCGAATTCACACGCATGGGAGTGAGCGTCATTGAAGCCGAAGGCGGGAACGACCTTTCTGCCGGTGACGATAGCAACCCCACTGCGAAACTTGTTCGCCAGATTCTCGCGGCGGTAGCCGAGTTCGATAAAACAAGCATCGTCCTAAAGCTCCGTGCTGCCCGCACGCGAGCGCGCCGGGAAACTGGCCGGTGCGAGGGGAGGAAACCCTTTGGAGAACGCGACGGGGAAGGCCCCACGTTGGAATTGATCCGCTCCATGAGACGGAAGCCAAAAGGAGGAAAGCGCCTCTCATTCGCCGCCATCGCCGAAAAGCTTAACGATTCCAAAATTCCAAGCCGCACGGGTAAACCTTGGCACCCGGAAGTTGTCCGCAGGATGCTAGGAGCGGAGCGCTAATTATTTTCTAACATCGCACGATTTCTATTGACAGCCATTCACCGAAAAGGGGTGCCGCCGGTTCCTTGCTTTTTGAGAATGTGCTTACCGTGAAAACTGGTGGGGGGTGTTGCGACGCCTCGACCCGGGGAAAATCAGAAATGAACCGGGCTTGTGACTTCAAAATGTTTCAAGGAATGCCGGGGCTGATCGGATCACCAAAAAGAAGCCCAGCGGATTCACGCTCTTGCACCCCCTATCCTTCGAAGTGCATTTGACTTCGCAGTCCATTCATTAATAATCAATTAGTTACAACTTCAACCAAATGCCTCAGCCTGTTGATATTGTAAGCCCGAGGTGTCATAATGCGCTTTAAATCAAACAGTTATGAATTTTACTTTGGCCTCTGCTTATTTTGCTTTCCCATTGCATGCGCACTCGGAATGAACTTATTTAAACTTAACGTTCCGCCGCCACCCCCTAGGCAAGAGTGAGTTATACGCCCCGCAAGTGAACCGCCGTAGCCCCAAGCGCCCCGCGTTACTATTTTAAATTAAAACATAATGTCGGATCGCGAGTAACTCGCCGCCTCGAAAACCGTAACGCACTGCGGCAAATCCAATATATTCGCAATACTATGCAAGATAGTTCTTGCCTTTAAGTCTCATACCGTGGTATAACGACCCCCTACGTATGGACAACACTAAAAACAATAACGTTAAGAAACCCCTTCCGCTTCTCCTTACCACTCAGCAAGCCGCCGAGGCATGGGGAGTGTCCCCCGTCACAATTCGCAGGTGGGTAAAACAGAACAAAATCAAGCCTTACGGGGGAATGAAGGCTTGGAGATTCGAGATTGACGACTTCCGGGGGGCACTGGAACGCCTTTGATGCGGTCTGCTGGAATACTTTTCTGTTTTCGCGAGATAATTAGTTAATGTTTCCGCCGGGCCTCCGGTCCCACGCTCCTCGTTTGACTGGCATGGAGCTAGTGTAATAGACTCGGGAACGTTTTTTTGACTACTAATGAGGGAGGATAAGAGGAAGGGGGAAAGTAGTAGACATTAACAAGAAAGGCATTCCCTGATCCTAATTCAACAAGGATACGCCTCTAAGATCGCCCCTCCGCGCCCTATTTTTAAGAAACCATTGTTATGAATAAGAAACTATTTCAACCGCAAGTTGAAGCCGTGGCCGCGCTACCGTGGTCGAAATACAAGAAACTTGGCCAAGCTGCGGGCGCGTGGAATGCGGCCTCATACACTCTTCACCGCTGCCACCTCGCCCGGCACACCTCGGATTCCGAATGGGTTCCACTTTGGTCTCAGATGATGGCGAAAATTGCAGGGAACGCCAAGAACTGGGGGACGCTTTGGAAATTGCTCGTCTCTGAACGCTTCCTTGAATGCGACGGGAAATTCTCCCATGGCACCAAGAGCCTTTCTTTTCGCTTAGGATCGGCTCTAGCCGGTGCGAACTGGAAGCTGAGCGCCGACCCCTTCCCCCTTCCTGAAATTGCTCCTAGGGCCGTCTGGAAAGGGTTGAGCATAAACGCGACCGAAGCGCACAAGATTCTTGAGGCCATCGCCTCCGCCCGGGGTTGGGATCGCGAGCGGTTGGAGGCTTGGCATTACCGGGTGGCAGAGTTCTCACCGGGGTTCACTACTGGCCGCACCGGTCGCCAATTCGGGGACGCGAACCTATTGCCGTCCGAAGTGCGTGATGCATTAACGATCTTCGGCAAGCCGACTGCGGAGGTGGACATTTCCAACTCCCAACCTCTTTTCCTCGCCACACTCTACCCTCCAGCAAGCAAGGAACGTTCCCGTTATCTTGCCTTGGTCGAAAGGGGAGAAATCTACCAGTTTTTCGGGAAACTATTGGGCACCGATCGGGAAGGGGCCAAGGCTCGCTTTGCTCCATGGCTCTTCGGGGCGCGAGACGATCTCTTCGCTGCCCTATTCGCAAATCAATTCCCCGAGCTTGCCCAAGTGATCGGAGGGATTCGCGACAAGCATTACAAGGCGCTCGCTTTCGATCTCCAACGTAAGGAAGCGGAAGTGATTCTGGACGCGTGCGAAAAGTTTGAAGGCGTTAGCATACACGACGGAATTCGCGTGATTGAAGACCGCGAGGAAGACGTGAAGCTCCACATTGCGAAAACACTTAAGGAGCGGCACGGGCTTGCCGTTCAATTCAAGTAGGCGAAGCTAGTTCGAGCCGCTAGCCGGCGGTGATCCGACTGCGTGTCTGCTAGGCCCGCCAAGCCGACTTAAGAAGAGCTACGCGACCTTGGGCAGTTGCTTGACCACCTTCTCTAGTTCCGCCAAATCGACCCCATATTGCGATGCAATGATTGCTAGGGGTGAATCCTCTCCAATGGTCGGAATACTGGTTAGAGAGGCGTAATACTTCTCCGTTGTCGTGATGCTCTTGTGTCCTAACACCCGGCTGGCAACAAGCATGTTAAAGGTGGTCGCCAAGACGCTTCCGCACTCCTTCCGCAAGGTGTGAACGGGTTTCCGCCCTGTGACGCCTTTCAATCGTAACCAGATCGCGACGGTCTGAATGTGACCCTTGAGACGTTGCTTGCCGGTAAGCGCGTTCGGCACAAGAAATTCAGAGTCCGCCTCGCCCCGAAGCTCCAAAAGCTGCGCCGCGAGTTTCTCCGCGATTGGGAAGTCTCTTATTTCCCTTCCTTTGGGTTTAAAGCTCTCCTCCTCCTGAACGCGGAAAAGCCACTTGCCCGGCGCGACTTCACGAAGCCATTCAAGCCGCGCGGCGGCAATCTCTCCCGACCGCAATCCAATCTTGAGAGCCAAGAGGACGACGAGCGCTTGCGCGGGCTCAAGTTCCTCCTCGCATTCAGCTTCAATTTTCTGACGAAGCCCGGCCTTGAAAGGGCGATATGGCTGAATGCCATCCGTTTTCAGGTCCATTCCTGTTAACGGATTTTCGACGGTAAAACCCTGCTTCTTGTAAAACGCAAGGGCGCTGACCTTGAACACGCTGGCGGCCGATTTCAGAAGCCCCCGCAGGCTGGCCTCACTACCGTTCGGGTTTTCCTTCCGCCAGCCGATGCGCGCTTTCGTGTCGTCCAAATCCCGGATTTTCTTCGCGCCGCACCATTTGGCGACGCGGCGCAACGCACTGATATAGTTTTTTCGGGTGTCGTCGCTAACGGGGTTCTGCCCAACTTCGCAGAACTTGTTGTAAAGGGTCTCCAAGCGCTCCAGTTCTGACCCCTGATTCTCCTCCCCTTGCAACTCTCTCTGCGCCGCTTCAAAGCCCTCTTTCTCCGCTAAGGCTAGAAACCGGTTTTGCCGAGTGATCGCGTCCCGGAGGTTCGCGGTGCCCATGGAAACGGTTTTCTGTCCTACGCCGGGAAATGACTTTCGGAAGGAGAGAATCCCTTTTTTGCCCCTAGGCTTTAGCTCCGGTTTCATGCGCGGGGCAGGAATGACAAAGGGCTAGTGCAAGTCAACCTCGCACTAGCCCCTTGCACTAAATCCGCCCCAACGGACGATAATTCAAGGAAACGGAAGAGAACGGAAAATCATTAAGCAATAACGACTTGCCCCAATTTCCGTAGTTCAAATCAATACTGGTAGTTCAGGTAGAAGTTGAACTGGCCGCCCTTGTCCGCGACGGGATCGGGGCTGTCGAGCGGGAAGGCGTAGTCGAGGGCGATCGGCACGGGGCTGATCGGGAGCTTGAGGCGGACGCCAACGCCGATGTCATGATAGAGGTCGCTGGGGCTCGGGTCCCACGAATCGGCATTCACGAAGCCAAGGTCGTAGAAGACGGCAGCGCGGATGTTGTCGATGATGGGCACGGTGTATTCCGCGGAGAGGAAGCCGAGCGACTGACCACCGATGACTTCACCGGTGACTGGGTCGCGGGGGCCGACGTCGCGGAACTCGAAGCCGCGCAGGGTGCGGCCACCACCAAGGAAGAGGCGGTCGAAGACCGGGACGGTGCCGTCAGTGGCATCGACGAAGGCCAATTCACCGTTGAGCGAGAAGATGGAGTCCCATGGGAGGCTCCAGTATTTCGCGCCCTGCAGGGAGAGGCCGAAGATATCGACGTCGCCACCGAGGATGGTGCCACCGAGGGTGGCGCCGATGTCGACCTTGCTACCGGTACGGGTCTCAATGACGGCATCGCGGCTGTCGTAGACGAAGTTGGCGGCGAGGGCGCTGCGGAGGAAGTCGCCGTCATCAAGCAGCAGCAGCGAGGGCGGGCCACCATTGGCGACGGACTTCTTGGAGAGAGCGCCGACGGAGGGATCGAGATCGACCGAGACGTTTTCCAAGCGGTAGCCGACGCGCAGCGATGACTTCTCGCCAAGCGGCTTGCGGATGTAGATTTCAGCACCGGCGTTGGTCTGCTCGTAGAAGTCCGAGTAGTACTGCGAGTCCTTATAGAAGAGCTCGCCGCCGAGGGCCAACTTCCTGTCCATGAACCAAGGCTCGACCAGCGAGACGCTGAAGTCGGAGCGCTCGGCACCGAGGCGCAGGTTCATCGCGAAGCGCTGGCCACCACCGGTGAAGGCCCAGGGGTTGAAGAGGTCGAAATTGGTCTGCTCAAGGTTGACGAAGCCGACGATGCTATCGATCGAGCTGAAGCCGATACCGGCGCTGATGGAGCCGGTGCGCTTTTCTTCGACCAGCACGTTGATATCGCGGTAGCCGCCACGGCCGGGGGCTGCATCCACCTGGATATTGTCCTCGAAGTACTGGAGGTTCTTGAGGCGGGCGGTGGCGGTTTCGAGTTCGACCGTGTTGAAGTTGTCGCCCGGCTTGAGCGGAAGCTCGCGGCGGATGACCTTGTCCTTGGTCTTGGTGTTGCCCTCGATGTTGACGCGGCCGACGCGGTAGAACTTCCCTTCGGTGATGCGGTAGAAGATGGTGACTTGGTTAGGACCGGCGTCCTTGGTCTCCGGGGCCACGGTGGCGTCCGCATAGCCGCGGGAGCCGTAGTAGCTGCGGATCATCTTGATGTCCTCGCGCATCTTCTTGGAGGAGTAGCCATCGCCCGAGTTCAGGGTGAGGGCCGGGTAGAGTTCCTCCGGCTTGAAGATCGTCATGCGGCTGAAGCCGACACCAGCGACGGTGTATTTCTCGCCTTCGTTGATCGGGATCACGAGGTCCACGCGGCCGTCATCGACGGGATCGCGGCGGACGCCCGGGCTGCTGGCGCGGAGGTAGCCGCGGCTCTTGTAGTAATCGAGGACGTTGGCGACATCGGTGTCGAGCTGGTCGACTTCGAAGCGGCCGGACTTGGTGAACCAAGAGAACCAGCCCTTTTCCTTGACCTTCATCTGCTTGCGCAGGGTCTTGCTGTCAAACTTGGTATTGCCCTCGAAACGGATGTCGCGGATCTCGTTCTTGCCGCCTTCATCAATGATGAAGATCAGGGCGTAGCCGTTGCCGGACTGGCTGGGCTGGGTGCGGGTGGTGATGGTGACGTCCGGGTAGCCGTAACCCTTGTAGTAGGCTTCCAGGTTGTGCTTGGCGGTGAGGATCGCCTCGTCGCTGAGGGAGCCACCGACCTTGAGCTTGGATTCCTTGGCGAGCTTCTGATCGGAGAACTTCTTGGGATTATTCCCGGTGAAGCCGACTTCCACGACGGTACCGCGGGTGGTGACTTCGAAGATCACCTTCAGGGCCTCGCCGGCGGGCTCAGCGAGGACGCGGACGTCGTCGATGTTGCCGGACTCGTAGAGAGCCTTGATGTCGTTATCGACCTTCTCGCTGCGGTAGGTTTCCCCGGAGCGGGTGGAAATGTAGCTGCGCAGGCGGGCTTCATCGACCGTGGGCGGTCCGACGTAGCGGATGGCCACCTCCGAGATGTTCTTGCCTTCAATGTCCTGGGCGCGGGCCGGCGAGGCGGCGAAGCCGAGGAAGAAGAGCGCCGCCAAGAATAGATGGCGGGCGACCGAGGCCCAGCCCCGGTTACTTAGGAGGGGTGAAATATCCATGTGTGATAGCGACGGGGCTGATAGAACCTTTTTGAGGCAGGGTGCGTCAAGGGGATTGCTAGACGGGAAATGGCCTTCCCTGCGCGGAATTGGCAAGGAAGGATGGCAGGAATGACATTGCCGCCATGGCTGTGGCGCGTGCTGCGCTCGCGGAAGACCCGGCTGGCCGGGAAGATCGGGCTGTGCCTAGGGCTCGTGGTGGCGGGGGGATTTTATCCGGTGGTGAACTGGTGGGGGCGGCAGGAGTGGGAGAAGGCGGAGGCGGAAGTGAGGGCGAAGGGGTTTCCGGTGATCGAAGGGATCATCAAGGTGGAGGAGCTACCGGAGAGCTTTTTTTGCCAAGCGGGTTTTCTGGCGGAGGCAGGACGGCCCGCGGCGGACCGACTGGCCTGCCACAAGAGTCCGGGCACCGCCTCGCCGGACCTCTATAAGATCTTTTCCAGGCTTCCGGGGAGCGAGGCCATCACGGCGGAGCAAGCCCGCGCGGCCCGGGATTCCTTAAATTCATGGGAGTCACGGCGTCGGGCGCTGATCGAGGCAACCCAGCAGTCCACTCCCCTCTCCCGCGCCACGGTGAACTACTGCGTCGAGATCCCGCAACCGCTTGCCGAGGTCGCGCGGGATATGGCGCAGTACTTGGAGGAGGACGCGCAGCTCGCCGTTGTCGGCGGAAAGCCGGACGAGGCGTTTGAGAGCATCGAGGCTTACTTCCGGATCATCGCGGACCTGATGGACGCGCGGGCCCTGCACGGACATTTGCTGCGCGAGAGGTGCCCGGAAGAGATCCGACGGCTGGTGCGCGGCGCGATCATCGGGCCAGCAGGAGGGGGCTTCAGCGAGGAGCAACTGAGGAAGATCGACGCGATGCTGGCGGGAATCGATGCCAATGCCGCGATCACCCGATGCCTGCGGGAAATGCCGGGGGAATGTATCACTATCCATCTGGACATCCTGCGCCGGAATTTGCCAGGCCCCGCACCGCGGTATCGCACGCGGGATCTTCTCGCCAGTTGGCGCTGGGATCCGGCTGAGATCATGCGCCGCGCCAAGCTAGCGGGGGAGATCTGGAAGCCCTTCGGCTTCCGCGAGATGGAGATGGCGCGGCGACTGACGGGCCTAGCGGATGTGGTGGATCGGCCGCAGCTTGAGGCGATCCGGGAGTTGGGGAGATCTGAGGCCTTGTCGAACTTCATGAGGTCGGCGGGCGCGGTGCCTCAAAGCCGTTCCTATGACTATCATTCCGGGCTGGGGCATTGGCAGGCGGACTACTCCATGGCGAACGTGGTGCTCGCAAGGTATGTCATTGCGATCCGGCGGCAGGTGCTCCGGCATGGGAAGGTGCCCGCGAAGTTGGAGGATCTGGATGGGGATTTGAGGACGAAGCTGCCAGTGGATCCCTTGAGCGGGCGGGCGCTGGAGTATGCGGTAGAGGGAGGATTTTATACACTGGGGTACTCCGCGGCTTGGGCGAAGGGAGGGAAAGAGACAGTGAGGTTTACTTGGGGGGAGTGAGGGAGATGGGCTTGGGGGAAGGATTGAGAGACGCTTCTGCTTCTAGAAGCTGGCCCGAGAAATGACGCTCGGAGAGCGGCACTCCACATGGCGGCGGGCTGGTGGGAAGCGGTCGGGCCGACTGAAGTCGGCGCACCCAGTGGGCCGTCCGTGGGATGGGCCCGAAGGGTGGGTTCGCCCGACCTTCCAAGCCGGACAGGAGCCGCGGCGGTCCCAAGGGACCGTCCGGGAAGCGGGTCGCCGGGAACCCTTCGTCCGCTCACAGGGCTTAGCGGACTACCTCGCGGACTTATTTCGGGGTGCCTAACCGCCGCTACTTCGCTTTGACAAGGCGCGGGCGGCCCCCTTAGCTTCCCGCCCCCGGCGCGCCTAAGGCCTTTCCCGCGCCGTTCTTTCCGCCATGAACATCACCGTTGAAAAGCAGCCGAACTGCATCGCCACGCTGCGCGTCGAAGTCCCCTCCGCCACCGTGAGCAGCGAGCGCGCGAAGATCGTGTCGGGCTATACCGCCCAGGCACGGATTCCCGGCTTCCGGCCCGGCAAGGCGCCGAAGAACGTGATCGAGAAGCGCTTCCAGACGGCCATCACCGAGGAACTGGACGATCGTCTGGTCCGCCAGGCCTATGACGAGGCGCTGCGCAAGGAGGCGCTGAAGGTGCTGAACTTCGGCATCCCGCAGAATCTGGCCCACAATGAGGACGGCAGCCTGACCTTCCACGCAACGCTGACGCTGGCTCCGGAAGTGGCGCTGCCGCAGTACAAGGGCATCACCGTCAAGGCTCCCTCCACCGAGGTGACCGACGAGGAACTGGATGCCCAGCTCCAAGGCCTGCGCGAGCGCATGGCCGATTACACGGATCTGGAAGGCCGCGCCGCCGAGGCAGGCGACTTGGCCGTGATTGATTTTACCTCGACCCTTGAAGGCAAGCCGCTTGAAGAGGCGCTGGGCAAGTCCGCCGGCTACCTGGCTGGCCGCGAGGGCTTCTGGCTCAAGCTGGACGAGAACAGCTTCCTCCCCGGATTCGCCGACCAAGTGGCAGGCCTGAACGCCGGCGACAGCAAGGACATCGCGCTGACGATCCCGGAAGAATTCCCGCTGAGCGACCTGCGCGGCAAGGAAGTGGTTTTCCACGTGACCCTGAAGGGCCTGAAGCAGGCGGTGCTGCCGGAGCTGGACGACGAATTCGCAGCCAAGCTGACCGGGGGCAAGAACCTCGAGGAGCTGAAGGGTCTGGCCAAGCAGCAGATCGAGGTGGAGAAGCGCCGCCGGATCGACGACTACAAGGTCAACCAGATTGTGGAACACTTCAATTCGCTGGTCGATTTCGACCTGCCGGAAGACCTTCTGCGTCATGAAACGCAGGGTCAGGCCGACCAACTGGTCGAGCGCGGCGTGAAGTCCGGGATGACCCAGGAAGAGCTAGTCGCGCAGCAGGGCGAGATCTTCGCCACGGCCGGTGAGCAGGCCCGCACGAACCTGAAGACGAACTTCATCCTGCAGGAAATCGCCCGCACCGAAGGCATCAGCGTGAACGACAACGAGCTGGTGCAGCACCTGGTGATGATCGCCCAGTCGCGCAAGCAATCGCCGAAGAAGTTCATCAAGGAGCTGCAAAAGGGCGGCCGGATCCCGGGCATCCGCAACTCGATGCTGGTGGGCAAGGCCATTGACTTCGTTCTGGAGCACGCCACCGTTGAGGAAATCGCAGATGAACCGACCACAGATGAGTGATTTCCCTAGTGTGATCCAGGCGGGAGGAAGCCCCCGCAACAGCTATTACGTGCCCGTCGTCATCGAACAGGATGGCCGCGGCGAGCGCTCCTTCGACATCTATTCCCGGTTGCTGAAGGACCGGATTATTTTCATCGGCACGGCGATCGATGACTTCGTCGCCAACTCGGTGATCGCCCAGCTTCTGTTCCTGCAGATGCAGGACCCGAAGAAGGACATCCACATTTACATCAACAGCCCCGGCGGCTCCGTGACGGCCGGTCTGGCGATGTATGATACCATGCAGTTCATGACCTGCGACGTGAACACCTACTGCATCGGCATCGCGGCCTCGATGGGCTCGGTGCTGCTGACGGCGGGGACCAAGGGCAAGCGTTTCTGCCTGCCGAACTCGCACGTGATGATTCACCAGGTCTCCGGCGGTGCCCAAGGCACGGCGCTGGACGTGGAGCGGACCTTCGGCTTCATGATCAACTTGAACAACCGCCTGCACGGCATCCTCGCCAAGCACAGCGGCAAGACCTTGGAGCAGCTCAAAAAGGACTCCGAACGCGACAACTACATGAGCGGCGAAGAGGCCGTGGCCTACGGTCTGGTCGACAAGGTCTTGGAGAACCGGAAGCAGCTTCCGGATGTCGTTGCGGCCCTCGCGGACGCAAATGACGGAAAAAAGGACGACGCCTGAGAAGTTTTCCGCTATTGTAGGGCGTCGGGCTTAATCGGCCCGACGCCTGCTTTTTTATACCCGGCACCCCGTATCCATGGCACGCGCTTCCAATCTCACGATGTGTTCCTTCTGTGGCAAAAGCCACTCGGAGGTGAAAAAGCTGATCGCCGGCCCCGGCGTGTACATCTGCAACGAGTGCGTGGAGGTGTGCTCGAACATCCTGGACAAGGAGCTGAACGAGGGCCCAGCGAAGCCTGCCAAAAACCGCCGCAACCAGAACGTCAAGCGCGTGCCCTCCCCCGCCGAGCTGCGGGCGAAGCTGGATGAATTCGTGATCGGCCAAGAGCACGCCAAGAAGGTTCTCTCGGTGGCGGTCTACAACCACTACCAGCGCCTGCGGCAGGACCAGCCGAACCTGGCTGAGGAATTCAGCGAGGTGGAGATCGAGAAATCGAATGTGCTGCTGCTGGGACCGACCGGCTCCGGCAAGACCCTGCTGGCGCGGACCTTGGCCCGCCTGCTGGATGTGCCTTTCTGCATCGTGGATGCCACCACCCTGACCGAAGCCGGTTATGTGGGTGAGGACGTGGAGAATATCATCCTGCGGCTGCTGCAGGCCTCGGACTTCGACGTCGAGCGGGCCGAGCGCGGGATCATCTACGTGGACGAAATCGACAAAATCGGCCGCAAGACCGACAACGTCTCGATCACCCGGGATGTGTCCGGCGAGGGCGTCCAACAGGCGCTACTGAAGATTCTCGAAGGAACGGTCTGCAATGTGCCGCCGCAGGGTGGCCGCAAGCACCCGCAGCAGGAGTACATCCAGGTGAACACGGAGAAGATCCTGTTCATCTGTGGTGGGGCTTTCGTCGGGCTGGAAGACATCATCGAGCGCCGGATGGGCCGCAGCACGCTCGGCTTCCACGGCCGCGTGGAGGACGTGAAATCCGTCACCGGCAATGTGCTCGACCTGACCGAGCCGGAAGATCTCCTGCACTTCGGCCTGATCCCGGAATTCATCGGCCGCCTGCCCGTCATCTCGGCGCTGCGCAAGCTGACCGAGGAGGAGCTGGTGACGATCCTGACCGAGCCGAAGAACGCGCTGGTGAAGCAATACGGCAAGCAGCTCGCCCTGAACGGCGTGAAGCTGCGCGTGACCCGCGATGCGCTGCGTGCGCTGGCGGAGGAAGCGGTGCGCCGCGGCACGGGAGCCCGTGCGCTGCGCTCGATCTTCGAACGCCTGATGCTGGATGTGATGTACGATGTGCCCTCACAAGGGAACATCGAGGCAATCACGATCAACCGCCCGGTGGTGCTTGGAGAGCGTCCGCCGCTGATGAGACGGAAGCGCGCGGACAAGGATGCGGCCTAGTCCGAGGTATCCGTGATCGAGCAAGTCCTCAAGGTCTGCTTGGGCTGCTCGATCGCGGCGATGGTGGCCTGCGAGTTTTTCATGGGACGGCTCACGAACGAGTTGGTCCGCTTGATCGAGGCGGTCCCTTGTCAGAAAGGGCTCAGCAAGAAGGAAAGCTCCAAGTTCGAGAGCATCACCGTGCAACCACTTTTCAGGCGGGCGGTGCTGACATTTCATGCTATAGGCAAGCTCATGAAGTTCACCTCCATCTCCGCGCTCAGCGCTGCCCTTCTCGTCGCGTCCATCTCGCTTGGCATGGCTGAGGAAGCCAAACCCGCGGAGAAAGCGGTCGAGGAAGCAAAGGACAATGCCAAGGTAAGCCGCACCGATGCCGATTTCAAAGCCATCGCCGCGGCGCTCCAACAATACAAGCTCACCACGGGGGACTACCCGACGGAGGAACAAGGGCTGAAGGTGCTGGTGGAGATACCAAGAACCCCACCGACTCCGAAACGCTGGATCAAGCTGATGTCGGCAGTTCCCAAGGACGCATGGGGGCGGGATTACCGCTATGTAGTCCGCGTGAAGGACAAGAAGAAGGAGACCCTGCTGCTCTCCGATGGACCGGACGCAAAGGACAAGAAGGACGACCTCGAATTTGTGGTCACCTCCGTGGCGGCGGAGAAGAAGTAGCGCAACTTCGAACGTTGCGGATGAGGGCGTTCGGATTCGGAGCCCCGCACGCTTTTCAGTTGGGTGACCGCACCCGGCCACAACTTGCAAAGTTGTGCTACTTCCCTGCGGTCTGGCTGCGTTCGCGGCCGATGAGCGGATCGCTGACGCCATGCTCGCCGTTTTCGACGCGGCCGGCGAAGCGGCGGAGGAAGCGGGGATTGCCGTTGATGGTGATGCCGAGGTCATACCAGCGAAAGCTGGAGCTGAGGTCCACGCTGAGATCCTTCGCCTCCGAGGCTTCCAAGCGAAGCGGGCGTGCCGCGGTACCGTAGCCGTGATCCGTGATGAGCAACTCCACCGCAGTCGAGCCCCGGTTCACGAATTGAAGGAGGAGTTGCGGTCCGGCATAGCGGCAGGCAACAGCCAAGGGCTCCGCGCCATCCCCCACGTATTCTCGGAAGAAGCCATTCGGCCCGTAAGTCCGAAGGTGATAGTAGCCATCCGCGAAGAGATCGAGCGGCCACTGGTAGGAGAGCTTCTCCCCCACCCTGACGGCGAAGGCCCAGCGGCGGCATTCCTCTACCGGCGGCGGCGCATCGGTGTAGCTGGCGCGGTCGTCGGGATAAACAAGTCCAGGCGCGTAGACTTGGAACGGTGCGCCGCCGGACTTGCCCGGGAATTGATGCTCGGCGGCCTCGAAGGTGATTTCGATCGAGCCGTCCCGCAGGCAGGTATCGGCGTGCAATTCGTAGGGCAGCGCGCAGGAGGGGCGTGTGCCCGGCTCCTGGCGTGGCAGGAGGGCGGAGTGCAAGGGATTGTCGCGGATCGAGAGGACTTCCCGCTCATCCAAGGCGCGGAAGCTCGCGGGTGGCTCCATGTAACGCGCGCGGTGGATACTTTCCACGAAGAGATCGCGCTCTACCGGCAAGGGGTGGGAGTCGCGCTCGCCGTCGTGGCGGCGAAAGGCGGAGGTGAGGTCACCGCAGACCATGCGCCGCCACGGGGCAATGTTCGGCTCCTGCACTTGCTTGCCGGTCTTGTGACTGAGGAAGACTTCCAGGAATTGCAGCACCGAGGTGTGATCGAAGACCTGCGAGCAGACATGGCCGCCGCGGGTCCATGGCGAGGCGATCACCATCGGCACACGGTAGCCGAGGCCGACCGGATGGCCGTGCGAGTCGAACTCAAGCCGCGTGTCCAAGCCCGGTGAGGCGGCTCCGCTGCCGGCAAGATCCGGATGCGGCGCGACGAAGGGCGGCACGTGGTCGTAGTAGCCGTCGTTCTCGTCGTAGGTGAGGATGAAGATGGTCTTTTTCCATAGCTCGGGATCGCGGGTGAGGATCTCCAACACCTCGGCGACGTACCATGCGCCATACCAAGGCGCGGAGGGATGGTCGGAGAAGTTCTCCGGGGCGACCAGCCACGAGACCGCGGGCAGCTTGCCGGTGTCCGCATCCTGGCGGAATTGGTGGAAGATATCGCCGGCAGGCACGCGGACATCGCGGAGCTCTTCACCATCCAAATACTGCATGGTGGCCAGCTCCCGCTGCAGGGCATCGCCGGTATTCACCGTGAAGGCCTTTTCATGAAGGCGCTGCTCGCGTTCGGGCAGGCGGGCGAAGTTCTCCGGCGAATATTGCTCCAGCTCGGCGGCCATTCTCGCGATCGCTTCTTCCAGACTGGTGCGTCGGGTCACTGCTTCTTCCGGCGAGATACCCGGGGCCGGGTCCTTCTCCAAGCGCGCCTCCAGGACGGCAAGGCGCTCGCGCAGGAAGGCTTGGCGAGCCGGCGAGAACTCCGCGTGATACTGCGAAAAGTATTCCAGCGGATTGTCGCCGAAGTTGCTGAGCCAGGGGGCCGCCTCGTTGGACAGTCCGGTGGGCAGGTAGAGTTCGTTCTGATAAACCTTCCAGGAGATGCCGTGCTGTTCGAGGCGCTCCGGAAAGGTGGGCCAATCGATGTGGGTGCTGTTGTCGGCATCGCCGTTGCCCAGGATCACCTTTGACTCCGGATCGCGAGGATCGCGGCTGGTGCCGGTCCAGAGGTAGAGGCGGTTCGGCGTGGTGCAGGTCTGCAGCGCGCAGAAGTGCTGGTCGCAGATGGTGAAGGCATCCGCGAAGGCATAGTAGAAGGGAATGTCACTACGATCATAGTAGCCGAGGGTCAGCGGCAGCTCCGCATATTCCTCGTGGCCGGATTGCATCACTCTCAGCCACTGGTCGTGCTTGCCGCCATTGCCGGCCCCGACCTCCGCCTGGCGGCTGTGGGGCAGGCAGCTCATCCAGGTGGACTTCGACTCGTGGATCTTCAGGCCGAAGGGCGCGTAGGTCTCGCCCTTTTCGTCCGTTTGCAGCCAGACCGGATTACCGCCGGGGACCGTGATCGCGCGCGGGTCGTCGAAGCCACGGACGCCGCGCAAGGTCCCGAAGGCGTGGTCGAAGGAGCGGTTCTCCTGCATCAGGATCACCACGTGCTCGGCATCAAGGAAAGTGCTGCCAGCGGCGGGCTCGATGCCCAGCGCCTTGAGGATGGCCGGGGGCATGGCGGACAGCGCGCCGAGGCCGCCGGAGAGGAGGCTGGCTTGCTTGAGGAAATCGCGGCGTGAGGTCATTCAGTGGGTGCGCTTGAGACTACGCGATTGGATGCGATCCCTTGCGGGTGGCAATTGCGACTTTGGCAAAAACTATGGGCAAAATCGCCAGATTGGGAAGACGGGAGGCTACCGCGGAAGCGCAGAGGAATGTGGAGAGTGCTGAGAATGCGGTTTCCAGGTGCTTCGACAGCATTGCAACAGCCGCTTCATCTGGTAGCTTAGAGGAGTGAGCACGGTTTTGGAGTCTCCGGAGCGCGATGCGGTCGAGCATGACCGCACCGCCTTCAACCTTGCAGTGTGGGACAAGATCGTGGCGAACCCGGAATTCGCTGCGATGGCCTATCGCTTCGAGACGGACGAACACGGGCAGATTATCATGTCACCTCCTCCCGCCCCCAGCCACGGCAACAAGCAATCGAAGATTGGCCATCTACTCTGGAGCCTTGCCCCACCGGGAGAGGTGATCAGCGAATGTCCGGTATCGACCCGGAAGGGGGTGAAGGCGATCGACGTGGCCTGGTGCTCTCCAGCAGTCTGGAAGAAGTCGGAGGGCAAATCCTGTCTCGTCCGGGCACCGGAGATTTGCGTGGAGGTGCTATCCCCTTCCAATACCCGAGGGGAGATCGACGAGAAGAAGGAACTCTATTTTGAAGCCGGGGCTGCCGAAGTGTGGATCTGTACCCAAGACGGAGACATGACCTTCCTCTCCCCCACCGGAGAGTTGGATGCATCGGGGATTTGCCCGGACTTTCCCAACAAGTTGGGCTAGGCGGTTCACCATCTCTTCTTCTGCCTTTTCCCCCACATTTCCGCCTTCCCTGCCAGCCAGCGGCTTTCGCATGCTAGGGCCATGCGCTGGCTGTTACCCCTGCTGATCCCACTTGCAGTCCTAGCCGATGAGGCCCCCAAGGCAGCAACACCGCCGGATCCGGATGAAGCGGCGTATGCGGCGATCGAGCGCTTCGTGAAGGTGTTGGAGCAGGTGCGGCAGCGGCATCCGGACGCGGACAAGGTGGCCTATGACCGGCTGGTGAACCATGCGCTGGAAGGGATGCTGTCGAGCCTGGATCCGTTCTCGAGTTTCATCCATCCGGAGATGGCGCGGGCGATGGAGGCGGATCCGAAGCTGGATCCTTACTTGCCGGCCCTGGGTTTGACGCTCGGGCTGCGCGACGATGGCGTTTACATTTCGAACGTGGCGCCGGTTTCGCCGGCGTCGCGAGCGGGCTTGTTACCAGGTTCGGGGATTCTTGGGATCAATGGCCGGAAGCCGGAGGAGCTTCCCGTGCTGCTGACCTCACTGCGCAACCAGGCGCCGGGGACGAAGACCAGTTTCACGGTGAAGGCGGAGACGGCCCCGAAGCCTATCACTGCTGACCTGACCCATGTCGCCGTGGAAGAACGTGCGGTGACGGAGGCGCGGTTGCTGGCCGACAATAGCACCGGTTATATCCGCCTCGCGTCGTTCATGGGCAATTGCGCGCGGGAGATGGAAGCGGCACTCGACGAACTGGAGGACAAGGGCATGAAGCGCCTGATCCTCGACTTGCGCGGCAATCCCGGCGGCGACCTCCACCAGACGGTGCAAATCCTCGGCTTCTTCCTGCCGCCAGATACCGCAGTGGTGACCACCAAGGGTCGCGGTGGCGAAGTCCTGGGCGAGCCGCTGAAGACGCCGGAAAAGCAGCGCCGCAAGCGCGAGTATCCAATCAATGTCTTGATCGACCGCATGTCCGCCTCGGCCTCCGAGCTGACGGCGGGAACCTTGCAGGATCTCAAGCGCGCGGTGATCGTCGGCGAGACGAGCTATGGCAAGGGCTCCGTGCAGAACATCATCCCGATGGGCGGCGGGACGGCGCTGCGTCTAACGATCGCGACCTATCACACGCCTTCCGGGAATACCCCGCACAAGAAGGGCATCACGCCGGATGTGAAGGTGAACTTCACGGATGGAGATCGCGAGAAGCTGGAGCTTGCCTTCCGGAAGGCTTCTTTGACGGCGGAGGAAGCGAAGAAGCTGGAGGGGTGGGAAGATCCGGGGATGAAAGCGGCGGAGGGGAAGTGACCGAGTGAATCACTTATCGCTGCGATCCATTCAGGATCGATCTCATTTGCGTCGCTATACCGGGGGCGTCGCTTCGCTCAACCCCCGGCTACCGGAGCTATGATCCCTTCGGAATCAGAGGAAGACTTGCGCCCCTTGGTTACTTGTCCTCCGCCCCCACCACGCGCAGCTGCGTGCAGAGCCACTGTGGCAGGCCATCGATCTGATAGCCGAGATCGGCGTAGTAGGCGATGAAGCCTTTGTCCGGCTTGGGCCCGGCGGCAATGACGGGCTGGCCCTCCTTCAACTCGATCGGCTGGGACTCCCAGCGGGACTTGCGGAAGTCGCGGGTATCAGAGCGGGCATACCAGAGGCGCGCTTGTTGGGGCGCAGGGTCGGCGGTGACGGTGAGCTTGAGGCTGCCGTCCGGCTCGGTGCTGTGTCTCCAGCCGAGTTTCGGCAGCGGCTTGCCGCTGAGCTGATAGCGGATGAATGCGGAGACGTTGTTGATGGAGCGGTCGGCAGTGAGCTTCTTGCCCTCGGCATCGCGCTCAGTGAGATCGTGGCCGGCGTTCGGGGTGTAGGAGATGTATTTCTCCCCGGGCAGGGCGTCCCAGTAGAGATTGAGGGCATCGGTGCTCCAATAAGGATCGTTGTTCCCGAGGACGATCAGCTTGGGCATGGTGAAGCGCTCGCGGTAGGTCCATGGATCGACCATGGTCCAGAGGCTATTGGCGCGCGGCGTATCGGGAATCGGCACCAGGCCGCGGCTGGTGTAGGGCGAGATCTCCTCGCTGGTGCCGCCGAGTGACTTTTGCTGGTGGGTGAGCTGCTCGCGCATGTTCAGCACGTCGATGACCATCGGCGTGATCGCCATCACGCGCGGATCACTGGCAGCAGTGAGCCAAGTGGTCCAGCCGCGCTTCGAGCCGCCGCCGACAATGAACTTCTCGACCTGCCCACCCCACTCCTGCTTGCTGAACTCCTGGAGCGAGTCCATCGCCTTGACCACGCTCTTCACCATCGGGAAGAGCAGAGGCCATGAGGCATCGCCGGAGTCGAGATAACGGACGAAGGTCTCCGCGATGAGATTATCCTCCTTCTTGCCGTCGAAGAGCGGCTGATTCGGAATGCCGAGCAAGATCGCGACCGGGGCCTTGATCTTGCCTGCAAGGAGGGCCGCGTACATGGCCTTTTGCTCGGAGGCGCTGCCACCTTCATTGAGCAGTAGCATTTTCCCGGTCGGCACGTCCGTCGGGCGCACCACCAGCAGATCGTGGGTCCAAGTGATGCCCTGCCAAGTCTGCGAGGTCAGCTTCAAGCGCCAGACCTTGGCGACGCCGAAGTCCTTGGAATCCTCAAGCTTCCACCCGGATTCCGGCTCCGCCTTGGTGAGATAGTTGGCCAGATCCGCCGGGATGGCGGAGGCTTCCTTGGCTGGCGAGAGGGCCACCGAACCCAGCAAAATCAGTGGCAGCAGGAACTTTCCGAACAAACGCATTCGCCATGCTAGCCGACAAGCGGCCCGGCACAAGCCGCGGATTCTTTCCTTGGCACGCGGCGGGTCTTCCTTGGAACCTCGCGACGTGCTCCTGCTCGCCCTCGAATCCTCCTGCGATGAAACCGCGGTCGCCATCCTGCGTGGCGAGCCGGGGCAACCGGCGGAGATCCTGTCTTCTGAGATCGCCTCGCAAATCGAATTGCACCGGCAGTATGGCGGGGTGGTGCCGGAGGTGGCCTCGCGCAATCACTCGCTGCACCTGCGGCCGCTGGTCGAGCAGGCGCTGGCACATGCCGGCGTGGCGATCAATGAGGTCGATGTCTTCGCCGCCACCTCGGGTCCGGGGCTGGCGTCGTCACTGTTGATCGGAGCCACGGCGGCGAAGGCCATGGCCGCGGCGGCGGGAAAGCCCTTCCTGGCGGTGAATCATTTGGAAGGGCATTTGCTCTCACCCTTCGTCGGCACCGGTGTGGTTCCGCCTCACCTCGGGCTGATCGTCTCTGGTGGGCACACGCTTCTCTTGGACGTGGCGGCACCCGGGAAGTATCGCAAGCTCGGTGGCACGCGCGATGACGCGGCGGGCGAGGCCTTTGACAAGGTCGGCAAGATGCTCGGCCTCCCCTACCCCGGCGGTCCTGAGATCGAGAAGATGGCACGCGGTGGACGATGCGATGCCTTCAACTTCCCGCGCTCGATGATGAAGGAGCCGGGCTTCGATTTTTCCTTCTCCGGACTCAAGACCGCGGTGCTCTACACGCTCTCACAACGCAATCCTGAGACCGGCACGCCCTTGCCGGACGAGCTCGCGGATCTTTGCGCCTCCTTCCAAGAAGCGGTGATCGAGGTGCTGGTGAAGAAGACACTCAAGGCCGCGCGGCACACCGGACGCAAGATCATCGCGCTCTCCGGTGGGGTGAGCTTGAACAAGGCCTTGCGCGAGGCATTTGCCAAGGCGTGCGGACGGGAGGGCATCGAGCTCGCGCTCGCGTCGCCCGGACTGTGCACGGACAACGCGGCGATGATCGGTTTCGCCGCGCTGCAGCATGCCTTCCATGGCAAGTCATCACCGCTCGATGGCGACATCAATCCGAACCTGTCCTTGGTGGCAGCGGATTGATCAGGGCTTCACGCGGACAATATTGCCGCGACTATCCACATAGTAGATCGTTCCATCCTTGGGATCGAAGCTCAGCTCCCTTGATACCGGGAGGGAGACGATGGCCTTGCCGTCCGTTTGCTCGTGCGCGGCAAGCCTTTCGCCCAAGCGCAGGCGACCTTCCCAAATGCGGGGAACTTGCACCTCGCCGGGCCTCTCGCCGCCAACGGAAATCTCGGGCGGAGCCGACTCTCCGGCTTGCCCTTGCCCGAAGTCCCCGATCTTCAGGAATTCCCACTTCCGGTCTTCCCTCAACAGATAGATGCCATCCGCAGCAGGCCTGACGGCATCATTTGGCCCCAGGGACATCTCACGCGACGCGCCACCTCCAGAAGGAATCAGGAGCAGGTGCTCGCCATTGATCCAAGCGAGCAACCATTTGCCATCGGGCGTCAGATGCAGCTTGGGATCATCCGCACGGTTCTTGAACTGCCGCACCAGCGTGGGAGCCAGTGTCGCGGTGTCGAAGCGACGGAGCCGCTCCTTCTTGTCGACCACATACAGATCCTTCCCCAGCCAGCTCAGGCTGGACACGGCCAACTGGCTATCCCGCGGCACCAAGGAGACCTCCTCGCGGCTGGTGCTCACCTTGCCCGATTTGAGATCGGCGATGGCAAGCCTGCCATCGTCCAGCCCCACCGCCAACTTCTCGCCGTCCGGAGACAAGGCGACGGCCATCGGGCGGCCCGGGACCTTGGCCATCTTTTCAAAGCCCGCCGGAAGTGCCGGCCCCGGCGTGCGCAGGATCCGCGCATCGGAGACCGAGAAATAGTGGGCTCCCTCCGCGCCGCCGGTGCCATGATAGCCAAAGCGGATGCGGGCGGTGCGCGCCGGAATATTGAACCCCTGCTGCGTCATACCGCGCTTCTGCCACGCCATCCGGAATGCATCCATCGGGTTCTCATCACGCGTCTCGACGACTGCGCCCAGCTCATCGAGAAATTCCATCTGCAAGACCCCGCCACCCGAGATCCAGGCATCAAACTGGAAGGAGTCGGCGCCGTTCCACTCGAGGTTGGCGATCTCCACCTCACCGTGATGACCGAGGGGAATCTGATAGGCCGGTGAACCGCTGGGGCCGTTTTCCTGCTTCCGCGCCATGCCCTTCGCGAGCAGCTCCGCCTCCGCGGGCAACTCCACCAGACCGCGGTTCTCTTGAAGCTCGATGGGAGTGGTTTCCCGCGAACGCCCGCTGCCGGACTCAGCAAAACGCAGCGCGAAATACTTCACGCCCTCCGGGACCTTCAGCTTGAGGCGATCCTTGTTAGGGGCCACCGGCACTTTCTGGAGCACTTCCAGCTTGCTGCTGTCCTTGCCCGCCAGGATCTCCAGGTCGAACTTCCCATCCATGGCCGGCACCTTGGCCATGGGCACGTCGCGCATCACTTGGCCAGGCACACCGGAATCCGAGGTGACCAGATTCCACGAGAGCGCGACTTCCCCGCCAGGAAGACGTCCCGCCTCCAACCAAGGGAAGACTCCCGTAGGCCGGCCCAGGGTCTGACTACAGAAAGCCGCGACTTCCGGTGCATCGCCAGTAATCTTTTCGCGGAGCTCTTTCAAAAGCTCCAGATCACCGGTAGCCAGCACGGTGGCGACCCAACCGAAGGCCTGGTCGGGATCACCCAGCAGGCCGATCTCCTTCACCGACCGCGCCATCACCTGCCGGGCCCGCTCAGGCTGCACGCCTTCCTCCAGCCCACCGTGAAGCGGGAAGTCCTCAAGTTCACCAATCGGCTCCGGATCCGAACTACGCCAAGCCCAGTAGTTCTTCCAAGTGGCGTCGTCCGCCGCCAGAACCATGGCGGCCACGATCCGTCGGGCATCCTTGGCGGCCTCGTCCTTGCGCTTGCCCTCGGCGAGCTCCCTGGCCATGCGTTGCCACATGCGCCCGATCATCGCGCTGCTGCCGGGATACTGCGAAGCCTCCCGGATCGAGTAGCTCATGGAACTTGTATCGTTTTCACGGCGATAGCTCCGCTCCTCAAGCAGGCGCACCATGAGATCGGAAGCATTGGGCAGCTTCTTGAAAGTGTTCTCCCAGCGGCTCACCAGATTGGAACGAAGCATGTCGTCCATTTGCGCCAGCAAAGGCACAGCCTCCGTTTCGAAGGTCTTCGCCACCGGATTCGCAGCCAGCTTCAGGAGCACCACTTCCAAAGGAGAGATATCGCCCAACTCCTGCGCCCGCTTGACCGCGGCATCCAGCAGCTTCCACTTCGCGAGCACTTCGAGGTCTGCCTCATACAGGACCGCATCCCGGTTCGATTCGCGTCGGCGACCTTCGTTGGCTTGCTTCCGGGGAAAGGCCCATGGCTCCCCGCTGCGCTCACCGGGCACAATCAATGGCCTGAGCAGCAGCTCCACCGCCGCGGCCTTGTCTCCAGCCGCAACCAATTGCTCCGCCATCAGCGGTCCAGCCTGCCGGCGATGCAACCAGCCCGATTGGCCCGCAAGCCACTCCCTCAAGCCCGCGGCCAAAGCCGGATCAGCGTTGAGGAAGTATCGATGAAGAAGCCCTGCCTGGTGCATTTCAGGCCCGCGCCCGGTCATGGGCGCAGCCACAATCGCATCCAGCACGGCGCGCGCTCGCTCCGGCCCCAAGACCTCCAGGCAAGTTGCGTCCGCGATGAGTTCCGGCCTGCCCTGGGATATCTCGCGGAAGACGGCGAGGACCCGCTCCGGGTCCTGCGTCTTCAGGGCCTCGCGCAAGAGGACCATGGCTTGCTGCGGATTGGGAGCATTCACGCCCGGCTTCTCCCGCGCCAGTGCCGGCTGCGCGGCCGGATCCCCGGTTCCTTCCAGGCGGCTGAACCAGCCCTGAATCTCGGCATCGAACATCCCGAAGATCTCCAGCTTTGCGGTCGCCCGCTCGCGCCACGCTTCGAGCTTCTCTTGCTTGCGCAGCACCTCCACCGCGACCTTGGCTGCTGCTTGAAGGTTTACACCATCCCGCCGGTCCATGCCGCCACGTCCAGGAGCAAAGCCGCGTCGGCCCATCCCCGGGCCACGCTCCAGGGCGGAGCTGGCCAAGTATCGATCCAGCACCTTCTCCGCGAGCTCCAGCCCCAGTCCGCCACCCGCTTGATCCGTCCGCGCCATGTTGATCAAGCGCGCCTCCGTGCCGTCCTCGCGGAAGCCATCTTCCTTCGCGGCAGCGGGATTCACGATGAACTGATAGACCAGCTCGGACGGCGCTTCGAAGGGACGCCCCAGATTCCCCATCGTTTGGAGAAAAGACTTCTGCAAGGTCGGCGGGAGTTTGACCAGATCCTCTAACACCGGCAGCAGGACCGCAGGCTCCCGGCTTTCCGCCATCAAGCGCGAGTAGCGGAACAGCTCCGTTCCCCTCGCCTCTTTCTTCCCCTCCATCAGGGCTTGCACACTTGCCGCTGCCTCTCCCTTCAAAGTCGCGTCAGGACAAGCGAGGCTGCCGCTGGCAATCAGGATCTCGGCAGGCACGCGGCGTGGATGATCTTTCCCCAGCGAGCGCATGACCTGGCTCAGCATCTCGCCATTCACCGACGGCAACTGATCCAATGTGCCCATTTCCCAGCGGTCCATGCCGGCGAGCGGATTCGATCTCGCGCGGGAGGTGTATTGCATCCGCGACCTGGTCCCGGGCGCTTCGGGGAAGCCGGAGCCGATCCGACGAATCTCCGGCATCGGAAACAGCGCCAGCACCTGTTGTAACTCCACAGCCTTCTTCAGGGACTTCTCCTGCGCCTGATACTCGGGCGTCTTTTCCGCCGCTTGTGCCTGGGGCTGCACCGGCTCCGGAGGAACGACATCCTGATAGCCCGCAGCGCGGCTGCTCACCGTGCGAAGCCAGAATCCGATCGTTCGCTCCTGATCGGGGAAGCGCTGCCGCACTCCGTCCATCAGGCGCGCGGTCGACTCCTTGAGCAGTACCGGATCGACCTTGTTCTCCACGAAAATCTCGAAAAGGTCTTGGGGTGTCTGGCTCAGCCTGCGTGCGGTCCGGCTTGAGCCACCCAAGATGAGCTCGGGGAACTTCTTCATGAGCCCGGCGAGGATCTCCGGCGGAATGATCCGATCCTGGCTCCGCTCCTTTAGCGTCCGCACCAGCAGTTCCGGCAGCACCTCGTTCTCCGGCTTGGTGAGGTCCGCTTCTAGGACGGTTCGGACAAACTCGTGATCCATACCTGCCGCCGCCAAGTAGCGGGCGCGGTCAATCTCGGGCAGTTCCGCGAAGTCCTTCCGCCCCGCGAGCAAGGGATGGATGCGATCCTGCCGATGCATCATGCCGAGGTAGCCCAAGGCGACATAGGTGGTATCCCCGGTGACCCCGCGCGAAACAGCGCGCAGGTTGTCAAAGCGCCACTGATAGGGATCTGGATTGGGTATTTGGCTGAAGGGCCCACGAGCCGCCTTCTCGAACAATCCAACCGCCCGCTCCGGCTGGGGTTCGACCAGAAATCTACCTAACAGAATCGCAAATCGCGGCTCGTCCGGCCAGCGCTGGACCAGCTTCTCCAGAATCGCTTGCCGTGCCGGATTGTCCTGAAGCGTGCCGATCCACCGCTCCCAAATCTCCGCTGCCAACTGAGTGGCATCGCCTCCGCGATCAATCCATTCGACGAAGAGAGCCATGAACTCCTCACGCGCCACCAATCCGTCCAGCAAGCCCCACAGCTGCTGCCGCTGCGGCAGCGGCAAGTCCGCGCTCTTCCACAATGCAATCCCCGCGGCTTCCAGCGCCTCGCTTCGCGGCAGGATCTCCATCATTTCCAGCAGCGCCGCGGGATCCGCCTTGGCAGCGAGCGGTGCTACGGCGGCCTCGCTCTCCCTTTTATTCCCGAGCCGGAAGTGCAATACGGCCAACTTGAAGGGATCCTTGGCCGCAGCATCCGCGAGCAGCTTGGGCAGCAGGTCGCGATGCCATGCCACATCCAATTCCTCGGACCACACCGCAGCCTTCCATTCTGGTGTCTTCAACTTTTCCTCCACCAGCGCGAGGAAGCTCCCCAGAGCCTCCCACGATCCGGCATCCTCAAGCGGCCGGCATGCCTGCTGGAGGCGTTCGAGCGGCTTCGCTCTCTCCAATTGAGAAAGCCCGGCCACCATCTCATCCGTGAAGGCGGCGGAGGCTTCCGCTTGACGTCCCACCCGCACCAGCAGACGCACTTGGTCCAAGCCCTTCGCCATGGTCAGGGCCTTCGCGAAATCTCCCCGGCCCTCGAGTGAGCCTGGGCTCGCCTCCATCTGCTTCGCATGCGCATCGGAGAGCGCGAAGCCCGCCAGCAGAGGCCGCGGCCCCTCCCGCATGGGACCGTGGTCAGCTCTCTGGAGATCCGCCGGAGCGATTCCCACGTCGTCCAAAATATCGGCCGGGCTCACCTGCAATCCGCAGGAAAGGGCCGCAAGGCAAAGCATCCACCGGGCATTCATAGGGTTTGGGAGGGAAAAGCGATATCGCGTAGGACAGGCTAGCAGCACCTTCCTACATCTTTGAACGCGTATCTGGGCGCTTCCTTGAAGAATTCCGATGAAGAGCCGGTGAAAATTCAGTCGCGCCGCACCTGATCAGGTGACGTTTTCGCTTTCCGGCAAGCGGTTCTTGCGTGTTCATTGCCTTTACCTTTCGTTCACCCAAATGCCTTATAGCACGGTCATTTTCGACTTCGACGGCACCCTCGCAGACACGCTCGAGGAGAGCCGCCGGATCTACAACCACTTGGCCCCGGAGTACCGACTCCGCGAGGTGAGCGCGGAGGAGCTGCCCGTGCTGCGGAATTTCTCGCTGCTGGAGCTGCTGGACCACCTCGACATCCCGAAGCGCAAGGTCCCTTCCCTGCTCTCGCGGGGCACCTCGCTGATGCGCGGCAATATCACCAATCTGCCGCTGATCTCTGGAATTGCCGAGATCCTGCCTGAGCTGCGCCAACGGGTGGATAGCTTCGGCATCCTGACCTCGAATGCCACGGCAAATGTCGATCTCTTCCTGAAGGCCCACGGCCTCCGCCAGCACTTCGACTTCATTTCCTCCACCTCGAAGCTGACCGGCAAGTCCAAGCACCTGCGGGCGATCTGCAAGACCTTCTCCGTCCGCCCGGAATCCATGCTCTACGTGGGCGACGAGATCCGGGACGTAAAGGCCGCCAAAAAGGCCGACGTGCCAATGGCTGCGGTGACCTGGGGCTTCAATTCGGCAGACTCCCTGCGGATCCTGGCACCGGAGCACTTGCTACACACCCCGGCGGAGCTCCTGGGGCTGTTCTCCGAGGGCTGAACTGCCCCGCAATTTCCGGGTTCGACATTCGTCGGGCCATCGGCAAGCTCCGCCTCCATGAATCCCGATCCCTCCATCTCCCCGCCGGAGCCGCAGGCCCCCGAACCCGTCGTCACCAAGCCGACGATGCCGCCTTCCGTGCTGATTCTCGGCTTCATGGTCGTGGTCCTGCTCGGGGTGCTGGTGGCGCTCGCCCTGAAGCCGAAGGACGCTGGCGGGAACGATACCGCCGCCACCGATGACCCCGCCATGCGGGACATGAAGGCGCGCCTGCAACTGATGCAGGAGAACGTCAATCAGGATCGCGCCAAGCTCGGCCTCTCCCCGCTCTACACCGGTGAGACCCGCGACTCCGCGGAGGCGATTGCCAAGCGCATCACCGACGACGCCGCGACTCTGGTAGCCCTGTCGAAGGGCGTGAAGGACTTGATCGCCGACAAGGATGCCGAGCGCGCCAAGACCGCCAAGGAACTGAGCGACGCCCTCCAGCTCCAAACGATCCTCCGCGAGAAGAGCGAGGCCCTCCAAAACCAGCTCAATCAGGCCCTGCTCGACGGCGCCAACGTGCCGAAGCTGCGCGCGGACCTCGAGCGCGCGACCAGCACGATCGACACGCTGCAGAAGGAAATCGCCCGTCTCGGCAAGGGCCCGGACGAGCTCAAGCAGATGCTGACCCAAGCCACATCCGAGCGCGACCGCCTGCGTGCCCAGGTCGCCGAGCTGCAGGCCCGGCTGTCCAAGACCTCGCTCTTCGCCGGCACCGAAGCCCAAATGTTCAAAGAAGCGGTCGAACTCTTCCGCAACCTCCGCCAACTCGAAGGGAAATCCGATTCCGAGATTGCCCAAGCTTACAGCCAATACGGGGTGAAGCTCGGCGCGGTTAGTTTCGGCAAGGTAGAATTCGTGACCGGCTCCTCCGAGCTCGCGCCGGAAGACATCGAACGCGTGCGCGGCTATGCGGGCGAAGCTGCGGACAATGCCTACATCGTCGTGATCGGCTACGCTTCCGAAACCGGCAATGTGGACAACAACCGCGTGCTCTCCTCCGACCGTGCCACCGCCGTGGCCCAGATCCTCGACGCCGCCAAGAAGCCAGGCCAACAGGTCCAAGCGGCCTACCTCGGCCAGACCGATCGCTTCGGCTCCAGCCGGCCCGAGCGCAACCAGATTTGCGAAGTCTGGCAGATCATGCCGAAGACTGCTTCTGCCAACTCCGTGCCTCCGCCGCCGCCAGCGCCGGGAGAGTGAACTTGGAGGGCGGAGCGCCGATCTGCCAGCGCCATTTCGAAGGCGAGCTTCCTTGAGAAGCTCGCCTTATTTTTGCCGTGATGCGCCGGATCTCCAAAGCCCGGCTCGCGACTGCTTGTGCGAAAAACCCCTACGCCGAACTCAGGAGATACCCTTGACCATCAAGGCGCATTAAGTTTGTCGGTTCGCGCTTTCTCGGATAAGAAGTCCGACAGGCCCTGCCAGCACACCCATGCGCCCCAAGACCTCCCTCTTCGCGGCTTTGTTCCTCCTTGCCCCGCGCCTCTTCGCCGGGGACCCGTCGAACCCGATCCTCTTCGTCACCCAGGTGCCGATGCCGGAGGAGGTGAACACGCGGACGGTGACCCAGAGTTACATGTCCTGTGTTTCGCCCTTCGGGAATCACCTTGGCGGCACTGCCTTCGCCGGACGCGGCGGCTCCTTGTGGGTGCGCTTCGGCCCGAATGCGACACCAGCACTCAATCACCAGCAGGTCGATCTGCTCGCTGGAGCCGATTGGTCAGCCATCCCCGGCGGCAAGCCCGACTTCAACACCGTGGCGGTGCGCAATCCGCATGTCCACTGGGGCGTGGGCCGGGCGATCTTCAGCATGGTGATCGGCGCGCCGACCGGCCCTGCGGACGACACCGAGTTCTTCTGGCAGTTGTACGAGATCACCCTGCCCACGCAGGCGCAGCTCAGTGCGAACGTGAAGCCGGTGATCACCAAGGTGGCGAACCAGCCGCCTTACAACAACATCATGCCGGCCTACACGCCGGATGATCAGATCATCTTCTCCAGCGACCGGCCCTACAATGGCCAAGCCCACCTGCGCCAGCGCGAGGAATACCTCGGGCTGCCAACCGTCAGCGGCTTGTGGAAGCTGAATACTGCCACTGCGAAGCTGCAACTCCTGCATCACTCGCCCAGCGGCTCCTTCAACGCGAGCGTCGATAGCTTCGGCCGGATCGTCTTCATCAACTGGGATCACCTCTCACGCGACATCGAGGCCGTGACCGACGAGCGCGACAGCGACGCCAGCTACGGTGAGCCGGCACCGAACACTTTCGGCGGCTGGTTCCGCACTGGCAATGGCTCGGGCAACTTCGCTGATGAAGGCCCCTTGGCGGACTTCGCGCCGGGAGTCCTCTATGGCACCGGCCCGCATCTCGACAATTTCCCGGAGCCGCGCAATGCGGACAAGCGCACGCTGCGCACCGAGTTTCCTTGGGCCGCCAATGTAAACGGCACCATGACCAATGTGATCGCCGGCACGACGACGAATGTCTTCATGCCCTGGATGATCCAGCTGGATGGCAGCGGCGGTGAGCTGCTGAATCACGTCGGACGCCAGGAGGTGGCTGCTGGCGTTACCCGCAAGAGTTTCCTCACGGACAACGCCCTGGTGGATCTCAACTCTGCCATCGCTCCGGGCTACGGCGGGCTGACCGTGCACAATGGCTTCGGCAACTTCTTCTCGATCCGCGAGGACCCGCAGCACCCGGGGACCTACTACGGGGTGGATGCCGTGGACCTCGGCTCGCATGCAGCCGGCCGGATCATCAAGCTCACGAATGCCGGGGGCGGTGTGAACCCGGACACCATGCAAGTTGGCTTCGTCACCGCGAATCCCGGCGCGCTCCCGATCGTGCAGGTCGGCATGCACGTGACCTCGCCGCCGACACCCTTCTCCCCACTGGCCTCACCGGTCACCGTCTATCGCACACCGCTACCGCTGAAGGATGGCAATCTGGTAGCCTCCACTGCGGCCGCGGACCGCGCCGATTACAACCACGGTACTTTGGCCACGCCGCAGTCCTGGTTCACGCCCTTCCGCATCCAATCGCTCAAGCCACAGACCACCGGCTCTTCCACCTATGTGCCGGATCTGACGCTCACCAGCGGCATCACAATCAGCTCGACTTACTTCGTGCCGGGTCAGGCGCAGGCGGTGACTTTCACCAATGTGCCGGCGTGGGAGCTTGATCCGGTGGAGGTGGTCAGCACGCAGCTTCCCGCAAACGTCCCGGCGGCGGGTGTCGATCCGATCGAGGCGGGGGCCTTCACCACCGCACAGGTTCACTTGCCGAGCTTCAAGAAGTGGCTGACGGACCATAACTACGCGCTGAGCGTGAGCCGCAATGTCCTGAAGCGCGACCAGCACGACCGCCAGCAGCCCTTCAACCTGCGCAATGCCTGGAGCGGCCAGCAGCTTGTCGCCACCGGTAGCAGCGGCACGGTTTACAATGTCGCTTGGTCGCAATTCATCCAAGCCGACCTGCGCCGCGGTTATCTGTTGGGCGGTGCCACTCCGGCACCGGGACGGCGCGTGATGGCCACGCCGATGCATGACGGCTTCAGTGAAAATCTGGCCACACCCGGAGCACCACCGGGCGCGGTGAAGCTGGGGAATGACAGTTCGGTCGCTGCCATCGTGCCTGCGGGCAAGGCCTTGACCTGGCAACTGCTCGACAATGACGCGAACCTGACGGCCCAAGTCCGGGAACGCTTCTGGGTGACTTTCCAACCGGGCGAGATCCGCACCTGCGCAAATTGCCATGGCATCAATACCGCGGACCAAGCCGGTGGCACCACCCCGACGAACACGCCGCAGGCCCTGCTCGATCTGCTGGCCTACTGGAAGGGCAACCACCCGTCCGGCACGCTACAATCGGCAGACGCGCTGCTGAGCTACATCAAGTCCGCATCCTCCGCCGAGGTCGCGGTGCAGCGCACTGGCGGATCGATGGGTCCCGCGAGCGTCCAATACGCGACCCAAAACGGCAGCGCGGTGGCAGGCACGGATTTCACCGCGACATCCGGCACGCTCAACTGGGATGATGGCGATACGGCGCCGAAGATCGTTTCGATTCCCCTGCTCCACCCTACTGCCACGGGACCCACGAAGAGCTTCGACCTGCAGCTTTCCTCGCCGGTGTATGCCAGTCTGGGAGCACCCGCAGTCGTCACCGTCGATCTAACGGAAGCTCCGCTCGATGCCTTCCTCTACACTTGGTTTGGCAATGGCGCGAACCAAGCAGGTGGCGGACTGCCGGAGGATGACGCGGATGGCGATGGCCAGAGCAACGAAGCCGAGTTCATCGCCGGGACCTCACCGGTGGATGCATCATCGGTGCTCGCCTTGCACATGACCCTCGAATCCGACGGGCAAATCCATCTGAGCTTCCAAGCGCTCGCGGGCAAGGCCTACACCATCCAGCACAAGGTTGACCTCAACGATCCGGAGTGGGAGGTGGAAGCAAGTATCGCGACTTCCGCATCCACCCACACCGAAGAGCTGGTGATTTCCCACGGTGCAGAGGCCACTGGTTTCTATCGTCTGGTGACGCCTCAAGCACCCTAAGACTGGCGCCCTGCGAGCCGTCCCATGGAGTGCGGCGGCACGACGCTGCTTGGGCTGCGAGTAGATGCCGCTGCGGTCAACGGTTCCGGATTGGCAGGAAGAAAGTCCTCACCAAGCCAAAGCGGCGTCGTGCCGCCACACTCCATCACCAGAGGGCCTTGCCCATCCTCACATCCCGCTCGCCTTGATCTTCGAGAAGCCCACTGGCCCATCTTCGCCCTGTGCCGTATAGCGCCGGATTCCGATGCAGCCTTCCGCGAAACTCCCATCCTCCACCTCGATCTTCGGCGTGTCCATGTCACCCACAAACACCCGGATCGCCTTGCCTTCCGCCTCGACGCGGATCGCGTAGGGCTCGCCTTCCTTGACCTCGAAGGGCACGCTCTTGAGCTGAGTCCACTTGTTGTCGGCCTTACCCAGCACGATCTCCTGTTTCTCGATGCTCACCCCGGCATAGTAGCCGCGATAGATATCCGGCCCGAGTGCTGCCTGGCTAACACGAAAGAGTAATCCGGCATCGCCCTTGTCGCTGAGCTTCACCGTGCCGTCATAGACCAGATCGGAGAACACCGCGCCCGGCACCACCGCCTTGATCCCCGGCGTGCCAGCGCTCTTCGGATTCTGGTTGCTCACTCCATAGAGCACCCCCTCCTTCGCGAACCAGCCGCCGCCATAGGGCACCCAATCCTTGAACTGACCCTCGCCGAACTTGTCCGCAAAGGACTCCACCGGCGCACCCGGCTTACCCACAACCGGCAGGCTGGTCATGCGCAGCATCCCGGCACCAAAGGGAATCAGCGTGAGATTCTCTTCAGGAGCCGCGGACGCCACCGGCGATTGCGGCGGATCATAGACCACGGCACCACTCGGCACCAGGCTCCAGTCGATCTTCTTCGCCTTTACGCTCAGGCTCACCGGCGTCTTCGAGCGGGCAAAGGGATTATCCGGCAGCGCACCTGCCGACTTGAATTCGAAGGACGCGGCGGGATTCGCGGGATCCAGCACCAGGGCATAGTTCCATGCCGACTCTGGGAGGATCTCATAGGAGTCGAAGCCGAGCTTTGCCCACTTCGCATTGCGGTCATCCTTCTCCTTCGCGTAGCTCTTGTGCTCTTCCTTGATGCCGAGCGCATAGACGAGCGGCCCGCGGGTCACGGACACGCTGCCCTTGATCCCCGGATGCACCTGCACCTTCATCGGCAGCTTGAGCAGGACTTCATCGCCCTGCTTCCACTTGCGCTCGATCCGCGCGAAGCTGCCGGCCTTTGGGGCAACCTCAGCTTGGCCGTTAACCGTTAGAGAGGCGGCATCGCACCAGCCCGGAATCCGGACTGAAAGCGGGAAGCTCACCTCAGACGGCGTGGCGATGCGGATCTTCACCGTATCGCCGAAGGGATAGTCGGTCTCCGCGCGCAGCATGATCTTCGAGCCGTCACCCACCGTGGCGCTCCGCTCGGTGGGTGCCAGCGCCAGCATCGCCAGGCCCTTGTCCGGAGTGGCGGCCCAAGAGTTCTGCACGAACTTCGGCCAGCCCATGTGGAAGTTGTAGCAGCAGCAGTGGAAGCCGGAGATCGGCGAGGGCACGTTGCCGTTGTCATAGTCCTGGTTGAAGCCCTTGCTCGCCCGCACCGCGATCGCGTTGTTCGGCACGCAGTAGTACACGTGCTGGTGGATGTCCTCTGACAGCGAGCCCGGCAGTGCGTTGTAGGCCATCCGCTCAAGGCTGTCGCCGATGCTGGCATCGCCCAACACCCGCAGCGCCGTGGCATCGCTCAGCATCCGCTCCACCACCGAGCAAAGCTCAATGCCCTGCGTGGTCGACTGCCCGGCGAGGAACTCAGTGCCGGAGTTGATGCCCACCGCGAGACCGTGATCGCGATCCAGATTGGCGACACCCGCGGCATAGGCCTTGCGGTCCTCTTCCTTGCCGGAGCGCTGCGAATACACCGCCGGCATCTTCAGCGCCTGCGGCACATTCACCCCGTGCTTCGGCTGATAGTCGTCGCCGAACTGCAGGAAGCGGTTGTTCGTGAAAATGTCGGTCCAGGGATAGGCCTGCTGCGCCAGCTTGTCGGAGAGCGTCAGCAGCGACGCCTCGCCGGTGCGGTTGTAGAGCCAGAAGATGTTGTCGATCTCGTCCCCCGCGCGGGCCTTGCCCCAGTCGCGCAGGTGATCGCCATCGATCTTCGAATTCATGTAGGCGTAGTACTTCGTGAGGAAGGGAATCACCCGCGCATCGCCGGTGGCTTCCTGGTAGTCCCGCAGCAGGTAGTTCACGACCATCCGCGGCCACCAGTCCAGGTTGTCCTTGGGTCCGTAGAAACCGCTATCCACTTGGGTCGCAAGGATGTCATCGATCCAAGCCTTGGCATCCGCCTCCAGCTTCTTGTCGTCGAGCCCCCAAGCGAGCGACACGAGGCCTTTCAGGTAATAGGGACCTTTCTCCCAGTTCTCGCCCTTGCCCCCACGCCAGGCGCTGTCCTTGCTCACGGCCTCCAGCAGCTCGCCCGCATGACCGGTCAGACCGTCGCGCTGGAGCTCGAGCTGGTGCTTCAGCCAGCCCTGCGGCCTCACACTGCCCAGCGGCAGCGCGGTGAAATGACCCTTCTCCAGCGGCGCCTTGTTCCCAGTCGGGGCAGTGGCCGGGTCAGCCAGCGAAACGGAAATTCCCAAGAGGACGAGCGGGCTGGCGGTGGCGAGAAGCTTGCGGGTGGTCATCGGCGGAGCGGGGTTACGGGCGGATTCTGGAATTCATTCACCATATTTCAAACCTGTTTGACCTGTTGACACAGATCAATCGGGAAATTCCTTGGGCCGAGCGACAAAGAAGCAGTTAACCGCGAAAAACGCGAAATCCCGCGAAATTTGAAAAGCCCGGGAGAAAATGCCCTTGGTCCCATGCCTTTAGATTTCGCGGATTTTCGCGTTTTTCGCGGTTGAAAATCCCGGCCCCCGGCACCCTGCGTATCAACGTCACCAGAATCAATTTCCCCTTGCCTGAAAATCCCCTCTGCCCGCTACTCCCCGCCGTGATTCCGAACGTCCTCGCCGAGCGCTACGCCTCCCCCGCCCTGCAAGCCATCTGGTCCGCAGAGGGCCGCATTGTCCTCGAACGCGAGTTCTGGATCGCCGTGATGAAGGCCCAGCGTGAACTCGGCCTGGACATCCCGGAGGAGGCAATCGCCGCCTACGAAAAGGCCAAGGACAGCGTCGATCCAGGCTCGATCATGGCTCGCGAACGGGTCACGCGCCACGACGTGAAGGCCCGGATCGAGGAGTTCAACGACCTCTCCGGCCACGAGCACATCCACAAGGGGATGACCTCGCGCGACCTCACCGAGAACGTCGAGCAGCTCCAGGTTTACCGCTCGCTCCTCGCCATCCGCGACAAGTCAGTGGCCGTGCTCCACCGCCTGCGCTGCCGCGCCGAACAGTGGGCCGATCTGGTGATCACCGCACGCACGCACAACGTCGCCGCGCAGCCGACCACCCTCGGCAAGCGGATCGCGATGTTCGGCGAGGAAATGCTCAGTGCCTTCCACGCGCTGGAAGACGTGATCGCCCGCTACCCTGTGCGCGGCCTGAAGGGCGCGGTCGGCACGCAGATGGACCAGCTCTCGCTCTTCAATGGCAATGCCGAGCAGGTCCTCGATCTGGAGAAGCGCGTGGTCAATCACTTGGGCATGCCCTGCGTGTGGACGAATGTCGGCCAAGTCTATCCGCGCTCGCTGGATTTCCGCGTGGTCTCCGTGCTCACCGATCTCGCCAGCGGCCCCTCTTCCTTCTGCCGCACCCTGCGCCTGATGGCCGGTCACGAGACCGCCAGCGAAGGCTTCGCTCCCGGCCAGACCGGCTCGAGCGCCATGCCGCACAAGATGAATTCCCGCTCCTGTGAGCGCGTGAATGGCTTCCACGTGATCCTCAAGGGCTACCTCGCCATGGCTTCTGGCCTCGCCGGTGACCAGTGGAATGAAGGCGACGTCTCCTGCTCGGTGGTCCGCCGCGTGATGCTGCCGGACGCTTTCTTCGCGATCGATGGGCTCTTCGAGACCTACCTGACCGTCCTCGACCAGATGGACGCCTACCCCGCGGTGATCGGCAAGGAGAACGCCCACTACCTGCCCTTCCTGATGACAACCACCATCATGATGGAAGCCGTGAAGGCTGGCGTCGGCCGCGAGACCGCCCATAAGGCGATCAAGGAGCACGCTGTCGCCACGGTGAATGACCTCCGCGCCGGCAAGACCACCGTCAACGACCTCGTCGCCCGCCTCGCCAACGACGAGCGCATCCCGCTTGATCAAGCCGCCCTTGCCGCAATCGTCGCGGAAGGCGAGAGCAATGCTGGCGCGGCCCGGGCGCAGATCACGCACTTCGAGCGCGAGATCAACGCGATCGAGAAGCGCTACCCGAAGGGCGCGGCGTATGCGCCGGGGGCGATCCTGTGATCGCGCTACGATTTGGAGGGGCGCCAAGCCAAAAGCTTCAGCCCCTTCACACACCGAAATTCAGCGGCATTCGCTGTAACCAAGGTCGCAGCGATGCTACGTGCCTGCACTGCGATCAAGAGATCAAACGGCCCGATGGGAGTGCCTCCCGCTTCCAGATCTGCCCTGATCTCGGCGTAGTGATGTGCGGCGCCGAGGTTGAAATCCACAATCGGGAATGGTGACAGGAAGTCCGCCAAGCGGGCCGCGTGTTGTGGACGTGTTAAATTCTTCTTCACGCCAGTCCACAACTCCGCGACCACGATCATCGGTCCTCACGGTGCCAGCGTCACCTGCACGCGCATGAAGCGATTGGGAGCGCTGCCCTGCGCCACGCTATCACGGTAGGTCACGGTCTCGGTGCCGTCGCCGTTGTTCAGCGGGCTGCCGACGAGCACCGCGCCGCCGGTCCAAGTCCCGGGCAAGTCGCCATTGACCTGCGGAGTGTAGGTGAGCTCCGGCGCGGCAAGTCGACGCCGGAAGCTCAGTGTGAGGTAGGGCGTGCCGCCAATGCTCTGCAAGGCACCCACCGGTGCATTGATCAGGCTCGCGTTCCTCGGGGTCATGTTGAAGGCGAACTCCAGCAGGTTGGAGTAGCCGTCGCCATCCGGGTCCGCGTTGTCGCCGCTGATCGCCGCATTGCTGAGTTCACCGGCGGTGAAGTTCGCATTCCGCCAGGCCTGATAGGCAGTGACTGAGGCAGCATCACTGATGCCAACCGTTGCTGATTGGATCCCGCCGAGAATCGCTCCGCCCATCAGCGGCTGACCAATGTTCACAGTGAAGCTCTCGCCGCTTTCGGCGAGGGCGTCGGTCGTGATCGGAACGGTGATGGTCTTGCTGCCACTGTCGCCATCGGCCCAAGAAACCGTGCCCTTGGTCGCCGTGAAGTCACTCAGGCCAGCACTGCTAATGACTGTGGAGTAGTTCACACTCACCGCGCCGAGGGAGCCACCCGTGCGGCTCACGGTCAGCGATGCGTTGTTCCCTTCAGTCGCGTCGAAGCTACTGGAGCTGAATTGCAGCGTTCCGGGCGAACTGGACAGACCGCTGAAGATCCGCCACAGCGGCCCTTCCCCGGCGCCTTGCAGCGCGGCCCAATCACTGCCGAAGACCAGCCTGGTATCCGACTGCATCGCCAGCGAGTTCACCTCCGCATCCGGGCCGCCCGCCGCCACGAAGGCGGTGTCCACCACCCCGGCAGGACTGAGACGCACCAGGTTCGAGGCAGCGCTGCCATTGAAGGTCGAGAAGACACCTCCGATCACGATCTGGCCATCGGGCTGCACCAGCACCGCGTTGCAGGTGCCGTCCGAGGTCCCGGGGAAGCTGGAATCGAGGGCTCCGGTATCCGTGAGCTTCGCAAAGCCTCCACGGGGGACGTTGTTGTAGGCACTGAAGTTGCCCACAATCAGGATCTTCCCGTCAGGAGTCACCACGATGGCATAGATCGAGCGCAGACTGTTGGTGTTACCGGCCACCGTGGGGCCCTGCACGACCCCGTTGAAGGCGGCATCGAGTGCACCGTTGACATCCACCCGACACAGGCCCGGCTCGAAGCTGGGGCCGCCCGAGAAGTAGAAGGTCCCGCCGATCAGGAGCTTGCCATCCGGCTGCAGCGCCAGCGAGTTCACCCACCATCCGCTGCTATCCCCGAAGTCAGGACCGGTGAAGCTGTTGTCCACGCTGCCGTCCGGATTCAGGCGAGCCACGTATTCACGCGCAGTGCCATTGTAGCTGGTGAAGTTCCCGCCGATCAGGATCTTCCCGTCCGGTTGGACCAGCACCGCACGCACGGTGGCGTTCGCTCCCGTGCCCGGGTTAAATCCCAGGTCGAGCGAGCCATCCGTATTGAGACGCGCGACGCGGTTGCGGGCGGTGCCGTGCATGTTGGTGAAGTTGCCGACCACCAGGATCTTGCCATCCGGCTGGCAGGCGATGTCGTTCACGTTGGCACCGGCATTGACCCCTCCAGCGGCAAAACCATTGTCCACACCGCCGGTCGCAGTGATCCGCGCGATGCCGCCGCGGGTCGTGCTCTCGATCTGGTCGAAGTATCCGCCGATGATGATCTTACCATCTGGCTGCACCAAGGACTTGATGACCGAGCTGTTGATGAAGGTGGCGGCGAAGGCCGCATCGTTGGCGCCAGGCTCGGCGATGTTCACCGTGGTCGCGGCATTGTCCACGATCACCCCGCCGGAGGGCGAGCTGAGCGTGACGCTGAAGTTCTGGATCCCCTCCGAGACAGCATCGCCCACAATCGGAATCGTAACCGTCTTGTCGGCCGCGTCACCGTCCGCCCAGCTCACATTGCCGCTGCTGGCGGTGTAGTCGGAGGGGGCGGTGGCGGAGCCGTTGGAGGTCGCCCAATGCACGCTTACCGCGCCGCTATTGTTGTTGCTGCGCGTGAGCGTCAGCGTCGCGCTGCCGCCGTTCTCGTCCACGGTGTAGCTCGACTGAGTCCAAGAGACACGCGGCTGGAAGGCAACCTGCACGTCCAGGTATTCGTTCGCTCCACTGCCGCCACGCGCCACGGTGGTCAGGCTGATGCCCGCAGCGCTGTCATCGAAGGTCTGCCCCACTGCCAGCGGTGCATCGCTGACGTTGCTGCCCGGGGTATTCAGATCCAGCAGAATGCCGTTGGTATTCTCATTCGCACCCCACACGACATAGGCACCGTTGTCGAAACTGGCATTGCCTGAGCCACGGCGGTAGCCGATCCAGTAATCCTGCGTACGGTTGCGCACCACTTTCAGGGCGAGCGCATTGCTGAGATTCGCGGCCGGGTCATCGAAGCGATAAACGCGGAAGGTGCCACCGCTGCCGATGGTGGTGACCGCCGTGTCCGGCAACCATTGGGCGATGCTCTTGTTCCAGTGGCTGAACTCACCACTGGAGCCGCTGGCGCTACCCATCACATCGCTGTTGTCACCATACTCGACCAGTGCGCCCGCAGGAGAGACCGGATTGCCATCGGTCACTTGCCACGAGCTGGCGTGGTTCAGGCCATAGTTGTGGCCGATTTCGTGGGCCACGACGCCGAAGTGATAGGCGCCATTGATCCAGAAGCTCTTGCCCGGCGTGGAGCCCAGACCACCGTAAGTGATCTTGCTGTTAGGAAGGCCGCTCAGATTGCTGAACACCACGCCGATGCGATCGTAGTTGTCGAGATTGTAGCCCGCGCTGGTCGCCGCGGCTTCCGCATGCGTGTGGAGCAGGCTGGAATTCCCGGTGCCGCCGACCGGACCGTAGTTCGCATAGCTGGCCGCGGTGGCCGGCATCCGCAGCACTGGCGTGACATCCGGCGAAGCGCCGCCGCTCACCGGAGCGATGCTGAGGGAGGTCTGCCCATAGCTACACTTCTCGTAGTATTCCTTCGCTCCGCCGGAGGTATTGAAGAGATCTACCGCATACTGGGGCGTGACGACTTCGCTGCCGAAGCTATTGACCGGCGTGCCCACCAGGTCGGAGAAATCCACGCGGATGATCAGCACTTTCTTCGTCCCGTGCGTCCAAGCATAGGAAGGACGGCCGCTCACCGCACTTGAGCCCTGGCTGCCGTTGGCCAGCAGCACCTCACCGCTGACGAGCTTTCGCTCCAGCGTGGCGATGTGGTTCGGCTTGCAGACCACTTGCACTTCGCCATTCACCTCCACCGCATGAATCTCGCCGGCGTTAAAGGGAGCATTGTCCGTCACCGGCGTTTTGATCCCGGAGATCGCACAAACCTCTTCCACCTTGCGGCCAGCCGCGGATTCACCAGACTCCAGAACCCGCAACGGTGAATCGCTCAGAGCCAGCGATCCATCCAAGGCGATGCCGACGATGGAGATGTCCGGCAGGTAGTTGAGCTTCGCGCGCCGTCCATAGGAGAAAGCTTCGTATTCGCTGCCATTCACCAAGGCATGGCGGCTGTATGGCTGGATCGGCGTGGTGCGGCCGGGAGCCGGCGTCGCGGCCAGCAGCTCCACCGAGCCCCGGCCGGAAACCCGCTCTTCTAACAACGCTGTAATCTCCGCCGGAAGCTGGGCCCGGACCATCACTGGCACCGCTGCGGCCAGTGCTTGCTCCGGTGCCTTACGGATCATCTCCGCGAGCACCACGCGGCGAGCGCTCGCGACGGCGATACCATCCTGCAAAATCTGCGCACGCTCGGCGTGCGGCAACGCCACGTAGCGCTTTGCCCATCCCGCAAAGGCAGCCAGCTCCGGCTGCTGCTGCGCTTGCCACCGCGAACCGATCACCGTTCGCGCTGCTGCGCTGGAAGCATCCACCACCAAATCCGGCTCCGGTCTTTCGGGACGGGCGGCCACCGGAACTTCACTGGATGCCGCGTCCCTCGCGGACATCGCAGCGAGCGGTTCAGCGGAATTTCTGTTAGATAAATACCAAGCCGCGGGAAGGACGATGGCAGCGGTCAGAGTAGCAGCAACAGCACGCGAGTGGGAGCGGGAAAGAGGAGGCATAGGTGGGAGTGGGTGGACGCGCGAGACGGCTTCCCCATGGGACACGCCTGCCATCGCAGCCTCGGCAGGCTGCACCAGCAGAGCCGAAACACCAGCCAAATTGACATTCAGCTGGCCCGTAACAACCACCCTAACAGCAAGAAACGAAAACGGCCAAGACGGAGAAATCCGCCTCGGCCGTAGATCACTCGCGGGTCTACCTTAGTGGAAGAATCCGCCCTTGAAGCTGATCTGGTCGTGGCTTTCGCTGCCAAGCATGGCGGTCTCGGCCTGATCCATGGTGAGGTAAACCTTGGGCACCCAAGAGATGAGCGTTGCTTCTCCCTGGCGGGAAGTCGCCATCACCGCACTCAATGACACCGTCAGGCACATGATCGCTGCGGGTAGGCTCGGATAATGATAGCGTCGGCGGTTCGGGCGCGCGAAGCGTCCGGCGAGCATTTGGTTTACCTCGGCTGGGTCACCGGGGGCGTAGGGGACAAACGGAAGCGCATCGGCCTCCGCAAACGAACCTTTCACGGTCGTTGTCATGGGGGAGTGGGGGGTTTTGGTTTGGGACAGCCCAAAGAGAACGGGGGTCGATCTCTAGGACGACCGCATTATTCGAGGCCATCGACTTTCTCCCATTACGCGATCGCGTAGTACTGGTTTATTTTCTGGCCAAGACGAATCAAGTTAGATCGAAAATCGAACAAAAACAGCAACTCACTCATCTTCAATACACTGAAGATAAGCCGCATTAATTTACCAACATCATCCCGTAGGCGCGATTTTTCACTCCGGGAGCGCGAAGGCCACGTACGAATCGCCGCTCTTGGTTCCCATCTTCCCTCCTCCGCAGGCCACGACCACGTACTGGCGGCCCTTCACCGTGTAGGTCGCAGGGGTGGCATAGCCACCAGCGGGTAGCTTGGTCTTCCAGAGTTCCTTGCCGGTCTTGCGGTCAAAGGCACGCAGATGTTCATCCCGGCTGGCAGCGATAAAAATCAGGCCACCGGCGGTGATGACCGGTCCGCCGTAGTTCTCCGTGCCGGTCTGGGGAATGCCCTTGGCGGTAAGTTCGGGATACTCCCCGAGCGGGACACTCCACTTGCGTTCACCCGTGTTCAGATCGATCGCGTTCAAGGTGCCCCAAGGCGGCTTCACCGCGGGGTAGCCTTGCGGATCGAGCCAGCGGTTGTAGCCGGTGGTCGAGTAAGGCACCGCCGCAAGGCCGCCACTGCCGGGTTCCTCCTTATGACCCGCGTCATTGGCGGCCGGTGCCACCTCGCCGAAGAGGTAGTCCACCACCTTGGCCCGCTGGGCATCTGTTAGAAAAGCGAAGGAGGGCATCACGTTCTTGCCGGTCTTCAGTACCGCATGCACATCCGGCTTCTTGAGGCGTGCGCCAATGTCCACTAGCGAGGGCACGTTCTGCGCCGGGTTGCCCTTGCGGTCGGCGCCGTGACAGGCGGCGCAGATCTGCGCGAAGATCGCCTCGCCGCTGGCTGGAGCCGCGCCGCCTTCAGTCTTGGCCGGGACCATGGTGAGGATCCAAGGCATCTCGTTGGCATTCACATAGAGGATACCATCGGCATCGGCCGCGGCACCGCCCCACTCCGCGCCACCGTCGAAGCCGGGAAAGATGATCGTCCCCTGCTCGCTCGGCGGTGTGAAGGGTGCATGCTTGCGGACTTGGGCAAGGCGGCTCATCACCGCGGCCCGTGCTTCCGGCGAGACATCGGTGACCTGCGATTCATCTAACACCTGCCGAGCAAAGGGCGCAGGCTTCAGAGGCAAAGGCTGGGTGGGCCATGCCGACTCGCCCTGCAAATCCGAGGGCAGCACCGGCTTCTCCTCGATCGGGAAGAGCGGCTTACCGGTCTCTCGCTCGAAGACGAAAACGTGGCCCGATTTGGTGACCTGCGCCACGGCATCGATGCTCTTCCCGTCCTGCTTCACGGTCACGAGGTTCGGCGGCGCGGGCAGATCGCGGTCCCAGAGATCGTGATGCACGAACTGGAAGTGCCAGCGGTACTTGCCGGTGGCGGCATCCAATGCGATCAGGCAGTTCGCGAAGAGATTCTTGCCAAGGCGGTCGCCACCCCAGAAGTCGAAGGCCGCCGAGCCGGTCGGGCAGAAGACCATGCCGCGCGCTTCATCCAGCGCGAAGCCGGTCCAGACATTCGCGCCGCCCACCGACTTGTGAGCTTCCGGCGGCCAGGTCTCGTAACCCGGCTCTCCCGGCAAGGGGATCGTATTGAAGCGCCAGACCAGCTCGCCCGTCCTCACATTGAAGGCGCGGATGGGGCCGGGTGCAGCGGGCGCGGGGCCCTCGCCGAGTCGCATGCCCATAATGAGCAGGTCCTTGAAGATCACTCCGGGGGTATTCGCGGCGAGGTAGAGGCCGCCGGCATTCGGCCCGAGGCCGTCCTTCAAATTGAGGCTACCTTCCTTGCCAAAGCTGGAGATCCGCTTGCCGGTCTGCGGATCGATCGCGTGGAGGAAACAGTCATTCGCGAAGAAGAGCCGCGCCTCCTCCTCCTTCTCGCCCGGCCAATAGACCAGACCGCGGTTCACGCCGCCCTTCGGCATGCCCACGGATTTGGGATCGAAGCTCCACTTCTTCTCCCCGGTGGCAGCATCCACCGCAAAGAGCTCGAAATCCGGCGATGTGCCGTAGAGCACGCCGCCTATCACCAGCGGGTTACACTGGATCTGCGCCGCTCCGCCGGAGTGGTAGGTCCAAACTTCTGTTAGCTTGGTGACATTCTCGGGCGTGATCTGCGCGGCGGCGGAATAGTGGCTGCTGGTCTTGTCCCCGAGATAGGCGCTCCAGTCCTGATCCTTCTCTTGGGCAGATGCGGCAGTGGCGGCAAAAATCAGGGCGAGGCAGCAACGGTTGATTTGCACCTCACCTCAACGGCAGGGCAGAGGCCTAGCCTTTCACCGCTGACCCACCTCATTCCGCGTAAGGCGCAGCCCATGCGGGATGCCCGTCCTTCACGGCGTAGGCGGCCACGCTGCCCTTCCGGTCACCGCTCACTGTATCGAACAACTCAATCGTGGCCGGGCCGTGCTCGGCGCGAGACTTGGTCACCACGTTCTTGCCGCCGTTCACGAAGCGCCACTCCTCCACCACCGGCAAGGCAGTGCGGATGGACGTCAGCGGCGCCCCCTTCTCCGTCACCATCAGGCCGCCCGAAACCACGCGCGCGCGGTAGCTATTGCCGGGGCCATCCATCGGGATTTCCTCTACCGCCGGCTCACGCGAGGTCCTAGTCATGCCACCGCAGGAGGCGAACACACAGCACGCGAGGGGCAGCACAAGGAAGAGAGAGAATCTCATGAGCGGAGATGGTGGAAGTATTTCCGGGGCGGGCCCTGCCGTCACGGCTTATCACGAAGATGGATCAATTTCAAAAGTTCCGCCGAAAAGCCCGAGGCCGAAAGCAGCCGATCCTCAGGTCCGTCCACCATCGAGATCCGGGCGGCACCCGCAGTCGCCTGATAGTCGTAGCAAACCATCCCGGCAGGTCCGGCCACCGTGATCTTGAAGCGGTCAGGGTAGCTTAAGCGCCCCTCACCCGGACCGGCCGCAAGATCGGCGGATAGAGCCTTCTCCAACAATTCTCCTTCCCCGGGGGCAAGTTCGAGCGCCACGCTCTTCGAGGGCTTGTTTCCCAGATTGTAGGACACCAGCACCCTCTCGGCATCCTTGAAGTATCCCGCGAAGCTCAGCACCCGCGGCGGCGGCCCGGAAATCGGCATCTCTTCACGGGGCGCGATCAGGTAGCCAGCGGCAAAGCAAACGAAACCGAAGATCAGGAGCCAAACAAACTTCATGCGAGTCGCGCCTTATCTCTCTGCCGCGGTTTTGCGAAGTCAAGCGGGCTCACTGCCTCAACGCCGGTTCGGTAGCGCCGCCAGCTCGCGCAAGGCCGCGACCGTGATCATCGCGATGCCTCCGAGCTCCAGAATCCAGTTCATCTTCATCCCCGCGACCTTGGTTTTGAAGAAGGCATCCACGTGGTGAAAGGAGATCGCCCGCACCACGATGAAGGTCAGCGTGAAGAGCAGGCCGAAGGCGAGCAGCTTGTGCCCCTGGATGAAATCCCGGAAGCGCCAGAAGAACCACGCGCCGAATACCGCAGCCCCGGCGATCACCCCGATCACGAACCACTTCTGCACCCCGCGCCGCTCGCCATACCAGTCGCCCTCCTTCGCGACTTCCCGGCCGAGGTCGGTGAACAGCGACTGGAGGTCGAGCTGCTTGTTGATACAGAGCGCCGCCATCACAATCGCCACCCAGATCCAGATCTTTCCGCGCTTGTCCGGTCCGCTCTTCTTCCCAGCGCGCCATGCGAAGAAGGCCGCCAGCGCGTAGGCGAAGACCGTGAACCAGCCCATGAAGCCCGGATCGCCGATACCGGGGCGCCACTTGATATGAAGCAGTAGATCCATCGCTCGTGGGGGAGGCTTCTTTCCCTCTCTCACCACGTCGCGGATGTCGATGGATTTTCCCGGTTGGAGACGAGTGGAGTCGCCCCCCGTCCTGCTCTCAAAAGAAAAAACCGGGACCGCCCATCCCCCCGGATCAGGCAGTCCCGGTTAGATCAAACCGGATGCGCGTGTGTGTGTCGTGTCAGAGCAAGGAATTCAGCGCAGCGGGCGGCAGGGCGGCGAATTCAGCGCGCCGGGGTCCCCCCGGACCCCGGCAGCACCTGAATACTACGTTTGCCGACAACCTGGAAAGCGTCGGGCACGGCGCATGTCAGGTCCCCCGACCCTTGATGCACCGAACCCGTGGAACCGGCCGATTGACAGACGGTGCCGGCTTGGGGCTCCACGAGCGAGGTCCCCCGACCCTGCTTCGCTTCGCATCCTTCGCGATTGGCAACCGTTCCCCCCGCCAAGCGGGCCGGTGTTTGTTGAAAAAATGGTCGGCACCGGGGAGCTTTCGCTCCCGACGGTGCCAAGACGAGATTCATCCCGGCGTAAGCCCTGTCCGCTCGGAGCGCACCCCCCGGAACGTCCGTACCGGTCAGGGTCTCGTTGGGAAGGAAGCTCGTCATTACTGAACCAATCGCAGTCGACTCAGGTCGATTTCCAAAAAATGTGAGAAATTTTTGAACGCGGATGATCCGCGGTGTCTAATGTTTGGGGTTTCAGTGATTTACGGAAAATTCGATTTCCCGCGAAAATCTCGAAATGTGGCCCAGAGCCACTTCGGGACGGGACCCGACCCGGCATCCCCCACTCCAAAATAGCGAACGGGCGCGATCCATACAGATCGCGCCCTCTAAATCGCTTCAGCCAAGCTGCCTCCGGGATCAGAGCTGCAGCCCGTAGCTGCGGCCGCCGATGCCCTCATACCAGCGCACATACGCGGCATTCACCGTGGAGTAGCCGCCGGCGGTGGGATAATCACCGGTGAAGTACCAGTCTCCGCAGGGCCCCTTGATCGAGGCATGCAGGTCATCGATCTTCTGGAAGATGACCTGAACCTGGCCGTCCCACTCGATGTCCTCAGGCGAGACCATCCGACTGATCTCCGCGGAGATTTCTTCCGGTGTGAAGGCTTCATAGACCCCCTTCACACGGTTGACCATTTCGCCCGTGGGCTTCTTCAGCTCAGTACGACATTCATCGTAGATGCGGTCAAGAAGCGCTTGGTTGCCGGCACGGCGGTGCAGTGCCACGGCTGCCTGGAAGGCGATGAACTTGCCGAGCTCCGACATATCGATGCCGTAGCAATCCGGGTAGCGGATCTGCGGCGCGGTCGAGCAGACCACGATCTTGCGCGGCGAAGTGCGGGCAAGGATCTTGAGAATCGACTTCTTGAGTGTGGTGCCACGCACGATCGAGTCGTCCAGCGCCACCAACACGTCATCCTTGCGGACCACGCCGTAGGTAATGTCGTAAACGTGCGAGACCAGTTGGTCGCGGCCCTTCTCCTGGGCGATGAAGGTCCGCATCTTGATGTCCTTGTGCGCGATCTTCTCGCCACGCGGCCAGTTGCGGAGAATCAGATCATCCAGCAGTTCCGGGGTGAGCGTGCCATTCGCCTGGGCCTCGAGGATCGATGATCTCACCTCCTGCCGGCGGAACAGACGCAGGCCATCCATCAGACCGTAGTAGGCCGTTTCCGCGGTGTTCGGGATGAAGGCGAATACCGCCTTGTCGAAAGAGCCGTCGATCGCCTCGGTGACTTGCGGCACCAGCGCGGCCCCCATCGCCTTGCGCTCGCGGTAGATCTGCGGGTCGTTGCCGCGGGAGAAGTAGATCTTCTCGAAGGAGCAAGGCGTGTACTTCTGCGGCGGCGAGAAGGGCTTGTCGGTGTAGCTGCCGTCCGACTTGATAGTGATGATGCTGCCGGGATCGACGGCCTTGACCTGCGAGGCATCAGCCTCGAACACGGTCATCAGCGGCACCCGCTCGGAGGCAAAGGCGATCACCTCGTCCGTCACCAGCATGTGGCAGGGACGGATCCCGCGCGGATCGCGCATCACGAACATGTCGCCATTGCCCACCACGCCACAGATCGAATAACCGCCGTCCCAAGGCTGGGCGGATTCGCCGACGATGCGGGCGAGATCGAGCTGCGAGGAAATGCGGTCCGGCATGTCGCGGCCGTCGACTCCCTCGTCGCGCAGCTTGCGGTAGAGATCGGTGTGAGCCTCATCCAGATGGAAGCCGATTTCTTCCAGCACGGTCTGGGTATCGGTGCCGAAGACCGGGTGCTGCCCGCGCTCGACCAACACCTGGTTGAGCTCCGCGGCATTGGTCATGTTGAAATTGCCCATGACCATGAGCGTGCGGGTCGGCCAGTTGCTGCGACGCAGGTAGGGATGGCAGGAGCCTTCGTCGAACTCGCCGGAGGTTCCATAGCGCAGGTGGCCGATCAGGACCTCCGCCCCGAAATCGTAGTGAGCCTTGACCGATTCCGGCTTGGTGGGATCAAGAATCCCTTTCCGGGCCAGCTTGTGGTAGGTCTTCATCTCCTTGCGGAAGATGTTGGCCAAACCATCACGCTCGCTGTCGCGGCGCCGGAAGATGTACGGCTGGCCCAGCGGCATGTTCAGCTTGGCGCAGCCGATGCCGACTCCGTCCTGGCCGCGGTTGTGCTGCTTCTCCATCAGGAGGAACAGCTTCTGGAAACCCCACAGCGCGGTGCCGTAGCGGTCGTAATAGTAAGCTAGCGGTTTGCGGAGCCGGACGGCGGCGATTCCGCATTCGTGCTTCAAAAAGTCGCTCATCGGGTAGTGCTAGGGCCTCACTCGCCGCGGACTTTCACCCGAACTCCCTCGGTGTCAACCAAGGTCCCCAGAATCGTGCCGCCGGGACCGGCAGCAAGGATCTTCTCCGCCTCGCTAGGCGAGACGATGGCCACCCACCCGATGCCCATATTGAAGGTATGGAAGCGGTCTTCCGAATCGACATGAGCGAGGAGCTTGTCGATTCCGGGCAGCTCCCAAGCGGGGATTTCCAGATCCGCGCCGAAGCCGCGGAACAGGCGCTCCAGATTCTCCGGCAGGCCGCCGCCGGTGATGTGGGCAAAGGCCTTCGGTTTCACTCCGGCGGCGCGGATGTCGCGCACGACGTCATGATAAAGTCGGGTCGGCTCGAGGAAGCCGCGCAGTTCATCCTCGCTCACGCAGCCGGGATGCTCGCGCAGCACACGGCGGACGAGGCTCCAGCCATTGGCGTGGATACTGTCGGACTTGTAGCCGACCAACACGTCACCGACTTGCAGCGTGGAAGGATCCACCAGCTCCGGCTTTTCCGCGCAGCCGATGCAGAAACCGGAAAGCTCGATCACGTCCGGCGGGACGATTCCCGGCATTTCCGCAGTCTCGCCGCCTGCCAGGATGCAATCGCAGGACGCAAGGTAATCGCACATGCCTGCGATCAGGCGGGTGATCTTCTCTTCATTCAGCGCGGCAATGCCGATGTAATCGAGGAAGAGCAGCGGATCGCCACCGGTGGTGAGAATGTCGTTCACGCTCATCGCCACCAGATCCTTGCCGGCAATTTCCAGCAGGTCGTGCTCGAGCAGTAGCTCCAGCTTGGTTCCCACGCCGTCGCAGCCCGTCACGATCACCGGCTCCTTATAGGAGCTCAGATCGTAACATGCGGCGAAGAGCCCGAAAGCCCCGAGGAGCTTGCGGTTCTGCTGCGTGCGAGCCACGTGGCTCTTAATGTCACCCACCAAGGCGGCCGCTCTGCGCGTGTCCACCCCGGCCTGCTGGTAAGTCAGCTTTGATCCCATGCGTTCGGCTCGGTGAGCGGGTTGTGACAGCGCCCACCGGGGCGGTCACGCGGAAAATCCACGGATTCCACTCTGATCACCGAAACTTGCTGCAAGCTCTTGATAATAAACCCCGGCAGCCCGATCGAAAGCCTGCAAACACCGAGATGATCGAACGGGATGTGTGGCAGACCTCCGCATAGGGTGCCTCAATGTATCTCCTTAATATACGCGATCACGGAATATCAGGAACGAGGAGAGCGACCTAGCTTGCCTGAGCAGTCGGCTACGGCCCTCCCCCCGACCGACTGCGCTCCAGCACACGGCTTTCAAAAAAATCAGCGTGCCAAGTCGGCAAAAACCACGAATCGGACCCTGAAATTCCGCGTCATGGCGAAATTGACCTGCTAGATCCGGGTTTTTCCCACTTTCCGGACTTCGCCTAAAGGCTGATGACCAAGATGTTTGGAAAATGTTCAAAAATTTATTGCCTAGTTCGCAAAAAATTCATAAAGCCTAGACCCAACGGGACGCCGGATATTTAATTAATCTTGAATATCTGCCCGCAATCGCTAGAAACCGCAACTATCACGTTGCATAGAGCATGAATCTGCAATCGCCACAGTTGAAGCTCGAAGCAGGCCTGACCATTGGTTATGGCAAGCCTCTCGCAACGACCGCCGAGGAGATCCTCCTTGGCAGCGGAACGCATTTCCTGATCGCTCGTAACGGGCGCGGCAAGACCACCCTGCTGCGGACGATCTCCAAGACCCTGAAGCAGCTGAAGGGCTCGTTTGAAGCGGAAGGCAAGATCCAGTATCTGCCGGAAGACCTTCGCTTCGACCCCGAGATCACGGTGGCTGGCATCTTCAGCGCGATGCTGCCGAAGGCCCGCTATAAAGAAGCGCTTGATCTGGCTGCCTCCCTCGAACTCGACGTGCGGAAGCCCTACGGCAAACTTTCCACCGGCAACCGCCGCAAGACCAACCTGATTGTCGCCGAGTACTCGATCGACGAGAAGCGCGGCAACATCCTGCTGCTCGACGAGCCCTTCAGCGGCCTCGACGCCTATGCGCGGGAGATTTTCGAGGACATGTGGCGCAAGAGCTCCGGCACGGTGCTGCGCCTGGTGAGCTGCCACCCGGACTACGACTCGATGGGGATGCCCAGCGCGATCGTGATCCAAGGCAGCGGCATCCACCACACGACCGGCTCCGCGCAGACGTGGAGTGAACTGAAACAACAGCTCAACTGACCGATCGACATGCGCCTTTTCCGACTCACTACCTCCACACTCTTCCGACGCAAGTCGTGGGTGGTCTGCGCCTTCGTCGTGGCGGTGCTGCCCTTCCTGCTGGTGCAAATTTCCGGCGGCACGGAAAACCCGGCGCTCCTAAAGCCGGCGCTCGCGCAAGCGACTTGGGCGATGACCCTGCTGTCTTCAATCTTCTGGGGCTTCTTCACCGCCTCCAAGCAAGGTGAGTCCAATGCCCGCTCCGGTCTGGGCGAGTATTTCCTGACCACCGGCGTCTCCGCCACCCGCCAGCTCTTTGAAATGTGGCTGTCGGTCTTCACCTTCCTGGCACCGCTGCCCTTCATTTCCGCCGCGATCTGCATCTTCGCCGCCAGCCCCTCGCTGCCGGACGAGCGCAGCATGTGGCTCCAGACGAATTTCCAATACGCGGTCCTGTTCCTGCTGGTGATAGCTCCATTGGTGGCTCTGGCCAGCGCGGTCGCCTCGCGTTTTGGCAGTATCACCGGCTTCCTGACTTCCAGTGCGCTGGCGATCTACGGACTCTACGGTGTCGGTTACCTGAAGCTGCTCGGCAATCTGGATAAGAGCAGCTTCGCCAAGTGGCTCTGGACGAGCTCGCCGCACTATCACTTTGCCGATCCGACCGAGCGCCTGCGTTACAAGCTCGGGGAAATCGCCTGGGACAAGTTCCCGCTGCTATTGGCCTACTTCGGCGGCATCCTTCTGGTTTACGCGGCAGTTTCGCGGCTCGTCTTTAGAGCCCGCACCACCGCCTGAACCGGTCCCGGTCCCACACCAGCCACCCCTCCCAACTCCCAAAGCTGTCCCAGCCATGAATCCTCGCACCCTCGTGATCACTTCTGCGCTCGCCGTCGCTGGCGTATCGCTGTGGTCTTACGGTGCCTCGAAGCTGGTTGCCTCCGGTGACTTCGACTTCCGCCCGAATCCGCTGGGCATCAAGGAGAGCCCCTACGGCCAGGTGGTCGCACTTGCCGTCCAAGGCGGAATCGATTCCGACTGGCACGGCGTGGAATCCGCCGGTGGCGAGCATTTCTGCCCGGACTGTGGTCACAATCACGGCGACGGCGAAGGCGACGAAGCGTGCTCGGCCAAGCACATCGACGATCCTAACAGCTTCATCGGCCGCCTCGAAACCGCGGTCACCGAGCGCACCAACAGCCGTTCCGCCACTCCGGGCCACAAGTTCTATCTCCGCCGCCAGGTGGAAGATCGCCTGAAGTTCGCCTACCTTCTGGATCCTGCCAACTACGCGAACTACAACGCCTATCATCTCTTCCTCACCGAGCCTTCGGTCGGCACCCGCCCGGTCCTGACCGACAAGGTGATCGAGCTGGCCCGCATGACGGTGACCTACTGCCTGAAGGAAGACTCCGACCCGCGCCCGGCACTGACTGCCGCTTCCGCTTCGGCGAACATCCTGGAGCTGATGTTCCTGCATAAGGATGAGTTCACGATCGAACAGATGCGCGGGCAGCTCGAGATGCTCGACTATACCCTCTCCAAGAACCGCGTGCTGACCTCCCGCTGGAAGGAGTCCGGCGATCTGGAGCGGATCTCCAAGGCCCGCCTCACCGAAATGGAAGGCCGCCTGACTTTCCTCAGCAAGGTTCAGGAAGCCTCGGTCAAGACGATCGAGCGATTGTCCGGAACGAGCTCGCAGATCAGCTCCAAGTTCTAACACCAGTCACCCTTTTACTCCCCGCCCCATGTTCACCGCCGTCCACGAACCGCCACCGCTGCCCGCCAGGAATACTCCTGTCGCCCTGCCGCGCTTCGCGCCGGGCATGGATGGCACCACGCTGCTGGCGATCATCTTCCGCACCTGCAAGGAGCTGCGCGTCTCGGACATCCAGATGCGCACCGACCGCCCGGTCTACATCCACACCAACAAGGGCGTGGAGAAGCTCGACTTCCTGGGCGTGCTGGGCTCCGCCCACCTCGACGAGATCCTCAAGGCTCTCATCTCGAACCGCGAAAGCGCCAGCCACGGCTTCGGCGAGGAAGAGAACCTCAACGAGCGCGTGGAAGACAAGATCGCCAACGCGATCCGCGATTTCGCTGAGAGAAAAGTGGCCGACTTCTCTTGCGATGGCATCCCGATGGGCGAGAATGGCGAGCGCTCCGGGCGCCTGCGTATCCAAGCCCACTTGAGCGCCTCCGGACTCGGCATCACCTGCCGTATCCTGAATGACTTCATCCCGGAGCTGGAAAGCCTCGGCATCGACCAGGACACCAACTACGTGCTGCGCCAGGCAGTGCAGAAGCGTGCCGGCCTTTGCCTGGTCACCGGCCCTACCGGTTCCGGTAAATCGACCACCCTCGCCGCACTGATCGACTGGCTGCGCCGCAACCACGGCAAGCACATCGTGACCGTGGAGGACCCGATCGAATACCAGTATCCGGACGACATGGAAGATCCGGAGTATCCGGGCCGCCGCATCCCCTGCCCCAGCGTCGTGACGCAGCAGGAAGTCGGCCGCGACGTTCACTCTTACCGCCAAGGCCTCAAGGACGTGCTGCGTAAAGCGCCGCACATCATCCTGCTGGGGGAAATCCGCGACCGGGAAGCCATGGAAACATGCATGGAAGCGGCACAAACCGGTCACTTGGTGCTCTCCACGCTTCACACCACTGGAGCGGTTAAGACCATCGGCCGTATCCTTGAGCTCTACCCGAAGGAGAACCACTCCGCAGTGCTCTCCCGGCTTGCTGAAATTCTCATCTTCATTCACTCGCAAGGTCTCCTCAACGGAGTCCAAAAGCGGGTCCTGACCTACGAGTTCCTGCAGAACAACGACGACGCCGTCGCCTCTGCAATCACGAACTACGACGGCGGCGCGCGATCACTCGAAGACGTGATCCGCCGCGCCGGTAACATTGAGTGGGATGCCAACCTGCGCCGCCTGATGCGCCAAGGCCTCATCACCGAAAACACCTTCGAGAATGCACGGATGAACCGGGACGACACTGAAATCCTGTAACTCCGCCGCGCATTCTCCCTCCCAGAAGAAAACACAAAGCAAACACTGCTCCTCCACCCAGAAAACACACCCTAGTTAATACATGAAACTGACCAACACCTCCCGCCGCGCGAACAAAGGCATGACCCTGCTCGAACTGACCGTGGTCATCCTCGTTCTGTTGTCCCTCATCTCGATCCTCTTCGTCGGCGCCCGCGCCTGGAAGAAGGGTTCGGACCGTGCGGCCAACATCATGAACATCCGCAACGTTCAACAGGCCGTCCGTGCCCACCAGAACATGCAGGGTCTTCTTGAAGGCGCCGCTCTGGCTGACACCGTGATCTTCGGTTCCGGCCCTGCCACCGAAGGCTACCTGAAGCGCCCGACGCCGCCGGCCTCGACCCTGACCTACACCTACGGCACCACCGTGCCGGCCATCGGCACCCTGTACCTTGCCGTCACCGGCACCAACGCCGCCGACTACGCTCCGGCGACCGGCACCTACGCCGATTGGTAAATTGCACACGTCTCCACCGCCGCCTCGACTCTTCCAGAGCGGCGGTGTGAGCCGCCCTTTGCACCCAGCGAAGGATTAATTCTCCGGCCAAAGACAAACACAACACCCAGACAACACACCAAACATGAAACTGACACGTACCACCAAGCGCGCAAACGGCATGACCCTCCTTGAATTGACGGTCGTCATTCTCGTTTTGCTCTCCCTTATCTCGATCCTCTTCGTGGGCGCCCGCGCTTGGAAGAAGGGTTCCGACCGCGCTGCCAACATCATGAACATCCGCAACGTTCAGCAGGCCGTTCGTGCCCACCAGAACATGCAGGGTCTTCTTGAAGGCGCCGCTCTGGCTGACACCGTGATCTTCGGTTCCGGTCCTGCCACCGAAGGCTACCTGAAGCGCCCGACGCCGCCTGCCACCAGCCTGACCTACACCTACGGCACCACCGTGCCGGCTCTGGGCACGCTGTACTTGGCCGTCACCGGTGCTGACGCAGCCGACTACGCTCCTGCCACCGGCACCTACGCCGACTGGTAAATTGAGCACCCTTTCGACCTGGTCGTAGGACCGGGACGAAACCAGCCATTGTCTCCCGTCCGCTTCCATGCGGGCGGGAGACCCCCTTTCCCTCCAATTCCCCCGCCCCCCGATGCTGTTCCCACCCTTACCCACCCAATCCCTTGGTCGCCTACCAACATCCTTCGGGGCTCAATCCACTGCAGCGCTTCCGCCAAGCCGGCGCGATCCTGCGGGGCACGAGCCGTGCGGTTAATCCCGCCTGGTACCTCAACGCGCTTGATCTGGACCTCCAGCTTCACCTGCGCGTCGACGGCAGCCGCGTGGATTCCTGGATCTTCGACCGCCGCAGCAAGGCATGGTCGCCTGGTCCGGTCCTCGACGAAGCCTGCGCCCTTGATCTTTCCCTGGTTCCGGCCTTCGCCGAACAGGTGCTCGCCACTGCCAAGCAGGCAGGCGCACCCGCGATCGGCCTGATCCTCCACATCGCGGATGAATTCGCGACCTCCGAGCTCAAGCCCGAGCTCGACAATCCCGGCGCGCTGGCCGAACTGCGCGCCCAGATTGAGACCGATCCCAAGGCTGTCCTGGATGACGCCTCGGTCATCGCCGCGGACAACTCGTGGCGCTTGGTTCCCTACCCTGCCGCAGGCAGCGAGGCGATCGCGACCACCCTCTGCCTCAGCCATCGCTGGGCCGGCTTCCTGGATGCACTCCGTCGCATCGGCGAGGAAAAGAATTTCCCAATCGTCACCCGCGGCATCAGCTCGCCGCTGCTGTGCCTAATGGCACTGCCGGATCTGAAGACAGATGCCGTGACCCGGCCGCTGATCGCGATCCTCCCCTATCCGCGCTTCACTCTGCTCGCCTTTTTCAATGAGCATGGTGACCTGCGCCTGCTGCGCACGCTGCAGCACCGCGGCCAGCGCCGCCCGACGAACCTGCGCCACGCGACCTCCACCACCGCTGCGGCCCTGGAACTCGCGGATCCCGAGATCTACCTGTTCCACATTGGCGACGCCACGGATCCCCAACTCGCTGCGGACGTGCAGGTCGTATTCCCCGCCACCTCGATCCACGAGATGGACTGGCAGGGTTCGCGTTTCTTCGAGCCCGCGATGGGAGCCTATTTCCCGGAGCTGCTGATCGCCGCAAATATCGCGACGCCTGCAGAAACTCCGCTGGCCGCCGCTCATACCTTCAGCGATTTCCGCACGGAAGGCTGGGCCAGCCAGGACTTCCTGCCGATCCCGAAGGAAGCCGGCGAGCTCTTCCCGAGCCGCGGTGAGATGAAGCTCCTGCATTCCGCGAAGTTCGCCCGCATCGGCTTCGCCGCCGTGGCCCTGCTCGCACTCGTGTGGGTGATGATGGGGATGATCGCCATGATCCGCCAGCCGGAGTGGGCCTTCAACACGGAGAACTCCCAAGTCGGCAAGCAGCGCCTCACGATGGTGACCGCGGAACGCACCCGCATCGAGCACTGGGACAATCTCCTGGAAGACCGCTCGAAGGCTTGGGTCTCGATGGAATTGCTCTCCTCGCTCTTCCCACCGAAGAGCGGTGCACTGACCAAGACCTTCTCCCACAACGTCCGCACCGAATCCGCTCCGGCCCAAGCCAAGATCGGCTTCGTGAAGGAATGGAAGATCACCGGCCTCGCCCGTGAAGATGCCTTGGAGCGCCTGTCCGTGATGAACACCCGCGACGGCATCTCTGCGATCTTCAACGAGGTGGCCAACATCACTGGCAACGAGGCATTCCGCACTGACGTCGGCGCCCGCAGCATCGTCGTCAACGTGAAGACCCTGGAGAACCCGGGTTACAAGCCCGCTCCGCCGGAAGAAGCACTCGATATCGACGAGAGCTCCTACCCCTTCTCCTTCGACCTGACCATCATCCAGCGCTTCGAGTCCTCGGACCCGATGGCGGTGAAAGCATCCAAGGCCCCGTAAGCCACGGCACCTCTAACCGAATTTCACCATGTTTTACCGTCAGTCGATCATCATCTTCGGCTTCGTTCTGCCCGCCGCGGTGTGCGCCATCATCGTGGGCGGAGGCATCGTCCTGAAGTCCAAGGCCACGGCCTCCTTCGAGGAGAAGCAAGCGCTCTACAAGTCCTCCGAACAGAGCCGTGCCGGCTCCCAGAACATCGAGAAGGAGATCAGCCAGAAGCGCGGCTTCGTCGAGCACTGGAACTCCCAGCTCGAACGCGAAACCGCGAACGCCATCTCCTCCGCCCTGAAGGAGATTGGCGACAAGCTTCCGGCCAAGGAATTCCAGCAGACCGCGGTGGAATACCCGAACGGTGCTGCCGGCTTCGCTGCAGCCTCGGCCCAGTCCTCCTCGCAGGTCCGCCTCGCCTTCCGCGCCACCTACCGCTCGATGCAGCGCGCCTTCCTCGAGCTCGAAACGCTGATGCCCCAGCTCCAAATGCAAGAGCTCAAAATCGACCCGAACTCCTCGACTTCGTCGATGAACTTCTCGGTCACTTACACCGCATGGGAGAAATGAAGATCGCTTCCGCCACCGCAACTCTGGCGCTGATCACGCTGCCCGCCACCGGCACCACGCCGGCGGAGGGCCGCGATGCTTCGCGCGGCTTGCCTGGCTCTGGCATCGCATCCACCAGCCCTTCAAAATGAAAACGATTCCGACTCTTGCCCTGCTGAGCCTGCTTGCTCTGCCCGTCCTGCACGCGCAGTCGGCGGAAGGCTTCGATAGCCCCGCCGCGGCACCTTCTGCTCCCGCACCGGCACCGGCTACGAAGACAGCTGCTCCTGCCGCCGCGGCACCGCAGGCAGCGCCTGCGGCAGCCAAGGCCGCTCCCGCCACCGATGCGAAGAAGATCCCTTCGCGCTATGCCGGCACGGGTCCTGAACTCGCCGCTTACGTCGAATCTCTCAACGCACGCTTCGGCATCAAGAACCGCCAGACGGACGTCTTCGGCCGCTACCAGGATCCGAACTACGCGGCGCAGGCCCCACAACCTGCGAAGCCTGGTCTGCACACCCCGACCTTCACGAAGATTCCGCAGACGCCCTTCCCCGATGTCGTCAACGCTGTTGAGGTCAACACCCTGATCCCCGCCAAGAAGCAGTTCCTGGTGGGCTCACGCAAGTTCGCCGTCAAGGACGTGCTTCCGATCCGCCTGCCCACTGGCAAGACAGTAAAGGCCCAAGTCATGGACGTCACCGCCCAGGCAATCACCTTCCGCAATCCCGATACCGGCGAGACCGCTGTCCGCAAGATGTCCAGCCTGCCGGAAGGAATGGTCCGCGGCACCGCAGGGATCTCCGCCCCCGGCATGCAATCCCTCAGTCCGAACGCCCCCATCGAAATCCAGATCGCACCCCAGCCCCCCCCATCTCGTCCAACTAATGATGGAGCCTCGTCTCCGACTCCCTTGCTGTCCCACAAAACACCTGCACACACCATGAAGCCTGCAATCGCCGTCGCCACGCTGCTGGCCCTGCCTACATCACTCGTCACCGCTCAGGTGGACGGCGTTCCTGCCGCTCCCGATCTAGTGCAGGCGAATGATCCCGCCGTACCTGATCTGCCGCCGCCCGCACCGGCTCCGGCCCCGCCATCCGATCTGCCGAATATCCCGGTCGCACCGCCACCGCCAGCACCAGGTGCTGATTCGGTCGAGCCGGTCGCACCACCTGTAGCCCCAGCTCCCGGAGCCACAGCCCCGGCAGCTCCCGGTGCAAGCACCGGCCAAGAAATCCAGGAGTCCGAAGAGGGCTACCTGATCAAGGATGCGCCGATCAACGACATCTTCCAGTTCCTAGCCAAGCAGGCAGGCCGCCAGTACTTCCACAATGCGAAGCTGGCCACCCCGGACTACCGGGTGACGGGTCACCTCAACGACGGCAACCCGCTCAACCAGATGGAAGAGCTGGCCTTCATGTATGGCCTGACCCTCTACACCAAGGGCAATACCATCTACGCCCTCAGCCAGGCCCAGCTCGGCCAGCTGCCGAGCGCTGAGTTCAACTACCAGCTCCGCTATCTGCGCCCGACCGACATGGAGCAGATCACCAAGCTGCTCACCCCGGTCCTGACGCCCGGCACCGGCATCGTGAACTTCGAGCCGAAGACCAACACGATCGTCATCGTCGACACCGCCCACCGCATCGAGCAGGCCAAGCACCTCTTGGAAAGCATCGATCGTGCGAAGGGCCAGATCGTGGTGGAGACCAAGATCCTGCGCGTGAACAGCGCTGCTGCGGAACGCACCGGCATCAACTGGTCCGCCTCGCTCGGCGAGAACGGCACCTCGATCGAAGTCGCGCGCAGCTTGAACAGCATGTTTGGCATCGACTCCGATGTCTCGACCAAGGGCGCCTCCGTCGGCTCTGCGCTGGCCATGGCTGAATCGACCGCCAGCCAAAACCTGGTGCTCTCCCCGCTGCAGCTCAACGGCGTGCTGCGGGCCCTGGCGGAAGGCAACTTCGCGACCCAGATCTCCAACCCGACGCTGATCACCGAGGACAACGAGCAGGGCTCGATCTCGATCATCGACCGCGTGCCGATCATCACCGCAACCGTCAACCAGTCGAACGGGGTGAGTAACATCACCGAAGAAGTCCGCTACAAGATCGACTCCCAGGACAAGACGATCTCGGAAGATCCGGACAAGCACCGTGAAATCGGCATCTCGCTGACCGTGACCCCGACCCTGCTGCCGGACGGCACGGTGCGCATGCGCCTCCGCCCCCGCTCCGCCCAGATCGTGGACAACGTCGTCGGTCAGTCGGGTAACGTTTATCCGCGCGTGACCGAGTCCATGATCGAGTCGCTGTCCCGCGTGCCGGATGGCCACTCGCTGGTGGTCGGCGGCTTCTACGGTGAAATCGGCAATAAGGATCGCACCAAGGTGCCGATCCTCGGCGACATCCCGGTGATCAACTTCTTCTTCAAGTCCAAGGACACCAAGAAGGAGAACTCCAGCCTGGTCTTCATCGTCACTCCGACGTCCTACGATCCGGCCAGCAAGTCGGCGACCGCGAAACAGTCCAGCCGCGTGCACAGCAACGTGAGCCTCACCCAGGATCACGACTGGGTCGACCCCGAGTGCAACCCCGGCCCGGCCCACGAGCCGAACCTGCGCCGCGGGATCCGCGACCTGCGCCCGAGCCAGGCCCCATACTATCCGACGGCCGAAGAGATGGCTCCGAAGCCGGCGCCCGCTCCCGCCCCGGCCAGCACCACCACGGCCAAGCGCAAGTTCAGCCGCGCCGGAGGCAAGTAAGGCTTCCCATGGGCGGAGACGACACCCCCGTCTCCGCCCTTTCTCCCTCTGCCGTTTCCACCCACCCTATCATGTCATCCCCCGCTCAAGCCATGTACGATCAACCGGTGCGCAAGCCCGGCGACATCGGCGACCTCGTCCGGATCTGCCTCGAGCAGACGATCCAGGCGATCCAGGCCACCGGCATCGCCACCGAAACCGAAATCGCCCGGGTCCGGGTGCTTTTCGAGCGCTCCGTAGCCAAGGACGAGCCGATGGACGTGCTCGAGATCCTGGCCCGTGTGCAGGGAGCGGAAGAAGAACATGTCGGGGTGGAAGTGGCCCGCATCACCCACTCGGTGTCCGCGGTCATTCATCCTTCGCCGCCGCTGATCCCCTTCGCCGGCAAGTTGATCGCCCCCTCCGCTTTCTACGAATCCTTCGACCACGTGCACAAGGTCGCGCGGGCGCTGCTGGCGCCGGTGATCTATGCCGAAGATACCGATGCCATTGGCACGGGCGCCCTCAATCCGGTCGCTGCCCGCATCATGGCAGATGAGATCCTCTCCACCGTGGATCGCCGCTTCGGCATCAAGCCTTTCGTCACCTCGGTCCGCATGGACTACGAGAGCTGGTCTTTCCTCACCCGCAAACACTTCGCGTTGTGATCGACTTCGACAGCATGTCCTTCAATGAGCTGATCAGCGGGCAGATCATGCGCGCGCTGGCGATCCATGATCCCCAGTACTCGGAGCTCTCCCACGATCAGGTCGCCAACCGCGTGACCCGCTATTGCTTCATGGGCGCGGTTGCCAAGATCAACGGCCTGCCCTTCTTCCCGAAGGTAGCGGAATTTTGTGACGGTTCGCTGCACACCTACTGCGACCCCACGGTCCTGACCCGCGGCCTCTTCAGCCCGCTCTGCGTCACCGGCGACAAGCTGGTGGTGGCCGTGGCGAATCCCTGGAGCCCGCTGCCGGACGAATACCTCGCCCCGCGCTTCCCGGATCTCGAGATCGTCAAGATCGTCACCCTGGCTTCGGAAATCGCCCGCGCGATCGAGTCCGTGGCCACCAACTCCGGCCCGAGCCGCTCCGAACTGGAAGCGATCGACGTCGAGGACATGGACGAAGGGATCCGTGACTTCGACGTGACCACCGACTACACTGAACCGATGGCCCAGCTGGTGGCCACCGTGATGGCGGATGCGGTCAAAACCCGTGCCTCGGACATTCACTTCAAGGTCGAGAAGGAATCCTTCTACTATGCCTACCGGGTCGATGGCGACATCGGCAACAAGGTGGAGATCCCGATGAAGCTGAAGGACCGGCTGGATGCCTTCCTGCTGAACCTGATGAAGCTGCCGACGGAAATCCGCGCCACCGCGCCGGGTATCTCCGGCCGCTTCACGATCTCCTACTTTCACCGCCCGATCGACATCCGCTACGAGCGCCACCGTACCTACCGGGGCTATCACGTGACGATGCGTCTGCTCGACAAGAGCAACATCAACGTGACGCTCGGCAAGGGCACCCTGGCCTTCGACGAAGACACCCTTTTCGAACTCAGCAAGGTGATGAAGGTGCCAGCCGGCATCATCGTCATGTCCGGCCCCACGGGATCGGGCAAATCGACCACCCTGAACGCGATCCTGCGCGAGCTGAACCGGCCCGACGTGAACATCCTGACGCTGGAAAACCCGGTGGAAGACGAAGTTCCCGGGATCACCCACTGCGACTTGCGCAGTGCGAAGGAGTTCAAGCCGATGATCGCCTCCTTCATGCGGTCCGACCCGGATATCATCCTGATGGGTGAGGTTCGCGACATCGAATCCGCGGAACTTGCGATCGAAGCCGCGGTGACGGGCCACAAGGTGCTGACCACGATTCACACCCCGCGCGCCTCCCAGATCATTGAGCGTTTCGAGCAGCTCGGCATCGAGCGCTGGAAGATCGCCCAGACCCTCAAGGCCGCCTGTGCCCAGCGTCTGGTCAAGATCCTCTGCCCCTACTGCAAGGAGGCCAAACACGGCATCTCCGAGCTCGACCGCCGGACCTTCAACCTGGACGACACTTGGGCGGATATCCCGGTCTTCCAGGCCAAGCCGGGTGGCTGCGCGGAGTGCCGCAACTCCGGCTACAGCGGCCGTACCGCCATTCTCGAAATCATCCCCATCACCCCGAAGACCTCGGACATGCTGTCGAAAGGCGAGATCTCGCCCTACGACCTGGAAGTTAAAATCCAGGAAGAAGGCAAACTGCCGAACCTCCGTCGCAGCGGCTTGCGCCTGCTGCGCGAAGGCAAGACGGACATCGACGCCGTTTCCAAGGTCATCGACATGACTTACACCGATGAGTAGTGCATCCGTCGCCGCACCCAGCACCGCCAAGCAGCAGCAGCAAGGTGGCAAGCCCGCCCAGGCTTCCTTCAGTTTCCTGAAGTCCGGGAAGACCAAGGAGTTCAGCAAGAAGACGCTGATCTCCCTGTTCCGCGGCCTTGCCTCGATGCTGCGAGCCCAGATCAACACCGCGGACGCGCTCAAGTACTACGGCCAGGGCCTGAACGACAAGATCATGTCCGACACGCTCGCGAAGATCCGCGACGAGATCAACTCGGGTGTGAGCGTTCACGAGGCCTTCCGCCGCACCGGCCGCTTCAGCGACATGGTGATCGGCCTGATCCAGGCGGGTAGCGATGCCGGCCAGCTCAACGAAGCCTTCAAATCGCTCGCCGCGCGCTTCACCAGCGAGCTGCACTTCAACAAGGCAATCAAGAAGGCCACCGTGATGCCGGTGGTCATCATCTCGGTTTTGATCGGTGCCTTTATCACCTCGCAGGTCAAGATCGTGCCGCAGGTGGAAGATATGCTTTCGGGCGTCGGCGCCAAGCCGGACGGCATGACTGCGATCTCCTTCGGGGTCTCGCACTTCACCCAGACCTGGTGGAAGCTGGTGGTGCCGATTATCATCGGCATTGCCGTCACCATCTGGCGCTCGGACAAAGTCCGCAACCTGATCCTCGGCCTGGCGATGTCCAAGTGGCGCCTGTTGCGCCTGCTGATCCTCAGCCTCCGGCAGATGACCTTCCTTGCCACGATCCGGCTGCTGCATGCCAACGGCATCAACCTCGCCAAGTCGATCCGCGTGTCCGCGAATAGCGTGAAGGGCACCCCCTTCTACGCCGAGCTGCGGGAGGCTGCGGAAAAGTACGAGAACTCCGGCGTGCCGCTCTCCACCGCTTTCGCCAAATACACCTCCGTGGACTCGCAGGTCGTCCACATGCTCTCGATCGGTGAGAAATCCGCCTCGCTGGACACCCAGCTGGATATGCTCACCCAGATGTATGAGGAGGACTCCGAGAACTACATGGCAGCCTTCACCGCCACCATCGGCTTCATCGTGCTGATCGCGGCAGTGTTCCTGATCGGCGCCGTGTTCGTGGGAACTTTCCTGCCCATCTTCCTGATGGGTCCGAAGATGATGAACAACGGCATCTAAGCCGGTCGCCCAACACCCTGCTGCCCTTACACCCATGCAACTCACACGACTCGACCGCTATCTCCGCGAGCGCTTCGTCTACGAGACGCACATCTACACCCTGCGCCTGCCGGCCTCGATCCCGGCAGGTGCTATCGCCGAGGAACTCCCTGACTCTCCCGGGCGCAAGTTCCGGCATCGCTTCATCCTCCGCAGCGACAAGGCGGTGAGCGCCCTGATCTCCGAACTGCGGGACGGAAACCAGATGTTCACCACCCGCGTGGTGGACCGCGAGGCCTGGTATGTCCCGCTCATCGCACCAAACGGTAAGTCCGTGACCTGGTGGTTGATCTGGGCATCCCTCGCCATCGTCGCCACCTTCGGCTTGGTCTATCTGGGCAACATGCTCTGGGCCAACGAGGAGCTGCGGAAGAACGCCGCCGAAGCGCTGAAGCTCTTCAAGAACTAATCTCCGATGCGGGCATGGAAATCATTTAGATTTCCGTCTTTTCAATCATTCTTAAGAACCTTAAACATTTGCTGTCCCATGAACTCCGGGTCCCATGCCAATCCTTCTCGCGGAGGATTCACGCTCATCGAGATGTCGTTGGTGATCTTCATCTTGATCATGCTCCTCAGCTTCGGCTTCGGGCTGTCTAACCAGATCACGAGCTGGAAGCTGGGGCGTGCCGGCTCGGAGATTTTGCGCACGGTCTACACCGCGCAGCGGACCTATCTGGCCGATCACCCGACCACACCGGTGAATGCGCTGACGCCCGCGATGCTGATCCCCTACCTGCCGAACGGCGCGGTGGCCATGCCGACCTGCACCTCGCTGACGAATACCCAGCTATTCGTCCACGTGAATGTTTCCCCCCCTGTGCTGACGGTCACCCCCGGTGGCCTCGCTGGAGTCACCTACGATCCCTCCGGAAGAGCAAATGACTCCCTCTGGGACGTCGGGGAATGATGAAACACTATCGCCCTAGCATCGTCGCCTTGCTTGCCGCCGCCCTCGGATTCATCGGGAGCGCCGCGGCCGGGGAATTCACCCCGATGGGTGAGTACATGATCCTTCGCCAGATGAAGATCACCGGCAGTGGCAAGGTGGTGGAGATCCCGATCAAGCCACTGCCAATCAAGGTCGAGACCGACGGAGTCACCGTGCGTCTTTCCGCTGACACCAGCTCCGACAACGACAACTGGTCCACCTTCAAGATTTACCGCTCCGATGGCATCGGCCGCCAAACGGCTCCAGGGGGTCCGCTGGAAGTGGTCCCCGGCGTACAGGCTACCAGCGATACCAGCGGAGTGCACAAGCACCTGCGGCTGACACGCGACACGCTGACGCTAACGGTTTTCCCGGGAGTTTCCGACCAGACCCTGGTCACCCAGGCCAAGCTTGTGGCCCCCGCCGAGTCCGGCGGGGCCGCCCCGCCTGCTGCGGATGCGCGGGCGGAATCCGAATCACCTTGAACGATCCCATGCGCCCTTTGCCCACTTCGACCCAGATCGCTCCGGTTGCCGCGAAGACGGCCCCGGTGGTCGCCACGCCCCAGACCTTGGAGTTGGGGCCGCTCACCGGCAGCAACTCCGCGGGCACGAACCGCCGCGCGCCCGCTGCCACGGCCCAGCGCGCGTATCCCTGGCTGCTGGTGACGAGCACCCTGCTCTCCGCGGGCTTCTTCACGCTCTACCTGACCAAGCCGGTGATCGCCGCCGGTGTCTCGTCCACCGCAGCTACCATGAACGTGGCCGGCCCGATGGATCCCACACCGCCGCCAGCCCCGGCACCTGCCGGGACCAAGACCCAGGATTCCCTGCTGCCGAACGGCCACGCGCTGCCCGGCGACAAGAACAACAACAAGCCCCAGGCTGCCGATCCACGCCGCCTCGGCTCGGCCGCGGTCTCCGGTTCCGCTGCCTCTTATGAGGAGACCAACCTACGCGTCCAGCACGTGCTGAATGCCCGCGGCCCGGCTGGCGAGGACCTCGGCAAGGTCACCCTCGAGGTGCCCGTGCTCTACGGCAGCCGCTCAATGCGCTGGACCCCCACTGAGGTGGCGCGGGCCCGCGAGTTGCTGGTCCGCATCGGCGACTATCAGGAACGCTCGCGCGCCCTGCGTGAGGAAGGCCGCGTGCTCATGGAGCAATGGAATGGCCTGGTGGGCGACTCGATCCCCGCCGAAGTCCTCCGCGCCGACAGCCCGACCCTGACCCGGGCCGGCGTGAACAGCAGCCCGACCGCCGAATTGGACAGCTCTGAAGCCATCGAAATCCAGAACCGATGAAAGCCACCCTTCTTGCTTGCGCGCTCATCGCCGCCACTGCCTCCGCCCAGGACATCGCCCCGAAGGATTCGGAGCGGGATCCGCTGCTGGCGGCCCTCAGTGAAAATCTGGATGAAGAGCCCGCGGTCACCGTGGATATCCGCTCCACCGCCCCGCCGATGGTGCCGACGATGGATTCCGAAGCCCCGGTCCTGGTGACTGGCAAGCCGTCGGAAGTCGCTACCGAAACCGGCGAACCCGTTGCCGAGCCGGAAGGCGTGACGGTGAATGTGGAGCCTGGCAGTGCCGGCTCCAGCGCGGTGGATGCCAAGTCAGTCAAACTGCTGGCCCCCTTCCCTGCCAAGCCGCTCTCCCACCCGCCCAAGGGCTGGCGCTTGGAGCACCCGAAGGAAGTGCCTGCCTTTACCCGCGAAGTGCCGCTCTCGAATGGCACCCACATCCAGCTTTCGATCCGCCCGCACCTGCTGGTGCCGGATGCGGATGGAGCACACGTAATCGCAGTGAAGGAGCCCGGCTACGAACCCGACAAGCGCTACGCGCAGACGGGTACGATGAGCGCCGTACTTTCCACCTCGATCGATCAGCTCGACCAGGACGCCCGCCAAATGAGCGAAGCCATCGACCGGCTTGAGCAGCTTCTGGGTTCCCTGCCTGCCACTGAGGCAGCCGCCCCGCGTGCCACGATCGTCAATCCTCCTCCGGTAGCACCCAACCGCAAACCGACCCGATGAAAACCAGCTCTGTTCCGATCGCCTGCGGGACTGCCCTCGCCCTGATGGCAGGGGCCGCCGCTGCCCATTGGCTCTCCGTGCGTGACATGGTCACCTTGGCTACGCTCCTGCCGCAGCAAGCTCCCGCACCCGCTACCTCGCATCACGATGCAGCGATGCTGGCCAAGCTCACCGCCCCGCAGCCGCTGCCCGATGACAGCGTGGCCCGCGAGGCCAAGAGCACCCTGGCCGCCGCCCGCAAGGGTCAACCACAGCCGCTGTTCCAGCCTCAGCAGCAGCAGTTGCAGCCCGTGAGCGCACCGGCACCGGCCAATCCCAATCTCGTCGCCAGCCGGATCCCGGCTACCGCCAATAGCACGGAAGAAAAGCTCCTGCGCCATCTTGAGGACATCCTCGCCCAGAACCAGGAACTGCGTGACCGCGTGGCGGACACCAACCGCGACATGATGGAGCTGCGCCTGCAGGTCGATAGCTACCATGGCCAATTCCGCCCGCTCAAGGTGGAGGAAGAGCCTCGCTACTTCGACGACAGCAGTGGCGGCGTGCTGCCACCGCTGGACGCTCCCTGAGTAAGCTGATACTCTACGACTTGAATCCGAACACCGGATTGTAATCGGGCGGCTGATTGAACTCTGCCGCCCGTTTGCGTATCGTCAGCAAATGGCAGCCCCGTCGTCATCCTCCGCTACTCCGCCCAAGCCCCGGCGGCGCCGCCTGAAGCGCTGGATGAAGATTACCGGGGCCACGGTGCTGGTCTTCGGCTTGGGCTCCTGCAGCTTGACCAAGCGTCTCGTCGCAGAGGCGATCGTCCACCCGCAACGCAAGGGCGTGGGCGCACCGGTGCCGGAAGACCTGACGGCGCGGACCTTCAAACTGCCGGACGGCGTGGAGCTCCGCACTTGGGAAGCCCGCCCGGCCGGACCGCCGAAAGCCGCGGTGCTGGTACTTCACGGCATCTCGGACTCGAAGGCCACCCAGGTCGAGACACTCCGCTTCCTAGCCCGCCGCGGTATCATGGCGATGGCGCCGGACATGCGCGCCCATGGCGATAGCGGCGGCCAATTCGCCACTTACGGCTATGTGGAGAAGAACGACCTCTCCCTGCTCCGCAAGGTGGTGGAGAAAGAATTCTCGAAGCTGCAGGTCGGCCTTTGGGGCACCTCCTACGGCGGCGCGATCGCGCTGCAGGCCATGAGCATCGATGACCAGTTCGACTTCGCGATCATCGAGAGCACCTTCGCGGACCTCCGTGATGTCGCCCGCGCACAAGTGGTCAGCCATACTACCCTGCCGGTAAGCTGGCTCGGTCCCTACATGATGAATGAGGCCGGCAAGCTCGCCTCCTTCGATCCCGGCCAAGTCTCGCCCGAACACTCGATGGAGAAGATCAAGGTCCCCATCCTGCACATGCACGGGGTCAACGACGAGATCATCCCGATCGACCAAGGCCGCCGCATCGCGAGCCATTCCCATGATCCGAATTACCGCTTCGTGGAGATTCCGAAGGGCACGCACTTCGGGCTGAAAGCCGGGGATCCGAAGAAGTACGATGAAGAGGTGAAAGCGTTTTTGGACAAGGTGGTGGGACCAGCACCGGAGTAAATCGACGGGCCATTCACGCTACTCTCCGACCGTCTCCAAAGCCCGGTTCTTGAGCTCGGCCGAAAGATACATCCCCGCTTCAGACTCCAGCCTGTCCAAGAGGGCTCTTGCGGAGGAAATCAGGTCCTGCCGCTTTGCAAGGAGAAGCACACCCAACAATCCAATTACCGGCACACCTTCTTGAGCAGCCAGTGCACGTCCCTTACGTTCGTCAATCAGCAGGCGATCTGCACCCAGTTCTTTCGCGAGTTCGATGGCTTCGGCTTCGCCCTTGTCCACGACCTCTGTCATGCGCATGGCTTCGGCTGGATTGACGACAGCTTCAACACGCAGCCAGCCGGGGAGGTCGGCATGATTGCGCAATAGCTCCGTGCGAACTGCTTCCGGGATAACGACTTCGTTGAAGAGCTTTGGCAGAAGCTCAGCTTCGCCAACGGTTAGCAAAGCCGTCAGCGGCGAGGTATCAGACACTACAATCATCTCCCGGACAACAACTCGACCGTTTCCAAGTCCGCCTCCAATTCGTCCGAGCCGTAGTGCAGCGGGATCTTCCGCCGGCCGAGTTCACGAAGAAAATCCGCTTGGGTCAGGTCGGATATCTCCGCGGCCTGTCCGAGGGTAGCCTCGTCGGAAACAAACAAACCGATCGCCAGATGCAAGACGGCCTGCTGCGGCGAAAGTCGCTCCTCCAGTGGCTTTGGCAGAGTCACCTCCATGACTGGAGGATGCTCTCTTTATGCCAGCTACGCAAGGATGGAGGAAGATTCCCCCATTGCCTCACATCGGCATCGGGAAGGCCCGGTTGAACGCAAACACCTTGTCGCGGATCGCGTGCAGCTTCGCCTCATCGCCGACGGCCGCGAGGGCCTCTGCGATGAAGTCGGCGACTTGCTCGACGTCCTTCTCCCTCATGCCGCGGGTGGTCACAGCCGGGGTGCCGATGCGGATGCCGCTGGGCTTCATCGGGGTGCCGGTGTCGAAGGGGATCGCGTTCTTGTTGACCGTGATGCCGGCTTCATCGAGCGCGTGCGAGGCATCGGCGCCGTTGAGGCTCTTGGCGCGGAGATCGACCATCATCACGTGGTTGTCCGTGCCGCCGGAGACGATGCGGAAGCCGTGCTGCGTGAGGCGCGCGGCAAGGGCCTGCGCGTTCTTCACGATCTGCTGCTGGTAGTCCTTGAAGTCCGGCTTGAGCGCTTCGCCGAAGCAGACCGCCTTGGCGGCGATCACGTGCATCAGCGGACCGCCTTGGATGCCCGGGAAGACCTGGGCATCGATCTTCTTCGCGAACTCTTCCTTGCACAGGATGATGCCACCGCGCGGACCGCGCAGGGACTTGTGGGTGGTGGAGGTCACGAAGTCGGCGTGCGGCACCGGATTCGGGTGCACGCCCGCGGCCACGAGACCAGCAATGTGCGCCATATCGACGAAAAGGTAGGCTCCCACTTCGCGGGCGATGGTGGCCATGCGCTCGAAATCGATCACGCGGGAGTAGGCGCTGGCGCCGACGGTGATCAGCGCGGGCTTGGTCTCGCGGGCCAGCTCGGCGAGGTGATCGTAGTCGATCCGCTCGTCGTCCTTGCTCACGCCGTAGTGGGTGACTTCGTAGAACTTGCCGGAGAAGTTCGCCTTGTGCCCGTGGGTCAAGTGACCGCCGTGGGCGAGATCCATGGTCAGGATCTTGTCACCCGGCTTGAGCACGGAGAAATAGACCGCCGTGTTCGCCTGCGAACCGGAGTGGGCCTGCACGTTGGCGTGCTCGGCACCGAAAAGCTTCTTGGCGCGGTCGATCGCGAGCTGCTCGACGACATCGACGTTCTCGCAACCACCATACCAGCGGCGGCCGGGGTAGCCCTCGGCATACTTGTTGGTCAGGACCGAGCCCTGCGCTTCCATCACCGCCGGGGAGGCGAAGTTCTCGGAGGCGATCAGCTCGATGTTGTTGCGCTGGCGGCGCTCTTCCGCGGTGATCGCGGCGTAGAGTTCCGCGTCGATCTCGGCGATGCGGGAGCCGGAGGACTTGCAGACGCGGGCCTCGTGGCGGCCACCTTCAAAGGCGGTGGTAAGGAAAGCATCGATCATCGCCACCGCGGTGCCGGCATCGACGGTCTTGGCGCCCAGGCAGAGCACGTTGGCGTCGTTGTGCTGGCGGGCGGTCACGGCCTCTTCCGCGGTCCGGACGTTCGCGGCGCGGACGTGGCGGTGGCGGTTCGCGGCGATTGAGACGCCCACGCCGGAGGTGCAGCAGAGCACTCCATAGTCCTGAGTGCCATCAGCAACAGACCGACCGACCAGATTCGCGAAGTCCGCGTAATCGACCGAATCGTGACCTTGGGTGCCGAAGTCGGTGACCTCATGCCCTGCCGCCTTCAAGTGGGCGACAAGTTGGTCCTTCAGATCGACTCCGCCGTGATCGGCACCGAGGGCAATGCGCAGGGACTTTTGGCTCATAGGTAGGCTCGCTTGGGAGGCACGGAAATGGGGGCGCGACCCCGCCCTGCCAAGTGAAAAGTGCCCGCCGCCGGGAGAAGGGGCCGAATCCCGAGGAGAAACTGTGCCATCCGGTCAAACCGGGATTCCGCAGAGCCTTAGGCCCCCGAAATCCGGGCTTGAGGCTCCCGAAAGGCGGGTGAAACCACGAATGAACACGGATTAACACGAATGAAGACCATGCTCCGGCGATCTTCCCTGCCTTTCATTCGTGTTTATTGGTGTTTATTCGTGGTTCCATCGGCACCCGAACACGGCCACCTACTCCTTGGATTTGGCATCAGCCGGGGCTACGGCATGCTCCACCAACGCCTTCGCGACGCTGGCAGCAATCTCCTTGCGGATCGCGGCGGAACTCTCCCCTTCCAGCAGCCATGCTGCCACCTTCGGGTTATCGATGAACTCGATCTCCAGGAAACAGGCGTCCAGAGCCTTCCCCCGCTCGAGCGCGCGAAGATAGCGGAAGAGGTGGGAGCCCTCGGGCTTGCGATCAAAGATCTGGGCTGGCTTCGCCTTCGACGCGGGATCGTACTTGAGCGTCACGGCTTCCACCGCCTTCGACAGGCTGTCCCCGAATGCCTTGTCCCGCTTGAGCTGCGCGGCGGTATTGGCCGGAACTCCCTGATACTTCTCACCCTGCACCACAGCCACCGGTCCATGTGCCGAGGGAGTAGAATTGAAATGAATGCTGACGAAGGCGATCGCGCCGGGCAGATCCGCGGTTTTGGCCCGCGCCTGCATGCCCACATTCACGTCGCTCGTGCGGGTGAGAACCGCTTTGGCCTGCCCGGATTCATTCACGAGCCGAGCGATCTCCTTGGAGAGCTCCAGGGTGAGATCCTTCTCCGAATAGGTCTCGCCGGAGCGCGGCGACTTGAATTCCGCGTTGTTCGGGCTGCTGTGGTCCAGTTCGGCCCCGCTGCCGCCGTGCCCCGCATCGATCACCACGATCGGGAGTTCCCCGCGAGCTACGGAGAGGATCGCGACAAGCAGGGCTACGGACTTCATCCTCATGAGTTCCCGTATAGCGGATCTTCGCCCTCCGAGGCAGGGATCTTCTAACCCTGCCAAGTCTGGTCGATAAAGGCCACCAGCGTGGGAATCGCCAGATCCAGGGTCTTGGCCGTTTCCTCATACGCCTTGCGACCCATGCCGATGGGGTCCGGCACGTCCGCGGAGACACCCCGGCCGGGCAGATCCACAAATTCGCAGGTCAGGTAAAACTTGTCCGAGAAATCCGGAAACAGGTTTTCCAGAGCCTCCAGGTGCCCGCTGGTCATCGCAAAGACGTGCGTTGCTTGCTCCAGAAGCTCCGCTGTTACCGGCTGGCTGCGGAATCCATCCAAGGCGATACCGCGGCCGCCGAGCAGCTTCTTGGTTTCAGGATTCGGCTCGTCTCCCGCATAGGCAGCCACACCGGCTGAACCCACCTCGAAGTCGCCGCGGGCCTCCACCGCCTTGCGGAAGAGGCCCTCCGCCATCGGGCTGCGACAGGTGTTTCCCGTGCAGATGAAGAGAACCGATTTCTTGGAGGACATGGCGCGGGCGCACCATGTCCCCAAGGCCCCTTGTGGTCAAGGCGGGGCGATAATCACCAACACACGCCCGAAGCGCTGGCCGGAGGAAGCTCCCACCGGATCAGCAACGGTGACACGCTCCCAGGTCCCATCGATCGACTCCACCACCGGCGCGGTGCCCGCGCCGCTGAAGTCCTCCAGGCTGCTGCCAAACTGGGCGGTGTAGGTCAGCCCGGAATTCTTCCGGCGCAGGTATTGCAGCGAGAGGATCTGGCCCGTTGGATTACCCGGAGTGACCACCATCTTGGGCAAGCCCGAACCCGGGATCACCGCCGGATCGTATTCGTCGAGGTCCGCCACGGCCGGATTCAGGTTAAAGGCGTACTCCAGCAGCTTGGCGATGCCATCGCCGTCTTCATCGGCAAGCTGTGAGAGGGCCGAACCGTCCACCCCGCGGTCGAAGGCCCACTCTTCATAGGGCGTGCGATAGGTCACGCTTACCGGATTCGAGGCGAAGTTGGCCGCGCCGCCACCGTCCGTCACGGTGCTATCGCCCAGTGACATCGTGACCGTGGGAGCCGTCGGCTTGACGGTCACCGTGTAGGAGGCGCCCGTGCCAGAGATCGCGACTACCTGCCCACCGGTGATCTGGAAGTCACCCAGCGCCAGGCCGGTCACGCTTTCGGAGAAGGTCAGGGTCGCATTGAAGTTCCCGTTCACCACGCCCGGCGGACCGGTGAGAGTCGCCAGCGGTCTCACGCTCTCGAATTCCAGTCGGTCGAGCCGCGCGCCATCGTCGCGACCGTAAACGGTCACCGTGTGCGTGCCGGCACTGAGGTTCATGACCACCGGATCCGTCAACGGCGTCCGGTTGTTCATGTAGTCCCAGACGTAGGCGGTTCCCACCGGCGTCACGTCCCAGAGATACACCGTGCCCGTCGCCTGGTTGCCATCGATCTCGACCCAGAAGGAATCGCTGGAGTTATCCGGTGGCATGATCAGGCCCTTCAACATCCATTGGCCCGTTTGCGGCAGCACGAAGTTGTACTGGACGCGGTGCTGGGTCTTCACCGGCAGGTTGAAGTTGTTCGGATAGAGCGTATCCGGCAGCCAGACATACTGGCCATGCGGTGCCGCGGGATCCGTGACCAGCGCCATGCCGCCGCCGAGGTAGGCATACTCCGCCGCATTCCGCGCCAGAACCTGCGGCAGGTAGAGCAGCGTGGTGGAGGTGCCCGCGCCCATCGGCAGGCCCGACAAATCGGTCACCGCACCCGGCAGCAACTCAATGCCCACGCTCCCCGGGGTCAGGGGCGAGAAGTTGAGGATGTAGTTCACCCCGTCTGGCACGATCGAATTCAACGTCGCATTCGTCAGCGTGAAGTCAGCCGCACTCAGACCGGTGACCGCTTCGCCGAAGCTGAGGTTGATGGAGAAAGCCCCCGCCACCTGCGCCGGGACGTTCGTGAAGACCGGCACCGGCGGCTGGGTATCGACAAAACTCACCGCCAGCACCGAGGAAGCGCGGCTGCCAAGACCGTTCGGACTCACCGCATCCGCCGGCACGCCGACCGTCACATTCGCGGCACTCGGCGCGATCGTCGCCACGTAGTAGTAGCCCTTGCCACGCAACGCGCTCACCGAACCACCCGTCACTTGCAGGTCCGCCGCGGTGAAGTCGGTCACGTCCATGTCGAAGGCCACGGTGACATCGAAGGGACCGGAAACCTGTGCCACCGGACCTGCGATCTGGCAACGCGTCTTGCGCAGGCCAACCAGCCCGTCGTAGCGCTGGGTGGCGGTGCCATTCGGCCAAGTGCCGGAAGTCATCAGGGTCCAATTGCTGGCATCAGTGCTGTAGTGGACTTGATAGTTCGCGATCCGGCCGTTTTGACCGTCCTGCCGCGGCACATAGACAAACCCTCCCACGCTACGCGTCGAGCCGAGGTCGATGGTGATGTAGTGCGGCAACTGGGTGGTATCGGCCCCCCAAGCGGTGTGCCAATAGGTAGTGGTATTGCCGTCAATGGCACGGGTAGCCGGCGCCACCTCGTCCGCCAGTTCCTGGCTGTCGGCCGCATAGACCGAGAGATCGGAAATCGGAATGGTGTTGCCGTTGCCATCGAGGATCGAAAGCTCGGCAACACTGGTCCACGGATTTCCCCCGACTTCCGACGTGGCGGTCAGCCGCACATAGCGCGCCTGCGGCGAGGGCAAGGGTTGGAATTCCGCATCTGTCAGGCTGTTGATGTACTGCTGCAGCTTCGTGACCGCCTTCTGGTCGACCAGGTTCTTGGCCAAGGGCGGCATGGCGGCACCGTTGCCGACATTCGACATGCGCACATGCAAGGCCGAGAGACTCGGCGAACCGGGCTTGATGTAGCGGCCATCCGGACCGAGATCGAAGGTCCCCTGGATCAGGCCATTGATCAGCCTTTGCTGATTCAGCGGCGTCCCGAGCCGAGCATCAAAGAAATCCACCGTGCCACCGGGCCGGTGACAGTGCGAGCAGTTCGAGTCGATGTAGGAGCGCACCCGATGTTCCAGAGGTGCCGTCTCATCATCCAGCGCACGCGACTCCGTGAAGTTCGCGATCTGCGCTGCGGTGAGCGTCGTATCGAACATGCCCAGCGCATTGAAGGTCGTGAGCTGGTTCGCCGTCCGCCCGGTGGCCGGATAGGTGAAGGGCTTGTCGAGCGCCGCGGTGCGCACCCCGAGCGCTTGCCCGGCGGCGTTGTTGTGGCAGAGCAAACAATCGCCGCGGGAGGGGAAGTCCCAGTGCTGCGTGGTCGTGCTGCCGTCTTGCAGCGTGACCTGAATGTTGTCCGAAGCGCCGGAGGAAAGCAGCGTGGCATCGGTGCCCGCCGCGTTCCACTTGTAGGTGAAGCCGTACTTCCCGCCGTTGTCGGTGCAGACGATGACGCGGGTTTCGAGCCGGTGCAGAATGGACGGATTGCGCTCGTCGGTGGGCAGTTCGAAGTGCTTCACGAATACGGTGCCCGCCGGGAAGACCCAAGGGCCTTCCTCGCTGAAGGTAATCTTCTCGGAGGGGGCATCGTGGGTGCCGTCGTTCGGCAGGATGATCCAGCGGCGCTTGGCCGCAGCATCCGACCAGAGAGGGTTCGCCACGCTGTAGGGGACGACTCCCGGAGCGGTGGCGAGGGTCGCCATATCGGTGAAGATCCCGGTCTGCGAGAGCAGCGCCGGCGGTTCATCGGAGACACCGGCGGAGACCAGCTTGCGGATGGTGCCGCCGGTCTTGTTGGTGCCATTGACGATCGGCAGGAAAATCTCTCCGCTGGAGTCCTCGCAGAAGTTCGCAAGGCCGACCTTGTCGCCGGTTGGCAAGCCCTCCGCGATCAAGTTCACGGTGGGTGCACCACCCGAGGTCGACAAAGTGGCGGTCCAGATCCGGCCGCGGGCGTGGTCGCCGAACAGCACCTTCCCACCAAGCACGCTGTTCCACTTAGTGCCGCGATAGCGCATCCCGCCGATGATGCAGGAACCGTCGCTGCGCGTGTAGTCGTAGTCCGGCACCTGCGCGGTGCCGATCAGCGGAGAGGGCACTGCCCCCGGACCGGTGATGGAGCCTTCCATGTAGCCCCACTGGTTGTTGGCACCCTTCGGGGCGCGGCCGATCTCCTCGCGCGAGCCTTCACCCACATCGCCGACCCAGATGTCGCCGGTGACCTTGTCGAGATGCATCGTGTGCGGACTGCGCAGGCCGAGCGAATGATACTCTTCCAAAATCGAGCCACCCGGATCGAGCCAAGGGTTGTCGTTGGGGATTCCGTAGCCCTGCGTCGAACTCGCGGGCCAGCCTGCGGGCTTGTTGGTCGGACTCAGCGGCTGACGCCGGATCGCGTGCGAGCGGGCGGGCTTGTTGTCGACGTCGATCTTGAAGACGCCACTGAAGAGGCCCCAGTTGAGCCTCTGGGTACGGCTCAGCGCGCCATCGGCACCGGCCAAGCCGCCGCCCTCGGCGCTATCGCCGCCATCCCCGCAAATGATGTAGAGGTAGCCATCGTTGTCGAAGAACATCGCACCACCGTTGTGCCAGCGGCAGCGGTCATACTGGTTCATCAGCACGAACTCGCTATTGGGATCAAGGGTGCCGCTGGCAGGCAGCCAGGTGAATCGCGAGACCCGCCAGTACGAGTGGTTCGCATCCGCACCCGTCAGCGCCGGCTTGTAGTTGTAGCAGACGTAGGCGTAATTCGCATTCGGCGAGCCCGCTTGTCCGAACTCCGGATGGAAGGCCAGCGAGTAAAAGCCCTGGTCCTCGGACGACATGGTATTCGACACCCACTCCAGCACCTTCGTAACCTGCGCCTGGGTGGTCGCGGCGTTGTTGGCGAAGCGCCAGAGCTGGCCGTTCTTGCCCACGAGGAGAAGCTGGTTGGTGCCGGGGATCTCCGTGAGCCACAGCGGATCCACGAAGGTAAGATTGGGAAAGGCATTTACCGTGGACCAGCCGGTGGATTGGCCGGGTGCGGTGGCAGGGAAGGTGCTATTGAAGTAAGCACCGACCGCTTGTGGCGCGTCCAAGCCGCCTCCTTGCGCAACTGCATCCTGCGGAAAGGCCGCGAGAAGGCATGCTGCGACGAGAGAGGTCAGCCCCGTAACGCGCCCGCATGAGGGTTTGGCGGGCATGATTGCTTCCGCTATAGCAACCGGTTTTCGCGAATCAACGGAATTCCTGACGATCGGTGCCACTCGTTCGGGTAGTTCCACGTAGCCTTCCCGTGGTTGCTGGATTTCCAAGGGCCGGGGAAGTTCGGCGCTACAAAATTGTCACAATTCCCCGGGCTTGCCCCTCCCCCTTCCGGGGTCTTGCCTGCGGCCATGTCATCTCTGCCACGCCTGCCCGCCTTCTTCGACAAAGACCAGGCCTCCACCTACGACGAGCGCTTCGCCAAGCTGGTTGCCATGCGCGATGCGATCCACCTGATCATGGGCTCGGCCTTCGCGGATCTTCCCGCAAACGCCCGGATCCTCTGCGTCGGCGCTGGCACTGGAGCAGAGGTCTTCTACCTCTCCCGCAAGTATCCCGGCTGGCACTTCACTGCGGTGGAACCAGCTGCGGCGATGCTAGACGTCTTCCGGCGCCGCGCGGCGGAGGAAGGAATCAGTGAGCGCTGCAGTTTCCACGAAGGCTATCTTGATTCGCTGCCGCCGACGGATGAGTTCGATGCAGCCACCTCTATCCTAGTCTCGCAATTCATCCTCGATCCGGAGGTAAGACGCGAGTTCTTCGAAGGAATCGCAACCCGACTGAAGCCGGGCGGGCCGCTACTGAGCGCCGATCTCTCCACCCACCTCGCCAGCAACGAAGGCCAGGGTGTATTCAACCTTTGGCTCGGCATGCTGGCCTCCTCAGCGATGCCTGCCGAACAGATCGCCCAGATGCGCGCGGCCTATGAGCGCGATGTCGCGATCCTCCCGCCCGGCGAGGTGGAGGCCATCATCATGGCCGGTGGCTTCGGGCAACCCCTGCGGATCTTGCAAACTCTATTGATCCGCGCGTGGTTCGCCCGCCGCGCGGAAAGCATTTCATAAGCGGAGAGGGCAATTCCCGTGGACGCCCACGGGAGATGGTGTTTCGTGCGAGTTGGGTACCCGGCCAGGTCCCCCCAATTCGACGCCGCCATGACCACTCTCACCGTGAATCGCAAAAAGCACGACGTGGATGCCGATCCATCCACCCCGCTGCTCTGGGTCCTGAGAGACCTCCTCCATCTCACCGGCACCAAATTCGGTTGCGGGATGGCGCAGTGCGGGGCCTGTACCGTCCACCTCGATGGTGAGGCCGTGCGCTCCTGTGTGACTCCCCTCTCCCGCGCGGAGGGCAAGGAGATCACCACCATCGAGGGCCTTTCCTCCGACAACAGCCACCCGCTGCAAGTCGCGTGGATCGAGCAGGACGTGCCGCAGTGCGGTTACTGCCAGTCCGGTCAGATCATGTCCGCCGCGGTGCTGCTGCGGGAAAAGCCAAACCCCACGGACGAGGACATCGATATGGGGATGAGCGGCAACATCTGCCGCTGTGGGACCTACCAAAGAATCCGCTGCGCGATCCACCGCGCCGCCGAACTTGCCGGAGCCGGCGCGAAAGGAGGTGCCAAGTGAGTGGCAAGGAACGCATCGGCCGCCGCGGCTTCCTCAAGGCCAGCGGACTTCTCACCGGCGGCTTGGTCGTCGGCTTCCAAGTGCCCCTCGGTCAGCGCGCCGCCGCCCAAGCGCCACCACCGGGCGCAGGCAAGCTACCGCCGCCGAATGCCTTCCTGCGAATTGCCGCGGACGGCAGCGTGCTCGTGCTGCTCGCGCACTCGGAGATGGGCCAAGGCATCTGGACCTCCCTGCCGATGTTGATCGCGGAGGAGCTCGATGCCGATTGGTCGAAGGTGAAGGCGCAGCACTGTGGAGTCGCTCCGGTTTACAACCACACCGCCTTCGGTTTCCAGATTACCGGCGGCTCGACTTCCACGCACTCGGAGTTCGACCGCTACCGCCAGGTCGGCGCGATGGCCAGGCAGCTGCTGGTGCAAGCGGCTGCCGAGAAGTTCGGAGTGAAGCCCGAGGACTGCAAAACCGACAAGGGCGTCGTGACGGCCGGCAACAAGAAGGCCACCTACGGTGAACTGGCCGAGGCAGCCGGGAAGCTGCCAACACCGGAAAAAGTCACGCTCAAGGATCCGAAGGACTGGAAGATCATCGGCAAGGACACCAAGCGTCTCGACAGCCCCGAGAAGGTCAACGGCACCGCGCAGTTCGGCATGGACGTGCAATTGCCGGGGATGCTCACCGCGGTGGTCGCCCGCTCGCCAGGCTTCGGCGGCCAGGTGAAATCCTTTGATTCGAAAGATGCTCTGGCCGTCCCAGGTGTGCGCCAAGTCGTGCAGGTCCCAAGCGGCGTCGCCGTGCTCGCCGATCACTACTGGGCCGCCAAGCAAGGCCGCGACAAGCTGAAGATCGAATGGGAAGAAGGCCCCACCGCGGGGCTCGACAGCAAGAAGCTGCGCGAGGAGTTCAAGAAGCTCGCGGGAACCGCCGGCAACAAGGCCGCCCAGGCGGGCGACGCCGCTGCCGCGCTGGCCAAGGGAAAAATACTAGAAATGGAGTACTTCGTTCCCTACCTCGCCCACGCGCCGATGGAGCCGCTGAACTGCACGGTGAAGTTGAGCGCGGACAAATGCGAGATCTGGAGCGGCACCCAGCTCCAAACCGTGGATCAGGGCGTTGCCGCGCAGATCACCGGCCTCAAGCCGGAGCAGGTGGAAATCCACACCACCTTCCTCGGCGGCGGCTTTGGCCGGCGCGCCACCCCTGTCTCGGACTTCATCTCGGAAGCGGTGCAGGTCGCGAAGGCCAGCGGCAAAACCGTGAAAGTCGTCTGGAGCCGTGAGGACGACATCCGCGGTGGCTATTACCGACCCTCCTTCCTCCACCGCGCGAAGATTGCACTCGATGAAAAAGGCCACCCACGCGCATGGGATCACGTCTTGGTCGGCCAATCGATCCTCGCCGGCACGCCCTTCGAGGCAGCGATGGTCAAGGACGGCATCGATGCCACCTCCGTGGAAGGCGTCGCCGATTCGCCCTATCTCAAGGAGGTCCCCGATCACCACGTCCACCTACACTCGCCGAAGACCGGGGTTCCGGTGCTGTGGTGGCGCTCGGTCGGCCACAGCCACACCGCCTTCGTGATGGAGAGCTTGATCGATGAACTCGCGCACGAGGCGAAGAAGGACCCCGTCGAGTATCGCCGCGAACTCCTGAAGGATCACCCCCGCCACCTCGCCGCGCTTAACTACGCGGTGGAAAAATCCGGCTGGGGCAAGCCGCTTGAGAAAGGCCATTTCCGCGGCGTCTCCGTGCACGAAAGCTTCGGCAGCTTCGTGGCCGAGGTCGCGGAAGTCTCCGTCTCGAAGGAAGGCATCCTCAAGATCCACAAGGTGACCTGTGCGATCGACTGTGGCCTCGCCGTGAACCCGGCAGGCGTGAAAGCCCAGATGGAATCCGGCATCATCTTCGCCCTGAGCGCCGTGCTGCATGGCGAGATCAGCTTCGCCGATGGCAAGGTCCAGCAGCGCAACTTCCACGACTACCTGGTCGCACGGATGTTCGAAGCGCCGCTGATCGAAGCCCACGTCGTCCCCAGCACTGGCAAGATGGGTGGCGCGGGCGAATGCGGCGTGCCGCCTCTCGCCGCCGCCGTCACGAATGCCATCTTCGCCGCCACCGGCAAACGTCTCCGCGAGCTGCCCATCCATGTTGACCAACTCAAAACCGCATGAGCACCTCGCCATGAAGACGAACCGCAACTTGATCCCCACCGCCGCCGCCTTCTCGGCCATTGCTATCGCCGGCTACGCCTTCCACCTGCAAGGCCAGGACGCGCCCGCGGCGAAGAAGCAGGACGCCGCCGCATCCAAGGCCGCCTTCAAGGAAGTCTACAAGGTGCTCATGCACCCGCGCTGCCTGAACTGCCACCCGAACGGTGACGCACCGCTCCAAGGCGACGACAGCCACCCGCACATCCAGAACGTCAAGGCCGGCCCCGAGGGCAAAGGCGTCTTCGCGATGAAGTGCACGAACTGCCACCAGGAGCATAACCTGCCCGGCGCGAACATGCCTCCCGGCAACGAGGTCTGGCACCTTCCCAAACCGGAAATGCCACTGGTCTTCGAGGGCAAGTCCCCCAAGCAACTGGCCGCGCAGATCAAGGATCCCAAGCAGAACGGCGGCAAGACCCTGGAGCAGCTCTTCCACCATGTCGCCGAGGACAAGCTGGTCCTCTGGGGCTGGAATCCCGGCGACGGCCGCACCCTGCCGCCACTCAGCCACGAGGAATTCACCAAGCAGATGCGGATCTGGATCGATAATGGCGCGGAGGTCCCGGATTGAGAGATAAGGAGCGGGGACATTCCTGTCCCCGCGCACAATTCCGGCAATCGGCTCCTCGCTCCGCATGGAAGCGCTGCGTCGCAATCTGGCCGCGCACCCCTCAGACGCCACCTCTCCAGTCCTGCGACACATGCCGGACCATCGGCGGCATGGCGATTCCCGGGCTCAAGGATGAGTCCCGCGCCTGCACGGCTGGCTTCCCCGGCTTCAGGTAGAGCTCCTTGGAATCAGGGAATCCCATGAACTCCACCGCTCTGTAGCGGGTGGCATTCATCACCATTCCGCCCAAGGTCGGAATGAGCTTATCATTTATTGTCCTTAACAAGCTTTCCCCTTTGTCCTACAGGCAGGCTGCTTCCCACCCCACTCACCCACCCGCCCTTACATCATGGATCACCTCCTTGTCCGTGACGCGCGTACGCGTCTCGGCTCCCTGAGTCGTCTTCTTTTCGCTCTCGCCGGATGCTGTAGCGCCCTGGGGGCGGCGACGAGCACCGGTCCAAGCGGGAATGGCAGCCCGGCGGACCACATGCAGCCCGGCCTGGTGCTGCGCCACATCCTCCTGATGGAAGGCATGTATCCCAGCCGCGGCGAGGGCTACCCCGGCACTCCCCCAGAGGGCGGAAGCTATCTGGGCGAGATCCGCATGTACGCCGGCGGCACCGTCTTCAATGACAACAGATGCCCCGAGGCCGCCGGACAGATCAAGTCGATCCAGCAGTATACCGCCGTCTTCTCGCTCCTTGGCACCTACTACGGGGGCAATGGCATCCAGAACTTCGCGCTGCCCGATCTTCGCGGTGCGCGGCCAATCCCAGTTGGACAAGGGCAGACCCTCTCCCTGATCGATATCGGCGAAAAGGTGGGCGCGGAAAAGGTAGGCCTAGTTCCGGCCAACCTGCCTTCCCACCGCCACCAGTTCCACTACATGAACGTGGATTCGACCGGCTCGGGCGTGGGTCTTGAGAACCGCCAGCCCGGAGTCGGGGTAAGATACCTGATCAATGCCAGCGGCGAGCTCCGCATGTTCGCCGGAAACTTCACACCGGAAGGCTGGGCCTTCGCCGAAGGGCAGCTCCTGCCGATCGAACAATATCCGGAGCTCTACGCCACCCTCGGCACCACCTGGGGCGGCGACGGCCAATCGACCTTTGCTCTGCCCGACCTGCGTGGTCGGGTGCCGGTGGGGGCAGGCAACGGCCCGGGCCTGACGCCGCGAGTGCTGGGCGACCGCTTCGGCAGCGAGACCACCACGCTCAACACCAGCAATCTCCCCCCTCACGATCATACCTATGAGGGGAGTGCCACCAGCTCCACTTACTCCCTTCCTGCCGGTTTCAGCACCGTGGAGCCGTCAGCCGCCGTGCAATTCGGCGTCACGATGGAGGGCATTTATCCTTCCGAAAACGGCGGCTTCCAATACGGCATGCCCGTGTTCGGTGAGATCGTGATGTATGCTGGCACGGTGCTTCCGGAGCACGTGCTGCCCGCCGATGGCCGGCTGCTGCCGATCGCCGAAAACGAAGCTCTCTTCAGTTTGCTGGGCACGACCTACGGCGGCAACGGTGAGACCACCTTCGCGCTGCCGGACTTGCGCGGACGCACTCCACTCGGGCGCGGCACTGGCAGCGGCCTGACCCCGCGGGTGCTCGGCCAGCAAGTCGGCGCGGAGACCCATGCCCTTGCCGCGGCGGAACTGCCCCCGCACCAGCATTCGGTTTCCCAGACGCCGGCCACGATCAATAACCCGAGCTTCGAGGCGGACAACTTCACGGTCTATCCCGGCTACTCCTCCGGAAACGGCGGCTCGATCAGCGGCTGGTTCTGGTCCGGGCAAGCCGGGCTCAACCCCTCGAACGGTTCGCCATTCGCCAACAACGGTGCCGTCCCGAATGGCAGTAAGGTCGCCTTCCTGCAGAGCAACAACCTGATTCCCTGCTCGCTCGCCACCACCGTGGTCGGCCTGACTCCAGGCACGACCTACACTGTGAGCTTCCGCGCGAACTGCCGCGACTACAACGGCAACCAACCCGCGCCGACCTGGTCGATCAACAATGGTGCTCAAGGCCCATCGCTTCCCTTCACGGCGTCCCCCTTCAAAGGCGGCACCAATCCCTACTACAGCGTCAGCGGCAGCTTCACCGCCTCCGCCACCTATGCGGACATCGTGGTGAGCAACCAATCGATACTGGATAGCGCGGTGCTGCTGGATGATTTCAAGATCACAGCCGCGAGTTCACCTCCATGGAGTGTGACGCGCTGGGACAACGACGCGACTTCCGGTATCTACAATGTTCCCGGCGCTTGGGCTTATGCGCTGGGAAACTCCTTGGGCGGCATCGTGAATAACTTGATTGTCGGCGGGCAGTTCAATGTGAATCCGCAGATTCCCGGTCGTCTGAAGATCAATGGATTCACCAGCCGGGTGGAGTCCGACTTCACGATTCCAGGCAACGCCGGCGGCTCGGAACTCGGCAAGAGCTTCCATTACGGCGCGACCAACGGCAGCATCACCCTGGAAGGCCTGCTGCCGGGCTCGAGCTACCGGCTGCTGTTCTTCGGCGCGGGCTTTGATACTGATCAACTGCGCCTCAGCACCTTCGCGGCCGACAACGACTCCTGTGCCGTGGACGAAAATCGCTACGGCTTGGATCAGGGCGTACTGATCCAGCACAACTTTACGGCGGACTCCGCAACCCGGGTGGTCCAACTGCAGGCCCACAATCCGGGTTCGACCTTCCATCTCTACGGCATTGCCCTGATCCCGGACGACCCGCAGATGTCGGTGGAACTCGTCAACAACACGCCCTTGCCCGCACTCGTGGACTTCGGTTTCGTGGAGTATCCCCTTCCCTCCGCCACGATCCAAGCCTTCGTCCGCAACCGCGGTCTCAAGCCCCTGCTGGTCGATGCCATCAACTTGGGTGGAGGCAACACCTCGCGTTTCGAAGTGCAGCCCGCCACGGCGGCAACCATCTTGCCCGGGGACAGCCGCGCCATCACTCTCAAGTATCTCGCATCCAACGGCGGGCCTGCGCAGGCGACGATGGCAATCACGAGCAACGACCCCACTTTCGCGACTGGAAATTTCACCCTCAAAGGCGACAGCGCGGTCACCTACGCGTATTGGAAGGCAACGGAATTCCCGGGGAATCCCGCCAACTCCGGAGCCAGCGCCGATCCCGACGGGGATGGCATCCCGAACCAGTTGGAGTATGCCTTCCGCAGCAATCCGAAGGGCGCCAACCTCTCGCCGGTCGAACTGCCCTCCACCGTGGCCGGTGGCACGCGGCGCTTCACCTTTCCCTACCTCCTCCTCGCTGGAGACATCACCTACACCCTGCAACGCAGCACCGATCTCTCCGCTTGGACGGACGTGTATACCTACAAGCGGGTCCCCGGCGGCACGCCGCTCATCTCAGGGGTAAGCGGCTCCGCAAACAGCAGCACGCAGACGATCGAGGTGAATGTTCCAGATGGAGCCCTCTTCGAAGGCGCGAACTTCTGGCGAGTGAAGGTGGCGCCCTAACAGAACACCCGAGGCCTATCACCCTCGCCACTCCGCGAGCACCCGCAGGAATGCCGGCAAGTAGCGCTGCGCCTTGGCTTCGCCGATCCCCGGCACGGCCAGACCTTCCTCGACATCCACCGGGCGATAGCGGCACAGCGCTTCCAAGGTCTTGTTGCTGAAGACCACGTAAGGCGGCACGTCATCACGGTCCGCCAAGGTCTGGCGGACGTCCCGCAGCAGTGAGTAGAGCTTCGAGTCGAAGCCCAGGTCCTTCAATTCGTGGCCAGCCGTGACCGGCGCGGTGGAAGGCCAGACCAAACGGAACTTCGCCTTGCCGAGCATCGCGTTCTCGCCGCGCTCGGTGAGCGTCAGCAGCGGGAACTCACCCACTTCCACCCGTAGCAAGCCTGCATCCTGTAGCGAGCGCATCAGGCCGTTCACGTAGCCGGTGCCCTGGGTCTTCAACAGGCCATAGGTGCTCAGCTTGTCGAGGCCACCGGCCAGGATTTCCTGCGAGCGGCTGCCACAGAGCATCTGCACGATCTTACCGCGGCCGAACTTGCCTTCCCAACCGAAGCCCGTTTTGCGCGACATCCGCGCCACACCACTCAGCGCCTTGCGGACCACCATGTCTTCCTCAAGCGTGGGGGCACGCTGCTCGCCGCCGCCGTTCTCGCGGCACATGTCGCAGTTCCCGCAGGTCTCGGCATTCTCCTCGCCGAAATACTCCAAAATCCACTGCTGGCGGCAGGTCCGCGCATAGCAGAGGGCGACCATCGACTTCAGCTTCTCGCGGTCGCGGCGGTCTTTTTCTTCCAGCGCGGCATCGTCGAGCTCCAGGGCGCGGGCGAAGACATCCGGGCGCTTCAGCCGCGTGCCACGTTGCCGCTTGCCGGGCACGTCGAAGCGCTCGATGTAGCCGGAGCGTCCCAGCGCCGCGAGCGCGCTGCTCACCGCCATCGGGTTTTTCACCTCGGCGCCCTCGGTGATATCCTCAATGCTACGATGAACCTCGTACTCCTTGTCCGCCTGGTTGAGGAGATACTGGTAAACCTGCCGGATCACCGAGGCCCCGGGATTCGCACCATCGATGAAGAACTCCTGGGTCCGCGTGTCTGCGTAGTTGAAAAGCAGCTCGCAGTGCGCCGCCTCGCCATCACGACCGGCGCGGCCAGCCTCCTGGTAGTAGGCCTCGATGCTCCCCGGCACCTCGAAGTGGATCACGAAGCGCACATCCGAGCGGTCGATCCCCATGCCGAAAGCATTCGTCGCCACCGCGATGTCCGCCTTGCGCTGGAGGAAGATGTTCTGGGCATCCTCGCGCTCCTTGTCACTCATCCCGCCGTGGTAGGCGATCGAGCGGGCACCCCAAGACGCGAGGTTCTCCGCGACTTCCTCCACCTTCTTGCGGGTGGCGCAGTAGATGATCCCGGTCTTGTGGACCCTCACGATATCCCGGATCCGGTCGTACTTCTGCTGCTTCTTCTCGACCTGGGTGATCGCCAGCGAAAGGTTGGGCCGCGCGAAACCGCTGACCACCTCAAAGGCGTCCTTCAGCTTCAGCACCTCGAGAATGTCCGCACGCACGATCGGCGTGGCGGTGGCCGTCAGTGCCACACACTGCGGCCGTCCGATCTTGTCGAGCGCCTTGCCCAGCCGCAGGTAGTCCGGCCGGAAGTCGTGACCCCACTGGCTCAAGCAGTGGGCTTCATCAACCGCGAAAAGAGAGACCTCCACGCCCTGCAGCGCATTCAGGAAGGACTCCGCGCGGAAGCGCTCCGGTGCCACATAGACCAGCTTCCACTTGCCGGTGCGCATCCCGTCCAGCCGTTCCTTCTGCTCCGGCCACGGGACCGTGGAATTGATCAGCGTCGCGGGAATCCCCTTCGCCACCAGCGCATCCACCTGATCCTTCATCAGCGCGATCAGGGGCGAGACCACCAGGGTCACGCCCTCGAAGCACAGCGCCGGAAGCTGGTAGCACAGTGACTTGCCGCCGCCGGTCGGCATCACCACCAGGCCATCAAGCCCGGAGGTGATCTGCTCGATCACGCGGTCCTGCCCGTCCAGAAACCCACTGTGCCCGAAATGCTTCTGCAGCGCTTCGAGCGGGGTCTGGATCAGGCGCTTGGTCGGCGCGGCCGGCACTTGTTCAGATGAACTCATTTTTAACCTTCGGTCAAGCCGCAGGGAATGCGCGGCTAGCCCCACTTCCAAGGCCAATCTCCGGTGAAAAATCCATGAAGGCCGCCTTGGCTCCGGATTCTACTGGCAGGAATTTTCGCCCCGGCATTTCTGGAGTTATGCGAAAGATTGGCATTCCGGCCTTGTGCGTTCTCTTGGGTTGCACGGGCGGATATTTCCTCGGCAGTGCGGGGAAGACTGCTGCGGAAGCCAATGGCTCCAAGGCACCGGCCAGTTCCCGCACGGAATCCCGTGAAGCCCGCGGCACGGACCGAATCATCCCTCCGGCCACCTCGCTCGAGGATCTGAAAGCTCTGCTCAAGACCGGCCGCTCCCGCATCACCGAGGCACGAGTCACGCTCGCTCTGGAGAACGTGCCGCCCCAGCAACTCTCCAGCCTCGCCACCGAGATGCGCGAATACTACCGCACCCACCCTGGCTACGACTTCGTGCAGACCCAGTTGCTGGGCTCGGTGATGGGGGCTTGGGCGGACCGGGATCCGGATGCGGCGCTCGCCTTCGTCCGCGATTCGCCCTCGAAGATCTTCCGCAACATGGCAGACGATTCGATCTTCCGCGTGCTGGCCGAAGCCAATCCGGAGGATGCAATCGCGCGCGCCAAGCAACTCAGCTCTCCGGCAGAGCGCCTGAACGCACTCGGCGCCGCGGCATGGGCGATGGTCAAGAAAGACCCAAGGGAAGGACTGCGCCTCTTCGGCGACATCAAGGAGCTGCCGGGCCACATGCGGATGCTGATGCTCGAGCAAGTCGCCAACACTTCGCCCGAGGAAGCCGTGGCCGCCTTGGCCAAGGTCTCCCCCACCGAGCGCGACAACTTCTGGAATAGCGAGGGTGTTTTCACCGCATGGGCGGCGAATGATCCGGAGGCCGTCCTGAAGTGGGCAGAAACCGCGACCGATCTGGACATGAAGAACTCGGCCTTGCGCGCCGCCTGCCGTCGCATGGCCAGCGACGACCCCGCCGCCGCGCTCGCGAAGATCGACGGCATGCCCGCACACCTCCGCGGCCAGTTGATCGGCGGGGTGATGGCCACCTGGGCGGACCGGGATTTCAACGGGGCCTTGGCCGCGGCCGGCGCGATGAGCAAGCCCGCCGAACGCGAGCAGGCGATGGCGGCAATCGTCGATCGCATGGATTGGAGTGATCCGGGCCAAACTTCGAAAGTCGTCCTCGCGATGCCGAAGGGCAATGCCCGCACCTCAGCGCTCGAAAACCTGAGCTACAGCCTGCGCTGGCAATCGCCCTCCGAGGCCGACGCGGTGCTGGCCCAGTTCGAAGGCGTGGAGCATTCAATCCTCGCCGGTAGCCTCGCCGGGACCATGGTTGCGGATGATCCGGAGGGCGCGATCAAGCTTTTCAACTCCATCCCCTCCACCCTGCGGGACGAGGACAAGCTGCAAACTTTCGTGTGGTCGCTGGCGCGGCATGATCCGGAGAAGGCGCTCGAATTCGCCACCTCGCTCAGCTCGGCGAACGAACGCAGCCAGGCGGTCCGCCAAGCCATTCAGCAGATGGCGGTGCTCTCTCCCCAGGATGCCGTGAAGCAGCTGAGCTCATTCAAGGACGCGAACGACCGTCAGCAGGCGATGGTGGCGCTCGCGGAAACCTGGGGCTCGAACGATCCGGAGGCCGCCCTGAAATGGGCCGAGTCGCTTTCCGGCGACGAACAGACCACGGCGCTCGCCAAGCTCCTGCCCGCCCGCGCCAAGAACGACCCCGCCGAAGCCTCTGCACGCCTGCAATCCTTGCTGGAAAACCCCGGCAGTGCCTCAGGCTCCGCGCTGCAATCGGCCACTGCGGATCTGGCCACGGAATGGGCTGGCCGCGATCCCCAACAAACCGCGGCATGGGTCGGACGCTTGCCTGCGGGAACCGCCGCGGAATCCGGTGCCACAGCACTGGTCACCAACTGGAGTAGCCACGATCCCGCCGCAGCCGCCAACTGGATCGCCAGCCTGCCGGACGGTGGCGTGAAGGACGCGGCGATCCAACCGCTGGTCGGAGCGATCCTTCAGAACGATCCCGACAACGCCTTCTCCTGGGGCCTCTCGATCCAAGACCCCACCAAGCGCGCCGAGGTGATGGCAGGGACCATCCGCCAATGGAATACCAACGACGGGGAAGCCGTGCGCGTGGCGATCCAAAGGGCCGACCTCAATGACGAGGAGCGGGCGACCTACGAGAAACTACTGCATTAAGCTGCGTCTCTGTGCCATTTGCACGATCGCGTATCTGCGAAGGTGCGACATGCGCAGCCAAACTGGTGTTCGAGTAGCGCTGCAATAAGCACATAAACAACTAGCCGCCAATGCCTTGAAAGGCGTTGCAAACGGACTTGTGCCGACCCGGCACTAGCTTTGCTCAGTGATTCTCACCATGAGAATCATGCTCTACCTAATCGGCTTCCTGATCTTTCTCGGAGCTATCTGCTACGCCGCCACCTTGTTTGGCGCTCCCGCCCTCTATGTGGGCATCGGTGCCGCAGCCATTTTAGGCATCGGCCTGATGGGCGCAGCGCGGACCGGGTCACGCCGCGCAATCGGCGACGACACGGCCACCACCGTTATCAACAAGGTCGATTAACCTTTAACCCAAACACTACCATGAAAACAATCCTGAGCTTTATCGCGATTGCCACCTTGGCAAGCTTCACCAGCTGCACCTATGTGGAACCCACCCCGACCGCCGGCCCGACCAGCACCACACGTGATACCACCACCACTGCCACCGACTACAATACCGGTGAATCGGTGACGACCCACAAGCGGACTACCCACTATCCTGCTGAATAAGCAGGAAGAGAGCCGAAATCCGAAGCCAGCGGGCCGGGTTGCATCACGCAGCCCTGCCCGCTAGTTTTTTTCCACCACTCGCCATGGGCAGCAGCCCAACCCCGCACGACAAACCGGCCGCCCTGACGTTCACCCGATCAAATCGCCGATCGACCCAAACTCCGGCGTGAACAGACGCTTGTACATCCGCGCAGCATAACCATCGGTCATGCCCGCCAAGAAGTCACATACCAGCCGCGCCTTCTTCTCCTCGCTGTCGGCCTGCGCGATCTCATTCGCCGCATCCTCCGGCAACAACTGGAAGTCCTGTCCGTCGATCTCGCTGCCGGTCACATAGCGGCGCAGCAGCACATCCCACAAGGAGTGCAGCAGGTGATTGCCCTTGTGCTCAAGTTGCTTCAATTGCGGCGAAAGGAAGACCAGCTCGAAGGCCATCTTCTTGAAGAGCTTGGACTCCGCCTTCACCTCTTCCTTCACCTTCAGGCGGAAGCGGTAGCGATTGCTCGCGCCGCTCAGGAAATTCACGTCCGACCCCAGCGACGCCGCCTGGATGTAGCGCCCGATGCGCTTGCCTACGAAGGGATCCACCCGGCGCTTGCGGATCGCCGTGACAAAATCCCCCAAAGGCGTGCCTTCGCCGGCATCGATGCCATTCTTCTCCGCCCAGCCCTCGATCCGCTCGATCCTCAGGAAGCCGGCACGGACGCTGTCCGCCAGGTCATTCAGCGAATAAGCGGTGTCGTCCGCCCAGTCCATGATCTGGCACTCGATCGACTTGAAGCTATCGCGGTCCTTGCCCGGTGGCAGCTCGGCGGGGAAGTCGTTCCCCCCCATCGCCCAATCCAGCCAACCGTGCTGGAAGTCATAGAGGAAATGGTGCTCCGGCAGCTTGCCGCCGTTACCCGTCTTCAGCTCGGTCCACAGGGATTTATATTTCAGCACCGCATCCATGAAGGCGCGAGTCGGATCCATCCCCGTGCGCCGCACTGAGAAAATCCTCTCGGTCAGCAGCCGCAGCGTCTGCGCATTGCCCTCGAAGCCGCCGTACGGAGCCATCAGGTAATTCAGCGTCCGCTCCCCGGCATGACCGAAGGGCGGGTGCCCGAGGTCATGCGCAAGACAAGCCGCCTCCACCAGATCCGGGTCGATGTAAAAATCCTCCGCCAGCGGCTCGCCGGTGTGTTTCAGCCAGTGGCAGATCGAGCGCCCGATCTGCGCCACCTCCAGCGAATGCGTCAGCCGCGTGCGGTAGAAGTCATACTCCCCGCTCCAGAAGACCTGCGTCTTGTTCTGCAGCCGCCGGAAGGTCGGCGTGTGCAGGATCCGGTCGCGGTCGATCTGAAAGGGCGTGCGGAAGTCCCCGTCGTCGGACTTGCCGGAAAATCGCTCGGTATCGAAGGCGCCGTAGAAGCGGTTGGGCATCAGCGCAGAGCTTAGGAATCGCGCCGGGCATGGCCAGCGCCAATCGTCCGGGCGATGAAAGCCGGACCGGCTTGGCGGCTTATTGATAAATCCATGCGTTCCCTGCTTCCTTGCTACATCTTCCTCCTCGCGGGTCTGGGGCCGCATGCAGGCGCAGAGGTCCTGACAGCGCCTCCGAATCTCACCCTGCTCTCAAGCCCGCTCTCCCCGCGGGTAGCCTTCGATGCGGTGCAGCGTGGGAAGCAACTCAGCGTCTCGATTGAGGTAGAGTCCTTCGCCAAGGAGACCCCGGAACTAGGCCTCGGTCTCGCGGGCGATCACGGCAAGATCCTGCTAGGTGGGAAGGATGCCAAACTCACCCGCAGGGATCTCGATCCGGCAGGCGGCCCGGCGACCACCCGCTGGACCTTCAACATCCCGGAGGCGAGCTTGATCAACGGCCCGAAGGGTTGGCAGCAGCTTCGCATGGGCCTCGCGGTCGAATGGCCCGGCGGGCCGCTGGGACAAGCGCGGCAGCGCGAGCGCTTCCTACACCTCCATCCCGCGGCGGCCCATGCGGGACTGGCACTCGACCCGGCAGAGTGGCGGCCGCTCGATCTGAAAGAGCGCGCACGCCTGGCGGAGGATCACAGCCTGGAAATCGCCATCGATTTCCAACAGCCCATCGACGGTAAGGCCACGCTGGTGATCGAAAATGAAGCCGGCCAACGCGTGAAGAACTTGGTCTCCGGCCAGACATTTTCCAAGGGCCCGCACCGCATCGTCTGGGATGGCCTCGATGAAAATGGCAACGTCGCCGCACCCGGTGAATACCGCTGGCGCGCCATTTCACATCCCGGCCTGAAGCCGGTGCATGCCATGGATTTCTGCGATGGCCCGGGCTCGAACCACGGCACCTTCCAAGCGGCAGCGACCAACGGTTCATCGCTCTTCTTCGGTTCGCCGGTGGCAGAAGGCGGATACGAGATCGTCGAACTGGCCGCGGACGGCAGCTTCATCCGCGGCTTCAATCCACCGCATGGCCATGGCTTGGGTGCGATCGCCCTCGCAGCGGATGAGAACTACCTCTACGCCGCTCACGATGGACTCGCATGGGGTGAGCATATCGATCGATCAAAGGCGGATTGGAAGGAGACCCGCACGGTCAGCCTGATGCGTATCGACCTGAAGACGGGAGTTGTCGCGGACTTCGCGGACAAACAAAGGCACGCCACGCTGTGGAAGTATGAGGCAGGGCCAGGCTCCAACTGGAAATCCGCTGCGGACTTCTCACTCGCGGGCATGGCACTCGCCGGCGGGCAACTCTTCCTCGCTGATCGCGGCACCGGAAAGCTGCGGATCGTCTCGCCCACGACCGCGAAGCTCGAGCGCGAGTTTCCCCTTGAGGCACCCGAGGCTCTCGCGTCCTTCGGGGAATCCCTGTTCACCATTGCAAAGGGCCAGCTCTCGCGGATCGATCCCAAGTCCGGCAAGCTTTCCGCCATCACCAAGATCGGCGGCAAGCCGAGCGGCTTGGTCGCAGCGGAAGATAGCACCTTTTTCGTCAGCGACCGCGAGGCGAACGTCGTGCAGATCTTCGGTGCATTGAGACAGCGCTCGCAGCTCATCGGCAAACCGGGCGGAATCGAGCCGGGGCCCTACGATCCGCTGAAACTCCAAAACCCCGCTGGCCTCGTCGCGCTCGACGGCAAGCTCTGGATCACGGAGCGCGACCGCTGGCAACCGAAGCGGCTCGCCGCCTTCGACATCGCGAACGGCGCTGTGGTGCAGCAGTACTTCGGCCCGACCAACTACGGGGCACAAGGCGCGGGCTTCGACCCGCTCGATCCAACCCGCTGGATCGGTCAAGGTGCTCTCTGGAAACTCGACTTCGCGGCGCACACCGCAACTCCCACCTCCATTCTCGGCGGCAAGAGCGGCCGCCGCCATAGTTTCTACCGGCAGGGTGGCCGCACCTTCATCCTCAGCTCCGGCAAGGCGACTTGGATTCAAGAGCTGCTCGACGACGGCACGCTCCATCCACGCGCCTGCATCTCCTCCGCGCACCAGTTCTCCTACGACAACGACTGGCGGCCGCCTCAGGCCTTCATCGATGCCTTCCACCGCGACTATCCCAATGTCCCCTACGGCGGCAGCCAGAATGGCAGCATCGACGACGGTAAACCTAACCATGGCTACGGTATGCTTTGGGTGGACCGCAACGGTAACGAGACGATGGAAGCGGAGGAAATCGAGTTCGCCACCGCCGCCAGCAACTTCGCCGGTGCAGGCTGGAGTCATGACTTCCACGACCTGACCTTGCGCGTGCCCGCGGAACGCGAGGGCAAGCCGGTGATGGTCACGCTCAAGCCGGATGGCTGGTGGCCCGGCGATGCCCCGCGCTACCCCGCGCTGAACGATGCCGTGCGCGCCGCGGTCCCTATCGATCTGCCCGGCAGCACGATGGTCGAGAGCATCACCGACAGCGCCGGCAACATGGTGGTGAATTCCGATCCCTCCATGCGCTGCTTCGCCCCGGATGGCAGCCTGCGCTGGAGCTACCCGAACCGCTGGAGCAACGTCCACGGCTCGCACAAGGCCCCTCTACCCTCCACCGGCGAGCTGCAAGGTTCGCTCTTCTACAGCGGCATGGCCCCGCTCGATGACAAGTCGGACGTCATGCTCATCAACGGCAACCATGGCCGCGCCTTCGTGATGAGCAGCGACGGACTCTACCTCGACGAGATGTTCCCGGATGTCCGGATGATGAACAATGCACAAGCCACCGGCGTCGGCATCCTCGGCGGCGAGTGCTTCGGCGGCACCTTCGGGAAGGCCAATGATGGCTGCTACTACTTCCAGGGCGGCGGCATCGCCTACCGCATCTATCGGGTGGAAGGCCTGAACCAAACCCAACGCGCCGCGGGCAAGATCAGCGTCAGCGGGCCGCAGGCACTCGCGGCGGCGAGAAACCAAGCGCGCAAGGTCGCCGACAGCAGCGAACCCGCCACCGTGAAGATTTCCCGCGGCAAAGATCCCAACATCATCGCCGCGAAATGGGAGCGCGAGGGCCAATTCCCGGTGACCGTGAAAGCTTCCCAAGACGGTACGCTACTATACCTCCAGTATGAAGTCGCCGATTCCTCTCCCTGGATCAACCAGGGCAAGGACTGGCAGGCGCTTTTCAAGACTGGAGATAGCATCGACTTCCAGCTCGGCACCAATCCAGCGGCGGACCCAAAACGCAGCGGCCCGGCACCCGGCGACCTCCGCCTCCTGATCGCACCTATGGGGGATGAAAATCTCGCCGTGCTCTACCGCCACCGCCTGCCCGGCGCCCCGGCGACGGAGGCCGTGAACTTCCAGAGCCCATGGCGGAGCGAGAAGGTCGACTCCGTGCGCCGTCTCGATTTCGCCAAGATCGAAGTCCAGCGCGGTGGCGATGGCTATAAACTCAAGCTCAGCGTGCCGCTCGCCGACCTCGGCCTCAGCAACCCCACTGGCCTCATCCTCCGCGGCGACTTCGGCGTGATCTACGGCGACCCCGCGGGCAGCATCAATACCTTCCGCAACTACCACGCCAACCGCGCCACCGGCCTGGTGAACGATGTACCCGGCGAGATCATGCTCAGCCCGGACCAGTGGGGCGAGATCCGCTTCGAACCATGAAAGCCCTCGCAATCTTCATCACCCTCCTGTCTCCCCTCGCCGCGGAGACTTTGCACTGCAGCGGCGTGCTGGGTAATTCCGGCGAGCAGGGCGCTGCACTCGTGCGCTTCGCGGCAAAGCCCGCCAGCGGCATGGGCGTGGTTTACGATGCCAGCGGCTCGCTCTGGGACCGTGCCGGCGACGGCCAGCTCAATCGCTATGCCGCAGACGGGCGTCTGCTAGCCTCCTATCCCCTGCCACCCGGCGGGGCTGCGAATGAACGCGACCAGATCGCCCAAGGTCCCGTTGGCTTACTGATCAAGGTCGGCAGAAAACTCTACCTCTTGGCGAACGATGCGGCATCCGGCACTGCTCCACAGCCTCTATCGGTAGAAGCCAATCGCCTGTCCGCCAACCATCACGAAGGCTGGTTCGCCGCCGCCCTCGACAAGTCCGTATTCCTCGTCAATTCCGCCGGAGAAACCAAGCCGGTCGCCACGCTCGATGACAATGTCACCGACATTGCGATTGGACCGGACGACGGGATCTATGTCTCGTCCAATGGCGAGATCCGGAGAGTCGATTCATTCGCTCCAGCAGACCGCCGTGGCCCTTGGCCCAGCCCCGGCGACCGCGCCCAGTGGCTAGCCGGCGCATGGTTCGGCTCGGCATGGCACGGGACCCTGCGCCGCTTCGATGCCCAATTGCAGCCCGATCCCGGCGTGGTTCTTGGCGGTGCCTCGGGCTCATTCATCGGCTACGTCCCCGGCAATCACGAGCTCAACGACGCCCGCGGCCTTGCCCAAGTGCGCGGTCAGCTCTTCGCCGCGTCCGGCTCGGAGGGCATCCTCCATCTGCTGGAGTGGCAGCCTGCCGCCCGGCGCTTCAGCATCCTGCGCCGGATCGGCGCGGTGCCCACCTGTAGCGCGCTTGCGATGGATGGCAGCGGGCGCATCTGGTTCTACAGCGGCTTCTGGGAATGGAGCGACGCGCCGGATACCCCGCTGCGCCACAGCGTGCCACCGCCGCAATCGCCCGGCTTCGCGGGAGCGATCGGACTTCCCGGCGGGAACATCGCCGCCCCGGGCATCCGCTGGGGAAAGCCCTCCCTCTATTATGGCAAGGGCGATGGCCCGGCCTCCCTCTCGGAAGACATTCCTCTACCTAGGGACGCCATCGCCTGCACCCTGACCACCGCAAAGGACCGGCCCGCCCTGCTAGTCACGGACGACAAGGGCACCGGCCGCCTGCTCCTCATCAACAGCGAGGGAAAATACGAAGGCGATGGCGGCCCCTCCGAACTCCCCGGTATCACCACCCTCACCAGCCTGACTTACCACGGCAACGAAATCCTAGCCGCTACGGCAAACAGCATCGTCCGCTTCACTCCGCAGGATTCCGGCTTCCGCGAAACCGCGCGCTGGAACTCTTGGGGCGATAGCCCCGCCGACCATTTCGGGGAAAGCATCCACGCTACTGCGGACTCCGGCCGTCTCTGGGTCTCCGATAGCACTCGCCACCGGGTCCTCTGCTTCGACGCCGCCAGCCGCAAGCTCCTCGGCAGCTTCGGAACACCCGACCAAGCCGGAACCAGCCTCTCGCAGCTCGACCGCCCCACCACCATCGCCGCCCGCGGTGATCACGCGGTGGTCTTCGACTCCGGCAACCAGCGGCTGATCAAACTGGAGCTGAGCGAGTAACATTCACCGGATTTTCATGAAACCCCCTGAGAGAAATGCGGTTTTTCCAGCGTTTCCGCATAAATATTCCCCGCCGCCTCGTTTTTGGCGGAAAATCGGTTTTGATCCCACCTCCCCGTTCCGTTCGCCCGCTATGAACAATACCAATCCCTTCAAGCGCCTCTTCTTCTGGCTCTCCGGGGCAGGCACCGAGACCCTCGAGCAATGCCCGAATTGGGAACAGCGCAAGTATGTCGCCTTCGGCGCGACCGTGCTGGTGCCCTGCGCCTTCGCATTCATCGCCTGCTCCTACGCGCTCTCGACCCTCACGGAGAATCCGAAGGTCATCTACGGAGTCGCCGCGGTCTGGGCCTTCATCATCCTGACCATCGACCGCGCCCTGCTGGCCGGCTACCGCCCCTTCCTCCCTTGGTGGCGGAAGCTCTCGCAGTTCTCCCTGCGCCTCGTGGTTGCGATCCTCATGGGCCTGACCATCGCCCACCCGCTGGTTTTGCTACTCTTCCGCGACACCATCCAGACCGTCGTCGAGGAAGACCGCTCGAAGGAAATCGCCGCCGAGCGTGACAAGTTCACCGTGACCAAGGACGCCGCCCGCGGCGAGATCACCAAGCTTGAGGAAGCGATCGAGACCCAGCGCGAGAAGCGCAAGGAAACCTTCCAAGCCAAGTTCATCATCCAGGAACGCGAGGACGCGCAGGCCGCGATCCCCGGCCTGACCCCGGAGCAGCAGGCCGAACTCAAGGCCGCCACCGACGAGGCCACCAAGCCCTTCCGCGACCGCCTCGACAACGTCAACAAGCAGTCCGACGAACTCACCCCGCAGTATGCCAAGCTTCAGGAAGAGCTCGGCTTCTGGCAGGCGGAATTCGAGCGCGAGCTGAATGGCCAGCGCTCCGGCATCCGTGGCGAAGGCCCCCGCGCCCGCTCGATCCGTGCTGATCAGCTCGAACCACGCCGTACGGAGTCACAGCGCATCGGCGGTCTGCTGGAACACCTCACCAGCGAGAAGGCCACGCTCCAAACCCAGGTCCGCCAAGCGGAAAAGGGTGCGATCGCTTCCTTCCAGACCAAGCTCGCCGAAATCGCCGCCGCCAACAAGGCCGAGGAAAATCGCGTGAATGCCCTCAAGCGCAAGGTCGAGGAAAGCCAGGCCGACTCCTTCACCGAGCAGCAGAACACCCTCCGAGCCTCAATCGACCAACAGGTCAACATCCGCCTCGCCGAGCTCAAGCGCGCCCAGGACGAACTCGCCACCGTGGCTGCTGACGAGCGCGCCCGTATCGAGGCGATCCAAGCCGAACCGCGCAAGGACATCCTGACCCAGACCCTCGCCCTGCACGGTATCTTCAAGGCCGGCAGCGAGGCCGGTATGTTCGCATTCTCCACCTACATCGTCCTGACCCTGCTCTTCATGCTGGTGGATACCATCCCGCTGGTCGTGAAGTTCTTCACCAAGCCGGGCCCCTACGACACCCTGCTCGACCGCGACGAGATCACCTACGATGCCGAGCACAAGGCCTTCCGCACCAGCCACCAGCGCTACATGGAAAAGGTCGCCGCCGGCAATCTCTTCGCCGTCACTCGCAACAAGCGCCTCGAGAACGCGCTGGTCGATGGAGTCGAACATTCCCGTGCCGCACAGGAGTTTCTCGATTCCCTGATCCACATGGAGAAGTCCTTCGCCGAGAAAATCCGTCTGGAGCAGGAGGAAGCCCGCCACGCCGGCCCGGAAAAACTCGCCGCGCTGGAAGCGATCAAGAAGCGCTTCTACGAGGACATGCAGCACCGCATGGAGGTCTTCTTCGCCGGGCAGTCGGCGTGAAAGGCAGAATCAATGAGCAGGGGTGCTGAGGTGGATCAGGACGGCATGCCGCTCATGTGGACCAGCTCCCAGCGGTGGCCGTCCAGGTCCTGGAAGCTGTGCTGCAGCATGAAGCCGTAGTCCTTCGGCTCGGCATAGGTGCAGCCACCGGCGGCCACCGCCTTGCGGACGAGGGACTCGACCTCGTCCCGGCTCTCGCAGCTCAGGCAGATCAGCACCTCGACAGCCTTCGTGGCATCGCAAATCTCGATCTCCTTCGGGATGAAGTCACGGATCTTGGGATGGGTGAGCAGCATCACGTGGATGTGCTCGCTGATCACCACGCAGGCGGCGGTGTCGTCGCTGAACTGTTCGTTGCAGGAGTAGCCCAGCGCTTCGAAGAAGGCACGGGACTTGGGCAGGTTGGCGACGGGCAAGTTGACGAATATCTGGCTGTTCATGGTATTGTGGAGTGGAATCGGAAGCTGGAAACGAGCGTCCGATAAGGAGACGAACCGGGCATGCCGAAAAAGACAGGCCGCGCGGGATTTTGTTAGGTGATTTTTTCTGTCATGCCAGCGTAGAGCAGATACTCAACGCTTGCCTCTCTTCGGCTTCGCCCTTGACCAAATCAAGACGCCGGAAATCGCGACCGCCATGCTGAGCCAAGGAAGCCACGCCGGCAGCTCAATGAAGGTGTAAGACCCGCCCCCGAAGGTCGGCACCGAGTGGAACTTCACCAGCCAGCTATGGCTCTCCGGTGCTGGGCCTTCGCCATACGGGAACAAGGAACTCGCCATCACTGCCGCCATGCCTGCGATGGACAGCAGCATGAGCCCAAGTCCGAGAGTTTGCATCGGTGTCCATTTCCACATGACCGCGGAATCTGGTCAGCTCCGATCCGGATATCAATCTCGCCCCTCTCCCTCTTTGACTCCCCGCCTTTCCCGAAAACCGTGGAATGTGCTTTTCCTGTCCCACGCTTTCCACACCAGAACGTCGCGTCCATGACAAATGATTGCTGCGTCTGGAATTTCCCGCTACAAGGGGAGAGCCATGTACCCCCGGACCCTCCCTCTGGTGGCCCTGATCTGCCTTTGTCGCGCGGAAGAAGCCGAAACGAAGCGCAGCCCTCAGGAGTGGAAGGAACAACTCTCCGCCACCTACGCCAAGCACTCGGGCTTCAAGGCCGGTTACGAGGCCCGGGGAAAGCGGAGTAGTCTCACCGCCACTCTGGCTTGGGACCGAGCTGGAGATGCGGTGCTGCAACTCCAAGGCGTCGCGGATGACAAGCCCTTTGGTGCGCGCTGCTGGAACCTGGACGAATCCGCCTTTCTCGAAAGCGATGGCCAGCTTTGGGTGGACACAAAGATCGGCAAAATCGTGCAGCGGTTCACAGAGCTGTCCCGCCAATTGGACCTGAGCGGCGATGCCAAGCCGCCGCTCACCCTTGCATTCATGCCACGGCTCCTGCTGGCCGAAGACGGCTTGAACGCAGGATTACAGGTGTACGACGCCGCACTGCCGCCGTGGGGTTTCGATGTGATGGGCTCCACCGCCGTGGATGTCGACGAGCAGGAGGTGGTCTTCCACACCACCGGATCCGGCAAGATCAGCGTGAGCCGCAAGACCGGGATGATGACCAAGCAGGAGATCATGAGTAAGAAGGGAGAGAAGCATGAACTCATCATTTCCTCCCTGGAGATGGACCTCGGACGCGAAGCCGTCGTGGAAATCCGCCGTGATTGGAGTACCGAGGGAGCCAAGGAGTTCGATCTCAAGCCTCTGGCCCAAGCCGCCCCCCTGCTGGTTTTTCAACCGATCGTTGCGGAGGTGGATAGTGGCCAAGCCACTCCCGAAAAGCTCAAGGAAGTACTGGCTGCCAAGTCCGGCTACTTGCGAAGCCTGCTCCGGATCTATGTGGACCCTTGGAAAGATCTGTCTGCCGAGGACCAGGCGCAGTGGAAGGAGATTGTCTTGGAGGCGAAGAAAGAACTCGGGTTGAAGGAGAAGCCCGACATCCCGGCGATGAAGGCCCAGCTCAGCGACTACCTAGCGAAGCTCCCCGGCCAATCCTCCGAGGAACTGTGGAACGCGATCTTCGGCAAAGGCTTCGATGAGCTTGCCAAGCCCGCCACCGACAAGGGCCGGGAAGCGAGGAAGCTCATCGCCGAAGCGGTCGCACGCGCTTACTCGGAAGCTGAGGCCGAGCAGCGGGTGGAGGATCTGTGGTAAGCCACCTTGCCTACTTCTCCCCGGACGGCACCGGAATCTCCTTCTCCAGCGCCAGCGGCACTACCTTCATCGGAAAGCCATCCTTGTCCCACTCCAGCTTCTGCACCCGGGTGCTCCGGCCGCGGTAGGTGTATTCCTTGGAAGTCTTCCCGTGATAGGCGATCCAATCATCCTTTCCGTCCGGCGACTTGAAGAAGCTGTGGTGCCCGGGCCCGAAGACATTCGCGGCGTCATTGCGCTCCAGCAGCGGGTTTTCCTCCTGCGTCCATGAGGCCGGCTTCAGCGGATCCTTGTCATCTGGCATCCACAGGTAGCCCACCTTGTAGTCCGGCTTGCCGGTATCGCAAGCGGAGTAGGTCAGGAACAAGCGCTTGCCGTGCTTCAGCACGTACGGACCTTCTCTTACTTCCTCGCAGCCGAAGCCGGAGGCCGGGATCATCACCCGCTCGCCCTCCAGCGTGAAAGGATCCTTCATCCGCGAGATGAACAAGCGGTGTCCCGGATGGCCCGCCCACATGAAGTAATATTTCCCCGCGTTCTCAAAGACGGTCCCGTCGATGGCATAAAACTCATCCTTGGGATCGGTCTTGATCTGCTTCGCTTCGCCGTAGGGCCCCAGGATGCTCTTCGTTTTGCTCTCCGCCACGAACATCCGGTGCTTCACATCCTCGCCATCCGTCTTGGTGAAGTAGCAGTACCACTTCGGCCCGAGACGCGTCGGCAATTGGTGGAACTCCGCAGCCCAGACGCCGATTCCCTTCTCCCACACCGTCACCGGCTTCGCATCCTTCAGACCGCCGATCGTCTTCGCGCTCCACATCCGCACCCGGTCACCCTGCGTTGTACTGAGATGATATTGGCCCTCGAAATATCCCAGCCACGGATCGGCCGAGGGATTGATCGGATTGCGAAAGGTCGCCGGATCGGCGGCCATCGCGCCGCCAGCCAGTGCCCAGGCAGCGAGGGTGAGGAGCTTCATCATGGCAGTATAAACCACCGGGATGGAGAATCCTCCCACCCCAACGTGTCAGCACACCGGGTGCCCACTGGGTGCGCCGACTTTAGTCGGCAAGTTGTGGCCGGACGGCTTCTTCACACGGATATTGCTGGTCCTTCTGGCCGACCAAAGTCGGCGCACCCAGTGGGCAACAGCTGAATTGGACACTCATCCAAACCCAAACCACCGCCATTCAGACTCGCCCATCCCGCCACACCAAACCACCCTCAGCCCATGAGCGCCTACACTTCCCTCGAAGCCCTACTCTACGACGCCTTCTGGGCGGAGGAAGGCGAGGCCGCCGAGCTGCCCTTCATGGAGCAAGTCCTCCACGAGCATCCCGGTCTCTCGCTGGAAGTCGGCTGTGGCTCCGGCCGCCTGCTGCTCCCGCTTCTCACCAAGGGCCACCAAGTCGAGGGTCTCGAACTCTCCCCCGACATGCTCGAGCTCTGCCGCAAGGCCGCGTCAGATCTCTCCCTCGCCCCCGTGCTCCACGAGGGCGACATGATGAACTTCGACCCGGGTACCCGCTACGCCTCCCTGCTCCTGCCCGCCTTCACCCTACAGCTCGCAAGCGATCCGGCTGCCGCACTCGCCCACTTCCACAAGCTGCTGGCACCCGGCGGCGTCATCTACATCAGCGTCTTCATCCCCTTCGCCGAGCTGCACAAGGAGCTGCCCGAAGATCAGTGGTACGAGGATCATCGTATCCCGTGGACCGAAGGCCGCAGCGGTGTCCTCGAAACCCGCCACCGACTCCAGCGCAAGGAGCGCATCCTCGAACGCGAGCACCGCTACCGTATCGTCGACAAGGACGGCCAGGTGGAGGCCGAGCACCTCTCCAAGCAGACCCTGCGCTGGTTCACCGCCCGACAGCTCCACGGCCTACTCATGAAGGCGGGCTTCGAGCCCCTCCACGCCCTCGCCGACTTCGACCCCGAAGTCCCGGTCGACGAGGAAGCGCAGATCATCACCCTAGTAGCGCAGGCCCGGCCCTCGTAGCGGAACGGCGCAGCCGTTCCGCTACTTGATTTCCCGCCCTTGCGCGCTCTCCAAAATCCACCATCCTCCCCCCATGCGTTTCGCCCACGGCCACCTCGCCTACTGCACGAATATCCACCCCGCCGAGGACTGGAGCAGCACCTTCCAGGCGATTTCGACCCACGCCCTGAAGGTCCGCGACCTGGTCGTGCCGGATGAGGCCTTCGCCATCGGCCTGCGCCTCTCCGCCAAGGCCGCCTCCGAGCTACTCCGAGGCGATACCCTGCCCGAGTTCAAGGACTGGCTCGCCGCCAAGAACGCCTACGTTTTCACCATCAATGGCTTCCCTTACGGTGACTTCCGCGCCGGCAGCACCGTGAAGCGCAATGTCTTCCGCCCCGACTGGACCGATCCCGCGCGACAGGAATACACCAAGGAGCTTTTCACCATCATCTCCGAGCTGGTCCCCCATGGCATTGAGGGCTCCGTCTCCACCCTCCCCGGCTCCTTCAAGGAATTCAATGCCGACGAGGAAGTGATCCGCAAGCAGCTCATCGAGCTGGCCACCTTCGTCGAGGCCCTCAGCGAGGTCTCCGACCGCGACCTCCACCTCGGCATGGAGCCTGAGCCTCTTGGACATTTCGAAAACAGCGTCGAGACCTTGCGATTCTTCGACCGCCTGCTCGACGACGCTCCCGACCACGACCTCATCAAGCGCCGCATCGGCATCAATTACGACTGCTGCCACTTCGCGCTTCAGTATGAGAATGCCCGCGAGTCCCTGGCCGCCCTGCGCGGCGAGGCCCTGCGCATCTCGAAGATCCACCTTTCCGCCGCTCTTGCGCTCGACCCGCGCATCCCGGAGGCCGTGGAAGCCGTGAGCAAGTTCCAGGAACCCACCTTTCTCCACCAAGTCCTGGCCCGACATCCAGACGGCCGCATTGATCGCTACCCAGATCTTCCCGAAGGCCTCGCCTCACTCGACACCGCGGATGGCAGGGACGCCGAGCAATGGCGCGTCCACTTCCACATCCCGCTCGATGCCGAGCCCGCGGAGCCGCTCAAGAGCACCCGCCAACTCTCGCTTGATGCCCTGCGCCTCGCCCAAGAGATCCCCGGCCTCTGCCAGCACTGGGAGATCGAGACCTACACCTGGGGCGTGCTTCCCGGTACCTTGCAACGTCCGGTGGAAGAACAGATCGCCGGCGAATACCGCTGGGTCCTCGCCGGAGCTTGAGTTAATCCAATATGAGCCGCCCGGGAAAAGTCCGCGCCCTGTTGGCCACCCTGCGCATTGCCAATGCGCCCAGCGTGGTGAGTAATGTATTCTTGGGCTTCATGGTCGGTTGGATCCAAGTCGCCGAATTCTGGAACCCGGCGAACATGGATTGGGGCAAAGCAGGCCTCGCCGCCCTCAGCGGCTTGATGCTCTACTTTGCGGGCAATCTCGCGAATGACTGGTTTGACCGCCGCTGGGATGCAGAAAAGCGTCCCGAACGCGCTCTGCCCTCAGGGCTTTTCAAACCGGGAAGCTATCTGACCTTCTCTCTGATCCTTGCGATCGGAGGCGTCTCGCTCGGCTTCTATCTGCATCTGCTCTGCGGTTGCACCGCTGTCCTGATCTGTCTGCTGATCGCGATCTATACTTACTTCCACAAGCGTGCGGTATGGGCGGTCATCCCGATGGGTTTATGCCGCGTCGGTCTCTACTTCCTCGGCTACTTCGTCTGGTGGTTGAGCCTCGATTACCTCCAAACGATCGGCTATGCGTCACAGTCGCTCGCGCTGGATAAATTGAAGATCCCTGCAATGCTTGGGGTCGGCCTTTTCTCCTACATCGTCGGGCTCTCGCTATCGGCCCGCTACGAAGGCATGGAAGATCCGCCACGGGCGCCTCAGACGATCTCGCGGATCATGCTGCTCGTTCCCTTCGTGGCGATGTCCGCTGCCTTTCTGAGCGAAGATCTGATCCCGTCCTTGATCGGAATGATTCCGTTCGGAATCTGGCTCACACTCTGCCTCACCCGATTCAAGAAGCCGATTCCACGCTACGTCTCCGCACTGCTGGCGGGCATTCCATTGGTGGACCTCATCGCCGCCACGCCGATCGTCATGGGGCTTAATGCCACGATGCCAACCCTTGGTCTCCGGGACTTGCCCCACCTCGTGGCCATGCTCGTGATCCCTGTGGTCGCTTTCATTCTCGGCCGCCTCCTCCAGCGCCTCGCCCCGGCGACTTGAAGTAGTCCGCACAGTCCCCTGTGCGGACGAAGCAGTTCTGGTGGCGCTCGGAAGCCAAGTGCCCCAGGGAAGCTGTCGCATTATCCCTCCCCGTCCCAAAGGGACGACTCATACCAGCCCGGCACGAGGAACGAAGTGCCGGGTAGGCACCCTGAACAGATCGCGTCCTGTAAGGACGCCTCATGCAGGGAAACGCAATACTTAAGCAAGGTCCCCGGAACTCCGGAGACGATCTCATCAATGCGCAGCCTTCTTCCCGCGCAACTTCGCGATCCCCGTCATCAACAAAAGCACCACCGCACCCGCCAGCACCCCGAAGATCCCGTCCAGCAAAAGCGGAATCACCTTCCAGACGAAGCCACCGCCCTCCGACATGTGCTCGAGCCAATGATGCACCGGGTCGATCCCGTGCGTCAAAATCCCACCGCCCACCAAGAACATCGCCACCGTCCCCGCGACCGACAAAAACTTCATCAGGAACGGCGCGAACCACAGGATCGCGCGACCACAAGCCTGTGCCGCCGCCGTTGCCCGTTGGCTCAGATAAAGCCCCAGGTCATCCAGCTTCACGATGCCAGCCACCAGGCCGTAGACACCCACAGTCATGATCACCCCGATGGCTGACAAAGTCATCGCCTGCTTCTCCAGCGTCTCCTTCGCCACCACACCCAGGCTGATCACGATGATCTCCGCCGATAGCACGAAGTCGGTGCGGATCGCCCCCTTGATCTTCGCCTTCTCATCCAGCTCCTCCCCGGGGGCCTTGAGCTCCACCGTCACGTCCTCGGTTGTCTTCTTCTCATGACGATGGAGGAACTGGTGCACCAGCTTCTCCACCCCCTCATAACAAAGGTAGAGACCACCCAGCATCAGCAGAGGCGTCACCAGCCACGGCGCGAATTTGCTGATCACCAGCGCCGCCGGCACCAGGATCAGCTTGTTGATAAACGAGCCCTTCGCCACAGACCACACCACCGGCAGCTCGCGCTTCGCCACCACCCCGCTCACCTGCTGGGCATTCAAGGCCAAGTCATCCCCGAGTACCCCTGCCGTCTTCGAGGCAGCGGTCTTCGTCATCACCGACACGTCATCCAGCAGTGACGCGATATCATCCAGCAGTGCGAACAGACTTCCTCCAGCCATGCCCCGATCATGCCCAGCAACCCACACCCAGGGGCAAGGCCAAATGGTCGTAGAATTACCTACAGATTTCCCAATTGAAGCAAAGTAGTCCGCACACGCCGTGTGCGGACGAATGGTCCCCAACTGCCGACCTCACCCCAAATCCCCCGAGGAAACCCGCTTCGCCTTCGACCGCAGCTTCAGATTCAGCAGCTCCACCGCCAGCGAGAAAGCCATCGAGAAGTAGATATAACCCTTCGGGAAGTGGAAGTGCATGCCCTCCGCGACCAGTGCGGTCCCGATCAAAATCAGGAAGGACAGGGCCAGCATTTTGATCGACGGATGCTTCGAGACGAAAGCGCCGATCGCTCCCGAGGCCAGCATCATCACCGCGATGGAGATCACCACCGCCACCATCATCAGCGAGACCTTGGTGGGATCATTCACCATGCCCACCGCCGTGATCACGGAATCGAGCGAGAACACGATGTCTACAATCACGATCTGAAGGAGAATCGCCCCAAAGGCACTCCTGCCTGAGCCACCACCCGGAATATCCTCATGCCCTTCGATCTTCCCGTGGATCTCCTTGGTTGACTTGTAGATCAGGAAGCCGCCCCCCAGAATCAGGATCAGGTCTTTCCATGAGACCCCGAGCTTCCCCTGATGCTCCGCCGCCGAAGGCATCATGTCCCAGAGGGTGGGGTGAATGGAGAATTCCCAGATGGGCTTCTGAAGTCCCATGATCCAGTTGATCGAGAGCAACAAGGCAAAGCGCGCAAGCATCGCCAAGCCCAGCCCCAGCAAGCGCCCCTGCTTGCGCTTCTCCTCCGGCAGCCGGTCCACCAGGATCGAAATGAACACGATGTTGTCGATCCCCAGCACGATCTCCAACAGCGACAAAGTCAGCAGCGCGCCCCAAGCCTGGGGATCATGGAGCCAGTGGAATTCAAGGAGCGACGCAAGCATACCGCGCTCCGGATAGTCGCTCTAGCATCCCCACGCAAGTCCGCGTAAGGCCCTGCCCCTACAAATCAGAATCAGCTCGCGCTGAACTCCAGCGCGCGCTGCTTCATCTGCGTCGCCATCAGGTTCAGCGCATTCGCCCGGGTCGGCGCGAGGTGCTCCTTCAGGCCGGTCTTGTCGATGAAGGTCATGTCCGCCGAAAGGATCTCATCGGGTGTCCCGCCATCCAGCACCCGCACGAAAAGCGCGATCATGCCTTTGGTGATCACCGAATCCGAGTCCGCCAGGTACTGGACCTTGCCGTCCTCAAGCTTCGCATCCAGCCAGACCTGGGATTGGCAGCCCTTGATCAGCCTGTCGGCGGTCTTCGACTCCTCCGGCATCGCTGCCAGCTTCCGGCCCAAGCCGATCACGTACTCGTAGCGCTCCTGCCAATCTGGAAAGAAAGACAGTTCCTCCAGAACTTCCTGCTGCTTCTCGGCGATGCTCATCCCCGCCCCAAGGAAGGCCCGCCCGCCGGGGATTGCACGCGGAAAAGACGCCGCAGCCCGCAAACGCCTTTTCTTGCCAAGCCTGCACTCCACCAAAAGTGGCAAGGCCCGCGCCACTTCCGGATCGCCGCCGATTCCGCGCCATGCAGCTTGAGCCGAAGCCATGGCACTCCGCCTCCGTTATCTCGCCGCCCTCGCTCTCCTGCCCCTGATCCCCTCTTGCACCGTCGCCTTGGCCAAGAGTCATGCCGAAAAGCCCAATCTCTTCGCAGGCACCCCGCGGGAGCAAGTCATCGCCAAGCTCGGCAAGCCGGTGAAGAGTTCAAGCTATCCCAAGCCCCTCCGCATCCGCGACCTGCCGGAGCGCGCCGGAAAACCCAAGATGCACCAAGGCCCTGCCTACAAGATCGCCGCGCACAAGGATGAGTTCCTCGTCCGCGGCTGGTATGGAGGCGGCTGGACCAAGATGGACTCCCTGTCCGTGAGCTCCGCCTCCACGGGATTCCTGCTGGAGCCCCTCACTAGCACTGCCGCCCTAGCCGAGCGCAGCCGGCTCGCCTCGCAACAGCACAAGGTGCGGGCCTGGTACGGGCCGGACTACCGCCTCGTTTACTCGGAGTGGGACTAAGCGCCCCACGACAGAATCGTTGCGAGCTTCTCTAGGATTGCTATCCTTCCAACATGTCCGACAAGGAACTCGCCCTACAAGCCGTCCAGCGCTTGCCAGACACCGTTTCCCTCGGGGAGATCGGTGACGAATTGGCGCTCATGGCCGCCTTGCGCGAGGGAGTGGCGCAGGCCGACGAGGGCAAGGTGAGGTCACATGAGGAGGTCAAAGCACTTCTCAGCCAATGGACTTCCAAGTAGTTTGGACCGACCTCGCGATTTCGGATCTCGCGGCGGTAGTCGAGTTCGTGGCGGCCGACAACCCGGAAGCAGCGCGAATCCTCGGCGGCGATATCATCGCAGCCACGGAGGTCCTGATGACCTTCCCCTTCATCGGCCCGGCCTATCCACGGCGTTCCCGCAGCAACGTGAGGGAGATTATCTGCCGCAAATGGTATCGGATCTTCTACCGCGTGGTGGAAGCTTCCAACCAAGTTGAGATCCTCCGTGTTTGGCATGGAGCAAGAGACGAACCGTCCCAACTCTAGCCTCCCTCACTCCTCCGGAATCGTCACCGGGATCCGCACCACGTTGTTGTCGTAGTTGGACTCGCTCAGGATCGAGTCCGGATTCACGATCACCTCGAGCTGATAGTCCCCGGCGGGCAGATCGCCGATCTCGATCCACTGCCCTGGCAGGCCGCTGTCATAGACGTCGCCCCAGCCGGCCTGGATCCCCTGCGAGCCGCAGTTGTACTTGCGGGCGGTCTTCGCGCCACGCTCCCAGCGGATGCTGTCCAGCAGGCAGAAGCTCACCTTGCGGCCGGTCCTCACCTCATTGTCGTTCATGTCCAGCAGCCGCGACGAGGCAAAGCCCTTGAAGTGGTAGTGCCCGTGGCAGGCGTGGTATTCGAAGAAGGGGTTGTCGTGCGGGTCCGGCATCACCATGTCGAGCGAGCCGATGTTCCGCACCTCGGTGCTGTAGCGCAGCAGGCGGCGCTGGCCCTCGCCGATCAGTCCCTCCTGCACCTCGCAGGACAGCGGGTCGAATTCCTCCACGCTCACATAGGGGCGCAGTGCTTCTGCCCACGGCATCAGGTCCGGTCCGTCGCCAGCGACCGCAGCCATCAGCGAGCGGCCGGAGAAAGCGCCAGTCGCATCCAGAGCGATGTAGTAGTCCCCTGCCTGGGTCTCCGGGATCACCACCCGGCTGGCCCCGCGGACCGTTGGCTCGCCCTTCACCGGCTTGCCGGTCGGCGGGGCTTGGCCGAAGAGGACCGCCAGAGCCGACTTGCCCTTGCCGCCCTCGCTCTGGACCGCCAGCCGCTGGCCGGCCTCCACGGTGACGCGGAAGAGATGCCGTCCACCCTTGCCAGAGGCGAGGTGCGAGATGGTCTTGGTGTTCACCAGATCGATCACATCGCCGGGCGGGCGAACCTGGTAAAAGGCCTCCGCAACCGGGCCTTCCTGGCCCGCATTCGGCCCGGTTTGGCCGTAGGAGCGGGCCTTCAGGGTGGTATCGCCGGTCAGGGTCACGCTGCCGGGAATGAGCGGTGATCCGGAGTCCGGATCGTTCCCGTCCGTGGTGAAGCGGGTCACGCTCTTCTTTGTGCGGGACTTGATTTTGCAGGTGACGCTGCCGGGATAAATCCCTGGCGGCGGATCAAAGGATGGTTGAACCAGCGCGCCCTTCGCCACGGGCGTTTGTACCAGCAACTGCACCCCAAAGTAGCCACCGTCCGCCTGCAGGCCGACGTACCAGACTCCCGGCTCCGGCGTGGGAATGCGGACCTGCTGCCGTGTCCCCGGATAGCGCGAGGAATAGTCGGTCTGAGCGCCATTGTAGGTCGGGTGGGCACCCTTGCGGACGAAAACGTCGATATTCCCCGTGCCGCCGCTGGTGGTCACCAGCAAGCGCTCGGCACCGGCTGGCACCTCCACGCGATAGACCACAAGGGCGTGAGGATCGCTGGCGATCAAGCCGACGATCGGCACCCCGGTTTGCACCACCTTGGGAAAGGGGGTCACCTCGTAGTGCGCCTGCAGGGGGAGCACGGCACTGAGGCCGAGCATCAGGGCGAATGCCGCTTTCATCGCGGCCGACTCTGTCGTATCCGCGCCAAAGAGAAAGCCGAAGTTCCGGGGAAAATCGCGCTTAGCGAAGCATCGACAGCGCCTTGTCCACCGCCGTCACCAGGGTCTCCACCTCCGCTGCGGTGTTGTAGGCCGCGAAGGAAGCACGGGTCGTCCCGGTGATCCCGAAGCGGGCCATCAGCGGCTGGCAGCAATGGTGGCCGGTCCGCACCGCCACCCCCATCTGGTCGATCAGGGTGCCCAGATCGTAGTGGTGAACTCCTTCAATTCCAAAGGACAGGGCGCCCGCGCGGTCCGCGGGACCGTAGAGCTTCACTCCCGGGATGGCCGACAGCCCCTCTGCCGCGGCGCTGATCAGGCCGCTCTCGTGAGCGGCGATCTCCGCCATGCCAAGGCCCTCCATGAAGTCGAAGGCCGCCGCCAGCGCGATCGCACCCTCGATGTTCGGGGTGCCGGCCTCATACTTGAAGGGCAGATCGTTGTAGGTGGTCTTGGCGAAGGTGACTTCCTTGATCATCTCACCGCCGCCGCGCCATGGCGGCAGGCTGTCGAGAACATCCCGGCGGCCCCAGAGGATGCCGATCCCGGTCGGCGCGTAGACCTTGTGGCCGGAGAGGGCCAGGAAATCCGCGCCAAGAGCTTGGACATCAATCGCCAGGTGGGGAGCCGCCTGCGCGGCATCGATCAGCACCAGTGCGCCCGCAGCCTTGGCCGCGGCGACCATTTCCTGCACCGGGTTCACGGTGCCAAAGGCATTCGAAATCCAAGTAAAGGCGACCACCTTGGTCCGGTCATTCAGCAGTGCCCGGTAGGCATCCTGGTCGAGAGTGCCGTCCTCGTGGCTGGGAATCACCTTGAGCTCGGCTCCCCGGCGCTCGCAGAGCATTTGCCAAGGCACGATATTCGAGTGGTGCTCCAGAGTCGAAATCAGCACCTCGTCGCCGGCCTGGAGCTGATCCGAACGCCCTAACACGCTGGCTACCAGATTGATCCCATCGGTGGTGCCGGAGGTGAAGATGACTTCCTCGGGGGCGCTGGCGTTCAGGTGCCTGGCGATCTTCTCGCGGGCCTCCTCGTGGGCCTTGGTCGCCAGCCGCGCCAGATGATGCACCCCGCGGTGGATGTTGGCGTTGATCGCCTCGTAGTAGTGCCGCGAGGCGTCCAGCACGGCCCTCGGCTTCTGGGAGGTCGCCGCATTGTCGAGATAGACCAGCGGGCGGCCGTTCACCGATTGATCGAGAATCGGGAACTCGGCGCGGAGGGCGGTGGGATCGAAGGCCATGTGAGGGCAAGGGAAGCGAGGGAATGCCGGGACGCACGCGAAATGTCCGCTCAGGGCTGCTTCGGCAAGTGCTCGGAGCAGTATTCCTTGCCGTCCGGCATCACGAAGAACTCCAGATCGGCGGGGTCCCGCTCATTGCGGCGGCAGACCTCGCAGACGTGGAAGGGCTCACTTTCCGGGCCCTTGGAGATCGTGAATTTGCGGCGGCGCGCAACGGCATTCACCAGAGTCTTGCGGCTCTGGATCACCCCCGGCAGCACCCACAAGCCATACGGAATCAGGGCAGGCACCGTGATCAGCAGGGTCTCAGGGTGAAGAATGCCATTGGCCAGCAAGAGGATCCCGGCCAGCCAGCCGAGGATCCGCACCTCCACCGGCAGAAGGAAGAACAGGCGGAACTCCACCTTGGGAAACAGGGTCGCGAAGGCGAGGAAGACCGAGGTGTAGAACATCATCCCGGCATTGATCGCGCCGACCCCGGGCGGCAGATCGAAGAAAAACTGGGCAGCCGCGAGGCAAAACCAAGTGGCTAGCAGGTAGAGGGTCATCCGAGTGCTACCCCAAGCTCCTTCGAGCGAATCATTGATCAAAACCGCGATCGAGACCCCGAAGAACATGAACACAACCCCCATGGGGGTGAAAGGCTGCGAGCCGAAGGGGATCAGGACGAAGGAGAAGAGCCGCCACACCTGGCCCGACAAGATCGCCTCCTTGAAGAAGACCAAATCCAAGAGAATCAGCGGCCTGGCGTAGCTCGCGGCAAAGGTGATCGCACCCAAGAATGCCAGCCACTTGAACAGACCACGGAAATGCAACCAATCCAACTTGCGTTCGAGTTTCTCCAGCCAGCGCACGGGCCGAGAGAAACCCGCCCCGCCGTTCCTGACAAGGCACAAGGGCTGGAGTGCCCCCATCGAAAACGCCACCCCGGGATTAGGGTTTGGAAGATCAGGAATCGGTGATTTCTTGCCCGCGTCCATGAGCGAACTGCCGGTCCCCCTCCCCCCCGCCGACGCCGCTCTGGAGAAAACCCGCCGCTACCTGCCCTGGGTGGTGGCGGTGGCGCTGTTCATGCAACAGCTCGACGGGACGATCGTGAACACCGCCGCACCGACGATGGCGACCTCCCTGGGGGTGGCGCCGCTGGCGCTGAAGTCGGTGCTGACCAGCTACACCATCGCGATCGCCGTGCTAATCCCGCTGAGCGGCTGGCTGGCGGACAAGTTCGGGACCCGGCGGGTCTTCGGCTTCGCGGTGGCGATTTTCACGCTCGGCTCGCTGGCCTGCGGGCTATCGCTGAACCTGCCGATGCTGGTGGCCTCCCGGGTGCTGCAGGGCGTTGGGGCGGCCTTCATGATGCCGGTAGGGCGGATCGCGCTGCTGCGGACCTTTCCCAAGTCGGGGATCCTGCGGGCGATGAATTTCGTGATCATCCCCGCCCTGCTGGGTCCCTTGCTGGGACCGCTGACCGGCGGCCTGATCGTCCACTGGCTGCCATGGCGGGTGATCTTCCTGATCAATATCCCGATTGGAATCCTTGGACTCTTCCTGGTGAAGTGGCACATGCCGGATCACCGCGGCTCCGCGACCGATCCGCTGGACACTAGGGGCTTCATCCTCTTCGGCTGCGGGATCGCTCTGCTCTCCTGGGTGTTGGAGATCTTCGGTGAACACCGCTTGGATCCGCTGCCGGTCGTGGGGCTGGCCGCGCTTTCGCTGGTCTTGATCGGCGCCTACTTCCGCCATGCGCGGCGGGTGCCAGACCCCTTGCTACCGGTGAACTTGTTCGGGATCCGCACCTTCCGGGTCTCGGTGGTCGGCGGTTTCCTGACCCGACTCGGTATCAGCGGCATGCCTTTCCTGCTGCCGCTGCTTTATCAGCTCGGCATGGGTTTCCAGCCTTGGCAGGCTGGTCTGCTGGTCATGCCACAGGCGCTCGCAGCCATCGGCATGAAGATACTGACGGAGCGGATCATGGGCCGCTGGGGCCACAAGCGGGTGCTGCTCTGCAACACCGTGCTGATCGGCCTGATGATCGCCGCCTTCTCACAGGTCGGGCCCGGCACGCCGGTGGCGGTGATCCTACTCTTCAGCGTAATGCAAGGTAGCGTCTCCGCGCTGCAATTCACGGCGATGAACTCGCTGGCCTACGCGGACACCAGCGATGCCCAGGCCAGCGACGCCAGCACGGTGGCAAGCACGGGCCAGCAGCTCGCGATCAGCTTCGGGATTGCCTTCGCCTCGCTGGTCACGGCCTGGTTCTTGGGTGGGATCGATCGCTCGGATTCCGCGCAGCTCATTCCCGCACTGCACAAAGCCTACCTGCTGTTAGGCGGAGTGACGGTAGCGAGTTCGGCGATGTTCCTGACGCTGCGTGCTAGCGACGGGGACAATGTGAGCGGACACGCGCAAGCGCGGAACTTGGAGGAGCCGGTGGAGGGGTAAGAGTTGCCCCGGCATCGCAAACCCGAACCCAGCTGCTCCGCGGTTCATCAATGAGCGTCTCCGCTGGGCATGGCTGGAGGCGAGACCTTGCGCATCAGGGGAACCAGGAGGGCGCCGATTCCGAAGCAAATGGCGATGACCAGGAAGGCATCCGCGAAGCTGAGGACTTGGGCCTCGCGGAAGGTCAGGGACCAGAGCCGCTTGAGGGCCACGGCGTGACCGTGCAGGGCATCGCCACCATGCAGGCCGGCGAAACGATTGCCGGTCTTGTGAAGCATGTCCTGCATGGCGGTGTTGCCGGAGTTCAGATTCTCGGCCAAGCGCAGGAAGTGGAGATTGGTGCGGTTGTTGAGGAGCGTGCCGCAGATCGCGATGCCGATCGCACCGCCGAGATTGCGCATCATGTTGAACAAGCCGCTGGCATATTTGAGGCGCTCCGGCGGCAGACTGCCCAAGCCGAGGTTCACGGCAGGTGCCACCGCGAAGACCTGGGGAAAACCGCGCAGCACCTGCGGCCAGAAGAGTTCCGATGAACCCCAGTCGTGGGTGATAAAGGTGAAGCTCCACAGCCCGAAGCCGAAGAGAGCCAAGCCGAACATCATCAGCCAGCGGGTATCAAACTTGCGGGCCAGCATGATGTAGGCTGCCGTTCCCACCAGCGAGGCCGCTCCGGTGGAAGCGACCGCGAGTCCCGTCTGCCATGCACTATAACCGCGGACGTAGCCCAGGAAGAGCGGTGTCAGATAGACGGTGGCGAAGATGCCCACACCCGTGATGAACGAAAGCACACAGCCCAGCAGGAAATTCCGGTTCGCGAAGGCGCGCAGGTCTACGACCGGGCTGGCGGAAGCCAGACAGCGGACCACGAAGAGCACACCGGTCACCGCGGCGATCACGGCGAAGGTCGTGATGGCTTCATCATCGAACCAATTCCAGCGGGCACCTTCTTCCAGCACATACTGAAGGCTGCCCAGGAAGACGGCCATCAGTGCAATCCCGAGGTAGTCCGCCCGCCTGATGAGCGAGAAATCCGGCTCATCGATCTTCACAAGAAAGGGGACAGCGATAGCAACCGCAGCGCCGGGAATGAGATTGATGTAGAAGATCCAGCGCCAGTCCAAGCTATCGGTGATCCAGCCGCCGATCACCGGCCCCAAGGTCGGAGCTATCGATGCGATGGTGCCGATGACCGCGGCGGAGTAGACCCGGCGCGCGCCTTGGAAATAGTGGAAAGACGAGGTGAAGACCGTCGGAATCATCGATGCGCCGAGGAAGCCTTGGAGCACCCGGAACACGATCATGCTCTCGATATTCCACGCGAGGGCGCAGAGCAGACTGGTGATGGTAAAGCCGGTGGCCGAGATCGTGAACAACCAGCGCGTGGAGAAGACCCGGGTCAGCCAACCGGAAAGCGGAATGGTGATGATCTCCGCAATTAGATAAGCGGTCTGCACCCAGCCGATTTGGTCGCGTGAGGCAGACAGACCACCGCCAATGTCCTGCAGGGAAGAAGCGACGATCTGGATGTCCAGCAGGGCCATGAACATGCCCACGCACATGACGACGAAGGGCAGAACATCCCGGAAGCGGAAGGGCGTTTGTGCGACCGCATTCACGAGCCCTCCTTTCCACTGGAACGCGTGTCCACCTCCGCCTTCACCGAAAGGCCGGGCCGCAATTGGAATGAGGCCCCCTCCAGGTCATCGAGCACCACGCGGACCGCGAGGCGCTGCACGATGCGGGTGAAATTCCCGGTGGCATTTTCCGGCGGCAAGACGCTGAACTGCGCACCAGTGGCGGGGGCGATACTCGTCACCTTGCCGGTGAAAGTCTTGCCGGGGATTGAATCGATCCGAACCGAGGCAGGCGAGCCCGGCGCCATGCCCGCAATTTGGCTCTCCTTGAAGTTCGCATCGATCCAGAGGCCATGCACGGGCACCAGCGAGATGAGCTGCGAGCCGGTGCCGGCATAGGCACCCACCTGGGCACTGCGATTGCCGACGATGCCATCCACCGGGGCGCGGAGCTCCACGTAGCTGAGATCCAGGCGTGCGGATTCCCGCTGGGCCAGGGACTGGGCCAAGGAGGCCTCCGCCTGCAGCTTCTGCGCGGCGATAACTTCCAGGTAGCGCTGCGCCGCTTCCAAGGCGGAGCGGGTCTTGGCTCCCGCAGCCTCGGCGCGCTGGTAGTCGGCATCGGCTTGCTGCGACGCTTGCGCGGAAATCGCATGGGCGGACAAGAGCCTTTGCAAGCGGGATTGATCTTCGCGGCTGCGGGTGATCTCCGCCAGCGCCGCATTCACTTCCGCCTCGGCCTGGGCAATCGTGGCAAGATGCTGGTGCCGCGTGGCATCGAGATTCGCCAAGGCAGCCTGCTGCATGGCGACTGCAGCGTTCGCCTTTGCGAGGGCCGCGCGGTAGTCGCGATCATCGAGTTGAACCAGGAGGTCGCCGGCGTGGACGAGCTGATTGTCCTCCACCGCAACCCGCGCGATGAAGCCGGAAACCTGTGGCGCGATACTGGTCACGTTGCCACCGACATAGGCGTCGTCGGTGCTCTCCATGAATCGCCCGATGGTCCACCAGCGGTGAGTCCATTTGGCGGTACCGGTGGCAGCGAGAACAAGGAGGCCAAGCAGGAGCGCTCGCTTCAAGATCGATTGGCGGCGGGCGTTGGGGATCGTCTCTGTGCCCGGATGGCCGCTGACATCGGAAGCGGCGGGAATTGAGGTGGTTTGCATGATCTCAAACGGTTAGATTTTGTTGGCGGCGCCGCCGGCCGCATTGGCGAAAGCCAGCTTCATGGCGGACAAGTGAAGGGCCACCGCGAGGGGCACGAAAAAGCCGGGTATGAACATGAAGGGAAAGGTCCCTATCATCAGGTTGGGGACCTCGGCGTGGATGAGGTTCAGAGGACCCGGAGCGGTCAGCACGGCGCGAACCACAACATTCGCCAGGGCGAGGAGTCCCAACACATTCCAAACGATTGCGATCACCGGCCCGTGCTTGGAGCGAGCCGAGATCAGAGCCACCAGTGGTGCCGTGGCCCCCACGTAGATATCCACGTTCGCGCCGGAGAAGGTCAGCACTGCCGGCACAAGTCCCTCGTGCCAGAGTTGATGAATGAAGAGTTCGACGATGACGCGGAAGCTCTGGATGGATAGCAGGAGCGAGAGCGGAAGGGCCGGCCCGACAGGCGCTCTCAAAGTGCCGACAGCGAGAAGCCCCAGAAAGAGCATCACCGGAGCGAACAAGAATACCGCCCCGGGCGGACGCATCTCGGTATTCCGGATGACACCTGAATAGCCGATCACAGCCACATAGGCCAACCAAGTGATCAAGGAGACAGTGGCGATGATCGCGGAGCGCCGTGCCAAGCCACGCCAGACCAGCCATAGAACGACCCCCGCCATCGCTGCCACAAACACGAGGAAAAGGAGAGCGGTCATGGTTTTGTTTGGTTGGGCAGGACGACATCGACCTTTCCCGTGGCAAGGTCGTAAACCATGCCGGTGATGCAGATCCCGGCAGCCAGTTGCGGATTCGCCTTCAGGGCAGTCACGTCCACCGCCACGGATTGATAGGGGTCGGTGATGGCCAACTCCGCCAGGCCGGACATCTCTACCCCGAAGTGCTTGGCAAGTAGCTCCGGGGAATGAGCAAGACAGTTGATCCCACAATCCGTGTGATGCAAGACGATGAGGTTCCAGCCCGGACCCACTTCCTCACCATTCAATTTCGCGACCATGCCCAGCATAGCCAGGGTCTGGAGCGTGGAGGGAAAAACCCGGCCGCCTATATTGCGGATTACAGCGGCCTCTCCGGCTGCCAGACCGAAGAGGTCGCCGGGATCCACGCGGGGATCGACACAAGCGAGGATCGTCGTCTTCAACGAAGGCAACATCTTCAAGCCGGGGCTAAAGCGACTCGCGGCAAATGCAGCGTTTCTTTGGGTGAGTGTTTCGATGGTGCTCATGAGTGGATTCTCCAGAGGAGGAGTTGGATACAGGCTCGGCCAATGTTGCATATACAACATTAAGCCCAAATAAAAAGTGCCTCAGCCGGGCTTGGACTTCATGAGGCGCTTGGCCATGTCCTCGATGGCCGCGACGTTGTTGTCGCCGAGCATGGACTTGGCTTTCTCCTGCGCTTTCTCCCATGCGGGACGGACCTTGTGCAGCAGGCTAAGACCCGCAGCCGTCAGGACCATCGGCCGGGCCCGACCGCCCGCGCTGGTGGCGATCTCCTCGATCCAACCTTCCGAGATCAGAACCTTGAGATTGCGCGTCAGGGTGGAGCGGTCCTGGTGATGGTAGCGCCCGATCTCCGCGCGGCTGGCGGGGCCGATCCGGTAGATGACCACAAGCATCGCAAACTGCGGGGCATTCAATCCGAACTGCCGGAGCTCGTCGTCATAAACGCCGGTGAGCACCCGCGAGGTCAGCCGGGTGCGCATGAGCAGGCAAGTGGAGGCGAATTCGGTGATGACCTCATCACCGGCTGCCGGAGTTCCATTGCGCTTCATGGGAGAACTAATGTTGCATATACAACATTGAGTCAAATCCCTTTTCCGGAATTTTTCCGGAAGCCGTCCCTAAGCTCCCTACTTCGAGCTGGCGCGGTAGTAGTGACGGGTGCCCTGCACGACCGGCGTGGTGGTGCCGATCAGGGTATGGTCGCCATCGGGGATAAACTGCGAGCTGAGGGGCAGCCAATTCACGAGGTCATCGCTGCCTTCAAAATCCACCCAAGAGCCCGGCGTGCCGACGACCCTGAATTGATACAGGCCACCCGGGGTCAAGGTCCCCGGCTGCAGCACCAAGTTCGGCGAGGGACGGGCGCTGATTGCGATCGACGGCGCTTCACCCGGTACTCCGACCGGCGAGCGACCACCCAAGCTGAAACGGCAGCAGCACTCCTGAACCTGCGTCTGCAGGTCGAAGGCGAGAACCGTGGGCCCGAGATCGACTGGCGAGCCGCCAGCGAGCAATTCCGGCACGCCATCCCCATCCACATCGCCGGTGGCAACCGTGATGCCGCCGGTGAAGTCATCACCGAAGGGCGAGTAGCTTCCCAGATCCGCGGAGCTGAGACCATCGAAGACCTTCACGTGCGGGCCACCACCCGCACCGCCACCGACCATTTTGGAAATGATCACATAGGGTGGCGAGGTCGGCCGCAGACGCCCATCGCCCAAGGCTGCCACTTCCACCCCGCCGGTGTAGCCAAGATCGAAGGCAAAGAAGCTATTGGTCTCCACCCCAGTCGAACCATCGAAGACCTTCACGTGTGGACCACCGCCCGCACGCGCGCCCGTAATGATCTCCGCCCGGCCATCACCATTCAGATCACCTGCGGCAACGCTGACACCGCCTGCGAAGCCGCGATAAGCCAAGAAGCTGCGGATCTCCGCGCCAGTCTTGCCGTCGAAGACCTTCACATGCGGGCCACCGCCCGCAGCGGCACCAGTGACGATGTCCGCCACACCATCGCCATTCACATCCCCGGTCGCCACGGTGACACCGCCGGTGAAGGCGACATCGTAGGCAAGGAAGGATCGGAGCAGTTGATTGGTGCGACCGTCGAAGGCCTTCACGTGCGGAGCGCCGCCCGCGCCTGCAGCGACGACGATGTCAGGGACACCATCACCATTCACATCACCGCTGGCCACGCGGACACCGCCGGTGAAGGAGGGATCGAAGGCATTCGTGTTAAGGGTGAGATTTGAGCGCGGCGACCAGATCAAGGCGCGCGGTGCGCTGCCGCCGGTGGCCAACTCCGCCAAGCCGTCCTTGTCGATATCGCCGACGGCGAGCGGGAATTGGTCGCCCTCGCTGGTCTCGTCATCTCCCCAAGTCCACATCTCACGGTTGGCATAGGGGTCGCCTGTCTTGTTGCTCTTGAGGACCTCCACACGGCGGCGGCCATTGACCACGCCACCGATCGCGAGATCCGCGCGGCCATCGCCATCCAGATCTCCGACTGCCACGCGCACGCCTCCGAGCGAACGGCCGCCGAAGGGGAAATAGGAAACCTCGGTAGGTGGACCACCGGTGCCGAAGCTGGCACCGCTGAAGACCTTCACATGCGGACCACCGCCCGCACCGGTCGCGGTGATAATCTCGGCGCGGCCATCGCCATCCAGGTCACCAGCCGCGACGTAGATGCCACCCGCCGGTGCCTCCTTATAGGCAGCAAAGGAGAAGATCTCAGTCTCGCTGAGACCATCGAAGACTTTCACGTGCGGCCCCCCACCGGCACCGGCCGCGGTGATGATGTCGTCCACGCCGTCCCCGGTCACATCACCGGTGGCGACGCGGATGCCGCTGTTGAAGGAGTCATCGTAGGGCACGAAGATGTTCATCATCTTGCCGTCCTTGCCGAAGACCTTGATGTGGGGACCACCACCCGCGCCAGCTCCGGTGACGATCGCTGATTCCCCACCTTCAAAATGGCCGACGGCCACGAAGCGCGGTGCCGTGGCGCCCCCAGCGCCGCCCCCACCCTCGGGCACTTGGATCTCCAGTATCGGTGCAGTAAGCGAGGCCACCGATGCGGTGCCTCCATGGCGGTAGACCTTGATGTGGGGACCGCCACCGGGACCGCCGCGGAGAGTGCTGCAGACCAAGTCCGCCGCGCCGTCGCCATCCAGATCCCCGATCGCGAGATGGACGCCCGGTTCATCGATCGCGATGGCCGAGCCGGGAAGCGGATGGGAGCCGCCGGGCAGATCCTCGCGGAAGGCCTGCGGGTAGAAGGGAAAGCGCTGCGGCATGAAGTCGCGGCGCTGGACGAGCGGCGCACCGCCGGGACCAGCCCCGGCGAGAATGCGGAATTGCGGTTCGCTGCCAGCCTGCGTCGGCGGCGCGGTCAGGCTGCAGATGAGCAGGACGGAAAGACGCGAAGACGATCCGGCAAGGCGGCTCAGGGTTTTCATGAATAAGGGAGGGAAACTACGTAAGAGTTTACATCCCGCTTCTCCTAGGGACAGCCTTTTTCTCCGGCCCGCTACTTCAAGCGGCTGGCTAGCAGCCAGAGGATCGCAGGCACGCCGATGCTGAAGCCGAAGGCCCATGCCGGAGCATCCCGGCCAACCGAGCCGATCCAAGCATAGAGGAAGCCGACCGGGAGGCTGCCGCAAGTCATGGAAGCCAAGAAGCGACCGAAGGGCATGCGCACAAGGCCGGCGGTGCAGGAAAGCGCTTCCGGAAGAATCGGCACGGCACGGGAGAGGGCGATCATCCAGCCGCCGCCCTTGGTGAAGAGCTTCTGGCCCTTTTCGAAGTCACCATCGCCCAGAAGTTTCCGCGCACCCTTCTCGCCGATCAGGCGGCCGACGCCGTAGCCGAAGAGGCCGGCAAGAATGGATCCCGCGGAGGCGATCAGGCCGCCCCAAGCGGTGCCATAGACCCAGCCCAAGGCGGACATGACGACGGTGCCAGGCACAGGAAGCACAAGGTCCGCCGCCAGCAGGCCGATGCCCGCAGCCCAAGCCCACGGGCCAGCGCCCTCGATCCATGCCACCGCACCGGCGAGAGTGAAGCGCTGCTCCCAAGCTCCGCCCCAGATCAGCCAGACGGCGATGACCAAGGCAGCGAGAGCGATGAACCAGAACAGCAATCTCATGTCCCGGTCATGCTGCTAGAAGACCCACCACGCCAGCAAGGTCACGGCCACGAGGCAGAAGAAATCGAGCAGCGCGCCAGCCTTCATCATCTGGCGCTGGGGGATCTTGCCGGTGGCGAAGACGATCGCATTCGGCGGGGTGGCGACTGGCAGCATGAAGCCGCAGGAGGAGGCGATCGCGATCGGGATCACCAGCTTCGCCGGGGCGACGCCGAGCTCCTTGCCTATGGAGTAGAAGATCGGCACCATGAGGATGGCGGTGGCGGTATTGCTGGAGAACTCACCCAGCAGGATTACGAAAGCCAATGAGGTGCCGATAACCAGGATCAAGGGCCAGTCGTGTACCAGCGCCACGATCTGCCGCGCGAGGAAGGTGCTGGTACCGGTCTTGTCCAGAATCGCACTGAGTGCCAAGCCGCCGCCGAAGAGCAGCAGGACACCCCACTCCGTGCCCCTTTCGATATCGCGCCAGCCGGCGGCCTTGGAGATCACCAGCGCGACAACCGCGAGCAAGGCGACCAGGGTATCGGTATCCGCGGCGATGCCAAAGTGCTTGCCGATGATCTCGCCGAAGATCCACAGCAGGCCCGCCATGCCGAAGATCACCAGGGTCGCGATGCGGCGGCCGTGCCACTCGAAGGCGATGGCCTCGGGACGCGGAAAGGTGGCTGGCACGGGACGGCAGGTCAGGCGGAGTGCAAGGACCATCAACGGCAGGAGAACAAGCATCGAAGGGATGCCGAAGCGCAGCCACTCCTGGAAGCCGATGTTCAGCTGATCCGCGGCGATGCCATTCGGCGGTGTGCCGACCACCGTGCCGAGGCCACCGACGCTGGAGGCGTAGGCGGTGCCGAGAAGAAGGAACATCGAATTACAATCGGTGGCCTCGCCGGGTGGCAGCTGGCGGAGGATGCCCAATACCAACGGGATCATCAGCGCGGTGGTGGCGGTATTGCTCATCCACATCGAGAGGAAGGCGGTGGCGCAGAAGACCAACCAGGAGACGCGCATGAAGCGACCCCGGCCAGCGACCATGATCCAATTCGCGATCCAGCGATCGAGGCCCTGCACGGTCATGGCGGAGGCCAAGGCGAAGCCGCCGAAGAAAAGGTAGATGAGCGGATGACTGAAGTTCGAGAGCGCCGACTTCATGTCCATCGCGCCGGTGAGGGTCGCAAGGATCGGCACCAGCAGCGCGGAAGCGGCGAGGGGGAGAACCTCCATCATCCACAGCACGCCGATGCAAAGGAAGATCCCGAGACCAAGACGGATCTTGTCCGGATTGAGTCCAGTCGCAGCCGCCTGCGAGACATCGATCGGCAACAAGCGAGACAGCGGGATCAAGGCAAGGCAGCCCGCCAGCATCGCGAGCTGCCGCCAGGAAAAGGACTGGGAAGCGGTGGAGTCATGCTGGGGAGGTGGCTCTTCCATGATTCTTCGGATGGCATTCGGTCGGCAACAGCAAGCGTCCTAACACGAGACGGATTTCCCCGCGCCGCGAGGGATGAATTCCCACGTTCGTGGGAGCATGCGCTTAACAGTCCTTAACACGACAAGCGCGCATTTCCCTGCTTTTGTCATCGCATACCCAAGAGCGCAGGCAGCGATGCCCGCACACCACGGGAAACCAGATTTCCAGGAGAAGTAATTCCCGGGGTGCAGGTGTGGCTCGCCACACGGAGGAGCTGCACTCCGGGTTTCTTTTGTACGGATTGCGACCAGCACGGCGCGGCGGATTACGCATTTCCACGCAGGCCGGAGAGGTTCCCGCTTAACAGTCCTTAACACGACAAGCGGCCGAATCCGTGCTTTAGTATCACCAGTTCCGAGAGCGCGGGCCGCAAGGCCAGCACACGAGGAAGCCAGTTTTCCAGGAGAAGTTAATTCCCGGGGTGCAGGTGTGGTTCGCCACACGGAGGAGCTGCACTCCGGGTTTTTCTTGTACGCGATCGCGGCATCTAACAGGTCAATTCCGCTTAACAGTCCTTAACACGACAAGCAGCCG